>CAKZRQ010000027.1 GCA_937146645.1 uncultured Cyclobacteriaceae bacterium
ACCCCTATCAAAACAGGACTAAGACCCGAGAGCCTAAACATTATAGAGCAGTGGAGGAACCCAGACAGATCACCCCAGGCCTATCTATTCCCTATCTTATCCAGAGATCTCACAGCTCAGCAAGAAACTAGGCGAATTCAAGACTTCACCAAGAAGACAAACTCCAAGCTCAAAGAAATTGGGGAGGCTTTAAACTTACCCTTGAAACTTACGACATACGTTGCCCGACATTCATTTGCTACTATTGCCATAAACAAGGGGGGGGCATCAGTACAGGACATTTCAGAGGCTTTAGGTCATACCAGCCTAAATACCACCCGGAATTACATTGACAGTCTGAATGACCAGCGAATTAAGGAAATAAGTGATTCGCTATTATGAGACTGGATCCTGACATGGAGCTACTTCAAAAGATAGGAATTTGGGATACATCAACAGATGCAATTATCAGAAGTCCAAAGTTTGAAGTGGAGCAAAATAATTTCCTTGACCTTTACCCTTTCCTGAAACATTGGGGAGCCGGGAAGGCCTTACATGAGCTTTTCTTTTATCAACAGAATTTCATTCCAACCTCTCCGTCTCCACATCCTCAAAGTCTAAAAATGATAGCAGAAAACCGGGCTTACTTCCAAAGCCTGGAGAAAATTCTAAGCATGGATTTTTCAAAGCTCGAGAAAATCACATTGAACTTTGGCAAAGGTAAGAATGCAGATTTACCCCAGCATCTTCTTAGTTACTTTGGAGGATGGATAAGAAAGGAATTGGAAAGTGAAAATCCCATGGATGACACACCGGCTGAAAAACTCCAGGAACTCAAAGAAATTGAGAAATCCTTAACGTCAAACAAACTAAAAATTCAAAAAGCCTTCCCATCCGTGGAGGCCATTCTTAAAGGCAAAAATCCAACAACTACATTTCAAAATAAGCAAGTGATACTTTGCACCTATGCACTTTTTTACCAGCATGGATACCGTTTAAATTTTGATAGTCCTGATGGGAAAGATCCTCTAAATGATCACCAAGAAGCTTTTCAAGACATAGCAGTTTACGACAATTTAAAATCTCACTGGGAAAAAAATAAGAGTGCAATTTAACCTCCTAACACCCTGATAATCAGTAAGGACAGAAATAGACAAAATTTTCCATTTTTCTGTCCCTGACATCCAGAACCCTATTCATGACCTTTATTTCAGAATCCAAAACTGAAAAAAACAATGAATAACTTATCAAACCCCTTTGAAATTCTCAACAGCAAAATAGATGCACTGACATACCAAGTGCAAAAGCTGAATCAACCCAAAGCAACAGGAACCCATCAAAAGGAATGGGGAGGAGTTGATTTTGCAAGTACGATTACCGGATACAAGCCCCAGACCATTTACATCAAGGCAGGGAAAAAACAGATACCCCACATCAAAAGAGATGGGAAGCTTTGGTTTGAAAAAACCGCCCTGTTAAAGTGGATCGAGACCGGGATAATCGAAAAGCTAGAGAATAAAATTTAAGCCCCTTTTCGGCTAAAAAAAGGGGCTTAGAGAAACAGCCATGCACTTGCTAGTGGAGGCCTTAGCCAAAGATACGATTTTTTGTATTTGATACGGTCACCCCTCTCAGGTTGTTCTTACCCCTTCATTTAGTCCTCACTTAACGTAAAACTTTAAACAGTTGATAAAATGAAAAACACGTTACCCCAGAAAAGAATCAGGGTATTCGCATTCCTGAAAAAGAACTATCCTCAAAGCTTCACAGCAAAGCAACTGGAGAGGACAACAGGAATAATGATTAACCAGATGCAAAGTATCCTAAAGGGGCTTCTAAAGCTTCACAAAATAGAAATAGACCAGTCTAAGGTCAATAGTATCCCGGGAAGCGTGGAGGCCTTCTATAAGGCTATCCCAGGACAAACTGACATAACCCCGATACTTGGAAATTATGGAAGCAAGGCAGGGAGAGAAACTAGCGTTACCCAGGCAATTGCATGGGAGGCATTAGAGAGAGATCCTGATAGATTCACCCAGATTGAAAAAGTATATTCCTTTTTGCTATCCTCTCCATTGAAATGTTTTTCAAGGAGGCAACTAGAGGAAAGATTGAATCTGAGAGCCAATAACCTCACAAGTATTTTAAACCAGCTGCAGGAAAAAAAGCAGGTAGGAATTGAAAAGCAGGATAGTTGCGAGTATACCGGGAAACTAGTGTATTTCTACTATGCTATTGATCCAAAGCAAGCATCGCAAAAGAAACTGTTTTGAGATGAGGCAAGATCAGGAAGAAATAAAGCTTTATCCTCACAATATATTTTGGGAGCCTGGTCTTTCAGATGCTGAGAAGATACTATTGTTTGAGATTCAATATAAATGTAGGCTTGCTAAGGAATCCTCCACTGAAAGCAACAAAACTATGGGGATCCGGCTGAGTAAAAGTTCAGATACAATTAATACGATACTTGGGAGCCTGGAGAAAAAAGAATGGATCATAAGGCGAAAGGATTATTTTGAAGTAACCCAGAGAAGAATTCTATTGACTGAAAAATCATTAAGTCTTATTCAGAATCCATTTCTAGATTGGTACCCAATAAGGGTAGGCAAATTCGCCTACCCCCCATTAACCAAAAGAGAACTATCCACTAGAGTGAATTCAAAGGAATTGGAAGATGCCTTGCCCAAGCTGATTCGTAAAGGAATGATCGCAGATGAAAAAGAATGATGAGAACCATTTGCACCAACGGTAAACTTTTTTCACTGGCAAATTCGCCTACCCTCCCCAACAGATTCGCCTACCCTCCCCAACAGATTCGCCTACCCTCCCCGGCAAATTCACCTACCAAGAATAAAGAGAGAATAAATACATAATCAAAAAGAATAAAAACGCCTTTGGCGTCTATCTGATTGAATTTGAAATTGATTTCTAAGTTTCTGACTTTTGGACTTACCACTTATCCTGGATCCCTCCCCAACATTCTAAGCAAACAAAACAAACATCAAGGTACTATCCAGTGGAGGCCTCCCCCCACCTATCCTGATGACCATAGCCCAGGGGTAGTGATTATCTCTAAATTATTTCTCTCCCAAACCGTTGTGGTTAACACTTCACGTATAGGTGCAAAATTGGGAATTTGAAAATTAGGGCTAAACCATACCATAGAATGTCACGGCTTACATGGATGACTAACATTATTGACAAACATTTCTAACAGAAAAAATTGATTACCCAGTGATGGAAATTCAGTTAGCAGTATGTATCATGTTTTAGACCTTGGAGAAAAAATACCGAGATCATGAAGAACCAAAAACAACCCTGGGAGCCTTTAGCGTATTATTTGAGCCTTTCAGATGACATCATTGAAGAAACCAAAATTTTTCTTTTTGACCTGATGGAAGAAACCGCAAGAGCCGGTCACTTGCCTCCAGACTGCAAAGAAGAAAGGATTTATTTGATCTCACAGCTTCACAGATTATTTACCAGCCTGGAGGCCTCCGCTAATATCCGGCCTTAAAAAACGATTTAAAATACGTAAAAAAAGCACCGTTTTTTCACCCGGAAATTCAGGGGCAAAATGATACTTTTTACTGTTTTGTGTGAAAATTGTGTGAAAATGAAAAAAGGCACTTAGAGAAAAATAACTCTAAGTGCCTGATAATCAAAGAGCCTCCTATCGGGATCGAACCAATGACCTACTGATTACAAGTCAGTTGCTCTACCAGCTGAGCTAAGGAGGCTTTTTCCTTAAACGTGGTGCAAATATATATGCTTACTTCATTTGCTCCAAGCTACTCCTGAAGAAAAATTATATCTCTCTAAGAGTGAGGAGGATTAATTTACAAATCCCGTAAAATAGCTAGTTTTTGCTTTAATTTCTGGATTTCATCCTCGGCCTTTTGAATCTTTACATCAAACTGATCACGAAGTTTATCCGCCGTTTTTGAAGCTGAGAAAAACTCAAGATTTGTTCGCCAAAGTGAGATATTATTCTCCAATTCCGAAATCTGCCGACGGATTCCATGCTCCTTCTTACTTATCGTTCTGGAGGCATTTGGATCAGATTGAATCTTAGTCAAATTGAGCTTGAATAAGAAGTTTTCACGATCAAATCCTTCGGTATCAAGCTTTTCGATATAGGTATCTACCGCAGCTTTGAATTCAGATTGGATTTCTTTCATGTTCTTACGTGGAACAAATCCAATACTATTAAATTCATCAACCAAGCCTGCTAATGCTTCTTCATTGGGATCAGCCTCACTTGATGCTGCAATTATTTTTTGACAAACCTCCTTCTTAAGCTTTAGATTTTCCTCGTATTCTGAATTACTAGCCTTGTTAGCATTTCTTCTATTCTCAAAGAACGTATCGCAAGCTGATTTAAAGCGCTTGTATAAACTATCTCTAGTCTTTTCAGGTGTTGGGCCTAAAGTCTTCCATTCCTTTTGAAGGCCGATCATTTGGTTAGCAGTCTTCTGCCAATCAGTACTTTCTTTAAGCTCCTCAGCCTTAGAAATTAGCTCCTCTGCTTTTTGCTGATTATTAGCTCTAACCTCATCCAGCTTTCTGAAAAACTGGTTCTTGTTATGGAAGAACTGTTTAAAACTCGCCCAGAAGTTTTTATTGATTTCTTTACCAGCTTCTCTTGGAACTGGTCCTATCTGTTCCCAGGACTTCTGAATAGCTAGAATATCTTTCGTCTTAGTATTCCACTCCTTAATTCTATCAGAATTGAAACCTACGAATTCTTTTAGCGCCTCAATGAGTTTCTCTTTCTGCTCCTGATTCTCTTGAAAAACCTCCTTTTGGCTATCGTAAAATTCCTTTCTTCGATCATAGACGGCATCAGATGCAGCTTTAAATCTTTGCCACAGGGATTCTTGTTGTTCACGTGGTACAGGTCCAATGTGCTTGTACTCCTCGTGAAGCTCATTCAAAGCCTTGATCGCAGTTTGAAGATCTGGCTCATCCTTTAAAGCTTCAGCCTTTTCACAAAGAGCGGTTTTGCCTTTGAGGTTCTTTTGTCGATCAAGCTCTTTGAGCTCAAAATAGATGCTTCTATTGTCATAAAAGCGATCCATTAAGGCATTGTAGCTAGCCCAGAGACTTCTGTTATGAGCATTTGGAACTGGCCCTATGGCTTTCCACTCCTCTTGTATTCCTTTTATAGCATTCATGCTAAGAGTGGTTTCTTCTCCATCCACCAACTCTCTCAATTTTCCAAGAAGCTCGTTCTTTAACTCATAATTTTTCTCTTTTTGCTTCTCGGCTTCCTTTCTAGCGGAGTTTACTTTTCTCCTAAACTCGAAATAGAATGTATCGAAGAGCTTATCCTCGTCAGATGGCTTATAATCAAAATCATCTGCTGAACCACCCTCCTCTTTAAACTTAATGAGGGCTTCCTTTTGCTCGGTATCAGTAATTGCCGTGTAGGTAGCCTTTATTTCATGAATTAATCGATCAACAGATGAAGGTCTATCTGCTAAAACCTTCTCTCTCAGCAAAGTAAGTAATTCTGATTTTGAAAGGTTAGTGAGATCAACTTCTTCTTCAACCTCTTCCTCAATCTCGCTTTCTTCCTTGATTTCTTCTGGTTCGGAATTCTGAGCATCTTCAGAATGATCAGCCTCGATCACTTCTGAAACCGCTTCAGGCTCATCCGTTTTTTCGACAGTTTTGGACGCCTCTAAAGCTTCAGAAGCTCCGCTATCCAATTTTTCTCCTAGATCTTCTGTCAAATTATCCTCAGAAGTAGAGCTCACTACTTCCGGATTCACCTCTGTCTCAGAAGCTTTGTCTTCCGGCTTTGTCTCTGGAGTAACCGCATCAACATCTTTCTCGATCTCTTCAACCGCAGAAGAGACTTCCTCTACTTTCGATTCCGTTTTTGCTGAATTGGTTTCCTCAACCTTTTCTTCAATTTTACCCTCTTCTTTTGAAATCTCATTACTCGCTTCGCCCTGCTGTAGAGCGTTCTGAGTCACCTTGTCATCAGACAATTCCTTACTTTTCTCAGTCATACAAATAGAACTCTATTCTTACTTACAATGAGCAAATGTATGGATTTTGACTAATTTAAACGCGGGTCACGCGGATAATTTGCGATTAGTCTAAACTCCCCTCCCATATTCTTCAGAAGTCCTTTCCAAAGATCTTCAGGAGTTGATTCAAAGGAGTTTTCGTCAATGTTTTCATGACATAAAATCCAAGTTTCCTCGTTCATTTCATCTTGCAACTGTCCAGCTCCCCAACCGCTATAACCTATGAAAAACCTAACTCGGTCAAGATCCATTTGATTAAGCTTAAGTTTTTCCACCAACTGGTCGAAATCACCACCCCACCAAATCTGATCTCCAACGGATACGCTACCCTCTAATTGCTTTTCACCTAAGTAGACAAAGTGAAGGGTGTTTTGTTCCACTGGGCCGCCAACAAAAACTTCTTTATCCAAAAAATCAAGGCTTTGAACGATTTCGCTCAGTCTAAGGATAGAAGGTTTATTCATAACAAAGCCGAAACTTCCTTCCTCGTTATGGTCACACAGAAGCACTACAGATCGTACAAAATTCTGATCTTGAAGAAAGGGCTCCGAAATCAATAGATCCCCTGCTACTGGCGTATGTTCGGTCTTTTTTTCCATTCCGACTGCTGAGCGTCTGATTTAAAAATATAGATGATAATTTTATAAATCCCATGCGTAGGGTAATTTTATAATACAAAATTAACAGAGCACGAAAACCATGGATATCGCCTCAATCAGGAAGGATTACTCCCTTAAATCATTAGAAATCAACGATGTAGATGATAATCCTTTAACTCAGTTTCATAAGTGGCTAAAGGAGGCTGTAAATGCTGAAGTACTCGAGGTCAATGCCATGACACTTTCCACTATTTCAGCAGAAGGATTTCCTAATGGACGAATAGTACTTCTGAAGGAGTTAGATGAAGGTTTTGTTTTTTTCACCAATTACCTGAGTGAAAAGGGACAAGAGCTTACTAAAAACCCTAATGCATCCCTCACCTTTTTCTGGCCTGAATTAGAAAGACAAGTGCGGGTCAATGGGCGAGTCTCGAAAGTGTCTGCAGAAGAGTCAGACAGCTATTTTTTTTCTAGACCAATTGGTTCGCAAATTGGAGCATGGGCTTCTCCACAAAGCCAAGTGATAGAATCCCGTCAGATTCTGGAAGATAATATTAAGGAATTGCAAAATAGATTTGAATCGGAAAAAATCTCAAGACCCCCACACTGGGGTGGTTTTAGGCTCACTCCAACTCAAATTGAATTTTGGCAAGGTAGGCCGAGTCGACTTCATGATCGAATATCTTACAATAAGAATCCTGAAGGTGCCTGGATAAGGGAAAGATTAGCTCCCTAAAATTATTTCAAGTCAAACAAATCTTCAATCCCGATATATCGCTCTGAAGTAAATCCTTCTCCGTAAATCGTTAGAATTCTGTGACCGAAATCCCGTGCCCTCGCTTCGATAAATGGTAAGAATTCCGGATCAGAAATAAAGCTCGCGGGTTCTTTACTATCTGGATCAAAGAACTGAGATTGATAAGCGAGTATGCTTTTCACCTTTGTTTCCCAGAAGTCCGAAATATCCACGATGAAGTCAGGCTCGATATAGTTATTCTGAATGAAATGATAAACATGTTTTGGCCTCCAAGGATCTTGAGCTTCGCCTTCAAAAGTTGTCTCAATTTTTCTAAGTCCACTCATGAAACAAGCATTAGTCGCTAGATTTGAACCTTTTCCATGATCTGGGTGCCTGTCTTCTATCGCATTAGCGATGACCATCTCAGGACGATATTTGCGGATTATCTTAACTAATTCTATTCTGTGGGCCTCATCATCCTTAAAATAAACATCTTTAAAACCCATGTTTTCCCTGGCGGTTAAGCCAAGGATTTTTGCGGCTTCATCAGCTTCTTTCATTCGGATTTCAGGGGTACCTCGAGTTCCCATCTCACCCTTTGTCAAATCGACAATTCCAACCTTCTTACCCTTTGCCACCTGAGAAGCAATCGTACCAGAACATCCCAATTCGGCATCATCAGGATGTGCAGCAAAAACAAGTATATCAAGTTTTTCCATTCTTATTGAATTCTAAGTCTTTGACCTATCCTCAAGATAGATCTGGAAGAAATTCCGCTTAATCTCGTTATTTGGGAAATAGGGACACGATATCTCCTTGAAATTGCCCCCAATGTTTCTCCTCGTCTCACCCTATGATAAGTAGCAGCTCGAGCCTTAGCAATGTAGCCAAAAGTCTCAGGAGTTATCTCAAGGTATTCAGACTTTATGTCGTAATTATCGAAGTCGTAAACGATTTCAGGGTTGAACGCGATTCCTCGATATCTGAGCTCATAATGCAGGTGAGAGCCTGTGCTCCTTCCGGTATTACCGCCTTTAGCAATTTGTTCCCCTGCCTTGACTTCTTGACCTACCTCAACCAGAAATTTGGATAAATGGCCATATACTGTCTCAAGTCCATTTTTGTGCCTTAAAACCAGGTAATAACCAAATCCATATCGATTATATGATCTGATCCTTACAATTCCGTCAAAAGCGGCATACACGGGATCTCGAGTTATCAAATCCAAATCTGTACCCAGATGTCTTCTCCCCCATCTGAATCCGAATCTAGATGTAACAGGAGTTTTATCCAGAGGCATTTTCCAGTCATAGCCAAAAAAGGAATCATAAAGCCTAAGGTTAACGGTATCCTGATAGGTCACCGGGTCAAAATCATAAATATCGATCTTTTTACTATCCCAAGGCTCATAATGCTCATAGGCAGTCACCCAAATACTATCAATTAAAATTTGTTCGGATACCCTTACCAACTTGTTGGTAGGAGCCCATATCATAAAATCTTGCGAATCGTCTACTATGGATTTTGGTCTGGATAAATCAACCTCATTTTTGAAAAGTAGGGAATCAGTTCTTGAGGTTAACTCACGAAGGAAAGCAGACTGGTCAAATCCACCCAATTCTATATTCTTCCTGGGTGCAGGCTGAATCGTATCAGACCTGTCCTTCTTAATAATCTTAGGGAAGATTTGAGCCTGGACTTGTAATGATCCAGTCAGAAATAAAATTCCTAAGAATAAAGAGAGAACAAAAGGTCTCATTAATTGGGGCTTAAGCAGTTTCTAGTTCTGCCAAAAACCTTTCTGCATCAAGAGCCGCCATACATCCTGTTCCGGCAGCAGTGACTGCTTGTCGGTACACATTATCTTGTGCATCGCCGCAAGCAAAAACGCCTTCTAGATTGGTCTTGGTGGTTCCTGGGATAGTCTTCAAATAGCCTGCATCATCCATGTGCAGAAAATCTTTGAATATATCGGTGTTTGGCTGGTGACCTATAGCAACAAAAAAGCCAGAAACTGCCAGTTCCGATTTTTCTTGAGTTTTGTTATTGAAAATTCTTACTCCGCTTACTTCATCATCTCCAAGAATCTCATCTGTTTCCGTATTCCATAGAATTTCAATCTTTGGATTGCTCATCACACGCTTTTGCATAATCTGAGAAGCACGCATTTCATCTCTTCTTACAAGCATGTACACCTTATTACAGATATTAGAAAGATATGAAGCCTCTTCACATGCAGTGTCCCCTGCACCGACAATAGCCACATCCTGACCTCTAAAAAAGAATCCATCACAAACGGCACAAGCTGAAACCCCCTTACCATTCAAACGGGTTTCGCTCTCGATTCCAAGCCATTTTGCAGAGGCACCTGTAGAGATGATAACTGTATCAGCTTCGATGACCTTTTGCTCATCAATAGTTACTTTTCTAGGAGTAGAATCAAAATCCACAGAAGTAGCAAGACCAAAACGAACATCAGTTCCAAATCGCTCTGCCTGCTTACGGAAATCTTCCATCATCTCAGGCCCCATTACCCCATCAGGGTATCCAGGATAATTCTCAACATCATTAGTGATAGTCAATTGACCACCCGGCTGTCCACCTGTGTACAGAACAGGTGACAATCCCGCCCTAGATGCATAAATAGCAGCTGTATAGCCTGCTGGACCAGATCCTACGATTAGAACTTTAACTTTTTCCGTTTCTTGACTCATTTTGAAACTGATTTAAGATCACAAATTTTGTTATTTCTAAGCATTAACCACATTTGGGGGTGTTAAAATTCCCAAAGCAGATCAAGCTTAGAAAATATTTTTGATAATTATGGCAAAAAAAGAAGGGGCTTTAAAAAAACCCCTTTTTACTTTATCCTAAGTAAGGTTTCAAGGTCTTACTTCTTGAAGTATGCCTCAATCGCCTTATGGCTTTTTCCTTTATTTGTCTTACTCTTTCACGAGTAAGATTAAACTTCTCTCCGATCTCTTCGAGGGTCATAGCATGCTCACCATTCAATCCGAAGTAAAGAGTAATAACATCTGCTTCTCTTTGAGTCAAAGTAGACAGTGCTCTTTGTACTTCTTTACGAAGAGAGTCATTCATCAAGCCATCGTCTGGCTTTTCATCTCCATCGTTTTCTAGTACATCCAAAAGGCTATTCTCTTCACCTTGAACAAAAGGCGCGTCCATGGAAACGTGTCTACCAGAAATCTTCATGGTATCAACTACCTCGTTTGCAGTTACTTCTAGAACCTCGGCAAGTTCTTCAGGAGATGGTTCCCTTTCGAATTTTTGCTCAAGTTCGCTAAAGGTCTTGCTTATTTTATTCAAAGACCCCACTCTGTTCAAGGGAAGACGTACAATCCTGGATTGCTCTGCTAGAGCCTGAAGAATTGATTGACGAATCCACCAAACAGCATAAGAAATAAACTTAAATCCTCTTGTTTCATCAAAACGTTGCGCGGCTTTGATCAGACCAAGGTTTCCTTCATTAATAAGGTCACCTAGAGAAAGGCCTTGATTTTGATACTGCTTTGCCACAGATACCACAAATCTAAGGTTTGCTTTGGTAAGCTTTTCGAGTGCGAGCTGATCTCCCTCACGAATTCGCTTAGCTAAAACCACCTCTTCATCAGCAGTTAAAAGGTCTACTTTACCTATTTCCTGAAGATATTTATCGAGAGACTGACTCTCTCTATTGGTAATCTGCTTGCTAATTTTTAGCTGCCTCATTCAGATTATTTTTTGTATTTGTCTAGTTAATAGCCCAATAAAGTACACATTATTGAGCTGATATTTACTTTTTGTCCTCAGCTTTTTTTTCAGGCTTTGGCAACAATACTTTTCTTGAAAGCTTGAACTTCCCGGTACGCTTATCAATGTCAATAAGCTTCACTACGATCTCTTCTCCTGGCTCGAATACACCGTCCATAGACTCTACTCGCTCCCATTTGATTTCTGATATATGTAGTAAACCATCTTTTCCAGGCATAAATTCCACAAATGCTCCAAATGGCTGAATATTCTTCACCTTACCGGTATACGTCTCTCCAACTTCTGGCTGAGCGACGATGGCTTTAATTCTGGCCAAAGCTGCATCCATATTATCCTGATTCGCAGAGAAGATGGCAATCTTACCCTGATTATCGATCTCTTCAATAACGATAGTAGTTTCAGTATCCTTCTGGATTTCCTGAATAACTTTTCCTCCAGGTCCAATAACCGCTCCGATAAGCTCCTTAGGAATGAACATCTGGAAAGATCTCGGAGTATGTGGCTTCAAATCTGGTTTTGGTTCCGCCAAAGTTTCATTAATCTTATCCAGGATATGTAGTCTACCCTCCTTCGCTTGATACAAAGCTTCTTTAAGAACGTTGTAATCCAATCCTTCCACTTTAAGATCCATCTGACAAGCAGTGATACCTTTCGAAGTACCGGTTACTTTAAAGTCCATATCTCCTAGGTGATCTTCGTCTCCAAGGATATCAGAAAGGATAGAATAGTTTCCAGTTTCGCTATCGGAGATCATTCCCATGGCGATTCCTGTTACTGGAGCCTTGATTTGAATACCAGCATCCATCAGGGCTAATGAACCTGCACATACAGTAGCCATAGATGAAGACCCATTGGATTCAAGAATGTCAGAAACCACACGAATAGTGTATGGATTTTCTTCATCAGAAGGAACCACTTTTTTAAGTGCTCTCATGGCAAGGTTACCGTGACCCACTTCTCTTCTTCCCGGACCTCTATTTGGTCTTACCTCACCGGTAGAGAAAGCTGGGAAGTTATAGTGAAGGAAGAACTTATTATATCCGGAGATCATCGCTCCATCTACCATTTGCTCATCCATCTTAGTACCCAAAGTACAAGTTGTTACGGATTGAGTCTCACCTCTGGTAAATACTGCAGAACCATGAGCAGAAGGCAAGTAATCAACTACAGACCAGATATCTCGAACTTCGTTCAACTTTCTTCCATCCAATCTCTTCTTCTCATTCAAGGTTAGATTTCTCGCTGCCTCTTTATGAATTTTTCCAAAATAAGGTCCAACTAAGGACTCTTCGAATTCATGCTCTTCGCCAAGACTTTCGATAAACTCATCCTTGATCTCTTTAACCAAAGCACTTCTCTCAGACTTGTTTGCGATTTGCTTGCTTACCACAGCGTATAGCTTGTCGTAAAGCTCAGACTTCATTTTATCGAAAAGAGCAGGATCAGACTTTTCGTGATTGTACTCTCTCTTTTCTTCCTTACCCACTGCCTTTGTCAGCTCGAGCTGAATCTGGCAATGTCTCTTAATTTCTTCATGAGCGAACTGCATGGCTTCAACCATTTCATCCTCATGGATTTCATTGGCTTCACCCTCTACCATAAGGATGTAATCCAAAGAACCTGCTACGATGAATTCCAAAGATGCTCTTTCGAGATCATTCGGCTTAGGGTTGATTACCAAATTCCCATCAATCTTGGCCACTCTAACTTCAGAAATTGGCCCGTTGAAAGGAATATCAGATACAGCCAAAGCTGAAGAAGCAGCAAGTCCCGCTAATGCATCCGGAAGAACCTCATCATCTGCGCTCATAAGCGTGATCGCAATCTGTGTATCTGCATGATAGTCGTCCGGGAAAATCGGACGGATAGCTCTATCTACGATTCGGCTAATAAGGATTTCATAATCCGAAAGCCTTCCTTCTCTTTTTAGAAATCCACCAGGAATTTTACCCGCTGAGGCAAATTTCTCCTGATAGTCAACTGACATAGGTAAAAAGTCTACTCCTTCTCCTGCCTCCTTCTTTGATACTACGGTAGCCAAAAGCATAGCCTTACCCATGCGAACGACCACTGATCCGTCAGCTTGTTTTGCCAGTGCACCCGTTTCTATTGTAATTTCTCTTCCATCTTCAAGGGTGATGGTCTTTGTGATTAAGTTTGGTAACATATATGATTTATAAATGTGTGGTTAGTAAGCTAAAAAAGATGATTGCAATCCTATAAAAAGAAAAAAGTAAGGTTCTCAAATAGAGAACCTTACAATGGATTACTTTCGAAGTCCAAGCTCAGCGATAATCGCTCTGTAACGCTCGATGTCCTTCTTGTATAAGTAGTCAAGTAGGCTTCTTCTTTTACCTACCAATTTCAACAATCCAAGTCTTGAAGAGTGATCCTTCTTGTTAGACTTAAGATGTTCTGTGAGATGCTTAATTCTGTGTGTAAAGAGGGCGATCTGAGACTCTGGAGATCCAGTGTCAGTATCAGATTTTAACCGTCCATGATTCTTAAACAGCTCTTGCTTTTTCTCTGGTGTTAAATACATGTTTAGCTAAATTTTATAAAACAGCTACAAAGGTAACTGTATTATTGAAATAATAAAAACCTACTGTGCTATTGAAGGCTTTCTATTAAAGGCCTTTTTAATCTTCTTCCAGGCAGATTGATAAAAATCCGGTTCAAAGAGCCTCGCATCCTTTCGCGCCTGCTTCAAAAAGAATAATCCAAAGGGAATTAAAGCCAGGTTTGAAAACCAAGTTCCGAAAAGCGGATCAACCACTCCCTCTTTTGCCCACTTCTCTCCAGTAATGGTCAGCATGTAATAAAGAATGAAAAAGATAATGGAGAAGAGCACCGGCATTCCCAATCCCCCTTTCTTTATAATCGCTCCAAGCGGAGCTCCAATCATGAACATCACGATACAGGCAAATGCCTGCGTATACTTCTGATACCAGGCTATTTGGTATCTTCTGTACTCCCTCTTATGATTATCTACAGTGGCTCTTTTGGTCACAAAAGTATTTTTGAGGTTTCGTGCATTGTTTGTAGCCATGGTCAATGCATTATCCATGTATCGACGGGCTTCTAACGCAGAATCTAAATAGGCTTTTTCTTCAGCTGTCAATGGTGCTGTACGAAGGAACTTAGGCTTATCATCTTTACTTGTTGTATCCTTTTGCACCAACTTCGCTGTATCTCTACCCTGTCGTGATCTCAATTTATTTGCTCTGAATAAGGAATCACTCTTTGGTAATTCGCTTACCACATTTGTTAAAACCTCCTCCTTAGGAGGGTTTATTTGCAGGTCAGGATTTTGAGCTATTCTCACACTATCCCTTCTAGCAGAATCAATTTTGGCAAGTAAATCCAATGAATCTTTCTCGGCACGCATTCTTCTTGATTTAAGCATCCGAATAGTATCATCCTTGGCTTTTCGATCATAAATATGTGGAGGTGGATCTAATGGCCTCTTTTTCGTCATGTAAGAATAGATGCCTTCTGTTGTCTTATAGTTTTCCCAAAGCTGATCATTAACTCGGGTATCAATAGAATCTAGACCATCCTGAATTTGACTTATATTCTTAATAGCACGGTTTGTGCTCCACAGGTCTTCTGGTGTTCTGTCTAGCTCAAAAGCATCCAGGTTAAATACGATGGTGTTTTCGGTAAAGGAAGTCCGACTAAACTCGCCTGGTGGATCACCTATCCCTCTTTCAGCTCTCGTAAGGCTATAATTCTTTCCACTAAATAGTATGAAGCGGAGGTACTTTTCATCATTAAAGGACTCCATGATCCCGGAATCGGCAAGGGTGACATTCAGGTTTCCTATTCCATCTGAATGGTCATAAATAATGATATCGCGGAGGTTATTCTCTCCTATCTTCTCATTGACCTTTATGCTATAGTTTGGAATCCCATCATAAAAGACCCCTTCTTTGATTTCAAGGGCAGGAGATTTCATCCGGATGTCATATAGAAGGCTGAAGGTTTTGAGATTTACCTTCGGAACCACATAATTATTTGATAAATAAGCGAAAATGGATAAGACTACTACAAAGACTCCAATTGGAAGAAGTGCTCGAAGTAATGAAATACCACTACTCTTTATGGCAGTCAATTCGAAATGCTCACCAAGATTCCCAAAAGTCATCAAGCTGGAGAGTAGAACTGCCAAGGGTAAAGCCATTGGAGAGATACTGATCACAAAGTATCCGATCAGTTCCATGTAAATCCAAAACCCGAGACCTTTGCCAAAAATCTCATCGAAGTATTTCAGCATATTGACCGTGAGCAGAATAAAATCCACTACCACAAAGGTCAATAAAAATGGGCCTAAGAAAGACCCTAAAATTAGCTTATCGAGTTTTTTCATGAACTAAATCCCTTCACCAAATACGTAGATCGTGAAAAGCGGTTCAAAAATGGGAATTACTGTGGAATTTAACCACCGATTATTTCTTTTAGTTTACCTACTAGACCATCCCAAATGGCTTGGGACTCCTCTTCATCGTAGTCATCCGTGTAGTCTATCACTTTAAGAAACATAGTTTGAGTGACCTCATTTTCTTCCAATTTAAATTCTATGAAGGAATGATCATCCTCGTTCGGATTATCAGGGTCAAAAAAGTCAAACTTGATATGGTTGTTTAGTCTGATCGAAGCTATATGAGCATGATGCTCTTCATTATCAAAATAGAAAATGAAGTTTTTATCTTCATCAATTCTTACTTCATCTGCAAACCAATCTTCCAGTCCACTTGCGGTACTTAAATAATTAAAAATCATTTTTCGGGAGGCATTGATTTGATAATCAGTGACAAACTTGCTCTTTACCATGACTTCAATGATTTAGTAAGTGAAAAATCTATTTTTTCAATTAACCCCACTTGCTTTTAACAAACCATCCATCCATATTTGCATTCTCATTTGAAAAGATGAGTTTTTCTCTAACGAAGAGGGTCGAGGATGATTGTACAGCCAACCGTGTCTCTTCTTAATATAGGGATTAATTTCAACATAAGGTTGAACTTTAGAAAAATTAGGATTTAGAGGCATTATAGTACTTCAACTAATATAATGGCGAGGTATCCCGATAGTAATCGGGAGCAGGATTCATATCCTGAGTACTTTTCATTGAAAATAGAATATTAATGTCATTAGACATCAAAATAATATGGCGAGGTAGCTCAGTTGGTTAGAGCGCAGGATTCATAACCCTGAGGTCACGGGTTCAACTCCCGTCTTCGCTACAAAGGCTTTCAGAAATGAAAGCCTTTTTGTTTTGAACCAAATTCCAGATTAATATCCTGAATTTTCGAGAAATTCAGGACATGGGCCTGCTTGCCGCAGGCAAGTTCAACTCCTCCCGAAAGCTTTCGGGACCACAAAGGCTTTCAGAAATGGAAGCCTTTTTTGTTTAGGTTTAAAAGCATATTAGTAGATTCTTAACTGAAGTTTCACGCATATGCATTCTTATAAAATCCTAAACCCTCCTAGCAGCATTGGAAAAATGTTAGGATTCTTGGGTCCAGGATTTATTCTATCTGCTTCAATAGTTGGTTCTGGAGAACTTATTGCCACTACCCTTCTGGGTGCGGAAGCAGGATTCATTGCTTTTTGGGTAATCTTGGTGAGCTGTTTGATCAAGGTGGGAATCCAATTAGAATTCGGAAAAAACGCCATCATCTCTGGGAATAAAATCATGACAGAATTTAATGCTGTGAATGGTCCCAGAATTCGAAATTCAAACTGGAGCGTTTGGCTAACATTTATTTTAACCACCCTGAAAGTACTGCAAGTTGGAGGAATGGTTGGTGGAGCAGCAATTGCCTTTTCCATGTTGTTCCCACGGCTTCCAATAAGTGTCTCCTCCATAATCATCGGCCTCAGTATTAGCCTATTTATCTATAGAAATTACTTCAAGCTTATTGAGAGAATTTCGGTAATCATGGTTTTTGGCTTCACCCTTTTCACCCTCACATCCTTAGTCTTTCTCTTTTTCACCCCATACAGTTTCACTTTACAAGAGGTGTTAACGGGGTTAACCTTTCAATTACCAAAGGAATCATTGTTTGTAGCCATTGGTGCTTTTGGAATAACGGGTGTAGCAAGCGATGAGATAATTGCATATACATATTGGTGCCAGGAAAAAGGTTATGCCCAGTACACTGGGCCAAACGATGGAACCGAGGAATGGAATCTCAGAGCTAAGGGTTGGATCAAGGTGATGTACTTAGATGCCTTTGTTGCGATGTGCTGCTATACGCTTGTAACGGCTGCGTTTTATTTACTTGGGGCAGCTGTCCTCAATGGTATTGAAAACACCCCTGAGGGTAATGACTTAATAGGTTTCTTGGCAAACATCTACACAGAGACCTTAGGTCCAACTTTTAGGATTCCATTTCTCATCGGGGCGTTTATCGCATTGTATTCAAGCGTTTTTGCTACACTGGCTTATTGGTCACGTCTCTTCCCTGACATGCTGAATGAGCTCAGATGGTGGAAAATAGCTGATCAAAAAGATCAAGATATAGCCGTAAAAGTATTTGCATGGCTTTTCCCTTTCCTTTGGGTTATCACCTTTTTGTTTTTGAAACTTCCGGGTGTTATGGTCTTGATCGGTGGAGTGATTGGTTCAGTTTTATTGTTGGTTGTTGTTTATGTAGCCATTCAATTTAGAACCAAAAATGCATCACTCGATCTAGACTCTGGATTACTATCAAAAAGCATTTTTTGGATCAGCGTTGTTTCTATTGTTCTTATATCCAGCTACGGCATTTTCAAAATTGTATAAAAAAAGCCCTGTTCAATGATCAGGGCTTCCGTAAAGTAGGTTGTGCGAACCTTACTTTACACTTTCAACAACTGCTTTAAATGCCTCTGGGTGGTTCATCGCAAGATCCGCCAAAACTTTTCTGTTTAGCTCGATCTCAGACTTTCCAAGTAATCCCATTAGTCTTGAGTAGGACAAGCCGTGCTCTCTTGCACCAGCATTGATACGCTGAATCCACAAAGCTCTGAATTCTCTCTTCTTAGCTTTACGGTCTCTGTACGCATACTGAAGTCCTTTCTCGTACTTGTTTTTGGCTACCGTCCACACGTTAGAACCTCTTCCGAAGTATCCTCTTGTGGCCTTAAGCACTTTTTTTCTTCTTGCTCTAGACGCTACTGCGTTTACTGATCTTGGCATAATTTTTAAATTTTTGACACTTGGTGTTCTGGTCGAGTCAGAATCTTAGTTACCAAAGCATCTGGTGAATAATTAACCTTAATTAATTCAAACAGGTTGAGATCAGATTCTCAACATGTCTTTTACATTTTGTACATCAGACTCGTGAACCAAACCAGTTTTGGTTAGGTTACGCTTCCTTTTAGTAGATTTCTTGGTGAGGATGTGGCTTTTGAAAGCGTGCTTCCTCTTGATCTTCCCGGTTCCCGTAAGTGCGAACCGCTTCTTTGCACTTGATTTAGTTTTTACTTTAGGCATTTTACTATAGTAGTTTGGTTGAAATTATTTCTTAGAACCCTTAGGTGCTATGAAAATGTTCATTCGCTTACCTTCGAGTTTTGGAAGCTGCTCCACCGCACCATACTCTTCCAGAGCCTGGGCAAATTTCAAAAGAAGCATCTCACCTCGGTCTTTGAACACAATACTTCTTCCTACGAAATGCACATAAGCCTTAACCTTTGCACCCTCTTTCAGAAATTTGATGGCATGCTTTAACTTAAAGTCAAAGTCATGGTCATCCGTATTCGGTCCAAATCTGATTTCCTTCAATACAACCTTCGCCGCATTCGCCTTGATCTCCTTCTGCTTTTTCTTCTGCTCGTACTTGAACTTGGCGTAGTCAAGAATTTTACAAACAGGTGGTTTTACGTTTGGAGAAATCTCCACAAGATCAAGTTCATTATCCTTCGCTAGTGCAATGGCATCATCAATGGATAATACAGCGTTTCCGCCTTCGGCATATTCTCCGACCACACGAACCTCTCGGGCTCTGATCTTTTCGTTTACTTTGTAAGGTTCCTCACGTCTCCCCCTGTACGGTTGTCTGTTTCTCAAATTTTAATTGGTTCTTTGATTGAAATCGCGTGCAAATATCGTAATAAAATTCTAATTAAAGAAAGGGATACCAAATATATCCCTATAGCTCTCGACTCAACGAGTCAGAGATAATACCCTGAAAATAAGCGACAAAGTCTTCCGGACTATAACTTCCCAGATCCCCTTCCCCATGCTTACGCACGGAAAGCATTCTTTCTTCTCGCTCCTTTTCACCTACTATCAGCATAAAAGGTACTTTCTTCACCTCAGAGTCTCTAATCTTTCGACCAATTTTTTCGTCTCGATTATCAATATTTCCACTGATACCTTTCTCATCAAGCAAAGACTTGATTTCTTCAGCATAATCCAGATACTTTTCTGAAATCGGAAGAATATTGATTTGTTCTGGCGAAAGCCAAAGTGGGAAGTTTCCTGCACAGTGCTCGATTAATACCGCTACAAATCGTTCCAAGGACCCAAATGGAGCTCTGTGAATCATAACCGGCCTGTGCTTCTGGTTATCCGAACCTATATATTCAAGCTCAAAACGATTAGGAAGCTGATAATCCACTTGAATGGTTCCCAGCTGCCATTTTCTTCCCAATGCATCCTTCACCATGAAGTCAAGTTTCGGACCATAGAATGCTGCTTCTCCTAACTCAGTTACAGTTTCTAAACCCTTTTCTGCGGCTGCCTCAACGATAGCTGCTTCAGCTTTATCCCAAAGTTCACCATCTCCAATATATTTTTCTGGCTTCTCAGGATCTCTGAGCGAAACCTGAGCAGTAAAGTCTTCAAAGCCTAAGGCTCTAAACACATAAAGCACCAGATCAATAACTTTAATGAACTCATCCTTCACCTGATCTGGTCTACAGAAAATGTGCGCATCGTCCTGAGTAAAACCTCTTACCCTAGTCAATCCATGAAGCTCACCACTCTGCTCATACCGATATACCGTTCCGAATTCTGCATAGCGAATTGGCAAATCTTTATAGGATCGTGGCTTATGTTTATAAATCTCGCAGTGATGTGGGCAGTTCATTGGCTTTAGCAAAAACTCCTCGCCTTCATGCGGAGTGGCAATAGGTTGGAAGGAATCCTTACCGTATTTTTCATAATGCCCTGAAGTCTCATATAAAGCTTTATGGCCGATATGAGGTGTCACGACTTGTTCGTATCCTGATTTATCCTGAGCCGTCTTCATAAAATTTACCAAGCGCTCACGCAATAGAGTTCCTTTCGGTAACCATAGCGGCAACCCCATCCCTACTTTTTCAGAAAAAGTGAAAAGCTCAAGCTCCCGACCCAACTTTCTGTGATCGCGCTTTTTTGCTTCCTCAATCATGGTTAAGTATTCCTTCAGCTCCTTGGCCTTTGGAAAAGTGACACCGTAAATACGAGTCAGCATCTGCTTGTTCTCATCACCTCTCCAATATGCCCCAGCGATATTGGTCAGTTTAACTGCTTTGATAAAGCCAGTATTTGGAATATGCGGTCCACGACAAAGATCTGTGAAGTTGCCTTGCTGATAGAATGTGATCGTTCCATCCTCCAGATCTTTCAAAAGATCTAGTTTATATTCATCACCTTTCTCTTCAAAATAGGCAACAGCATCAGACTTAGAAACCTCCTTTCGGACATATTCATTTTTCTGACGAGCCAACTCAACCATTTTGGCCTCGATTTTTTCAAGTTCTGAACCTTCGAGGGTCTTATCTTCGAAATCAACATCATAATAGAAACCTGTGTCAATAGGTGGCCCTATTCCAAACTTGATTCCCGGATATAATTCCTCAAGGGCTTCGGCCATGAGGTGAGCTGAAGAATGCCAAAAGGTATTTTTACCTTCATCATCTCTCCAGGTGAGTAGCTGAACAGTCGCATTTTCCTGGATAGGTCGGGTAGCATCCCATACCTCTCCATTTACTTTTACACCAAGAACATTTCTAGCCAATCCCTCGCTGATACTAGCAGCAATTTGGAGACTAGTAGTTCCTTTTTCTACTTCTTTCACCGCTCCATCAGGAAGGGTGATTTTGATCATTTCTGACATGTTTTTGTCTTTTGTTACGCCTTTACGAACAGGCAAATTTGTTTTGACTGCAAATATGCATAACCCCCAGACAAAGGAAAAATATAACGTAGTTGAATATTTTAGGCCGGGCTATTTCTTCCAGGTTAAAACCATCAAGACTGGGTTTTCAGATTTTCTTGCTTTGACTGCCACTTCAGCGAAAGCTTTACCCTTTCCATTGATGTATTCTTTGAATTCCTCCTCACTCATTTCATCACGCATTTCATAAAGAATCTTGTAGAGCTCAGTGCCGGGTATTTTTACACCGGTCTTTCGATTTCCGAAGTGATAAGATATTCCGAACAGATCAATTGAATGATCCAGATCATTTTCAATTTGCCAATTGATTACATGCGTTTCTGCGTTAGCTCTATTGTAAAAAATATTATAAGCCGTCCTTTCATATTTAAAAAAACTATACGATCGGAAGGAGTCCACATACCAGGGAAAATCAGGCATGAAATACAGTTTCGCTTTTTTATTTATGAAATTCATGAATTCTAGGCCGTCTAATTCTTCACTAAGTTTGATGTATTCATCCAACTCTTGCCCATAAGACCCATAATCGAAGACCAGCTCTGGCATAAACTTCCCATCCTCCAACTTGCGAATAGTATCATTAAATGCTTCTGCAAGATAGATTTGATCCGTTTCAATCAAGCTTTCTCTACCAGTATGATTACCATAGTAAAAACCATCATATATGGGAAGTGATCTAGTAGTGTCATGCGTAGATCTGCCAATGCCAGTAATTCTAAAAGCTTCAGTATCACTAGTTGAATGATAAAAATAAAATCTATCACTTTCAGGGTCATAAACTCCTGAATCCATATTAATACTGGTTTTTTGTTCATGAATTAGATTTCCTTCGAAATCAAACAACATTAGTTTAAATGGATAAATGCCGTAAACCAGAATCTCATCTTGTACCACCAGCATTCCATCTAGATCAAGGTATTTTCCAGGACCTTCTCCATAAGCCCTGATTTTAGAAATATAGTCTCCTGACTCGCGATCAAAAATTTTAATGCATCGACATCCAAAAACATCCAAGGTCAAAATCTTGTCCTCGTGAAAGAGTATCTTTTGAAGCCCCGCATTCAGCTGGCCCTCTTCCTCTTCGTCATTTAGCCAGATATATTCAATCTCAGGTTCAAAGAATTCAGATAGCTTTCCTTCTCTTGCCTTAGAAAGATCAATTTCTATTACTTCTAGATCATTTTGAGGTTTCTCCTCATTTGCTGATTCATGACAGGAGAACAATGATAAAAGAACGGCAACAGCAAGCAGAACATTTTTAATTCGCATCAAACTAAAATGCTCTTTTTACTACTAACTACAAAATTATTTGAGCGCTAATTCTAACCGCAAAAGGCTTTACATCTGGGTTATCCAAATAGGTCATCCTATGAAAAAAATCAACACGGAAGAATTTGAAAATATTCTCTATTCCGTAACCGAGTTCAAGAAAGGGAACTCCTGGATCTAATCTGCCAAAGGTTTCTAAGGGATTTCCTTCTGGATCAACCGTCGGAGCATTCGCTATATTTTCATCCGTCACCGAACCAAACAAAATATTTGCATTAGCTACCCCTCTCCATTTCAGCTTCTTGATCAATGGAATCTTATTTAAAAGAAACCCTTCGAAAAAATGCCTATATCGAAGGCTAACATATTGATCTGAGGCAAATTCGTTGAAATTCATGGTATTGAAAGCAGCATCGGTGTAGAATAGGGTCTCATTACCGATGTGGTTTTTAAGTACTGGATATGGAACTTCGCCATAAACCTTTCCAGCATCAAACTCATACCTTGAAACACCCAACATCCCAAGATTCAGCCTTTGATAGATATACAGATTGAGCTTGGAATAAGAAAAATCTCCTCCTAAGTACTCAACCCCTTTGGTATAGTTCACTTCAAATATTGGCCATCGCGATGGGCCAAAGGAGACCCTTTCGTTATCGTTAATAATTATGATTTCATCTCGACCATATCTTACACCGATTTTTGCTTCAGCAGTTTGAAATTCCTGCCTATACTCTCGGGTGTCTTTATCCAGATAATAGAAATTATAGAGTGGATCGAACTGATTAGACCGAACCCCAAGGGAGACTAAGAAACCTTTGAAAAACTCTCGTTGGAATTCTAATCTATAATTCGTGGATAAATATGGTCTTCTCAGAGTTCCAAATCGGCTCGCTGCTAGGAAAATACTATTTCCCTCTAAACTTTCTATTTCTAGCCCTACCTGATCAATTTCCCTTTGTGCAGTGAGAGAGAGAGTGGTCCACCGCCTTCGGTCTAAGATTCGAGTTGCTGAACCAGTAAACTTTAATCGTTGATCCTTAAAGCCATAAGCGGCATAGGCTTGTAATAGCCATTTATTACTGAATTTTAGATTCGTACGGAAGCCAGCGCCCAGTCGAACTCCTTCTACATCATTGAAATTGAAAAACCCTGGCCATGGGCCTACATCAACTTTGCCAACAGGCAAATAGCCCGTGGCAAAAAACTTCAGACCCTCAGTGTAGAATCGGATGACCGGAATTTTTCGAAGGGTATCCACCATTTGCAACACAGCTAGCTCTTCTGAGGTCAATGGATCTTGCCTATTTCTTTTCCAAAACTCCTCACCACCGGTGTTGTAATCCGGCTTTAGAACGACGGCTTGGTTAAAAAATGATGTGGGTTGAGGATCATTTAGTTTGATACTATCTGCGGAGGTATAAAATTTGGCTAAAAGTCCAGCTGTTTTCGGTGTGACTTGTCCGATTTTAATCTGAACTCTGGTCTTTTTTGGAATCAATGGACCAGAGACTGTAGGCTCCAGCATTTGCTGGATTTTGATCCTTTCTATGAAATTTAGATTTGCTTCTTTCGGAATGGTTAAATCCACTTGCTTAAGTGCATATGTTCCCTTTGTGATCCAGATGGTCCCTTCAAAGGCTAAGTCCTGTTCTCTTCTCGGGTAAACTTGCAGCATGTAGGCAGAATCACCTTCTATGTAAACCGAATCCAGTAGATCATAATCATAAAAGCCCTTCCAGCCATCTGCTATAGGTGAAACGAACTCTTTTTCAAGAATACTGATCCAATTCCGATAGAAATTATACTCTTGAAATGCAGATCCAGTGATCTGGCTAGTGGTCGAACCATCCGTAATTCCTACACCTGTTACCTTGGACTTTTCGACTATTTCCTTTCTCAATTCTGGGTTATTCCTGAAATAGAATTTTGAAAGGGTCTCCGAAAAGAAAATTGGAAAGATTTTTTCTCCTTCATCATTGGTAAGCTGCTTTATACTGTCGAGAACATTGGTGATGGTCTGAACAGCTTTTCGCTTGGTGAACTCTTCAGAAACCTGGTCAATATCGACCTCAATTTTCGTGTAGTTCTTTGTTTCGTAAGCTTCTAGCTTTCTCTTATCATAATCCTTTTTACGGGATACAGCTTGTCTAATTATTTCAAATGCCGGATTCTCGCCAGCTTCGAAAACGAAAGCCTCCATCTGAAAATCTGAGGGCCTTAGCTGGAAATTAACCACTTGCTCTTGATCGTCGGTGAGTGCTTTGGTCTGAGAGATATAACCTAGGTAAGTCACCAAAATACTATCAGCTGGATTCTTAGTCTGGATAATGTAATTCCCTTCAAAATCAGTAGAGTTTCCAACAGTAGTTCCTTTTAGGAGCACTGATGCAAAAGGAATAGGATCACCAGTTTCTGCATCTGTCACTTTCCCTTTAATCGTCCTTTGTCCGAAACAGGGCATAGCAAAAAAGCATAAAACAAAAACAGCAAAAATCCGAGTCATTCGATTTAACTGGGTGAATCCCTTCAAAAGTAAATGAATAATGGAAGTTAATCGCGACAGATTCTTAAAAGTTGTCACCTTAGTATTAAAAGCTCTTAAAATTGTCCACACTTTATAATTGGTAGAATTTATATTTGCCAGAAATTAGAGAGAATGTATTACGATGTAGCCATCATAGGCGGAGGAATAGTTGGACTAGCTACAGCGCTTAAAGTTCAGGCTAAAAACCCAAAACTAAAGGTAGTGATCCTGGAAAAAGAGGCTGGATTGGCAAAGCACCAAACAGGTAACAACAGTGGGGTAATTCATTCAGGTCTCTATTATAAGCCAGGTTCTTTAAAGGCCACAAATTGTCTTCAAGGTTACAAGGAATTAGTAGAGTTTTGCAAGCAGGAAGAAATTCCCTTCGAGCTTACAGGAAAGGTTGTGGTAGCCACAAGGGAAGAACAGAAACCATTATTAGAAAACCTTCGAAAGAGAGGTTTGGAAAATGGACTGGAAGGTACACGCTCCATATCGATTGAAGAGCTTAAGGAATATGAACCACATTGCCAAGGAGTGGCAGCGATCCATGTGCCACAAACAGGAATCGTGGACTACTATGAGGTGGCTCTAGCCTATGGCCGCAGGTTCACAGAAAATGGAGGTGAGATTAAATACAATCATAAAGTACTTAAGATCAATAATTCAGGTTCCAGTGTAGTCATCATTACATCCGAAAATGTAGTGGAAACTCAGTTAGTGGTTAATTGTGCAGGCTTGTATTCGGATAAGATTGCCGAGATGACTACTGGGAAACCAAGTCAGGTAAAAATTATTCCTTTCCGTGGTGAGTACTATAAGCTTTTGCCTGCAAAGGAGCATCTGGTAAAAAATTTAATCTATCCCGTCCCAGATCCTAATTTCCCATTCCTAGGAGTTCATTTTACTCGAATGAAAAAAGGAGGAATAGAGGCTGGTCCTAACGCAGTTCTAGCTTTCAAACGGGAAGGATATAAAAAATCACAAATCGATCTATCTGAACTTGGTGAGACTTTGGCTTGGCCAGGTTTTCAAAAAGTTGCTGCTAAATATTGGCAGACTGGATTTGGTGAATTATATCGTTCCTTTTCTAAATCAGCCTTCACTAAAGCTCTTCAAGAACTCATCCCTGAAGTTCAGGAATCAGACTTAATTGATGGGGGTGCTGGTGTGAGAGCACAGGCCTGTGATAAGACTGGTGGCCTCCTTGATGATTTTGCCATTGAAGAAAATGAGATCGCGATCAACGTTTTGAACGCTCCTTCTCCTGCAGCAACAAGTTCCCTAGCAATAGGTGGGACTATTTCTGAAATGGTGATGAAGCGATTTAATTAATTATCCACGTGCGATAAGACACTATCTGGTAAGTAGCGATCAGCCAGAGCTATCATTTCATCTCCTCTCACCAAATCAGTTGCTGATAATTCTGAAGGGTGTTGATGTCCACTGGCTCCAAGCAACTCCACTACGGCATGAATGGTGTTTTTATGAAAGTTATAAACCCTTTCAGCTTTGTCTGAAATGACAAGGCCCTTCGCGAGACCTTTCTTTTGGGTGGCGACACCTGCTGGGCAATCATTCGAGTTACACCTCAAGGCTTGAATACAGCCCAGACTAAACATAAATCCTCTTGCAGCATTGCATAAATCTGCTCCCAGAGCAATATTCTTTAAGATTGAAAATGCTGAGATAGCTTTGCCTGAAGCAATAATCTTGATCTGATCCCGTATTTCATACCTTTTCAAAGTACTCCTCACAAAAATCAGAGCAGGCTCAAGTGGTATCCCCACACTATCTGAAAATTCCAGTGGCGCAGCTCCGGTTCCTCCTTCAGCACCATCCACGGTAATAAAATCTGGGAAAATCTGTTTTTTAACCATTGCTTCGCAAATGGCTGTAAATTCTTCTGTTCGACCTATACAAAGTTTAAACCCTATGGGTTTACCACCACTGAGTTCTCTGAGTTTTGAGATGAAATCTAGTAACTCAAATTCATTGCTAAATGCACTATGAGACGGTGGGGAAATAATTGTCTCACCTGCCTTAACTCCACGAATGGCAGCAATTTCAGGAGTATTTTTGACTCCCGGGAGCACACCCCCATGACCTGGCTTCGCGCCCTGAGAAAGCTTTATTTCAATCATCTTCACCTGATCCATAGTAGCCTTTTCCTTGAACTTTGTATCATCGAAGTTTCCTTCTTCATCCCTGCATCCGAAATAGGCAGTTCCTATTTGCCAAACAAGATCTCCTCCATTCTGATGATAACTGGAGATAGCTCCTTCTCCTGAGTTATGGTAAAAGTTACCCTTTGCTGCTCCTTTGTTTAATGCCTGAATAGCATTAGCCGAAAGCGAGCCAAAGCTCATAGCTGAAATATTATAAATCGAAGCTGAATAAGGCTGCTTGCAATCCTTCCCACCTATCATCACTCTGGGATCTCTTTCCTTTGGAACTACTGCGTAAATAGAATGTCGCAGAGCCATATAATCTGGCTCATTTATGTCACTTTGGGTACCAAAGGGATGGGTATCGTTAACGCTTTTGGATCTCCTGTATGCAAGGGCCCGTGTGTTTCTATTAAAAGGTTTACCATCCACATTTCCTTCAATAAAATATTGCTGAATCTCAGGACTGATTGATTCCAATAAATATCGGAAATGTCCCACAACGGGATAATTCCGAAGAATCGCATGATCCTTTTGAATCACATCATAAATCCCAATCACAATGAGAATGCCCAGAATGAATAAAATAGCCTCACCGAGTGTGAATCTGGTGAGTTGGTAATACCACATCAGAAAAATCGTGAGAAGCCCCAAAAGGATAATGGAGCCAAAAAAAAGCTTTCTCATTTTAAAGGGATTGGTTTTCCTAAATATACCAATTCATGGGCAAGGAAAATCTAACCCATCAAAAAATCCCAAAGTCTATGTTCAGCCCAAGTAAATTCCTCGCCTCGCACCACAAACCCAGTATGTCCCCCACGTTTGGGCATTTCCAAAACAATCTCACTCTTTTTCCTTGCCAAATCCTCTGGATAGCATTCCGGTCCTAAAAGGGGATCGTTCAAAGCGTTTAGAACCAAAGTCTCAACTGTAATTGAGGGCATCCTCTGATCAGGTGAAACGGTTTCGTAAAAATCTTTTGCATCCTTAAAGTCATGGAGCTTCGCGGTAAAATAAGTATCAAAATCATCGAAGTTATCCACCCTATCCAAAAGGTCCAGGTCGATCAATTCTGGATATTGTTCAGCCTTTAACCTCATTTTGGCCTTAAGCTTTCCTAGAAATCTTTTTTTATAGAAAAGGTTCGAAGGGTCCTTTAAAGTCAATGCGCTGCTCGGGAGGTTGCAAGGAGTTGAATAAACGGCAGCCTTTTTTATCTGTGAAGGTAGGTCTTGACCTTTCTCACCCATATAGTTCAAGGTCTGCGCTCCACCCATGCTTATGCCAGTCAGATATATGTCATGATAATCATAATTCATCAGTACATGATCTACAGTCGTTTCCAGATCATAGCTTGCACCATGATGATAAAGGATGGGCTGCAAATTCATTTCACCTCCGCAGCTTCGGTTATTCCATACTAAAGCATCAATTCCTCGACTATTAAAAAGTTTTACAAGACCACGAACATAATGTCGTTCTGAATCTCCCTCTAAACCGTGAGAAATCAGAAGCAAAGAATCGGAACCAACTCTTGACCAATCAAGATTTAAAAAATCGTCATCTGGTGTGTTAATTTTCTCTCTTGTATAATCTATTCCTTCTACTTTTCTGAATAAACTGGGTACAATAGTCTCCAAATGACCATTAAAAAGATAAAAAGGGTAACGCGAATACGAGGATTCAATTATTGGCATCTGGTCTGCTCTAAATGCCCAAATCTACTTAAATGAAAAAATATCTCAAATCCTTATTAACTCAAGGATTTCAATCTTTCAAGAGCTTTCGCCAGTTGAGAATCTACTTTCCCTGCATGGAGATCAAATTTAGACCCAAACCCTTCACTTTCCAGAATTTGCTTACCGTCATTCAGGTAGTCGATTAAATCATCAAAACCGAAAAGTTGTAGTGTTGGCTTGACCTTGTGCCTTATCTGCTGAATTATTTCAGCGTCTTGGGTAGCACTGCCTTTGGCGTACTTTTCTTTCAGTTCCTCAATTCCATTTTGGATAGCCAGAGTTAATTGGGTTTTAAACTCATGGTCACCTTCTGCCATTTCGGCAATTTTGTTTGGTAAATCAGGGTAAATTTTGCTCATCTTCATTGGCTGTCTTCGCCGAATTGCCTGCGACATACGCGGTCGACCAAGCGGATTGGAAATTGAATCCACCTGTAATACCATCGATATCAAGAACTTCTCCGGCGAAAAACAAATAAGGGTGATAAATGCTCTCCATTGTCTGGGGTGATACCCCTTCCAAAGCTACTCCGCCTGCGGTGACAAACTCTTCTTTGAAAGTGGTCTTACCTTTCACTTGTAAATTATAACAAAATAGATTTTGAACGAGCTTATTGATTTGTTTTTTTGACAAATCGCCAAATGTTTCATGCAAATGGATACCAGAACGATTGATAAGGTGTTCCCAGAACCTTGCAGGAACAGAAAAGAGTGGATGTTTAGCCACGACCCTTTTATTATGCTTCGATTTAAAGGCCTGAATTTGACCAAGATAGTCTGACTCTTTTAAGTCTGAATTCCAATTAATTATAGCTTGTGCCTTGTATTCCTGATCATGAAGCCATTTAGCGCCGAAGGCAGACAATTTCAGAACGGCAGGCCCACTCACACCCCAATGAGTAATCAATACGGGTCCGGTATATTCTAGCTTAGTCCCGGCAAGTTTCACTCTTGAATTGGGAAAGGAGATTCCAGGTAAGCTTCTGACAGCTTCCTGTGGAGTATTGAATGTGAATAAGGAGGGAATTGGCTCAACCAACTTATGTTTAAGGGCACTTAAAAAGGAAAAGCCATTAATTTTTGGATGCCCACCAGCACATACAATCACTCGATCAAAAATTTTTGATTCCCCGTTGATTCTTAATTCGAGACCTGGTGCCTGCTCCTGAATACCTTCAATGGTTGATTTTAAGTGAATTTTGACCCCAAGTCTTGAACTTTCTTTGAGCAAAGCATCAATTACGCTTTTGGAATTATCTGAAATTGGAAATACTCTCCCATCAGATTCAATCTTCAATTTAACCCCTCTTCCTTCAAACCAATCCATGGTATCTTGTGAGGAAAACTTCGGAAATACCTTCTTAAGGAATTTCTCACCTCTTGGATAGTTTTTCACTAGGGCAGAAACCGGCAGCGGCTGATGAGTAACATTACACCTTCCACCACCAGATATTTTTACTTTGGATAAAAGCTTTGACGATTTCTCAAAAAGATGAACCTCAGTATGTTTTGAGGCTGCAAAAATAGCCGAAAAAAATCCAGCAGCTCCTCCACCAATTACAGCTATTTTAAGCCTTTTAGCCACTAATTATCAACTGATTAGATTTATCTTTTTCGACCAGTAAATGAACCTAAGATTCCACGAGTGAGCTCTCTAAAAATGGTTCGACCAATCTGCCTAACCATAGTATTCTTACTCAATTCTTCGATCAAGGAGTCATCCTGTTTAGTTCGCTTGGTAGTTCTGGGTTTAGGACCAGGTAAGACCGCCTTCTCCTGCTCCTTTTCGATCTTATCCATCTTTTTCTCGAGCATTTCAAAGGCACTTTCCCGATCTATTTCCTGGTTGTATTTAGCTACCAAACCAGAAGAATTGACGACAGAATCAATTTCATCCGGACTCAGAATATCCATCCGAGTTATAGGGGCACGAATTAATGTATGGGCTAGTGGGGTTGGAATTCCTTTTTCATTCAGTGCAGTAACCAGGGCCTCTCCTATTCCCATCGCTGTCAAAACTTCAGAAGTCTCATAAAATTCCGAATCAGGGTAGTTTTCGGCTGTTTTGGTGATAGCCTTCCTATCCTTAGCTGTAAAGGCCCTTAAGGCATGTTGTACTTTTAAGCCAAGCTGCCCAAGAATGCTGTCTGGAACATCCGTGGGAGTTTGAGTACAGAAATAAACACCCACTCCTTTGGATCGAATCAGCTTAACTATGGATTCAATTTTTTCCAGCAGGTCTTTAGATGAATTATCAAATACTAAATGAGCCTCATCAATGAATAGACAAAGCTTCGGCTTATCATCATCTCCCTGCTCTGGAAAGGTCTCATAGATTTCAGAGAGCAAGCTCAGCATAAAGGTAGAAAAGAGTTTAGGTTTGGTTTGAACATCAGTCAAACGAATAATTGAAATTATTCCTCGACCATATACCTGTCGACAAAAATCCTCTACCTCAAAAGACTTTTCACCAAAGAACTTATCTGCTCCTTGCTGCTCTAACTCTATTATCTTCCTCATAATAGTGCTCACTGAAGCAGAAGAAACTCGTCCAAATTCCTTGGTGATTTCTTCTTTCCCCTCGTTAGTTACGAATTGAAGCATTCGTTTGAGGTCTTGAAGATTAAGCAGTGGTAAATGGTGTAGGTCGCAATACCTGAAGATGAGGGCTATTACACCTCTCTGTGTATCATTCAGATCAAGAATTTGGGAAACCAGAACTGGACCAAACTCAGAAACTGTAGCCTTTAGCCTTACTCCTTTTTCATTAGAGATAGACATCAATTCTACCGGCAAACCCATAGGCTGATAGTCAACCCCTATGACTTTGGATCGATTCATAATGAAGTCATTGGCTTCTCCCGGTTGAGCTATTCCAGAAAGATCACCCTTTAGATCCATAAGAACCGAAGGGACTCCTTTTAATGATAATTGTTCGGCCAGGACCTGTAGGGTTTTTGTCTTTCCTGTTCCTGTTGCTCCGGCTATTAGACCATGCCGATTGAGCGTTTTTAATGGAAGTTTTATTTGGGCACCAGGTATTGGCTCAGAGTCCAATATTCCTGTTCCCAGTGTGATAAAGTCCTTTTTGTACACTTGACCCTCAGCCAGAGTTTTCTTGAATTTTTCTACCATTTCCATTTTATAAGGATAACAAAAAAACCTTTAAGCCTAAGCAAAAAGGTTTTCTAAAAATGAAGCGAAAAAATGTCTTTAATAAGTCACCATTGGCTCGAGCTCCTTGGCAGCTGCTACATATCCAGCCACTTGAGACTCGGAAGGAACAGCTCTCGTTAAGCCTTTTTCCTCTTGTGTTTTCACCAAAGCTGCATGAAGGTTAGTTGCATTTCTATTCCTCAACTCCTTCACCGTATCAACTCCAGCAGCTTTTAAAAGCTCCGCGAACTGACTACCTACGCCTTTGATTCTGAACAAATCAGCCATGTTGACCCAATCAAGAATCTTTCCTTCAGCGATTCCTGAAGCCTCTGCAATTGCCTTTCTTCCTGCTTTACTAGCACCTTTTTCTAAAAGTCCTTCTACAGTAGTTACTCCAGCTGCTCCGAGTTTCTCTTTGAAAGCAGGTCCTATGCTTTCAATCATAGTGATTTGTTGTGCCATAATTATTGTTTTTAAGTTTTTATTTTGGATTAATCTGATCATTTCGATCAAACCTTGCTCAAAATAAAGACAATTTTCAATTTCTGAAATGCTTTGATAGAGAATCGCATCAAGTCTGTTTATAAAATTTAACTGCGAAAAAGACATACATTTGTTTTCTTGCGCAGTTAAATGAATGTGGATGAATTTTAGGAGTATGTTTCAGGGAAGAAATACTGCATCTCTCTTTTGCTTAATCTTGCTGCTTTTGGCCTTCACGGCCAAAGCTCAGGTACCTAATCTCGGACAGTCTGATAGCTGGATGAAAGGTGCCGTCGCAGCTATGGAAAGGGAGGATTTTGAAACTGCGAACAACATTTTCAGGAACTTAATTGATTCAGGATTACCTCTTCCAGAGGAAATGCCCTACTATTTTGCAGAAACACTTTTTCAACTAGATCAATACGATAACAGCGCAAACTTTCTGAATAAATACCTTGAACTCACTGGCTTCACAGGACAAAACTATGAGGGTGCCCGTGATCTAAAATTAAAGTTGCAAGAGCCGCTAAGAGCTATACAAACATGTAGGCTATGCGACAGAAGAGGATATCGCTATAATTCTTGTGTGACCTGCGAAGGTCAAAAAGAAATAGAACAGGATTGCGATTATTGTAAGGCAAAAGGCGTGGTAGGATGTAGTCGATGTGCAGGAAGTGGCATGATAACCAGGGTAAACGTCTTCAACATTGTTGAATATTTTGAATGTGAAAGATGTTCTGCAAAAGGTAGGCTTGAATGTCCTGTTTGCGCTGGTTCCAAAAAGGAAGTAAGTGATTGCAAAACCTGTAATGGATCAGGAAGATTAGCTTCAGATCAGATTTGTGATCATGTCGAGCACCAGCATAAAATTATGGGATTCATGATGCTGCAAAGCAAAAATGCCCACCAAAAAAGTCAAGCTTTTGGCGGGCATTAAATAAAAAATCCTTTTAGGCTATCTACAATATTTTTTCTGAGCGTCTACAGATCCTGGATATTCTAAGGCCACTGCTAGTTGAAAATCTTCACAAGCCGAACCAATACGTCCAGTAGCGATTTTTAGCAGCCCCCGATTATAATAAGCCTGTCCAAACTCTTTATCGATCTGAATGGCCTGTCCATAAGACTTCAAAGCTTCTTTGGTATCCCCCAGCTGGTGCTGTGCTCTTGCTTTCATAAAGGAGGCCATCGCAGGTGCTCCCGAAATATCAGCAGCCTTATTTGCGTAAAGTAGCGCGGTGGTGTACTTCTTCTCCTTATGATTCAAATTTGAAAGAGATAGCAAAGCTTGGAAATTATTTGGCTCGATGTCTAGAGCACTTTCAAAGTCCAAAGCTGCCAATTCATAATTCCCAAGCTCTTCATAAGCTCTACCTCGATTATAAAGGACACGGACATCATTCTTATCAAATTTCAGCTTGTCTGAATAAGCTTCAATGGCCTCGGTGTATTTGCCCTGGGCAAAGAACTGATCTCCTGGAGAGGTCTCAGGTTTACATGAGGCAAAGGCCAAAGTCAATAATAATACCCCGATTAATGGGCGTAAAGTTTTCATTGTGGTAAATAGGTTTAGACTACAACATCGTTCTCGCGCAACGCATCGTTCAAGGATGTTTTCAAATCAGTGGAAGCTTTTCTCTTTCCGATGATCAAAGCACATGGAACCTGGTATTTGCCCGCGGGAAATTCCTTCTCAAGAGAACCTGGAATCACTACTGATCTAGCTGGAACCTCACCTCTGTATTCTACAGGAGAATCTCCTGTTACATCGATAATCTTTGAGCTAGCGGTCAAAGTAACTCCGGCTCCGATCACAGCTTCTTTTCCTACGTGCACCCCCTCTACGATAATCGCTCTGGAGCCAATAAATGCTCCATCTTCTATTATCACGGGAGCAGCCTGCACAGGTTCTAAAACTCCACCGATTCCAACACCTCCACTGAGGTGTACATCCTTGCCTATTTGAGCGCAAGAACCAACGGTCGCCCAAGTATCAACCATCGTGCCACCGTCCACATATGCGCCGATATTAACATAACTTGGCATCATCACTACTCCTTTGGATAAATACGAGCCATATCTGGCGATAGCATGGGGTACTACACGCACTCCTTTTGCTGCATAATCCGTCTTCAAGGCAATCTTATCATGGAACTCAAACGGTCCTACTTCGATCGTTTTCATTTTCTGAATGGGGAAGTAAAGAATCACTGCCTTTTTCACCCAATCATTCACTTTCCACTCACCCTCTCCCAGTGGCTCAGCCACTCGAATATTACCCAGATCAAGTTCAGCGATAGTATCCTTGATAGCGATTTGAATATCCTTTTCCTTCAAAAGCTCTCGGTTTTCCCAAGCCTCTTCTATTATCCTCTTCAGTTCCATTTTTTTACTAAGTTTAGTTTATGTCCGATCCAGCTTTGCCCAAAATTCTGATCGCCTCCACTCTTAAGTCAACTCACGATACCAGAGCATGGGAAAAGTTTGGTCTTTCGCTGCGCGAAACAAATAAATACCAGATTAACATCATAGGCTTTTCAGCCAAAAAGAAGGAAATATCAGATGGTGTGACCTTCTATTCCTCAGGGATTAAAAACTCAAATCCAACGGAAAGGTTGAAGGCTCAGAAGAGGTTTTATGAAATTATTCATGAGGTCGAGCCTGATCTGGTTATCTGCTGTACTTTCGAATACCTCAGGCTTTGTGGTAGCCTTAAATCAAAGCTTGGATATAAGCTCATTTATGATGTCCAGGAAAACTACATCTTAAATCTGAGTCTTAGAAAAGACCTCAGCCAGGCCAGCAAAAAAATCCGTGAAAGATTCATTCGATTCAGCGAGGCTAAAGCCAAAGTGGATTATTATATCCTTGCTGAGGAAATCTACTCGGAGCAGATGCCGCATATGCAGCCCAACCTTGTGCTTCAAAACAAATTCGTTGGACCGATAGAAACCTTGATGCCACGGGAAATTGAAGAGAAACAAGGTTATCATTTTGCGATAGTTGGGACCTTGGCAGAGTCTTATGGAATCCTGGATGGAATCTCATTTTTTAAAACAATTCTCAAAGATTTTCCTTTTTCCAGACTTTCAATCCTTGGTCATGTCACTCTGAAAGATTCTGCTCATCAAATCTTCGAGGCTGCTGAAGGAATATCGAATATTGATCTAAAACTTGATCAAAATCCAGTTAATCACGGGAGTATTCTGGAGCTTATTAAAGAAGTAGATTTTTTACTCTGTCCATACAAAAGAGAGAAAGCTTTCCTGGGAAAAACCCCGTCAAAATTCTTCGAAGCCCAAGCGCTTGGTACACCAGTTCTGTATTCGAGTCATATGGGTTGGGAATACTTTTTTGAATTCAGCCATGGAGGAAAGCCGATTGATTTTTCGAACCCTCATTCTGGAATTGAGCAATTCAATGAAGCGAAATCCGGAACGTTTTTCTTGAACCCAGATCAATGGGAAGTCAACTGGGAAAGTGATAAAAATGACTTCCTACATCTTATCGAAAAGCTCTTAGGCTAAGTCGGAATTCTACTCACTTCTTGTTCAAAAGTTATCCACCTCGTGCCTAACCAGGACACTGATTTACACCCCTTGGAAACTGGAAGAAAAAGCCTCCAAAAAACAATTCATCTGAGAAGTGATCTTTGTATCTATTTTACAATGAATTTGTTACAGATATTTTTAGATTTTGCCATAAATATTTTTAGATAAGACTAATATCTAATTGACATCGATTTGGATGTTATCCACATATGTTTTAGATTATTTAAAATTAATTTTTAGCTATATCTAAATAGTTACCGTATCTTTGAGTAAAGATTAAGAATCATGACCCTGACCAACTCTGAAGAAAACTATCTAAAGGCCATCTACCACCTCTCTGAGGCGGGTAAAAAAAGTGTGTCTACAAATGACATTGCCTCTTCCATGAAGACCAAGCCAGCTTCTGTATCCGATATGATTCGAAAGCTTGGTGCCAAAGAGGTCATCAATTACAGAAAGTACTATGGAGTGCAGATCACAGAAGAAGGTCAGAACTATGCTCTTCAAGTGATCAGGAAACATAGGTTATGGGAGGTCTTTCTTGTAGATAAATTGAAATTTAATTGGGATGAGGTTCATGAAGTAGCAGAGCAATTGGAACATGTGCGCTCTCCCCTACTCACCCAGCGTTTAGACGAATACCTGAACTTTCCTAAGTTCGATCCACATGGAGATCCTATACCAGATGAGTTCGGTGATGTGAAGGCGAGACCGAGAATTTCATTGAGTGAAATGGAAGTAGATCAAGCTGGACAAATTGTAGCTGTAAAGGATAGCTCAGCTGCCTTTTTGAGATACCTTGACAAGGTTGGAGCATATATCGGAGCGAGAATCAAGCTACTGGATAAGGTGGAATTCGATGGATCAATTGAAATTCTGGTTGACCAAAAGACATTATTCATGTCCAAGGATGTAGCATCCAATATCCTCATAGTAGTTTCATGAAAAGGCTTTGGGTAATCATATCATTGTTCCTCCTATCCGGATGCAAATTCGATTCTCCTGAAGAACGAGAGCGTCCGCTAATCGTGGTTACGACAAGTATTCTTCAAGATGGGGTATCTCATCTTGTTGGGGATTTAGCCGATGTTGTGGCTCTAATGCCATCTGGCGTTGATCCCCACTTATACAAGGCCTCGGTAAGGGATTTAGATCTTCTCCAGAATGCTAATTTGGTTATTTATCATGGATTGTACCTCGAAGGTAAAATGACTGAAATCTTCGAAAAGCTGTCCGTTCAAAAGGATTTGATCAATGCCTCAGAAGGAATCGATCCCGATGCCCTTATCAAGAGTGGTACAGAGGCCCATGCTGTGGATCCGCATATTTGGTTTGATGTTGAACTTTGGGCGAAAGCCATGAATCACGTGAGTTTAGAACTATCAGAATGGCAACCTGCATGGAATAATGAATTGAATTCAAATAATGAGGCATATCAGGAAGAGCTTAAGGAACTTGATGGGGAAATTGCGGTGAAGGTCAAAGAATTACGCCAAAGCAATCAGGCCCTAATCACTGCGCATGATGCTTTTGCCTACTTCGGTAAAGCATATGGCTTGGATGTGAAGGGTCTTCAAGGATTATCCACGCTCAGTGAACCCGGACTAAGGGATTTAACGGGACTTGTGAATTTTATCGTCCAAAATGATATCAAGGCTGTTTTTGCGGAGCAAACCATTTCTCCAAAAGCTATTGAAGCCGTTGTCGCCGGATGCGCCAATCAAAATCACGTAATCAGCCTTTCAGGACCTTTATTTACGGATAGTCTGGATGCACCAGGAACATCAGCCGGAACCTATACGGGCATGGTAAAAACGAATATGGAAATCATTTATAACAGCTTACTCCCATGATTATACAGGCAGAATCACCGGTTTTAGAGATCCATGACATGACTGTGAGTTATGATCAAAGCCCAGTACTTTGGAATGTGGATTTCACGCTTCCTTCAGGCCAACTCATAGGGGTTTTAGGTCCGAACGGCGCGGGTAAGTCAACCTTGATTAAGGCAATTATGGGTCTGGTAGAGCCATCAGGAGGCTATGTGAAGGTCTTTGATAGATCATTAGCTGAAGTACGTTCCAGAATAAGTTATGTACCTCAAAGAGAGTCTGTGGACTGGAATTTCCCTGCATCAGTACTTGATGTGGTGATCATGGGAACCTACGGCAAACTAGGCCTATTTAAAAGGCCTGGAAAACGGGAAAAAGAGGTTGCACTAGCAAGCCTGGATCAGGTTGGGATGAGTGCCTTTGTGAATCGTCAGATTTCAGAATTATCCGGAGGGCAACAGCAGAGAGTTTTCCTGGCCAGAGCTTTGGCCCAAGATGCTGATTTGTATTTAATGGATGAGCCGTTTGCAGGAGTAGATATGGCTACCGAAGCTACCATCTTTGAACTGCTCAAAAGAATGACCAAAGAAGGCAAAACCGTCGTGGTGGTTCATCATGATATTTATTCCGCGATGACCTACTTTGATTGGATGATCATGTTAAATCTACACTTGGTAGCATCAGGCCCTAAAAATCAGGTAGTTACGGAAGAACTACTACGGAAAACTTATGGAGGTAAATTAAACCTGCTTTCCAAGGTTTCGGAGATAGTTAGAAAACAAGATTTCAACCCATTAGAAAGCTAAATGGACAATTTCATTTACTTCTTTACTTTCCAGGATCTTAGCATTTTATATGTGGTGATCGGGATTGTCCTTTTGGGAATAGGTTCAGCCTATGTAGGCACCTACAGCTTTCTGGATAAAAAGGCGCTACTTGGCGATGCCATTTCCCACGCTGTACTTCCCGGGATTTGTTTGGGTTTTATACTTGCCGGAGAGAAGAACCCTATTTACATCGTCACAGGCGCATTTATTTCCGGAGGGATCGCCACTTTCCTGACAAGCTGGCTAAAGCGAAACACTAAGCTTTCTGAAGATGCAATCATAGCTTCTATCCTTTCTGTGTTCTTTGGGTTCGGGATAGTTTTGCTGACGATGATTCAAAAAGGAGGTAATCCGGAAATGGCAGGCCTGAACCACTTTATCTTTGGAAATGCCATTGCCATCGTAGAAAAAGACCTTTGGGTGTATGGAGGCCTGGCATTAGTCATCATTTTGACATTAACCATTTACCAGAAGGAATTTAACCTACTTGTATTTAATCCTGATTATGGCAAAGCTATAGGATATCCAATGGACAGAATCCGCTTTGGTTTTAATATACTGATGATCCTTTCTGTAGTGATCGGAATTCAGGCTATCGGAGTGGTACTTATGGCAGCCTTGTTAATTACTCCAGGTGCAGCAGCCAGGTTTTGGACCAACAATCTCTCTAAGCTGCTCATCCTGTCTGCCCTGTTTGCGGTGATCTCTGGAATAGCTGGAACCTACATTTCTTTCATTATGCCTCAAATGCCTACGGGTCCCTGGGTCGTAGTTTCTCTTTCCCTAATTGCACTGATTTCAATCCTCTTTGCCCCAAAGAAAGGAACTATCTCCAGGTTTTTCTCAAGGAACAAATATTTGAAAAAGACTCATAAAGAACACCTGCTAAAGGCATTGTATAAAAATCAGGAATTACATGAGCCTCCCCTCACGATAGAAAAAATCTATGAGCTCTACCCCTACCAGATCAAGGAAATTAAGGATTCAATTGATGAGTTATTCAAAAATGGATTAATACTTAAAAATCAATCAATTATAAGCTTAACAGACTTTGGAATATCTGAAGCCAAGCGAGTAGTGAGACTGCATAGGCTTTGGGAAACATACCTTACTGAGTACATGAATATCGCCCCGGATCACGTACATGATTCGGCTGAAAAACTGGAACATATTATCACTCCTGAACTGGAAGCGCAGCTTGAGAGAAGATTGAACTATCCTCAGCTCGACCCCCACCAGGAAAATATACCTAGAGACTAATGAGCTTCGATCAAAACGCATTCTTGATTATCCTGACCGGATCGCTTATCGCGATTTCTTGTGGTTTGCTCGGAGTCTTTATGATGCTTAGGAAAATGTCTATGACGGGGGATGCTATTTCACATGCAGTTCTCCCAGGCATTGTCATTGGCTTTTTTGTCGCAGGCAGTCAAAGAGGAATAGAAGTTATCATCGGCGCTGGACTGCTAGGAATTTTGGCTACGCTCATCATCGATTGGTTGAGGCAAAAGGCAAGAGTTCAGCTTGATGCATCCATAGGTATCACCTTTACCCTACTCTTTGCCATAGGAATAATACTGATCAACATGTTGGCTAATAATGTGGATCTAGATCAGGAGTGCGTGCTTTACGGAGAAATTGCTTACATCCCTATTGATCTTTGGATTACAGGTTCTGGAGCGGTGTTAGGACCAAGAATTACTTATCTGGCCCTTTTGAATTTCACACTGGTTGCCGGATTTATCTATTTCTTTTTCAAAGAGCTCACATTAACCAGTTTTGATGAAAGCTTTGGATCAGTAATTGGGATTCCTTCAAAAGGAATTAACCTTGCTCTGATGAGTATGGTCTCCTACACGACGGTAAGCAGCTTTGAAGCCGTTGGCGCAATTCTCGTGGTGGCCCTTTTGGTAGTTCCTCCGGCCACTGCATTCCTATGGACTAAGAACATGATGCCACTGATCAAGCTCACCACCGTCTTAGGCATAGCAATCTCAATCTTAGGATATTACCTTGCTTATCTATTCGATAGCTCCATTGCCGGAATGATGGTTTCTGTTGCTGGGGTATTATTTTTGCTCAGTGCATTGATAAAAGGAAGAAGCAGGAAATCTGCAGGAACTTCAATCGCAAATATTTAGTTTTACACTCGATGAAGAACGTGAACAAGCTATTTCTATTCATTCTAATTTTTGTCGGGACCACATTAAGTTCTTTTGGTCAAGAGAAAATTGAATGGTTAAAATTTGAAGAGGCGGTGGCCAAAAACCAGGAAAACCCAAAAATGATTTTGGTAGATGTGTATACCGACTGGTGTGGTTGGTGCAAGAAAATGGATAAGCAGACCTTCACAGATCCCACAGTCATCGCATACGTCACTGAAGACTTCTATCCTGTCAAACTGAATGCAGAGGACCTGGATCGTAAATTTGAATTTATGGGAAAGGAATACTCAGAGGCTCAAATGGCTGCAGCGATGCGCGTCAGATCCTATCCTAACTTTGTTCTTATCGACCCTACCCTACAGAACATAACTCAGATTCCCGGATATCGTGAGCCAGAAGACTTTATGAAAGCTTTGGAACACATGGCCAAAAATGGTTTCCGAGGAAAATGAGTTTCTCACTTGCAGAAAGAAATGACACGATTATTGCCCTCGCCACCCCTCAGGGAATTGGTGCTATAGCAGTAATCAGGCTCTCAGGAGCCAAAGCCATAGATCTTTGTAATGAAGTTTTTCATGGAAAAGATCTCTTGAAGCAAGATTCGCATACCATTCACTTTGGGACCATCAGAGATGAAGAAAAAATCATTGATGAGGTTTTGGTGTCGCTTTTCATTGCTCCAAAGTCATTCACAAAGGAAAATGTGGTAGAAATTTCTACCCATGGATCTTCTTATATCATTAACCAGGTCATAAAGCTCTTTCTGAAAAAAGGTGCAAGGCTGGCCAAGCCTGGTGAATTTACGCAGAGAGCATTTCTAAATGGCCAATTTGATCTTGCGCAAGCAGAAGCGGTGGCTGATTTAATTCATGCGGATACAGAATCGAGTCATGAAGCTGCACTCAATCAAATGCGTGGAGGATTCAGCACTGAAATCCAGGAGCTGCGAGAAAAGCTTATACATTTCGCTTCCATGATCGAGCTGGAGCTGGACTTTGGTGAAGAGGATGTGGAGTTTGCCAGCAGAACAGAGTTAAAGGAATTGGTTGAAAGGCTACTGAGAGTAGTTGAAGAGCTGATTCTAAGTTTTGATCTGGGGAATGTGATTAAGAATGGCGTGCCCACGGTCATCGCTGGAAAACCAAATGCTGGGAAGTCCACCTTGCTAAATGCACTTCTAAAAGAGGAGAAAGCCATTGTCTCTGATATCGCCGGAACCACGCGTGACTTTATCGAAGATGAGATAAATATCAATGGAGTAATCTTCCGTTTTATAGATACTGCCGGACTTCGGGAGACCCAGGACACCATTGAAGCCATAGGTGTCACACGGACTCAGGAGAAGATGAAAACAGCATCTCTGATCCTTTATCTATTTGATCTGGGAGATACCGATCTTGTGGACATCAATCGGGACGTGAATAAGCTTGAGAATTTGGGAGTGCCTTTTGTGAAAGTGGCGAACAAAACGGATAAAGCTGACCCAAAACTCCTAGCAACACTCAAAAAAGAACATCCTGATGCTCTTTTTATCTCCGCAAAGAATCAGGAGAATCTTGAAGCTCTTCGAGCAAAGCTAATCGAGCTAGTCAATCTGGATAAGTTCAAAACGGGAAATACGGTAGTAACCAATATTCGCCATTACGATGGATTGATCAAAACCAGAGATTCTTTGCTTGATATCCTTAAAGGCTTGGAAGATCAGGTAACCAATGATTTTGTGGCGATGGATATTCGCAGATCCCTTCATTACCTAGGCGAGATTACTGGAGAGATCACCACTGATGATCTCCTTGCCAATATTTTTAGCAAGTTTTGTATCGGAAAGTAATTACTTTTCGAATAGTACGCTAAACCCTTCTTTTACTTACTTTTAGGCTGTTTTTACTTCCTTTTCTTGTTGCTAAATTTCCTATTTTTTTCCTATCTTTCGTTTCTAATTTGTTGCTGACCAATCAATATTTGTTGTTAGCAACAAATTTTTAAGATCGAGGCGAGATGATGTTACATAGAGATACATTCTGATACAAGGGGATACACTCTGATACAGAAACAAGCAGAAAAAGGAAACACCATGAGCAGCAACATTCGAGTTCCCAAAATCTGTCAGCATTGCGGTACTGAGTTTATCGCCAAGACTACTGTGACCAAATTTTGTGGTGATAACTGTGCCAAGCGTGCCTACAAGAAACGCAAGAGAGATCAGAAGGTACAGGAGATTGCCCCTACTGCGGTACAGAAACAGGAATACAATCAGGAACAAGTCAAAGACAAAGACTTTCTAAGTATTGCCGAAACCTGCAAACTACTTGGAGCAAGTAGAATGACTCTGTACCGTCAGATCAAGAACGGAAAAATTCAAGCTGCGAAAATTGGTAGCCGTACCATCATTAAGAGAGAAGAAATCGAAAAACTGTTTCAGGCATGAAAGTAACACTAAGAAAACGCAATCAAGGTGGCAAGACCAGTCTATACCTAGACTACTACCACAAAGGGAAAAGGAAAACCGAATACCTCAAATTATACCTTTCTCCCAATGCAAAGACCAAAGAGGAAAAGGAAGTCAACAAAAAGACCCTTCAATTAGCTGAGACTATCAGAGCACAGCGACAAATCGAAATCCAAAACGGTGTTTATGGATTCAGAGATAATGAGAAATTGAAAGGCAGCTTCCTTGCATACATTGAGCTACTGGCTAACCAGAGGCAGGATAGCCCTGGCAATTACGGCAATTGGACAAGTATGCTGAAACATCTAAAGGCTTTCTGTCCCTATGAGGTTTCCTTCTCAGATATTGACCGACAGTTTATTCAGGATTTCAAATACTACCTTGATAAGAAGGCTATTGCACATGGTGACCAGAAACTATCTCAAAATTCTAAGTACTCCTACTTTAACAAGCTGCGAGCAGCTTTAAAGCAAGCAGTGAAAGACGGCATTCTACCTACCAACCCAAGTGAAGGAGTTGACGCCTTTAAACAAGGTGAACCTGAAAGAGAATTTCTGACTTTGGAGGAACTTCAAGCAGCGGCCAATACGGAATGTGAAATACCTCAGATGAAAACGGCATTCATATTTTCATGCCTTACAGGTCTGAGGTGGTCAGACATTAATAAGCTACTCTGGTCAGAGGTGCAGCACTCAAATGATAACGGGTATTACATCCGATTCAGACAAAAGAAAACCAAGGGAGCAGAAACCCTCCCTATTTCAGAACAAGCCTTTGGCTTGCTCGGTGAAAGGCAAGCTCCAGAAGAGCGAGTATTCAAAGGATTGAAATACTCTGCATGGCATAACCTGAAATTGCAACAATGGATGATGAAAGCTGGTATCTCCAAAACCATCACTTTCCATTGTGCCCGTCATACCTATGCCACTTTGCAGCTTACGGCAGGAACTGATATTTACACAGTCTCAAAGCTCTTAGGCCATAAGGAATTGAAGACCACCCAAGTCTATGCCAAAATCATAGATGAAAAGAAACAGGAAGCAGCCAACAAAATCAAACTTGACCTATGAGCAATCAAACCAAATTACTTGACGACATCCTGTACCAAGAGCTTCGCCCTTGGTTAGGAAAAAACAGCCTTGATCAAAAGTATGCTTCCAAACTCAGTAGCGTAAAGGAAGCCTCCACAGATTTTCAATTCAAATATGAAATCAGCTTTCACAGGCCATTCGATCACAAAACAAAGTACTATTCCAAACTAATATTGAATAATGTCAAATCAGAATGTGTCAGGCTTGTCGAGCTGATCAAGGAGGACAACAACGAAAACTTAATCAAGTATTGGCTTGAAGACACACTTAACAAGCGGATTAAAACACGTTTAAAAGACCTTGGAAAGCTCATTAAAGAAAAGGACTATGCACTGACGTACATAGATACTAAAAAAACATCCTTTGAATTAGACCAAACTCACAAGGCAAACACATTCATCTTACAGCTTCTAAAGCTTGCATACATGCAGCTTTACTTAGAAATCCAAAATGCTTTCAGCACTTGGATAGAAGATCAATTCATACTGGAGGACTTTTACAGCCAACTACTTTTAGAACCTGTCCCGGACAAACATTTCTTGAAACCAGTTCAAGTAATTGAAGTTGAATCCAAACCATTACCAGCAGCCAAAACGGAAACCGCAGCAACGGCAAATTCATTTCATTCATTTACCTACAAGCAGCTAAACACCAACCCAGATAAATTGACCGATTTATGGGATAGCCTAAAGCTGAATCATTTCATTAGCAAATCCACAACCCTACTCAACTTCAAAAAGGTATTCTCAGGAGGTGAAATCAAAACACCTATAGAATGGACAGGAAATATCAGCGAGCTATTCTATTTCATTAAGCTGATATACTCAGAACATAAGTTGGTGGATGATCTAAAGCAAAAGCAATGGGAAGTGACTTGCCTATGCTTCGTTGATACTGATGGGAATTCCTTTGACAGGTCAAAGTTCAGGTCTTTAAAAAGACCGAACCTGACAGGAGATAAAATAGAAAAGGCAGTTTCGCACCTGATATAGTCCACTCTGCACTATACTCCTTTTATCTTTTTTCTGTTTTTGTTTAGTCCTCTTTTACCTTAAAAGTGGACTATCAATTTTTACAGCCCACTCTGCACTCTGCACTCTACACTGCACCATGCTTTAGAGCCTCATAACGCCCCTTTTAGCCTCCTACTTTAGCATCGTATTCGACAATCGGATATGACTTTTGGCCAAGAGTCCATTCATTAATTCTTAATACGATTTAAGATGGACGAAATAATTGAACGTCTTGAAAATCTCCAACGCCTAATTGAGAGCCAGGGGATTTACACGAAAGAAGTTTTAAACTTCAATGAGGCTTGCCAGTACTTGGAGCTTTCACAGTCACACTTATACAAGTTGACAAGTGGAGGTAATATTCCACACTACAAGCCAAACGGAAAGAAGCTCTATTTCAAGAGAACGGAGTTAGAAAGCTGGTTGCTTCGCAACCGCAATTCTACTCAGGAAGAAATAGACCGCAGAGCTGCGGATTACCTAATCAAAAAAGGGAGGGTAAAGCTATGACAGAGGTTTTCGATATGCTCTTGACAGTAGCTCAAGACATAAAAACAATCAAAGCATACCTCCTCAATTTCCATAAGTCACGATTGGAGCAATTCAGTGACGAATGGATTGATGGTCAGGTAGTGATGCAAACGCTGCACATTAGCAAAAGAACCCTTCAATCCCTTCGGGATAGTGGGGTTCTTCCCTACAGCCGAATCAATGGCAAGTTCTATTACAAAGTTTCTGATATGGAAGCTTTACTGGAATCCAACTACTCACCTTCAAAATCAAAGCATTATGGAGATCAGTAGAGAAGCCATTTTGAGAAAGACACATTACGGCTTGAATATCTATGCCCATGTATTACGCCACTACTATCAGGGTGAAACAGTCCTATCCCTTTCGGGACGGGACTGCAAACCTGCTAAGAATCCTTTCAATGCGGACAAGCCCACATTGATGGTTAAAGTAGTTGACGGCATTGCTACACACACAGATACAGAAGAAGCCATTGCACAGGGCAATATCTTTGATTTTGCTTCATTGCATTTCAGCCTCGAAGGGCAAGCCCTTCTCGAAAAGATCAATGAAGAACTATACCTGAGAATTGGCAAGGAAAGAGGTTTTTATCATCAAGAGGAAACGCAACCTGCGGTTGCTATTCCTGAAATTCAAAAGCCTACACCGCCAGTATTCAGCTATTTCAAAAAGCCTGTTTCTAATGTGAAACCAAGTCGCCAAGTCTCCTTGATTGAGGTGTACCATCTCATCAAAGGCAATGATTTTGCTTCGTGTACAAGTACACTTCGCAACATCTCAGAGCCAAAAGATGCCCGAAAATACAAGGCTCAAAACTTCGATTATGTGACCTTCTCAGGCTCATTCTCTAAGCGGAATGATGCAAACCTCCAAAGACATTCAGGTTTGCTTACAATCGATTTTGACCACATTGAGGACATCCCAACGCTCAAGCAATCATTACTCGATGACCATTATTTTGAAACGGAGCTACTGTTTGTATCTCCTTCAGGTGATGGGTTGAAATGGGTAATACCGATTGACTTGACACAGGCAAAACACCAGGACTATTTCAAGGCAGTGGCAAACTACGTTTCCCACACCTATCAATTAGAAGTAGACCAGTCAGGAAAGGACATTTCAAGAGCATGTTTCCTTCCGCACGATACAGAAATATTCATCAACCCTAAATACATATAGGTTATGGAGCGAAAAACATTCAATCCGTTGGAATGGCTTGATAAGCCAGGGCAGCAAGTAAAAGTTACAGAGCAAAGCAAATACAATACAAGTACACAACTCGAAGAAGTTGAACGAATCATTCAAGGCATTGAGGCCAGCCACATAGATGTCACCTCCGCTTACAGCGATTGGGTAAACATCGGCTTTGCCTTTGCGGATGAGTTTGGTGAGACAGGTAGAAACCTGTTTCACCGTGTTAGTCAATATCATCCTGAGTATTCCACACAGGAATGCGACAAGCAGTTTGATAATTGCATGAAGGCAAGGGGTCAGGGAGTTTCCCTGAAAACCTTCTTCTATCATGCCAAGGAAGCAGGAATACCACTGACTACACCAAAGCAGGAAAGACAAGCCTACAGCCCTGCAAGCAGGTCTGAGAATCATAGCAAGAATCTCAATACTCAGGCAGAAATCAAGAAAGAACCGGAACAAATGCCAACCTTTTCTGATTCCTTATTTCCTGAACTTCCTGAGTTTTTGCAAAAGGTAATACAGATAGCCACTTCCAATGAGGAAAGGGATATTCTACTCCTTGGCTCCTTAGTGGCTATTAGTGCTTGTTTACCCAAAGTGTCAGGTATTTATGATGGCAAGCGTGTCTATTCCAATCTGTTTCTATTCATTACCGCCCAAGCCTCGGCAGGTAAAGGTCGTTTGGTGCATTGTCGCCAACTAGTGAATCCAGTACACAAAGAGTTCAGGGAGCAAGCCAAACTCCACAAGCAACATTACGAACTGGAATTGGCTGAATACAACGCCAACAAAGGGAAAGTTGAAGGAATAGAGAAACCCGAGAAGCCACCCGAAAAGATGCTCTTTATCCCCGCCAATAACAGCTCCACAGGAGCTTATCAATTATTGGGTGATAGTGACGGTAAAGGACTGATATTTGAAACTGAGGGTGACACACTTGCACATGCTTTTAAGAGCGATTACGGCAATTATAGTGACGGTTTTAGAAAAGCCTTTCACCATGAGACTATTTCCTATTATCGCAGGACAGACCGTGAATATGTGGACATAGAAAGCCCTTGTCTTTCTACTGTCCTTTCAGGTACGCCCAAGCAAGTAGCAGCACTAATCCCGAATGCAGAAAACGGCTTATTCAGCCGTTTCATATTCTATTACATGAATGTTCGGCCAGTGTGGAAGAATGTATTTGCTTCGCAAACTACCAATGGATTAGATGACTACTTTGATGCGTTAGGAAATGAGTTCTTTAACCTTTACAGTTCGTTGAAAGCTGGACAGGATGTTCAATTCTTTCTCACCGCTGACCAGCAAGACCAATTCAATCAGTTCTTTGGTCAGATACAAGAAAAGTATATGAGCATTCAAGGAATCGACTACATGGCAACCATCCGAAGGTTGGGATTGATTGCCTATCGTTTCTGCATGATATTCTCCGCTTTGCGGATCATGGAGACTGGTGAAACATCATCAAAGATGATTTGTGAAGAAAGAGACTTTCAAGCTTCGCTTGCAATGGTCAAAGTGTTGGTAAAGCATTCGAGTAAAGTATTTGCAGAACTCCCGGAAGACGTACAGAAACCTACTCGATTAAATAGGAAAGAGAAGTTCTTGAATAAGCTACCCAAGCACTTCAACCGTCAGAAGTACTTGGAAGTGGCAACAGCTTTGAATATTCCTCATAAAACGGCAGAGGGCTATATCACTGACTTCTGCAAATCAGGTCTGCTTCACCGTGAGTCTCAGGACAACTACATAAACACCTCGATTGAGGATACTCAGGATTCTGAGGATGCTAAGGAAAATTAATCCTTGGTATCCTCCATTTCCTTAAAATCCTGAAACATTAAATCCACAAATCTACCTACTTCGTTTCTTCTTTTTCTTTCCTATATTTGGCATTATTTGTCAAGTAACATATTGCCAACATGGATAACTTCGGTTCTAGACTGAAAGCATTAAGAACAAAACAAGGGCTATTAATGCGACAAGTCGCTGCTGCTACAGATGTGGACACCTCTATGATAAGCAAGTTTGAGAATGGTGATCGACTTCCAACAAGAAAACAAATTGAAAAGCTCGCTTTGATTTTAAAGGTTACAGAAGAGGAATTACTCGTTCAAGCATATAGTGAAAAAATTGCATACGATTTAATCAAAGAACCGCTAGCTGAGGAAATTGTCGAATTGGCATTAAAAAAATTACAATTAAAAAAATGAACTAACCAAACAGTACATCTTTATGCCTAGCCATTGTTTCAATATACTCACATTCAATCACCCTCAGGAAGAACAAACCTTTTACTTCACTGACCAGGAACAAGACAACCTCACAAGAATGTACAAATCACTTGTGCCTGATGAGGTTATTGAAAAGTATGGAGAGCAAGACCATTATTACACATCATTTACCGTTGAGCAGAAAGGTTTCTTAGCAGTATCAAAACCGACAAGTCCACAGTTTGAAACCAAAAAAAATGAGCAGGGTGAAGAAAGGTCATATACCATCCGTAATTCAACCTTTTCCACTTCAGTATTAAAGCGATACTACAATTCGCTCATTCATAGCCATTTCAAAAGGAAAGGATTTTTAGTAAAGCCCAATTTTATCAGTGATACAGAAGTTTGGCTTCCAAGTACCAAACAAGACACCACTGGCCAGTACAAGATATTCGACCGCTTCTCCCTTAAAGTACAGTTTAAGACAGTTTCTGATAGCTTGGAATTGTTGGTGACATTTGAAGGTAAATCCAAAATCTTCAAAGTTCCTGTTTCCACCCTATTAGAGGATGTATCACCGACAGATATTAATTGGGTAGTGTATGAAAAGGGTCTGTACCGTTTTGATGAGTTGCCTGATAGTGGCAAAAGAGAATATGACAAGGTGTATCCAGTATGGAATTTCGAAATCAGAGATGCATTAATGCAAGGAACGGAAGCTCCGGACAAAACCAATAAGTACAAAAAATTTAGAGAAGGAATCGACAAGTTCTATTCTCAATTCCTAAATACAGAAGAGTTCAAATCCATTATCCCTATTTCTTCAACTGGTTTCATACCGGTTAATAAAATCAATATAGGGTCTGTAAACAACTCCAGTAACCGCCTTTTATTCGGTGAGCAAAAGTCTGGCATTGTGCCAATGGATGGAATGAAAGAGCATGGCCCCTTTGATTTCAGCTCTACTTCTAAAATCCATTTCTTTTTCATCTTCCATAAGGACGATCAACATATCGCCCAGAAGATGGACGGATATTTCAAAGGATCAGAATTTGGCTTCAAAGGTTTGACCAAGTTTATTCATACACCTTACCATACTGAAAAAGGATTCAGTATCAGGTTTGAAGATAGGGACAATCCATGGCCAGAAATCTATGAAGCGGTTACCAATAAACATTTTGAATCCGATATTCAATACATCGCCATTTATATCAGTCCATTCTCCAAGAACACACCAGACAAATCAAGAAGGAAGATATACTATAAGCTCAAAGAGTTGCTTCTAAAGGAAGGTGTGTCTTCACAAGTGATTGATGGAGAAAAAGTAATGACTAATGAAAAGTACTATTACAGCTTACCCAATATTGCAATCGCCATCTTAGCCAAATTGAACGGTATCCCTTGGAAACTTGATACAAGGCTCAAAAATGAATTAATAGTAGGAATTGGAGCATTTAAAAACTCAGAGGTTGATATACAATATATAGGTAGTGCTTTTAGCTTCGCTAACAATGGGAAATTCAACCGTTTTGAATGCTTCCAGAAAGACCAAACAAAGGAGTTGGCAGGTTCAATCATCAGAGCAGTAAAGGAGTATGCAAATGTAAATACAGGCATCAAACGGCTTGTTATACACTTCTACAAGAGTATGAGGCAAGATGAACTACAACCGATAGAAGACGGCCTCAAAGACCTTGGATTAGACATTCCAGTATTTATAGTTTCCATCAACAAGACAGAATCCTCAGACATTGTTGCATTTGATAACAGTTGGAAAGACCTTATGCCAATGAGTGGCACTTTCATAAAGGTTGGATACAACAAGTTCCTGCTATTCAACAACACAAGATACAGCCCAAAATTCTACAGCTTCCATGACGGCTTTCCGTTCCCGATAAAGCTGAAAATCTTTTGTACAGAAAAAGAGCTGGTAGAGGAATATAAGACAGTAAAGGAACTGATTGATCAGGTATATCAGTTCAGTCGAATGTATTGGAAATCAGTAAGACAACAGAACTTACCAGTTACCATCAAATACCCTGAAATGGTAGCAGAAATGCTCCCTCATTTTGATGGCAATGAAATACCTGAATTTGGAAAAGACAATCTTTGGTTTTTATGAGCGAATTAGAAAACAGACTTGAAAAGAGAAAAATCAAACCCACCACCATGCGCCTCTTGGTGCTCAGAAAACTGGTTGAATCTGGTTCTGCTATCAGTTTGAGTGATTTGGATGCAAAGTTTGAGCAAGCCGATAAAGCTACGCTTTACCGTACGCTCAAAACATTTGAAGATAAGAAGCTGATTCACAGTATTGATGATGGCACAGGATCAGTCAAGTATGCGCTCTGTGAGGAAGGCTGTGAATGCGAACCCCAAGACCAGCACATTCATTTTCATTGCATCAAATGTGATGAGACTTATTGCCTAACACAATCCAAAATACCCCAAACTCAAATCCCTTCAGGTTTTAAGGCAGCTAGTGCCAGTATGGTGTATAAAGGCACTTGCGCAAACTGCTCCTAAACTTTGCAAACAGGTTGCACTGCTTCCTTCATATCATTGTATTGTGAAGGTTACATCATTCATATTATCACTTCTAATTCTGTCAATGGCGTTATTGCCATGTGCAGACGAGCCAAGCACGAATGAGGCTGTTTCTATAGAATCACACGACATTCATCAAGATACCGATCAACATGATCTATGTTCTCCATTTTGTACGTGTCATTGCTGCCATTCGCACGTTACGCAGCACTGCACATTTTGTCTGAAAACATTCGTTTCTTTCTGTAGTCATCCATCGGATCAGTCATTTCCAATTTTATCCAGAATCTCTTTTTCTATCTGGGACCCCCCACCCTTTAATGAATCAAACCTAGTAGCCTAATCCTATCAAGTTTATTCATTAATAAAGACTAAGAATTCATATAAATGAAATGAACATTAATAATTCAGACGCTAGATTTTCACTAAAATAGGATGAATTTTTAATGTGAATTCCATGTGACTTTTTAGAAAAAGACAATACACATGAAATACATACTTCTATGGCTGATGATCCTGACAGGAACATTAGCACAAGCCCAAAATACGTTTAAAGCCCGTATCGTAGATGCGGAAGAAAACGAACCACTATTAGGAGCAACAGTAAAAATAAGCTCCACAAAAGGAGCTGTTGCAGACCTCAGTGGTTATGTTGAGATACCCAATATTGATACTGATACCATTCAGGTTTCTGTTTCTTTTGTGGGTTATCGCCCATTCACACAAACATATATTTTCCCTTTGACCGATGTTCAAATCATTGAATTAGTTGAAGGTGAAGAACTCGAAGAAGTCATTGTGACATCTACTCGCAGCAGCAGAACCATTGACGACATCCCAACAAGAATAGAAGCCATAAGCTCAGAGGAATTGGAAGAAAAAGCCATCATGAAATCCTCCAATATTGCTATGGTGTTGCGTGAAAGCACTGGCATCCAGATGCAGCAGACATCCGCCAGTTCAGCCAATCAAAGTATCAGAATACAAGGTTTGGACGGTCGGTATACCCAAATTCTGAAAGACGGATTTCCCCTATTCGGTGGATTTTCTAGTGGGCTAAGTATCATGCAAATACCTCCATTGGACTTACGTCAAGTGGAAGTCATTAAGGGAAGTAACTCTACTCTTTTTGGAGGGGGTGCGATTGCTGGTTTGATCAACCTCGTTACATACACACCTCAAGAAGAAAGGAAACTCAGGCTTATGGTAGATCAGACGCAAGCCTTGGGGACAACCCTTAATGGGTTCTATGCTGAGCGATTCAATAAATTTGGACTCACATTCTATGCTTCGGCTAATCGACAAGAAGCATACGACCCCAATAATGATGACTTTAGCGACATTCCAAGAATCAGGAGTCTAACCCTCAATCCCTCATTCTTCTATTACCCAAATGAAAAATCAAGCTTACGCTTGACATTGAATGGTACAGTAGAGAATCGTTTAGGTGGTGATATGGAAGTGATAAATAATGATGAAAATGGCATCCATCAATTCACTGAGGAAAATGAATCGGATCGACTTTCCTATCAACTAACCTATCAAAATCAGATAGATGAGAACAGGTCGCTTAGTATCAAAAACAGTCTTACTTACTTCGAGCGTGAGATTACAGAACCTGATTTCATCTTCATGGGTAAGCAATGGTCTTCTTTTAGTGAGGTCGCCTATAACTTTGGCACCTCTCGATCCTGCTGGATTTCAGGAGTGAACCTGTACACAGATAAGTTTGATGAGAACCCGTTTGATTCGCTAGAACGTGACTATAGCTACACGACTTTTGGAGCCTTCACCCAAAATACATTTGATCTTTCTGAGAAGTATGCAGTAGAAACAGGGCTGAGATTTGACTATGATCTGGACTATGGTTTTTTTGCCTTACCAAGACTTTCAATTCTGAGGAAAATAAATGATTCTTGGTCAACCCGTATCGGTGGTGGATTGGGTTACAAGCTCCCAACTATATTCACGGAAGATGCCGAAAACCTGACCTATCAAGGTATTTTACCTATCAGCACCAGTACAGAAGCTGAGCGGTCTATTGGTGGTAATCTTGACATCAACTACCAGACATTACTTGGTGATGAGTGGACATTATCCGTCAATCAACTCTTTTTCTACACACGACTCAATGATGCGTTAGTATTCAGAGAGAACAATGCCGGACAATTCTTTTATGAAAATGCAGATGGGCCAGTAACGAGTCAGGGAATAGAGACCAACATCAAACTTGGCTATCGTGATTTTAAGCTATTTGCCAATTACGCTTTAATCAATACCCGATTAAAGTACGATAATCTGAACGAGCAAAAGCCGCTCACGCCTAAGCACAATATCGGTTCAGTGCTGATGTATGAAGTGGAAGATAAATGGCGAATTGGATATGAAGCCTACTACACAGGGACACAGTTCAGAAGTGATCGAACACAAACCGATGACTATTGGATGATGGGTTTTATGGTCATGCGTAAGATCAACAAACTAAGCCTATATATCAATTTCGAGAACTTCACCGATACCCGACAACATAGGTTAGAGAACTTCCAGGTTGACAAACATTTCAAACCTGACTTTCCGGAGATCTGGGCACCAACTGATGGAAGGATCATCAATGCAGGATTCATTTTTGAACTTTAAAAAGGTAAGCATGAAGCTATATACGAGAATGCCCAAAAATCTAGCCCCCTACTTCGATCAAGAGTTGATGGAATACAAAAGGTATTTCGATGCAGGGCAACTTCAATCGGCATGGAATCATTTAGAGCGTGCACATATAATCGGTCAGGCATTCCCATACCATCACAGTTATGTACACTGGAAAATGCTCTTATTCGGAATCCACATCAAAGACACCAAAGAAGTGATTGGTCAAATTCCCAGACTCTTGATTGGTGGAGTTAAATCGTTTGTTGGAAAAATACCTGTTGGTAATACGGGTGGAGCAAATACCCCCCCCCTTAAAACCACTTCCAATTTCTGAAGAATTGCTATCAATTTTCAAAAAAGCAGGATTAGAAAACTATGGGACATAATCACGATCATTCACATCACCACTCAGAGGGCAATGTAAAAGTTGCCTTCTTTCTCAATCTTAGCTTTACCATTATTGAGATCATTGGAGGACTTTACACCAATAGTTTAGCGATCCTTTCAGATGCGTTGCACGATTTAGGAGATAGCTTTAGTCTAGGGCTTTCGTGGTATTTCCAGAAGCTATCCAAGAAGGGCAGAACCAAAACATTTTCGTACGGTTACAAACGATTCTCATTGCTTGGTGCGATAATCAATTCGATTGTGTTAGTGGCTGGATCAATCTTTATTTTGACAAAGGCGATTCCTGAGCTATTCAATCCTGGAGAAACCAATGTTCAAGGAATGCTATATCTCGCTATTTTGGGAATTTTGGTAAATGGTGCCGCAGTTTTCAAACTCCGTAAAGGGGAATCTCTAAATGAAAAGGTAGTATCACTTCATCTGTTGGAAGATGTTTTAGGATGGGTGGCTGTATTGATTGGAAGTATCATTATGATGTACACAGATGCTCCATTCATTGACCCATTACTTTCCGTACTTATCTCACTTTTTGTATTATACAATGTTTACAAAAATCTCAAAAAGAGCCTGTTAGTAATTCTTCAGGGCATTCCCGAGGAAATTTCCATTGACGACATTCGGCAAAAGCTCAAGAACATATCAAAAGTTACTGACATCCATGACTGCCACGCATGGTCAATGGACGGTCAGTACAACATTCTTACTCTTCATCTTCGATTGGATAAAGACTACAAACCTTCAGAACAAGCTAAGCTCAAAGAGCGAGTAAGAACACAGTTAAAAGATGAATCGATCAATCACATTACCATTGAGTTTGAAGGACAAAATGAAAATTGTGAGTTAGAGGATTGTTGATCAAATCATTTGATAAGTGATGAAAAAATATCAGATTAAAACAAAATGAAGCTAAACACCCTCTACATAAAAAACATGGTTTGTCCTCGCTGTATTGACACAGTGAAGGACATTTTGGATAACCTGAATATAGAAACCTCCTCCATTGAACTCGGAGAAGTTCATACACCAAACAACATCACGAGTGATCAGAAATCACAGCTGGAGGAACTACTGGCAGCACGAGGCTTTGAGTTGCTTCAAGATCAAAAGTCGAAACTGATCGGACAGATCAAAGCGATCATTGTAGATCAAATTCATCACAACAAAGAAGCCTTAAATATCAATTTCTCTACCCTAATAGCTGATAAACTGCACCAGGAGTATTCTTCTCTCAGCAGGCTTTTCTCTTCTGTCGAAGGAGTCACTATTGAGCGGTTTATCCTTAAACAAAAAGTAGAGCGAGTGAAAGAGCTCATCTTTTACAATGAGCTAACGCTCTCAGAGATTGCTCATCAAATGGACTACAGCAGTGTAGCCCATCTATCCGCCCAATTCAAAAAAGAGACGGGCATGACCCCCACAGCTTTTAAGAAAATGAGAAATCGGGGACGGCAATCACTGGATCAGCTGTGATCAAAATCTCATAAGCCTTTTTCAAAATTGTGTAACAGCCACAAGCAGCTTACCGATCATCTTTGTATCGTGACAATTAATACGATAACAAGATGACCAAAGAATATACAATTACCGGAATGACTTGCACTGGCTGTTTGGCCAAAGTGAAGAGAACGATCAATGGAATCGAAGAGATACAAGAAGCCGCTATTCAACTGGAATACCCACAGGCAAAGATTATCTCCGATGAATCTTTAGACCTTGGAGAAATTAATCTGGCATTAAAAAAGGTAGGGAACTATGCCATTTCTGAAGAATATCAAGAGACCGTACAAGCTCCGCTCCCTAAGATCAAAAAACAAGAACCACTCGCTGAGAAGTCCATTACCACCTACAAACCACTGATCCTTATTGTAGGGTTCATTGCTGTGGTAACAGCTTTGAGCCAATACCCATTCAATGAATTTTCGGGGATGTTGTGGATGCGCCACTTTATGGCAGGGTTCTTCATTGTCTTTGCTTTTTTCAAGCTGCTAAACTTGACAGGCTTTGCGAACTCTTATCGAATGTACGATATAGTAGCCGCTAAATGGAAAGCCTGGGGATACGCTTACCCATTTGTTGAACTAGCCCTGGGATTGCTCTATTTATTGAATATTGCACCGTTTTTCACAAACATGGTGACAGTTATCGTCTTGGGCATAAGCAGCATCGGAGTGATTAAAAGCAACCTGAACAAGAAGAAGATCAAATGTGCCTGCCTGGGAGATGTATTCAATTTACCCATGAGTACAGTCACCATTGTAGAGGATCTATCCATGGTAGCTATGGCTGCAGCTATGCTTGTTTTCACTTAGGTCGTTACAAAATTCTGTAATCATTTCTCAAAATTCTATAAACCCTTCTCTGTAAGAAATCCGTATATTGCATTATAAGTGAAAAGAATAATCTCCATATCGCTTGCTTTGCTCATGTTGGTTTCCAACGTGGGTTTCTCTATGAACACCCACTT
>CAKZRQ010000028.1 GCA_937146645.1 uncultured Cyclobacteriaceae bacterium
AAATTAGCAACACGAGTATGATCGCAACTACGGACATTAGCCCCAAGAGCCCGACACTTTTTTCACTGATGTTCATTATTTGCCGCTCTCTCTTTATATGATTTTGCCCAGTGCTCAACTTTTTTTTGCGCGATGTAAAACCCGTAACTAAAATAATCCTTGAATTGTAGATACAAGTCGATTTCAGCCTGATGATCCTCGACTACTTTTCTTGCCAATTCTGAATGGCCGTTGCGTTCCAGGAACGTCTCGAATCTTGCTTGCATGGGCTTATAAAAGGTCTCCATCCAGCTGTCTTGGCTTAAATAAAAATATCCCGTGAGCGAATAACCATTATTTTCTAATTGTTTGATTTTGTTAGACGCTATATCGACTTCAGGGTATTCAGCTTTCCAAAATTCCTCAATTTCTTTTGGTCGAGATGGAGTGATCCAGGTGATTTCACTCACCGCCAAATAGCCACCCACTTTCAAATAGTTCTTCCATTTTTTTAGCCCGTTTTCAAATCCAATATTATATATCGCACCTTCCGACCATATAAGGTCAAATGCATTCTGTTTGAACGGTAAATCGTCCATTGATTTTTCAAGCGTAACGACTTTGCCATTGAATCCTAATTGTTGAGATTTCTCATTGAGTTCATTCAAAAACTCCGGAAACAAGTCAACGGCTGTAATATGTGCGTTCAAGTTTTTGGCAAGTGTAATCGTCTGTCCACCTGAACCACAACCTATGTCCGCCACTTTCAAATTTTGGTCGGTCGGTAAATTCAATAACCCAAGTGCTCTTAGTGTGTCATGTTCACTTCCGGGCCCTTGTCTCTCGGAATTTTTATGTAAGTCTATGATCAGTTCTAATTCGGTCACTTATTAGTTTTTGGGTTGGTTACACTAGGTTTCGGGTTGATGTGGGCTGTTGATGTAGTCCTTGCTTCGTACTCATGTTTTATTCAGGTTACTACATCAAATAATGAGGATAAATTGATGAACTAGCAATTAATATAATAGTGGAAAGATCATCCGTAATTACCTCTTAACCTTTATTTCGGGTTGAAAGTGGTCATCTAACGATAAAATGGATAATTGGTAGGACAGGTTTTGGCATAGCTGTTAAATATATTGAATAGAAAGGATTTCAAATTCCCAGCTAATTAAGCAGTTGTAATTAAATTGATTGAAACCAAGCTTAATTGTATAATGAAGCTCTTTGGTTAGAGACTAAATAGCGAGTATGGACAGTGAACAAATAAAGGAAATATTTGGGGAATATTGGGATGGTATAAAGGATAAATCCTGGTGGAATTTATCCAATAAAGAGTTTGAAAATATTGCCTACAAACAAGTAGCTGAAGAACTTAAACAGGGTGATTACAAGCCACATATCCAGCTTAAAGCAGTAGAAAAAGCGAAAGGCAATAAGGAAGTAATTGAGTCGCTTTACATACAATTCAGAGTTAGTGAGTTAACCAATCAATTTATAGTAATAGCTAGAGACCATGAGGCGAAAGTCAATATTGAAAGGCTTAAATGGGAGAATGAATTAAAGGCAAAAAAGAAAGAAGAAAAACAATTACTCCAAAAAATGAAAGCTATAGAAAACAGAGAAAGAGCTCTAAATGACCCTTCTTATAAAAGGCAAACGGCTTATTTGGGGGCTATTGTAATTTTTTGTGCAATTATAATCCTATTGATTTTTATAGTAGCAATTTTAGAAAGTAGTTAAAAAGTATGTCAATATTCTCCATACACGAAAACATCATCAAGGCTTATAAAGAGTATGTTACTTCCTTTGTAAACATAAAGGATAGCCGGATCGATGCCCTAGTCAAGAAAAAGCTAGATAATGGTGAGTTATGGCCATCTCCACTGCTTCAATTTAATCCTTCATTTCAAGTAAAGCAGAAGACCTCAGAGATAGACAGTAGCATACTTCATGATCAAGCTAAGGCTTGCTTTGAGGGTTATGATCTCTATACTCACCAAGTGAATGCCATAGAAGTAGGGTCCAAGGGTGAGGGATTCATAGTAACTTCTGGTACAGGGTCAGGTAAATCACTCACATTCTTTGCCAGTATATTTAACGACTACTTTCAAAGTGGTGGTCATAATGGAGTCATGGCGCTATTGGTTTACCCGATGAATGCGTTGGTAAACTCGCAGAGAAATGAGTTTCAAGGATATAAAGAAAACTTCGAAAAAAGCCAGACTACCTCGGGTGAGTTTCCAATTAGCGTGGGAGTATATACTGGGCAAGAAACTCGCGAGCAAAAGGAAGCAATCATAGCTAATCCGCCTACTATACTCATGACTAATTATGTCATGCTTGAATATTTGATGACGCGCTCGCAGGAGCGCCAACTGAAGGATAATATTCTGAAGAATTTGAAGTATGTGGTATACGATGAGCTACATACTTTTCGTGGGCGTCAGGGTGCGGATGTTGGAATACTCAACCGGAGAATTGATGTAGCTGCCAAAAATGAGATTATTTTTATAGGTACGTCAGCAACTATGGCTTCTGGAGATGACTTAACTCTAGAGGATGAAAAAGGATTAATCGCGGGAGTAGGGGATAAATTATTTGGTCGCAAATTCAGTACCTCTCAAATTATTGGAGAGACTCTAGAACGCCAGTTTGATATCAATAATTACAGTGAAGCTTCATTAAAACAGGCAGTACTGAAAGGTATCAACGAAACCGCTTCAATAGAAGAGTTCCAGGATCACCCTTTGAATGCTTGGATTGAGGATAACATTGGGGTAGAAACAAGGGAAGATATTTTGGTCCGTAGAAAACCAATCGAAATCGATGAATTCTACACAAAGTTATCGGAGGCTGCAGCAATAAGTCCACAAGAAGCCAAAACTTACTTTGAGAGCTATTCAAATTGGTTAAACAACATAAACATTGAATTGCAGGAGAAGAAGGCTAGAAAGCAATTATTACCCTTTAAGCTCCATCAGTTTATTGCCCAAACAGGCTCGGTATATGCAACTCTAGACCCCAGACAAGAACGCCGAATAACCTTAGAGGCTGGTAGATATATTCATGATCCAAACTCAGACAAACGTAGAGATCTATTTCCAGTAGTTTTTTCCAGAGATTCGGGTTTGGACTTTCTATGTGTTTCATTGGACAGTGATGGGCAGTTAAAACCACGACTTTTTGAATCAGGCATCTATACCGATGATGAGCAGGCAAACGAGACGGCTGGTTATGTCGTCTTTGATTTAGACGAAAACGAACCTCTGTGGTCAAAGGAAGATGAGGACTTATTGCCTGACAGTTATTTTAGGTGGAATAAGAGTGGTAAGAAGCTCAAAAAAGAAAATGCTGTTCGAATGCCTAAGCGAATCTATATCAATTCTGATGGTCAGGTTACCAACAAAGCTACCGATACTCCAGCATGGTACATCTCAGCTCCGCTATTGATCGATCCGTATTCAGGCTTATTGTATAGTGGTAGACGGAGTGAATTTTCAAAGTTAACCCGGTTAAGTTCAGAGGCTAGAAGTACATCCACCACAATCTTGAATCGTGAGGCATTAAAAGCAATTCGAATAGCCAATTTGAGTTCCTTTGAGGACAAGATTTTAACATTCAGTGATAATGTTCAGGATACAGCTCTGCAGAGCGGACACTTCAATGATTTTAATCGGGTAGTTGAGTTCAGGCGAGCGCTACTTCAGGCGCTCGATGAGCAGGATTTGAAAGGTGTACAATTAGGCGAGGCTATTTTTAAAAAATTGGGATTACCCGAGAGGTCTTACGCTGAGAGTCCGGCAGATGATGACAGTATTAAAATAGGTAAAACCAAAAATGAAGAGGGTTTTGAGCAGTTACTGTACTACAGAGCATTAGAGGATTTAGCAATAGCGTGGAAAGTAACTCTCCCTAATTTAGAACAGGTTGGACTCCTAAAGTTTAAATATGATCATCTAGATGAAGTCGCAAATAGTACGGCTTGGAATACGGTTAAAGGTTTCTCTGATCTAGATCCCGCAGCCCGGAAAACAATTTTATATACATTGATGGATTACTTTAGAACCAAGTATGCCATCACCCATGAGTCGTTAAATGAAGGGTCATTAAATGAAGCTAGAAAAACTATTTTGGATAGGATCAATAGTTCATGGGGCCTCTCTGATAATGAGATTCTACTTCAGCCCTCGAAGGTGGTCTTGGAAGAGAAACCGGAATGGAGAAAAACATCTTATATATCGGCTGGGTATAATTCGCCTATAAAAAGGTACCTACAGACCTACCCAGCGATTAGCCGGGTTACTACCACCAAAGAAGAGTACGAAGACTTTATTAAGCAGGTGTTCTCAAAGCTTACTTCTACCTTACTTCGAAAGTCGACCATTGATACAAAGAAAGGTAAAATTGACGTCTATGGGCTTGATCTAGCCTCTTTAATCTGGTCGAAGAATACGACTGGTGAAATCTATGAAAACCCGATTAGGCAAAGAAGAGTTAAGCAGAAAGAAGAGCATCATCTAAATGAATACTTTCAAAATCTGTATGCAGACTCTAGAAAAATAGGTGGGTTAGACACTTCTCAAGACCATACGGGTTTGGTGCCAAAGGATGACAGAAAACAGTGGGAAAAAGACTTTGTTGATAAAAAGATTCAGTCTTTATTTTGTTCACCTACCATGGAGCTTGGTATTGATATTAATGCCCTATCACTGGTCATGATGCGTAATGCTCCCCCAAACCCGGCTAACTACGTTCAGAGAAGCGGGCGTGCTGGTAGAAGCGGTCAGGCGGCGCTGGTTATGACTTACTGCTCCTCCTCTTCGGCGCATGATCAGCATTACTTTAAAAACAAGATTGACCTAGTGGCAGGTAAAGTAAACCCGCCAACACTTAATCTTGAAAACCTAGATCTGTTAAGGACTCACCTGCATGCCATGTTCTTAGCGTTAGTGGACTTAGATGAGCTTGTTTCGGCCGATCCAAGCGGTAAGCAGGGAGTGGTTCAGTTAGTTGATTTAGTGTCTTATAAGCTAAAATCTAGCATCCAAGATAAATTAAAACTAAGCGAGCATCAGAAGTCACACCTTAAAGAAAGCTTCCTAACTATTATCAGAAACTTTTCTGAAGACGAGGCTTGGGAGCAGCGAACGGAGCAATGGATTAATGAGGCTCCGGCCAAGTTTAAAGAATCACTGAATCGCTGGATAGAGCTTCATAGAAGCAGTAAAGACCGAGCCAAGAAAGTAAGTGATACCTTGAGCCGTAGAGACTCATATGTAGATCAAACCAAGTTTAGAGAGTTAGAAAGAGAAGAGAAGTTACTCAGAAGAACGTTGAATAAACTTGAAGGTATCCGTAATCACTTTAGAGATACCGAATCAGAGTTTTACATCTACCGCTATCTTGCAGATGAGGGCTTTACCCCTGGCTACAACTTCCCGTCAGTACCGGTGCGCGCCAATCTACATCAACGCAGTGGGGATATAAAGCTGATCCAACGCCCCAAAGGCGTTGCCATAAGGGAATTTGGTCCAGGAAATATCATCTATCATGGTGGAAGTAAGTTTAGCGTGAAAAGTCTTAAGAAAGACAGCATCAATGAGAGTTTTGAGAAGGCCGAAATCAATAAGGATTCAGGGGTCATACTTCTAGGAAAAAAGAATAAGAGTAAGGACGTTGATCCTGTGATTGGTGAATACATTGATAACAGAAAGCCCTTATCAAATCTACTTGAAATCGATATGGTAGAAGCTAAGCCTAGGGAGCACATATCGTGTGAGGAAGAAGAGCGTAGCCGCTTTGGGTTTTTGATAAATACCTATTTAGAGGCCAATGAGGCTAAGATGGATCAGAGTAACCGGCTAATCATTAAGTCCGGTGAAGATAAAATGATTTCACTTAAGTACATACCATCAGCAACTTTGTATCAAGTTCTTGAGGAATATAGAAGCGGCGCTGAAAACGACAGAGAAGTACATATTGATCCGAATACTGGAGAATATTTAACAAAGAAAAAACGTGAAGAGATTCATAAAGAAGGTCTGGTAGGTCACGACGTCATAGTCCGGCCTTATGTAAAGGAAGTTACCGATGTATTGTACTTTAGCCCAACCGAAGAATTAGGATTGGATTCAAAGGGGGTTATAACACTACAATACGCTATTGAACGTGGTATTGCATTAGCATTTAATATGGAAGAAGATGAAGTAGGATCTGAGCTGATGGGCGCTCAGGAAATACCTAATGTCATGTTTTATGAGAAATCAGAAGGCAGCCTTGGCGTACTCAAACAGCTCTCAGAAAACCCTTCATTATTCAAGCAAATTGTACAGAAAGCTTACGAACTTTGTTTTCCAGAGGATGAGCCAGAGGAAAAGAAAAATATACCAGCTTCCTACGAGAATTTACTTTCCTATCGGAATCAGATGGATCATGAAAAAATTGATCGAGCTCTTATTAAGGATACACTATCCACCCTTATGGAAGCTACCATTACATCTGAGGCCAGTAAGCAAGGAGACTATGAAGAGCATTTCAAGAAATTGATGTCAGAAAGTGATGAGAAGTCTACTAATGAGAGGGTTTTTCTACGATATCTCTATGATAACGGTCTAAAGCTACCGGATGCAGCTCAGGTCAATATCAGTAATATTTATGCTAATGCTGATTTTGTGTATAATCCACAAACGGTGGTATTCATTGATGGTAGTGTGCATGATAAGCCTTCCGTCGAGGAAGATGACAAAACCAAAAGAGGGGCTCTTGTAGCAGCTGGATATACGGTGATAGCATGGTATTATCAGGACAAAATAGAAGATTTTATAGCAGCTAATTCGTGGTGCTTCCCGAAAATTAAGGACTAAATGGAAATGGAATACAGAACTGGCTCCTTGGTGAGCTTTAGAGGTAGAGATTGGGTTATTTTACCAGAGGTTGATGAAAGAATCCTTTCGCTCAAACCTTTGGGTGGGCATGAACTCGAGTCGTTAAAGATTCTAAAAGAGTTACATGCTGGTGATATATCATCAGCCAAGATGGATTTTCCTCATCGTGATGATATTGGTAACATCACCTCTGGAAAACTATTATACCATGCTTCGCGCTTAGCCTTGAGAACGGGTTCTGGACCTTTCAGATGCTTCGGGAAATTATCTGTGCGGCCAAGGTCTTATCAGGTAGTTCCACTGGTCATGGCGCTTCGCCAAGAAGTAGTCCGGTTACTGATTGCAGATGATGTTGGTATTGGTAAAACCGTTGAGGCATTGCTTATTCTTAAGGAACTCCTAGAGCGTGGGCGTATTGAACGCTTCGCGGTATTATGTCCTCCCCACTTGTGTGATCAGTGGCAGTCAGAACTCATTGAGAAATTTGGTATTGAAAGTGAAATTGTATCCTCGGCAACAGCGGGTAAACTGGATCGTAAATACCATGGTAATGAGCATCATTTCAAGAAACTCCCAGCAATGGTGATTTCTATTGACTACCTCAAAAGTGAAAAATACCGTGCAATATTTGCTGAAAATTGTCCAGAAATGGTGATAGTGGATGAAGCTCACAACGCGGCAGCTTCGGATGCTAGAGCTTCGCAGCAGATGAGGTATTCATTACTCAAACGAATCTCAGAAAATCCCAATCAGCATTTAATGCTACTTACAGCAACTCCTCATTCGGGTAAAGAAGAAGTATTTCAGTCGCTATTAGGGCTACTCAAACCAGAATTCAAAGATTACCTGCTTTCGAAGCTAGATGGGCGCAGCTCAGAAGTGCGTCAAATAGCCAAGCATTTTGTTCAGCGCCGAAGACAAGATATTGTAGAGTGGCTAGATTCGAAGGATTTCCCTACTCGTATTCCAATACAGCGTGATTATAGCTTACATCCTGACTATCTAGAGGTAATGAATAATACCAGGAGATTGAGTAAATCCTATATCTCCAATGATGGCAATAAGCGGGAACGCGGCCTTATGAAACAGTGGGCGATGCTGATGCTATTACGAGGAATTGCTTCGAGTCCTAGCGCTGGAGCGCTGATGCTACGTAATAAAGTAGCCAAACAGCTTGAACTCGCAGATGAAGAGGTTGATGCGGTACGGCATCAACTCAAATCCGAGATGACCGATCAAGGATTAGGAGTTCAAGATGTAGAAGTTATGGAAGCTCCCGAAGTCTCAGATAATATGGCTAGAGAGTTCCGAAAGCTAGCAGAGCAGTTAGAGTCATTAAAAGGAATTGAATACGATTATAAAGCTAAAGAGCTCTTAAAAAACCTAGTAGAGTTAGTCAAGGATGGATACCGTCCTATTGTTTTTTGCCGGTTTATTAGAACAGCAGAATATCTTCAAGAGATACTGAACCCAGAGCTAAAAAAAGCCATTGGTAAATCTTTTGATAGTGTAGCAATTACTAGTAGCCTTAATGATGAGCAGCGCAGAGAACGTATTGACCTGCTATGTGACGAGGCTGAAAAACGAGTGCTATTTGCTACAGATTGTATGAGTGAAGGGATTAACCTACAAGAGCATTTTGATGCGGTCATTCATTATGATCTCCCTTGGAATCCAAACCGCTTAGAACAGCGTGAAGGCCGGGTCGACCGCTTTGGTCAATCTCAAGAAACCGTAAAAGCGATCACCTACTCAGGGGATCATAGCTTAGATAAAGCCGTTCTTAATGTACTCATTCGAAAAATTCGAGAAATCAGAGAGGCTATCGGGGTTACTATACAAGTAGGAAAGTCAGAGTCGCTCATTGAGGCCATGTCTAATGAGGTGTTTAGTGATGAGCAGCTTCAGCTTCACTTGGCTTTAGATGCGGAAAAGTCAAAGGATGCTCGAGACAGGCTTAGTGAAGAGCTAGAGAAAACCAAACAGCGAGAGCTACAGTCTAGAAATATTTTTAAGCAGCTAAGTATTGATCCTAAGTCGATTGAACCCGATTTAGTTGACGCCGATGAGGTGCTAGGTGATCCAGATTCGGTCAGAGAGTTCATCACCTTGGCACTAGAATATTCTGGCGGACGAGTGGTTACTGAAAACCCGCTCACAGTAGATAAATCGAGTATAGACGACGCGTTATGGGAAACTTTACGTATATCTCGGGATCGTGTAGAGTTTGCTTTTGAGGCTCCTTATCCAGAATCAAAGACGTACATGGGTAGAACCCATCCTTTCGTAGAGCGTTTATCAACCCAGCTTATGAAATCAGCCTTTGAGCGCTCAGAGGACATAGGGATTCGTAGGGCGTCAGTGGTTTATCAGAAAGGTATTAGCACCCGACAAGTGGTGGTATTATTCAGGGTAAGGAATGTTATTAGGTCGCAGGAAAGTGACAAAGAACTGGTCGCTGAGGAGTTATACCTTTGGGGATATAAGGGGCAGTTGTCGGCGGGTGATTTAATGGGGCCAAATGAGTGCTATGGTATTTTGGATCAAGTCAGAGCGACGGCGGATGTTCCTTTTGAGCAGCGTGCAATAGCGCTAGATCAGGTCACAGCGGAGCTTAAGGGATCTAAAGGGTACCTGGAGGAGTTAACCAGAGAGCGAACAAAAAAACTCATTGACTCTCATACTAAATACAGTGAGCAGATTAAGTCTGAGAGGTTTACTGGAGTAGAACCGGTATTACCACCTGATCCCATAGCAGTTTATGTCATCATGCCAGATCTAAGTGGAGGGTTTTCATGAACTATCCATCAATAGATATACAGGGTAATATAGTAACGGCTGATCTTCTCGATCAGTTATCAGAGCTTGAAAATGGAGCGCCTTTCAAAGGGCAGCGACCAGCCGAGTTTGACTTGGGGAATGAATCTGTTAGAGACGCTATTGCACTAGCCTATTCTACAGCCAAGAAACAGTATAGTATCATTAAAGAGCGGAAGGATAAGGCTGAGGGAACCTTAAGCGTTAGTGATACTCGTAACTTCTGGATGATACCGTTCTTTAATATTCTTGGCTATGAATTAGAGCATGAAAGAGCCCACCGAGAAGCAGATGATCAGAGCTTTAATATTTCGCACGGCGCTACCAACCGAGATGGTTGTCCAGTAAACATCATTTCCTGGGGAGAGTCGTTAGACCAGCGCCTTCAAAGGCGCTATTCCACTCACGCTGAAATGCAGCTTTACCTTAATGCTACAGAACATCTATATGCGTTTGTGTCTAATGGTAGTAAGCTTAGACTGCTGCGTGACTCCACAAAGCTTACGGCGCTTACCTACGTAGAGTTCGATCTAGAGCTGATGATGGAGGAAGATTTAAGCGCTGACTTCTCGGTGCTGTACAGGCTTTGTCATGTGACTCGGATGCCTGAAAAGCAGGAGGAAGCCGAGGCTAGCTTAATCGAAGAATATCACCTGAAAAGCTCAGAGGATGGAGAGCGGATAAGAGAAAAGCTTGGGCAGGCTATTATAAGCGGCTTAGAGGAAGTAGGAACAGCGCTACTGCAACATCCCAACAATACTTCCCTCAGAGAAGCAGCTGCCAATGGTGGCGATGAATTTGCTCGGACGTTATTTGCTCAGTTACTAAAGCTAGTCTACCGCATCCTATTCTTATTAGTGATTGAAGAACGGGGCCTAGTATTTAAGCGTAATAAGGAAGGAGACGCTCTGTATCAATTGTATTATGAGCATTACAGTTTAAAACGGCTTCGTAAACTCGCAGAAAATAGGGTCTATTTAGACTTAGGAGCACAGGATTTATGGAACGGATTGCTAGATACATTTACGCTGTTTGAACGCGAGGATTTAGGTGCTAAGCTATCTGTTCCTGCACTAGCGGGGGGTATTTTTTCTGAGGATGTACTTTCGCTGCTGAAGAGTACCTCGCTCAAAAATGAAGCGCTCTTATCACTTATTAATGGACTAAGCTGGTTTGAAGATCGTAAAACTCGCCGGCGGGTGAATTATGGGGCGCTAAATGTAGAAGAGTTTGGTTCTGTATACGAAGGATTATTGGCCTTAGATCCTGAGGTCTCTGATCATCATTTTGGGTTTAAAGAAGGTAAGGAGAGGGAAAAAACAGGGAGTCACTATACCCCTGATGATCTAGTTAAGCCGCTACTAGATCATGCACTTGACCCTGTTATGGAGCAAAAGATTACCGAAGCAGGAGATAATAAACAGGCCCAGGAGCGGGCTATTTTGTCGATGAATGTAGTTGATACCGCGGCAGGTAGTGGACACTTTTTATTGGGGGCTGCGCGGCGTATGGCGCTTCGACTTGCTCAAATACGAACGGGTGAAGAGCAGCCTTCGGCGCAGGCGCAGCGCTCAGCAAAACGAGAAATCATTGCAAACTGCATTTACGCAGTCGACCGTAATGAAATGGCGGTAGAACTGTGTAAAGTGGCCCTTTGGCTGGAAGCACATGACCCTGGTACTACCCTTGCTTTCTTAGATCACAAGGTGAGATGGGGGGATAGCTTAGTTGGAATAGAGCGGGTGAGTGAGTTGAGAGAGGCCATACCGGATGTAGCCTTTAAAGCGGTAACACCACTGGACAAAGAAGAAAATAAATTACATCAAGTTGCTAAAAATCTAGCAGCCAGAAATAAGAAGCAAGCTAAGGCCATGAAGGGAGCCCTGCAGGCGGACTTTTTTGAAGATCCAATAAAGACTGGAGTGAACCAGTTGAGCTTTACGCTAGCCTCTCTTTCAGACGAGGGAAATTTATCTTATGAAGCCAAAAGAGCACTATGGGATAAAGTAAATTCTGAGGAATTAGATCAGCTGAGAAGTATTGCTAATGCCAGGCTATGTGGATTCTTTGCCGACAAGACCAATGAAAACTATGCCCATATACCCACTACCGAGGATGTAAGGCGTCTACTTAGCGGCGGCGTTGATAAAGATAATCCTAAGGTACAACTAGCTAACCAAGTCGCTGACCAGGTCAAGATGTTTCATTGGGAGATTGAATTTGCCGATGTGATGAGTAGTGGCGGCTTTGATGTGGTGATTGGGAATCCACCATATTTAAATGGCCAATTTATTAGCGGTAAGATTGGACTTAAATACCCAGGATATTTTAAGAATGCTTTTGAACCTGCAAAATCAATTGACTTATGTGGGTATTTTTTTCGAAGAAATTTTAACATACTCTCCCCAACTGGTCGTTTTGGATTAATTGCCACCAATACAATTGCACAAGGGGATACAAGAGAAGGAGGGCTGGCGATTATTGAACAAATTGGATCAATTATCTATGCTAATCCAAATTTAAATTGGCCGGGATTAGGGGCAACGGTAACTGTTTCGTTAGTTGCAGCGTCTAAAGATGTAGTAGTGGAGCCAAAGAGGTTAAGAAACAAGTGGGTTGCTAATATTAATTCTTACTTGAGTGATGAAGAGATGTTACCTGATCCATATGTATTATTTGAAAACAATGGACTTATTTTTCAGGGCAGTATTGTACTAGGAGATGGCTTTGTTCTTTCAGAAGAAGAGGCGATGGATATGATAGCGGCCGATCCAAGGAATAAAGAAGTCGTTTTTCCTTACTTGGTAGGTAGAGATGTAAATAGTAGACTAGATCAGAGTCCTTCTAGGTGGGTCATTAATTTCTTTGACTGGCCTGTAGAAAAAGCTCAAGAATATGAGCTGCCGTTTCAAAGAGTTAAAGAATTAGTGTATCCAGAACGACAAAAAATGGATGAAAAAAGAAATAACTGGAATTACACTTGTAAAAATAATTGGTGGCTTTATGGTTCAAGTAGAATAAACCTCTACAAAACCATAGAAGGGATGGATAAAGTGTTGGTAACTGCGTGTGCGGCTACTAAATATTTGACATTCCCTTTAGTATCAGCAAAAAATGTCTTTTCAAATGCATTAGCTGTTTTAGCATTGAACAATAGTAATACTGTCATACAATTGAGGTCTTCTATTCATAATGAATGGGCTTGGAAATATTGTTCTACGATGAAAACAGACCTCAGATATACACCTACTAGAGCATTTCAAACCTATCCTAGGATACATGACCCTATTCCATTAGCTGATGAAATAGTCTCCGAAAATACATCCTTGCGTAAAAAACTCTGCCAATCTAAACAGATAGGTTTAACAGATGTCTATAATGAGTTTCATGATCCTGGAGTGACTGATCCAACGGTTCAACGCCTCAGAGATAATCATGTCGCTATTGACCAGGCAGTATTAAAAGCATATGGCTGGGATGATATCAAGCTAGGCCACGACTTCCATGAAATGGAATACCTCCCTGAAAACGATAGAGTACGCTTTACGATATGTCTTGAGGCTAGAAAAGAGGTGCTTAAACGTCTGCTTCTACTCAACCATGAGCGATACGAAAAAGAGAATAAAGGGAAATAGTATGCAAGACCTGAAATCTATTAGCGAAATATTTACCCAACGAATTTTCAGGATACCTGATTAGCAGAGAGGTTATTCTTGGACATCAAGTAATTAGTCGAAAAAGAAATTTATGAGCAAACTAAGTAATAAAATAGAAGCCCATGATCGTTCCATTACAGAAGTATTAGACGATAAAAAGTACATGGTCGATTATTTCCAAAGGGAGTACAAATGGGAGGAGCGACACATTGAGCAATTGGTCTCTGATCTTACTTCATCTTTCCTGAATGAATATAAGACTGAGCACAAGCGTAAGGACATTGAAAACTACAATTCTTACTATTTGGGGCCTTTTGTGGTAAGCGTGAAAGATGGACAAAGAAGCATTATTGACGGTCAACAACGATTGACCTCATTAACACTCCTATTAATCTATTTAAATAACCTTCAAAAGGAACTTGGTCTCAGTGAAAAGCTTGAATCACTGATCTTCTCAGAGAAGTATGGCGAAATGTCCTTCAATATTCAGGTAGATGAGCGCATTATCTGCATGGAAGCATTGTTCAGGGAAGGTGAATATGAACCTAAAGAAGATGACGATGAAAGCACGCTGAATATGTCTGCACGTTATTCGGATATTGAAAATGCATTTCCAGAAGAAATAAAGAATCATATGCTTCCATATTTCATCGACTGGTTGAAATACAATGTCATATTGGTAGAAATTATTGCGTATTCAGACGAGAATGCCTACACCATTTTTGAAACCATGAACGATCGAGGCTTGAACTTGACGCCAACTGAAATGCTCAAGGGATTTATCTTGTCCAAGTTTGAGGATAGCAAGAATCGACAAAAAGCTAATGAGCTTTGGAAAACTTCCATGCAGGAATTGCATGCCTACGATAAAGACGAAGATCAGCGTTTTATACAGGCATGGTTCAGAGCGCAATATGCAGAAACAATAAGGCCCGGTAAAGCAGGCTCAAAAAATGAGGATTTTGAGAAAATAGGAACACGCTTCCATAGTTGGTTCAGGGATAACTTGGCGAAGGTGGGCATTGAACAAGAAGATGCAGATGGCTTTCAATCATTCATTGAAAAAGACTTCAAGTTCTTTCTGAGCGCTTATAAACACATCTTGATCGCAGAACGAAAATTGTCTGACTCACTTCAGCATATCTATTATATCAGAAGGTGGGGAATCGCAAATTCCTTGAGCTACCCCTTACTTCTATCTTCATTAAAAACAACAGATAGTTCGGAAATTGTCATTGAGAAAATGGACTTGGTGGCAAGGTACATTGAAGCTTTTGTCGTTCGCAGGTCAGTCAATTTCCGAAAGTTTGCTTCGAGTTCTATCCGGTACACTATGTACACACTGGTCAAAGAGATTAGAAGAACCGAAGTGCATGAACTTAATTCCATCTTGGATAGAAAAATGGATGAAATGGAAGAATCATGGTCGGGCATCCAAAATTTCCGTTTACATGGTCAGAATAGAGTCTTTGTAAAGTTCTTGCTTTCGAGACTAACAGCCTTTGTAGAACAACAGTCAGGTTTAAATTCTTCATTCGAAAAGTATTATCACAACCCAGGCGGGAAACCCTTTGAAGTTGAGCACATCTGGGCTGATAAATTCGCTAAACATAAGGATGAATTTGAGCAAGAAGCCGATTTCCAGGAATACCGAAACAGAATTGGAGCTCTGGTTTTACTACCAAGAGGCACAAATCAGTCGTATGGAGCAAAGCCATACCCGGAAAAGTTGAACCACTACATAAAGGAGAATCTACTAGTCCAGAGTCTATGTTCCCTTACCTATGTAAACAATCCCAACTTTCTTACAATGAAAAATAAATTAGGTCTACCATTTAAATCTCATGATGTCTTCCTGAAAACTGATATAGCTGATAGGCAAAACCTGTATCAGGCCATATGTGAATCTATTTGGGGAAATGATACATACGCAGAAGAAGATCAAATCAATTAGGAGTATAAATCAAATTAAGCTAAAGGGTAGTTCTTTTACAGGGGAAATCAATCTTAATATGCCATGATTTTTCCCTTAAAGAAGTAGCCTTACGTTAAATAAACGGATCAATATTGGATTACTTTCTCATAGTTATATCAATTGGAGCTTTAGTATTTACTATAGGTTATTACTTTGGATTTAGGAGGCGAAAAAGGTTAGAGAACATTGGAGAAGCTTCGGTAAGAAAAATCTTAACTGAGTATTGTAGAAATTCGACAGCATATCTGATGAATAATATTACTTTGAGGTATGGTGACGGTACAACTCAGGTCGATCACATACTTTTTACTCAGAATGGTATTCTTGTCATTGAAACCAAACATATGAAAGGCTGGATATTTGCAAACGAGAAGAATAAAACCTGGACCCAAGTCATATATAAATGGAAGAATAAATTTCAGAATCCACTTTTACAAAATAAGCTACATACAAATGCAGTAAAGAGATCCTTGGTTTTTCTACCCAGTGAAAATGTTATTGGAATAATCGTATTTACTGGGATTGCTGAATTTAAAACAAAAAAACCTGAGGGTGTCCTATATCTATCTGAACTTGTAAAATTTGTTAATCAATTAAGGTTGGGATCAATTGCTGATAATATGTTACAGTATTGTATAGGAAAGATTGAATATGATCGTTTTGAGTTAACTGCTAAAACGGATGTTGAACATCAAAGGTATCTCGAGAAGAAGTTTGGAGAGTTGTAATAGTTCAAAATATGTACCGAAGCTTTCTTCTCAAATGTTGTATAGATTGAATTTATTATTAAAAAAAAATAACATAAAAAGGGTTAAATATGCTTAAATATATAAAGTCAGAGATCGAAAGAATTCAAACCATTTCAGAGCCTACATTAATCGCATATAAGGGATTTCCAATAGAGTTTGTCAACAATATTAATTTTGAGTTGGGTCTTAATCCAGTCTATCGACAATTACTGAATGATCAATCAAGGCTATTAATCGAAGATGAATCTATAGATATAAAAAAATATGTAAAAGACTGTTTGACTTCAGATTCAGATCTAATTCTGATGCCATACTTACTCTTGAAACTATTAGATGCTCAAATTGATATAGGACTTCTCTCACGAAAAATTTTAATTGTTGAAAATCAATTATATAAGAAGTATCCAAATGAGTTTGCTCAAAGACTCAAGGATACAGAAGAGGTCATTGATAACATTGATAAAGTATACTATGCAGAGTCCAGGTATCTGAATCAAATATGCGCTAGTGTGGAAAATCAATTTGGAATAGAGTTCATAACCTACTTAGACCTTAACTACAATGATGATCTTACAACAATAGAATTAACTAAATCCGCTGAACTTATACATGTAATTAAAGATGAGGTAGATGGAATACAATATGGTTCTGAAGATTACTTAAAGCTATTAAAAGAGCTTTATTTTGGTCAAATTAAAGTAGGCGATAGTATTGCTTTATCATTAACTGTGGATTCATTAACAAAAGAAATAAGTTCTGAATTAGCTCTATTACAAAAATTAATAACTGATTGCGATGCAAATTTAGAAATACAACTTTTAAAGAAAGCCCATGCAAAAACGAATAGACCAGAACTTCATGAAATTTTAAAAAAATATTGGTCTAGTGAGCAATTTAGAACAATAGAGTTTTATTCTAATCCCGATGAAAATAATGATGTAGAAAGGATTAGTCAGGGTACAATAGTAGAAAAAATTACATCAGAATCAGAAGCTGCATTTAAGGGAAGTGATTTTCATGATGTATTTGTAACAGCACCAACTGGCTCAGGAAAATCATTACTATATCAAATACCTGCAAAATACTTAAGTGATACTCATGGATTAGTCACTATTGTAGTTTCACCACTCATAGCATTGATGGAGGATCAAATAAATGATTTGCAATCTAAAGGAATCTATGAGGCAACCTTCATTAACTCTAATATTTCATTTATTGAGCGAGAGAAAAAAATTGAAGCATTAAAGAATGGATACATTTCTATACTTTATTTATCACCGGAACTGCTACTATCGTATGATATAACACATTTTATTGGCGAAAGAAGTATTGGTTTATTTGTAGTTGATGAGGCTCATTTAGTAACTACTTGGGGTAGGGATTTTAGGGTCGATTATTGGTTTATTGGAAATTATATTCAGAAGCTAAGGAATAGGCAAAAGATGAAATTTCCTATTGCAGCCTTTACTGCTACAGCGGCTTATGGAGGACCAAATGATTTAGTTTTCGAAACAATCGAAAGCTTAAAAATGGTAATTAGAGATTTGTTTATAGGTAAAGCGAGAAGAGATGATATAATTTTTGATGTTAACCAAGTAAGTTACACAAAGTACCAGAGTGAGAGAGAGAAAAGAACCGTTGATATTATAAAAGAGTACATTGATAATAATAAAAAAGCTCTGATTTATTTTCCATGGGTGCAACAAATTAAGAAGACTTATAGTAGTCTAGATAATGATATTCGCGATCAAGTTGAAACCTATAATGGAGGGATGTATAAACAAGATAAAAGTGATGTCTTAGAAGGATTTAAAAAAGGTAAGTTAAAAGTAGTTTTGGCATCTAAAGCTTTTGGAATGGGTGTAGATATCAGCGATATTGAAGAGGTTTATCATCATGCACCATCTGGTAGTTTATCTGATTATATTCAAGAGATAGGCCGTGTTGCAAGAAGAAGTGATATTAAAGGTAAAGCAAAAGTTGACTTTTCTGTAGAGGATCTTAGATATGCGAAAGTTTTATATGGACTTTCTGCAATAAAGCAGTGGGAAGTTAATGCGGCATTGAAAAAGATATATCAAATTTACCTCCAAAGAGATAAACGAAATTTTCTATTATCAATAGAAGATTTCTCTCATATTTTTGATATTACAAGAGATGAGTGTGAAAATAAGGTGAAGAGTGCACTTGTACTTCTTGAACAAGATTTGCAAAAAAAATATAATTATCCTGCAATTATAGTGAGACCTAAAAGCTTGTTTGCTGAGGTTTACTGTTGGGTAAGAGAGAGTAGATGCGGCGAGTTTGAACGTAAGTATAATCGATTCATTGATCGAAAAATTACAAATGATCTAGATTATGTAGACCCAGTTACGGGACGAACAAAAACAGATAATCGAACAATATTTAAAATTAGACTGAATCAGTATTGGGAATCAATGGAAAACGGCGAGAGTTTTCCAAGAATTAAAGCAGATTTTTTTTCAGGTGAATTATTTAAAGAATTTAGAAATGATTACAACCCAGTATATGAGCTTAATGTCAAACTGAAAAAACCAGCAAATGACACAGTAAATGTATTCCGGAATTCATTACTCAATTTAGAGGCTGCTTTTCGTAAAGTTTCCTCAGGATTTTTTACAAGAGATGATTTCATGGAAGCATTAGAAGAAGCTGTGCCCTCTAAGAGATTAAGAAATGAATTAGTCGATGTAACACTTTCAATTTTTGAGTCTCCTACCTATAAAAGTAATATTACAGAGGGTAATATTACATACAACAAACTTAGTTTTTTACAGAAAAAAAGAGACGGAGATCAGCATGTTTATAGGATATTAAGTAGCAATTATTCAACTCTTAGCAAGATAATGGTCAATGAGTTTTACAGTATATTTTATGATTTGAAATCACATCTAGTTTCTCACTACATACCTTTTGATCTCAGTAAGAGTAGATTGCAGCACCAGACTGCCCAATTGATTGAAGCTTTCAATTTGGGAACATTTGAATTAATTGGTGGTAGTAGACCACTACTTTTTATAAGGGTTAATGATCCTAATAAAATTGGTTACTTGGTATCACATAATTATCAAAATAATATTGTAGCAGATATTAAAAAAAGGCATTCAAACTCAATGGAAATTATGGAGTTGTTTTTTATGAGTGATTTTGACACAAAAAAGAGGTGGGATTTTATTGAAAGCTATTTCCTCGGTAAGGACTTACTTGAACCAAAATCATTTTAGAGTTTGGTTAAAATATCTGTTGATGGTATAACAATCATCACAAGAAGGTATGTTACATTTGTATGAAGGCCCGAATTCATCTAAGTATCTTTCTATCAATATTGTGAAATAAGATCTTTCTTTTCTAGGAATCGGCACATTACTTCTATTGTAGTTATGCATCTTCATGATAAATCTACTTTCTTTAACATCATATAGTTGTCTTTGTTTAGAAAGTTTAAGAAGATGCTTAACTGAATAATTCAGGCCATCTAATATTGAATCTGGGTTTAGGCGAATTTTTTTGGCATTACTTTGTTTTTGTTTTAAATCATCCAATTTAGAATTTGCTAACTCGATTACATAAGCATCATCATTTAGACCGTCAATTGATGTATCAGGTATGATATCCCATTGATCAATTAGATATTCAAAAGAGGCTAGTAACAATTTTTTATTGTGTGAATAACTAGCTTCCTGAATACTTTTAATCATGTCAGGAATTTTTGAAAGACTAGATAATACATGGGAGTCTAATTCTCGTTGTTTGAGATGTGTCAGATATTTTTCAGTCCTTTGTATAATATTTTCTTCTTTGTTTAGATCTAAATTTTGAACAAGTTCAAAATATACCAGCTCAATATCTTTTTTAAGGTTTTCGTTTAGCATATAATTAGGCAATTTGGATTAGTATTATTGATAGATTTTACTTCTAACTTCCGCTCGTTCTAATTCTTCTGCATAAATTCTAGAAACGCATTTTTTCCCAACAGGATTAAAATAAGTGCTTAATGATTTAGCAAGTACTATTGCAGCTGGAATCCCCACTATGGTTACGACTAAAAGTACTATTTGTATTATGGTAGCAAGCGCTAGTATAAGTCCAATAGGTAAATAAATTATTACGATTACTGCTTCAAATATTCTTCTTAACAAGCTTCTATTGTCTTCTATTCTATCCCCAGGTATCATTACGCTAGTGAAAGGAGACATTTGAAATTTCGACAATTCAATTAACCCGAGTCCAATAGGACTTCCGATAATTGTTATGACTAATAAGAGCCCAAGTAATAAATGTAAAAGGGCCGTTAAAAAACCTAAACAAGGGAAATGCCATAAAATATTTCCAAGTGTTCTCATCTAATTATTGTCTTAGTATTCAAAAATAATAAAGAGTTGTTTTCGTAAGCTAATCATACACAAATCTAAATGTTATGGTACTCCATTGTGTTTGTTGAGGCATACCATTCGGTAATCGGGAAAACCTCCAGGAGCGTAGAGTGCGTAATACCTCGGTTTCTAGCTCTGGATTCATTTTTCTAAGAGGAATAATTCTGCCAACGGTGCCATTCGGTCTCACTTCAAACCGAACAGTTACTACTGCTTCTGTATTCGCTGTATTACTAGGTAAGGGTTGAACAAGTGGGCGGCGCTCTATATCACCCTCCCATAGTAAATCGTATGGCCCGCTTCCTTGACTTATATTAGCGTCAGTGGTTTCTGTCTGTTTTTCACCGGTAGTTACTAAATCCTGTAAAGTTTGTGATGATCGTTTCATGAGTTCTTTAACCTCATCTTCTACGCTGAAAACGTTTCCGTTTATCCGGAATCT
>CAKZRQ010000029.1 GCA_937146645.1 uncultured Cyclobacteriaceae bacterium
AGCCAGTTGTCTGGGTTTTTCAATCCGGTGAGACTGGGAGTCACACTTGCGGATCTTCTAAGAATGTGGATGCCTCGGGAAATCGCCTGGCCTGTATTCATGAAGGCAATTTCGGAATATATGTTGGTTTAGTTGGCTAACATTGTTTGAAATGTTTCACGTAAAACAGAAAAGAGTTAGCAGTGGCAGTAGGCAGAAAATATATAGGTTTACTTTTGGGGTGGGGTTGTAAACTGATTGGTGAACTTTTACCATCATTAACCATGTCAGAGGGTGTTCTAAAGTCGATTTGGTTAAAGTTATGGCTCATAGCTTATGTTGTACACAATGCTACGTTAGTGCATCAAACAAACTTACTTGCTTGGTATTGGTCTGTCTTTCTATCTCCATAGCCGTTTCAAGTATTGTTCTGCCAGCTTCATAATCAACCAAATTTCGAGCGATTTTATCTGTTCTTTGATTGCCTTTGTATTGGTAAAAGTCAAATTCGTGAAATGCACACCACTTACTTACTTCATCCTTGCCCTCCATTATTGAAGATTTACGCTCATTTAAATTGTTTGGCAGGTTAAAATTAGTCCAATACAAGTGTCTGCCTCGCTTTTTAGCAGGTATTAAAGGTTCGTAATATGGTATCACGTTTTCAACCACATATTTGCCATCAAACCACTTATCCAAGAATATAATTTCTTGGTATAGCTTCATATCAGGGTAAGTGCTTTCAGTTGTGTTTCTTCTTGCAAATCTCGCTCGGCTATGTGTCGGGCAAGGTGGAGAACTCCATATAAAATCAAATTCCTTGTAATGGTCTAATAGGTATTGGTGTGCATCAGCAACAATTACCGTATCATTAGGAAATCGCTCTTGGTACAATTTTGCCAGCTCTGTATCTAACTCAACGGCTATTACTTCAATGTTATCCGAAACTTCATCCCACTTGTAACGGTTTCCGCCCAAGCAAGCATAAAGGTTTAATATTCTGTATTTTTTCATAATTCTGTTCTTAATTTACCGCACAGTGTACAACACCGGCTATACTCCAGGCTTCCTATCGGTCGCCCGATAGCATAGCCAAGTCCGTTGTGCTCCATGCTCGTGCTCACCATAATCTTAGCTGCTTTTTAAAATCATTGAACCGCTTTTCCTGCTTGTGGAAGTATTCGGTATCAATTTCAAATCCTGTAAAAAAACATCCGGCAAGATCAGCCTCGAGACGAATCGAGCCACCACCCAAATGGGTATCTATTAATTTCATCCCTTCAAACCCGTAATCCGCAATTAATTTTCGGTAAAGTAGTCTCGGTTTATGGCAAGGGTGTATCCGCTTTTCGTTGAGCTTTTTATTGCCTTGCTGTGTCATTGGCTCAGATAGGCTTTTTGCTTGCATCATTCCAGCCCACAACAAATCAAGTTCCTCTGTATGGTTAATCATTGAAGCGTATGCCAGTTCATAATCCTTGAAGCTGACTCCTTCAGCTACACCCTTATTCCACTTGATTCGTCCCGTCCCTACACCTTGCCAATCAACATATTCGATACCGAAAATTATTTGCTCCTTACTCACCCGTCTGAGTTCATCAAAGTATGCCTGTGGTGGTGGCTCTTTGTCCCACTCTTTTAGTGAGTACCCAGATTCCTTTTTCCGTGGATTAAGCCTGGTTCCGTTCTTTTGCTTGACTGTGGTTTTTGATTCCGTTAAGAAAGCCATTTTCCCCACGTTAATGCCGTATGGAATATCCACAATAGCAAGATCGAAGTATCCAGCAGGAAAGCGGTTCATTCCCTCCATGCAATCTTCGTGATATACGATAGACCGCACGGGAGCACAACACACGCTATCCGCAAGCCTGTCATTGGCTTCTGGAAGGTGTTTCGATATGGATGCTGTTTCGCTCATAATTTAGTTTTGTGTTGGCCTGCGGATAGCTAAATCGTTGTGGTGCATTTACCACTTAACATCCTTCTCACTTAAAACGGGATAGTACCAAACCCATTTAGTTTCCGCACCTACTTCATCATAGTCAACTAATGTATCTGTATGAAATCTCCATGCGTTAGCTTCAAAGCAGAAATAAGCTAGTCCATGCACTCCATTTTCATCAATGATATTTACATCTACCGAGAATGTCGCATCGGCAGGGCTTGGTTTAGGCTTATTTCTTTTCGGGTCAAATAAACGCACCACAACATCAGGTATAGTGCGTTGCTCTATGTAGTCTTTTTCAATTTCTGTACTCATTATTTTAAGTTTTAATTTTTTGATTAAGTTCTTGCTTTAAGGTCGCAACGCACCATACCCACAGCCGTTGTGCGCAATACTTAGAATCCGTCAATTATGCGCTTAACAGTTTCAGGTATCTCATCAAATGGACTTTCCCATTCAAAGTCATCAGTATCTATAAACAGTACCACCTTTCTCTCTTGGTCAATCCTTAAAACTTTGGCTATACATTTTTCACCTCCGTAACCTTCATCATACTTTACTTTTGTTCCTACTTTTAATTTATCTGCTGTAATCATAATCGTACTGCGCACAACACAAGCTAAAAAGCATAGCCATGCGACTTTTTGTGTTTTGATGAAGCGTGATTAAGTGGCTACGCTTCTTAGCCAAACCGTTCAAGTGAATCCCTTCGGGCTCCACTTCATCACCTTACTTTCACTTTTAAACTTCCATCCTTATTGTACTCCTGAAGGATGGCTCTAAGTCGTGTGAATCTAATCCCTGTGATTTCACTGACTTGCCTATAGGTAGGTGTTTTTTCAAAGGGATGGGAGGAGAAAGCTTCTCTGATGGCTTTAAGTTCTGCCATCGTGACTGGTTCATATTTACATCTTCTCTGCACCTGTGGCTGATAGATGATTCCTTTCACTGTGGATTTGGGAAGGTTCAGCGAATCAGCGATATTCTGAATCTTGATGCCCTGCTGATAATGGGAGAGGATAGTGGATTTGGTTTGAGGGGTTTGCATTAGCAGTCCATAACCATAAACCGCTGGACGTTCTGAATCTGTGCCAGACAGTCAGCCAGGGGTTCATGAGCTTTTAGTGATTTATCGATTTTAAGATTCTTCTGATCCAGCTTGAACTGAGCGGTGCGGACATCCATTTCATTCCAGAAGTTCCAGGGGATGTCATAGTCACATTCCTGAAATAGTGACTTGAGAATAGTTAAATCAAAGGATGGAGACTTAGACCAAACGTGGTTTGAATCTTTCTTTCCACTTCTGAAGATGTCATCAAACAGCACCCATGATTCCAGAAGGTCTGTCTGTGGTTCATCCTTCAGGGCTATGAAAACCTCTGCATAGTTCATCCACCACTCCACGGTGTCTGAGCATACGTGCCTTTTCAGTTTCTTCTGTTCTTCACGACTGGGATAGATCACGATCTGCTTTAGTATTTCAGCTTCATTAAACTCCACCACAGCGATGGCCAGAATCATGGCATTTGGTTCTGTGGATAAAGTTTCTATATCGATCATGTAGTGGGTCATTGGAGATAAGGGATAAACTGATCGAAGAAGTCTCCCCAGTAGAGCAGGAAGAGAATGATGACTGCCTGAATCATGGATGCCTGGTATTCCTCCGGCATCTGTTTGCGCTGCTGGTAAGCCTGTCTGAGACCATATCCCAGATAGGCAAGTAGAAGAATTTGAGGAATCATTTTTTGCTGGTTTTTGATTTTTGATATCTGCATCGGATGGTCACGAATGTGTTGTATCCGCTG
>CAKZRQ010000030.1 GCA_937146645.1 uncultured Cyclobacteriaceae bacterium
AAGGAAATTTTATCGGTGTCGCTTATCCTGTTTTCGGTGATAGATATACTCGGTTCTATCCCGATTATCATCAATTTAAGGAAGAAGGCTGGACACATTCAGTCCGAGAAGGCGACCCTTGTGGCGGGGATGCTGATGATTCTTTTTCTATTCGCAGGAGAGTCAATTTTGTCTCTTTTTGGAATAGGGGTGGAAGACTTTGCCGTGGCGGGAGGACTGATCATTTTTGCCATTGGTGCAGAAATGATTTTGGGAATAGAACTTTTCAAATCCGATCCGGATGCGGCCCAGGGAGCATCCATTGTTCCATTGGCTTTCCCGTTGATTGCTGGGGCTGGATCCCTCACGACGATTCTCACCTTAAAAGCTGAGTATTCCCAATTAAACATTGCGATAGGTATAATTCTTAATTTGATTTTTATCTACGCGGTGTTGAAAAGTACGAGCTGGCTGGAAAGAAAGCTTGGCCAAACTGGCTTAGATATTCTAAGACGAATTTTTGGGATTATTCTCCTCTCCATTGCAGTAAAAATTCTAAAAACTAATCTTTTTCCAGTGATCGCTGGCTAAGCTTTAGTCGAATACCTTTCTTTGTTCATGGTCATTATTTACACAGATGGTGCCGCAAAGGGTAATCCGGGCCCAGGTGGCTATGGTGCAGTACTTAAGTTTGGAAAGCATAGAAAGGAGCTTTCCGAAGGTTTCCGAATGACCACTAATAATCGGATGGAGCTTTTGGCAGTGATCAAAGCTTTGGAGGCATTAAAGCATGCCGACTACCAGGTGGAAATCTATTCTGATAGCAAGTATGTGGTGGATGCTATCGAGAAAGGCTGGCTATGGGGCTGGCAAAAGAAGGGTTTCAAAGGGAAGAAGAACCCAGACCTATGGCAAAAGTACATTCCACTTCATATGAAATACAAACCCAAATACCATTGGGTAAAAGGGCATGCTGGAAATATAGAAAACGAGCGTTGTGATCAGCTGGCGGTCGAGGCGGCTGAAGGAGTGGATCTCAAGGTGGATTCTGCATATGAAAACCAAACGTAAAGTCAGAAAGGTGAAGGATGAAGTCTGAAAATTTTCATACTTCATAATTCAGCCTTCTTACTTAAAGATCATTTATCGTTTTGACAGGAATGTCTCCACGATTCAGACTTTTTAATTCCTTAAATACATCTGCCGGATACATCCATCCATCATCGGTTAGTTCATAAAGCATTGGCGCCAGATTTTGAACGGCTGCTTTGCAACCCTGGACAATAGCACCCATTTTCCCGGTTTGCTTAGAAAGCACAGCTTCGTTTTCAATTTCGAAAGGACCTGAAAATCCTTTCTCATGAAGTTTTTCGATAAAGCTTCTCCAGTCCATAGAATCTCCTAAACCAAACCCTGGTAGGGTTGCTTCATAATGATGGCGATCCCATGAGCTATCTGGCTGAGGAACTCCAGCCTTTGAGGCTAGTTCAGGATTAATGGCCTGAGTGGGATACATATTTCCCCAGAATGGATCGGGATTATTACGCGTGGATTTCACATGAATTCTTTTCAAGCGTTCCACATCTGTATTTTCAATAACAGCCACTGGATCCGTGTGTTGCCAAACATCATGAGAGGGATCATAAATCTCCCCATGATTCTTAGATGGGATTAGCTCGTACATCAGCTTCCGAGCTGCTAATACCCCGGTAAGATTATTATAAGTACCTGAGAATCTTTCAGATCTCCAACCTTCCATTGGGCAGTTTTCATAAAGGACTGTTACACCCAGGTCCTCAGCATACTTTATGATTGGAGAAAAAACTTTCTGGTATTCTAATAAATTTTTCTCGAATCCTCCTTCTTGATTTCCTAGCTCATGATTGTAACCTACGAAAGTCCCCACCTTCACATCATTTTCATCACCGCCTAACAAATGTGCAATTCGAATTAATCTTAAAAGATGGTCTTGATTTTTTACCCGGTGCTCAGGATCCCCGCCAATCAGGTTTTCAAAAGCTCCAATTGATAGACGTAGTTTTGCTCCATTGAATTTTTCTAGAATTGCACTTGCCTGTTCTGGACCAAAGTCCTCGTAATCCAAGTGCGTTGCCACAAAATCATCCCGCTGTCCATCTCTTCTAAACACACAGAGGTCCAGACCTTGAACATCAATCTCTTTAGCTTTTTGAATAGTGTCATCAAGACTCAGCGTATCAAAAGCTGAAGTCATGATCCAGATGGGATTCGTCATTGTTTTTGGAGTTTAGAAAAATGAAAAATATGGAAAGGCTAACGGATAATCTAACCGCCAATCAAGAATACCTTTTTCTCATCTCAACTTTTTGTTTTTGACGATCCCAAAGAGCTTTAGCTAAATCAAGTGAAAGGTTTTCCGGATCACTTTCATTCAGGATTTTTTTAAGAGTGAATTCCGATAAGTCTATTCTATAACAAATCTGAAGCATTCGCTCGAAATCCCGGTCTAGAAGTTCTTTCACAGCTTTGCTCAAAAGCAAAATAGCATGATTTTCATCCAGTGCTAAAGCTTCATCAGGAAGCTCGAGGTCTTGCCGGATAAGATTAAGCGTTTGCCGTGTGGTATTTTCTTCCATAAAAAAAGTCCCGATAAAACGGGACTGAATTTAGTCTTCTGATTTCTCTTCTTCAGAATCTGGTGTCAATGCATCAGGCATTTCTCTTCGAATGATTGAATACCAGGAGATCAACTTTTTAATATCTGAAACATAAACTCTGGATTCATCCACATCGGGTAAAACGTGCTTCATGAATGCTCGAAGTTCTGCGTCATCCGGCTTGCTATCCAACCCAAGATCTCCTTCAAACTCGGCCTCAATTTTTTGCATGACTTGCTCTAAAGGCTCTGCGCCTTCTTCCGTCGTGGTGTAAATAGAAATATCTGAGAGAATCGAAACCCGTTGGGCAGCTCCAGCTACCATTTTCGCCTTTTTCCCATCGAGGCTTTCCAAAATGACTCCAGTTCGTGAGGGTTTTAATACTTTATATAATCCCGGTTTTCCGGCTACTGTGGCTAAATCTTTAAAATCCATAAATGATGTGGTCGTTTTCTTGCTGCAAATATAGAGAGTCTACTCATTCAATTCTCCTGAATCATATTCTTTCACCAGTTCTTCAAGAAATTCAGTTAGCTCCTCTTTGCCCGTGCCTTTCTCTGCTGAGGTAACGAAATACTGTGGGGCTTCTTCTACATAGTCCTCGAGCTTCCGAATAAAAGCATTGATGTTTTGGTGGGTTTTTGATTTGGACTGCTTGTCAGCTTTGGTGAAAACCAAAACAGCAGGCACTCCTTCAGTGGCACACCAAAGGATAAATTCGAGATCAATTTGTTGTGGCGGTAGTCTGCTATCGATCAAAATACACACCCCGCAGAGGTTATCCCGCTTTTTAAGGTAGGTGCTGATCATATTCTCCCAGCCATCCTTTACTTTTTTGTTGACTTTGGCGAAGCCATATCCGGGAAGATCCACCAAGTACCAATGATCATTTATCAGGAAGTGATTAATGAGTTGAGTCTTTCCAGGTTTTTGGGAAGTTTTGGCGAGGCCATTTTTCCCAGTGATAGAATTGATCAAAGAGCTTTTACCCACATTTGATCTTCCTATAAAAGCTATTTCTGCTCGATCGGGTTTGGGACAGTTTCCGGGATTGGAATTACTAACTACGAATTTGGCTTGCTTAATCATGGTATCTGATACTCTTGCAAAAGTAGTACATTCTGCAAAATGTGGCATTGATCAATATCCACAACATTCTTCTCTTACTCAGGTTTCTTCAGTAAGTTTGCAGTCCCAAATAAGTACCTCATGGCAGTAGTTCCATACAAAGACAAAGAAGATCCTAAAAAGGCCCAGGTGGCGGAGATGTTTGATAACATCAGTCCTAAATATGATTTGTTAAATCATGTGCTGAGTCTTGGAATAGATATTACCTGGAGAAAAAAGGCGGTGAAGATGTTGGCTGAGGATGAGCCAAAGTTAATTCTGGATATCGCTACCGGGACAGGTGACTTTGCCATCGAAGCATTGGCTCTGAATCCAGAAAAGATTATCGGAGTGGATATTTCCGAGGGCATGCTTTCTGAGGGTCGGAAGAAAATGAAAAAGAAGGGCCTTGATCATATCATTGACCTTCAGTTGGGAGATTCTGAGGGATTGCTTTTTGAGGATAATAAGTTCGATGCTGTTATCGTTTCCTTTGGAGTACGAAACTTTGAAAATCTGGAAAAAGGATTGGCAGACATGTACAGGGTGCTTAAGCCTGGCGGCAAAACGGTGATCGTGGAGTTCTCTAAACCTCGAAGATTCCCAATGAAGCAGGCCTATGGATTCTATTCAAACTATGTTTTGCCACAAGTGGGTAAGGTTGTATCCAAAGACAAATCTGCTTATACTTATCTTCCTGAATCCGTACAGGCCTTTCCTGATGGAGAAGATTTTCTAGCCGTACTTAAAAAAGTAGGATTTACCAGCACTGTATGCAAACCACTGACATTTGGAATAAGCTCGATTTACGTTGGCGTAAAGTAGTTTGCACCTTATTCCTTGTTACTTCACTTTCTGGAGCTTCTTTTGGCCAGGGTATGTTTGGCATGCTCAGTGGTGCTGGTTCTGATGATCAATTCATTTCCTATGGATTTTTTCTCGCGGGTCATACTTCTATTTATCAGATAAAATACACAGATAATTTCCTCAATTCAGGAAACACTGCTGCTCCAAATGTCGCTCGAATAGCTCCTGATTATAAGCCCGGTTTTGCCCTTGGATTTATAGGAATGATGAAATTTCATGATCAGTTACATTTAATGCTAGAGCCAAAAATTGGTTTTTACGAGCAGTCCATAGATGTGACCTATTTTTCCACGACAGATGACAATATCCCTAATCCTGATAATGTAGCACCTCCAACGAACATCGAACGCTATACTTCTGAGCAGACCTTGGTAGAGTTTCCCTTATTGATCAGATATCGGTCTCAACGTTTCAACAACACTCGGATGTACTTCCTAGGAGGAGGTAGCTATCGTTTTAGAACAAAAGGTCAAGATGAGGCGAATTTGGATGATTTGGTGGTGGATGGTCAAGATGTTACCCTAGAGCTTGGAATGGGTTTTGAAATCTATTTCAGGTACTTCAAATTCGCTCCTGAGATTCGGTTTTCTCATGGTTTGATGGATATATACAGACCTGAAAATACTAATCCACTTTTTGCAGATGCCATAGCTTCGGTAAGGCCGAAGACTATCACGATCTTATTGAATTTTCAATAAGCGGTCCCTCAGATTTTTCAAGATTAGTTAACTTCCTTCATGGAAAGAAAAATAGCCTTAGTCACTGGGGCCACCTCTGGAATAGGCTGGTCCACCGCTTTGACTTTAGCCGGAATGGGCTTTGATATAATCGCAACGGGTAGAAGAGAGCAAAGGCTCAAGGAATTATCCGAAGCTTTACCCGAAGGGACCAGGTTTTTACCCTTAGTTTTTGATGTGAGGGATCGTGAAAAAGTCCTGGAAATTCTGGGAAATCTGTCTGAAGATTGGAATAAAATAGATGTATTAGTCAACAATGCTGGAAATGCCCATGGCATGGATCCAGTTCAAACGGGGAATCTGGATGACTGGGATGCGATGATTGATATTAATGTGAAGGGGCTTCTTTATGTCTCTAAAGAAGTGATCCCCGGAATGACGGAAAGGAAAAGTGGAATAATCATCAATATCGGATCGATAGCGGGAAAAGAGGTCTATCCCAATGGAAATGTTTACTGCGGATCGAAGCATGCTGTGGACGCCATCACTCAAGGAATGCGAATCGATTTAAATCCTTTTGGGATTAAAGTAATAGGGATTCATCCTGGATTAGTGGAGACTGAATTTTCAGAGGTAAGATTTAAAGGTGATTCGGAACGTGCAGAGAAGGTTTATCAGGGCTACGAGCCCCTTTTAGCACAAGACATTGCTGAGATTGTTGAGTTTGTTGTCAACCGTCCGCGACATGTTGTTTTAGCCGATATTGTCGTTCTTCCTACGGCTCAAGCTGCCGCAACCTTGGTTAACAAACAGAATTAATATGCGGTCCATAACCTTCTTCTTATCCTTTCTTGTAATTCTAGCATGCGGTTCTCCTAAGAGTGATCAGGAGGCTTTTTCAGAAAAAATTAGGAATGAGGCAGAACCTCTCGCAAACACCGAAAAAGTTCAAATCGGGGAATTCGAAAAGTCTCTAATAGATCAAGGAATGGTTGACATAGAAGATGTGGTTCCGGAGGTTATGGTCGATTTAAAATACTCGACCACGGATAATTTTTTTGGTGAAGATGTTTATGGTGAGCTTACCAAAGCTTATATGCAGCCGGAAGTAGCTGAAATGGTTTTGAATGCTCAGAAGTATTTAAAAGAAATCAATGTAGATTATACGCTTTTGGTATACGATGGAGTTCGTCCTAGAAGTGTCCAGCAATTTCTTTGGGATAACCTGGATAAGCCAGACAGCTTGAAACCCCTTTATGTAGCTGATCCGAATGTTGGTAGTTTACACAATTTCGGGGTTGCAGTGGATTTGACGGTTTATGATATGGTAGCTGATACGGTTCTTGACATGGGGACTGAATTTGATTTCTTCGGCTATGCCGCCTATCCCGCTAGGGAGGAGCAAATGCTAAAAGAGGGTGTAATCACACCGGAACATGTGGCTAATCGAGAAATTCTAAGGGAAGTCATGACCAAAGCCGGTTTTACTGGCATTACCTCCGAATGGTGGCATTTTAATGCTTTTAGCAGGAAAGTAGCAGGAGAGAAGTTTGAAATTGTTGAATAGATTTAGAATGATCAAAATGACCAATAACCCAATGACCATGAAAAGAGTAGTGATTTCCTTTTTTATGATGTGCTTAGTCCTGATCGCATCATTTGCCCAAGCTCAGCAGTTTAAAGCCCTCGTTTTTTCAAAGACAGCAGGTTTTAGGCATCAATCCATTCCTAATGCCGTGGTAGCTTTAAAAAAAATGGCAACTAAACAAGTTTTTTCAGTCCACGCCTCCGAGGATCCAAGAGTGCTGGCGGAAGAGAATTTGATGAAATATGATGTCCTTATTTTGGTAAGTTCTACTGGGACTATCTTTGATGAGACTACAAGAGCCTCACTTCAAAAGTTTGTGAGAAGTGGAAAGGGAGTTGTCGGCGTCCATGCAGCCGCAGATTCAGAATATGACTGGCCGTGGTATAATCAAATGATGGGTGCCTACTTTCTGGCTCACCCGGCCCAACAAACACTGAGACTGGAAGTGGTAGATCAGAATCATCCATCCACTTGGCACCTTCCAAAAAATTGGATGTGGACGGATGAACTGTATGAATATCGTGATATCAATCCTGATATTAAGGTCTTATTGAATGCTGATGAAAGCACGTATAAAGTGGCAAAAGGAAATGGCGAGAATCATCCTATGGCCTGGTACCATGAATTCGATGGGGGCCGGGTATTTTATACTGCCTTAGGTCATGTAGATTCGGCTTGGGAAGATGATGCTTTTTTGAAACACTTATACGGAGGTATATGGTACGCTGCGACTGGGGAACCGTTCGATTAATCTTTTCAAAATCCCGTAACGGATTTGGAACTTAATTATCCGAATTCGGTTCAATAGTTTAAAATCATTAAGACTATGTTACAAGCGCAGGCAAGACCCGTTCATTTATACATGGAGGCTAATCCAAATCCAAACTCATTGAAGTTTGTAGCAAACTTTATGCTGGTGGATGATGGAGTGAGCTTTGATTATCCCGATCCTGAGAGTACTGAAAATTCACCTCTGGCAAACGAACTCTTCAATTTTGCGGCAGTGAAGAGAGTTTTCGTGGCATCGAACTTTGTGACTGTAACCAAGGATGAAGCTGTCGAATGGGCTGAGATTCAGACGATCATTCGTGATCACATCAAAAAGTATCTTGAATCTGGCCAGAAGGTAGTCAAGGCGAGTTTTGATAAAGATCCTCTTTTTGATGAGGCGGACTCGGAGACGGTGAAGAAGATTAAGGGAATCCTGGATGAGTACATCCGTCCAGCAGTGGAGCAGGATGGTGGTGCGATCGTTTTCCACTCTTTTCAGGATGGTGTGGTGAAAGTGCTTCTTCAAGGGTCTTGTTCTGGCTGTCCTTCTAGTACGGTAACCCTTAAAGCCGGAATTGAGAATCTTCTGACCAGAATGCTTCCAGAAGTGAAGGAAGTGCAGGCCGAAGGAGTTTAATTGATGAAATTAAAGGACTGGTTTTGGGCGATTTTGGGATTGATATTCCTTGGGATTCGCTACTTGGCCAGTTTATTCCCAGAAGTAACCGATAGGATTTATTCCGAAGGAATTTTCCTTTGGATTAGACAAATTATAGATCAGACGCTTGGAAGGCTTCCTTTTCCAAGCGTCTATTTTTTTTGGATCTCAGTAATTCTGGTTCTGATTTACTTTATCCGGCAGCTCGGAACGAGGAGCACGCTCAGGCATAAATTGGGTTATACTTTCCGAGCGACTCTAAATGGTACTGGGGCCTTGGTTTTCTTTTTTTTGGTTCTTTGGGGTTTTAATTATCAACGAGTGCCAGTAGTAGAGAAACTGGGTTTGGATATTCGTCCACTTGAATTGGAAGAGGTGAAGGAAGAGCTCCTGGAAACCGAAAGTGAGCTCAATCGACTTCGGGCAATGATCAAGAGTGATACAACGGCCATTGATGATCCCTGGGACTATCCAGAGCTTGAAGCAGATGTAAGGAAAGAACTTGAAAATCAACTACATCTTTTAGAATTGATCTACGCTGGGAGACCAAGAACCAAGCAATTTCCGCCAACGGGTCTGATGAGAAGATTAGGAATTCTAGGGATCTATTGGCCTTTTACTGGTGAAAGTTATATTGATGCAGCGCTTCATCCACTTGAAAAGCCATTTACGATAGCGCACGAATTATCTCACAGCGTTGGTGTGACGGATGAAGGCGAAGCAAACTTCGTAGCCTGGGTAGTAGGTTCGGAAAGCGATAACGTCTATTTGAATTATGCTTCTCAGCTGAGACTAATTCTATACCTTATGCGAGATTTTTCCAGAATGGATTCTGAGGGATATTCCGATTGGGTTAAAGATTTGAACCGAGGAATAGTTAATGACATTCTTTCAATTCGAGCGAATGCTGACAAGTATCCGCCAATCGCATTAGAATTCAGCCGAGCTGCAAACAATGTCTTTCTCAAAACCCAAGGAGTCAAGGAAGGAGTGAAAAGCTATCAGCAAATGCCCATTTTGGTTTATGCCTGGAAAAGCCGGAATTCTCAGTGACCGAAGACAGAGTCTTCGATTTCGAATACCCGATCGAGCTCTAGTTTTCGACCGTTCTCTCGTTCAACTAGTTTATATTGGATTTGTCTCGTCAAACCACTTCTTACCCATTCGCCATTTTCCTCTTCGAAAATCGGAAATCTGGCAATGATAGAAGTCTCTACAATAGCCCATTCTTCTAAACCTTGAAATCCTGTTGTGAACTCTTCAGGGAAAGAAGGTATGGCCACTTCGCTAATCGATTTATTATTGTTCCCTGAAAAGATTTTTAAATAGTTTTCAACCGACTCTCCAAAGCGGGTGAAAAAAAGAATAAGCTCTGGTGATCCATCGCTATTTAAATCCTCAACTTCACTTTCCATTAAAGTCCCTACAGTCTCAAACTGAATTAGACCATTGGTTTCTTCCAAGCCTGATGGAGTAATTATTACCTCTGAGTTTGGATTCTGCTCAGTAGCCTTTATTTCAAAGTTAATTCCCTGGAGACTATTTGATTTTTCAATGGAGAAAGCCTTTAGCTGCGTTTCATCTAATGGCTCAGAGAGCTTTTTGTAAGTATAACCCGAAAGCGAGGCTCCCCCTCCACAGAAAAAGCTGAGAACACCGTCCTCTTCCGGATTAGTAGCTGTAATGGTGAGAATATTGTTATCCAACTTAATTAGGATCTCTTCCTCCATAGCATAGGTGAAAAGAGTGTTCTCATCCTTAATTTGCACCGAAGTGCTCCAGGTACAAGAGGGCCTTTTTCTATCTGCTCTTGAACTTATTTCAAGTTTTAGTAGGTCATCATTAGGCTTAGAAATCCTTGCCACTATCCAATCTGAACCTTGCGATCTGGAATCGTAAGATTCTGTCACATAATCTCCGACAAAATTTTCAGAGACTGATACTTTAGCCTCCTGTGGCGACTGAGTTGTTTCTTTATCATTAGGATTTTGACAGGAGAACATTGCCTGAAGGTAAAGCCCTAAAAGCATTAATTGCGAAAGCTTCTTCATAAAGAAAAATTACACTTACCGCCTTCTATTTCCAATCCAAACCCCAAAAATTACAGCTGCAATACCGATGTAGTGACCGATGAGAAGGGTTTCACCATCCCAGACTCCCCAGAAAATTGCAACGATTGGAATCAGGTAAGTGACAGAGCTAGCAAAAACAGGGGTCGCAGATTTTACCAGTCGATTAAAGAAAATGAGGGCTATGGCAGTTCCGAAAATCCCAAGGATAGCCACATAAACCAAGGCCAATGGCGCTCCTTCGGCAGTGACAATCTTATATGAAAATTGGGTTCCGGCCATTAGATAAACCAAAGCCACGGGCAGAACCATGAGTAAAGAAATGGCTGTAATTTCCACTGGCTTTAGCTCTACGAAGCTGTGCTTGATGATATTTACATTGAATCCATAGCACATGCAGGCTAGAAGCACGAAAAAGGCATAAGCATTGATCTCACTGAAATCACCAAAACTGTTTCCTTCTTTTACTGACACCAGAATTGTTACGCCAATAAACGCAATGGCAAGTCCAAAAGCATTTTGTCGGGTAATTCGGGACTTAAAAAATATCGATCCGATCACCACTACAAAAAGAGGAGTTAAAGCGTTCAGCACGCCGGTAAGCGAACTACTGAGTTGAGTTTGGGCTTTGGCAAAAAGAAAAGCAGGGATAAAGGAACCGACGAGTCCTACGATAATCAAATTTTGGATTTGCTTCGAGTTTAGTTTTTTGACTCTTGGCAAAGAAAGTGGTAACAGTACGGTTCCTGCAGCCACAATTCTGAAGGCTCCTAATTCGCCCGGTGAAAAAACATCTAAACCTCTTTTGATCAAAATGAAGGAACTCCCCCAGACGAGCGCCAGGGAAATGAGCAGTACCCAGTTTTGAAGGGTATGTTCAGAGTTGGATGGATTCATTTGTGGTGTTATTCAAGGTCGATGACCACAAAAGAAGTGTTTTTAGAAATAAAATGTTCAAAATTTGCCAGATCAGGCAAACTCGTATCCTGCGAAGACTTCTGCGACCTCGTCAAGAATTTCACAAACCTCTTCATAGGTATCGCTCGTGACCATTCTTGTTCTAAATGGTTTGAAGTTTGGCATGCCTCGGAAGTAATTGGTGTAATGTCTTCTCATTTCGAGAATGCCTAATTTTTCACCTTTCCACTCCACTGAGAAATCCAGATGTTTCTTTGCGACAGCCAATCTTTCTGGGAGTTCTGGTGAGGCTAGTTTTTCACCAGTTTCTAGGAAATGTTTGATTTCATTAAAAATCCAGGGATAGCCTATGGATGCTCGACCAATCATCATTCCATCCACATTGTACTTGTTCTTGTACTCTTGGGCTTTTTCCGGAGAATCAATATCACCATTCCCAAAAACAGGAATGTGTAAACGTGGATTTGCTTTGACCTCATTCAAATAGCTCCAGTCCGCCTCACCCTTGTACATCTGCTTTCGGGTTCTGGCATGTATGCTGATGGCTTGGATTCCTACATCCTGAAGTCTTTCTGCTACTTCTACAATTCGGATGGTTTCGCTATCCCAACCCAATCTGGTCTTTACCGTCACAGGAATATTTACAGCTTTGACGATTTCGGCAGTCATGGAAACCATCTTATCAATATCTAGGAGAATTCCCGCTCCAGCTCCTTTACAAGCCACTTTATTTACCGGACATCCGTAATTAATATCCAAAATATCAGGCTGAGCTTCCTCTACGATAGCCGCAGCTTCTCGCATGGATTGGATTTCATTTCCGAAGATTTGAATTCCAATCGGCTTTTCGTAGTCAAAAATATCAAGCTTTTGAACGCTTTTTGCAGCATCCCGGATTAAGCCCTCCGAGCTAATGAATTCGGTATACATCAAATCAGCGCCATTTTCCTTGCAAACCGCTCTGAAAGGCGGATCACTCACATCCTCCATTGGGGCAAGTAAAAGGGGATAATCACCAAGCTCTAAGTTTCCAATCTTTACCACTTCTTCTCCTATATTTGTGGCAAATTTATCGCAAATATGGAGATTTATAAAACCGAGGCCGAAATAGCTAAAACCAAAAACTGGCTGCTATCGATGGTAGTCATCATTTTGGTCACTTTCGGTGTTCTGGTTTTGCTTCAGGGATTGGCATTGGCTGTGGTACCATTTTTATTTGGGGCATCCCTTGATGATATCATTGCCCTTACCAGTGGAGGTGGTCAAAATGTTGAAAATGGAAGAATGGTCCTATTTTTCGTCCAGGCCTTTGGGTCTGGATTAGGATTCGTGGTAGCTGCATATATCATTGCCAACTTTATTGAAAAAGCAACATTTGACTGGCCTGTTCAGATTTCTAGATTTAATTGGTCAGGGTTTGCATTGGTTCTCTTAATCACCCTTGGGGGAATGCTTTTCAACTCCATGCTAGTGGATATTAACTCTAAGCTCGTACTTCCTGACTTTCTCGCCGATTTGGAGATATGGATGATTGAAATGGAAGAGCAACTCATGGAGATGACTAAATTCATGACAGACTTCGAAACTACAAGCGAGTTTATCATGGGTCTTTTGGTGATTGGTGTGCTGGCTGGAGTGGGAGAAGAGCTCTTTTTCAGGGGAGTGATCCAAGCCAAATTACATCAATACACAGGTTCCGGACATTTGGGAGTTTGGGTTACGGCTATCATTTTCTCCGCTATTCACATGCAGTTTTTTGGCTTCTTACCTAGAATGTTTCTCGGGGCCATGTTTGGATACCTTTACCTCTATTCAGGTTCCCTGATTTATCCCATTCTTGCCCATATTTTCAATAATGCCTTTACCGTAGTCATGGTTTATTTGGCAAAGCAAGGTATGGTGGACTTTGATATTGAAGCCACTGACAACGTATCCTATTGGGCTTCGATGGGTGGCTTTTTAGTACTTTTGGCAGGAATCTATTACTTTAAGAAAACTAACGCTTCCAAGAATGAAGAATTGGGTCAAAGTCTTTGAGGACGACCAACTGGTGCGGGCGGAAATAGTCAAGGGGGTGTTGATTCAGAATGAAATTCCAGCAGTGGTTTTAAATAAAAAGGAATCTGCCTATCAAGTTTTTGGCACTTACGAGGTTCATGTCAATAGAGAAAACGTGCTTAGCGCATCCAATCTAATCAAGAATGAGATCTCGTTTTAACATCAATAATTATAGTAACCTTGGTCAGCGTGCTATCACAGCGATAGTGGGCGCCATCATTGTTATTTCAGCGAGCGTCTACTCTGACTGGACTTATTTTTTGGTTTTCGCGGCTATTCTGGGGTTCTCCCAAATGGAATTTTATAAGCTCACGGGCTTAGATGGAATGTTACCCCTCAAGAGCTTTGGGACCTTTCTTGGTCTGCTGATTTTTGCCTTGACTTTTATGATTCAGAAGGAGCACCTCCCTATAGAATACCTCTATTTGATTTTCCCAATCACTGCTCTCACCTTCTTTATCAAACTCTATAGAAAATCTGACAAAAAACCTTTTACAGGTGTGGCATTTACATTGTTAGGATTGTTTTATGTCGCTATTCCATTTTCCCTTTTGAATCTCGCCGTTTTCGCGGTTGACCAAACATATCATTACGAGATTTTAATTGGTTGCCTTTTGATTCTTTGGGCTAGTGATACGGGAGCTTATTTCGCTGGGACAAAATTTGGTAAGACAAAGCTTTTTGAGCGCGTTTCTCCTAAGAAATCATGGGAAGGTTTTCTCGGAGGTGCTTTCGCTGCTGTAACAATTGCCTATGGAGTTTCGAGATATTTCTCGGTTCTGGATGGATGGAAGTGGATGGTAATTGCTGCAATAATCATCATTGCAGGTACTTACGGAGACCTGATTGAGTCACTTTTTAAGCGATCTATAGAAATCAAGGATTCTGGGAAAGGCCTTCCAGGACATGGAGGCTTTATGGACAGATTTGATGGACTTTTGCTCTCCGCACCTTTCATCACAGCTTTTTTGAAAATCTTCTAAAAGGGCAACATGGAGAGGGAAAAACTACGTATCATTGCATAGCATTTCACTTTTAAAATAAACCCAATATGGCTTACATTGAACCGGCCCCGATAAAGGATAAAGAGAATCCTTTGGAGTCAATGATGGAAAGATTCAATATCGCCGCCGAAAAGCTAGGACTCTCAGATGAGGTCTATAATGTACTGAAGAATCCGGCAAAGCAGGTGATAGTCTCCCTTCCGATTACCATGGATAATGGAAAGATTCAGGTCTTCGAGGGAATCAGAGTAATTCATTCAAATATTCTTGGTCCTGCGAAGGGTGGAATTCGTTTTGCCCCGGACGTACACATTGATGAAGTACGAGCTTTAGCAGCCTGGATGACCTGGAAATGTGCAGTAGTAGATATCCCTTATGGTGGAGGTAAAGGTGGTGTGAGGTGTAACCCTAGGGAGATGTCCAAAGGGGAGATAGAGCGATTGATGCGTGCTTATACACTCGCAATGATCGATGTCTTCGGACCTGATAAAGATATTCCTGCTCCAGATATGGGCACTGGCCCAAAAGAAATGGCCTGGCTGATGGATGAGTACTCCAAAGCAAACGGTATGACGGTAAACTCTGTGGTGACCGGCAAGCCTTTGGTATTGGGTGGGTCTCTAGGAAGAACTGAAGCTACTGGACGTGGAGTAATGGTCTCCGCTCTGGCAGCCATGCAAAAACTAAAAATTAATCCATTCCAGGCTACTTGCGCTGTGCAAGGGTTTGGTAATGTGGGCTCCTGGGCAGCCAGACTGCTGGAAGAAAGAGGATTGAAAATTGTGGCTGTTTCTGATATTTCTGGGGCTTACTACAATAAGCACGGAATTAATATCATCGAAGCAATTCAATATCGAGAGTCCAATAATGGGACCTTGGAAGGCTATGACGGAGCTGATCTGATGGATGACCCTATGGATCTATTACTTCTTGATGTGGATGTGTTAGTACCTGCTGCGGTAGAGGACGTAATTACCTCACATAATGTGGATAAAATTAAGGCGAAGCTGATTGTAGAAGGAGCGAATGGGCCTACATCGGCCAAAGCTGATGCGATTATCAATGAAAAGGGAATTATGGCTGTACCGGATATTTTGGCCAATGCCGGCGGAGTTACCGTGTCCTATTTCGAATGGGTGCAAAATCGTTTGGGATATAAATGGACAGCGGATCGTGTGAATAGACGTTCAGATCGTATTATGAAGGATGCTTTTGATCATGTTTATACTGCGTCTAAAAAGTATGAGGTTCCGATGCGAATAGCGGCCTACATTGTGGCAATCGAGAAAGTGGCCATGACCTATACCTATCGAGGGGGCTACTGATATTTTCAAATTATGTTATTTATCTTTGAGGCGTGGATTCATTCACGCCTCAATTGTTTTTAGCCTATGACTATTCATAAAGAAGGAAGATCTATTCTGATTTGGCTTATGATCATCTTGGTCGGCCTCAATGGTACTCTATACTATTTGGTACCTGAATCCGAACTTCTGTTGCAAATTATTTTAGCAGCAAGTATCATCTTCTACTTATTAATTCTTCAGTTTTTCAGGAACCCCAGTATTGAGCTACCAAATGAAGAAAATGTGGTTTATGCTCCTGCCGATGGCAAAGTAGTGGTGATCGAAGAGACTGAAGAAACAGAGTATCTGAAGGAGAAACGACTTCAGATTTCGATTTTTATGTCTCCCATAAATGTCCATGTTAATCGCTCACCCTTAAAAGGAGTAGTCGAATATTTCAAGTACCACCCCGGGAAGTATCTCGTTGCGTGGCACCCAAAATCGAGTACCGAAAATGAAAGAACCACAATGGTACTTAGAACTGATTCCGGGGTAAAAGTATTGGTCAGACAAATTGCCGGAGCTCTGGCGAGAAGAATCAAATGGTACGTAGATAAAGACTCAGAACTTGAGCAAGGAGGTGAATTTGGCTTTATAAAATTTGGCTCAAGAGTAGATGTTTTTCTACCTGTTGGAACGGAGGTTCTGGTGGATATCGACCAGGTGACCAAAGGAGCTCGAACGCCTATTGCAAGGCTAAAAAGCTGAGAGGATCTTAGCTAGTTTTCAGTTTGTAAATCCAGTATCCTAAACCAACGCTGGATAAAAAGAAAATCAAGCTCGCCCATTCAAATATTCTTCGATCTGAAGTTTTTGAATTTAAGGCAGTTTTTTGCTCGTCCAGATTTCTTTTCAGGATTTGTACTTCTCTTTCGCAGTCAAAGGCAATGCTTTTATAATCTTCTTTTGATTGGTTTAGCTCAGCTGCCTCGATGGAACTAAGCAATTTTAGCTCTTCCATGATTTGATTATCCTTAGCGATTATTCTTTCCAGCCAATCATTGGTTTCAATCATGTTTTTCTTGGTCCGATTTCCGAAAATCCCAGACTTTTTACTTTCTGAATCTTGCCACTCGGAATGTAGGATTTCTCGCTCTTTGAGCAACTTTTCTAGTTTGGCCTGGCCAAAAGAGAGTGTAGGAAGCATGACCAATAAGAACAAAAAAAGAAGGCGATGAATTTTCATGCCTTCAGATAATCAAAGCTCATGCCTTATTGCTTCCAGGCTCGAGTCATTTCTTTTTTGCCCGGAGGGCCAGGAAGCTTTTCTACTTCGAATCCTACTTCTTTCAAGTCTCTTCTGAGCTGTCCGGTAGCACAATAGGTGGTTAAAACACCTCCAGGACGCATTTGATCGAAAATCTTTTGAAACAGGTTCTTTTCCCACATTTCAGGTTGTTTCTTAGGTGCGAAGGCATCATAAAAAACCACATCCATGGGGTAGAGCTGGACATCCTCAAGGGTAGCCTTATCCTTCTTCATATTGAAATATTCAGTCAGTACAGTTCCTTGATCCCATGAAGCCTTATGGAGCATTTTCAAGTGAGGTCTATAATGAGCGATATTCTCATCCAGTTCTCCGTAATTCAGCTGGGAATAGATCTCCTCATCCAGTGGAAACGGTTCAATGGTATGATAAAGCATGGGGATTTGATTTTGATCTGCCCAGACCAAACTCAACCATGCGTTCAGTCCTGTACCAAAACCAACTTCAAAAACTCGTACAGGTCTTTTTCCTGCATTTTGCGCTAGCCATGAATCCAATCCATACAGCATGAAAACGTGGATAGATTCCTTAAAAGCACCATGAAAACTATGGTAGGTTTCTTTCAGCTCCTCATGATATAAGGAGTGCGATCCATCCTCAGTCGTGATCAATTTTACACTCATGAATTAGCTTTTATAAATTAATGCTGCGCAATGGGCCGAAATACCTTCTTCCCGGCCTACAAAACCAAGTCTCTCAGTTGTGGTGGCTTTAATGGAAATATCTTCCTCAGGGATTCCCATTACTTCGCTCAAGCACTTTTTCATAGCAGGAATGTGAGGATTGACCTTGGGCTTCTGTAAGCAAATCGTCGTGTCAACGTTCCCTATTTCATATCCTTCTTTGCGCACCAATTCCATGACCTCTTTAAGGAGAATTTTACTATCTATACCTTTGAATTTTGGGTCCTGATCAGAAAAGTGATAGCCGATGTCTCGCATATTGGCAGCACCAAGAATGGCATCACAGATCACATGGATCAATACATCCGCATCGGAATGCCCGACTGCACCTAAATGATAGTCGAGCTTGATGCCGCCCAGCCAGAAGTTATACCCATGCTGCAGCTGGTGTACATCGTATCCATAACCAATTCTAAACTTTTGCATTTTTTTCTGATTCGTAGTAGAGAACCGAGGACTTCTCCTCCTTTAATATTTTATGAGCCCAATCTATGATTTGGGAGGCAGGAATCTCTGATTTTTTTTCAAATTCCTCAGAGTATCCGGCAGGGTCACCTAGAAAGGCATGATAGGCCAGACTCATGGCTCGATTCAAAAGCTGAATTCCCTCGTAAGTTTTCATGGCCTCATTCTGGTTTTTGACTCTCTGTAAATCCTTTTCAGAGATACCTTGATTAAGAAATTCCGAAATTAGGTCATCCACTTCAGCTTCGCCTTCTGCTGCAGATATTCCTTCTTCCATTTTACCTGAAAAGACCAAAAGGCCTGGATCGTAGGAACCCAGAACATAAGCACCGGCAGAAGCGAATTTGTTTCCGTTTTTTACAAGCTGAGTTTGAACTTTGGAAGAATTCCCAAAACCCAAATAATCCGTGATTAAGTCAGCCTCTAAATATCCGTCTTCTTGTCGACCAGGCATCTTGAAGCTTTTATAAAGGGCATCCGTTGGGACATCCTTAGCTACATTTTTGAATTTGCGTACTGACTGATTTTCTTCGGGCACTACCTCAATTCTTTGCTTTCCCGAAGCGGCGATATCACCAAACCACTTTTCAACTGATGATTTTACTTCCTGTGGATCTACATTTCCTGCTATGACCAAAACTGCATTATCTGGGGAATAATGAGTTTGGTAAAAATCCTCAACATCTTGCCATTTATATCCTTCAATGTCAGCGATCTTTTCACCGATGGTTGGCCATCGATACGGATGCTTTTCGAAAGCTAGATTTCTCAAATGATGAAAGGCATCGCCATAAGGTTGATTCAGGTATCGCTGCTTGAACTCTTCGATGACTACCTGTCTTTGCGTCTCAATAGTTTTTTCAGTAAGACGGAGCTGAAACATTCGATCAGATTCTAACCATAGGGCAGTTTCCAGATTGGCCGCTGGAAGAGAAATGTAGTAATTGGTTATGTCCGGACTGGTGAAAGCATTACATGTGCCTCCGACCAAATCCAACTCTCGATCGAAAAGAGGTACATTTTTCGATCCTCCAAACATTAAATGCTCAAAAAAATGAGCGAGACCCGTTTTCCCAGAAATTTCATTTCTGGAACCCACCTTATATAGGAGATTCACAGCTGCCATTTGACTCCCATGATCTTCATGAACGATGAGCTCGAGCCCGTTTGAAAGGAATGTCCTTTGGTAGTTTAGTTTATTCATTTGCCTCCGGCAAAGCTAGGTTATTTGAATATGAATGACTAGTAAACCGGATGAATGAGGGGTTTTGTTTCAATCAGAAAGAGGTAAGTACCTTTGATGTAAGCCTTGAAGTTTATTCGCTAAAAAATTAGACCTTTGAGTGTATATTGAATTGCTGTAAACTCCCAACCAAGGCAAATGAAAAAAACAGGCATTGAGCTTAAAGACACCAACCAGTTCTCCCAATTCTTTTTGGACTATCTCGATGGAAAAGACGAGCTCAGAGATTTTTATGCGCATCGACCAGAATTAAGTGCCTTTAAAGATGCCATAGAAAAAAAGACTTTTCCTCAGGCTTCAAGGGAAGTGCTTTACTCAGCCTTATCAAGACAATATGCCAATCTTGAAGTAAGCGATGCAGTCAATTCAAACATTGAAGCGCTTAGGGATAGTAAGACGTACACCGTTACTACTGGTCACCAGTTAAACCTTTTCACCGGTCCTCTTTACTTTATCTACAAAATTGTTTCCACCATTAATTTGGCAAGAGCTCTCAAAAAGGAATATCCAGAAAAGCATTTTGTCCCAGTTTATTGGATGGCAAGTGAAGATCATGATTTCGATGAGATCAATTATTTCAAGATGGATGGTGAGAAGTATCAGTGGAATTCGGAACAGGAGGGAGCTGTTGGAGACTTTGAGCTGGATAAATCTTTTAAGGAGTTTCTGAAAACTGTGAATTTCTCTTCACCTGTTTTTCTTGATGCGTACAAGTCTTCTAAAACTTTGGCGGAAGCCGTCCTTAAATATGTAAATAGCCTATTTGGGGAATATGGATTGGTTGTAGTTGATGCTCACGATGCTTCTTTGAAATCCTTATTCACAGATGTCATTCAGAAGGACCTTTTTGAGCACACTCCTTTTCAAAAGGCAACGGCGGTCACAGAGAAATTGGAAGGCTTAGGTTATAAAGGTCAAATCTATCCGAGAGAAATAAACTTCTTCTATTTAGTGGATAGTTGTCGTGAAAGAATTGAGAAGTCTGGGGAAACCTTTAAGGTATTAAATAGAGATTGGACATTCTCTGAAGAAGAAATGAGAACCCTGATTTCGGAGCATCCTGAAAGATTTAGCCCAAATGTCGTTCTTCGTCCGCTATATCAAGAAACCATACTTCCGAATATTGCCTATCTCGGAGGTCCAGCAGAAGTAGTCTACTGGCTTCAACTGATAGGTGTCTTTGATGAGTTCAATACTCCATTTCCAGTTTTACTTCCCAGAAACTTTGGGCTTTTGCTAGAACCTCGTGTTGTAAAAAAGATTAAAGAGATTGGTTGGGAGCTCAAAGATATCTTCCAAAATGTAGATCAATGGAAGAAAGAATATGTGAAGGAGAATGCACAGGTCGAGTTAAATCTTGAGAAGGAAAGAAATCAGCTGATTGAAATGTATGATACTGCTGGTGAATCAGCCTCCTCTCTTGAAAAAAGTCTGATGGATTCTTTTCAGGCAGGAAAGGTTCGGTCTTTAAAAATTCTAGATCAGATGGGTACAAAGCTCAGAAAGGCTGAGGAAAGAAGACATGAGATCTTATTTAATCGCGTAGATGCGATTCGTGATTTTGCTTACCCTGGAGGATCTCCGCAGGAGCGAGTGGTCAATATGCAGCAATTTTTCCTCGCCAGGCCCGAACTGATTGATGAGCTATTCGAGGCTTTTGATCCCCTTGATTTCAAAATGTGGGTTCTTGAGCTTTGATGAAGGATAAGAAATCTTTACGTCAGGAGTACAAAGAACGCAGGAAGGAGTTGACTGCTGAGCGAATTCAAAAGGATTCGGAAAGGATTCGAGCGTACCTTCTGGATTTTTTGGCAGAGAAACCGCAAATAAGAAACGTTCATACTTTTTTGTCGATTGAAAAACTGAATGAGGTGAATACATTTAGTTTATTAGATATTCTTTGGAAGCAGGATTACGATCTTTTCACCAGTATTCTGGATCCTGAATTAGATAAAATGGCTACCGTTAGCCTGAAACCAGATGCAACATTTGTAAAAGATCAATTTGGAATTCCAATTCCAGAACAAATTCAAGAGGCTGATTTCTCTAAAATTCAGCTGATCCTTGTACCTCTTCTAGCTTGGGACAAAAGTGGCAATCGATTGGGGTATGGTAAGGGACATTATGATAAATACCTTGCTTCTTTGGGTGATGATATCTACCGGGTAGGATTGAGCTTTTTTCCTGCCGAACCTACTTTACCTTTCGAACCACATGACGTACGACTTACTCATGTCATTACTCCCGAGGGTGTGATTGCATTAGGGAGTGAGAATTAGGCAAAACCACTTTTTGAAATTTTCGATGGATTTTTTCCGAATTATTGAAAATTCGGAACCCTCTTCTGCGAAATGATCCATTTTTTTTAAAAAAACGTCAGTTTTTTAACCCTCAGCGAAAAAAAATAAAAAAAAATAAGGGTCAATTTTTGCCTAATTTCTTTAAAAGGAAATAATATTTTACTGATATCAAATTATAGATAATCATCAATCTCAAATTCCTATAAAACGAAGCAAAATTTGGTGTTTAACAGAAATTCAGAAAGTTATCTTTTTTGATATTTATCATAACTGAATGCCTTCCAAATATTGTTTCGAATAGATTAAAAAATCATTATTTCTAAGCTAATATTTATTAATAATCGACGATTCACCAAATAATCGACTATTTCTACCGCTTGCCCCAATTTTACACCGCTAAACTATTATTGACACTCATAATTAAGTTTAAACGATAAAACACTGAATTTATTATGTAAAAAATGAAAAAAAATTGAATTAATTAATGAAAAAATAGACTTATAAGGTGTTAATAAATGTTATTTCAATCATTTTGATATTCAGCTCAAATAAATTTTCTTTGGATAATCAACTAAACTTAAAACCTTATGAGAAAAGCTTTACTCTATGTTGTTGCGCTTTTCACCTTAACACTGAGTTTTCAGGTTTCGGCGCAGCAACGGGTGGTTACCGGTACGGTAATCTCCGAGGAAGATGGGCTAGGTTTGCCAGGTGCAACGGTCCTCGTCAAAGGTACTACGGTTGGAACAACTACCGATTTGGACGGTAATTATTCCATTAACGTACCTGACGGGTCGGACATCCTGATTTTCTCTTTTGTGGGTCTTGAAACCGCAGAAGAGGCAATTGGAAATCGATCCGTTATTAATGTGACTCTCATGACGGACGCTTCACAGCTATCAGAAGTGGTAGTAACAGCGATCGGAATTGAGAGAGAAAAGAAGGCTTTGGGTTATGCAGTTACCTCTGTAGGTAACGAGCAGCTCGAAAACAGGCCTGAACAAGATGTAGCTCGAGTGCTACAAGGAAAAGTTCCTGGTGTGAATATCACCTCGACCAACGGTATGTCTGGATCAGGTACCAACATGGTAATTAGAGGTTATTCTTCAGCGACTGGTTCTAACCAGCCACTTTTCGTTGTAGATGGTGTTCCTTTTAACACTAACACTAACAGCCAGAACGGATTTACCCGTGGTGGTGCGACTACTTCTTCAAGATTCCTTGATATTGATCCAAACAATATTGAGAGCATGTCTGTATTGAAAGGTCTTTCAGCCACAGTTCTTTATGGTGACCAAGGTAGAAATGGTGTGATCCTGATCACCACTAAGTCTGGTGCTTCTAAAAGAAAAGCTGCTGAAGTAACGATCAATCAGTCTGTATTTACGAATGAGGCGGCTTCTTTGCCTACATATGGTACTACATATGGTAATGGTTTCCAGCAGACTCCAGGTTTATTCTTCTCTAACTTCGGTCCAAGATTGGATGAGGGAAGAACTATTGACCATCCATATGCAGTTTCTGGTGTTGCTTACGTAAGAGAAGCTTTCCCAGAGTTTTGGGTAGACGGAATCGTTGGAGGTACTCCTGTACAGTATGACTACAGAGCATACCCAGACGTATCTGAAATCTTCTTCCAAACTGGTTTAATAAGTAACACATCTGTACAAATTGCAGGTGGTTCTGACAGAACTGGTTATTCTGCTAGCTTCGGTTACACAGATGAAGAAGGTTACGTACCAGGAAATGAGCTTAAGAAGTATAACTTCGGATTAGGTATCAATTCTGCTGTAACTGACAAGCTATCTGTTAACTCTTCGTTTACATTTGCTATCACAGACCTAGAGTCGCCACCAGTTAACGCTGCATTCGGTTCTGGTCCTTCAGGTGGAGTTCCTTCTGTTTTTGCACACGTTCTTTATACTCCGCGTTCTATCGACCTTGGAGGTCTACCTTTCGAAGAGCCTGTACAGAACAGACCTACTTACTATAGAAATAACAACGGTATTCTTAACCCTAACTGGTTAGTGAAATACTATGAGACTACTTCTGATGTTAATAGATTCTTTAACTCTACTTCATTAGTATATGACTTGAACGATGACTTCTCTGTTACATACAGAATCGGTCTTGATACCTATACTGAAGTACAGGAAACTAAGTATAACAAAGGTGCCCTTGGTGTATCTCAGGCAGTAGGTTCTGGTGTTTATACTTCAATTAACATCAACAACACAATCTGGAACCAAGATTTAATCTTGAACTGGAAGAAGCAGTTCTCCGATAAGTTCGGTATGTCTGCCCTTCTTGGTGGTAACAGTAGATATGACACTTACTCTCAGTTTGGTCTATCTTCTCAAGGACAATTGGCGTTCGGTCTTTTCCGTCACCAAAACTTCCAAACTACTTCCAGTAGGGATGCAATTGACAACGGAAACTTGAACTTCGAGTCAGAAGAAAGAAGAATGGGTATCTATACTCAGTTTACTTTCGATTACTCTAATTTCCTTTATGTTACGCTTTCTGCAAGAAATGACTGGACTTCGACTGTAGAGGCAGAGAATAGAAGAATCCTTTATCCAGGAGCTTCTGTTTCTTTCATTCCTAGCACTGCGTTTAACTGGAACTCTAGTACAATCAATGACTTGAAATTGAGATTGGGTTACGGTACTTCTGCTGGTTTCCCAAGACCATATAGAACTAGAAATATCTTAGGTCAGACTGCTAGAGCATTCGATAGAGATGGAGTAGTAACTCAGACTCAAGCTGTAGCAAACAGACTTGGTAACCCTAACTTGAAGCCTGAGCTTCAGGAGGAAATCGAATTTGGTGTTGAAGGTGTAATGTTCAATAACAAATTGAGATTCGATCTTTCTTTGTATGAAAGAAATACAAGAGACTTGATCACTTCTTCTCCACTTGATCCAGCTACTGGATTTACTACTACTGAGATTAACATTGGTAAGATCAGAACTAGAGGTATTGAATTCCAGGCTACTGTAACTCCAGTATCTACTGCTTCAGGTTTCACTTGGGAATCTACAGTGAACTGGGGAATGTATAGAACTGAGACTCTTGAACTAGGAGCTGGACTTGAGCAGGTTGTTGTTGCAGGTTTCACTAACCTTGGAAACTTCGCTGTACCAGGTGAGCCATTTAACGTTATCAAGGGTATTGGTTTCGAAAGAGATGAGCAGACAGGACAGCCAATCATTTTGGCTAACGGTCTTCACAAGCCATCTGCTGACCTTGTAACTCTTGGTGATCCAAACCCAAGATGGAATGGATCATGGATCAATACTTTCAGATGGAAAGGATTCACCTTGAATGCAATGCTTGAGTACAGACACAAAGGTGCTGTGTTCTCAAACACTGTAACTGCAACTCTAGCAAGAGGTGTGACAAAGGATCCTGTAATCGACAGAGAACTTACTTTCATCATGCCAGGTGTGAAGGAAGATGGTACTCCAAACGATATCCAGATTACAGCATCTAACTACTTCTTCTCTGGATACCAGGGAGCTACTGATGAGCCAAACGTATTTGATGGTTCAATGATCAGATTGAGAGAACTTTCTTTGGGTTATGAATTGCCAACTTCATTGATGGCTAAGACTCCATTCAAGAGAGCTTCTGTCGCTGTAAGTGGTAGCAACCTTTGGTTCAATGCTCTAAACTTCCCTCCAAACATGAACTATGATGTGGATGTATTGGGAACTGGTGTAGGTAATGGTCTAGGTTTCGACTTCGTGACTGGCCCTAGCTCCAGAAGATTTGGTGGAACGGTAACACTTACATTCTAATCCCCAAAACTGAAGAATAATGAAAAGAAAATTATATAGTCTTTTGATTGCCGCAACCGTTGTGTTCGCGTCATCATGTGACCTGGATCTATTGGAAGATCCGAATAATGTAAACGCTAGCAATGCAGATGCAAATCTACTATTGAATAGTGTTCAGCTTGGATATCAGGGGGTTTTTAATACTATCGGTGACGATGGTATGAGACTTACTCGTATGATTAACCAAGGTAGTGCCCAGTATGAAGGTGCTTATACTCCTACTACAACCAATGGTTACTGGTCTGGAGCTTACTCTGGAATTCTTGCAGACGTTGAACTAGTTTTGACACTTGCAGAAGAAGGAAACCTTCAAAGACACGCTGGTATTGCTAAGACAATTAAGGCAATGGTTTATTTCCACCTAGTTGATTCTTACGGTGATGTTCCTTTCACAGAAGCGATTGATCCTACTAACTTCTTCCCAATTGTTGATCCGGGAGCGCAGGTTTATGATGGAGCATTAGCTTTCTTGAACGAAGCAGAAGCTCACTTCACTGCAGCAGAATCTGCTGGTACTCCAAATGACTACTATTATGGTGGTGATTGGGATAAGTGGGTGAAGCTTGTGAATACTCTTAAGCTAAGATATCACTTGAACAGAAGATTGATTGATCCTTCTGGGTCTGCTTCAGCGATCAATGCATTGATTGCGGGTGGTAACCTAATCGACGAAGGAGATGATTTCATTTTCCAGTTCAGTACAACGAATGCTGACCCTGACTCTCGTCATCCAAGATTCACAGGTACTTATGTAAATGGTGGTGGTGATTACCAGTCCACTTATTACATGTGGCACCTTACTGAAGCAAAAGGATTTGATGATCCAAGAGTTAGATACTACATGTATCGTCAGACTACTGTGAATAGTACAGATGCAGATGAGATCGAATGTATCGATCAGTTCCCTCCACCACATTATATCGTGGGCGGATTCATTTTCTGTCTTCCTGGTGAGAGAGGATACTGGGGTAGAGATCACTTGAATCCTGATGGTATTCCACCAGATGGTCTTTTGAGAACTGTATGGGGTGTATATCCTGCAGGTGGTAGATTCGATGATGGATCAGCAGCACCAGTTAACGATATTACTCTAGGTGCTCAAGGAGCAGGTTTCCATCCTATCATGATGGCTTCTTATGTTGACTTTATGCTAGCTGAAGCTCAGTTGTTCTTAGGTACGACTGGTGATGCTGCTGTATATCTACAGTCTGGAATTGAGAAGAGCATGAGCCATGTGAGATCTTATTCACTTGCAACTCCAGAGTCAGGAACTATTTCTGATTTTGATCCTGCTGAAGCCTTTGATGCTGATGTAGCTAACTACGTTACTTTCGTTGGAGATGAGTTTGCTGCTGCTAGCTCTGATACAGATAAAATGAGAGTAATCGGAAGAGAGTATTGGTTAGCTCTTTATGGAAATGGTGTTGAAGCATTCAACCTTTACAGAAGAACTGGTCAGCCTGATAACATGCAGCCAGGACTTCAGGAGAGCTTTGGAGACTTCCCAAGATCATTCTTCTATCCACTGAACTATCTGACTACGAACAACAATGCTGTTCAGAAATCAGATCAAACTGTTCAGGTATTCTGGGATAATAATCCTGCAGGTAACGGTTGGGTTTATTAATCAAAAAAAAGAGAAACTATGAAAATGTTTAAATATAGCTTCGGGTTGCTTTTAAGTGCAATCGTCCTATTGAGTTCCTGTAGGGATTTCGTAGAGCCGAATGTACCTTATAGCACATTTGATACAGCCGCGTACTTGAGAACTATTGACAGAACAAGTACTACGTTCAACTTCTTTGAATTGGGAAGCTCAAACTTTGCTTTGACTCTTGAGGCAGTTGATGCGGAAGATGGTGCTACAGTTGAAACTGTAGAAATCCGAGTGAGACATAGAAGATTGATTCCTGGTGTGGGATTGGAGTATACTCCAGCCTTGGCTTCTGAAGACGTATTAGTACGTACTCTTCAGGCTTCAGATTTCGCACCTAATGATGAATCAAGATTCTTGAGAACGTCTTTTACCATTCCAGCTCTTGATGCTATTCAAGCTGTAGGATTGACACCAGAGGATATTGAAGGAGGAGACTCATTTGAATTCCGATTGGTGTTGAATGACCGATTCGGTAGAGCGTTCACCAATACTAACCTTTCTGGTAACGTATCTGGTGGTACATTCTATGCATCTCCATTCTTCTATAATGTGTCTGTTATTTGTCCTTCTGACTTAGGCGGAACATATAATTTCGAGTCTTCTAACATGTCTTCAGCATTTGGTTCTTGTGAAGGAACTATCACTGGAACATCTACTTGGACTCCTGACTCTGGAACCCCTGGTACTTATGAAGTATCTGATGGTACTTTCGGTTTCTGGGATTGCTATGGTGATTCATGGGATGACGGCGAAGCATTTATGGCTGATGCCTGTGGTTCTTTGACCATGAGTGGATCTGATAAGTATGGTGATAGTTACAGCATGGTTGTAACTGATAGTTCACCTGAATCTTTCACATTCGTATGGACTAATAGCTCAAGTGAGACTGGAACTGTTACAATTTTTGCTCAGGATGGTAAGCCATTACCTCCGATCAATTAATTGAAACTCAGTTAAATCAAAGTGGCGCCAATTGGCGCCACTTTTTTTATTTAAATATATTTGAACAAACGAATATGCAATTTTTTAAAGCGGACCTTATCCATTAGCTTTGGCAACTCCAAATATGACGGCATGGATAAATTTTCATACATCGCAAATGCACATGTGAGCTATATCGATGAGCTCTATCAAAACTACAAGGAAGACGCAGATTCAATAGATCAAAGTTGGAAAGAATTTTTTGATGGGTTTGATTTTGCCTTAACTAATTATGGAGACGAAGAAGGTGTAATTGCCACTTCATCTTCTAACGGAAAGAGTGGGGCTCTAGCTACTCCTGGGACTATCATGGACATGGAGCAGCTTCCAAAGGAAATCAAAGTTCGTGCTCTCATTCATGCTTATCGTTCCAGAGCCCACTTGAGATCCACAACTAACCCTGTCCGACAAAGGAGGGATAGAAAGGCACTTTTGGATATAGATGATTTTGGATTAGGTAAAGAAGATTTAAATACTGTTTTCCAAGCCGGTAATGAAATCGGAATCGGTGACGCCAAACTATCGGATATCGTTGAAGCTCTTGAAAAGATTTATATCAGATCGATAGGTTTCGAGTATTTATCCATCCGTGACCCAGAGATGCTCGACTGGTTCAAGAATAAAGTGGAGAAAGAATCCCTTGCTTTTGATCCAACTGAAGAATATAAAAAGCGAATTCTCTTCAAGCTTAACCAAGCCGTAGTTTTTGAAAATTTTCTTCATACTAAATACCTAGGCCAGAAACGATTCTCTTTGGAAGGTGGAGAAAGCACCATTCCATTCTTAGATGCCGTAATCAATAAGTCTACGGATCTTGGAGTCGAGGAAGCCATGATCGGTATGGCTCACCGTGGAAGGCTAAATGTCCTTGCCAACGTAATGGGGAAAACGTATGAACAAATTTTCTCTGAATTCGAAGGAACGGCTAAGCCAGATCTCACAATGGGTGATGGTGATGTTAAATATCACATGGGGTATTCCAGTGATATAGTTACCCCTAATGGTGGAAAAGTTCGATTGAAGTTAGCACCAAATCCTTCGCATCTTGAGGCTGTTAACCCGGTGGTTGAAGGATTTATGAGAGCGAAGATTGATCATGAATTTGATGGTGATCAGAAGAAGGTGCTCCCAATATTAATCCATGGTGATGCCGCCGTTGCGGGTCAAGGGATCGTCTATGAAGTTACACAGATGGCTCAGCTTAAGGGATATAATACTGGAGGAACCATCCATTTTGTAATCAATAATCAGGTTGGTTTTACCACTGATTTTGATGATGCCAGAAGTTCGATCTATTGTACAGATGTTGCAAAGATTATTGATGCACCAGTAATTCACGTGAACGGAGACGACGCCGAGGCTGTAGTTTTTGCTGCAAATCTTGCGGCTGAATTCAGGCATAAATTCAACAAGGATATTTTTGTCGATATGGTGTGTTACAGACGCCATGGCCATAATGAGTCCGATGAGCCAAAGTTCACTCAGCCCGAACTTTATAACGTTATTTCAAAGCATCCTAATCCAAGGGAGGTCTATACTAAGAAGCTGACTGAAAGAGGTGATTTGGATCGGCAGATCGCTACTCAGATGGACAAAGAATTCCGAAAGCTTCTCCAAGATCGATTGAACCTGGTGAAGGAGAAACCTCTTCCATATCAAGCGACGAAGTTTGAGAGAGAGTGGGGTTCATTAAGAAGGTCTACTCCTGAGGATTTCGATCAATCTCCTGAAACTGGTATGAAGGAGTCTGATGTAAACGTGGTTGCTGAGGCACTCACTACTTTGCCGCAAGGCTTCAAACCGATCAAGCAGATAGAAGTTCAGATGCGACAGAGGAAGGACATGTTCTTTAACTCAAAGCAACTGAATTGGGCCGGGGCCGAGCTTTTGGCTTATGGTTCTTTGCTTCTGGAAGGTAAAACTGTAAGACTTACTGGTCAGGATTGTCAACGGGGAACATTTTCCCATCGTCATGCGGTGCTTCATGACGCGACTAGTAATGAGCCATTCAACTCTCTGAAGGAAATGAAGGAGAGAAAAGGTGATTTTTATATCTATAATTCATTGCTCTCTGAATATGCTGTTCTCGGATTTGAGTATGGATATGGAATGGCAAATCCCAACTCTTTAACTATTTGGGAGGCGCAGTTTGGAGATTTTGCTAATGGCGCTCAGACCATGATTGACCAGTTCATTTCTTCTGGTGAATCTAAGTGGCAAAAAATGAACGGTTTGGTCATGCTCCTACCTCATGGGTATGAAGGTCAGGGACCAGAGCATTCCAATGCTCGACCAGAGAGATTTTTGCAGTTATCTGCTGAGTATAACATGGTAGTGGCTAATGTCACTTCACCGTCAAATTTCTTCCATTTACTGAGACGACAGCTCACCTGGGAATTTAGAAAACCATGCGTAGTCATGTCGCCAAAGTCTCTTCTAAGACATCCAAAGGTAGTTTCACCGATTGACGAATTCACTTCAGGTTCATTCCAAGAGGTCATTCCTGACTCTGTTACAGTGAAGAAAGATACCAAAAGAGTGATTCTTTGTACCGGAAAGATTTATTACGATCTGGAAGAGGCAAGAGAAAAGGAGAATATAAAGGATGTTGCCATCGTAAGAATAGAACAATTGCACCCTCTTCCTAAAAAGCAGATAAAGAAAGTCCTTCAGTCCTATAAAAATGCAGAAGTAGTCTGGGTACAGGAAGAACCAGAAAATATGGGAGCTTGGGGATATATGCTTCGGATGCTTTACAAAGAGATACCTATGAAGGTCATCGCAAGAAAAATGAGCGCATCTCCAGCAACCGGATACAATAAAGTCCATGTCGAAGAGCAGAAAGGCATTGTCAAGGAAGCACTCAGCACCAAATAAAATTATAAACCCGAAATCTATTTGCTTTCAGCAAAGCTGGAACCATCAAAAATAAAGTCAGATGAGCAAAGAAATTAAAGTACCCACGGTCGGTGAATCGATCACGGAAGTCACAGTAGGACAGTGGTTCAAACAAGATGGAGACCATGTGGAAATGGATGAAGTTTTGTGCGAGCTTGAATCCGATAAAGCCACCTTTGAGCTCCCAGCGGAAGCAAGTGGAATTTTGAGGATTGTGGCGCAAGAAGGAGATACTCTTGAAATTGGAGCACTGATTTGTAGTATTGATGAATCTGGAGTGGATACGGAACCAGCACCATCTTCTACCCCTACCGAAAAGGCTCCAGCACCTGTCGAGGCAAAGGCTGAAGCACCTAAACCTAGTGGTGAGATAAAGGAGATGGTTGTCCCAACCGTCGGTGAATCTATTACGGAAGTTACTTTGGCTAACTGGTTGAAGAGCGACGGAGATTACATTGAGTTGGATGAAATCATTGCTGAGGTAGATTCGGATAAGGCCACCTTTGAGCTTCCAGCTGAAGCAAATGGAATTTTAAGACATGTCGCACAGGAAGGTGATACCTTAGAAATAGGAGGGTTGATTTGTAAGATTGAAGTGATGGATACCGCTCCGGAGCAGGTCTCAGAACCTGCGTCAAGCGCTGAGCCAGCTTCAGCCCCAGCTCCTGAGAATAAAGAATCATATGCCACTGGTCATGCTTCTCCGGCTGCCGCCAAAATATTGGCAGAAAAAGGAATTTCGGCAGATGCAGTGAAGGGCACAGGAGTAGATGGTAGAATTACTAAGGAGGATGCACAAGCTGCGCAAAAACCAGCTGCTCCAAAAGCCAGTGCGCCAGCTCCGGCACCAACTCCGGAAGCCATTCATGTCCCCGGGTCAAGGAACGAAAGAAGAGAAAGAATGTCTTCTCTAAGAAAGACAGTCTCAAGAAGATTGGTCTCAGTTAAAAATGAGACTGCCATGCTCACCACTTTCAATGAAGTGAACATGAAGCCGATTATGGACTTGAGGAAGAAATTCAAGGAGCAGTTCAAAGAAAAGCATGGGGTAGGACTTGGTTTCATGTCTTTCTTCACCAAAGCGGTTTGTGTTGCCTTACAAGAATGGCCTGCTGTTAATGCGAAGATCGATGGGAATGAAATGGTTTTCAATGACTATTGTGACATCTCCATTGCAGTTTCTGCACCAAAGGGACTTGTAGTTCCTGTGATTAGAAATGCAGAGTCTATGACATTTGATCAGATTGAAAAGGAGGTCGTGAGATTGGCTACCAAAGCACGTGATAATAAGCTCACTATCGAAGAGATGACTGGAGGAACATTCACTTTGACTAATGGTGGCATCTTTGGCTCCATGATGTCAACTCCAATCATCAATGCCCCTCAATCGGCAATTCTTGGTATGCATAATATCGTTCAGAGACCGATGGCTGTTGATGGTGAAGTAGTAATCCTTCCGATGATGTACATCGCCCTTTCTTATGATCATAGAATCATCGATGGTCGAGAATCCGTGAGCTTCCTGGTCAGAGTAAAGGAGCTTCTAGAAGATCCGACAAGACTACTTTTCGGAGTCTAATTGTTCCAAAATCGAAAATCAAAAATCTGAAATAGAATGTACGACGTCATAGTAATTGGATCTGGGCCTGGAGGATATGTTGCGGCGATTCGTTGCGCTCAGCTAGGAATGAAGACTGCCATAATTGAGAAGTATCCGACTCTTGGAGGTACATGCCTGAATGTTGGCTGTATTCCCTCTAAGGCTTTACTTGATTCCTCTGAGCATTATCATAATGCAGCCCACACATTCAAAACGCATGGAATTAACCTGAGCAATTTGAAGGTTGACCTAAAGCAAATGATTGCCAGAAAGGATGATGTGGTGAAGCAGAATGTAGATGGGATTTCCTATTTGATGAAGAAGAATAAAATCGATGTTCATCAAGGAATGGGTTCATTTGTAGACGCTACCACCGTGAAAGTGACCAAAGATGATGGTTCTTCGGAGCAGATTCAAGGTAAGAACATCATTATTGCCACAGGCTCAAAGCCAGCAAATCTTCCTTTCATTGATCTCGACAAAGAAAGAATAATTACCTCGACTGAAGCTCTGAAAATGAAGGAAATCCCGAAGCACCTGATCATTATCGGAGGAGGTGTGATCGGAATGGAATTAGGTTCGGTTTATGGAAGAATGGGCGCCAAAGTATCTGTGGTTGAATTTATGGATGGTCTCATTCCGTCCATGGACAAGACCATGGGCAAAGAACTTCAGAAGTCTTTGAAGAAACTTGGCTTTGACTTTTATCTCAAGCATAAAGTTACTGGAGTAACTCGCAAGGGTAAATCAGTGAAGGTAGTTGCCGAGAACTCCAAAGGCGAATCTGTGGAAATTGATGGTGATTACGTTTTGGTTTCCATTGGTAGAAGGCCCTATACGGATGGACTGAATGTAGAGGCAGCGGGAGTTAAACTTACCGATCGCGGTCAGGTGGAGGTGAATGATCATCTTCAGACTTCTGTTCCGAACATTTATGCGATAGGTGATGTGGTAAAAGGAGCAATGCTAGCTCACAAAGCTGAGGAAGAAGGAACCTTGGTTGCGGAACAACTCGCAGGTCAAAAGCCTCATATCAATTATAATTTGATTCCAGGTGTCGTGTACACCTGGCCAGAAGTAGCGTCTGTAGGGTTCACTGAGGAGCAATTGAAGGAGCAAGGCAAGAAATATAAGACAGGGAAATTCCCATTTATGGCTTCTGGGAGAGCTCGGGCTTCTATGGATACGGATGGGGTAATAAAAGTTCTTGCAGATGCTACAACAGATGAAATTTTGGGCGTTCATATGATAGGACCTAGAACAGCTGATATGATTGCGGAAGCCGTAGTGGCGATGGAATACAGAGCCTCTGCCGAAGACATTGCAAGGATGTCTCATGCTCACCCCACTTATACCGAAGCGTTTAGAGAGGCTTGTCTGGCGGCGACCGATAATCGAGCCATTCATATTTGATTCGAATCAAACAAGTTTTCATAGCCATCTCAGAGTTCTGGGATGGCTTTTTCTTTTACCGATAAATGGGTTATTTAAAAAGATGAAATTTAAAATTGCGATGATTGGGGCAGGGAATGTCGCATGGCATTTGGCGCCGGCACTTGAAGATGCAGGTCATGATTTAGTAGAGGTTTATGCGCGGAGCGCCAAAGCCGCCGATCAAATAGCCAGTAGGCTGTATGCGGCAGAAATCAAGACAGACTTGGATTTTTCTGAAAGCAAAGCCACCGTGTTCATTATTTCAGTCAGCGATGGGGCTATTCAGGAAATCGCAGATGAGATTATTTTGCCAGAAAGAGCCATATTGATCCATACTTCAGGAACAGTACCTTTAGATGTTCTCAATTATAGTTCGGCAACCTTTGCAGGTGTTTTTTATCCCTTACAAACTTTTTCTAAGGGGAAGGAGATGGATATTTCAGAAGTGCCTTTTTTGATCGAATCTGAGGATCAGGAAATTTTGAGAAGGTTAAAGCTCCTCGCAAAGTCATTGAAATCTCAAGCGTATCCTATTCGATCGAAGGACAGGCAAGCTGTTCATGTGGCTGCAGTTTTTGCAAGTAATTTTTCCAACCACATGCTTAGAATTGCTGAAGAAGTGATGCAAAGACAGGGGCTTGACTATGAAATGCTTAAACCCCTGATTATTGAGACTATTTCCAAAAGTCTACAAATAGGAGCGAAGCGGGCACAGACAGGACCTGCGAGTCGAGAAGATTACGAAACCCTCGATGAACACTATCATTTCCTCAGCTACAATCCCGAAATAGCAGAGATTTATAAAATCATTTCAAATGATATTATTGATAGTTGATAGTCAGAAAGTTGCATTTCACTAGAAATATTAGAAGAAAAAATTGTCTTAAATTGATAAAATGATTTAAAGTGCTTATATTCAATTAATTAGGATAAGCCTAATTCTTTTTTTCACTTCAAATCTTTTTATTATGAGTTACGTAAATCGTACCCTCAGGTCCATTCCATTTGGCCGGATCATCGGCGGACCAATGATAGCAGCTATTCATTCGCAAGCACTCGCTGCGAAATCTACCGTAAACTTCATTAAGGAAGTTGGCTTCAAAGCCTCACCACCCGAACTTAATGGTGAGCAAGATGAAGATATCGGTGATGTTAGAAATGTCACTTTTAAGTACTCTCGAAAAACGGCTGGAGGTAGTGTCGAGGATAATGATGCAGGAGAGGAGAATGTATCTTTGACTGTACCTATTTTAACAATTGTCCCAATTCCTTTTATTAGGATTGAGGAGATGACAATTCAATTCACCGCTAATATTACAGAGCAGCAAGAATTTCGAAGAGGAAGTGCATCCAGTGGATCTGTTGCAACGGATACCACTATGAATTTCAAGGCAGGAGGGTTCTTTTCTCCAGTGAAATTTAATCTGAACGCGAAGGTATCGACCCGGAACAATTGGAGTAGTTACCAAAGTAACAAAGTAAATACTGCTACTCAGTATCAAATGGATGTAAAGGTAAAAGCAGTTCAAGATGAAATGCCAGCAGGTCTAGCTAAAATCCTCGGTATAATGGAAGAGGCTATTCTTGAGAAACCAGCCACACCTTAATTTTTTGTTTTATAAGCTATGAGCCAGCTTAATAGCATTATTGCGTCCGTACTTAGCGACATTAATGAGGCTAAGGCAAAAGCTGATTTGACTTCAAGCGAACTCGCCAAGACATACGCGGCTGATAAAGTGCTTCGATATTTCCCTGTTCCACGGATCAACATAGAAAATCTTGAAGTGGAAATTAAATATGCCGTGAATTCTGTGGAAGAGAAGCCTGTGGACAACGCTTCTACCCGTAAGAAGATCAACGACTTCATTCAAGTTTTTAGTGATGAAACATCTGTAGCTGTTAAGAAAGCAGTAGAGAATGTCACGAAGAACAATGAACTTTTTAAAGAAGTGAGTTCAGTGTACCCTTCAAAAGAATGGGAAGCTTCCTTAAAGGAAAAGATGGCAGATGTACTTGTCAAGAGTTTCAGACCAAATAACCCTTCTAAGACAAAAGATTTAGCATTGAGTGGATTGAAGACTGCGATACCAGATCTACTCCCGGTGGTAAAACGATCATCTTCCATGGCAATAGTTCCTACCGAAAAAGGAGACTTTCAAATAATGGGCATAGATGATGATGGTAAATCTGAGTTTCTTATTGATAAAAAATACGTCAGTGAGGTGGATGCGCTCAAAGATGCAAAAGCATTAACGACTTCATTAAAATCCAAAAAAGTAGAGGTTACTTCTGTCAAGACAGATGAAATTAAGAAAGTGGATATTGGGGCTTTGAAGGCTGGAAACCGGACTTTCAATGTTCTCTTGGGAGCTAAAAAGTTTAACGATCCAAAACCTAAAGCTAGTCTCGAAAAAGCTATTGGTGTGAAGGCTGAATTTTTAAATCAGCCTCGGAAAGAGGTTCCGAATTGGCTAAAGGCATCCAAACCTGCTTCTGCAAATGTTGATCCCGAGAAGTTTGAAGAAGATCTCACACTAAAAATCGCTACTGAAAAAGTGATTAGTGAAAGGCTGCCTCTCTTGGAACAAGGAATTAACGATATCATGTCTAAGAACGCCATAACCGTTATGAATGTAAATGTTGATAGCGAATCGATAAAAAACGCTCAACCTGAAACAGTCAGTACTATTAAGTTTTCACTTAGTGCGCAAGACTTCACACTTTTAGACGATGATCAAGAACCCATTCTTTAATTAAATCAAAATGATCACACCAAAATATATTTCTGACTTGCTAGGAGCACCGATGGCTGCGGTAGTGCAGGCCGAGGCGATAGCAGCGAAGGCTACAGCTGAATTTATTCAAGAGGTAGGTTTTTCGAATACTGATCTAAATGAAGATGGTGACTTTGGGACGGTTCGTAACGTAACGTTTTCCTATAATAGGATTGAGGCAGATGGACAAGCTAGGATGACTAATATCTCAGTCCCACTTTTAACGGTCATTCCAATTCCTTCATTAAAGGTAGCGGAGGCAGAAATTGAATTTGACCTTGCATTAAGCCAACCCAACCAGAGTACTGAGGGAGGGGAATCCTCTTCTGGTTCAAAGAAGAGATTACCATTTTTGAGTAAATCCCTGAGGCTTAAAGCGATTATTGGAAAGAAGGCGCAAGAAGGAAAGTCGAATACTACTAATTCTGCTACAGCAAATATGAATGTAAAAATTAGATTGCAACAGGCCGAACCTACAATCGGGATGGTTCAGCTATTGAATATTCTAGACAGCGCAAATAAAGAGGAATAATGCCTAATTGGTTTAGTGTCGTTAAGGAAAAAGTATTGAATTTCTTCTCAGTGAAGAAGAGTCCTGCAGGTGACTCCTCTGAAGTTGAAAAAACTCCGCAGGTAGAAATATCAAGGCAACCAGGTCTCTCTTGTCCAGAGTGCGGTACAAAGCTCTTTATAACAATGGAATCCCTTTTGAATTACCTCCCTGTTCAATGCCATGGATGTGGGCTTGAACTAACGATTGATCGAGAGAAATCAAAGAGTTCAATTGAATCATTAAGGAAACTGAAGATGGGCCTTGATGAGGCAGAAAGTGTTAAGCAGAGAGGTCAACTTTAGCCCTTTTATAACCCCGACTTATCAATAGCCAAAATTGTCCTCAAAAGAACATTAGCTCCATTTGTCACATCTTCTGGGGAGGTATATTCGTATGGAGAATGACTGATTCCATCCTTGCTCGGGACGAAAATCATACCAATCGGAGCAATTCTAGCCATTTCCTGTGCATCGTGTCCAGCACCGCTGGGCATATACTTGTAGGCAAGTCCAAGATCCTTGGATGACTGCTCAATTACTTTCTGAATTGAGGGGTCTGACAAGGCCGCCTCACTAGCCACTTCAATATGTTCTATTTCAAGCTCTGTATCTTTTTCTTCGGCTAATTCTCTTGCCCGCTCTTCAATTTGAGAATAGATAGCCCAAATCTTCTCGGATGACAAATCACGAATTTCTAAGGTCACCTTGGCTTCCCCGGGAATAACATTTCCGGCTCCAGGAAAGGCCTGAATTTTCCCAACGGTGCCAACATGGGAGCCTTCAAAAGAATTGACAATCTTATTGATATCCAAAACTAGCTGTGCAGCTGGAAGCAGTGCATCTTTCCGCATATTCATCGGAGTGGTTCCGGCATGATTGGCCATGCCCTTAAAAGTGAAATCCCACCATTCGATAGCAACAATTCCTTCTACAATACCTATATCCAAATTCTCCTGATGAAGGTTCGCACCTTGTTCTATATGTAATTCAATGTAAGCAGCATACTCTCCCTTTTTACTTACTTGTTCTTGTATTTTTGAGGGACTACCACCAATTTTTTTGATTCCTTCTTCCATGGTCAATCCACTGGAACTGACGACTTGTAAAGCCGATTCACTAAGAGACCCGACTTTTCCCCGACTACCGATTACTCCACCTTCTTCATTGGCGAAAATGATTACTTCAAGCGGATGTCTGGGTTGATAACCGGCTTCTTGTATAGTTTTGACTGCCTCAATCGCACCGAATGAACCCAAAGGCCCATCATAGTCGCCACCATTTGGGACTTCATCGATATGAGATCCAAAGGCTATTTTCCCTAAGCTTGGATCCGATCCTTCGATAGAACCAATAATATTTCCCACGGCGTCTATGTGCACTTTCATCCCAGCGTCTTCCATCAATTTGATGGTGAATTCTCTGCCTTGTAGATCAAAGTCACTGAAGGCGACTCGATCTGACCCACCCATCTCATTTTTTCCGATTTTCGCTAGCTCTTGAATATTTCCGTTCAGTCGCTCGGAATTCACGGTAAGCTCTTGGGAGAAAAGAGAATTGGATAGGAGTATAAAAAATGAGAATAGAAGAGATGAACGATTTTTCATGGGATCTTTATTTTGATCCAACATAAAAAAATCCCTCAGATTTCTGAGGGATTTACTATTATTTCATCCATGCGAGCTTTATCTCGTCAGGGGCCTTCATCCTATCGGCCAATCGCATATATCGATCTCCGAGATTTGACAAATAGTCCTGCGCCTTAGCAGCCATATCATTTAATCCAGTCAGGGTTTCTATTTTCCAAACCTTAACTAGATGTTCAATAATTCTAGCGTAATCCCAACCGGTATAAATACCAATCTTCTGTGTAATTGCTGAAAAGTCTGAAAAAAGAGAAGGATTGTTACCACCTTCACCCATCATGATGGCAGGCATCACAATTTGTTTTCTCATCATTTGTTCGAAAGCATGAAGGGCACCATTCGGGTCTATTTCGAAGATTTTGGTCATGAAACTCTTATATGCTTTCTCATGTCTCGCCTCATCTCCAGCAATAGTCTTACAAATTCTTGAAAGAACTGTATCACCTGCTTTGTCAGCTAATTTTCCAGTATTAACATGGGAAATTTTGGTGGCTCTTTCCTGAAATGAAGTATAAATCATGGCCTGATAAGGGTCTCCATCAGTATTTGGATCAAAGCCATTATGGAGGAGTCGATGAATGGTCTGTTCAACAGCCTTCATATCCACTCGGCCAGTCATGTAGAGGTACTTATTCAAGAGATCGCCGTGACGGTTTTCCTCTGCAGTCCAAGCTTTGGACCATCTTACCCAGCCCGATGGATTAAAAAGATTTCTCTCATCATTAATCCCTTCAAGCATATTAAAGTAAGTCTGATAGCTGGGAAGGGCCTCTTCGGTAATCATGTTACCGACAAGAGAGCTCAACACTGTATCTGGAATACCTTCGGCTCTTCTCTGGAGCTCCTTTAATTCATCATAGACGTTTGGGCTCTCAAAATCCGGTAAAAAATCAGAGGGCTGCCAGCATTCATCTGGATTTACCAAAATGTTATCCACGGCATCTGATACTGTATCTTCAATCTGAGTGATAACCTCTAGATTCTTTTCCAGCTCATAATTAATTTTTTTCTCCTTGCTCATCAATCCTTTGATTCTAATCCTTCGCTAAAAACAAAGTTAAACACATTTTGTCAGAAAAATATTCGATTAGTCCAAAGATGGAATTAATCTATTGCCAGCGGTATATTTTCACTATCAGGCTTTTCTGAAATATTACTATCTTCCTTTTCCACCTTAAGCCCATTCAAATGAAGAAGATTCTCGTTGTCGGAAGTAGCAACACGGATATGGTTGTGAAATCGACTAATCTCCCGAAACCCGGAGAAACTGTTTTAGGAGGTGATTTTTTTTCGTTTGCCGGGGGCAAAGGTGCTAATCAAGCAGTAGCTGCCGCCAAGCTCGATGGTGATGTGATTTTCATGGCCAAAGTTGGGGATGACCTTTATGCAGAAGTCGCCATCGAAGGCTTCAAGAAGGTAGGAATTGATACGTCAAAAATTCTTAAAGACCCAAGTACACATTCCGGAGTAGCCTTGATAATGGTGGATGCAAAGGCAGAAAACTGTATTTCTGTTGCTTCTGGAGCTAATAATTCATTTACACAAGCTGACATAGATTCTCTTGATGGTTGTCTGGCAGAAGTGGGTTATGTTTTGGTCCAGCTGGAAATCCCAATGGAAATCGTGGAGTATCTGGTGCAAAAATGCCATGCTCAGGGAAAGAAAGTGGTATTGAACCCTGCTCCCGCAGCAAAGCTGAGTTCCGAATGTTTAAGCTGTTTGGATATCATTACCCCAAACGAAACTGAAACCGAAATTCTCACCGGTATTCAAGTAACGGATGAATCTTCCGCAAAAGTCGCTGCCGAAAAATTGATGGAGTCTGGCGTCTCCACGGTCATAATCACCATGGGTTCGAAAGGAGCTTTTTTCTCAACTGAAAGTGAATCAGGACTCATCCCATCCTTCCCTGTTAATGCGGTGGATACCACAGCGGCCGGGGATACATTTAATGGTGCATTGGTAGTTGCCTTGAATGAAGGGAAAGAGCTGAAAGAAGCTATTTCTTTTGCCAGTAAGGCTGCATCCATCTCAGTAACAAGAATGGGAGCGCAAGATTCTCAGCCATTTAGAAACGAAATCACCTAACCCAAAAACTATGTTCATTCCAGAATCTTATGGACTCGCTGTGGTCCTTTGTGTCATCACCATGATTTGCTGGGGCTCCTGGGCCAATACCCAAAAGCTAGCTTCTAAAACCTGGCCTTTTCCGCTGTTTTACTGGGATTATGCGCTTGGGATAGTAATTCTTTCCTTGATTTTTGGAGTCACGCTAGGGAGTATGGGAGAGGGTGGAAGGCCCTTTCTGGAAGATTTGTGTCAGGCCGATTCTGATAGTATTGTCTCCGCAATTATTGGTGGGATTATTTTCAATTTGGCTAATTTGATGATTGTAGCTGCCATTGATATTGCTGGTATGGCAGTAGCTTTTCCCGTGGGAATAGGGATTGCCTTGGTCCTTGGAGTTTTAGTTAATTACATAGCCGAACCCATTGGAGATCCTTTAATCCTATTTCTTGGAGTAACTCTAGTGGTGATAGCCATAATTATTGATGCCATTGCCTACGGGAAATTGTCTCAAGGAAAATCCCAAACTCCTACCAAAGGAATTTTACTTTCTATTGCAGGTGGAGTTCTGATGGGCTTCTTTTATCGCTTTGTAGCGGCGTCGATTTCTACTGACTTTGCACAGCCAGAGGCCGGACTTATGACGCCTTATTCGGCCGTGTTTGTTTTCTCAATTGGAATATTCCTTTCGAACTTCCTTTGGAATTCATTCTTCATGTACAAACCTCTTCAAGGGGAATCCACCACCTACTCAGATTATTTTAAGTTGGGTAACCCAAAGCTACATTTGGTAGGAATTCTAGGAGGTATAATCTGGTGCATAGGAATGTCACTAAGTGTAATTTCAGGTGAAAAGGCTGGTTTTGCGATTTCCTATGGATTGGGTCAAGGTGCTACGATGGTTGCAGCAGCCTGGGGAGTTTTTGTTTGGAGGGAGTTTAAGGATGCACCGAAAGGAACCAGCACTTTGGTGAGGCTAATGTTCTTATTCTTTATTGCTGGATTGGTTCTGATTATTTTTTCTAGAAATGCATAAAAAAAGAGTCTTGAAACATCAAGACTCTCATTTTCACTTAAGGCCATATCAATAATCCAGCTGGTAAGCTGCAACTTTATTCTTAAAGAATGTAGGCACAAGGACGACATTATCTTCAGGAATAAATCCAAGGTCGGCAGTGTTAGACTCTTCTGCTTTGGTATCAAGCATAAGGGTTTGACCATCAGATGTAACAAACCAAATTTCACCCATCCACCTAGACGCTACGAAATTCCCATCGCCTAGAATAATTAGACCGTCACCTCCTGTCACAGCTGAGTTAATGATGGAAGTGGAACCGTCTTCATTCCACATGATAAGACCGGTTGCATCTAGTCCATAGATGGTTCCATTTTCGTCAATAGCAATTCCATTTATGGACTCATGTCCTTGGGAAATGGTAGAGACTTCACCACCATCCAGCATATGAACATTCCCCATATTCATGTCGGTGAAATAGACTTTTCCATCATGCGTATCTACATCATTAAGAAACTCAGACCCTTCTACTGGATAGCGATTCGTTATTGTAGCAGAGGCAATATCAATTTCCACCAATTCATTAATATTGGTAACATATAGGTTACCATTGGCTATTCCCATGCCTTTAGGAGCATCTAATCCTGTCACCCAATCCTGAGTAATGACAGTACCGTCCTTATCGATTATGGAAATAGAACCCTGTCCGTCTTTCTCCAAGGGAGTACCTTCAATATTCGAAACATAAATAGTACCTGTTTCTGTGTCATATAAAACAGATTCACATGTGATAAGGCTTTCTTCGGTTTCGCCAAGTAGAGTTAAACTTGGTGTTTTGGCATCTTCTACTTCTGCCATAGGCTCAGTTACTTCTTCGGTTTTCTGAGGGCCACAGGCCAAAATAGATCCAGATAAAAGGGCCAAAAGTGCGGCTTTGGATAGATTTTTCATAGGATTAGTTTTTAATTAATGTCCAGTTTTGTTGATTGAAATTTGCGGGTGCTGAGTCCCGGAGCCTGTCTTCAATTTCTTCCAGATACATGGTATTATATCGAAGTCTGGTGAGATAGTTTGGGAGGTTGGGATCACCATTCCAGCAATGCTCAGCACGATCACCATAGGCTACAGTTCCACCATAATAAGGATTTTGGGTTTGCTCCAGAAAGTCTTCGGTTAAATACACTGCATTGTTCAGATAATAATTATCCATATCCCCACAGTATATATGCACCTTACCTTCCAGCTTTGGGCCTAAGGTATCCCAATCTCTTTCCATAATATATCGGAGATCATAATTCTCTTGCCAGTACTCGGCAACTTCGTGATCAATCTCTCCAGTGTATCGATCCCAAATGGGCTTAGGATAACCGTCTTCCCCTACAGGCGAGTAGACAGCCTGCCAAATATCCATCTGATCCCCTGATCTCGATTTATCCCCACCCAATGCGAGCTCGCGATGGTTCATAGCTTTGAGTGATGCGTCCACATTTCCCAGGTAATCTCTATGTCCTGGTCTTAGAGTCTTCTTGAAATCACCTTCGATATAGTAGGCATTCTGATCTTCATAGATATTCACCAACATATAAGCACGAAAGTCGATGGGATCGGGACAAGCGGCAAAGCATCCATTGTATTCATCCGGATACTTAACTTGGGCTGCCAAAGCTTCCCAACCTCCTGTGGAGCCACCATATAGAAATCGTGACCAACCCTCCCCGATTCCCCTGAATTTCTCCTCTATATGTGGAATTAATTCATAAGTAATGGCATCACCATAGGGACCTAAGTTTTCCGAATTCACAGCATAACTGTCATCGTAATAAGGGTTTTGGTGCTGAATCTGGATAATGATAAACCTTTTGAAATCTTCAGAAGTCCATTTTTTATAGAAATCATAAGCTTCCTGTTGCACTATTTTTTGATAGCCATAAATGTCAAATCTTGCGGAATAATCATCATCTGGAAGATCAGGATCGGGTGGAGTGGTTCGGAACCCTCCAAAGTCAGCAGGGAAGTGACCATGAAATATCATCAGGGGATAATGCGCATTTGGGTTTTCATCAAAGCCCTCGGGTAATAGCACATGCGCTCCCAGATACATTTCTCGGCCCCAAAACTCAGTCAATAGATCTGATTTCATTTTGATATGCTTGATATACTCGGTGTCTTCAGGCTCCTCGATTCTTGGGATGATTTGGTCAATGACCAAAGCTGTACTGGTTCCAGAGTTCAAGCTTACTTTTTTTGGAGTGCTGTATATATTTCCAGGAGCTCTGTTCCATTTCCTTCCTTCTCCTTGATCCATTGGAAGCTTAACCGTATGACCGTCTACACGTTCAAACGTTTCATACTTCTGAATAAAAGCTTGAACATAGTAATCTCCCTCTGGAATATCTGAGATATGCTCAATAGGGTATCCAAAACTTTCCGGATCAAGGATTAGATCATTACCAGATTGAAATCCATCAAAGTCCATCCCGAAAACCTGGTTCGTACCTGTATTATCACTTATGCCAAATCGCGGTTCGGAATCTGGATTCGTTGATAATATGACTAGAAGACGGCCATCTATGACCTCCTCTGCTAATTCATCTGAGATTGATATTTGAAAAGTTGGTTGGTTGTTTTTTACTGTGCATGACAAGGCAGCTAAGCACAGGAATCCAACAAGCGCAATGTTCTTCATAAGGTGGGGTATGTTTAGTAAGAAAGTTACAAAAATTGATTCATTCGTTTCCGGTTTGACCTCTTTGCAACACAATTACACAAGTTGAGCCCCATGGTCAAATTCCTTATCTTTTCTGCCTCAAATTTGAATAATCATGAATCGCTTATTGCCCCTTTTAATTCTTGCTTTTGGATTCTTTTCCTGTACTCAGACCCCAAAAGAGCCAGACCCAACATCAATGACTGACGAAGAGCTATTGGCCTATGCCACAGAGATTGCTCAAAATACCATTATGGTAGATGGACATGTGGACTTACCTTATAGAATGAAGGTTGGAGGTTTTACGCTCCAAAGAGAGATCTTAGATGTATCCGTAAGAACAGATGGAGGTAACTTTGACTACCCGAGAACCAAAGAGGGAGGATTAGATGCTCCCTTTATGTCAATTTATATTCCAGCCGGTTTTCAGGGAGTTCCTGGCGCATCCAAGTCTCTTGCTGATTCTCTAATTCTGATGACCGAAAGGCTTGCCAATACCTTTCCAGATAAATTCGCGATGGCGTACAGCCCCGCAGACGTTGAGGCAAACTTTGAAAAAGGTATCGTTTCCCTACCGATGGGTATGGAGAATGGTTCAGGGCTTGAAGATGATCTGAGCAATGTGGAATACTTCCATTCCAGAGGTATCCGGTATATCACATTGACGCACGGCAGAGATAACCTTATTGGAGATTCAAGCTATGATACCACTGCAACATACGGAGGCCTATCAGACTATGGTAGAGAGGTAGTAGCTGAAATGAATCGAGTGGGTATCATGGTAGATCTTTCTCATGTTTCAGATAACACCTTCAAAGATGCCTTGGAAGTGACCAAAGTCCCAACTATTGCTTCTCATTCTTCCGCTAGAGTTTTCACTCCTGGTTTTGAACGAAATATGAGTGATGAATTGATTAAAGCGATGGCCGAGAATGGTGGGGTAATGATGATCAATTTTGGAGGGGCATTTATCGATTCAAGTTATGCTGCTGGCAGAAATAAGGTTCGAGAGCATATTGTAAATTGGTTGGCTGAAAATGAGCTTTCCAGATCCGATTCTGTTGCACAAGCCTATATTCAGAAATACACAGAAGAGAATAACCCATTTCCATCAGTTCTTCGGGTAGCAGACCACATAGATCATGTGGTGGAGTTGGTTGGGATAGAGCACGTAGGTCTTGGATCTGATTTTGATGGAGTTGGTGATTCTTTGCCCACCGGTCTAAAGGATGTCAGCATGTATCCTAACCTTATCGCTGAGCTGCTGAAAAGGGGATACTCCAGAGAAGACATTGAGAAAATATGTTATAAAAATGTTTTCAGAGTCTGGAAAGCTGTGGAGGATTACGCAAAAGCCAGCTGATGATGACATTATAGAATACTAGTTACTGTTTTTAGTACTCTCAATTTTTTTGATTGAACATTTTTCCGAATTTAGAATCATCCAAATCAAGAATTAATACAATTGAAATGAAAAAATTATTATTCCTCGCTTTAACCATTATGGTGATTGGAAGTGTGAAGGCGCAAAAAAGTGCAATGTCAGAAGATGAGTTGAGTATTTTTTCCACTGGAATTGAGGGGTGCTACACGAATTATTACATAGCATTTCATGAAAGAGGGGCTATGGAAGTACCTGATGGGGAGCACGAGACTGTCTTGGTGGTTATCAACCAAGGGAGGAGTAAATGTTATATGGCAAAAATTAATGTGGTAGATGGGAAGATAACTGCACCACTTACCGTCCAAAAGGAAGATGGGGCTTTCGTTCCAGCAGCTCGAATGTTCAAAGGACTGGATGACGAGTGGGAAGCCAAGCAAGATCCAGCTACTCTAAATCAAATTACCGACGGAATGAGCCGACTGTTTAAATCAGAAGAAGGATATTGGTTGAGAGTCTTCTTCCATACGTTCATAGCTCCTGATCATGGAGGAAATAAAGTTGCGCCTCCAGCAAGCGAGCTATTGAAGAATGGTGAATAAAGGATAATCACTAGAGACATTAAGAAACCCTGTTTATCAGGGTTTTTTTATGTCAAAATTTCCGGAAGAGCGTTTCTTTTTGTTCAAAATCGGACATAATGACTTGAAAATCGAATTGGCTGCGGATTTGATTCTAAAGGAGCAGATAGAATCAAGAAATAAAAGATATACATATATGAACTTTAACCAATTCACCATAAAGTCCCAGGAGGCCATACAAAAGGCTCTTGAACTGGCGTCTGCTTCGGGTCAACAAAGTATTGAACCGGTGCATTTGCTTAAGGGGATTTTAAGCGAAGACGAGAACGTCACCGGGTTTCTCTTTAAGAAGCTCGGAGCCAGCCGACAGTTGATTGATCAGAAGCTTGACGAACAACTAGATAAACTCCCAAAGGTAAGTGGGGGACAACAGCCTTACCTCTCAAGCTCATCAAATCAAGTGCTGACCAAAGCTAAGGATCAACTAAAGACTTTTGAAGATGAGTTTGTCACTATAGAACATTTACTACTTGGAATCCTGGCAGTTTCAGGACCAGCTTCCCAGATCTTAAAGGATCAAGGAATTGCTGAAAAGTCGCTGATTGAAGCGATTAAAGAGCTGAGAAAAGGAAATAAAGTCACGGATCAGAATGCTGAGAATAAGTATCAGGCTTTGGAGAAATACTCCAAAAACCTGAATGATTTGGCGAAGAAGGGAAAGATTGATCCGGTAATCGGAAGAGATGAGGAGATTAGGAGAGTGTTGCAGATTTTGGCCCGAAGGACCAAAAATAATCCTATGCTCCTAGGCGAGCCGGGTGTAGGTAAAACTGCGATAGTTGAAGGACTGGCGCAACGAATAGTATCTGGCGATGTACCTGAAAATCTCAAGTCAAAAACCTTGATTTCTCTGGACATGGGCTTGCTCGTTGCCGGCGCAAAATACAAAGGGGAATTCGAGGAGCGTCTGAAAGCAGTGATCAAAGAGGTGACTGATTCAGATGGAGAGATTATTCTATTCATCGATGAGATTCATACCCTGATCGGTGCCGGAGGTGGTGGTGAAGGAGCCATGGATGCTGCGAATTTGTTAAAGCCAGCCTTGGCACGAGGAGAGCTTCATGCAATCGGAGCCACTACGCTTAAGGAATATCAGAAATACATTGAGAAGGATAAGGCACTGGAGAGAAGATTCCAGGCAGTAGTAGTGGATGAGCCAGATGCTGCCGATGCGATTTCTATTCTCCGTGGAATCAAGGATAAGTATGAATTACACCATGGGGTGAGAATTCAGGATGATGCTGTGATTTCGGCTGTAGAACTTTCTCAGCGATACATTTCTGACAGATTCCTACCGGACAAAGCTATCGACCTTATGGATGAAGCAGCAGCCAAACTAAGGATGGAAATAGATTCATTACCTCAGGAATTAGATGAGCTGAATCGTCGAATTATGCAGTTGGAGATCGAAAGGGAAGCCATTCGAAGAGAAAAGAATAAGGATAAGGAAACTGTCCTTAGTAAGGAATTGGCAGAACTATCTGAAAAGAGGGATAGTGTAAAAGCTAAGTGGGAAAGCGAGAAAGCGGTAATTCTCGGAATCCGAAGAGAGAAAGAGAACATCGATAAATTCAAGCTGGAGGCTGAACAGGCTGAGCGTAGTGGAGACTTTGGTCAAGTGGCTGAGATACGATATGGCAAAATCGTGGAATCTGAAAACAGATTAGATTCTTTCAAGTCTCAGCTAGCGGAAATGCAGGCAGGATCTCCTTTGCTCAAAGAAGAAGTAGATGCTGAGGATATCGCAGCTGTGGTTTCCAAATGGACAGGAATTCCCCTGAGCCGAATGATTCAGTCGGAGAGAGAGAAACTGCTTCACCTCGAAGATGAACTTGGTAAGCGAGTAGCCGGACAGGAGGAAGCGATAGCAGCTTTGTCGGACGCAGTCCGAAGAAGTAGAGCAGGTCTACAGGATCCGAAAAGACCGATCGGAAGTTTCATTTTTATGGGAACTACCGGTGTGGGTAAGACGGAGCTTGGCAAAGCTCTGGCGGAGTATCTCTTCAATGATGAGAATGCCATGGTCCGAATTGATATGTCGGAATATCAGGAGCGTCATGCGGTCAGCAGATTGGTTGGAGCACCTCCGGGATATGTGGGATATGATGAGGGAGGCCAACTTACAGAGGCCGTTCGTAGGAAGCCATATTCTGTGGTTTTGCTAGATGAAATAGAGAAAGCTCATCCTGACGTCTTTAATATCTTACTTCAGGTTTTGGATGATGGTCGATTGACGGACAACAAGGGACGAGTGGCTAATTTCAAGAACACCATCATAATTCTCACAACCAATATAGGATCTCACCTGATTCAGGAGCGATTTGCAGAGATAGAGGAGTGGAATAAGGATGAGGTGATGGATAAAACCAAAGCTGAGGTCTTTGAACTTCTCAAGAAATCTGTGAGACCAGAGTTTCTGAACAGAATTGATGAGACGATCATGTTCGAGCCCCTGAACAAGGAAATCATTCGAAAGATTGTGGACATACAGTGGAAGGAGATTCAGAATCGCTTATCTGAAACAGGAATTGAGATTGAGGCGACAACGGAAGTTTTGGATTATCTCGGAGATGCAGGTTTTGATCCTCAGTTCGGGGCAAGACCCTTGAAGAGGACCATGCAGAGACTCATCCTGAATGAACTTTCAAAGCAGATTCTTTCAGGGTACATCAAGAATGATTCAGCCGTATTGGTGGATTTGGATGCTGATAAGCAGGTCTACTTTAAAAATGTAGACGCTTCGGTAGAAGTTTAAATTGAGTTGGTTTAGAGTTAAGCCCATGGGGAAGTTTCCCTGTGGGCTTTTTTTGAACCACTAGCCTTCATTTGGGTTCTTGTAGAAAAGAATCTATGCTAGAGCACTTCTTTCAATGTCCATACTGCTTCGAAGAAATTTCAATGCTCGTCGATCCATCGGTGAGTCACCAGGAATATGTGGAGGACTGTGAAGTGTGCTGTAACCCAATTCAGGTGAATGTGTCTTGCGACTCTGGTGAAATCGAATTTTTGGATGCCCAATCCCTAGAACAATAATGCTTTTCGATTCTAGTCACTCTACCTACGAAATCTGGGATTACCTTACTCATGAACTCAGGCGTGGAGCATTGGACTCCAAACATCCTTTTCGATATGTGAATCTCGGAAGTATTGGAAAAGGATATCCTGAGGTTCGTACGGTCGTGCTTCGCAAAGTAGATCAAGAGCTTAATTTTTACATTTTCACGGATGCCAGAACTGAGAAGGTGACGGAAATCAAATCGGACAAGTCGGTGTCCCTCCATTTTTATCATCCAAAAAAGAGAGTTCAGATTAGGATTCAGGCCAAAGTTGAAATTCATCGGAATGATAATTTAGCCTTAGAACTTTGGCAACGGATTCAAGGTGACGCTCAGAAGGCCTACAACTCTACCTTGTCCCCTGGGGAAGAAATATCAGAACCAGAGGAAGGATGGGATTGGCCAGAAACCATGGAATCCAGCCATTTTGCTGTGCTCAGGATTATCCCACAGAAAATTGAAGCTCTACAACTGGATGGGCTAAATCATTTACGAATTGAATTCAGGAAAGTAGTTGATGGCTGGGGGGGTACTTGGTTGGTGCCGTAGAATGATTTATCCGATGATGGATATTTCTAGGATTTCCCTAAATTCCATTTCAACCATCAACCAATGACATGCGAGTATTTTTAAAAGGTCCTTTGGCCTTTAGTACCATCACCCTCACCCTCATCTTTTGCCTTCTGGCAAACCCGGGTTTTACTCAAAAGAAAAAGAAGAATCAAGAGTCAGAAACGCCAAAAATTGATAGCTCCCTTTATCAAGGGCTGGAATTTAGAATGGTCGGCCCTTTCCGCGGCGGTCGGGCTACAGCGGTTGCCGGGGTAGTTCAAGACCCAATGACCTATTACATGGGTGCTACCGGAGGAGTTTGGAAAACCGCCGATGCTGGTGAAAGCTGGAAAAATATTTCAGACGGATTTTTCAATACCGCTTCGGTAGGTGTCATAGCCGTTTCAGAATCCGATCCCAATGTAGTTTATGTGGGAATGGGGGAGGCTCCAGTTCGTGGAGTGATGACCTCCCATGGTGATGGGGTGTATAAATCTACTGATGGTGGAGAAACTTGGGCCCATTTAGGGTTGGAAAAAACTAGGCAAATATCAAAGATTGTGGTGCATCCTGATAATCCCGATATGTTGATTGTTGGAGCTCAGGGGAGTCCATACGGAGCCACAGAGGATCGAGGAATCTACCGGTCAACAGACGGAGGAATGAGCTGGGAGAAGGTTCATTATGTAGATGAGAATTCTGGAGTTGCAGATTTAAGCATGGATATGAATAATCCCCGAGTGGTTTATGCCAGCTACTGGGATCATCGAAGATTTCCTTGGAAGGTTCAAAGTGGAGGACCTGGGTCTGGTCTTTATAAATCCACAGACATGGGCTTGACTTGGGAGAAACTTGAAAAGGGTCTTCCTGAAGGAACTCTTGGAAAGATGGGCATCTCTGTATCAAGAGCCAATTCAAATATTGTTTGGGCGATTATTGAGGCTGAAAATGGAGGTCTTTATCGATCTGATGATGGGGGTGAAAGTTGGAGACTGGTAAATCCAGATCGATTGCTCAGAGCGAGATCCTGGTACTACATGCATATTCAGGCGCACCCTACTGAACCACAGACTGTGTATGTGATGAATGCTCCTTTGGTAGAATCAACCGACGGAGGAAAGACTTTCAAAAATATGAGAACTCGCCATGGGGATAATCACCAGCTTTGGATCAATCCAAAACACCCAAATTACATGGTGAATGCGAATGATGGTGGTGCTAATGTTTCTATAGATCGCGGAGCAAACTGGTCCAGGCAGGATAATCAGCCCACGGCACAGTTCTATCGTGTTAACGTGGATCGTCAGTTCCCATATAGGATTTACGGCGGTCAGCAGGATAATTCATCCGTCTCTATTGCCTCTCGGGCCAATGGTCGAGGAATAGGCTGGAGCGAATTTTATTCGGTTGGAGGATGTGAATCAGCCTACTCCGCCTTCGATCCAGATAATCCTATTTATGTGTATTCCGGTTGCTATCAAGGAATCATTACCGAATGGAATTCCGATACCAAGCTGGAAAAAGATGTCATGGCTTATCCTTTCCTCGGACTTGGTTCGAATCCTCGAGATGTTAAATATCGCTTTAATTGGAATGCTCCCATTATCGCTTCCAAGCATGACCCGTCAGTGATTTATCATGCGGGCAATGTGGTACTCAAGACGACAAACCGAGGGTTGAGTTGGGAAGAAATCTCTCCGGATTTGACGAAGAATGATACGGCGAATATCAATTGGGGTGGAGGTCCCATCACGAATGAAGGCGCAGGCGGTGAGATTTTCCACACGATCTATTATTTGGCGGAATCGCCACATACTCCTGATGTGCTTTATGCTGGAGCAGATGATGGATTACTGCATGTTACTCGGGATGGTGGCCAAAGTTGGACTGATATCACGATCCCCGGAACCCCTGAGGGCATGGTGAACCAGATTGAGGTATCGCCACATGATGAGGGTACTGTTTATGTGGCCTTCAATAGTTATAAGTACAATGACTTTACTCCTCACATTTTTAAGTCAACCGACTATGGTGCTTCATGGAACCGAATTGCTTCTGGCATCGCAGATGAAGCCCATGTAAGGGTGGTGAGGGAAGATCCGAATCAGGAAGGTTTGCTGTATGCAGGTACCGAGACTGGTTTGTATGTTTCTTTTGATGCAGGGCAAAGCTGGGAAGAGTTCCAACAAAATCTTCCAATTGTTCCAATCACTGACCTGATGATTCAAGACAATGATATGATCGTTGCTACGCAAGGAAGGGCATTCTGGGTATTGGATGACTTGGGACCGCTATATGAAATGGATGCAGCCAAGGAGGCTGATTTTTATGTTTACCAGCCCGAAGACGCTATTCGAGATTTGGCCTTCAGAACTGAGGCCCCTGAGATGGGGCAGAATCCATACGAGGGATTTGCCATGAAATACTTTGTAAGTGAGATACAAGATTCGACTCATTTGGAAGTAGAAATCCAGGACAAAAATGGATCGGTTATCCGTACTTTCAGCTCGGATCCTTCCGCAGAAAAGGATAAAATCAAAATGAAAAAAGGCATGAATCAGGTTCATTGGGATTTGGCCGTTCAGGAATTTGAGCTGGTTCCGGGAGTCTTCTCAGGATTAGAATCTGGCCCTGCAATGGTTCCTCCGGGGCAATATCAAGCCGTTTTCACCTACGGTGATTTTTCTGAGACCAAGACTTTGAATGTCAAGCCAGATCCACGATGGTCTGCGACACAAGCCGATTACGATGCTCAATACGCTGCATTGATGCCTTTGGCAGAAGCTTTGGTGGAAACCAGAACCACGGCTGAGAATATTCGATCCATCAGAGATCAGGTCGAAGATTTGAAAGGAAGAGTTTCTGAAGATGATTTCCCAGAATGGCATGAGCAGGCCGATGAGCTTATCGAAGAAATCACTGAGGTGGAAGGAAAGCTAATTCAGACCAAACAGAAGACCTTCCAGGATGTGATCAACTTCCCAAATATGCTTGATGTACAGCTTGGATATATTTATGGCACCATTGCAAATCAGGAGCCACCGGTAACCGAGGGCCAGAAGGCGAATGCTGCTGATATGCTCGCAAAATATGAAGAGCTAATGAAAGAAGCTGAATCTATTGATGATGGTGTCTCTGCCTTACAGCAAGCTATTTTCGACCAGAAGATTCCTTTCATCAAGGGTAAAACCAACTGAAAAAAACCCTAGAAATCCAGGATTAAGTAATTTTTGTGAACCTCAGGGAACTGATTAAAACCAGCACCCTGAGGTTTTTTGTTTAATTAGGTGGAGTGTGCTCGAGCAGATAATTCGTTAGCAAGGTGTACAAGTGCATAGTGGTTCCTTCCCCCTCATAAATACCATGAGACCTATTTGGGTAAGGCATAAAATCGAATTGACGATTATGCTTGATCAGCTCATTGATTAGCATCTCAGCACTTTGGTAATGGACATTATCATCACCTGTACCATGAATTAGTAATAGATTTCCTTCCAGGTTTTTGGCATAGGTAATGGGAGATCCATTCACAAAATCCTCCATGTTTTCCTGAGGAAGCCCCATGTACCTTTCCTGGTAAATATTATCGTAAATCAGCTGGTTTGACACGGAAGCTACGGACATTCCGGTTTGATAAACCTCAGGGAATTTGAATAAAAGATTCAGAGTCATAGACCCACCTCCGCTCCATCCCCAAACTGCTACGCGTTCTTCATCCAGATATGGCTTTTTCAAAATCTCTTTTGCCGCCAAGCCCTGATCCTTGGCATTGATTTGACCAATATTTCTATAGATACTCTTTCTCCAGGCAGTGCCCTTTAAGGTTGGGGTTCCTCGATTATCCATATCGATAATGAAATAGCCTTTTTGCGCCAGCATAATATCGAACAGTCCAACTTGGGTGTTCGTGGCCGTGGCACCCCAAGGCTCCCCATAAACATGGAATAGAACTGGGTACTTTTTATTCGGGTCAAAGTTGATCGGGTAAACCACCCGGGCATCCAGCGTGATTCCCTCCTCGGTAGTTACTTGTTCAAATTCTACTTTTGGTAAGGACAGTGATTCCTTCTTGGCCATGAAGTCCGAATTTGAAACCAATGTCCTTAAGGTTTTGTGCGAGGGAAGTTCTACCAATCTCACCGTCCTTGGCTCTGAAATGCTTTGGTGTGTGTGAATGGCGAACTTGCCGTTTGGGGAAACATCATAGGTATTGATACCTATAAATGATTCAGGGGTAAGGCGGGTTTTATCACCTTTGCCGTTCAGATTTTTTGAGAAGAGATATCGCTCGTAAGGAACTTCAGGGGAGGCAATAAAGAAAACCTCTTCATCACTTAGGCCACCAAATGAAGCAACATCGAATTCATCCTGAGTGACTTGTGATTTTTCTCCGGACTCCAGGTTTACCTTAATGATATTTCTCCATTCACCGTTTTCTGTCATGCGAAGAAATGCCTTGCCACTGTCCACAATTTTAAGATCATTATTTCCCCAGCCATTGGCTGAGATATCGGGGTAGCCTAAATCAACCCAGGTTTCTTCGGTTTCCACATAGACCTCTTTGAGTTCTTCTGTCGATGGTTTGTAGGTCCAAACAGTTAGCCTATTCTGCTTTCTGTTCATTTGCTGCACGAGCAACAAATCTTCAGAAATCCACTGCATTCCCGGCAGGTAGTTTTCCTTATCATCACCTGGAATAGGAACCCATTTGGAGTCTCCAGTACTTGGGTTAATCAAGCCTATCTTTGCGCCAGCTGGGGTTTGGCCTACCTTCGGATATTGTAAAGGAACAGGCTGAGAATAGACGGAGTCAATGTTGTTCATCATATAAAAAGTCCCAATTTCCTGAGCATCGATCTGCCAATAAGCTATGTGTGAACCTTCAGGACTCCATGAAAATCCATCTCTTTTACCAAACTCTTCTTCATAGGCCCAATCGAAAGTTCCATTGATGATTTTATCCGTGCCATCACTGGTCAGCTGAGTGATTTCCCCGGTGGCAAAGTCTTCCTTGTACAAGTTAAATTTGTGCACATAAGCCACGAATTGGTTGTCAGCAGAAAACTTTGCGAACATCAGGGAGGAAGATTCAAAGTTCTTTCCTAACTGGCTCAAAGATTCCGTTTCCAAATCATAAACCCAGTAATCGCCTTTGGTATTTGAGCGCCAAACCCGACTCGAATTCGTAAAAATCAAGACTTTACTTTCATCCTCTGAAAGGGTGAAGGATTCAACCAGGATCGGTTTGCCACCGGCCATTAGCTTATTTTCTGGAATAAAGGTGGAGGTTTCACCCGATTCGGTGTCCCATAGTTTTAGCTGATTTCCTGTGCGGGAATAGTCCACGGTCACATAGGCGTTTCCTTCCTGAACCCATTGAATCGGCTGCAGCCTTTCCTGTCGAAATTCGGCTGAATTATAGATCCTCTCCAAAGTGAGGAGTTTTGGGTCTGTCGAGGTTTGGGCATAGGAAATCCCAATCCCAAAGGACAGCATAAGAATTCCAACCAATAGCTTGTAATGTCTCAAAGTCATTTGATTTAGATTTTGCAATAAGTTAACCCTTATTTAGATATAGGAGGCTAGACATTCCACCAGTAGGTGAACTTCATCACTAGCGAGCGATTCTTTACACCGAAAGGCTGTGGTAGGTAATTATCTGTATACACGATAAAAAGATCGGATGCAGGCTTAAACCGCCATTGGAATCGGGCGTTCAGGTTAATGTTGTCAATCTGCTCGTTGTACTGAATGAATGTGGTGAGAAAAAGTGTGTTCGTCATGGTGACGTCTATCCTTGGACCCACCAGCCAAAAACTTGTGGTATTCCATGGCTCAGGCATAACAATCCGGTTGTAATTGGTGCTCATTGCGATAGCCACATAGGGCTGGAATCTGTATCCAAGTTCCGTTCTCACATTGTACCTATTCCCATCTTCGTAATATCCCCCCGACCTAGTGGAAAAGCTATACGTGAATAGACTTTGTGGCTTCGAGCTGTATTCTGTTCCCCAAGCATACCATGAAGCTTCCGTACCGGCGGGAAGTTGTTCTTTTCCTGAGTTTGTTGGATCAAAAGGTCTTTGTAACAAGACGTAGTCATAAGCTCCCCAAATCGTAAATCTACTTTGGCTTCTCCATCTGAAGTTGTAGAATAAAAATGTGGTATTATCAGTCTGTACTCCATCCGTATTGAAGAAGAAACTGGTGCCAACAGAGGGGCCATGGCTTAATAACCTTTCACTCTTGGGGAAAAAAGTATAACTGGCTCCGGGATTTATTCTGTAGTATCCTCTTCGAGGAACAAAGCCAACTTCGGCCGTATAATTATCTGAAACATATTCATGTGACCACTCCCATTCCAGATTTCCACTTTGGTAGTTTAGGTTAGCAGCATGAACAAAGCCATCTCCGTTTCCATCTGGAGACCAGCTTTTGAGAACCATTGCTTTTCCAGTCCACAGGTTGTTCGAAGAAGCCAGATTATATTCTAGTCCCAGATTTCGATTGTATTGACTGAAGGTCTGAACACTGTCGCCCTCAGGAGGAGTATAGTTGATGGATTGTTTATTGACGAAGATTCCTGTGATATTGGATCTTGCACCCACCTGCCTTTGTAAGGACATCACGGTGAAATTTTCTGCCGGTCGTTGATCTGCTTCCACCTCACCTGTTTGAATATTCATTGCCCCAATTCTCCAATCCTTGTTGAGTTTTCCACTGAGCCTTGCACCAAACTGGATTGGAGCATTCAATCCTATTCTCCTCGAAAAGAAAGGGCGAATTCGGGAGTAACCGAAATTGGCAAATAGGTCACCATTTTCTAGAAAGAACTGCCTTCTTTCCGGAAAGAAAAGCTCAAATCTATCTAAGTTGGTTACTTGCTCATCCACTTCAACTTGAGAGAAATCTGGATTAACCGTCAAGTCCAGGTTCAGAGATGAGGTTAAGCCAATTTTGGCGTCCATGCCTATTTCCCTTTTGTAAGTAGTTCCTTCATTAGATTCGAAATCTTGGGAAAAACCACCCAAAACGTAAGGAATCACAGATACATTTGTACCTGCTTTAGGTGGAGGATTGTCCCAAACCAATACTCCTGTGTAAGCAAGTGTTGAGGATGGAAATTGTCTTGGCACTGGTGCCCAACCCGATTTTTCAGTCGTCTTCAAATCCAATCTCGAAAAGTTAATTCCCCATTCTGTTATTCCTGGTTTGTAGCGAAGGGTCTTGAAAGGGATCCGGGCTTCGAATACCCATTTGTCATCATAATTACGAACTCTTGATGTCCATTTATTATCCCAGCTCAGATCCATTCGATTTCCATTAGACATGAGTCCATCCCATTGTGCTCCGGCAGCATTAGCACCAAATGAAAATCCATTAGTCTGATCATCAAATGGATCCATGAAAAAAATGAAATTGTCATTTTGGCCAAAGCTAAAATCTCGCCTGAGAGACTGTACGATATAATCCCCCTCAACTGCGTGATGATTGACTGCTATAATGTAGAGATTGTCCTCATCGTAAGTCATCCGAACCTCTGTCATAACTTGAGAATAACTGGTATCCATGGGAGTGATCATAAAGAAATCTGTCCCTACATCAGCATCGAGCCAGGCTTGTTCATCCAGAACTCCATCAATTACTATCTCAGAATTGGCCTTTTTAATATTCAGGCGATAGCTATCATTAATCTTTTGGGCAAGGGCTTGGCGTCCAAATAATAGTGTGGTGATAAGAAGTCCTAGAAAGTGTTGGGTTTTCATTCTTGATCAAAGGTAGGTTTATACTCTTCGAATCATTACTTCTTTGGTTCTAATGGTCACAATATTATTTCATGTCAGTGATGGATCGTTTGAGCCTTTGAATTAGGCTCAGCACAGAATAGAAAATCTTTATATTGCTTAAACCACTTAAAATCAATTCGCTATGAAGAAGGTATTTCTGCTCCATGCCCTGTTATTCCTTTTTAGTTTTCAAGCTGCTCTATCTCAGGATTTACCTCCTTGGTTAGATGATGTTATTTATCCATTACTGGATTTTCATCCATATATAGGAGTAGCTCCTGTAGAGGAAAATGCTATGCCCTTTGATCCTGCGTTGGACTATAAATTTGTAATTGACATCTATGATAGTGTGAAAGATTCTTCTGCTGTACATCCAGGTTTAACCGAAGTAGCACGTACCATAAATCTTCATATTGCAAACGGAGTGCCTTTGGAAAAACTTGAAGTAGTAGCTGTAATTCACGGACCGGCCATGTGGAGTATTTTGGCCGATAGGGCATATCAAGATAAATATGACATATCAAGTCCAAACCTTGTTGCTCTTCAAGAATTAAAACAGGTTGGTGTTGATTTTTATCTCTGCGGACAGACCATGCGTCTTCAAAATGTGCCAAAAGAAAATGTTCATTCCGCTATTGAAATTGCTTTATCAGCTAAAACAACATTGATAATGTTGGATCAAAAAGGATACAGCTATCTGAATGTCAATGAGGATTAGCTGATCTAATTAGCCAGGGATTTAAACACAGGGCTTTTGATTTTGAATATTTCTCTCTACCCAACCAATGCTCTCTTCCGATCGTCCATCGCTTTCTTCAGAAATTGAAACCCAAGGGCTAAAACTATCACTGAAGCACAGATCAAGGCAGTTCCATGAAGAAGGCCTTCGGATCCGGCATGTCTATTTGCAATGGCCACCAAGGCCCAAACTCCTACCAAAGGATAGGCATATAAACGTCGGAGAAATGCTACCGATATATTTACCAAAGCCGCAATTGCCATCATTATTACGGTCCAAGTGATCTCATCAATTCCGAAGCCTCCCCAACCAATCTTCGCTAAATATGCTGAAACATTTGCGACTGTCGCTACAGTGATCCATCCTGCATAAATGGAAATTGGGGTTCTTACCAACCACCTGATTTGAGGGCTGGTGTTCCTGACATTCATTCCCAAACCCAGAATCACGATCAGCAAACAGAACAGAATTCCTATCATAGCTACCACGCTTAGACCTGTATTTTCCGTTAGCCAAAACCATAGCCAACCAGCGTTGAAAATATTGGCAATGATTAAGTAGGGTCCCATTTGAGATATAAAATCTCCGTCCATTTTAGGATTAAAAGCTGCCCGAAGAATATAAATGGCTTGAAAAATCAGGGCTAAATAGATAATTCCCCAAATAGAAAAAGCATACCCTGCAGGCGTGAAATAGTTGGCATATTCCGCACTCAGCTCACCCACAGTCTTCCCACCAATATTCCCTGTATTTGAGTAATAGTTCCACCAAATAACAATGCCCAACACCGTGGCATTGATAATGGCATAAAGCTTATGTGAAAGCTTGTTTTGTGGATAAAGTGCTGATTCCATAGATGTCTAACAAAAAAACGGGGATAATGTGTTCAATAAAAAAATCCCGCAGCCCTAAACTGCAGGATTTTTCATCATTCAAATTTTAAATTTCAGCCTTCTTAAAAGGCTCTTTTTTCTAAATGCTCTTCCATATCGATTCGATCGATTCCTGTGGCAAGCCAGTCAGGAGCATCTTCTCCTTTGAGGTGATGATTGAAGAATTCCATCATTCTCACACTATAATCCTTACGATTTTCCAGCTTGCTTAATCCATGGTTTTCACCTTTGTACTGCATAAGTACTACTGGCTTTTTCAATCTTCTCAATGCCGAATAGTATTCTATACCCTGTGTAAAATCTACAGCACCATCTTTATCATTATGAAGCATAAGTAATGGAGTAGTGACATTTTTCACATGATAAACCGGGCTATTTCTTTCGTAGGCCTCCCAGTTTTCCCATGGGGCACCATAGAATCTTCCTTGCGAAGCTTCGAAGATCGCCATATTTCCACCACCTGAATTCCAGTAAATCAAGTCATACATAGAAATCATATTCGTTAATGGGGCTCCTGCTGCTGCCGCTTTGAACATATCCGTCTGAGTGATCAGGAAGGATGTTTGGTAACCTCCCCAGGAGTGTCCGTGTATTCCGATGTTGTCCTCATCGATAACCCCTGTTTCGATTGCTGCTTTCACGGCTGGGATCACCGCCCAAACTGCAGACATACCCGGATCATCGATTTCATAGACGATGTCTGGAATAAAGACTGCGAACCCATTGGCTGTGTAAACATTCGGATTCCATCCTGTTCCACCAAAGCTGGGATTGGACCAGTTGTGTCGAGTTTGCGAAAGTTTTTCATAATAGTACACCACTGTCGGGTACTTCTTGCCTTCCACATACCCAGCTGGAAGCATTAATGCGCCCTGAAGCTTCACGCCTTTGTCTGTTTCATAATCCACTAATTGAGTACCTGCAGACCAAAGATATTTTTCCGCATCAGGTGCATTTTCAGTGACTTGCTCAGGATTAGAAAGTGAGGCATCCGTCACGAAGATCTGATCAGGATAATTGAACATTTCTTTATTGTAGAAATACACCTCAGCGTCCTCAGCTTTCATCAATCGACTGATATTCGCATCTTCCCAAATCAAACTTTCAGGACCCGCTTCTAGTCCACCTTTTTTCCTTGGGGAAAGCTTAACGATTCCACTCTTCTTGGTCCATTCCCCATAAGTGCGAACATACACATCTCGAGTCAGATCAATTCCTTTTTCTTCTGGGTCTAGTCCAAAGCGGTATTGATAGCGGATTTGATCCGTTCTACCATTTTCAGTCAGGTTGACCGCTTCACCTTTTCCATTCAATGGTACCTGCCAGATGTCCCAAGCATCTCTAAGCAAGACATATTCACTATCCGAGCTCCATCCAAGAGCAGGTAGCATCGGTTTTTCTACATTGTGATCGTCTTCCACATCCACAAAAGTGACCGGGATATTTTCTGTGATATTTGTGCTTTGGCCGGAGGCTATATCATACACATAAAAGTGTCCATCCTCTCCGTAAAGCAATTTGGTCCCGTCTTCAGATGGTCTTGGTTGCGAAGCGTAGCCCGGAAGATAAAAGTTCTTGAAAAGCTCCTTTCTATCCCCAGTGATCAAGTCCACGATGTAAAAATCGCTGTATCGTTGTCCATTAAGGTTGATATCCAATTCATACGCCTGATCATCGGAACCCAGGGCATATCTATGCTTTGGAAGAATGTACAAATCCTGCATGCTGCTATCCTGAAGCGTAATATGCTTACCCTGTGCTACGTCGTACATAGCCCAGAAGGAGTAATTTTTGGTTCTGCTTTCCATAACCTGCTGGCGAGACTGAAGCTCGCTGTCGTTCCAGTGCCAAATGGTCATATCTGGCTTATCAGCATCGTTTTCCTTTTTCTTCTCTACTTTCCCAGAATCTAGCTTCGCAATGGCTTTCTGCAAATCTGAGATAGACTTGATGGTGGTATCTGCTATGATCTTTTTCATAGCTGCAGCCTCCGCTACTTTCACAGAATCCTGATCGATTTCCTTTTTAGGCTCTTCTTCCTTTTCTGCTACCAAAGGATGAATCCCGTAGAATAAGCGAGTCAAATCTTCCGACCACATAGGCCTTCTATTCGGGCTGATGGTATAATCCTGATCAAATCCAGTGCTGTCCTGGAGTGCATCATAAATAGTCACAGATGGGCTGCTGAGGTTTCTCACACCGATCACTTTTCCATGATCTTGCTTGTATTCTTTATCCTCCACCATCTTTAAAGCTGCAAAGGCATCACCTTTCTCGGTCCAGTTTAAGGAGCGATAAGTAGCCTTATCTGAGTCCAAAACGGTGGTGCTCTTAGCTGCCAAATTCATCAGGTAAAGGCCATTTCCATAGGCATTGGCCCCATCAACTGCATAAGCGAGATGCGTCCCTTCCTTATTGAAACTGAACTCTGTTACATTTCCTAAAAGCTGTCCTTTTTCCGTATTCAAGTCATACAGCAAAAGGTCTGAGCCCTTAGCCTTGCCATTTCCATCTTTAGGAAGATTGATAGCCAAATGTGTGGCCGCATCTCCATTAAACGAAAAGCTGCTTACATTTTCGAAGGTTTCTTTCTCGTCAGTGCCGAGTTTCATCAAGACCAATTTGTCTTTCGGGCCTTTTTTATCCTTGGACTTTTTCTTCGAGAATTTTGGGTATTCTTTGAAAGCGATCCACTTGCTGTCGTCACTGAAGGCGATGGAAGGAAAATTCGTATGGCCAATATCAAAGGTCTTCTTGGAATCAGGGTCACCTATTTTTTGAAGAATTACTTCCCCATTATCCTCCGAAGCAATCATCCCATAGGCGATCCATTGCCCATCAGGAGTAATCTTAAAGGTGTTCCCTTGCATGTATTTCCATGTTGGGATGTCCTTCCATGTGATGCCCTTTTTTTCTTGGGCTATCGCAAAGCTTCCAAAGAAAATTAGAAAGCTAAGAAAGAGTAGTTGTTTCCGCATAGTTGTTCGTTTTTTCGAGCACGGAAAATAGGGAAAAAGTGCTACTTCTCCGATCTGCAGGCAAGAAGAGGGAGAAATTATTCTTCAAATGGAAATTATCCACTTCAGAGCAATAATCTTCTTTGCTCCTCTGGCTTTAGTTTTTGGAATCTGAAGTAAGCGAGTACTGAAATAACTATCAAAATTATGGTCAGTACATAGACCCAAAATGGAACTGGTACCGGGTCACCTTTGGCGTAGCTATGTAATCCCGAGAGGTAGTAATTCACCCCAAAGGATGTCATGATGATGGAGCCAAATGCCCAAAGACTGGCAAGATTATAAATGATTGAGCTTCGCGTTCCAGGGATTAATCGCAAGTGAAGTACCACTGCATAAACAAGGATAGAAATCAAAGCCCATGTTTCTTTGGGGTCCCAGGCCCAGTATCTTCCCCAGCTCTCATTCGCCCAGACGCCGCCCAAAAATGTTCCGATGGTAAGAAGAAATAAACCTATCGTAATGGATAACTCATTCACTACGATCAACTCTTTCATGGAAAGCCACCATCTGGAATTAGGATTTACCGGTTTCAGAATGAGTAAACAGAGACTGAGCAATGCAATTATCGCCGATAGGGCCAAAGGGGCATAGCCACTCACAATTATGGCCACATGGATTTTCAACCAATAGGAGTGAAGTACCGGCATCAGATTGGTGATTTCCGGATTCAGCCAGTCTAAAAATCCGACAAAAAGCAGGGTTCCTGAGAATAGGAGTGCCAGAGGGATGGTGAATTTGGACTTACTCGAAAAAATCAATCCAAAAAGTAAAATCCCCCATGCCACAAAAACCATCATTTCAAATCCATCGCTCCATGGCGGATGCTTTGCAATGTACCATCTTAAGGCTAGATGAAAGGTGAATACCCCCCATCCAATCCAGCTTAATATTGAGCCTGTTTTCCAAAGCACATGCAAGACTTTTCCCGATTTAAAAAGTCGGATGATTCCCAAAATCAACATGACCAGTCCAAGTAACCAGAAGATCCCAAATAGCCTGTTTCCCAGGTTTAATTGGTTGTAAAGGAGCTCCCCTCTGATTTCTTTTTCGCTTGGATAGACTTTTTCTCCGGCCTTTTGCTGATAGAGCGAAATATATCCAAGAGCCTCATCAGCGCTGGTCCATTCACCTGTTTGGATGCCTTCATTTAATCCAGCCAGGTAGAGTTTACCGATATTTTTTACGAAGATTCCATCTTCCTCTTCAAATCCTTCAGCAAATTGATTGCTGGTATACCAGGTTTGATTGTCGTCTAGTCGATTAGGATAGAGCCTTAGGAAATCTCCAATGAGCACAGCATAGAAGATATTGAATCGCTCATCAGTTTTCAGAAGCTCCTTATGGGATTCGTTTCGTTGGGAAGGCTTGAGCAGATTCGCTTTCTCCACCAGATCGGACAGCAGATAATTTCCTTCTTCATCAATAAAATCCGTGAAGCTTAGCTTTTCAGCCGGTTCCTTGCCGAGGACTTCGAAAGCCTCCAAAGATTTTTCTTTATCGATTTTTATCAGGGGCAATTCACTGAACTCAGCAGGCATTAGCTGTACGGCCAAAAGAAACTGTTCAGGACTTAGACTGTGCGGTATTTCACCAAAATCAAATTCAATCCGAGTCCTTCCATTCAGTTTCCTGGCGATTTCATTCGCCAGTGTATTTAGTGGCTTCATTCTACCGTCCAGATCCTGAACTATAAGCTTACCATAATCATTAGCCTTTTCTACGGGTACTAAAAATGGTGGACTATCAGGTTGCTTTGCATTTCCGGTGGCCATGCTCGCTAAAGCAAGGATGATTGTAGCGGCTGTTTTAGCTGAGATTTGTTGAAGCTTTTTTTGAAGAATCTGGAAGCGGCTTCCTGGTGCAAAAAGAGTCAGGAACATGCCCAGACCCAAAAGGAAATAGCCAAGATAGGTCAGGTAGGTTCCAGGGCGATCCTGATTAATGGAAAGTACAGTTCCCCTTTCATCAGAGTCATAAGAGCTTTGGTAGAAGCGGTAACCTTTGTGATCGAGCACGTTGTTCATGAAAATCCGATAGGGCCATTCCTCTCCCTCATCCATGATCATGACTTCACTTGCATAGCTTTCCGGGCTTTGGGATCCGGGATATCGTTCAAGTTCGAAGGCATTTAGATGCAAGGCGAAAGGCAATTGCTTTGCCATAGGCCCATAAGTGAAGTGATAGGTCTTTCCTTCCACATCAAAGCCTAACCATTTAGGTTTGTAGCTCACATTTGGAAAAAATCCGGATTGAAGAGTCTTTCCGTTTTCATCGTGAACTGAAATTCGGAGTCCATCCGGAAAGTTTTCAGCCAGCTTCTCATCCGTTTCAGGAATGACATCCACACGCACATTTTCCTGAATGGACCTAATGACAAAAGCTCCATTGTCCCACTGGTAAAGCGATCTCAGCTTGAGCTCCTGGGGTTCATTTTCATGTATAGCACCAATTTGCTGAGTGGCCATTTCCATTACTTGCAAATGCAAAGCTGAGCTAACCATCCAGGTTGAGTCTTCTTTCCAGATTTGGATATCAGAAGTTGAGCTTTGGCCTACGGCCAAATTCAATCCTCCAACATTCAAGGAGGTTCCCGGTTCGATCACCTGATCATTTCGGCTTCCCCCTTTCAAAAAGGAAATCTCGATCAAGGTTTGATCACCTTCGACAAAAATCTCCTTGGCAGCGGAGACATACTCCTCAAGTTTCACTTTGACTTCATGGCCATCGAGGTTCATGGCGTAAGTGAGAGGTTTGAAAGTTTTGGAGGTCACAGCAATATCTTCCGCAAACATGACCTCCAGATCACCCTCAATTTGAATATACTTCTCGGCGGTGTAATACGTGTTTTCAGAATTTCCGGTTAGAATATGAATCACACCTTCTTTTCCAAAGATTCGGGTGACTCCGGCTCCAATGATAATGATGATAAAGGCGACATGGAAAATGCCCAAGGGAAGCTTTCCTTTAGAAAAAAGCCTGTAATCCTTGATATGAAAGATGAAATTGATACACAACCAAACCATCATCAACTCAAACCACCATGCCTCATAAAAGAGGGCTCTCGCTACTGCCGTGCCGTGATCATTCTCTACAAATGTGGCTACACCCATGGTGGCAGCCAACAGGAAAATCAGCAGCATCGACACCTTGGTCGATACTAAAAATTTCATTTAATCTATGTTTATAGAGGTACTCCAATGAATTTTGCTTTGTTATTAGGTCGGAAAACGAACATCACGTAAGCCCAATTTTGAGTTCCTTTCAGGGTTCCATTGTTCTGGAAAGCCTCAAAAGTGTCGGAAGCAAAGTACTGGCTATACCCGCCCTGAATCGAAATGGACTCACTGATTACTTTTCCGATGGTCAAATCTATTTCCGACCCGAACCCACCATCCAGCTCCTGACCCGAGCTTCCTTCGCTGAGAATAGTAGCCGCGCTTGAGAAGTTGTGATAATCTCCTTGTATCCAGAAGGTAGGAGAAAAGTTATAGCGAGTTCGTAAATAAATATCATTTAGGCCCACAGTATTAAAATGGTTACCTACGTAGAATAGGTCCATAAAACCATTCACCGCATGATTAGTGCCGAAAAGAGGGGAAAAGGATCGGTTTTTATCAGTTTCATCTGTAGCAGTGCCGCTTAGCAATTCATATCCCAGTGTGGCTTTATATCCCGAACCTTTTTCTTGATTTTCTGAAATGGTTTGGGTTAATGAGATACCTAAATCGTAAGCGCTGACTGATTTACCAGTTACATCTTTTCCAAATTGGGAATAAAATTGAGCTTTAATAACTGTTCTTTCAAAGGCGATATTGAATGTCGGAATCGCTAGTGTTTGCATATAACGGATACCCTCATCGGTCACATTCCCATTGTCATCCATTTCTACATATTGGCGTCCATCATTCCAGAATAGCAAGGCGTAGGTCAGTTTTCCAGCTTTATTTTGAAATCGTATCATCTGAGCCGCCTTGTATTGACTTGGTGTGGTAAAGGTATTGCCACTGTTCATCTGACCATCTTGATTAAAGCCAGCACCGAAATGAAGTTTTGAGTCTCCTTTCTCATACTTTGCCAGGGCAAAATCATGAGATCTCGCTTGTAAGGCCCAGTCTAGATTCCCTAGAAATCTGGCATTATCATAATTGAGCTCTTGACGTCCCAATTTGAGGTTCCAGTATTCTCCAAAGCTGACTTCGGCCCAAGCTTCATGGACTGAAAGGAATCCGTCAGAGATATTTGCTGTAGAGGTGCTGCCCCAGGTACGAACATCTTGCACGCTCATGAAGAAGTTTAGCCTGTCAATTTTATAGCTGGCCTCTAGCCTTGCCCGATGAGCTATAAATCCTGCCGGATCTTGCCCCTCGCCAATTAGCTGACCATATCCATTCCTAAATTCGCTTCGAATTAACATCTGTCCATTCAAATTGAATTGCGCATAGGCAGGTAGAGCCAGACATCCCAAAAGGACTACTAAAAGAATTCCAAATCGTCTCATGAGAAGAAGCAGAGGTTAGTTACTGCTAATAGTCTGAATAGGTTTTTTTGATTCCCGCTCTTTACCTTCTTTTAGCCAGGAGGGGACCACTTGCTCCAAAAACTCTTCCTTCGCTGCAAAGTCCTTTTCAATGTCGAACCCAATATATTCTTGAAGAGCTTCTTTCGAAGTGAAATCTGGCATTTCCACTGGCTGGTTGTAACCGAGGTCTGCCAATAGTCTGGCAAGTTCAATTCGCGTGTCTTGAATCAAAGAAGTTCCGGAAGTAACTACTCGACTGGTTTCTAATGGGGCATGGAACGCTGCACCATGCGAAGCCACTGAATAATCCCACCTCCACTGGGCATGCCGGATTCCCATTTGGATGGGCTTCATCTGCTCTTCTGTCGCTCCCAACTCCCAAGCTTTAGCTGCTTCGATATGAGCCATGGCGATAAGTCTCTGAAGCTTTCGGCTGCCTTCTTTGATTTTGCTTTGACGCTCGTAAACATCAGAAACAAGAGCATCAACTTTTTCCCTGTGGCATACAAAGCAGCTATTCTCAACATTGCTCAAAGGTGATCCAATGTGGTGATTAGTGAATTTTTGTCCTCCTTCTGTCTGATAAGGCATATGGCAATCTGCACAGCTTACTCCACGCTTCGCGTGAACTCCCATATTGTATAGTTCGAAATCCGGGTGCTGGGCTTTTAGCATTGGAGTCTTGCTTAGCGGGTTCACCCAATCTGCAAATTCGATATTATCGAAATATGCCTCCATGGATTCCACATCCATTCCGTCTTTCCAGGGGAAGGTCAGGTAATTGGCTCCAGGAGCATCTTCTTTAGTCTTGTCAAAGTAATACTCAACATGGCATTGCGCACAAACTAAGGATCTCATCTCCTGATGTGATGCCTGATTGATGTCCTTACCCATGGCCTCATAAGCTTCAATTAGAGCTGGGCGAGTGATGGTTAATTTCATGGTTTCTGGATTATGGCAATCGGCACAACCTATCGGATTGATTACTTCAGCTCCTAAATCAGACCACTTTCCGGTATAGTATTCTGCAACCCCCATTTCGCTCATGAGCCTTGGAACATCTGGGCTTTTACAGGTCCAGCAGGTACTCGGCATCGGACCTTCGCCAGCTTCCATTGGTGCTCCAGTCCGAAGAGTTTCATGGATATCGGAAATGGCGTAAGCATGCCCTTTTGGAGCATTGTAATCTTTACTGAAACCATAGCCTGCCCAAAGAATGACTAGTTCAGGATCTGTTTCCAGCATGTCGTGATGACCGCTGGTTCCATAAAGACTTCGGAAGGTAGTATCCTGAGTCTTCATGTAGGATTGATACTGTCGGGGATAGTTTTCACCCCAAACCGAATCTCTCGGCTCTATTCCCTCTAACACAACTTTCGGCTGGTAGGCATATTTTGCTTCAGACCTTCTGTCCATGATATTCAGGGCCAGTAAGGCGAGCAGAAAAACAATTACGATTGTACCTACAAAAAGAATCCAGTTTTTCATTTTGCTTTATTTTCTTTTGAAGATTTCATTGACTCCTCAAGCCACTGAGGAACTATGCTCAGGTCTTTTGGAGCGTATTCTTTGATGGGTTCGATTTGGTGACCTACGGAAGAAAGGCTTCTAACCTTTCCGTGAGGAACCTCCCGGTGACAATCCCAACAAGTTCTATCGGTTCTATTTGCAGTATGATCTGCGGTAAAGGCCTCCAGCTTTGCGTCAGTGACCTGATCTTGATGACAACGGATGCAATTATTTTGAATCACCTCGATGGAAGCTGGCCGAGCTCTGATTACTTCGGGTTCTGCTCTTGCAGTAAAAACTGCCGCATGATATAAGCCATCCTTCGCTTTGAAATAATATTTACCCACAGGATTATGTGGCACATGACATGCATTGCAGTCAGCCACTTCGCGGTGAGAGCTATGGGTCCAGGTGATGTACTGAGGGGTCATGATATGACAATTCACACATGCTTGAGGGTCATCTGAAAGATAGGATGGGGCATTACTAATCTTGATCAGGAAAAATCCAAGACCTAAAATAGCGGCCACTAAAAAAGTTGCAGCGCGTCTCCAATTATGTGGAGGGATCAAGCTATGCTCGAATAAAAATCTCTTAAAACCACTCTTCATCTACTCAGGCAGAATTATCTTAAAAATATCCTTATCTAATTTTGGAAAAAATGACAAAAATCAGTTTTTGAAATATAGAACAAGGATGTCCATTCCAGCTCTTTAAAACATAGGATTTTGAATGTTTTAGAGAACCAGTTTCAAAATGTAATTATTTGATAATATTGAGCTGCAGGTGGGAAGCTAGTGATTCATCAATTTCTATTTTCCCTACATTTTCTTGTTTGATTTAGAACTTAAGGACAATGCGTAAAATTGCGGTTATTTCATTCTTTGCTATCCAGTTTTTGATTGTCTTGATAGCGACCCAGACAGATCAGAAATATTTCGCGTGGGTACCCTATGATGAGATCGCTAAATATGAAATTGCTGTAAAACTAAATGGCGAAGAGTTATCCCCTGATCAAGTAAGACAGAGATATAAAATTCCAAAGTCTGGCTACGAGAATAGGTCTATTGCACATCTGTTTTCTTTTCTTTCCCAATATGAGATGACTTATGGCAAGGATGAGAATGCGAGTGTTGAAGTCATTTATTCTATCAACGGGAAAGACTCTAAAAAATGGACTTTACAAAACTGAAGGTTTTAGAATCGGATAAATCACCAATCCCTATTTTGTTTGCGGCACGCATGCTTGTGGTTTATCTCCTATGGATCAGAGGCTTTAAAGTAATTGTTCCTCCATTTTTACCCTTCATCCAGTCGCTGGATTCCTTAAATACGATTCCATTTCTTTATCAATTTTTGACGGTTCTTTATTGGATATGTATGTTGGGGATCCTTCTTGGCTGGAAGTTTCAAAAATGGTCTTTGGCCCTAGGATTGTTAATTATTTTTCAAATTCTAAGTTCAAAGCTCCAATATTCTACAAGCTTTTTATTCAGTGGATGCTTAATGCTTTTAATAGGATTATATAGGCCAGGGCTTGAGTGGATTTTTCGGTGGCAGATTGGGATTCTCTATTTCGGAGCAGGGTTAAATAAACTATTACAGGATGATTGGTTGTCGGGTCAATATTTTGAAAACTTTCTAGTGAATGTTTTTCCAAACATCTTGAATGGAGAAATGGTGAAAATATTCGGGTTGGAAACCCTTTCTGTCATCCTTTCCCGACTTACTATTATGATAGAGCTAGGCCTTTGCCTCTGGGCCTTTCTTGGAAAGAAACCTTTGACTTTATTTTTTTCAATTCTGTCCTTTCATTTGTTCATGCTCGTCTTCACCTTAGGAGAGTTATCATATATATACTTCTACCTGATGGCTACAGCAGCTATTTTGATTTTACCATGGCAAGTGAATGAGAAAAAACCGAGTTTGGATTCGGGTGTAGGAAAAAATAGATGGTTAAGGAAATCAAAGTTTTCGTTTAGACTGTCTTTAAAATCTAAAGAATATCAGCATCTTATTGAATCAAATAGCTTCGATAGCTCTCAGTTACAAAAATTTCGCTCTATTACTTTTTATAAGTTTTGCTATTTTTCAAGTATCTGCTCTATTGTATTCTTAGCTAAATACAAGGATAAATTAATTACAATTTTAGAATGAAAACAGAGTTAAAAGAATCGAGACTCGTCGCTGGAAATGAGATTCATGGAGTAGTTTTAAAGAAACTGGATGAGCATGAAGACTATAGAGGTAGTTTCACGGAGATATTTAACCATAGATGGAATTTGGATTTAGATGCTGTGCAATGGAGTCTTGTCAAATCCAAGGCTAATGTTTACAGAGGAATGCACTTCCACAAGCGTCATGATGAGTATTTTTGTCTGATTCAGGGAGAATGTGAATTAGGTCTAAAAGATATGCGATCTGATTCACCCACCTACCTTGAGTGGTCAAAATACGAACTTCACGGGGAAGATTTAGCAGCACTTATTTTTCCACGAGGGTTGCTTCATGGCTGGTATTTTCATGTAGATTCTGTTCATGCTCAATCAGTTTCAGAATCTTATGTCGATTATGGAAAGGACGATAACTGGGGCGTAGTTTGGAATGACCCCGATATAGGTGTGCCTTGGTCATTTGATGACCCAATAGTATCTCACAGAGCGCAGGATTTTCCGGATTTGGACTCCTTTAAGAAAGCAATAGCGCCTTTTTAATTTTTTTCCACACTTCGCTGGGAACTTGTGATGGTTTTCTGCCTTTAATCAGGATTGGATGATTGCGATGTAAAAAGTTGAATCCTGACATCATTTCGTGAAGGGCCTCTTCTTTTTTCATTTGAAAAAGTAGCTTATCTCTCATGATTTCTTCCCATCGGATTAATTCTTCTTTTCTCTCTAATGTGGACATTCCGGGATGATTCCCCCTCTTGAACCATAGCACCGTAGGTTCTAAACCGCAATATGTTCTACAGTCTTTCTGATTTATGAACTGCTCCCACATGTAAATGTCAGTGAACTGCCCCGAAGGAGTAGTTCTCCACCCAAAAGGTAACTTTTTGTAATAAGCCAAGGTGTGTCCAGTGCAGGAGAGATACCATGCAGGGGCATTCCAGGCATCAAGATTTTTTCTACCGTAAACCATACTTTCCATCCCTTCCAGCATGGTGTAATTTAAGGTGGAGGCGAAATCGTATTTTTCTAAATACAGGGCTAAGGTTTCCAAATGATGCGGCAGGTACAGATCGCGATCACAGAGATAGGCGATGTATTTCCCTCTGGCCTCATTCATCAGAAGTTTATGCCTGTATTCTTCTCCTCTTCTGGGATGTTTTGGAAAATCGAAAAAGCGGATTCTTTGGTCCTGATGAGATAATTCATTAATGACCGAGCGAGTCATATCGTTAACCCCATCCCCAATTACTAGGATTTCAAAATTTTGAACCGTCTGCCTTTGAATACTTCCAATAGAGTGGGGTAGAATTAATCCACGATCAATGGAAGTAGGTAATACAACGGAAAATAGAATGTCATCCTGACTCATTGATTGGCAAGAATTTTTAATTCATCTATTATCTGAATGACCCTTACGCCTTCTTCCAAGCTGGAAAGAGGTGCTTTACCTCCCCCAAGATATCCAACGAATGACTTCAGTTCGGCGAACAAAGGTGATTCTTTTGAGAATTGTCTTTTTTCGTAGTTGATGGAATCGGGTTTGGATCGATCATCCCCGTGATAAATTTCCACGAAATCTACCTTTTCATCCTTTAGGATAGCTACACCTTTTGAGAAATGTAGCCTAACCTCTCTTCGCTTATCAGCATATCGATTCGAAACCTCTAGGACGCATGGAATATCATCACCTAGAAGGGCGGTCATACCACGTTCTATCCCATTGTATATTTCCACTACAGCAGACTTTGGCTTTGGAAAATATCCTAGCATGCTGCTGGCAATAGTGATATCATGAGGGATTAAGGTCCAAACCGAATCCACATCAGATCTAGGACTGGTCCAGTTACATCGGTTGGATTTGTAAAATTTTAGATCACCGAGTTCTCGGCTTTTTACCAACTCTTCAAGCAATTGGATACCTGAATGGTATTTCCAGTTATGCATAACAAAAATATCCTCTCGCCCCAGCGAAAGTAGGTTTTCCGCCTCCTCAGAATCACAGGTCAGAGGCTTTTCTACGAAAATTGGTACCTCATCTGAAATTAAATTTTTTAAAACCTCATAGTGGGTAATTGCCGGGGAAGAAATTATCCAACCTGAAGGACGGACGTCATCAGGTTTTTCAGGCCATGTAGCAGAAGCCCCCATAGAAATTGCCTTTGCGCGGTTAGATTCTGAAGGGTCAACGACGAAGACCTCTTGTTCTAGCAATAGCAAATCGCGGAGAATGTTTCTACCCCAGATTCCACAACCTGCTAATCCTATTTGATATTTCATATAGCCTTATAAACCACTTTGCCTGCTACTACAGTCATCTCCACTTGAGTGTCCAAAATATCATCTTCAGGTACCGTCATGATATCTTTATCGAAAACGGTAAAATCTGCTGCTTTTCCAATTTCTATGGATCCTTTGAATTCTTCTTCAAATTCAGCGAAAGCACCGTCTAGAGTAAAGGACTTTAAAGCTTGCTCCCTGGTCATTTTCTGATCACCCTCATAGCCTCCTTCGGGAAGTCGTTCTAGTGTTTTTCTGGTTACAGAAGCGTAAAAAGAAGGAATCGGATCCACCGGTTCCACGGGAGCATCTGTTCCATTACAAATTCTTCCTCCTGTCTGAAAGATTTTTTGCCAGACATAGGCGCCATCAATTACTCTCCTTCTACCGAGGCGGTCAATCGCCCAGGGTCTATCAGAGCTCAAGTGTATGGCTTGCATAGCTGCAATGACTCCAAGTTCTCCAAATCTCGGAATATCATCGGGATGAAGGTGCTGAGCATGCTCGATCCTGAATCGGTGATCTGTGACCTCGGGGAATTTCTCGAATGCCGATTCATATCTGTTTAAAACTTCCTGATTGGCCCGGTCACCTATGGCATGCGAGCAAACCTGGAAACCTAATTCAAGTGCTTTTTCCGAGACTTCAGTCACGATATCCATGGGTAAGGTTTCATGACCTCTGTGTCCTTTTTTATCCGAGTAATCTGCAAGAAGCCAGGCTCCCCATGGACCCAATGCCCCATCACAATGAAGTTTTATGGAACGAACCGTGAGCATGTGATCAGCGCTATCGATCATCGGTCCTCTTTCATACCATGCTTCCATCACATCTGGCTGACGGCTGGAAATCATAATATATTGTCGCACGGTGAGCCTTCCTTCGTCCTTGAATTTTTGAACAAGATCAATCACGTCCTGGCCAGAACCGGCATCATGAAAGGATGTGATTCCTTTTTGATTCAGTTCTTCTAGAGCAAGTTCTAGGGCAGCTTCATCTCTTTCTGGAGTGTCATCTGGAACAATTCTTTCAACGAGGACCGAAGCCCTCTCTGTTAAAACACCGGTAGGATTACCCAACTCATCCACGATTATCTCACCGCCTTCTACTTCACCAGGTCTTTCTCCAGTAAGATTGGTGATACCTGCCATTTCGAGAGCTTTATCATTCGCGAATGTGGCATGTCCTGATGCATGTCTGAGGAATACGGGATTATCGGGGGACACTTCGTTCAAAGGGTCATTTGTCTGAAATCCTTTGACAATTTTATCTGGTTTTTCGATCCACTTATCCTGATGCCAACCTCGACCCGTGATCCAATCCCCTGGCTCTGCTTTTTCTACGGCCTCAGCCACTTTTTCAACTAGCTCGTCATAGGTTTTGACGTACATCAGATCCAACTCTAATTTATTGTATCCGATACCCATCAAGTGAGCATGAGATTCGATAAACCCAGGCGTCATGGTTTTACCTCCCAGATCCATAACTTCTGTATGATCTCCTGTATGAGCCAGTACATCTTGGCTATCGCCCAAAGCCAAAATCATCCCGTCTTTGACGGCTACAGCCTCAACTTTAGGGTTCGATTCATCTACCGTGTAAATGACTCCATTGGTAAAAATTAAATCCGCTTCTTCTGGTTTCTCCGGAAAGCAGGAGCAGACCATTAAGCCTAATAGGCCGATCAAAGTGTACTTTTTCATGACTGGGTTTGGTTGATCGGATATAAGCTAAAGCCTTTTTGGCTAACTGCAAAATCTATTGAATCTCATCGAATCCAAACCTTTCGGGAAGTTCGAAATTCATTTTCAACTTTCAGTTGAATGATATAGAGCCCTGGGGGTAAAAATCCTGCCTGAATTTCGAATTCAAGATTAGCTGGAATAGCAAAACCATCGAGAAGTACTTGTCCCATGGCGCTGATCAATCGGCCTGTGGCTTCCCGATTACTCAAAATTTTGATCGGACCTGAAGTTGGGTTAGGATAAACCTTCAACAAAAACTCTCGATCGCCTGGAGGAATATCCCCTGAGCTTTCTAAAAAAATGAGGCCACCACCGGTTGAGCCCAAAATCAAGTGCGGAGCATCATCGAATAAAGCCGGCAAAACTGAAGGTACATTTTCTCGACCCAATCTGGTTTGAAAAGATTCCATCCCAGCTTCTACCTGGATGGTCTCCCGTTGGCTGGATTCCATGAAATTCTCGATTCTTTGAAGCACTCCAAGCTGGTCGACTGCAAAAAGGTTAGGGTTTTCTGACGCTTCCACAGCCACAAAGAGATTTCTATTGGCAGGATTATCAACAAACCCCAGAAAATTCTGCTCCACTAACTCAGCGCTTGAGTTGGTGAAATCTACCTTGTATAAGTCTAGGCTCCCGTTTTGAGCGGCCACCAGCAGATAATCTTCATTTTGAAAGCTAAAAAACTGAAGGTAATCACCTCGATTGGCGGAGTATCCAGAAAAACTGATTTCCTGATAATCAGACCCTGATTTTTCAAAAATTCGCTGAAAAGGGATATTATTTTCGAATCGGATTCCCGTTGCGATTCTGTGATTTTCTCCAGCTTGATCCATGTACTCCAGATACTGAGCATCCACCAACCCGAGAGCTAGAAAATCATCATTAGAATCTTCCAAGAGGGTGAATTCATCATTGGAAAAGCTAAATGTAGCAAGCTTGGATAGCGTACCATTTTCAGTGACTGAATTATAAGCTAGCCAAAGATTTCCTGCCGACTTATTGCCCTGAAAAAAAGGCTTTGAATTCTCTCCAAAATCCAAAATATCCTTCTGCAAAGTTGGGGTAGCCTGAGAAGAATTAGGACCAAGTCGAAACACAGATTCTTCAAAATCAATATCAAAATTGAAGGAAGATTCATTGGTATTCAAACTGATGATTAGATCATTCTCAATGCTCTCACCTACGTGATATCGGGGAAACTCGGGTAAAGCCCCAAAGCCCGGTAGTTCATTGCTAAATGAATTAAATATGGGTTGATCCTCCCTGCCTTGATTCGGTAAAAAATAGAGGATGTCACATTCATCTCTTCCTAAAACCAGATCGCTAATTCCATCTCCATCATAATCTTCATAAAGGATGGAATGTCCTCCTGCATGGAGAATTCTGGCATTTGGATGTGTTCTTAAATCTGGATCTATAGGAATGCCATTACAGGTGGTGTCAAAGCTGAAATCATCACATCCGCAGAAGACAAAATTCCCCCAAAACACCTCAGGAAATTCAAAGCCATCAATATCTGGTGATCCTGTTCGTTCAACACTCGTGTTTTTATAAAATTCCAGATAATCACCGGAGGCAAAGTTGAAAATGACCAAGTCCAAATCTCCGTCACCGTCTAAATCTCTTAGCAAGGGTGTATCCAGATTATTCGCTTGAATATTTGGGCCAGTATCGAGTCGTAAGACATCTCTGGCTAATTCGAAGGAAGGAAAGTTTCCGCTTGAGGTATTTTCATATGCTTTAATACCAAGAGCCGTAGAGGTAAACAGATCCTTTTTCCCATCTCCATCAAAATCTTCTACCGCCAGAAAGCCATTGATATCTTCAGGAAAGTAATAGCTGATTTCAGGTAGAAAAGTGAAGGTATCACCATCTACTGCATAGGCCTGAAGCTGCCGTGAATTAATATCCCAAATCAGCCACTCTTCATTGCCATCACCATTTAGGTCAATGGTATGGATTTGGGCCGAGTTTATTCCTCCGGAAAACGGGTTGGTCAAAACCTCACCATTTTGCCTGATTGAAACTCCTTGAGCATGCCGATAGGAGCTTTGGCCGAAACAGGCCAAAGGAAAAATCAGAAGTGCTAAAAGGAGTGATCGCATGAGATTCAATTCTCTGAACAAATAATTACGAATGAAGGAACTCAAAGATGCCATTCATTCCTTTATTTTAGGAGTAAATCTACGGCATAGCATGAATGTTTCCATTTTATACCAGCTTTATCTGAAAAGCTCGGGGGTAAGTACTGATACCAGAAGAATCCAGAAAGGAAATCTCTTTTTTGCCCTAAAGGGGCCAAATTTTAATGCAAATGAATTCGCAGAAAAGGCCCTGGAGATGGGAGCATCAACTGTGGTAATTGATGATCCAAAATATTTCAAGGAGGATGATGACAGGTATTTTATCGCAGAGGATGCTTTGCACATGCTTCAAAAATTAGCTAACCACCATAGAAAGCAACTTGAAATTCCAATTATTGGGCTGACAGGGTCAAATGGGAAAACAACCTCAAAAGAGCTCCTGCATGCTGTTTTGAGTCAGAAGTATAAAACTGCAGCCACGGTTGGCAATCTCAATAATCATATTGGTGTGCCGCTCACTCTCCTGGAGATTTCGGCGGATCATGAGATGGCTATCGTGGAGATGGGTGCGAATAAGCAAGGAGACATTCAGGAGCTTTGTGAAATCGCAGAGCCCACGCATGGGTTTATTACCAACATTGGCAAGGCACATCTCGAAGGGATGGGAGGTCCTGAGGGAGTACTGAAAACGAAGACTGAGCTTTACCAGCATCTTCGGGCCACAAAGGGGACCGTCTTTATAAATTCTGAAGACCCGATTCTCTCCAATATGATCAAGCGATTTGAGAATCCGGTGCTTTATCCTGCCAAAGGCGATTTCTGTGAGGTGGATTTCATTGCTGCCAATCCATTTGTCAAGTTCAGGGTGGAAGGGTCGAATGAGGAAAATCTGAGTTCCCTGATCGGTGGCTATAATTTTGGAAATATCGCCATTGCTCTGACTATTGGGAAGTTTTTTGAAGTGCCCATGGACCTGGCGGTCAAAGCTGTGATCGATTACAAACCTGAGAATATGCGTTCCCAGCTAATCCAAAAAAGATCCAATCTTATCATCTTGGACGCCTACAATGCCAATCCTTCTTCCATGGAGGGTGCGATTCGAACTTTTGGTGGGATGACCGGTAAAAGCCATAAAATGATCATCCTTGGTGATATGTTTGAGATGGGTGATCATGCCGAAGAAGAGCATAGGAAGCTGGGAGAGATAGTTTCGGAGTATGAAATCGATAAAGTCTGCTTCACCGGTCAGTTAGTTGTATCGGCACTCGAAAAGGCTCCAAGCGCTCTTTATTTTCCTGACCCATTTTCGCTCCGAAACTGGTTGGAAGACAGCAAACTTGAGGATTACTTGATACTGATTAAAGGTAGCCGTGGGATGAAACTGGAGACCCTCGTTGATTTTATCTAAACCTCTGAATAAATCCACTGTTAATCATACACACAAACCATTCCCCAACCATGAGACCTTACTATAAATTCCTTTCTGCTCTTGCTGAGAATAACCATCGCGAATGGATGCTGGCCAATAAAAAATGGTACGATGAGACGAGAGCAGAATTTTTGGAGGATGTAGAATATTTGATAAAAGGACTAAGTGAGTTCGTTCCGGGAATGGATGTCTTCAAGCCAAAGGATTGTGTCTTTAGAATCAATAGGGATGTCAGGTTTTCAAAAAATAAGGACCCTTATAAGACGAACTTCTCTGCCTATTTTTCTCCAAAAGGGAAAAAGTCTCCCGGCCCTGGATACTACATAAGCATCAAACCAGAGAATACTGTAGTAGGTGGTGGGATTTGGATGCCCGAAGCGGAAAATCTAAAGAAAATCAGAAGAGAAATTGACTATAGTGGTGCCGAGCTGGAAGCCATTGAAAATGATCCTGATTTCAAAAAATACTTTGGTCAGATCAATGGAGAAAGGTTGAAAACTTCACCCAGAGACTACGAAAAGGATCATCCCTATATCGATTACTTGAGGCTTAAAAGCTTTACTGCATTTACGAAGCTCGAGGATAAGGATGTGGCTAATGGAGCCTACCTGAATAAGGCACTAGATGCATATAGAAAGATGCTTCCATTCAATAACTTTTTGGCACAAGCCATAGAGGATGTGGAGGATGGATCTGGAATCCTTTAAATAATTTGATCCAGATACTTTTCAATGCTCAGCGCTACTCCATCTTCTTTATGATGGAGTGTATAATCATTGGCAACCATCTTTAATTCAGGGCGAGCATTGGCCACTGCCACACCCATTCCAACTGCTTGAATAAGATCGATGTCATTGTAATTATCCCCGAAAGCAATGACCTCCTGCATGGAAAAGTCATAGCATTTCTCCAGAATTAATCTTAGCGCTGTGGCCTTGGAAATACTCTTCGGGGCAATTTCGATATAGGTTTGTTTAGAGCGATAGAGATGGAGCTCTTTAGAAAAAAGTAGGTGTAGCTCTCCGAAGAGCCATGAAATCTCCTGACTATCTCCCATGGTCATTACTTTATGAGCACCTGTGTCGCTTTCGCTCCAAAGCTTCAAAACTTCCTCTGTGGACATCCAAATAGGTTCAGCCTTGGTGTTAATAATCTCTCGTTTCGACCAATAGTCCTCCTTTGGCTCATACCAATCATCTCCATGGTAAAGACTTATATGAAGACTGGTTTTTGAGACAAATTGGAAGATTTTTTCTACCAGCCCAAGTGGAATAGTTGTACTCTGAAGGGTTTCGCCATTTGCATTTTGGACCAATCCTCCGTTATAGGAGATAAGAGGATTGTTTTCGCGGCCTAAATCACGAAGCAGATGGTTCATGGCTTTGGGCATGCGTGAGCTGGCCAAAATAACTGGGAAATCTTCTGGAAGTTTGGAGATAACCCTTTTTAATCGATCGGAAAGATCACGCTCTGAGTTGAGGAGGGTTCCGTCAATGTCAGAGCATACTGCCTTGTATTTCATTAATTAAAATCAGACCAATCTATCTCATCTGCAAAGTTTGCAAAGACACCAAAGCCAATGATTGAAATAATGATAATCGCGATCGCAAAGCCAATCAGTTTGACGATTAATTCTGACTTCGCCCAGTTTGATTTGCTTTCTTCCGTATTGGAATCTACCGACCAAACGATGAGCATAATGAAGCCAATGACAGGTATTTTAGTAACTAATACTGAGATTACCCAATCTCCGAGTGAGAGTGGTTTTTTCTGAAACTCTGGTGGAATATTCATAACGTTGGGGATTAAAAATCTATGGTATTGAAGGTGTATTCTTTCATTGCGAAGTTATCCGGATTCATGGGGTCACTCTGAATAAATTGCACGGTGATCAAATCATAATCATCACTCTTCTCAAAATCTCGGATATATAATTCAGCACATTTTCTTGCCAGAAGATCAGGCTGATCTCCTAAAAGAAACGGGTCTCCATTCTCAAGTTTTAAAAAGATTGTGGACTCGGATCCTTCATCTGTATTCGTCTGACTCAGGTTTACATTCATTCCCTGGAAATTACCTAGTGCACGAATTTCTTCAGAAGGCATGAAACCTTCTCCCATCATTTTTTCAAGTCCCCAAAGGGCACCTTTGGCGATGGACTCCGGTTCGCATGAGCAGGATTGAAGGCTGGCAACCAGAAGTGTGAGGATGCCAAGCCTGCATATGGTTTTCATAATTGGCTGGTTTTGTGCTTAAGCCAAATTAATGAAAAAAATAGACTCTTATTTCCTCACGATTTTAAGAATGGCCCGTCTTTCAGATGGATTAATCCTGCCTGTAGCAGTAGGGTATGGAATTACATCAACAAGAGTAATTATGTGATCTTGCAATTCATAAGAAATAAGGAAGCCATCAGGATTAGGAATACTGGCTAAGGAAAAATTATAATTTCCTGTTCTATCATTTACACTAAGGTTGATTTTCACAAATCCAGCCTCAATACAGTTTGTGCCATCAGCACACCTGGTATCTTCAATGTCAGACGAGAGAAATATGCTGAGGTTCTCATCTGAGAAGTTTAGAGTCTCATCGACCTTTAGCTCATATTCCAACCCTTCTACAAAATCTGGATCGTTGTCATTGCATGAAAAAATGGTGATAAGGACAAAAAGTGAAAGTAGTTTTCTCATAGTTAATCTGGTTTGTCAGGGTTTACGGACGAACTGAGTTTTGGTTAGTGACAAATAAAAAAAAGCCTCACGAAATTGTAAGACTTAAGTGGAGAATACCGGACCCCGATAGCTATCGGGGGAACCAGTGACCTTCCCGAAGCAAGCCTATCTGTGGCAGAAAGGTTCGGGACGCTCAAAGCCAGAAATGAGCTTGGTGAATAATATTGAAGAATAGAAAAAAGCCTTGCATTTCTGCAAGGCTTTTGTGGAGAATACCGGAGTCGAACCGGTGACCTCCACACTGCCAGTGTGGCGCTCTAGCCAGCTGAGCTAATCCCCCATTTGGTTTGCAAATATAGAAATGGCTTTCTGCTGTGCAAAGCCTTTTTTACTCTGTAGAATAATTGACTCGTGTCATGATACTTCGACCCAAAGTGACCTCATCCGTGTATTCGAGTTCACCGCCAACAGGTATCCCTCTGGCAATGGTGCTAACCTTCACATCAAAATCCTTTAACCTCTTTCCAAGATAAAAAGAGGTGGTATCACCTTCCATGGTCGCACTCAGAGCAAGAATGATTTCCTTAATAGGCTCTTCAGCTTCCCTGTCACTCACTCGTTCGACAAGACTTTCAATATGTAATTCTTCGGGTCCGATTCCCTGAAGGGGCGAAATGACACCTCCCAGTACGTGATATTTCCCTTGAAACTGATTCGTGTTTTCTATGGCCAAGACATCCTGAATATCCTCAACAACGCAAATAACAGATCCATCGCGTTTAGGATTGCTGCAAATAGAACAGATGGGTCGGTCGGAGATATTATGACAAGTTTGACAATACTGCACCTCATTCCGCATTGTTGTAATAGAAAGAGCCAATGCTTCAGCATGAGCAGGATTTTGCTTAAGCAGATGGAGAGAAAGCCTTAAAGCAGTTTTTTTGCCGATGCCTGGAAGACGAGATATCTCCGTGACTGCATCTTCAATAAGTTTCGAGGGAATATTCAATGGATTCTTAGGCTATTGTGGCTTGTATTCCTGCATCAAGGATGGCTTCGCAGCGTGGCTTGAGTTCCGTGAATGAACCTCTTTTCACTGCGCACTTCCCCTTGTAATGGATGATCAGGGTGCATTGCTCAGCCTGCTCGACTGAATGCTGACAAACTTTGACCAAAATGTTTGCCACATGATCAAAGGTATTTATATCGTCGTTGAAGACGATTAATGTTGACTCTTCTAAATCCAACTCCTCTTCCAGAAGGACCTCGGATTCTTCTATTTCAGGAATCGGGGAACTCATACTCTGCATTTTGCAAATTTAGGAATATTGGACAATTTTGCTGCCAACCCTCACCCGAATTATGAATCCGCAAATAGTATTGGCCGTCATAGGCGCTTATTTTTTCTTACTCTTTCTGATTTCATGGTTTACCTCTAGAAATGTTTCGGATGAAACCTTCTTCACGGGTGACAGACAATCTCCCTGGTTTCTCGTGGCATTCGGAATGATTGGAGCTTCATTATCGGGAGTAACTTTTATCTCGGTTCCTGGTGAAGTAGGTAACTCGAATTTCTATTATTTCCAGGTAGTTTTAGGATACACCCTTGGCTATCTGACTATTGCGAAGGTCCTGCTTCCTCTGTACTACCGGCTGAATTTGGTCTCTATTTACTCCTATTTGGAAGATCGATTTGGATTTTGGTCTTATAAAACCGGAGCATTCTTTTTTATTCTATCCAGAACCTTAGGGTCTTCTCTGCGGGTTTTTTTGGTAGCAAGCGTACTTCAGCTAATTCTTTTCGATTCATTAGGCATCCCTTTCTGGGTTTCCGTTTTGATCACGGTGGGATTGATCTGGATTTACACCCATCGGGGAGGAATTAAGACTGTGGTTTGGACAGATACACTTCAAACTTTTTTTATGCTCCTGGCTGTGGTGGTGAGTATAATACTTATCGGTAATGAATTGAGCTTTGAGGGAATAGGAGAGTATTTTTCGAAAGTTTCGAATGACTCACGCTCTCAGATATTTGATTGGGACTGGAAGTCTGGTACTAATTTTTTCAAGCAATTCCTTTCAGGAGCATTTATAACAATCGTAATGACAGGTCTGGATCAGGATATGATGCAGAAAAATCTTACCTGCAAAAACATTGGAGAAGCTCAAAAGAACATGTTTTGGTTCACCAATATTTTGGTGATCGTGAACTTCATGTTCCTTGCACTAGGAGTATTGCTTTACATTTTTGCAGAGACTAAAGGGATCAGTCTTCCGGAGAAAACAGATGAATTATTTCCTCTGCTGGCTACAGAGTATTTCTCTCCTTTTGCCGGTGTAATCTTTGTGTTGGGAATCACAGCAGCGGCCTACTCTAGCGCTGATTCTACTTTGACTGCACTTACCACGAGTTTCTGCATTGATTTCCTGGAACTAGAGCGGAAGTATCCGAAGGAAAGACAAGTGACTGTGAGAAAACAGGTTCATATTGCTTTCACCTTGATTATGTTTTTGGCCATTTTGATTTTCCGCTGGATTAATGATCAAAGTGTCATTAATTCGGTATTTATTATTGCAGGTTATACTTATGGCCCTCTGCTTGGACTTTATGCATTTGGACTATTCACCAAGTGGCAGGTGAAAGATAAAGCCATTCCATACCTTGCGGTAGCAGCGCCTTTACTGGCTTTCCTTATTTCTGAAAATAGCGAGACTCTTCTTTGGGGGTATAAGTTCGGTTTTGAAGTGCTAATTCTGAATGGACTTCTGATGTTTATTGGCATGATAATTTTCAGAAAAAAGTAATCAAATCTTAAGCTCCTTATCTGGATCCCAAAAGCATTTTTCGAAGTCCACCACCTGGTGCTTTTCGATTTTCACACCTTCTTTTTCTAACAATTCTTGCATAAGAGTTGGCGTGGCAAAATGGTTTCGGCCAGTCAGTAAACCTGAAGCATTAACCACCCGATGTGCAGGAACATCCGGAATTGTATGAGCCGCATTCATCGCATATCCTACCATCCTTGCCCCACTTTTCAAGCCTAAATAGTGAGCAATGGTCCCGTAATTAGTTACTCTTCCGGGTGGAATTTCTCTTACTACCTGGTATACCAGGTCAAAATAATTCGGCTTCTCATTTTTCATAATTCCAGGATTTAGGAGCGGGTCTTTTGCCTTTTGTTTGGTTGTCTTGCTACCAAAATAAAGAGTAATTTTAAGCTTTAACCCATAATCATCCCATGAGTAAAAATATAATTATCACAGGTGCAGGTGGAAACCTTGGAAAGGCTGTAGTTGATAAATTCAAAAGAGAGGGCTATAGGATCATAGCTTTGGTGGAACCCAATAAAAACAGGACCGTCGAGGGAGCTGATTTTCAATATGAAGTCAATGTAACTTCTGAAGATTCAGTAGCGGATTTCATAGGACAATATCAAAGCCAACATGGTAGCTTGGATGCCCTTGCCCTTTTGGTGGGTGGATTTGCCATGGGAGGAATCGAAGAGGTGACGCAGGATGATTTTGAGAAAATGATCACTCTAAATTTTTTCTCTGCCTTTCATCTAGCCAAGGGCTTTCTTAAGCTTTTCAATGAGCAAGGTAAAGGCACATTCTTGTTTGTAGGAGCAAGACCGGCATTGGTCACTGCTGACGGGGCAGGAGTAATGCCTTATGCCTTTAGTAAAAAACTGGTGATTGCCTTGGCTGAGACTATCGGACAACAGACCAAAGGAACTGCCATCCGCTCTCATATTTTTGTGCCAAGTATAATTGATACACCTCCAAATCGGCAAGCTATGGCAGATGCTGATTTCGAGAAATGGGTGAAGCCATCAGAAATTGCCGATACCATGCATTTCGCCGTTGAAAATTCTGCCTTAAGAAGTACGACTTTTAAACTTTACGGACAATCCTAACCCAAAAAACTATGAAAAAGCTAATCGTTTTTTTCCTTATCGCCCTGTTCTCGATTCAGGTTCAGGCTCAATCAGACGAAGAAGAGGTGCGAGCTGTGATTGAAACCTTATTTGATGGGATGAGAGCAAAAAATACCGACATGATTTCCTCGGCTTTCGATCCAAAGGCCTTGATGCAGACTATCGTAGTGACTGATTCTGGCGCAGAAACCAGAAGCAATGTTGTCCAAGATTTTGTGGCAAGAATAGGTCAAGCTCCAGAAGATACTCAGCTAGATGAGCGAATTACGGATTATCAAATAAAGGTGGATGGGGATCTGGCTTCAGCCTGGACTCCTTATCAGTTTTATGTAAATGATGAGTTTAGCCATTGCGGGGTGAATTCGTTCCAGCTAGTCCGAATGGAGGAAGGTTGGAAGATTGTTTACATCATCGATACCAGAAGGAAAGAAGGCTGCGTTTGATGCGAGAATTGGATAGATCCAAAATCTTTGAGCGACTTCTAAGTGAACTCAATCTTCGTGAAGAGTTTTACCGAGCGGAATTAGCTCGGCTTCAAGAAAGCAAGGCTGCAGATACTAAAAGCAGCGCTGGGGATAAATTTGAGACTGGGAGGGAAATGATAGCTCAGGAGATTTCCAAAGTGGATCATAGCCTCCAAAGCGTGGTCCAAAGCCGAAAAGTTATGGAGGGCTTTGCTTCGCAAGAGACCACAGAGGCTGTGAGAAATGGAAGTATTATCCGCATAGGTGAGAAGCTTTTTATGCTTGGGGTTAGTCTGGGAGAAATGGATTTAGGACTGGAGAAAATCTTTCTACTCAGCCAGAGTTCACCCATGGGTAAATTACTTCTAGGCCTAAAAAAAGATGATCCGATCCAGTTTATGGGAAAACCGAATCGGATCACTCAAGTGCTGTGATTAAGCCTATTTTTTAGGGATTAAGGTCATTAACTCATCTGCTCCATCCAAAAGAGTAAGTTTGTCTTTACCGATTTTTAGATCCTTCACTTTGCTCAATGCGGATATAAAATCATCTTCTCCAGAGCCTGGACAAGCTTTTCTACTCATGGCACCTGGGTCGAGATTCAGTTTTGTTCCTTCCAGTTCAAAGCTCCCATTAAAATTATTACATCCCGCAAAACCGGTCAACTTACCTGCATCTCCAAAATTTAAATTAGGTAAACCTCCGGCAAACTGAGAGAGGTCGAGGTTTTTTCCAAGTAGGGAAGCTAATTCCCAGGTGTTTCCAGTCAATAAACTCATAGGGTTAAGTCCTTTAACGCTATCGCAGCTGGTCATAAAAAGTATAGCGCAAGCGACAGCTAATGATTTGATGGTTTTCATATAATTTTTTGTTTGAATTATACAATAATACCGAAAGCCGAGCCTAATTTCAATGATGAATAAATTTTTAAGATTCTTTTAATTTATTGAAGGAATGATAAGTATTAAACTGGATATTTTAAGTTTTTGCAATGTATTGTTTGGCATAGTGAAAATAACTCAGTAGACTTGTCAAGTTATTTGTTGAGATCATGAATTACGTGATAAATATGACATCCTTTTGCACCATTTCCAGCCTTCGAGAGAGGGTTATGTGCGTGACATTTTTCGGGATGACAACAATGACCACCGGTATCACGGGGTAATCCCGTTTGATTCTATACATACCGGCCCTAAGGCGTTGAGCCATTTAATCCCAGCATTCCAAATCATTCATTTCCAATGAAAATCTTAAAGTTCGGAGGATCCTCCGTAGCAAATACCGAAAACATCCAATTGGTTTTTGATATCATCAAAAGCAAAATCAAATCACATCAGATTTGTGTCGTCTTTTCTGCTTTTGGTGGTGTGACAGAAAGCCTACTCGAAATCGCAGAGCTAGCGAAGAAAGGGGATCAAACCTATAGGGTCATGCTTCAAAGTCTTGAAGAGAAGCATATGGGCTTGGTCAGAGAGCTCATCCCTGTTCACCAGCAATCTATGGTGATGACCTATGTTAAGGTGCGATTTAATGAACTCGAGGATCTTTTCCATGGGATTTTTCTAATCAAGGAAAGTTCTCCGAGAACCATGGATTACGTGGTGAGTTTTGGGGAAAGGCTTTCCACCTTCATTCTGGCCGAGTCCTTAAAGGGTCATGGATTGGATACGCAGTTTTTAGATGCCCGAGAAGTGATCAAAACAAACTCACGATTTGGCCAGGCCAAAGTTGACTTTGCTACCAGCAATAAGTTAATCCGAGAATTTTTCAATAATCATGAAGGTCTAAAAATTGTCACTGGCTTTGTGGCTTCCACTAAAAAGGGTGAAACTACTACTCTTGGACGATCAGGATCGGACTACACGGCATCCATTTTGGCGGCAGCTTTAGAAGCAGAAGAATTAGAAATCTGGACGGATGTCTCGGGGGTTTTGACCTCAAATCCGAGCTTGGTTTACACAGCTTTTACCATTCCTCAGCTTAGCTATAATGAAGCCATGGAGCTTTCTCATTTTGGTGCCAAGGTGATTTTCCCTGCGACTATGCAGCCGGCGATGAGGAATAATATTCCGATTTACATCAAGAACACCTTTGAACCTGAGAAGACGGGGACCTTGATTAATGGCGATGTGAATAAGCGAAGTCTGATTAAAGGCATCAGCTCCATCTCTAATATTTCTATGGTTACCGTTTCGGGTACTGGCTTGATTGAGGCCATTGGTTCGGGGAGTCGAATCTTTAAAGCTTTGGCGGAAGCCAAAGTAAATATCCTTCTCATTTCACAGGCTTCATCTGAGCATAGCATTTGCCTTGCCATCAAAACAGATGAAGCCGCTATCGCAAAGGAAGCCATCGAAGATGAGTATCACTATGAAATCAAGTCAGGAGACATGGAAGAGGTGAGACTTCAGCATGATCTGGCCACGATCGCTGTGGTTGGTGAAAATATGAAACAAAATCCTGGAGCTTCAGGAAGAATGTTCCGTGCCTTAGGTCGAAATAATATTAATGTTGCTGCCATAGCACAAGGAAGTTCGGAGCTGAATATCTCAGCGGTAATTTCCCGCCAGGATTTACAAAAAGCTCTGAATGCACTTCATGAGGCATTTTTCCTATCAGAAAACAAGGTGCTCCACGTCTTTTTAATCGGAACAGGATTGATTGGGAAGGCGCTTTTAGGTATGATTCATAAGCGTCAGGAAAAGTTGAAGCAAAGCTCCGAGCTAGATATTCAGGTTCATGGTTTGGCAAACAGCCGGTATATGGCATTTCATGAGGATGGCTTTGATTTGAGCGATCCTTACGAATTAAGTGCGAGTGATGAAAAGATGGATCTTCAGAAGTTTATCAATCAGGTAGATGATATGAATTTCTCCAACTCGGTATTGGTGGATTGTACTGCATCTCAGGATGTAGCGGATGCTTATGCTGGGATTCTTGAGGCAAAAATTGCCATAGTCACTCCTAATAAGAAAGCTAATTCAAGTTCTCTGGATACCTATCTTGGACTTAAGAAATTGGCTCGAAAGAGGGGAGTGAAATTCCTCTACGAAACCAATGTGGCGGCTGGTTTACCCGTGATTAGTACCCTTCAGGATTTGATGCTCAGTGGGGATAATGTGATCAAAATTGAAGCTGTTTTGAGTGGATCCATGAATTACATTTTCTCAGAGCTTGAAAATGGAGCTCCTTTCTCTGAAGTGGTAAAGCAGGCGAAAGAAAAAGGCTTCACAGAACCAGACCCACGAGATGATTTGAGCGGGATGGATGTGGCACGAAAGATTTTGATTTTAGGTAGAGAGGCAGAACAGGATTTAGAATTTGATGCCATTGATGTTCAAAGTATGGTTCCTGAAGATTGTCGAGATGCTAAAACTGTGGACGAGTTCTTCGAAAAGTTGGAGGGGCACGACGAGCACTTTGCAAAGCTTCTTCAAGAGGCCAAAGACAAAGGAGAAAAGCTTCGATTTATGGCAACACTTGAAAACGGAAAAGCTAAGGTAGGCCTTAATTCACTCCCAAATAGTCATCCCTTCAGCAGCCTAAAGGGAAGTGATAATATGATTTTGTTGACTACTGAAAGATATCATGACTTTCCAATGATTATTCGTGGCCCTGGAGCTGGAGCGGATGTGACAGCAGCAGGGGTTTTTGCTGATGTGATCCGAATTGGAAACTATACTCGGGAATAATGGAAAGAGTAAAGGCTTTTGCACCGGCTTCTGTAGCCAATGTTTCCTGCGGCTTCGACATCCTTGGTTTTGCTTTGGATTCTTTGGGTGACCATGTCATTCTCTCCAAGAATGATAGAAAGTCCCTCCGGGTGGCTTCCATATCCGGCGATGGTGGTCGACTTCCATTGGAGCCAGAGAAAAATACCTGTAGCATTGCGATAAAAGCTATGCTGGATCAGCTTGGTTCTGATCAAGGATTTGACATAGAACTGGAAAAAGGACTTCCACTTGGATCCGGGATGGGTTCGAGTGCTGCCAGTGCAGTTGCTGCCTTGGTAGCTGCCAACGACCTTTTGGATAAACCTTTTGAAAAGAAGGAGCTTCTTCCATTTGCTATGGAGGCTGAAAAAGCTGCATGTGGAACTGCCCATGCTGATAATGTGGCTCCGAGTTTATTGGGGGGATTTGTCCTCATCAGAGGCTATCAACCCTTGGACGTGATAAAGCTTTCAGTTCCTGAAAACTTAACCTGCACTCTTCTTCATCCAAACTATCAGTTGAATACTTCGGATTCTAGAAGCGTCTTGAAGGATAGGATTCCTCTCAAAGATGCCATTACACAATCTGGAAATGTAGCCGGGCTGATCGCTGGCCTTTTCCAATCTGATTATGATTTGATTTCAAGGTCACTTGAGGATGTAATTGCTGAGCCATACCGAGCTAGCTTGCTACCGGGATTCGATGATGTGAAAAAAGCTATGTTGGATTTAGGGGCTCTGGGACTTGGAATTTCAGGTTCTGGCCCTACGCTCTTCATTTTGTCAGAGGGGAAAGAAAAGCATGAACAATTCGTACAAAAGGCAAAGGAAACCTATGATGGGCTAGGACTTAGTCTCAAGGCATATTTCTCAAAAATTAATACTCAGGGCGGTTTCGTCATTTCATAATTGCCAATAATGAAGTTCTTCAGCACAAACGATAAAAATCATCAGGTTGGTCTCGCCGAAGCGGTAATCAAAGGATTGGCACCTGATCAAGGACTCTACTTTCCTGCCGAAATCCCGAAACTAAGTGAGGAATTCATTAGCTCATTGCAGGATAATAGTTTTAGGGAGATAGGATATGAGGTCGTTGGAGCCTTGTTTTCCGATGATTTATCTGAACTTCAGATTAAAGAGTTGGTAGATCATACTTTGGCTTTCGATGCTCCTTTGGTGAAGGTGGAGGAAGGTATTTATACTCAGGAGCTATTTCATGGCCCAACGTTGGCCTTTAAAGATTTTGGAGCAAGGTTTTGCTCAAAGCTTATGAGTATGCTTCTCCAAAATGCGGGTCAAAAAGTTCGGGTACTTGTGGCTACCTCCGGAGATACCGGAAGTGCTGTCGCAAATGGATTTTTGGGCGTGGATGGAGTAGAAGTCATTATTCTTTTCCCGAAAGGCAAGGTCAGCAAGCTGCAGGAACAGCAATTCACAACCTTGGGACAAAACATTAAATGCCTTGAAGTAGATGGGGTTTTTGATGATTGTCAGCGATTAGTTAAGCAGGCTTTTCTTGATAAGGAATTGAATGAGCAACTGATTTTGACATCCGCAAATTCCATAAATATTGCACGCTGGATACCACAGGCACTTTATTATTTCAGAGCCTATTCTTTATTAGAAGACCCTAGCAAAAAACTCGTTATTTCGGTTCCTAGCGGGAATTTCGGGAATCTTGCAGCCGGAATCCTAGCTATGAAAATGGGTTTGCCGATAGAGCATTTTGTGGCTTCGACTAATTTAAACAAGGTAGTTCCTGAATATCTGAAAGGCGATGATTTTCTTCCAAAACCATCTGTTCAGACTATTTCAAATAGCATGGATGTCGGAAATCCAAGTAATTTCCCGAGACTACTGGCCTTATTCAACCAAGATGAAGGAGAATTGCGGGAATACGTAAGTGGGGCTTTTTATGATGATCAGCAAACCAGAGATGCTGTCAAAGAAATTCATGCACTTGGTTACCTTGCCGATCCTCATGGAGCGGTTGGCTACCTCGGGTTAAAAAAGTTTATGGCTGATCGCCCTGAATTTCAGGGGATATTTCTGGAAACAGCTCATCCCGGAAAATTCCGCGAGGTGGTGGAAGAGACGCTTGAAATGTCTATTGAGCTCCCAGATCGCCTTGAGAAATTCTTAAAAGGAGAGAAAAAATCGGAACCGATGAATGCGGAATTCTCCGAATTCAAAGAATACCTTCAGCAACTGTAGTTATTTCTTTCTTTCGATAGAGTAATTGACCAGGTCACCGAGAGACTGTTTGTAGTCACTCTCAGGAAAACCTTCCAATATAGTCATGGCTTCCTTGTAGTACTTATTCATCACAGTTTTGGCGTACTCCAAGCCTCCGCTTTTCTTAACGAATTCGATCACCTCATTTACTGATTTTTTGCTATTGCTCTTATTTCGGATGAGGAAGATGATTCTCTTTTTCTCGAACCAGTCCGCCTTCTGCAAAGCGAAAATCAAAGGTAGAGTCATCTTCTTTTCCTTGATATCAATACCTACAGGTTTGCCAATCTCATCCTCTCCATAATCGAAGAGATCATCTTTGATTTGGAAGGCCATACCAACTTTTTCCCCAAAGACCCTCATCTTTTCGATAGTCTCTGGATCACTTTCAGTGCTTGAGGCTCCCATTGCACAGCAAGAGGCCATGAGGCTGGCTGTTTTCTGTCGGATGATATCGTAATAAATATCTTCCGTTATATCCAGTTTTCTGGCTTTGGCAATCTGCAATAGTTCACCCTCAGCCATTTCTTTCATGGCATTGGATACAATTCGAAGAAATTCAAAGTCATCATGATCCACGCTCAAGAGAAGACCACGAGAAAGGAGAAAGTCTCCGACCAAGACAGCAATTTTATTCTTCCAAAGAGCATTGATACTGAAAAAACCTCGACGATAATTGGCATCATCCACCACATCATCATGGACGAGAGAAGCGGTATGTAAAAGCTCGATCAAAGCTGCCCCACGATAGGTGGATTCATTTATTCCACCGCAAACCCCGGAAGAAAGGAACACGAACATTGGCCGCATCTGCTTTCCCTTTCGCTTCACGATGTAATTCATGATGTGATCGAGAAGCTTCACTTTGCTCTTCATCAAGTCCTTGAACTTGAGCTCGAATTCGGCCATTTCGGCCTTGATCGGGGATTGTATTTGTTTTAGGTCCGCTTTCATTAAGCTTTTGGTGCTGTAAAAATACTAGCCTTTCTTGTCTCTCCAAGCGAAAAGACTACTTCGCACTGAAAACGGTAAGAGTCGATTACAGTTTTCCAAAAAATAGTATTTTGTATGATCAGCCTTTTTTGGTAAACCAAAAAACCCAAACGCACTATGAAAAACCGATCAATTGAACTTAAGTGGGCCATCATTTTTGTCCTGGTTTCCCTGGCCTGGATGGTCATGGAAAAAGCTTTAGGATGGCATGACGAACACATCGCTGATCATCCCACCTATACGAATTTCTTCGCCTTCGTAGCCATTGCGATTTATGTCTTTGCGCTTCAGGATAAAAAGAAGAATTTCTATCAGGGTCAGATGACCTTTAAACAGGGATTTATGAGTGGTGTGGTGATATCTTTGATCGTCGGTCTTTTGACTCCGTTATCTCAGTACATCACTTCTACCATCATTACCCCCGATTACTTCACGAATGCCATAAACTACTCCGTAGAGTCTGGGAATGTCACCCAACAGGAAGCTGAGGATTACTTTAATCTCCAGACTTACATTATCCAGGCTACCATATTTGCTCCGATCGTAGGAATTATCACTTCAGCGATCGTAGCCTTTTTTGTCAAATCTAAAAAGGAATCTTAGAGAGGGATTAGAACCTAGATGAATCCCAAGACCTGATTTTGGTTATCTTTGTCGCTCCACGGAATTCTATTCATTTGGAAGAAAAATATCTAAAGCGAAAGTACGATCCCATCCTTCCAAAGAAGGCAGAATGGCCTGTTGTTAAACTGGCTAGAGAGCGGAAAGAATTCGTCATCAAAGTTTCTAAGGAATCTGAAAATCGAGTCCTGGGACTTACAGGGAATGATCCTGAAATCCTCAAGGAAGAATTAGAGACTACTCTTTATCGGGAAAAGCTCAGAATTAAAAAAAATCCTTGGGCTGTAGATCCGGACGATGAAGCAGACTTTTGGGGCGATGTCAAAAAGGATTTACTCACACTGAGTACAGGACCGAAGCTTTCTGACAAGAGAAAATTCAAAGAGTACAATAAAATTCTCTACAGAATTACCAATCGGTATGCGGAGGAGATAGCCAGTAATTTCAAGACCACTTATTACAAGTTCACCCGAAGTGTGGTCACCTATGGTTTTTCCCGACTTCTGAATGCTGCTAGAGTTAAAGGTTTTCGATCCGTTTTTTCAAATCAGTATACCCTGCAGGACAAAATTCAGATTACAGGTGAGACAGATCAGTTAAGAGATCTCGCTACCAAAGGGACCATTGTCATGGTGCCTACTCATTTTAGTAATCTGGACAGTATTCTGATCGGTTGGATTATCTCGGTTCTAGGGTTGCCACCATTTATTTATGGAGCCGGATTAAATCTGTTCAATATCTCTATTTTCGCCTATTTCATGAATGCCCTCGGTGCTTATAAAGTGGATCGGCGAAAGAAAAATCTGCTTTACCTGGAGACTCTAAAAACTTACTCGAAGGAGGCCATTCAGTTCGGTTGTCATAGTTTGTTTTTTCCGGGAGGAACAAGATCCAGAAGTGGGAATATCGAGAAAAAGCTCAAACTCGGATTGCTCAGCACGGCTATTGAGGCGCAAAGAGCAAATTATCAGGAAGGGAAGTTGGATGTTGCTGGGAAGGTCTTTGTAGTGCCTGTGACGATTAATTATCACTTTGTGCTGGAAGCACCAAGTCTTATCAGAGATTACCTTAGCATCACCGGACAAGAGCGATACTACAAGGAAAATGATGAATTTTCTACGTCGTATAAAATTTCGAAGTTTCTGGTCAAGTTCTTTACCAAAGGATCCGATATCTCAGTCTCAATCGGTAAAGCCATGGATGTCCTTGGGAACTTTGTAGATGAAGACGGCAACAGCATCGATAAGAATGGCCGTGTAATTAATACTCAGGACTACTTTATTTCGGAAGGGAAAATTTCCGAAGATTCGCAGAGGGAAGAAGAATACACCAATAGGCTAGGAGTGAGAATTGTGGAGGAATTCCACCGAATCAATAAGGTGTTTAGCTCTCACTTGGTGGCTTTCACTGCTTTCGAGCTGATTAAAAAGAAGAATGCGAAACTTGATCTTTTTGATTTGATTCGACTACCGGAAGAAGAAATTCACATTCCGTATGAGGAGTTTAAAGAGGCATGTCAGATGGTATTAGATCAGATTTGGACCCTAAAGGAACAAGATCAGATCAATACTGCTCCGCATATGTCTCTCCCTATGGATGAGCTCATTGAGGATGGCTTGCAGAATGTAGGAATGTATCACGCGAAGCGGCCTTTGATTAAAGATGCTGCTGGAGACCTGGTCACGGAAGACATGAGTTTACTCTATTTTTATCACAACAGATTAACTGGTTATGGACTCGACAAGCTCTTCAGATAAGACTCAGAAACCCATTGGCGTAGTAGGCGTGGGTAGCTTCGGGGCAGCCATAGCGATTATGCTGGCTGAAAAGGGAGATGTCCTGGTGTATGCCAGAAATCAGGAAATAGTCGAGGAGATTAATTCTTCTCAGACCCTTTCGGGCAAAGCCATTCCGGCAAATATTAAAGCCACAACGAGTCCGGAAGAGGTTTGCAAGAATTGTGATCTACTGTTCTTTATGATCTCATCGTCGGGTTTTCAGGAAGTTACACGAACCTTTGCACCCTTTCTTTTTCCATACCATGTAATTATTCACGGCACCAAAGGACTTTGTCTTAATCTACCAGAAGGCAAGACTTTGGATCAAATGGAACGAATGAAACGTTCCCAGATCCTAACCATGAGCGAGCTGATCATGGAAGAAACTGTAGTGGTACGGGTAGGTTGTCTTGCAGGACCTAACCTATCAAAGGAACTTCGTCAAGGTCAGCCAGCAGCCACTGTGGTAGCTAGTAAGTACAATGAGGTTATTCTCGAAGGGCAAAGGCTTTTGAGAAGTGAGAAATTTCAGGTCTATGGCAATTCAGATATTGTTGGAGTTGAGCTTAGTGGAGTTTTAAAGAACATTATTGCGATAGCAGCTGGTGCTTTGGCCGGTTTAGGCCTGGGAGAGAATGCAAAGGGATTATTGATTTCCAGGGGAATGGTTGAGATGATTCATTTGGGCAATGAGTTGGGAGGAAGTATTAAATCAGTGATGGGCTTGGCTGGAGTAGGAGACCTTGTGGCTACGTGTAATTCTTCAAATTCCAGAAACTACACGGTAGGCTATAGGCTCGCGAAGGGAGAAAAACTCAAGGACATCATAGCTGATATGGAAGAAGTGGCCGAGGGTATTAATACGGTTAGAATCATTAAGGCATTCCTTGAATCTACCGACTTGAGGGCTCCAATCACGGAAAATCTATACAAGGTGCTCTTTGAAGATTTACCCATTTCAGATGCACTCCAATTTCTGATGAAATACCCCTTCAGTGTGGATGTAGACTTTGTATAAAAAAGGCTCCTTTTTGAGGAGCCTTTAGTTTATCGAATAGGAATTAATTTGACGAGTAATCCGGTGCCCTCTGTGATGGCATATAAATAACCATCGGGGCTTTCCTGAACATCTCTTACCCTTCCAATATCCTGAAATAATATCTCCTGACCCAATGCAGTGGCGCCATCCATATCAACTCGGTTGATATGCATTTTTGCTAATGCACTAATTAGTATATCTCCTTTCCAGGCAGGATAACGATCAGAGGTCACCAGCGTCATTCCACATGTTGCAATAGAAGGTACATAGTAGGTGGTAGGTTGCTCCATCCCTTCTTTTTCGGTGATATCTGTAATTGGTGTTCCGTCATAGTTTTGGCCATAGGTGATCACGGGCCAGCCATAATTCTTACCCTTTTCAATCAGGTTTAGCTCATCTCCACCCATAGGTCCATGTTCCGACTCCCATAGCCTATCATTTTCAAAATCATAGACCATGCCTTGCGGGTTCCTGTTTCCATACGTCCAAATAGAAGCAATAGCGCCGTCTACGTCCACAAATGGATTGTCCTCCGGAATTCTTCCATCATCAAAAATTCTATGAATTTTACCGTGAGAGTTTGTTAAGTCCTGAGCATTCTCAGGCTTATTTCCTCTATCACCATTCGAGAAATAGAGATAGTTATCATTATCAAAAACAATCCGACTTCCATAATGACGTCCCGCTTCCCAGGCTGGAGTAGTCACGATCAATTCTTCCTTATCGGTAATCTGATTCCCGTTCAGTTTGAATCTCATAATGGCCGTTGCACCGAGACTGTCGGGCATGGGTTTGCCATAGGCAATGTAAATCCATCCATTTTCAGAGTAATCTGGGTGAGTAGTAATATCCAGAAGACCTACCTGTCCATTGACGTATAATTCAGGAAGACCTTCCAACTTATCACCTGTGAATTGATCATCTTTAAACACAAGAATTTCCCCACTTCTTTCTGTAACCAGCATGGTCCCATCATCGAGCCAGGTCATGCCCCATGGATTGGTGAACTCAGTGTAAAGTGTGTCTAGATTGACAAGCAGCTTATCCGTTTGAACGGCGTAAGTCTCGTCAATCACTTCTGGAACTTCCTCAACTTTTTCCTGGCAATAGGAGAAAAGTAAAATGGGACCAAGGAGAAGAGAAAGAATGGAAATCTTTGAGGTTTTCATAGCTTCATTGTTTTACATGAAGTTACCAACAAATTCTTTAGACCGGAATTTTTGGACGAAAGACTTTCAATCTTAAACCAAGACTTTCTTGTCTTTGGCTATTTGTTCAAATTCCCTAACCATTTTGCTGGACCCAATAAAAAGTGGCGTTCTTTGATGCAAAGCAGTGGGTTGAAGGTCAAGAATGGATTCTTTACCATTGGTGGCCAAAGCTCCTGCCTGATCCGCAATAAATGCTAAGGCATTGGCTTCATATAGTAGTCTTAACTTCCCTTCTGGATTCTTATGTGTGGCAGGATAGAGATAAATACCTCCTTTTAATAGATTTCTATGGAAGTCAGCTACTAGTGAACCAATGTATCTGGCTGCGTAATCTCGGCGCTTACATTCATCAATGTAGTCTTTGATACCTTCGTTCCATTGGTTCTGAAGCCCCTCATTAATTGAGTAAATCTTTCCATTGTCAGGAGCTTTAATGGAAGGGTGAGATAGGAAGAATTCACCAAGTGATGTCTCATAAGTAAAGCCATTCACTCCATGTCCAGTGGTGTAAACAAGCATGGTCGAAGAGCCATAAAGCACATAACCTGCTGCTACCTGATCACGTCCTGGTTGCATAACGTCTTCTTCCGTAATTGGACTTCCTTGGGGTGTTTTCCTTCTATAGATCGAAAAGATGGTACCAATACTGATGTTCACATCTATGTTCGAACTTCCGTCTAGTGGGTCGATGGCTACCACATATTTGCCAGAATTATTCTGCAGATCTATCACAGAATCTTCTTCCTCAGAAACTATGGCACAGACTTCGCCACCTTTACTGAGCGCACGCATAAATCTGATGTTGGCGATCACATCGAGTTTTTGTTGTTCTTCACCCTGAACATTGGTTTGGCCAAAGGCACCTCCAATATTCGCAAGACCAGCTCGATTCGTTTCTCGGTTAACTATCTTTGCAGCGAGCGCAATATCTCTGAGTAATTGAGAAAGCTCACCTGAAGCAAAAGGGAATTCACTTTGCTTCAGCTTGATAAAACGGTCGAGCGTAGTACCGACCGAGTAGGCCAGACTGGTATTGTCTGGCTCATAAGGTAAAATTTTCATTTATAAGAAAAGTACAATTATTGGGTTTATACTTTAGAAAAGTAGCTAATATTTCTCATGGCGAAAACAATTGTTTACAAATTTGGAGGAGCTTCTGTCAAAGATTCGAATGCAGTAAAAAACATCCTTGAAATTTTGCGTAATCGATTGCGAAAAAATCATGTAATCGTGGTTTCTGCAATGGGTAAGATGACCAATCTTCTTGAGTCTATTTTAATTCAAAAAATTGAGGGAAAGGATTATTCTTCAAATAGTGCAATTTTAAAAGAATTTCATTTAGGAGTTTCAAGGGACTTGTTTCCTAAAACTCATCCCATTTTCTCTCAAATAGAAAATGAATGCATGAGACTCCAAGGTGTGTTGGAATCATCCAGTACTTCAGATGATTATGATGTTCTTTATGATAAAGTAGTGTGCTTTGGAGAGTTGCTCTCCACCAGAATAGTGATGGAGTATCTTTGCCAGGAGGGCATGACTTCTGTCTGGTATGATGCCAGGCAACTGATCCAAACTAATGATGAATTTAGGTTTGCTAAAGTAGATTGGGCGGGGACTAAGAGGAATTGTGAAAAGCTATTATGGCCAATTCTTTCACAGTTTCCTGTAATTACGCAAGGATTCATCGCTGGAACGAAGGATGGGCAAAGTACCACATTAGGTCGTGAGGGTTCCGATTTTTCAGCCGCGATTTTAGCGACTTCTCTTGGTGCTTCTTCGGTAACGATCTGGAAGGATGTTCCTGGAGTTTTAAATGGAGATCCCAAAATTTTTGAGGAAACCATAAAATTCGATGAACTGGGATATAGTCAAGCAGCAGAAATGACTTTTTATGGGGCTTCTGTAATTCATCCGAAAACAATTAAACCACTGGCTCAAAAACAAATCCCATTATTGGTTAGGTCTTTTATTGATCCTGACGGGGAGGGAACAAGAATTCATCAAAATGCAAATGCTGAACTGATTCCGACTTTCATCCTAAAGAAAAATCAAATTCTAATCAGCTTCCGAGTCAAGGATTTTACCTTCTCAGAAGAGAAGCATTTGAGGATGATTTATACCGAATTGGATAAACTTAAGCTCAAGGTGAATATGCTTCAAACGGCTGCCATCAGCATAAGCATAGTTATCGATGCGGAAAGGTTTAAACTTGCCCAATTATTGGAATCCTTAAAGGAGGAATTTTCTATCCTTTATAATGAGAACCTTGAATTACTGACTATTCTAAATGGTGATCGTCAGCTACTCGAACGGCATATCGAAGGATACGATGTGTTGTTAGAGCAGGAGACCAGACACAGTTTACAGGTGGTGAGAAATCGCAAGAAGGAAAGTTGATTATTTGGTGAATCGATTGACGATTCGCTCGATAGGAGGGAGATAGGCGGATCCGAAAAGATTCAAATGAACCAAAAGTGGATATAGATTGTAGACTCCGATCCTAGATTCAAAATCCGGTTCCAGTGGAAATACGGATTCATAAGCCTCATAAAATTTATTGTCAAAGCCACCAAATAACCGGCTAAAGGCGATATCCATTTCTCTATGACCGAAGTAAACTGCTGGATCGATGAGGCAGGGTTGTCCATCCTTGGTGCTGATGACATTGCCTGACCATAAATCACCATGAAGAAGTGAAGGCTTTTCGTCTGGAAAGAATCCTTGAATCATAGGGTAGAGACCCTGGAAGCTTTTTAAAAACTCGAGTGATATTAATTTATCGAAATAAGCTTTGCCCAGAAGGGGCTCTAATCTATGCTCAATAAAAAAGTCAATCCATGAGTCCTCGAAATGATTCCTTTGAACGAGCGTTGCAATAAAGTTGTCCTTTGCCAGACCGAACGAAGAAGAAGAGCTCAAATGGAGGTGTGCCATCCCGAGACCAAGATTTTCCCAATAATCCAAATGATGTCTGCCTGAGGGAATAAATTCGGTCAATAAGAAGTTATAATCCCCAATTCTACCGGCTCCAAATACTTCTGGAACTTTCAGAAAAGTAGATTCCCGGAGAAGCTTTAACCCCTCCGATTCCATTTTCAGAATATCACGTTCATGCTCGAAATTGACTTTGAGAAAAAAATCACCTGCCGTAGAGATGAGCCGAATCCCTTGGTTATGATTACCTGCCGCGATTAGCGAAACGGATTTCAGATGTACAAAAGGATCAATGTACTCCTGCAAAACTCTTTCGTAAATCTCATTATGATCAAGCATGGCTTGGGCGTTCTGCTAAAATTTTTTCCAGGAGTCGATCTGTGGAATCATTCAGAATTTCGAAGACATTTTCAAAGCCTTGCTCGCCACCATAATACGGGTCTGGAACGGACAAACTTTCTGGATGATCCTGTAGACTTCTAATCAGGAGCATTTCATTATCGGTCTTTTGTTCACTCCCCGGAACAAGCTTCAGATTCGATAAATTATTCTCATCCATGGCGAGAATGTAATCGAAGTTTTTGAAATCTCGGCTGGTCACCTGTCTACCTCGATGATCGATTTGGATACCATATTTCTTACCAGTATTGATGGTTCGATGATCTGGAAGCTCACCGATATGATAATCCGAAGTGCCAGCGCTATCTATAAAAAATTGATCTTTTAAACCTCTTTCCTCTACTTTCTTTTGGAAGAGGCCTTCAGCCAAAGGGGATCTGCAAATATTCCCGAGGCAAACGAATAAAACCTTGATCACTTTAAAAAACGGCTATTTAAATGCGGATTGAAAATAGCAAAATTTAGAATCAATTGCATCAAGAGGTTGATTTCAAGATTCAAGCTGTCAGATGCGAGGTTCTTAAAAATACTATTGGACAATAATGCTACTTTTGAAAGATGAAATTTTGGTATCGTCTGGGCCTACATTCTTTGGATCTTTTCCTTCCAGTACTTGCCTTGTCGGGTGAAAAAATGAAGATTTTTGCCCAAGGTAGAAAAGGTGTTTTCGATCAAATTTCTTCTTTTAGAAAAGACCATCCTGGTGAACTCGTTTGGATTCACGTGGCCTCACTTGGGGAATATGAACAAGCCAAACCGGTCATTAAGGAAATCAAAAAGAGGAAACCTGAGTATCTGATCGCTGTAAGTTTTTTTAGCCCATCAGGATATGAACCGGTAAAGAAAAAGCCTCAGGAAAATGTGGATTTCATTACCTATCTCCCGCTTGATCTCAGAAAGAATGCTGAGAGGTTCATATCTGAATTAAACCCGTCCTTTTCAGTTTTTGTCAAGTATGATCTTTGGTATGAGTACATCATGGTGCTCAAGGAGCGGAAAATCCCCACTTTTCTGATATCGGCTCTCTTTAGGCCGAGCCAAAGATATTTCAAATCAGATGGGTTTTTTCAAGACTTACTTAAGCAGTTAGACCATATTTTTACTCAAGACCAGCCCAGTATTGATCTCCTGGATACCATCCAGTATTCAGACCACACCCTGGCAGGTGACACGCGTTTCGATCGGGTGGCAGAAAATGCGAAAAATCCCAAGCCCTTTCCCCAGTTGAAAACCTGGATTGGTAAAAAGGAGGTGATTGTTTTAGGATCGGTTTGGGAAGAGGATATGAAAATTCTCATTCCCTTGATGAATGCTAATAAAGAATTCAAATGGATTGTGGCTCCTCATGATTTGGATCAAGGGAAGATGAGGGAATGGTCTAAAAGATTAACCCTTCGATCGGCCTTCTATTCTAAAGCTGGCTGGAATGATTCTCCAAATGTTCTTTTCCTGGATACCATCGGAATGCTTTCCTCAGTATATCAGTTCGCGAAAATCGCTTATGTTGGAGGGGCTTTCGGAAGTGGGTTACATAATATTCTCGAGCCGATTGGATTCCATGTACCAGTGATTTTTGGAAAAGTTAGGCTAGCTTCAAAATTCCCTGAAGCCAAAATTAGTCAAGAAAAAGGCTGTGCTTTTGAGGTGGAGGATCTAAAAAGTCTTCGTGAGTCCTTTGATTATCTTCAGGAGGAAAGAAACTATCAAGTTTCCAGAACTGCTGCAGAAAACTGGCTCAATGAAAACCTTGGCGCCTCCAGAAAAATATGTGATAAAGTCGATTTAATTTTGGAGGATGAAAGGTAGAGTGATCAAATCGACAGGCAGCTGGTATGAGGTCGATACCGGTGAATCTTTGATCTCTTCAAGGCTCAAAGGAAAATTTAAGCAAGCCGGTCTTAAGCTTACAAATCCAATTGCCGTGGGAGACTGGGTAGAAATCGAAGTAGAGCCAAACCAGGAAACTGGTATTATTCGAGAAATAGTGCCGCGAGAGAATTATGTAATTCGAAAGTCTACTCGGAAAAAGCACTTTTCACACATCATTGCTAGTAATGTGGATCAGGCCATGCTAATGGTCACCATGCAAAGACCGAGGACTTCATTTGGGTTTATCGATAGGTTTTTGGTGTCTATTGAAAGCTTTCGGATTCCAGGAATTATCGTCGTCAACAAGATGGATCAAATGGAGGGAGAGGATGCAGAAGAGTGGCTTCAGGATATCCATGAAATCTATGAGCCTTTGGGTTACCAGGTCATAGAAACTTCAGCTTTGAATGATGAATCATCGCAGGAAACTTTTAAGCCGTATTTGAAGGGAAAGACTACTCTAATTGCGGGACACTCGGGAGTAGGGAAGTCTACACTTCTCAATTCCCTGGTAGAAAAAGCAGATCAGGTTACCCAGGAAATTTCAGATTACACTACCAAGGGTTTACACACTACGACTTTTGCGGAGCTATTTAAATTGGAGTATGAAGGCTCATTAATTGATACTCCTGGGATAAAGGAATTCGGAATTCTTGATGTAGAAGACACAGAGCTCTCGCATTATTTCCCGGAGATGAGAGAATATTTGGGTCAGTGCAAATACAATGATTGCAAGCATGTGAATGAACCAGGATGCATGATTTTACAGAAGTTAGAAGAGGGTTATATTCATCCCTATCGATACCAGAGTTACCTCAACATTCTCCATGAGGAGGACAGCCATAGATAGACTAATTTTGAAAGGTTAGAGAATTGCTCTAATTTCGATTTTACTAGTCATAAGACTCATGATTCAAGTTTTAAATCATCAACAGGTTCAAAAGAAAGTCACCCGAATGGCTTATGAGATATATGAGAGAAATCTCAAATCCAAAGGTGTAGTCATTGCCGGTATTTCTGGAATGGGAAAGATTTTGGCTCGCTTACTCACTGAAGAACTCCGGGCCATTTCTCCTTTGGAAATTGAAGAGATGGAAGTCATTCTTGATAAATCCAACATTAACAGTGAAAATGTGGAACTGTCAGATGAATTGGATTTTGAAGGTAAGACGGCTATTCTGGTAGATGATGTATTGAATACAGGGAGAACTTTGGTCTATGCTTTGAACCCATTTTTAGATACCAAGGCTGATAAAATTGAAATAGCCGTTTTGGTGAATAGGAGCCATGGCAAGTATCCTTTGAAACCCGATTATACGGGATTTGAATTATCCACGACTTTAAATGAACATATTCTGGTTGATCTTTCGAAATCGGAATTCGTCGTCCATCTTCAATAAACTATGTCTGTTCATTCTTCAGCCAATATTAAGAGAATAACTACCCATGTCCTTCAGGAGATGAAGGATCGGGGAGAAAAGATATCCATGCTTACCGCCTATGATTATTCCATGGCGAAAATTGTGGATGCAGCTGGGATCGACATCGTGCTTGTTGGAGACTCCGCTTCCAATGTCATGGCGGGTCACGAGACCACTCTTCCTATCACTTTAGATCAAATGATTTACCATGCTTCGGCTGTGGTTAGAGCGGTAAAGAGATCATTTATCGTTGTTGATATTCCTTTTGGAAGCTATCAGGGAAACAGCTCTGAAGCTCTTCGCTCTGCGATTCGAATCATGAAGGAATCCGGTGCACATGCAATTAAGGTAGAAGGAGGAGCTGAGATCAAAGAATCTGTGGTGAGAATATTAAGCGCAGGAGTTCCAGTCATGGGACACCTCGGGCTAACCCCACAATCCATCTACAAATTTGGGACGTATACAGTTCGGGCGAAGGAGGAAGCTGAAGCCGAAAAGCTCCTTGAGGACGCCAAAATTCTCGAGGAATGTGGCTGTTTCGCCATTGTACTTGAGAAGATTCCTGCTTCACTAGCTAAGAAAGTGGCAGAAACTGTGTCAATTCCAGTGATTGGTATAGGAGCAGGAGGGGATGTTGATGGTCAGGTTTTGGTGATGCATGACATGCTTGGAATTACTCAGGAATTTAAACCAAGATTTTTGCGGCAGTATGCGGATCTTCAAGGAATCATGACTGAGGCTTTTACCCAATACATTAAGGATGTGAAGAATAAAGACTTCCCGAATGAGTCTGAGAGCTATTAAAAAGAAAAAGCCGGTTAAACCGGCTTTATTTTCTTAGGCGGGTACTCCCGCTTTTTCTTTTACTCGTAAAATGAAATCACTCAGAACATTCATGTAGTTTATGAATGCATCATAAGGCGAATCATAGGGGCTGAAGTAGGAATGGATATCTCCATCAGACGCGAATTTGGTTGACATGTAATAGAAGTGATCCGATGTCTGGAGGTAATTCCAATCTCTTTGAATTTCAGGATCATCTATACTTTTTACCAATTTCTCCAGCTCATATAGTCTGTCAAAAGCTTCGTCCTGAAGATCGTTTCCAAGCCAGGCTGTTAAATCACGCTCTTCATCTGCCCAGGAAATCGGAACAGGAACGTGGATCATATCCACTGGTTTTGAATTGGCGAAAACCTCTGATGGGGTTGAGAAATTGAAACTCGTTCTGCTCAAAACTGCTTCAGGCAAACTTCTCATGAATTCAAAAATCCCTGTTTCTTCCCACTGGTGCTCTCCAAATGTTTCATAATCCATGAATAAATTTAAAACCTGCTCCTCCTGAGGAATAGCATTGATCCAATCGATGAATTTATCTACAGTCAATGGATAGTCTGACCAGGTTTTATTTCCGAACCTAAAGGCGATGTCATCAGAAAGCTGGAAATTCTTTAATAGCACCTTGAGCTTTGGATCATGAGCATTGCTGTACACATAGTTAGGGCTTTTCCACCCAAGAACGTGTTTTGCTCCTTCAGTGAGGACTCCGGCAAAGCCCATTTCGGAAATCATTTCACCTATTTCATCAGAATAAATAAGCTCTGTGTTTCTAAAGACTTTTGGCGTGTAGCCTCCAAAGTGTCTGCTCAACTTTTCCTTGTGCTGGTCTACACTCTTTTCAAATTCTTCTTTGCTCTTGAGTGATGCTAGGGAATGGCTGTTAGTTTCCGTCAATAGCTCTACCTGACCGGTAGCCACTAGCCTTTGGAAGCTTTCTAGAACATCCGGAGCAAATTGCTCCATCTGATCCATAAAGGCACCAGAGATAGAAAAGGCAACTTTGAACTGACCAGGATGTCTTTCGATGAGCTCCTGAAGTAGAGCATTCATAGGAAGGTAGCATTTCTGCGCCACCTTTCTTATTACACTTCTGTTTAGGAAGTCATCCCAGTAATAATGATCGTCGCCGATATCAAAAAATCTATAGGGTTTGATCCTATACGGTTGATGAACTTGAAAATAAAAACAGATCGTTCTCATGATTTTTCAGCTAAAATTTTCTCGTAGGTGCCCACTAGCTTCTCAGCTACATGTTCCCACTTTAATCGTTTTAATTCTTGACTTCCCAGCTCCTTAAACATCTCAGAAATACTCTTATAATGAAGGAGTCCAAAAATAGCGTCTGCCATAGCATCGATATCCCAGAAATCAATCTTGATGGCGTTAACCAAAACTTCGGCAACCCCTGACTGCTTGGATATGATGGAAGGTGTATTATGTCTTACTGCTTCTAGGGGTGAAATTCCGAATGGTTCAGAAACAGACGGCATCACATATACATCAGAAATCGCATACATATGATCCACGTCATCCCCCTTAAGGAATCCAGTGAAATGGAATTTTGATGCGATATTTAATTCAGCAACTCTATCTACCATTCGGTTTAAAAGATCACCAGACCCTGCCATCACAAACCTTACATTTGGATCACGATCAATCACTTTTTTCGCGGCTTCCACGAAATACTCAGGGCCCTTCTGGAAGGTAATTCTACCCAGGAAGGTCACGATCTTCTCAGGGACTTTCTTCTGGTATTTGGCTTTGATGATACTCGCATCCAGCACAGCATTGTGAAGTACGCTGACTTTCTCTTCCGGAATTCCATATTTCTTGACAATGGTATTTTTGGTCAAATAGCTTACCGCCAAGACATGGTCTGCCGCTTCCATTCCTGCCTTCTCAATTTCGAAAACAGGAGGATTTACACTTTCTCCGGATCGGTCATACTCGGTGGCATGAACATGGGCAACTAATGGTTTGCCAGAAATCTCTTTCGCAGCAATGCCGGCAGGAAAAGAAAGCCAGTCATGCGCATGAATAATTTCATAGTCGTCACGATCCCTCGCTATTTGCGCAGCGGTTAAAGCATATCGAGAAACCTCTTCCATAAGGTTTTTGCCATATTTTCCACTGAATGCATATTTAGAAGTAAAGATACTTTCGTCCAAATCCACTCTATCGTGAATGGCATAGTCGGTAAATTTCTGATACTCCTCAGGGCCTAAATACGGCACCAAGAAACTACTGACTTCAAGGTAGGTGAGGTTCTTCCAGATCGACTTGAACTTTTTCTCCCTATAGTCCAATGTCACATCACTGGCATTGACAAAGTCAGCCAAGGGTTCTTCATCACCCCATAGCTTTGGCACCACAAAAATGATATCCTGATTATGATGATCCAGCCCTTTCACCAGACCATAACACGCGGTGCCTAAACCTCCAGAAATATGCGGTGGAAATTCCCACCCAAACATTAATACCCTCATAAGGCCTACTTATACTTTTTTACCAAATGCATCATTCTTAATAGCTCAGCAACGCTCCAAGCCTGGGAGATAGATCCTTTCGGTCTATGTGGTGGGTCTCCGTCGAAAATCTCAGCTACCGTTCCCACTCCGTACTGGGTCATCACCCCATCAAATCCAGCGATAATTTTTTCTATAGAATTAAGACCTGACTTTCCGTGTAATTTCAAATAGCCATCCACAAAGTGCCCTAGGGGCCAAACCCACACGGTTCCATTGTGATAAGCATTGTCTCTACTGATCTGATCACCGAAATAATATCCTTTGTAACCATGATCGTCTGGAGAAAGAGAACGAAGACCTCGAGTAGTCAGAAGCTTGGATTTGACTATCTCAAGAACCTTATCCTTTTTCTCTTCATCGAGCATGGAGTAGGGTAGAGAGGTGGCGAAAACCATGTTTGGTCGTACTGACCAATCCTTTTCTTCTCCATCCACTACGTCGGCTAGATACCCGTCTTCCTCAGACCAGAATTCCTGAAGGAAGCTTTCTTTGGCCTTTTCTGCCAAAGCCTTGACCTCTTCATCTCCGGTAAGCGCATGATAGAAGCACAAGGCATTGTACCAAAGAGCTTGAATTTCTACTGGGCAACCAATTCTTGGATTTACTGGACCGTCGGGAGTCACAGCGTCCATCCAGGTGAGGGCTACGCCTTCCTGACCTCCCCAAATTAGGCCAGTATCAAGCATGTGAATATTGAAATCAGTTCCGGCTTTGTAGCCATCGATGATTCCCTTCATTTTTTCAGTGTACCGTGACTTAATCGTGTCGCTATCTCCGGTAAATTCGATGTACTGTTGGAGACTCCAGAAGTACCAAAGCGGTGCATCAATGGAATTCATATTTGTCATCACACCGCTTCCTACATTTGGGAAAATGGCTCCCTGAAGATCTCTGGACATGGTGTCCATGATATCTAGGAACACATCATTGTCTCCATTGGTCAAGGTAAGACCAGGAGCTGCGACAAATGTGTCTCTTCCCCACCAGCCGAACCAAGGATAACCGGCAATGATTCTTGTTCCTCCATCTCTACTTCTCAAGAATTGAGCAGCAGAATTTTTCAGACAGTTTTCAAAGTTATTTCTTGGAGTCCTTCTGGCGATTTCTTTTTCAAAAGCTCGCTGGCGAGTTTTAGGATCAGCTTCGGTCAGTCCTGCTGAGAATATGACAGATTCTCCCTTTTTGATGGCGAATTCAAAGTACCCAGGAACAAATAAATCTTCCTGGTAATCATAGCCTCGTTCTCTCTCCTGAATGTATTCTACATTATTGTACCATTCAGGTTTAGAGACGAATTCGCTTTTCTTTGAAGTTTGAAGGAAAAGTGGGTCATAGACATCGTAGAGTCTGAATTTTGCCCCGTTTTCAACTTCCTCAAAATCTTTATTTATATCACCGTTTTCTTTCGATAAGGCATGGAAAGACCTGAACGCAAGAAATGGAGATATCCTCAGTTTAGTCGGGGAGTGAGCATCGATGAGGGTATACTTGATCATCACTCGATCCCGATTAGTGTCTAGAATTATTTCTTTCTGGAGAACCACACCACCCACTCTGTAAGTCAATCGTGGGATCGGTTCTGAGTCAAAATCCTTTAGATATTTATGTCCTCTGGGAGAATAATTACCTGGGTATTTGTTGATTCCTAGGTTAAAGCTTGCTCCATGCTGTATTACTGTCTCGTGAACTGTAGAAAGAAATACGTGATTCTGGGTGTCAACATGAGGCTGTGGTACCACTAGAAGACCATGATATTTCCTTGTGTTACAGCCAATTATGGTAGTACTAGTATACGTGCCGGATCGATTGGTACGGATGATTTCCCTATCGAGTGAGTAGTTTAGATTGATTAACTGGGTTTTGTCAAAATGTATGAAGCTCATCGAGAAAAATACTTAAAGAGCTCAAAAATAGAGGTTTGATTCCAATAAAAAAAAGACAAAAAAAAAGGTCATGAATTCATGACCTTTGAGAAATGTGTTTAGTTATGAACAACCTCTTTTTGTATCTCCTCAAAATTTCTGAATGACTCCTCAAATTTTGATTGGTAGTTCTTAACCATTCGAATGTTTACAGGTATCACCCTTGGAAACTTGGGCGATGGTTTAAACAAAAGGAACATAACATATTGGTTTAGTTTGATCCATATTAAACAAACCTTATGCCAACATAAAGCCTGTGTTAAAGCTAAAACCCCTCAAAATGAGGGGTTTTTGGGTGAAAGACCGGGTTCGAACCGGCGACCTCCGGTGCCACAAACCGGCGCTCTAACCAGCTGAGCTACAATCACCATTTCACTTGTTTGACTAAATGTCTCCCAAATGGAGGGCAAAATTAAACAGAAAGTCTTTTGACTCCAAACAAGGGTTAGGATTTTCTCGAAAAAGTGATCCTCTCGCCCTTTTTACTCTCATCAAATTGACCATTATCAAAAGCCAAATGGCCTGAAACGATGGTATGCGTCACTTTCGATTTGAATTCATGTCCTTCAAAAGGCGACCATCCGCACTTCGCTAAAATATTATCCTTGCTCACTGTCCACGGGTCATTCAGATCGACCAGCACCAAATCCGCAAAGTAGCCTTCTCTTATAAATCCTCTTTCTTTTATTTCGAAAAGGATAGCCACATTATGACACATTTTCTGAGCGATCTTCTCCAGACTGATTTTTCCTTTATGATAGAAATCGAGCATTGCCACGAGACTATGTTGATTTAATGGGCCACCGGAAGGAGCTTTGGTGTAAACCTGACCTTTTTCTTCTAAAGTGTGAGGGGCATGGTCTGTCGCTACCACATCAATACGGTCATCTAGCATAGCCTGGAATATTTGTTCCCGATCGCTTGCTGTTTTGACTGCTGGATTCCATTTAATAAGTGTGCCCTTTTTATCGTAATCCTCCTCGGAAAACCACATGTGGTGTATACAGGCTTCAGAAGTAATTCTCTTCTCCTCAAGTGGAATACTATTATCGAATAGCTCTAGTTCTTTCGCAGTACTAATGTGAAGAATATGAAGCTTAGTCCCGTATTTTTTAGCCATAGCAACCGCTCTACTGGAAGCATCATAGCAAGCCTCTTCGGACCTGATCTTGGGGTGAAACTTGATTGGAATATCGTCACCATACACATCTTTGAAAGATTGAAGATTTGCTTTAATTATCTCATCATTTTCGCTGTGGGTTGCGATAAGCATTTTGCACTTTTCGAAAATACCTTCTAAAGCCTTTTGATCGTCCACCAGCATATTTCCGGTAGAACTTCCCTGAAACACTTTGACTCCACAGACATTCTCAGGGTCTACCTTTAGAATTTCGTCCAGGTTATCATTGGTTGCGCCGAAGAAGAAAGAGTAGTTAGCGAGTGAAACTTCCTTTGCGCGAGCATATTTTTCTTCAAGCAAGGGAATAGTTACCGCCTGTGGAACTGTATTCGGCATTTCCATGTAAGTGGTGGTTCCACCCGCTACACCAGATTTAGCCTCCGTGTAAATCTCTCCTTTATGAGTTAAGCCGGGCTCTCTGAAATGAACCTGATCATCGATGACTCCTGGAAAAAGATGTTTGCCATTGCCATCGATTTGAATATCAGCACTGTGAGAGCTAAGGTCATCTCCGATTTTAGCTATTCGACCATTTTCCACCAGAATATCCTGCTGATTAATACTCCCCTCATTAACTATATTTGCACCCGTAATCAGAATACTTTTCATTGTTCTTCGCTAGTTCTTTTGAAAATATTTACCCTAAATTAAGTAATCATGAGCAATGAATCCTTGGGTTTTGAGACATTTAAATTGAATCGGCAGCTGCTAAATGCTGTCAAGGATGCAGGCTATAAAACCCCAACGGCCATTCAGGAAAAATCCATTCCTCTGGCGCTTTCTGGACATGATGTTTTAGGGATTGCGCAAACTGGTACGGGGAAAACCGCAGCCTATATTTTACCGCTTTTGATGAAGGTGAAGTACGCTCAGGGAATGCATGCAAGAGCTTTGGTGCTCGCACCCACCAGGGAACTCGTGATGCAGATAGAGGAGGTGGCCAGGCAGCTCTCAGAATACACTGATTTACGAATTGTTTGTTTGTATGGGGGCCTCGGCCCAAAGACTCAAATAGAACAAATTGAAGCCGGTGTGGACATCCTTATTTCAACTACCGGGCGATTTCTTGATCTCTATCGAAAGGGAAATATTTTTACCCGGCATATTAAAACTATGATTCTGGATGAGGCAGATAAAATGATGGATATGGGCTTCATGCCGCAGATCAGGAATATTCTCGAAATCATACCAGTTAAAAGACAAAACCTGCTCTTCTCGGCTACATTCAGCTCACGAGTGGAGGGATTGGCCGCTGAGTTCTTAGAGTTTCCAGAGCGTGTGGAAGTTACTCCTTCGGCTACCACGGCTGAGACGATTGATCAGGTTAAATATCAAGTACCTAATTTCAGGACGAAACTGAACCTTTTAGCTTACTGGCTTGGAAAGGAAGAGGTATCAAAAGCCATAGTATTTACCAGAAGTCGAAAGAATGCGGAAGAGGTATTTCACTTTGTGGATAACCGAAAGCTTGGCCACACTCGAGTTATCCATGCCAATAAAGGCCAGAATACCAGAATCCATTCCATGGAGCTTTTTAAGGAAGGAGAGGTGGATTTTTTGATTGCGACGGATGTGGCGGCCAGAGGTCTTGATGTTTCTCAGGTTTCCCATGTGGTTAATTTTGATGTGCCGCTCATTTATGAAGATTATGTCCATAGGATTGGGCGAACAGGAAGAGCGGAGAATGAGGGAAAGGCCATCACTTTTATCAATCCGGCTGAGCAATGGCACTTTGAAAGGATTGAGGACTTAATTCGAATGAAGGTGGAGGAAGATCCGATTCCTGATGAAATTCAAATTACTGAAACGCCTTTTGCTGAAAAGCAGATTTATGCCAGGGAGATGGATAAGCGAAAGCAAAAAGCAGATCCGGATTATCAGGGAGCTTTTCATGAGAAAAAGGAGAAACCCAAAAAGAATATTGGCAAGGGAGAAAAAACCAAAGCCCGGAAGCATAGGGCTAAAAAGAATCGTAATCAGCTAAAGACTAAGAATAAAAAGAATAAGGGGAATTAAAAAAAGCCTCGAATTATTCGAGGCTTTTCATTTATCTGGCGGTTCTGGTATTTGTACCGTCCACTCTTGTTCGGTTTTCTCTATTGGCCAGATCCCAACTGGTATGGAATATGAGTCTGGCTCGCTTGGTCATCAGCGGGAATTCAATCTTATCGACTGTGTCAGACACCTGATGGTAGTCGTCATGGACACCATTGAAGAAGAATATAACCGGGATGTTGAATTTAGCGAAGTTGTAATGATCAGAGCGGTAATAAAATCTGTTTGGATCATCTTCGGCATCATAGCGATAATCCAAGATTAGATCAGTGTAGGTGATATTATTGTATTCATTGATTTTTTTCAAATCTGTGGAAAGCATCTCTGATCCAATTACGTAAACGTAATCCTTATTTTCCGCTTCTTGATATTCATAATCAATCCTGCCTACCATATCAATGTTGATATTGTTTACCGTGTTGGCAATTGGAAAAATTGGATTGTCACCATAATATTCTGATCCCAAAAGCCCTTTTTCTTCACCTGAAACATTTAAGAATAGGATAGATCTTCTTGGTCTGATTCCATCTTTTGCGGCCATAGCAAAAGCCTCTGCAATCTCCATGACCGAGACGGTTCCAGATCCATCATCATCAGCTCCATTAAACACTTCGCCTTGGCTGGATACACCGACATGATCATAGTGAGATGAAATTACAAGTACCTCATCTTTTTTGTCAGTACCTTCTAAAAAGGCAACCAGATTAGATGTTTGAACCACATCCTTATTTTTCACCACTTGAAATGTTGCCTTTTGAGATTCGATAGAGGTCGGATCATTCTTAGCAGCTTCCTTCAGGGTCCCAACATCTTCTCCAAAAATCTCCGACATCTTATCAGAGCTAACCAAGAAAATTGGGCGTTGTCTGGTTTCTCTATCGAAACCTAATCTTCCCCTGCTTGCCAACCTTTTGTATCTTCCTGCCAGGCGATCAAAGTTTGCCTGGCCTTCCATGGTCACGATGACAATTCCAGCAGCACCAGCTTCCATTACTTTGTCAACAAGGCCTTGAGTTCTTTCGCCTACTGCCCAAAGTCCAGCCAGCTTCCCTTCAACGTCCACTTTTTCCAAATTCTCATCAGAAGCTAATCCAAGAAAAACCAGATCTGTTTTCATCTTTTTGGCCATGTCAGCATCACCCTGGAAAATGAAATCCTCATTTCTCACGAGACCAGCCTTACCTATTTTAAGATCTACCTCCCCGTAAGAGACACTCACTAACTCGAACGGCTGCTCGAAGCTTCCATTCATTGCTCCAGTAAGCCCCAGAGATTTGTAATGGTTGATTATGTACTCAGCAGATCTTTTCTGGCCCTCAGAACCAGTATCCCTTCCCTCCATTTCATCCGAAGCGATAATCGAAAGATGCTTCTCTAAATCTGATGCGGTTATTGTTTCCGCATACTTTACTTGTGTCGGGTTTTGCGTGAAGCCAACAGCACTCAGTCCAAACCCTAGTAAACTCGTAAATAATAGTCTTTTAAGCATATTTTTATTTTTTCCGGCTCTAAACTAGATAAAAAAAATAGACTCCTATAAACCACTGATCAATATTGACAGTTGTCAAGGTAATTTCTTGAAAATTGGGAACTAAATTAGACCCGGAAATCTTAACTTTGCAACTTGAAAATCGCAAGGATTTTCAACCCAAATAATAAATAACTTTCCTCAAGTTTCTTATGCAGATAAACCTTTCTAACGCTTTCAAATTTGAGAGCAGACACAATGGCCCGACTGAAGCGGAGATCGCAGTGATGTTGGAGAAAATCGGAGCCTCATCTATGGAGGAATTAATAAATCAGACAGTACCTGAAAGCATTCAGCTTACTAAGCCAATGGACCTTCCAGAGGCTCAATTGGAGTCTGATTTTATCAGCAGCTTTAAAAAGCTAGCGCAAAAGAACAAAGTATTCAAATCCTTCATTGGAATGGGTTACTACGACACGCTTGTTCCAGGAGTTGTTTTGAGAAATGTGCTGGAGAACCCAGGTTGGTATACCGCATACACACCTTATCAGGCAGAAATTGCCCAGGGAAGACTTGAGGCACTTATCAATTTCCAGACTGTGGTGATGGAGCTTACCGGAATGGAGTTAGCGAATGCTTCTCTTTTGGATGAATCGACGGCCGCAGCTGAAGCGATGACCATGCTTTATTCTGTTCGCCCGAGAGATAAGAAGCCTGCTTTTAAATTTTACGTAGACGAGAAGGTTTTCCCGCAGACAAAAGCTGTTCTTGAAACCAGAGCAGAGCCTCTTGGAATTGAGCTGGTCTATGGTCCGATTGACAAATTGGATGTAACCGACCCTGAGCTTTACGGAGTACTTTTCCAGTACCCGAATGTGGAAGGTGAGGTTAAAGACTATTCTGCGATTGTAGCTGCCGCAAAGGAGCACAATGTTTCCACTGCTTTTGCTACTGATCTATTGGCATTGACTATGCTGACACCTCCCGGTGAAATGGGAGCTGATGTAGTGGTAGGCTCCGCTCAAAGATTCGGCGTACCTATGGGATATGGAGGTCCACATGCAGGATTCTTCGCTACAAAAGAAAAGAATAAGAGGCAGATTCCAGGACGAATTATTGGGGTGTCTCTCGACAAAGCTGGAAAAAAGGCATACAGAATGGCTCTTCAAACGAGAGAGCAACATATAAAGAGAGAAAAGGCAACTTCTAATATTTGTACTGCGCAGGTTCTTCTGGCTGTAATGTCAAGTTTCTATGCTGTTTATCATGGTCCAAAAGGGCTAAAGAATATTGCGTTAAGAACTCATGGACTGGCTAAGCTTACTGCTATAGGTCTTTCTGACTTAGGATTTGAATTGGGTACGGAGAATTACTTTGATACTATCAAAGTGAATGTAGACTCGGAGACTCAGCAAAAGGTGAGAGAGATTGCTTTGAAATCCGAATTGAACTTCAGATATGAGGAAGGAGCTATTTTCATTGCTTTTGACGAAGCGAAGAAGATTGAAGATGCTCAATCTGTGGTGGATGTTTTTGCTACTGCGATTGATAAAGCTTCTACGAATCTGAGCTATGCTTCTTCGGATCTTCAGGCTGAATTTCCAGAAGCTTTGATCAGAACCTCAGAATATCTGAGCCATCCGGTTTTTCATGATTATCACAGTGAACATGAGATGCTGCGCTATATCAAGCGATTGGAGAATAAGGATTTGTCTCTGGTGCATTCTATGATTTCATTAGGCTCTTGTACCATGAAGCTGAATGCTACTGCGGAGATGATTCCAGTGACTTGGCCTGAGTTTGGACAGATGCATCCATTTGCTCCGGTAGACCAGACTCAAGGTTATGTAGAGTTATTCGAAAACCTTACGCATTGGTTGAATGAAATTACTGGCTTTGCCGCTACTTCCCTTCAACCGAATTCAGGTGCTCAGGGAGAGTTTTCAGGATTGATGGTGATTCGTCAGTATCACATTGATCGTGGAGAAGGCCATAGAAATATTGCTTTAATTCCTACATCAGCACATGGTACTAACCCAGCTTCTGCTGTCATGGCAGGAATGAAGGTAGTGCTGGTAAAATGTGATGAAAAAGGAAATATTGATCTTGATGATCTAAAGGAAAAAGCTTCGGCACATGCTGATGACCTGGCAGCACTGATGGTTACCTATCCTTCTACCCATGGGGTATTCGAAGAGGCGATTCAGGAAATCTGCGCTACAATTCACCAATATGGTGGTCAGGTTTACATGGATGGAGCAAATATGAATGCCCAGGTTGGATTAACTAGTCCAGGTAGAATTGGTGCAGATGTTTGTCACTTGAATTTGCATAAGACATTCTGTATTCCACACGGTGGTGGTGGCCCAGGTATGGGACCAATTTGCGTAGCGAGTCATTTGGCACCATTCCTTCCAGGTAATCCATTAATTGAGACCGGAGGCGAAAAGGCTGTGTCATCAATCTCCGCTGCACCATATGGAAGTGCAAGTATTTTACCTATTTCTTATGCGTACATCGCGATGATGGGAGCCGAAGGATTGACCAATGCCACCAAGCTTGCCATCCTGAATGCGAACTACATCAAGGAGAGACTAGATAATCATTACTCCATCCTTTATACCGGTTCAAAAGGAAGAGCAGCTCATGAGATGATTCTGGATTGTAGATCATTCAAGGAAGTGGGAGTTGAAGTGGAGGATATTGCTAAGAGACTTATGGACTATGGATTCCATGCTCCAACAGTTTCCTTCCCGGTTGCGGGCACTTTGATGATTGAGCCTACCGAATCTGAGACTATTGCGGAACTAGATAGATTCTGCGATGCGCTTATCTCGATTAGAGAAGAAATTCAGGAGATTCAGGATGGCAAATCCGATCCTTCGAACAACGTTCTAAAGAACGCTCCTCATACGGCAAATATGGTTCTCGAAGGAGAATGGGATTTACCTTACTCGAGAGAGAAGGCTGTTTATCCAATTGAATATGTGAGAGAGAACAAGTTCTGGCCTTCCGTACGCAGAATTGATTCTGCATTTGGAGATCGTAATCTTATGTGTAGTTGTATTCCTGTTGAGGAGTATGCGGAAGAAGAGATGGCCTAATCGGCAAATGAGTCATAAACAAAAAAAAGGGAGCTTTTTAGCTCCCTTTTTTTATACGTTTACATGTCTTTCGGCATGATATGAAGATCGAACCAATGGTCCGGATTCTACATATTTCAAACCTCTTCTTAGACCTTCTTCCCTGTAGTGATCAAATAGATCCGGATGAATAAATTCGGCAACCTCGATGTGCATCTTGGTTGGCTGCAGATATTGCCCTAACGTTAGAATATCACATCCATTTTCTACCAAGTCGTCCATGGCCTTATAAACCTCTTCTTTGGTTTCACCAAGGCCTAACATAATTCCAGTCTTAGTTCTTTTACCGTATTCTTTTGTGAGCTTGATCTGCTCTAAGGATCTATCGTATTTGGCCTGTGGCCTAACTCTTCTATAAAGACTCCCTACCGTCTCCATGTTATGAGAAACCACCTCTTGCCCTCCATCGATCATTCTGTACAAGGCATCCCATTTTCCTTTTACATCAGGGATTAGGGTTTCAATGGTTGTCTCTGGGGAAAGCTCTTTAGTTTGAACTACGGTTTGGTACCAAATTTCAGCACCTCGGTCTTTCAACTCATCGCGGTTTACCGATGTAATTACCGCATGCTTTACCCCCATTAATTTGATGGCTTCAGCCACTCTTCTAGGCTCATCCTCATCATACTCTGGAGGTCTTCCGGTTGCCACTGCACAGAAGGAGCAAGATCTGGTACACACATTTCCAAGAATCATGAAAGTAGCTGTACCAGCTCCCCAGCACTCACCCATATTTGGGCAATTACCACTTTCGCAGATGGTGTGAAGCTTATGCTCATCCACCAACCTTCTGACCTTGGCATATTCTTTACCCACAGGAAGCTTCACCCGGAGCCAGTCAGGCTTCTTTTTGCGAGTAGCTTCTTCAGAAATAACGGGTAGTTCTATCATCACAAATCAAATTTTCGTCAAAGTTAAGATGGGATCCATCAAAACCCAACTTTTAAATTACTGTCTAAAACCGTAATAGAAGGTGAAGTAAACAGACTGAAATATCTGTCTGTTTTCAGTGGTTGGGATCAATGGAATCTCTTTGGTAAAACCCTCAAGCATGTATCCAAGTTCCAATCCGGTCACGTTGCTTTTAAAGACACCAAACTCGAAGGAAACCGCAGCTTTGGCGTTGGCACCAAATGCAAATTCTGACTCTCCCAAGCCTTGAAAAAGTGCGCCAGTACCTAGAATATTAAATCGGCTCTGATGGACCTCTGGATCATATTGTTCCGTAACAGTTTCCAAACGATTCACTGCATATTCTATGTAATATGGTGCAATCAAACCAAAGGAAGGGCCTATGGCACCTAGGACTGAAACCTGCACACCCTGATTAGGTGCTTTTTTAAAGAGTTGAATCTCTCTTCCGTATTGTGGACGGATGGAATATAGATAATTGGACTTTCCAAAAATGTAGCTGTTTCCTAATACGGTGTTGTATCTGACTTCTTTTGGGTTCTTGACATTCGATAGTTCTACTGCCCAAAAGGCTAACTGGTCATCGGTAATTTTTGTACCCACCTTGACCACAATACCACCTATTAAGCCGCCATTTGTATTTTTATTTAAGCCAAAAAGGATTTCTTTGTCATACTCATAATTTCCTACATCATCCCTTTGGGCATGTACGGTAGAAATTAGAATGAAGGATAAGCAGAATACTAAAGCTTTTTTGAAGCTATTTCTAAACTGCATATTAATTGGGTTAGCTTTAATCACAGATACTATAACTGAATTTTAAAAGTAAGGGTTTATGAGCACTATAAAAAGTTCGTATTTGGGTGAATTAAGGACAAAATCTGTCCATATCGCCAGCCAGGATACTATAATTACGGATGCACCTTTAGACAATAATGGAAAGGGTGAAGCTTTTTCTCCTACGGATACGGTAGCGAGTGGCTTGGGAAGTTGCATGGTTACAATTATGGGCATAATTGCCAGAAGAGAAGGTTACGATCTAGACGGATTAAGCTGGGAAGTGACTAAAATTATGCAATCAAACCCTCGGAGGATTGCTGAGATTGTTATTGATTTTCACTGGGAGAATCCGTTGAAGGATGAAAAGCTTATCAAGAAAATGAAAAATGGGGCGAAAACTTGTCCTGTGGCCTTAAGTCTGCATCCAGATATAAAACAAACCGTGTCATTCAACTTTTAAGCTGAAATTCCGGTTAAAGAACTTAGATAAACCCAAATGTTATGAGTTACCTGTTTACGAGTTTTTCGGGTTGGAAAAGCTATGTGAATGAGCATAGTTTGACACTTCCTGAATCCGTCCTTGAATATGAGATGAATCAAAAAGGAGGGGAGAAGGAAGAAATTCTCTCCGGAATTCTCAGAGCCTATGAAGTAATGAAGGATGCCGTAACCACCGGCTTAGAGGAGGAAATGACCTCAAGATCTGGAATGATTAATAATGGGGCAAAAAAAGTTTTTAATAATCCACTGACAGTTCTATCTCCTGAGTTTCAAAAATTAATCTCAAGAGCTCTCGCTGCCAAAGAAGTTAACTCATGTATGGGTAGGGTAGTGGCTGCACCAACTGCTGGAGCATCTGGTATCTTACCAGGGACCTTAGTAAGTCTTCAGGAAATTCATTCGCTCAAGGATGAAGCGATTGTTGAAGGACTGCTTGTAGGAGCAGGGATCGCTTTAATTATTGAAGAAAAGGCTAGCCTCGCAGGGGCTGTAGGAGGATGCCAGGCGGAAACTGGTTCTGCCGCTGCAATGGCATCTGGAGCTATTGTTTATTGTCTTGGAGGGAATATTGATCAAATTTTTAATGCGGTGGCGATCACCATTCAATGTATGCTAGGACTAGTTTGCGATCCTGTGGCAGGACTTGTAGAAGTTCCATGTGTTGTGCGAAATGCCAGTGCGGCTTCAATTGCTTTTAGTTCGGCCCAAATTGCGCTTTCAGATGTGAGCGCTGTCATTCCTGTGGATGAATGTGTGGAAGCCATGGGGGAGATAGGTTCTTCCATGGAGAGTCGTTATAAAGAAACGGCTATGGGAGGTTTGGCTGCCACTCTGACCGGCCAAGAGATTTCCAAAAGAGTTTTGATTCAGGATATCGAAATCTTACCCGACTCCTTGCAAGAGTAGGTTTTCAAAGAACGGGATCGCCAAAATATTGTCAATTGTGAAAGCAAAGATTGTAGACCAAAGGGTACTGCTCCATAGCATGTGGAAGTAGATTTTTCTACGTCTAGTACCAAAAGACACCATAATTAGCGTACCGCCAATTGGTGTGAGGATGAGTGGGGTTAAAAAAGCTATTCCGGGCTGTCCATACTTCCTCCATATTTTGATGATATCCCTATTTCGTTTCGTGAATTTCGGTCTTGGGAAGTATTTGTTCCATAGACTTTTGAGGTATTGACCTACAAAAGTAAATACGATTACACTGCTCATAGTACCAGCTACCGTAACCATAATCGTCTTCCCCACTCCGTATCCGGCCAAAGAACCCAAGAGTGGACCGGAAATAAATTTGAACCAGCAAAGGAAGTAGATTCCTAAAAAGGTCAGAAATGACTCGTTCATAATACGTAGATCATGTATGCGATATATCCAGCAAATAAAATCAGGCCTTCCACGCCAGATATCTTCATTCTTGTACGCATTAAAGGGAATAGAATTATTGTGAACCCAATCATCCATAGATAGTCTTCCTGAATAAACTCCGGAGAAACCGGGATGGGTTTTATGATGGCAGTAATTCCAATAATGGATAGGATGTTCATCATGTTGCTCCCAAGGATATTCCCAATCGCCATATCAGTTCTTTTCGCCAATGCGGCCATAATTGAAGTGATTAATTCTGGGAGACTGGTTCCTATTGCAATTACGGTCACCCCAATCACTCGCTCAGATACACCGAACCTTCTTGAGATAATAACCGCATTATCGACCAATAACTCAGAGCCAAGGTATAATCCGAAAATGCCTCCCAATAAAAGGGCGGTGGCAACAAACCAACTGTAGTCCTTGACGCTTTCGATTTCTTCCTCAGTTTCTACATTTTCGTCTCTGCTAGCTTTATTGCTGCTTTTAAATAAATACCAGTTGAGAAGAATGAAGGAAATAAAAAGCAACAGACCTTCCCAGAACGCTATAACACCATTATAACTAAGTGCGAAGAATAGAAGCGTAATTATGACAGTCGCAGGAAAATCAAAACGCAAGACTGATTTCTTTATTAGGATAGGATAGAATACTCCACTTATTCCAAGTACCATTCCAATATTGGCTATGTTCGAGCCTACAACATTACCGATGGAGATATCACCATTCCCCTTTAAGGCTGCGTTTACACTTACCAAAAGTTCAGGAGCAGAAGTTCCAAAAGCAACAATTGTTAGACCGATCAAGCCAGCACTCATCCCTAATTTGACTGCAATGGCTGTTGCACCATCTACAAGAATTTTTCCCCCGTAAAGGAGTATGGCGAAGCCTAAAAGTAGCAGGAGGTATGGGAGCATCAATCTATAATTTCTTTCCGAAGGCTAAGTCACCCGCATCCCCCAGACCTGGTACTATGTAGAATTTATCGTTAAGTCCTGCCTCCAGACTACCTAGCCAGAATTTAAAAGGAATTCTCAATTCCTTTTTGAGAAGGTTGATTCCTTCTGGAGCAGCAAAGGCACTTGCCAAGTGAATCTTTGAAGGAGATCCTACTTTTAACAACTGAGTGATTGTTTCCAAAATTGATTTACCCGTTGCTAACATAGGGTCACAGATAATCAGTTCCTTGTCGTTTATATCAGCACTTGCCAAATATCCCAGATCAATCTCCACCTCAGGCATTTTCCCCTCAACTCTTTTCACACCTATAAACGCAGAATCTGCATTTGGGAAACATTTTAAGAAGCCTTGATAAAATGGTAATGATGCTCGCATCATACAAACTAAAACAAGTTTAGATCCCAGTGCATTCTCGCTGGTTTTGGCTAGTGGGGTTTGTATTTCCTGACTAGTGAAGGACAAGGATTTGGAAATCTCATATCCTAGTAAGTATCCGAGTTGGGTTAGATTATCTCTGAATCTTCTTCGATCCTTTTGCAGATTTTCATCTCTTAGTTCGATTATTAAATTACCAGCTATAGATGGTGTTTGATTCAGGATGAACATTTCGAAAATTAAAATAAAACCCGACCAATAAAAAGGTCGGGTCTGTTCAAAATTAGCTCAATCCTTAATCACAAAGCTAACTCTTCGAGTCATTTGCCTTGCATCCTCTGAGCTTGGGTCCACAGAAGTATCTTCACCGAATCCTCTATATGATAGTCTAGAAGCATCCACTCCTGCAGCCACGAGAAGGTCATAAGCTGCTTTCGCTCGTTTCTCTGAAAGCTTCTGGTTATAATCTTCAGGGCCTAACTCGTCAGCATAACCCTGAATGTCAAGCTTAATTTGTTGATTCTTATTTAGGAAGTTAGCTACATACTGAGCCGCTGAGAGAGAATACTTCTGAGGGATATCGCTGTCAAATGGGAAATACACATTTACATAACCATCTTCAATAGCCTTATTAAGGAAATCTATTTGCTCTACTATTTCCTCAATAGGACAACCTCCATTGGCTGATGGACCAGGAAGAAACGGACAATCATCTTCATGATCTGAAATCCCATCATTATCTGAGTCTAAGGTAGTACCTCTTGCATTTACTCTGGCTCCTATTGGTGTGTTTGGTTCAGCATCTAAATAGTCAGGAACCCAATCACCATCGCTATCTTTTAGCATGTCCTTGAGCTCATTGATCTGGCTGTTTAGTTCATCTTTTGTGGCATACTTGTCTGCTGCGATGTACCAGTCTGCATGTTGCTCTTGTTTTCCTAAGTAGAAGTTCAAGCCAATTGTCCCCGTCCACCAAGTCCCTGTTGCATGAACAAACGGGTTTTGGGTCGGATCACTAGGTTGAAAAGGAGCATTGTATTGATTCCCATCGAAAGTATAGGTTTGTCTCCCGTTAATAATTACAGAAAGATCACTAGTGAGAGCTACTCTTTCACTAATCTTGAATTGGGCTGTGGCTCCTGTAATTATATTATAATGGAAGTCAGGCTGTGTATTCAGGATGGTTTCTTCGAAACTCATCCTACCAAAACCTGCACCCATATGCCCTAGTAAACCTAGTCTTCTTGAGAAGGACTCAAAATTCAATACTCTCCCGAGATTCAAAACTCCTTGAGCATTTACCCTTATATAATTTGTGGTAAACACAGGACTCACTCCATTGGCCTCAGAGAAAGAACCGAATCCTGCATCGCCCTTGATACCAAATTTCTCATTAAACATATAACGTAGCCCTACGTCCAGATGTCCTACATTTAATGTTGGTGAAAGATATCCTGGGGTTAATGGGCCCATCGGTTTATTAAAGCCAAAATTCGTTTCTATAGACCATCGATTAAATGAATCTTGGGCTATAGAATCTTGGATTACCATAGTGGCAATCAGAATGAAGAACAATTTTCTCATTTGTCTAGGGTGATTAAGGACGCAATGATAGGCAATTCTTGCGCCAAAATTTTAGGTTAAAGCAAAAAAAAAAGCCCTGCAGCGATCGCTACAGGGCTCTGTTATTTTATTGACTAAATCAGTCCTTCACTACAAAGCTTACTCTTCTAGTCATTTGTCTAGCGTCTTCAGAATCTGGATCTACAGAAGTGTCTTCACCCATTCCTTTGTAAGAAAGTCTTGAAGCATCAACACCAGCAGCAACAAGAAGATCATAAGCGGCTTTCGCTCTCTTCTCAGACAACTTCATGTTGTAATCCTCTGGACCTAACTCATCCGCATATCCTTGGATTTCTAATTCAATACCTGGATTCTTATTCAAGAAGTTAGCAACGTACTGTGCTCCAGAAAGAGAATACTTTTGTGGAAGGTCACTATCAAATGGGAAGTAAACATTTACATAGCCATCGTTGATCGCTCTCTTGAAGTAATTGATTTGCTCAATGATCTCTTCAGTAGGACATCCATTCTGAGAAGCTGGACCTGGAAGGAATGGACACTCGTCCAAGTGGTCAGGAATACCATCACCATCAGAATCAACAGTAGCACCCATTGCATTTACTCTAGCACCTACTGGAGTGTTTGGCTCAGAATCTAAGTAATCTGGAACACCATCTCCATCGGCATCATTCAACATATCCTTAATGCTATTGATTTGAGATGCTAACTCATCCTTAGTTACATACTTGTCAGCTGCGATATACCAGTCAGCGTGCTCCTCAGAACCACCTAGGTAGAAGTTAAGTCCTAGAGAACCAGTCCACCATGTTCCATTAGCTCCGAAGAAACCATTGTCTTGTGATGGTCTGATTACGGAAGCTCCATCGAAGGCTACAGTCTGACGACCATTCATGATAGTCGAGATATCACCTGTAAGTGCTAACCAATTATTTAATTTAATCTGTGGAGTAACTCCAACGATGATTTGATATACATCATCTGTGAAATCATTGAACAAATTTTCTTCTGGATTGACAGTTCCAACACCTCCACCAGCATGGAAAAGAACATTGAATGATCTTGAGAAAGACTCAAAGTTCAGAACTCTACCAAGGTTAATCACACCTTGAAGTCTTAAGCTTGTGTATTTGGTATCGAATGGTGGACTTTGAGAATCACCACCAGCTTCAGAAAACGATCCGAAACCATAATCAATTTTGGCACCAAATTTTTCGTTGAACATGTATCTCGCACCGAATTCGATGTGTCCAAGGTTCAATGTAGGTGATAGGTAACCTGGCGTTAACGGAGCCATAGGCTTATTGAATCCACCGCCGACTTCAAGAGACCATCGGTCGAATTCTTTTTGAGCGTTAGCTCCAAAGGCTACAACAGCAGCCAAAATTGTTGAGAGTATTAGTTTTTTCATAACAAAAAATTTTTGTTCAAATTTTAAGCGTTGATTGATGTGAGTACAAATTTATAAACTTTTAACTTATTGCAAATCTAGATGAATAATTTAATTGATAATTCTACAAACCAAATTATTGTTTAAGAAAACGCCTTTTTCTTTAAAATAATAACATAATTGATGCCAAAATGGAAATATTATTTGAATTATTAAGGACTAGAGGTGTTTCTGGTGATGAAACTGAGACTAAAAATCTTATTCTCAATTATATCCAAAAACGTAAGAATCATTGGAAGGTTTGTCCAGAGGTATATTCTGGTGATAATCTTCAGGATTGTATAGTTCTAAAATTCGGTAATCCAAGAACGGCGGTTTTTGCCCATATCGACACCATTGGCTTTATGACGAGGTATCAAAATCAGCTTGTCCCGGTTGGAGGGCCCGATTTTGGTGAAGTTGCTACTTTGGTTGGAGAGGATTCGCTGGGCAAAATCGAATGTGAGGTAAATCTAGTAGATGGGTCTTTAGAGCATGATTTCCCTCGAAAAACAGATATTGGAACTCCACTTTCTTATCAGCAAGACATAAGATTAGACGAAGATTTCATTCAGGCAGCTTATCTAGACAATCGTTTAGGTGTATATAATTGTCTCAAATTGGCGGAATCACTTGAAAATGGATGGATTGTATTTAGCACTTATGAAGAGCATGGTGGGGGTAGTGTACCTTTTTTATTAAAGTTTATTCAAGATAAGGCTCCAATTAATCAAGCTTTAATTTCAGATATAACATGGGTTACCGAAGGTGTTCAACATCATGAAGGTGTGGTGATCTCAATTAGAGATAGAAACATACCCCGAAGACAGTTTATTAATAAGATTGTTAGTCTTGCGGAGCGAAGCGGTATTCCTTTCCAATTAGAAGTGGAAGGTTCGGGGGGAAGCGATGGTAGGGAAATCCAAAATTCTGAATATGCTATCGACTGGTGTTTTATAGGTGCTCCTGAGGATAATGTGCATTCGCCAGATGAAAAGGTCTCTTTGAAAGATCTAGATGCAATGCTCAAAATGTATGAATATCTGATGGCAAAGCTCTAAGTAATGAAGAATGAGGTCACTATACATGGTAAGCGCTTCGAGATATATTTATCTCAGGAAGAAATAAGCAAGCGTATTCAATCCATGGGGGAGGCGATTGCAAAGGACTTCCTTAATAAGAATCTTATATTAATAGGTGTTCTAAATGGTGCGACAGTTTTCCTGAGTGATTTGATTAGAGCGATTGATTTACCTTTGGAAATAGGGACAATAAGAGCTTCCTCTTATATAGGTGTCAAATCCTCGGGCAATGTCGTAGTTGATAGGAAGTCCTTGCCAGAAATTAGAGATAAGCATGTAATTCTGGTTGAGGATATAGTGGACACGGGTAGAACCTTGGATGAATTACAGAAAGTATTTATGCAAATGGGAGCCAAATCAATAGCCATAGCCACCTTATTGCATAAACCTGAAGCTTTCGAGTTTAATTACCCATTAAATTATGTGGGTTTTGAAATTCCCAATAAATTTGTCGTCGGTTTTGGACTTGATTACGATGAGTTAGGGAGGAATCTTCCTGCCATTTATCAAATCCGAGAGCACGAATACTAATTTAATAGCAAGGAATGTTAAACATTGTATTATTTGGCCCTCCCGGTGCGGGCAAAGGGACTCAAAGTGAAAATTTGATTAATCATTACGGTTTGACTCATCTATCTACAGGTGATCTTTTCCGTAAACATTTAGGCGAGGGTACCGAATTGGGCCAACTCGCTAAAAAATATATGAATGAAGGGCGCCTTGTTCCAGATGAGGTAGTTATTCAAATGGTAGAGGATAAAATCAATGCCACTGATGATGCCAAAGGATTTATCTTCGATGGCTTTCCACGAACTACTGCTCAAGCCGAAGCATTAGATGAGATGTTAGCGAAGCATGACTTGAGCATTGCAGGGATGGTGGCTCTAGAGGTGGAAGAGGATATCCTACGTGAAAGAATTAAAGAAAGAGGCAAAACTTCTGGGCGTGTAGATGATCAGGATGATGAAAAAATCTCCACCAGAATTAAGGTCTATTTGGATGAGACTTTACCCGTGGCAGATTTCTACCGTAATCAAGGTAAATATCAAAAAATAGATGGCGTCGGAGCCATCGAGGAGATATTCGGTAAAATTAGATCTGTGGTGGATTCGTATTGATCATCCATATTTTGTAATTTTGCAATTCATTAGAGGCTAAGCTTTTGCTTGGCCTTTTTCATTTATCTCATGGCAGATTCTAATTTCATCGATTACGTAAAGTTTTGCTCAAGATCTGGAGCAGGAGGTGCCGGAGCAGCTCACTTCCGAAGGGAAAAGCATGTTCCCAAAGGTGGGCCCGATGGAGGAGATGGCGGCCGCGGAGGACACATTATATTAAGAGGCAATGCTCAGCACTGGACTTTGCTACACCTTAAATATAAGAAGCACGTTATCGCAGAGGCGGGTAAGCGTGGAGAAGGTGGGCGAAGAACTGGTGCCGATGGGAAGGATGTTATTTTAGACGTGCCCTTGGGTACGGTGGCTCGCGATGCAGAGACTATGGAGTTTAGAGCGGAGATAACCGAGGAAGGGCAAGAAGTTATTTTGACTAAAGGCGGAAGAGGAGGACTTGGGAATGATCATTTCAAAACCTCAACTAATCAGGCTCCACATTACGCTCAGCCAGGAGAAGACGGGATTGAAGAATGGATCATTTTAGAGCTCAAGCTTTTGGCTGATGTAGGCCTGGTAGGTTTCCCAAACGCAGGGAAGTCCACCCTTTTGAGTTCGATTTCTGCGGCAAAGCCCGAAATCGGAGATTACCCTTTCACCACCTTGGTCCCAAATCTTGGCGTGGTAAGCTATAGAGACGAGCGGTCTTTTGTAATGGCGGATATTCCCGGGATCATCGAAGGAGCTGCAGAGGGAAAAGGTTTAGGACTTAGATTCCTCAGACATATCGAAAGGAATTCGATTTTGCTATTCCTCGTACCTGCAGATGCTCCGAGTATTTCGGAACATTACCATATCCTATTGAATGAGCTAGAAAAACATAACCCCGAGTTACTAGATAAGGATAGAATTCTGGCAATTTCTAAATCTGATATGCTCGACGAGGAGCTCATGGACGAAATGAAAGAAGAGGTCCCAACAGATGTTCCATCCTTATTTATTTCCTCGGTCAGCCAGTTTAACCTCGATAAGTTGAAGGATTTAATATGGCAGTCCATCCATAGTTAATAGTGTCACTTTGGCAGTAAAAAGCCGATGGCAAACAAATTGATGAAGGCAGGGAGCTAACCTGAAATGATTAGTACAATGACAAAGAAGAAGAAAGTGGAAAAAGAAATAAATGAGCAGGAGCTCAATGAAGAAATATTGGTTGAAAATGAATCAGCCGAAAATGAGGAAGAAAACTCTCAAACTGAAGAGAATTTAGAAGAAGAGGTTTCACCAGAAGTGAAGCTTGAAAAGGAAGTAGCAGAATTAAAAGAAAAGTATCTGCGACTGTATTCTGATTTTGAGAATTTCAGAAAGAGAACTGCCAAGGAGAGAATTGATATGATCTCAACTGCTTCTGAAGAGGTATTGATCGATCTTTTACCAGCTGTTGATGACTTCGAAAGAGCTTTTAAAGCAAACGAAAAAGAAGAAGATGGTTCAAAAGTTCTAGAAGGCAATCAGATTGTCTTTGAAAAACTCCTGAAGATTTTAAAATCTAAGGGCCTAACGCCAATGGAAGATATGATCGGTAAACCATTTGATGCTGATACACAAGAAGCTATTACGCAAATCCCTGCTCCCTCAGAAGATATGAAGGGGATGGTTATTGATGTAATAGAAAAAGGATACACCCTTGGAGACAAGGTGGTTCGATTCGCAAAAGTGGTAACTGGAGCTTAAGAATATGGCAAAAAGAGATTATTACGAGATACTCGGAGTTGATAAGTCCGCATCGGCGGATGAAATCAAAAAGGCCTATCGTAAGCTGGCGATTAAGTATCACCCGGATAAGAATCCAAATGATGCTTCTGCTGAGGAGAAATTTAAAGAAGCAGCTGAAGCTTACGAGGTTCTAAGTAATCCAGAGAAAAAGCAGCGCTATGACCAATTTGGCCACCAGGGCTTAGGCGGAGCTGGTGGCTTTGGTGGAGGTGGAATGAATATGGAAGATATATTCTCCCAGTTCGGTGACATCTTCGGTGGAGGAGGAGGCTTTGGCTCATTCTTCGGAGGCGGAGGCGGTGGTCGACGCACCAAGAAAGGAACCAATCTTCGTGTGAAATTAAAGCTGAATCTTCAGGAAGTGGCAAATGGGGTGGAGAAGAAGATCAAGGTGAAGAGGAATGTGATCGCTGATGGGGTGACATTTAAAACCTGTACTACTTGCCAGGGAACTGGCCAGGTGAAGAAGGTAGTGAATACCATGCTTGGACAAATGGTTTCAGCTAGTACTTGTACTGTCTGCGGTGGGAGTGGTCAGATTGTTGACAAAAGACCTCCTGGTGCTGATGCCAGAGGATTGACTGCCAAGGAAGAAGTTATACCTATTAATATACCGGGTGGCGTGGCTGATGGAATGCAGCTTAGCATGTCTGGAAAAGGAAACGAAACCCCAGGTGGCATACCCGGTGATTTATTGATCGTCATCGAAGAAATCGAGGAGACACAGTTTCAGCGAGAAGGAAATAATGTAATCTATGATCTCTACGTCTCTTTTGTGGATGCGGCCTTGGGGGCGTCAGTAGAAGTACCGACCATAGATGGCAAAGTGAAGATCAAGGTAGAGCCTGGTACTCAAAGCGGTAAAATGCTCAGACTGAAAGGAAAGGGTATTAAAGATATCAACGGATACTCACGAGGTGATCAATTGATCATGGTGAATGTCTGGACTCCTACCCAACTCTCTAAAGAGGAAAAAGAGGCCCTGGAGGCAATGCGAGGGTCCGAAAATTTCAAACCGGATCCCGGTAGAGCGGATAAAACCTTCTTCGATAAGATGAAGGAATTTTTCTAAAAATTAGAAGCCAGAAGAAATTCTGGCTTTTTTTATAGATTTAAAAACCTTTTATAGGTCGAGTCGTAACCTATCCGTATGCTGAGAAAACTCTGTCTGCTGTTATTGGGAATTGTGGGTTTTGAAACGCTGTGCCAGGCCCAGATTGTCAAGGAGTACCATGTTAAGGAAAGGACTGGGTTTGATATAGTTAAACTAGATTTTACTTCGTACAAAAGCTTCACTCAGCTCAAGCGAGTTTTGGATTCAGATCCAGTAAGTATTCATGGCGAACTAACTGATACCAATATCCTTCCTGACTTTTCTAATTCGGTCAATCGCGATATCATGGAGGTTTCTTTGGTCCATAAAAATGTGGAGTCCGATAACCTCGGTAAAAGCATCACCTCTAAGCTCTTTTCTGGCAAGTCTAATGACTTCGACCATACTTGGGATTTGGGTCTTAACTCAAATTTCCTCTACGATTTGAATTTCTTTCTTGGAATGGGCCAGTCCAATTTTGACCTGGCTAAGCTTCCTGTGACAAATCTCAAAATCGAAAGTGCAAGCTCTGATGTGATTATACATTATGGAGAGGACGAACCTAACATGGTACAGATGGATACCCTACTCGTTCTGTTGGATATGGGAAAGGTGGAAATTCCTCAGGCCAATTATACCAACTCCAAAAAAATCATTGTGGAGGTCAGCTATGGCAAAATTGATTTGGATTTTGGAGAAGGAATGAATTCTTCCTGTGATGTAATCGCAGCTTTGGGTGCTGGCACCCTAAACCTTCATTTACCATCTGAATCCTATCCTGTAAAAATTAAGGTGAAGAGTACTCCTATGTGCAGGATGAACCTGCCAAAGTTTTTGAAGGAGGTTGAAGAAAATACATACACCACAAAGGGTTATGATGAAAATGACCCAAGACTTTTAGAATTGACTCTAGACGTGGGTGTCGGGTCAATTGTTATTGATTGATATGCTCGAAATCACGAACCTTTCCAAAGCTTTTGGGGATAAACAAGCTCTTACCGATATAGATTTAATCGTTCCTGAGGGAGTGATTTTTGGTTTGCTAGGACCAAATGGGGCCGGTAAGACTACTCTGATTCGGATTATTAATCAGATTATCGAAGCAGACAGAGGTCAGATTATTTTGGAGGGCCAAAGTATTTCTCCATCTGATATTCGAAAGATTGGCTACCTGCCAGAAGAGCGTGGTCTTTATAAGAAGATGAAAGTTTGGGACCAATTGATCTACTTTGCTCGACTAAAAGGACTCAGTTCTCAAGAGGCTAAATCCAGAATCGATAAGTGGATGAAAAAGCTGGAGATTGATTCCTGGAAGGCAAAAAAAATAGAAGATCTCTCCAAGGGTATGGCCCAGAAAATTCAGTTCATTGCTACGGTTATTCACGAGCCAAAGCTTCTCATTTTGGACGAACCGTTTTCTGGCTTTGATCCAGTGAATGCTGAGATCATCAAGAATGAAATTATAGGTCTGAAGGAGAGTGGAACTACCGTGATTTTGAGTACTCATCGGATGGAATCGGTAGAGCTTCTTTGCGATCGTGTAGCCATGATCAATCAATCGAAGAAAATTCTGGATGGGACTATTCGAGAAGTAAAAAATAGTTTCAAGCCTGAAATATTTGAGGTGACCCTAGTAGATATTCCAGACAACCTACCGGTGGAATATGGGGCAACTGAAATCGCTCCGGGTGAATGGAATTTTCAAACAAGCTTGAATGGACAAACCCCTAATGAGTTGCTATCTCAGTTTATGTCTTACGGTCAGGTGACTCAATTTGATGAAGTCAAACCAACCATGGAAGAGATTTTTATTCATCAGGTAAAAACAGCGGAAAATGGATAAAATCTGGCTTGTCATAAAAAGAGAGTATCTGGCCCGGGTAAAAAAGAGATCCTTTTTACTAGCTACACTTTTGACTCCATTAATCTTTCCAGCCTTAATGGGAATCATTGTTTGGGTTGCTCTGGAAGAGCGAGATAGTCAGGCTCTGAGAATTATTGAGGTCGTAGATGAGAATAAATTGTTCTTTCTGGAAAGCTCTGAGCAATACGCATTTTCATTTTCTGATGTGAGCCCGGAAGAGGGTAAAAAGCTGGTTCAGGAAGGAGACCGCTATGGGTTTCTACTTATTCCAAAGATCGATTTAGCCGACCCTCAAGGAATCGTCTATTACGGAGAGGACAACCCAAATATGAACTTCATCATGCGACTAGAAAATCGCTTGAAAAAGAAAATAGAGGAACAGAGACTTGTGAGAAGTGGAATCGACCCTAAAGTAATTTCAGAAGTACGAACGGATGTATCGATTCGCTCCATCAGGTTAGATGACGAAGGCACTGAAAGCGTAAGTAATGCCACTGTTAATTATGCCATAGGATTTGTGGCTGGAATCCTGATTTACATGTTCATTTTTATCTATGGAAATCAGATCATGCAAGGGGTAATCGAAGAGAAATCCAATCGAATCATAGAAATTCTGGTCTCCTCTATAAAGCCCTTTCAATTGATGATGGGCAAAATCATTGGAGTTGCTGGAGTAGGATTGACACAGTTTTTAATCTGGGTAGTTTTAATAGGAGGCTTAACTACTCTTGTCACAGGCTATTTGGGAATGCAGCTTCCCCAAGAACAAGCCATGGAACTGGCAGTTCAGGACATGCCAACCGAAGAATTCACGGAGGCTGTGCCTATGGATAGTGATGTTGCTGAGATTCTTCAAGTGATTAATGGGATTGATTTCTTCACCATTACCATGAGCTTTATCTTCTACTTTTTGGGTGGGTATCTATTGTATGGAGCTTTATTCGCGGCTATTGGCTCAGCGGTTGATGCTCCCTCAGAAGCTCAACAGTTTATGTTTCCGGTTACCATTCCGCTGCTAGTAGCATATATGGGTTTGTTCGTCTTTGTATTGAATGATCCAAATAGTACCACCTCTTTTTGGCTTTCTATAATTCCACTTTCCTCACCGATCGGCATGATGGGGCGAGTCAGTTATGGTGTTCCATGGTATGAGCTTTTACTTTCCATGGGGCTTCTGGTTCTTGGATTTTTAGCAACCACCTGGGTTGCTGCCAAAATTTATCGAATAGGTATTCTTATGCATGGTACGAAGCCGAGCTACAAGTTGCTTTGGAAATGGATAAAGTCAAGTGAATAAAAAATCCCGGCCTAGCCGGGATTTTTTATTTTAATATATGCTACAAATTAACGTAAGTATGCGGACAGCATCCAAACGGTTTTTTCCTTCGCAGTGATGTAATCACTCATTAAGGTCACAGTACCCTCATCACCTTGTTCAGAAGCAGCTTCCAAAGCTGACCTTTCTATTTCCAACAAGACGTTTAAGTTGTCTCGAATTTCAGAAACCATTTTGGCGGAGTCTTTAACCTCACCAGCCTCTCTTATAGTAGCTGCATCGATGTACTCTGCGTAAGACGACAGGGGTCTGCCGCCTAAAGTCAGAATTCTTTCCGCCACTTCATCCACATTTTCATTGGCAGTGGTATATAACTCTTCAAACTTTGCGTGAAGCTCAAAAAAGTTTGGGCCACTGACATTCCAGTGGAAATTTCTGAGGTTTTGGTAATACACTTGAAAGTTTGCTAATAGAATATTCAATTTTCCGATCAGGGCTTTGCTGTCTTTTACTCCAAGCCCAATGTCATTCGTTTTCATATTTTTGATTCTTTTGGTGTTCCTTATATTAACTTAAATTGGTGGTTGAAAGTGCCAAAATCCCCAATGATAAAATCTATGACCAACATATAATATCTATGAGGTCATGGGGTTAATTGTTTGGCGGCCTAGCCAACTTGAATTTAATGAAAAACCGATTTCAGGACTTAACTTCTATAGACTTTTACCAGAATAGGAAACAGGTAAAGTGGCTGGTTTTTTTGGTTTCTATTGTCATTGGCGCTGGATCTATCTGGTACACAAGTCGACTTGTTGAGGAACTCCGAAATCGGGAAAGACGACAAATCGAATTGCTTTCATCGGCTCTTGAATACGCTGCTACAACCGCCGAGGGATTAACTTTTATCAATCAGGAAATCATCCAGCAAAACTACTCTATCCCCATCATCATGGTGGATGCTGAAGAGAATCCTATCGAGTTTCGAAACATCAAATTCAAAAAGAATGCGACTGCTCAGGATTCTGTGAAAACCTTGCAGACTGAGCTTGCTGAGATGAGAGAGGAGTATGATCCAATTTATTTGCAGGAGGCGGATATTCTCATCTACTTCCGTAACTCTGAGCTTCTGCTAAACTTAAAATACTACCCTTACATCCAACTTGCCGTAATTCTGATCTTTGGGATTTTGGCATACACCCTTTTTAATCAAAGTAGAATTGCAGAGCAAAACAGAGTTTGGGCAGGTCTAACTAAAGAAACGGCTCATCAGCTTGGTACTCCCATAGCTTCTCTGATGGCTTGGATAGATTACCTCAGGAATTCCCCTGTCTGGGAGGAAAACAAGGAGATCATTCAGGAAATGGATAAGGATGTGGTGAAGCTGAGAATGGTTACCGAGCGTTTCAGCTCCATTGGTAGTAAGCCTGATATCAAATCTGAAAATCTCTATAATTCAATAGAGGATACCATCAATTATCTCAGACCCAGAATTTCCACCAAGGTGGATCTTCAGATAAATTCTGATGCTCGAGATCTGGAGGCCATGATGAACAAACCACTTTTTGAATGGGTGATTGAGAACATTTGTAAGAATGCGGTGGATGCTATGAAGGGAGTTGGTCAAATTAATATTAGCATCCTACAGGACAGTGATAAGTTCGTATTGGTTGATATCGAAGACACTGGGAAAGGCATGGAGAAGACCATGTACAAGAAAGTGTTCAACCCAGGATTCTCCACCAGACAGAGAGGTTGGGGGCTAGGCCTGACTCTTGCAAAACGGATTATCGAAGGATATCATGGCGGGAAGATTTTTGTAAAGTCCTCAGAAGTAGGAAAAGGAACGACCTTTAGAATTGTCCTTCACAGTAGCCTTGAAGGTGCAGAGCAATTCATTACAGATGGGCTCTTAGAGTACTAAAGGAAGTAGGAAACCTGAAGTATGAAATCTCATTATTGAGAATTTAAAAGTCCCATGAATCCGATATCGTAAGTCATAAATCTAAGTTCGTAAATCCATTTTCCTTACCTTTGCACCTCAATTCACACACCCATGAATCTTACCGAGGAAATCAATAAAAGAAGGACTTTTGCCATCATCGCTCACCCTGATGCAGGCAAGACTACTTTGACTGAAAAACTTCTTCTTTTTGGCGGAGCCATACAAACCGCGGGAGCTGTTAAGTCGAATAAAATAGATACGGCTACCAAATCGGACTGGATGGAAATCGAAAAGCAGAGAGGTATCTCTGTGGCTACATCCGTTATGGGTTTTGAGTATCAGGATATGAAAATTAATCTCCTCGATACCCCGGGTCACCAGGATTTTGCTGAAGATACTTACCGTACACTCACTGCGGTAGACTCTGTAATTATGGTGATTGACTGTGTGAAAGGTGTGGAGATTCAGACTGAAAAATTAATGGAAGTCTGTAGGATGAGAAATACTCCGGTAATCTGCTTTATCAATAAGCTGGATCGTGAAGGCAGAGATCCATACGACCTATTGGACGAAGTGGAGGAGAAGCTAAATATTAGCGTTCGACCCCTGACCTGGCCCATCGGAATGGGCAAAGGATTTAAGGGTGTTTACAATCTCTATGATCAACAATTGAATCTATTCACGCCATCCCAAAGGCAGCTTTCTGATGATCGTCAGACCTTCAAAGATTTAAACGATTCTAAGCTGGATGAGCTGATTGGAGATACTGACGCCGACCAGTTGCGTGAAGATGTGGAGCTTATCGAAGGGGTATATCCTGAATTCGATGTGAACGAGTATCTGGATGGAAAAGTAGCGCCGGTCTTCTTTGGATCGGCAGTGAATAATTTTGGAGTGAATGAAATGCTGGACACTTTTATTCGCATCGCTCCAAAGCCAAAAAGTAGAAATACCGAAGAGCGAGAGGTTCTTCCAGAAGAGAATAAGTTTTCCGGCTTTGTTTTTAAGATCCATGCCAACATGGACCCAAACCACCGGAACCGTATTGCATTTATGCGGATTTGCTCGGGGACTTTCCAAAGGAACAAACCATACAATCATGTGCTTGGCACAAAGCCGCTTCGTTTTTCCAATGTTACTCAGTTTATGGCTCAAGATAAGGAGATCATCGATCAGGCTTATCCAGGTGACATTGTTGGCCTTTATGATACGGGCAATCTAAAAATTGGTGATTCCTTGACCGATGGTGAGGATTTGAAGTTTATTGGGATTCCTAGCTTTTCTCCTGAGATTTTCAGAGAAGTGATCAATAAGGACGCCATGAAAACCAAGCAGCTGGAGAAAGGACTGAAGCAACTCATGGAAGAGGGAGTCGCGCAGCTTTTTACTTTTGACATTGGTGCGAGAAAAGTAGTTGGGACTGTTGGGCAGCTTCAGTTCGAGGTGATCCAATTTCGATTGAAAAATGAATACAATGCTACCGTAGATTTCAGGCCTCTAAACCTCTACAAGGCTTGCTGGATTAGCAGTGATGACAAGGCACAACTGGATGAATTTATCCGATCGAAGAGCCGTCATATCGCAAAAGACAGAGATGGTAAATTGGTTTTCATGGCAGAATCAAGAGCTTGGCTCCAGATGGTTCAGGATAACTATCCTGACATCAATTTCCATTTTACTTCAGAGGGTTGATTTTTAAAGAACCTTTTGATTTGACATATTTTTTTAGTTGATTTCTCGGGTAAATTACCCTGCTATGAAATCTTCCCTTTTGTCTTCCTTTTTGGCATTTATCATTCTTTTTGGCCAAGCCAAAGCCCAAACCGAAACCAAACTTAAATCCGAAATAAAAGACGTTACGCTTTTTCTGTCTGGCGCTCAAATTTTTACGGAGGCAAGTGGTAGATATCCTGCTGGTGAAAGCGTCTTAGTGGTGACTGGGTTATCACCTTTCCTACAGGAAAATAGCATTCAGGTCAAAGGTCAGGGAAACTTTACTATTCAGGCGGTGAACAAGAGGATGGACTATCTTGAAACCGGTGGTTCTGCCGATGAGGTCGAAAAGTTGAAAGCTGAAATCGATAAGATCGAGTCTGAGTCGGAGATAGATGAAGCAAGACTTTCAGTTTTATCAGAGAAGGAAGAGCTGCTTAGCGCAAATAAGAAAATCAGCGGCAGCCAGAGCAATCTTTCTGTAAGCGAGCTGGAAGGAACGCTTGCTTTCTACGATAGATCTTTGATGGCGATTAAAAAAGAGGAGATTGAAATCAAAGAGCGAAAATCCAAAAAGGATTTACGGATTCGTCAATTGCGAAATCAGATCAGGACGCTTGAGGTAACCGAAACGGAATCTACTGCTCAGGTTTTAGTTAGGATCAAGGCTGATTCTCCGGGTACAGCTACTTTAAGTTTGAATTATTTGGTAGGGAATGCTGGTTGGTACCCGAAATATGATGTTCGGGTGAATGATGTCTCCCAACCACTGGAACTTAATTACAAGGCGGAGGTCTACCAAAACACCGGTGTGGATTGGTCGGATGTTAAAATGAAATTCTCCAATGGCAATCCTAATAAAAATGGCCTTGCACCAGAATTAGACAAGTGGGAGCTGAACTATGCGAGGTATACTACATTCACGCCAAAGTCTACCACGCCTTTTGAAGGAATTGTGGAGGGTCTTGTAGTTGATAATAACGGTGAACCATTACCTGGCGTCTCGGTTTTAGTTCGCGGATCCACAATTGGTACAGCTACAAATATAGATGGCAAGTATTCAATTGCTGTTCCTGACGGTCAGGGCTCGTTGGTTTTTTCTTTTGTGGGCTTTACCAGCAAGGAAATACAAATCCGAAAACGAGCAAATATCAATATCAAGTTAGAAGAGGATACGTCTACTTTGAGTGAAATTGTCGTCACAGGATCGTCTACTAAAAGTAAGAGATCAAATGAAGTACAGTTTGATATGGAAGTACCTGAAGCTGCCCCGATTCAAACCGTTTTCAGAGAAAATCAGACTACAGTGGAAATTGAGGTGGAAGAACCCTACTCCATTTCTAGTGAGGGTCCTAAGACTCTTATCGATCTCAGACAGTATGATATCCCGGCAGAGTTTCAATATCGGGTAATCCCCAAACTCGATACAGATGTCTACCTGATTGCCCAAATAAATGACTGGAGTCAGTACAGTCTCTTGGATGGGGAGAGCAATCTATATTTCGAAGATGGCTATGTCGGGCGTTCCATTTTGGCCACTTCAGCAAGTGCAGATAGCTTGTCCATCTCACTTGGTCGGGATCAAAGCATTTTGGTGAGCCGGGAGAAGAATCAGGAGTTTTCAAAAAAGAAAAGTATAGGCTCAAACATCACAGAGTCGAGAGAATTCGAGATTACGGTTAGGAATAATAAATCCGTTCCAATTTCTATTCAGGTTTTAGACCAAGTTCCAGTCTCTGTGAATAGTGCCATCACTGTAGAAATTACCGACCTTAGCAAGGGCGATTTGAATGAAGAGGATGGAATTGTAACCTGGAATCTGGAACTCGATCCCGGAGAGCAGAAGGTCCTCAAGCTAGGTTATGAAGTCAAGTATCCGAAGAAGGAGAAGGTGGTAATTGAATAGTTATTCAATCTCCAAGTCCACAAACTCAAATTTCTTACCATCAAAAAGTCCTTTGTCACTGAGTTTTAAGTCCGGGATAACCAGAAGTGCCATAAAGCTCAATGTCATAAAAGGAGAATTGAGTTTAGATCCCATCTCTTTGGCCATGGTATCTATGGTCGTGTAGGCATGTGCTACCTCATAGCCATCCGAAGCCGACATAATCCCACCTACTGGAAGTGGGAGAATCTTTTCTTCCTGTGCATTTACAGCGGATACGCCACCTTTTGCATGAATAATCAGATTCACTGCTCGACAGATGGAATTTTCATCCACCCCAACCGCGATGATATTATGTGAGTCATGACCGACTGATGATGCAATAGCCCCTGATGTCAAGCCGAAGTTCTTGATAAAGGCAATGGATGGATTCGCGTTTTGGTAGCGATTCACCACAGTGATTTTCAGGATATCCTTTTCTGGATTTGAATAGGCCTTTCCATCCTTAAGGATAATTTCACCTTCTACCTCAGGGGTGATCAATTGACCGTCGAGAGCTTCAATCACTCGAACTTTGGTGGAATTTGCTTGCAATGAAAAGTCGTCGGGAGCTTTTGGCAAGCAATGGAAATTATTGATGATGGAGTTGGAAACAGGATAGATTAATGTTTTTCCAGCTTGTGCCACTAAAATTCCATCTATGTAAGTCTCCAATACTCTGAAATCCTTGAGGTCCTCGACAAGAATAAAATCTGCTTGATCCCCCGCTCTCAGTTGCCCCACATTTAAGGAATAGTGCTCAATAGGGTTTAGGCAGGCTGCTTTGAGCACATCGAATACGTTTTTTCCCTTTGCGATAGCTCGAGCAGCTAATTCATTTATATGGCTTACTGCCAGATTATCCGGATGCTTGTCATCAGAACAAAACATAATCATCTCAGGATAATCATCGATTAGGTCGATCAAAGCTTCGAAATTCTTGGCTGCAGAACCCTCCCGAATAGCGATTTTCATCCCTAATTTTATTTTGCCCAATGCCTCCTCGTAAGTGAAGCATTCATGGTCTGTGCTCGGGCCAGCTTCTATATATTTCCTGGCTAACTCACCCGTGAGGCCTGGAGCATGACCATCAATAGGTTTTCCATATTTCTTAGAAATCTTGATTTTTTCCATGACTGCCGGATCCTGATTCACAGTTCCCGGCCAATTCATCATTTCCGCGAGATATAGGATCTCATCCCGGCTCATGAGTTCTTCTATGCCAGCAGCATCAATTTCGGCTCCGGCAGTTTCGAATGGGGTAGCAGGCACGCATGATGGGGCACCGAAATAAAATTTAAACGGAACCTGATTACCATTATCGATCATATAATTCACTCCCTCAATCCCACAAACATTGGCGATTTCATGCGGATCTGAGATTGTTGCCACCGTTCCATGCACCACAGCGAGCCTGGCAAACTCAGACGGGACGAGCATGGAAGATTCCACATGAACATGGGCATCGATAAAACCAGGCAATAGAAAAGGAAGCTTAGGATTATCGGGTAGATCGGTTATGGTTTTTATCAAGCCTTCCTGGATATCCACCTCTGCAGTCCGGATTTGCCTTGCTTGAATATCAACTAGCTGACCCTGAATTTTCATGAGTTTATAATGAGGTTTTTCTTGACAAATGACTGATGGAGAAAAGCCCTAATTCACAGGGCAATTGGATTAAAACTACTATATTTGCCCTGAAATAAAAACGTCGAAAGAGAGACTTTTTCATGGGTAAAATCGTGATTGCAATTGATGGGCAGAGTGGGTGCGGAAAGAGTTCAACGGCTAAAGCTGTCGCAAAAAATCTCGGCTATACCTATCTCGATTCAGGAGCCATGTACCGGGCTGTAACCTTTTATTATCTTCAAAATCCATTTGACCTAGAGGATTCCAATGCTGTTTCAGAAGCATTAGAAAACGTGGAAATTGAGTTTAAGAAGGACCCTGTGAGTGGAGATCAATTGACCTTCTTGAATGGCAAGAATGTGGAGTCTGAAATTCGACAGATGGAAGTTTCCAATAATGTGAGTAAGGTAGCTTCCATAAAACTGGTTAGACAAGCCATGGTTGCAAAGCAGCGAAAGCTTGGTTCCGCCAAAGGAGTGGTAATGGATGGTAGGGATATCGGCTCTGTGGTCTTTCCTGATGCAGGATTAAAAATGTTCATGACTGCAGATTTAGAGACCAGAGCAAAGCGCCGCTTGAAGGAACTCTCCGCTGAGGGGAACGTTTATTCTTTAGACGAGATCAAGAATAATCTAGCCAAAAGAGATGAGTTGGATTCCTCTAGGGAGGAAAGCCCGCTGATTAAAACAGCGGATGCAGTGGAGTTGGACACGAGTGAATTGAAATTTGAAGATCAGGTTGATATAGTAATTGACCTGGCGAGGGAAAGAATCGAAAAAGAAGAAAGCTATGCAAGTAACAATTGACGAGAATTCGGGCTATTGTTTTGGAGTAGAGTTCGCCATAAAAATGGCTGAGGACGAGATGGCTAATGGGGATACTTTGTATTGCCTCGGAGACATCGTCCATAATGCCATGGAAGTAAAAAGGCTTAGAGAAAAGGGCCTGATCATCATCGATCGGGAGCAGCTAAGCGAATTGAGGGACTGCAAAGTCCTAATCCGTGCGCACGGAGAACCGCCAGAAACCTATAAAATGGCGATTGAGAATAATATTGAGCTTATTGATGCAAGTTGCCCAGTAGTGCTGAAACTGCAGCATAGGGTTAAATCTGCGTTTGATAAAATGGAGCGCGAGGATGGACAGATCGTAATTTATGGAAAGAAAGGTCATGCGGAGGTAATTGGACTTACCGGGCAGACTTTAGAAAAGGCGATTGTGGTGATGGAAGATGAAGATTTAGAGAAGATAGATTATTCACGTCCTGTTACTCTGTTTAGTCAGACCACTAAAAGCACCAAGGGTTTTTATGCTATTTCAGGGAAAATCGAAGAAAGATTAAAAGCTGAAAAGGGCGAGCTGACTCAATTGGACTTTAATTCCAATGATTCTATCTGCCGGCAGGTATCTAACCGTGAACCACAGCTTTTCAAGTTTTCTCAGGAAAATGACGTGATTCTTTTTGTTTCAGGTAAGAAGAGCTCAAATGGAAAAGCACTTTATCAGGTTTGCTTAAGTCAAAATCCAAGAAGCTATTTCATTGAAAATGAGAATGCTATCCAGCCTGAATGGCTCCAGCCAGGAGATAAAGTTGGTATTTGCGGAGCTACTTCCACACCAAGATGGCTGATGGATCAGGTGAAGGAAAAAGTGGAGAGTATGGAGGAGGATTTGCAGCCTGCATAGACCTTTCTCCATGGACAATTTACCACTCTAAGAAAAGATCAAACATTATATCCGATATAGGCCTGAAATAAAAGGTTATTTATTAAGTTTGTGGCGTTTTTCAAAGACTCAGAGAACACAAAATAAAAATGTCAAAAGTAGTCAAGCTGAAGAAAGGTTTCGACATCAACCTTGCAGGAAAAGCACCGCAAGAGCTGGCAGAGTTTAGTACTCCCGAAACATACGCAATCAAGCCAACCGATTTTCTAGGAATTCAAAGACCAAAAGTTGCCGTCAATGTTGGTGATCAGGTAAAAGCAGGAACTACGCTTTTATTTGATAAGGCAATGGATCAGGTCAAATATGCTTCTCCTGTTTCAGGTGAAGTTATTGATGTGAAAAGAGGTGAGCGCCGAAAGTTGCTAGAAATTGTTATCAAGTCTGATGGCAAGAATACCCAAGAAAAATTTGATTCTGTAGACCTCGATTCCATCGACAGAGATGCTCTTGCTTCTGCCCTCGCAGAAAGTGGAGTATGGCCAAATATAGTACAGAGGCCTTTTGGAATCGTAGCTAATCCTGCGGATACTCCGAAGGCTATTTTCATATCTGGATTCGATTCGCATCCACTTGCACCTGATTTCGGTTTTGCTCTTCAAGGGCAGTCTGAAGCCATGCAGGCGGGTATCAATGCTTTGGCGAAGCTTACCTCCGGCAAAGTTCATCTGGGTGTGGATGGAAGCAAAGGCACTCCTGACGTGTTTTCAGGGCTCAAGAATGTAGAGATCAATAAGTTTTCTGGTCCGCACCCGGCAGGAAATGTTGGAGTTCAAATTCATCACATTGACCCAATCAATAAAGGGGAGATCGTTTGGACGGTAAGTCCTTCAGGAGTTGCTCAGATTGGTCGATTTATTATTGGAGGGGTTTATGATGCTTCCAAGACCATCGCTATTACTGGTTCTGAGCTTACCAAGACTGCTTATGTGAAGACAATTACCGGAGCAAGCGTTACATCTTTTGTAAAGGGTAACCTTAATTCAGGTCACGTAAGAGTGATCTCAGGAAACGTTTTGACTGGTGAGAAAATCAATATGGAAGGATTCCTGGGATTCTACCATAATCAGATCACTGTCATTCCAGAAGGAGATTATTACGAGTTTTTAGGTTGGGCGAAGCCGACTACCAAAAAGCTCAGTTACCATAGAGCATTAGGTTTGCTTTCATTCCTTACGCCAAAGAAAGAATTTGTGCTTGACACCAATGGAAGAGGAGAGGAGAGAGCATTTGTACAGACTGGGGTTTTCGAATCAGTGACTCCAATGGATATTCTTCCAGTTTACCTTCTTAAGGCGATCATGGCAGAAGATTTCGATGAAATGGAAGAGCTAGGAATTTACGAAGTGGTGGAAGAAGATCTTGCGCTTTGTGAATTTGTAGATGTATCCAAGCACCCAGTACAGAAGCTGGTAAGAGAAGGTTTAGATTTAATTCAATACAGTTAATCCATATGAAATTTCTAAGAGATTTAATGGACAAGCAGAAGCCACTTTTTGAAAAGGGTGGAAAGCTTGAACAATTCTATTACGCATTTGAGGCGGGAGAGACGTTCCTATTCAGTCCAAATCATACGACTGGAATCAAAGGAGCTCAGGTGAAGGACGCAATAGACCTTAAAAGAATGATGATCACCGTAGTGGTGGCCATGATTCCGTGTTTGCTTTTTGGTATTTATAATACCGGGCATCAGCATATGTTGGCAGTAGGTGAAACTGCTGGTCTTTGGGAAAACTTCGGAGATAAGCTTTGGGTAGGCCTGCAATTGGTATTGCCTATCGTAATCGTGGCTTATGCTGCAGGTGGTGCCGTGGAAGGGGCATTTGCGGTGATCCGAAAGCACCCGATTAATGAAGGCTTCCTGGTAACGGGGATGTTGATTCCTTTGGTTGTGCCAGCTACTACTCCATTATGGCAGGTAGCTCTAGCAACGGTATTTGCAGTAGTGATCGCTAAAGAAGTTTTCGGCGGAACCGGGATGAATATCCTGAACGTAGCTATGACGGCCAGAGCATTCCTTTATTTCGCATATCCTGCTCAGCTTTCTGGAGATCAGGTTTGGACTTATTTAGGTGAAAAAGCTGCAGTTGATGGTTTCTCAGGAGCTACGGCTCTTGCAGTTGCGTATAATGCAGGAGTTGATAGTGTACCAGTTACAGAAGCACTAGCTAATCATAACACTGCCCTTGGCTCAGACATGTTCAGCTTTATGAATATGTTCATTGGATGGATTCCAGGATCAATTGGTGAGACTTCCACTTTGATGGCCTTACTTGGAGCACTTATCCTTATCGGAACAGGCGTAGCAAGTTGGAAAATAATTGTTTCCGGATTCGCTGGAGCTTATCTAATGGGCTTGGTAATGAATCTATTTGCAGCAAATGAATTTATGGCAATGCCACCTCAGTATCACTGGGTAATGGGAGGTATTGCATTTGGTATTGTATTTATGGCCACTGATCCGGTTTCGGCAGCTCAAACGGAAGTTGGGAAATGGATCTATGGTTTACTCATAGGTATGCTTACAGTGATTATTCGTGTGACGAATCCTGCATATCCTGAGGGAATTATGCTAGCGGTATTATTTATGAATGTTTTCGCTCCGCTAATCGATTATTACGTAGTAAAAGCTAATAAAACAAGGAGGTTACAACGTGCAACAGTCTAACGCTTACATCATTACATTTTCGGTCATTTTGACCGTAGTATTGGGTCTTTTACTTTCCGGTACTTCTCAGGTTTTGGGTCCACTCCAAAAAGAAGCAGAAGCTCTCGATAAGAAAAAGCAGATTCTAGGCGCGGTGATTTCAGGAGATGAAATTGCAGCTATGACACCAGAGCAAATAAATGAGTTTTATGCTTCAAGAATTGCTTCTATTGTAGTTGATATTAATGGGGCACCGGTTTCCGAAAAGGATGGTGCAGCAGTAACCGCTGAGAACGTTGATATCGCAAAGAATTACAAAATGGCCGCTGAGGATAGACTTTATCCAGTATTTATCTTCCATGCTGAAGGTGATGATTCTGCTATTGAGTCCTATATTTTTCCAGTTTACGGAGCAGGTCTTTGGGATGCGATTTCTGGGTTCCTAGCTTTGGATACTGATATGAATACCATAGGAGGTATCACTCTATCTCACGTGGGTGAAACCCCAGGTCTTGGTGCAAGAATTACTGAACCTGGTGTTCAGGCGAGATACCAAGGCAAAGAAATTTTTGACGGCTCAGGCGATCTAGTTTCTGTAGCCATGCAAAAGGGTGAAGGAAAAGACTATTCAAGCGATCCACATATGGTAGATGGAATGTCTGGTGCGACGATCACCGCAAATGGTGTAAACGCAATGCTAGAGAATTATCTTGGAGCCTATCTTCCGTTCATTGAATCAAAGAAATCTTCTGATGCGGTAGCGGCCGCGTATTAATTAAATCAACACGAAAAGATATGAGTGCTGAAACTGCTGAAAAAGTATTAGAAAAAAAGCCAGCTGAAGCTTTGCTTTCAAAGCGGCGTAAAAAATTAATATCTGATCCCTTGGTGGATGACAACCCGATTACCATTCAGGTATTGGGTATATGCTCTGCTCTTGCGGTAACTACCCAGATGAAACCTACCCTCGTGATGGCAATTTCTGTGGTATTTGTAATCGTGATGGCAAACCTTACGATCTCATTGCTTCGAAATACCATTCCTACTCGTGTTCGAATTATCGTACAACTTGCTGTGGTTGCCACTTTGGTGACTTTGGTAAATGAGGTACTGAAAGCTTTTGCATATGATATGTATAAAGAGCTTTCTGTATTTGTAGGTTTGATTATTACAAATTGTATCGTAATGGGTAGACTTGAAGCTTTTGCTTTAGGTAACAAGCCTTATGATTCCATTCTTGATGGGTTTGGCTCAGCGCTTGGGTATTCCTGGATTATTTTGGCGGTAGCCTTCTTTAGAGAATTACTTGGGTCAGGTGCTATTTTCGGAATTCCAATTTACGATTATGTGTCAGGTCTCTTTGGAGATGATTTCCAATTAGCCACTAATGGATTGATGGTTTCTCCTGTGGGTGCATTCATCATTTTAGGATTGATTATTTGGGTTCAGAGAACCAAAACTGGATACGTAGAACACTAAAACTCAATAGAAATGGATTTATTCAATTTAGGAATTCGGTCAATTTTTGTTGACAACATGGTTTTCGCTTACTTCCTCGGGATGTGTTCCTTTTTGGCGGTTTCGAAAAAAGTGAGTACTGCTCTAGGTCTTGGTGCAGCGGTAATCTTCGTATTGACAGTGACAGTTCCTGTAAACTGGTTGCTGAACGAATATGTATTGAAAGAGGGAGCTCTGACGTGGGTGACGGCAAGCCTTGCTGAAGTAGACCTTTCATTCCTTCGTTTCATCATGTTTATTGCCATTATCGCGGCAATGGTGCAGTTGGTAGAGATGGTAGTAGAGAAGTTCGCTCCAGCGCTTTATGGTGCTTTGGGAATCTTCCTTCCATTGATTGCTGTAAACTGTGCCATCCTCGGTGGATCACTTTTCATGGCGCAAAGAGATTATACGCTTGCCGAGTCAGCTGTTTATGGTTTCGGATCGGGTACAGGTTTCTTCCTTGCGATCGTAGCACTAGCTGCCATTCGTGAGAAGTTAAAGTATTCCAATGTTCCAAATGGTTTGAAAGGCTTAGGAATCACCATGCTTTTAACAGGACTAATGGGAATCGCCTTTATGTCCTTTATGGGAATCGACCTTTAAGATACTCTTGAGATAAATTCAAACCCTGTGGTTTAAGTACTGCAGGGTTTTTTTGTGTGAAGGGTAAAGAGCTTTTGGACTGAAACATGTACTTTTCATTTAATAAACCTCAATAGCCATGAAGAACTTAGTATCATTTCTATTCACCTTTTTGATTTCAATCACAGCCTTCGCCCAAGACAGTGAGTGGATCGAGTTATTTAATGGAGAGAATTTGGATGGTTGGAAGCTATCTGAGAATCCATCTTCTTTTTCAGTGGCGGATGGAATGATCAAAGTTGCTGGACCCAGAGGTCATGCCTTTTATGTTGGAGAGGTTGAAGGAGCAGAGTTCAAAGACTTTGAGCTCAAAGTGGAGCTTAAGACCATGTCTAGGGCGAATTCTGGAATATTTATTCATACAGAATATCAAGAAAGCGGCTGGCCTGCAGTGGGCTATGAAATACAGGTAAACCAAAGCCATAAGGACTGGCGCAAAACCGGTTCAGTTTATTCCTTTCAGGATGTGAGGGAGACGTATGTTGAAGACGATGAGTGGTATACCGAGCACATCGTTGTAAAAGGGAAGAGTATTAAGGTTTATGTGAATGATACCCTAATCAATGCCTTCGATGAATCAGAGATACGCTCAGGTGATCTAGGTACAAAGAAATTAAGTTCTGGTACCATTGCTCTTCAAGCGCATGATCCTGAAAGTGTGATCTACTATCGAAGTGTTAAAATTAAGGTACTGGACTAATCCGGTCTGTGATATTTTACAAAGGCAATCCAGTCCCCATCGGGTGACCAGGAGTGCACGTTGATGGTGCCTTGCCCTCCATAAAAAACAGGGGTCAAATCTTTAACTTTTTTAGTCTCAACATCCAAAAGACGCAGTTTTACATCCCTTCCAAATGGATGTGCCCCACCTTGATCTTTGATATAAGAAATCATCACGGCAGAGCGATTATCTGGAGAAGGATGAGGAAACCAATTATCCAGTTTGTCATCTGTTAATTGCTCCACTCCTGAACCATCTGGTTTCATTCTATAGACCTCCATTAAACCAGTCCGATGGGAATTGAAATAGATCCATTTTCCATCGTAGGAGAATTCAGGGCCATCATCTAATCCTTCTGCTTCAGTCAGGCGAACTTCAACTCCTCCAGCAGTTGGTATGGCATAGACATCCCAGGAATCATTTCGTTCTGCGCAATAAACCAATGTCTTTCCATCGGGACTAATCCCGTGCCAATAACTAGGATAGTTTGGAGTGACTAATCTGGGTTCACCTCCTTCCATCGGAACAACATAAATTCTTGAGCTAAGCCCTTCCTCATTCTTGCTGAAGACCAGTGTCTCTCCATCAAAAGAAAAACCATGGTCGTTATTGACTCTGGATACTTGATCAGGGAAAAGTTGGCCTAAGTTTTCACCATCAAGGCTAATCTTCTCCAGAAAGTCATCGGCATTGATAAGTAGGTAACCCCCATCCCTTGACCAACTCGGAGCTTCAAAATGTCTCTTTTCCTTAAGGATAGTTTTCTCCTCACCAGTGTTTACATTCAGAATAATTAATTCACTGATGATACCATCTGGTACTTGTGCCATGCCAATGTGAGTTATAAAAAGTAAAAGGGGTAGTAAAAGAAGTATCCTAAGCATACCGAAATGATTGATTACTCATTCAAAACGGTAACGATTTTCTCTTTGTTCTCGGTGAATTGACCTATTTTCCAAACCACTTGATTCACATCTTTCATTGTTTTTTCAAATGAGTTAATGCTATCCACTTGAACTGCAATCAGAAGGCCTCCTGAGGTCTGTGGATCACAAAGTTTTACCAGATCCATTCCGTTGACACCTTCCGTTTTGGGGCTGAATGCGTTCCAGTTTCTATAGGTGTTGTCAGGAAATACAAATTGATCTACGTAAACCTTGACTCCTTCGAGGACAGGAAGACTGGGTAAATGAATTTCAGCCGATGTGCCTGAAGCCTCACACATTTCAATGAGATGGCCTAAAATGCCAAAACCAGTTACATCGGTCATGGCATGGACTTCGGTATAGTCTCCAAGCGTTCCACCAATACTATTGAGTCTGCATGCTGTATCCAGTAAGTTAAGGTAATGGGCTTCGGAAATCATACCTCTTTTCAGAGCTGTTGCAAAGACTCCAACACCGATCGGTTTGGTCAAGTAAATTTGATCACCGGGCTGAGCTCCCTTATTGGTTTTAATCTTTTTTGGATGAACAGTTCCATTGACGGACAGGCCAAAAATTGGGTCTTTGGCAGCTATGCTGTGCCCTCCGGCTAGCTCAATTCCTGCGGTTTTACAAATGGCCTTTGCACCTTCCATGACTTTGGCCGCTAAGGCCGGAGCCAACTTATCCGTAGGCCAGCTCAAAATGGCATTAGCAAAAAGAGGCCTACCACCCATGGCATAAATATCTGAAATGGCATTGGCAGCGGAAATCCTGCCAAAATCAAAGGGATCATCAACGATCGGAGTGAAAAAGTCTACCGTATTGATCATGGCTATTTCATCCGAAACCTGATAAACAGCAGCATCATCCTTTCCCGAATTCCCAACAAGAAGCTTAGGGTCATTTTGTGATAAGGAACCGCTAGATGAAAGAATTTCTTCCAGAACAGCAGGAGCTATTTTGCATCCGCAGCCGGAACCAGTACTCCATTGGGTGAGTTTATCCGGCGAGGGTTCGTTCGAATTTTTCTCTAACATAAATCAATTCATTGATGGAATCCTCCTCAGATTTTGAAGAGAGATCAAGTTCAAAAGTATAATGGGTTTTATGGTTTTTCAGATCAAAATCATAGGCCTTGTCATAATAGTCCAGCGTCATTTCGATCCACTTTTCTTTTTCATCTGCCTTAATAAGTTCGATGATTTGCTTGGTCCTTAATCCTCCGAGTTTCTTTTGGAGCCTGAGAACTGCCTGAATCAAAGCATCCCTGTCCAGACTTCCATATTCTTCCTTAATCAGATCAATACGCTCTTTTCGAGTTTTCAGTATTGACACTAGTGGAGCCTCGAGCATCTGATTATAAAAAGTGTCAGGTAGGATGGCTTTTCCGATTCTGCGACTTTCATTTTCTACCCAGATTCGATTATTCTTATTTAGCTTGATTAGGCTTTCAGCCAAAAGATTTTCGAACTGTTCGACCGATGGCTGTGACGGCTGACCTATTCCACCGAATGAAGAACCTTTATGGTTTGCGAGATCCTCAAGATCAATAACCTGTTCCCCTTCCTGCTCCAAAGATTTCAAAAGCCTGGTCTTTCCAGTCCCTGTTCTTCCCGCTAAAATCACCAATGGATATTCCTTCCTCACGAGTTCAAAGGTTCTGGTACGATACGTTTTATAACCGCCTTTTAGCCTGAAGATTTCAAAGCCTACCATTCCCAGTAACCAGGATAAAATCTGACTTCTCATTCCTCCGCGCCAGCAGTAGATAAGTACTTTTTTACCAGGGAATTTTTGTAAGGCAATCTTTTGAATCTCATGGAATCTTGGACCTACCAGCTCAAAGCCTTTTAACACCGCCGCCTCGTTTCCCTCTTCTTTGTAAAGGGTCCCCACAATTTTTCTTTCCTCATCATTCAGAATAGGAATGTTGATCGATTCAGGAATGGTACTTTGCTGGAATTCTTTCTCACTCCGAGCATCGATTAGGGGAAGCTTTGCCCGAAGGGCCAAAAATTCATCAAGCTCAATAAGTCGCTCAGGCATAGTACAAGATAAAAAAAAAGCCACGAGAGAATTCCCGTGGCTTCATCAAATGTTGTTTTAAATTAAAGCTGAGCGTCCAATTTCTGAGAAAGTACAGTCTTTGGTACAGCACCAACTTGCTTGTCTACGATTTCCCCGTCCTTGAAGAACAAGAGTGTAGGGATAGAACGAATTCCGAAAGCTTGCGCCACAGCTGGATTTGAATCAACGTCCACTTTTCCAACCACTGCCTTACCATCGTAATCGCCAGCAAGCTCCTCTACTACAGGTCCAATCATCTTACATGGTCCACACCATTCTGCCCAAAAATCGACTAGAATTGGCTGGTCTGATTTAATGATTTCTTCAAAGTTCGCATCGGTGATTTCTACTGCTTTTGCCATAATATGTTAGGTTTTAAACTGTCGGATTTTTGCAAATATAGCAGTGAAAGGATTATCTATTCTAATTAGTTCCGATAGTGTAATTTTTTTTCCTTTGGGCTCCCTGAAAACGAGTTTCTTCAGACAATCCTGTAATTAACCTGAGGAATTTCATCCAGTACTTTGATGAAGCTTGAGCTAGGATCGATATTGACAGTTTTCGAGAAAAGCTGAAGAGAAATGTTCTCCTTCTTATCCAAAACCTCGAAATATAGCTTCGCCTTCCCAGGGTTATTAGAAGTCAGGCTATGCAAATCCTCCATTAGGTCGTAAGTCAAATCATCGAGATCAATTGCAATTCTCACCCCCTTGACCATCATTTCTTTCACATCACTCAGAAGGTTGATCTTACTGATTTTGAATTCGTATTCGTTTTCCTTCCATCGATTCTGTTGGACTTTGCCCTGAATAAATAGGAACCAGCCTGTCATGAAATACTCCTTGAACTTGATGTAATCATCTCCAAAAAGGAAGAAAGTGTGAGAGCCTGCATAATCCTCCATGGTTAGGGTGCCGAAGGGATTCCCTTTTTTGGTGGTCCTGTGCGCAAAGGAAGCCACCGAACCAGCAAGCCGGAGTTCGCCCCTTGATCTGAGAAGTTCAGCATCACTGAGGTCAGGCATTTGCGCATTGGTGAAGTTTTCTATTTCTAGTTTGTACTGGTCAAGCGGATGACCTGAAATATAAAGTCCGACTACCTCTTTCTCGATGTTTAGTTGCTGTAGCTGAGAAAAAGGCTCCATATCCGGAATGGAAGGTAGAGGGATTTCCATATTTCCAGAGGCACCGCCGAACAGGCTCACCTGGGCTGAATCTTCTTCCTGCTGAACCTTCTGGGCATATTTCACCGCCTTTTCAATCAAAGTGAATTCTCCATCCAAAGATTCGAGATATTGTCTTCTATGGAATTCGGGGAAGCAATCAAAAGCTCCTGCCATTGCTAGGGCCTCCATAGTCTTTTTATTTAGCGCTTTCGAATTGACCCTTTTGGCGAACTCAAAGATGTTTTTAAATGGTCCGTTTTCTTCCCGTTCCTCGATTACCGATTGAACGGCTGCTGAGCCAGCGCCTTTGATAGCTGCCATTCCAAAGCGGATTTCACCAGCTTTGTTCACGGTAAAACCACTATTGGATTCATTAACATCTGGTCCTAAAACGGGTATATCCGCCCTTTTACATTCTTCCATAAAGAAGGTTACCTGAGTGATATCATTCATGTTATTGGATAACACAGAAGCTAGATATTCCGCCGGATAATGAGCTTTAAGATATGCGGTCTGATAAGCCACCCAGGCATAGCAAGTGGAGTGGGATTTATTAAATGCGTACGATGCAAAAGCTTCCCAGTCAACCCAAATCTTTTCAAGCTTTTTAGGATCATGACCTTTGGCACTGGCCTGTTCAATGAACTTAGGCTTCATTTTATCCAAAACATCCTTTTGCTTCTTACCCATGGCTTTCCGCAGGACATCGGCCTCACCCTTGGTGAAATCAGCAAGCTTTTGCGATAGCAACATTACCTGCTCCTGATAAACCGTAATCCCATAAGTCTCCTCCAGATATTCCTTCATATCATCGAGATCATAGCTGATATCTTTTCTGCCGTGTTTCCGATCAATGAATTCCGGGATATAAGCCAGAGGCCCTGGACGGTATAGCGCATTCATGGCTATCAAGTCTGCAAAAGCCGTAGGTTTCAGCTCTCGCATGTATTTCTGCATTCCAGCAGATTCATACTGAAAGATTCCTACTGTTTCACCTCGCTGGAATAGCTCATAGGTTTTTTCATCATCGATAGGGAAGGCATCCGGATCCAAATCGATGCCATGCCGTTCCTTGACGATTTTACAAGCATCTTTTATTAACGTCAGGGTCTTGAGACCCAGAAAGTCCATCTTCAGCAGACCAGCTGATTCCACTACAGAGTTATCGAACTGCGTACATACCATCTCTGAATCTTTGGCCAAAGCCACAGGTACAAAATTCGTAATGTCATCAGGCGTAATAATCACTCCACAGGCGTGAATGCCAGTATTTCTAACAGACCCTTCTAAAACCGTCGCTTGATTTATGGTCTTCGCGGACTCATCCTGACCTTTGGAAACTTTCAGAAGTTCTTCCGCTTTTTGGATAAGTTCACCTTGGTTTTTCAGCTTTTCAGCTAAAGCTTTTTTATCTCCAGCTAGCCCAAAGAGTTTCTTAAGCTTGATGTCAGGAACCAGATTTGCGAGTCGACCTGCCTCAGCCAATGGCAGATTCAAAACTCGTGCTGTATCCCGAATAGCTGATTTGGCAGCCATGGTTCCATAGGTAATGATTTGGGCCACCTGATTTGAGCCATATTTATTGATTACGTAGTCGATCACTTTTCCACGACCTTCATCATCAAAGTCAATATCAATATCAGGAAGCGAGACTCTATCCGGATTTAGGAATCTCTCAAAAAGTAGATCATACTCAATCGGGTCCACATTTGTGATGCCGATACAGTAGGCCACTGCTGATCCGGCTGCCGAACCTCTTCCAGGCCCTACCGAGACACCCATATCCCTGGCCGCTCTGGTGAAGTCCTGTACGATCAGGAAGTAACCCGGATACCCTGTGTTTTCAATGGTCGCCAATTCGAAATCCAGCCGTTCCTGAATTTCAGGTGTAATTTCACCATACCTTTCTTTAGCTCCTTCAAGGGTCAAATGTCTGAGGTAGGCATTTTCACCTCTTTTCCCTCCATCTGTCTCATCCTCTTCATGGATGAATTCTTCAGGAATATCGAATTTAGGTAGGAGAACCTCTCTGGCCAGTTTATAAGTTTCCACCTTATCCACTATTTCCTGTGTGCACTCGATGGCCTCCGGCAAATCAGCAAAAAGTTTTTTCATCTCCTCTGGAGACTTTAGGTAGAATTCATCATTTGGAAGACCATATCGAAATTCTCTACCTCGCTTGCCGATATACTTTTTAGGTTTCTCGACTAGCTCCCCATCTTTTACGCAGATCAGAATATCATGGGCCTTAGCATCCTCCTTATCATTGTAATAGGAATTGTTTGCAGCGAAATACTTGACGTTATGCTTTTTCGCAAACTCCAGAAGGACTTCATTCACTTTTTCTTCTTCCGGGACTCCATGTCTTGAAAGTTCGATGTAGAAATCCTCTCCGAATTGTTCTTTCCACCATAGGAAAGCTTCTTCTGCCTGAGTTTCGCCTACATTTAAAATGAGATCAGGAACTTCTCCCCAGAGACCACCTGTCGTAGCAATGATGTCTCCCTTATACTGAACCAGAAGCTCCTTATCAATTCTCGGAACATAATAGAAACCTTCAATATTGGCGTAAGACGCTAGTTTTGCCAGATTATGGTATCCGTTTTTATTCTTGGCAAGAAGGACGGTCATGAAGCCATTATCCTTATTTGACTTGTTTTTACGGTCTCGACAAAGATTAAATTCACAGCCCAAAATCGGTTTGATGTCCTGATCAATTGCCGCTTTGACAAAATGAAAAGCCCCCATCATATTGCCATGATCTGTCATGGCGACAGCGGGCATTCCGAGCTCTTTTGCTTTTGACACCAAAGCAGGAATTTCAGAGGTAGCCTGAAGCACGGAATATTGAGTGTGCACATGCAGGTGGCTAAAATGAACATCACTTAATTCCGAAATATCTGCCTTACCTGCTTGCCGGAGAATGTCTTCAGCTCCAGTTTTTACATCTGCTTGTGCAAAGTTCGCTTCCTCTAGTTCAGGCGCTTCGTAAACCACGTCAGAAAGCTTAATTCCTGGTTCCGGTTGCTGAACTCCTTGTTCAATCAAGCCAAAGAAACATCGAGCCGTAGCATCCACATCGTATGCCGCATCGTGGGCATCGTCAAAGCCTTTACCAAAAAGCTTCTGATGCAGCTCAGTTAAGGTAGGCCATTTAAATTTCCCGCCACGTCCTCCAGGGATGGCACAGAAATCTGTTGAAATGTCCTTCGTGTCCAGCTGAGTTGCTGTGAGGGGCATGGTGGCTTCGGCTCGATGGTATTCGCAGCCCACCACATTTACATCAAATTCCACATTATGGCCAACAAGATATTTGGTCTTCTTGACGTCCCCTTCGAAAATTCCCAAGACCTGCTTTAGGTCATGACCTTCTTCCAGTGCTCTCTTGGTAGAAATACCATGAACCTTCTCCGCATTGTAGGGAATGGTGAAGCCCTCAGGTCGTACGATGTAATTATGATTCGAGATTAAATTCCCCTTCTCATCATGAAGCTGCCAGGCCAACTGAACCAGTCTTGGCCAGTTATCCAGATCAGTCATAGGGGCATTATAATCGCGTGGAAGACCTGTGGTCTCCGTATCAAAAATCAAATACATACAGCTCGGGGAATTGAATCTTTAAATTAGGATTAATGCCGTAATCCTACCAGAGTTCGCGGAGCAAATTGTCAGAAAAAGAGTGAAAATTTAACCTCCCGAAATGGCGATCAGAAAAGGATATTACCTTTTGTCCTCCCAGGGGACGTAGACTACTTTCTTGGTTTCGAAAAAGTCCTCTTCGAAGTAATCCTCCAAGTGGTAAGTGATATAGGATTTTCTAATTTCTTCCATCTCTTCGTCCACATCGCCACCTTTCAAATACAAGATTCCGTTTTGGAATTCATTGAAGTCTTCACGCTTGATTTTTCCTTTTACCCAAGGATAAAAATTAACCATTCGGGTTACCGCACGACTGATTACAAAGTCATATTTTCTAACCAGACCCTCAGCTCGCGCTTGCTGAGCTTCGACATTCCCTAGCTTCAGGGATTTGGCCACATCTTTTACTACGGTAATTTTCTTGCCGATAGAATCAACCAAATGAAAATGCGTGTCTGGGAAAAGAATGGCAAGAGGAATTCCTGGAAATCCACCGCCCGTTCCAATGTCCAGGATTTTAGTGCCTGGTTGGAAGCTGGTGACTTTGGCTATGCCCATAGAGTGAAGCACATGACGAACGTAGAACTGGTCAAAATCCTTTCGACTGATGACATTAATCTTAGCATTCCAATCTGCATACAGCTCTCCCAACTCTTGGAATTGGCTGTACTGATGATCCGTGATCTTAGGAAAATAGTGTTTGATGATCTCTGACTGAGCCATCGCTTAGATGTGTTTTTTCTTCCCTTCAGCGATTTCGAAAAGAAGTTCTCTGGAGCGGTGAAGTTGAGCCTTAACGGTTCCGAGTGGCTTTTCTAACTCTTTGGCGATTTCTTCATAAGAAAGCTCATCAAAATATCTCAGCTTCACGAGCTTCCGATATTTGGCTGGCAACTTATCCACGAAGATTCGAACCATTTCTATTCTTTGGGCCTTGATGAACTCATCCTGAGGATTTCGGTCATCATCTTCCACATCGATTGTTACAGGGTTTCCTCCATCATCCGTCATCGTCGTATTCAAACTCATGGTTTTGAGCTTTTTCTTTCGGATGAAATCGATGGTATTATTCGTGGCAATTCGGAACAACCAAGTAGAGAAGGTATAGTCTTTTTTGAAGCGATGGAGGTTCTTAAAAGCTTTGGCGAAAGCCTCCATAGTCAAATCTTCCGCATCATCTGCATCACGAATCATCTTGAGCACCATGAAGTAAACCGCCTTTTTATAGCGTTTCATAAGCATGGCATATGCTTGCTGATCCTGCTCATTGACAGCCTGGTCAATCAAAGCAAAATCTTGTAGGGCCTTTTTAGAAAAATCGCGTTGGTTCAATTCCATTTAATAGTTTTTGCCTGATGGGAAATAGTTCCTAAAATCCAAAAATAACCCAAATACAGAAAATCGTGCAACCAAGTCATTTTGGATGAACCATAACCCTGCACCTTCTTTGCCGCTTGCTGGAAAAGGAAGGATAGGACAAGGGTTCTTACTAGAATAATACCGCAAACAATTAAAAATTGTTCCCAATTCTGGTTTATCCCCGAATAAATTAGCAATCCGATTCCAGCAATCCAGAATAAGGCATGGGATAGGGTATACATTCCGATTTTTCTTTTGTCCTTGAACCTGTAGTACTTACCCACGCTCAAGTGCCTTTTCTTCTGGGTGAGATATGATTTTCTGTCAGATTTAGGTTCGGAAAAAGTTATGGAGTCCGGATGAATGACCACCTCAGCATTTTTTGAGCTCACGTATTTGTTGACAAACAGGTCGTCATCTCCACCTTCCAACTGCCAAATGTCTTTAAAGGCTTTCACTTTCATAAAGTGGTCTTTGCGGTAGCAAAGATTCCTACCGACTCCCATGAAAGGTGCCTTCCAAAGCCCAAAGGATAAATAATACAAAGCCGTCAACAGTGTCTCATACTGAATCCAGCTATTCAAAAAACCAGGTTTCCGTTCATAGCCAGAGTACCCAATGGAATAAATTTTCCCTCTTTCCCGAACTGGTTCTGTCATCAGTCTGATCCAGTCTTTGCTGGCAGGGACACAATCGGCATCTGTCAGTAGAATTACGTCATTCGGAGAAACTTTGATCCCGAGAGTAAGTGCATATTTCTTTGAAGTAACATGTTCAGGAGTGTAATCTACCGTGACTGTTCTGAGCTTTGGATAAATATTCAAGAATTCCTGCAGAAGTTCATGTGTACCATCATTGGATCTGTCATCGATGATCAGGACTTCGTAATCCTCATAATCTTGTTTGAAAAGCTCAGGTATTAAAGTTTGTAGCCTTTCTTTTTCATTTCTGGCTGCAATCGTCACGGTCACGCTTTCGAGCTTATCAGAAGTGTTGGATGAATTCTTTTTCTTTGAATACACCAGGAGCCGACCAAAAATAAAAATCAGATAGACCATCTGAATGCTTAAACCTAACCCGAAGAAAAAGAAAAGTAGAAAGAGCTCCATAGTTTGTTTAGCTCAGCAAATATAAAATCAATTCGAGCATCGGTTTAAGAATAAGCATTTATTTTTGTGACGGCTATCAGATAGCGAAGCTTTATGCAATTCACCCTTTCTCATTCAGATACTAAATCCAAGGCTCGGGCGGGTACGCTGACCACCGATCATGGCGAAATTCAAACGCCTATTTTCATGCCTGTAGGGACTGCAGGCACGGTTAAAGCCGTTCATCAGCGCGAGCTGGAGCATGATATTCAGGCACAAATAATTCTTGGCAACACCTATCATTTGTACTTGAGACCAGGTCTAGAAATTCTTGAAAAGGCAGGAGGGCTTCATAAGTTTAATGGTTGGGATAAGCCAATCCTTACCGATAGCGGAGGCTATCAGGTTTTTTCTCTTGCCGGGACCCGGAAAATCAAAGAGGAGGGAGTGATGTTCAAATCACACATCGATGGATCAAAGCATCAATTCACTCCGGAAAATGTAATGGATATTCAGCGGAGCATCGGGGCAGATATCATTATGGCTTTTGATGAGTGCACACCTTACCCTTGCGAGTTTGGCTACGCGAGAAAGTCCATGGAGATGACGCATCGCTGGTTGAAGAGATGTATTGATCGATTTGATTCCACTGAAGGGAAATATGGTTATCATCAGAGCCTATTCCCAATCGTTCAGGGAAGTGTTTATCCGGATTTGCGTAAGCAGTCTGCTGAATTTATCGCGTCATGCGACCGGGAAGGAAATGCCATCGGAGGTCTTTCAGTTGGGGAGCCAGCGGAGATGATGTACGAGATGACTGAGCAGGTGACGGATATTTTGCCTTCGGCAAAGCCAAGATACCTCATGGGAGTAGGAACACCCGCCAATATTCTTGAATGCATCGCCTTAGGAGTGGATATGTTCGACTGTGTCATGCCCACCAGAAATGCTAGAAACGGCATGCTGTTCACTTCAGAAGGGATTATCAATATTCGAAATGAAAAATGGAAGGATGATTTCAGTCCTATCGATCCGGCTATTGGAGGATATGTGAGTACCTTTTACACTCGGGCATATTTGCGACATTTAACAGTTAGCAAGGAGATTTTGGCTGCCCAAATTGCCAGCATCCACAACCTAAGTTTTTATCTTTGGTTGGTTGCTGAGGCCAGAAAGCATATCGTTGAAGGTGATTTCAGCGTATGGAAAGATCAGATGGTCAAAAAGGTTAGCACCAGGCTGTAATGAAGCTGATTGATAAACTCATAATTAAGGATTTTCTCAAGACCTACTTTTTTGTAGTGGTCATGCTTATTCTTATTGTCCTGGTATTGGACTTTACGGAAAAAAATGATGCATATATCAGAAATTCAGTTCCTACAGGAGAGATACTAAGGTATATGGGGAATTATGGGTTATACCTAAATAATCTACTCACTCCCATCACTGTGTTCATCTCAGTCATTTTTATTACCTCAAAAATGGCCGGAAGAACTGAAATCATAGCTATTCTGAGTAGCGGGATCAGTTTTGTTAGAATGCTCAGGCCTTTCATTATGGCTGCTGCTTTGATAGGAGCTGTTAGTTTCATTTTAAACAGTTGGGTTTTGCCGCAGGCTACTGCTGGGGTCACTGAGTTCAAAGCTGTCTACCTGAATAAGGGCAAAACTGCCTCAGAAAATAATACTCACATTAAAGTAGGAGAGAACTCTTATGTTTATATGAGCCGATTCTACAAGCGCAGTAATGTCGGATATAGTTTTACTTTGGAGACCATTGAAGATGGAGAGCTATTGGCAAGACTCTCATCTGATCGTATTCAGTGGGACACCGCAAAGAACACTTGGACGCTGTTGAATTGGAGACTTCGCGAGCTCAAAGAATCAGGTGAAAACTACAGTGTAGGTGAAAGTATGGATACCACCTTATCCATCTCTCCAGATGATTTCGAATTGCCTTTGAATCATCATGAGACGCTCAAGCTTCCTGAACTAAGTAGGCAAATCAAGGTACTTGAAGCTCGGGGCGCTGATAATGTTGACTACTATAAAATAGAGCGATACGTTCGATTTATGTCTCCATTTGCCGCGATCATCTTGACCTTTATAGGTGTGATTATGTCCGCGAGAAAAACACGTGGAGGTTCTGGTTTCCAAATTGCTCTCGGCTTTTTTCTGGCATTCATATACATCATCCTGTTCATTCTTTCGAGGACTTTTGCAGAGAATGGAGCTGAGTATCCGATACTAGCTGTTTGGCTGCCAAATCTGATTTTTGCGGCTACCGGATTGGTCCTTTATAAAACTGTGCCCCGATAAATGCAGGCGTCGCTCAAAGACTATTTGATGCTCCATTTTATCGTTTTGATCTGGGGCTTTACGGCTATCCTAGGTCTATTAATTTCTCTGGAAGCCCTTGAATTGGTCTTTTATAGAACATTGCTGGCTAGTATTGGCGTTGCCATCATTTTTCTTGCAAGGAGACAAAACCTTCTCCTTCCGATAAATCAGATTATCAAGATTACGGCTATAGGTTTTGTCATTTCCATGCACTGGATTCTATTCTTCTGGTCTGCTCAGATTTCCACCGCCTCCGTCTGTTTAGCTGGTATGGCAACAACCTCACTTTGGACTGCGTTTGTTGAGCCTCTTTTCAATCGAACTAAAATTAAATGGTATGAAGTGGCTCTAGGAATAATAGTGATTTCAGGGCTTTTGGTGATTTTTAGTTTTGAATCTGGTTATTGGCTTGGCCTAAGTATGGCTTTGGCTTCGGCATTTTTAGCTGCCGTATTTTCTGTACTTAATGGGAGAATAGCTCCGAAATTCAACCCTTATCAAGTGACCTTTTATGAGATGGCCGGAGCTTGCCTTTTTTCTGTTCTTTTCATGCCTATTTATGCTAATTATCTCAGTGAAAATGGATTGAATTTAGCCTGGCAGGGCTATGACTGGTTTTGGCTTTTCCTTTTGGCTGGGGTATGCTCGGTTTATGCCTTTTCCGTATCAGTCGAACTGATGAAAAGATTATCTGTATTTACGATCAACTTGACGATCAATTTAGAGCCAGTTTATGGGATTATTCTGGCAGTTATCATTCTTGGAGAAAGCGAAAAAATGACACCTCAATTTTATATGGGGACTGCAATAATTCTCGTAAGTGTGTTGAGCTATCCAGTCTTGAACTATTGGAATAAAAGAAGGAAGCCGGTCAGACCCTTAGGCTAAGGAGCAATCAGAGTTCTGATTCGAAAACAAAATAATTCTTAGGCCAGTCTATGTTGCTTGGTTTTGTTTCGAAGAGAGCAAAAACTGATGATCCAGAACCAGACATGGCCGAATAGAATGCGCCATGTTCGTATAGTTTTTCCTTTATGGAAGAAATCTCAGGATGAGAGGAGAAGATACTTTTTTCGAAATCATTAATGAGTTCATCCCTCCAGCGATTTTGATCCAGAATAACTTCTGATAAATCTACATTTGGCTCTGCCGGAGTCACACCGGAATAGGCTTCTTTCGTTCCGATATGAATTCCTGGATTCACCAAAACCAGATATTTTCCTGTCAGATCTAATTCAATTGATTCTAGAATCTCACCACGGCCTCTTGCTATTTTTGGCGTGTTTTCAACAAAGAATGCGCAGTCACTACCTAGTTTGGTGGCATATTCCTCTATAAAATAAGAGTCAAGATGAAGATTGAAAAGATCATTCATCACTTTCAAGGCGAAGGCTGCATCCGCCGACCCACCTCCCAAACCAGCTCCCATGGGGATATGCTTGTGAAGATGAATGTTTGGAAAGGGAATATTGGGAAAGTCCTTTTTCAGAAGATGGTATGCTTTTATCACCAGATTATCCTCCTGAATTCCGGGGATAGATAATCCACTGGAATTCCATATTAGCCCGTTCTTTTCAGAGATAATTTCCAAAGCGTCAGTTAGAGGTATTGAGACCATGCAAGTTTCGATGTCATGGTAGCCATCATTTCTTTTGGAAGTGATGTGAAGACCCAGATTGATTTTGGCATTTGGAAAGACCAGCATAAATGGAAAATTGAATACTAAATTAAATGTAAATGACTGGTTTAAAATTATTTAGTCGATACTCCTAAACTCTGTATAATCTCAATTATTCAATGAATACGCGGAATAATTGAGTTTCAAATAATGAAAATCAGAAATTGTTTGGAAAACCTTGAAAAAAAGTGAAATCCATACAAAATTTCGAAAAGTGAATATAGGGCAAATCATTTCTTGATTTCGTATAATCCTATTGTTTAAAACAGAAATATATTTTAAAAAATGAGAAAAAACCATTGTTTATTTTTGGTGATTGCTTGATTTGAAGAAATTAAATATTGTTTCTCTCAAATATGAATTTTAAGTTTGACCGATGATTTTATGAAAATCATTGAAAACCTATTAAAGCCATGTACCAAAAAGTCATTCTTGTCGACCTGATTATCCTCTTCGGACATTAATCTGAGGCGCAAGAAGACTATATAATATGTAAGAACTTTAAGTGCCTCAGATAAAAGCGAGGCACTTTTTTTATACCCTAATATGAATCTCAAAAAGTACAGTTGGGAAATAAGTGACAATGAGGAGCATCCGGCAGGAAAGGCAATGCTTTATGCTACGGGTATGTCCGATAAAAAGATGAAGCAACCTTTTGTAGGGGTAGCAAGCTGCGGCTATGAAAGTAATCCCTGCAATATGCACCTCAACGACTTTGCCGGTCTGATCAAGGAATCCTCTCAGGATCATGATTTGACCGGTTTAGTTTTTAATACCATAGGTATTTCGGACGGAACTTCCATGGGGACTTTGGGTATGAGATATTCTTTGGTTTCCAGAGAAATCATTGCGGATTCTATAGAATCATTTATTCTGGGTCATTCCTTTGATGCTTGCATTGCGGTGGCCGGTTGTGATAAAAATATGCCCGGGGCTATCATGGGCATGCTCCGCATTGATAGACCTTCCATTATGGTCTATGGCGGAACCATTGCCTCAGGAGAATACAAAGGTGAGAAGCTTAATATCGTTTCTGCTTTTGAAGCCTTCGGCAAAAGAGTAAATGGCAATATCTCTGATGAAGATTATGACGGTGTGATCCGTAATGCCTGTCCAGGTGCTGGAGCCTGTGGAGGAATGTATACAGCAAATACGATGTCTTCTGCGGCTGAAGCAATGGGTATTTCTTTGCCGTATTCGGCATCCTATCCAGCTAATTCTCCTGAAAAGATTCAGGAATGCAAAGAGGTGAACAAATACATGCGAGTCCTTCTTGAGAAGGACATCAAGCCTAGCGATATTATTACCAAGCGAAGTCTCGAAAATGCCGTCAAGGTCATTGTGGCCTTGGGAGGTAGCACAAATGCGGTGCTTCATATTTTGGCTATCGCCAAAACGGCCGGAGTAGACTTTACGCTTGAAGATTTTAAGAGAATTAATGCCAGCACACCTTTACTCGGTGACTTTAAGCCTTCCGGCAAATTCCTAATGGAAGATCTTCATGAGCAAGGCGGTTTGCCAGCATTCATGAAGTATTTCCTGAATGAAGGATTCCTGGATGGAGATTGCTTGACAGTAACCGGAAAAACCCTTGCTGAGAATTTAGCAGATGTGACGCCAATCACTCCATCCGTGGTAAATATCATCCGACCAATAGACCAGCCTTTGAAAAAGGAAGGACACTTGTGTATTCTTAAAGGTAATCTGGCTCCTGAAGGAGGAGTGGCAAAAATTACTGGAAAAGAGGGAAGGTCATTCACCGGCAAAGCCATTGTTTTTGATTCTGAATTAGATGCGAATAATGCCATTCGAGATCATAAAGTGAAGCCTGGGCATGTAGTGGTAATCAGAAATGTAGGTCCCAAGGGAGCTCCTGGAATGCCCGAGATGCTCAAACCAACCTCCATGATTATAGGTGCTGGTTTGGGTTCAGATGTCGCTTTAATTACAGATGGACGATTCTCTGGTGGAACTCATGGATTTGTGGTGGGACACGTGACCCCAGAGGCCTTTAATGGAGGACCGATAGGATTACTTGAAGATGGAGATGAAATCACGATCAATGCGGATACTCTTGAATTAAGTACGTCCGTTTCAGATGAAGATTTTGCTGAAAGGAAGAAATCCTGGAAGCAGAAAAGTACAGCCCACTTACAGGGTACTTTGAAGAAATATAATAAGCTAGTTGCCACGGCCTCAGAGGGCTGTGTGACAGATAAATTCTAAGGCCATGAAAGATTCTCAAATGCGTGGTGCAGACATTGTGGTTAGAAGCCTGATCGAGGAGAATGCAGAATTGATTTTTGGTTATCCTGGTGGGGCGATCATGCCAGTTTATGATGCGCTTTATGATTATCATGAGCAGATCAAGCACGTGCTGACTCGTCATGAGCAGGGAGCGATCCATGCTGCCCAGGGCTATGCGCGGGTATCTGGAAAAGTGGGTGTTTGTCTGGCAACATCAGGGCCAGGAGCGACTAATTTGATCACCGGCCTTGCAGATGCGCAGATTGATAGCACACCTTTAGTTTGTATCACAGGGCAAGTGGCCTCTCATCTTTTGGGAACTGATGCTTTCCAGGAAACAGACGTGGTCGGTATTTCCATGCCGGGGACGAAGTGGAATATCCAGGTGAGAAGAGCTGAAGATATTGCGCCAGCCATTTCCAGAGCTTTCTACATAGCAAAATCAGGTCGACCAGGTCCGGTTTTGGTAGATATCACAAAAGATGCTCAAGTCTCTTTGGGAGAATGGAACTACGAAAAATGTACAGGATTTCGATCCTATAAACCTCAAACTCCAGTAAGTCCTTCTGCCATCAAGGAAGCAGCATTTCTAATTAATACGGCTGAAAGACCTTACCTACTTTTTGGTCAGGGTGTGGTTTTGGGACAGGCTGAAAATGAATTAAAGGCTTTCTTGGATAAGACCGGAATTCCTGCTGCATCCACTTTGCTGGGATCTGGGGCACTTTCAGAAGACCACCCAAATTATGTCGGGAAACTTGGAATGCATGGGAACTATGCTCCAAATATGCTGACCAACCAGTGTGATGTTTTGATCGCAGTGGGCATGCGATTCGATGACCGAGTGACTGGAGATTTGAGCCGGTATGCAAAGCAAGCCAAGATCATCCATTTAGAACTTGATCCAGCTGAGATCAATAAGGTAGTGAAATGTGAGGTGCCGGTGATTGGCAATGCAAAAATAAGCCTGGACCTATTGAAGGAAGCGTGCAGCGAGCAAAGCCATGAGGATTGGATCGGTAGATTCCGAGAATTAGAAAGCCAGGAAAAGGAGCAAGTGATTCAAAATGACTTGTTGCCATCCAAAGCAGGCCTAACCATGGGCGAGGTCATTCATAATATCAATGACTACAAAGCCGACGATGCCATTTTGGTCACTGATGTAGGTCAGCACCAAATGATTGCTTGGAGATATTTTAATTACAAGAAAACCAGAACTCAGGTGACGTCAGGTGGCTTGGGAACCATGGGATTCGCTTTGCCAGCGGCACTAGGAGCTCAGCTTCATGACTATTCAAGACAAGTGATTTGTGTAGTAGGTGATGGTGGAATTCAGATGACTATTCAGGAACTGGGGACTATCATGCAGACAAAAGCTCCTGTGAAGATTGTACTACTTAATAACAACTTCCTTGGAATGGTAAGACAGTGGCAGCAGATGTTCTTTGATAAGCGATACTCCTTCACGGAATTGGATAATCCTGATTTTATCAAGATTGCTGATGCTTATGGGATCAAGGCTAAGCAGGTGAGCGAAAGATCCCAGCTAAAGGAGGGGATAGAAGATATGCTCATCCATGATGGACCATACTTCCTCGAAGTGGTGGTGGAGAAAGAAGACAATGTATTCCCAATGATCGCCACAGGAAGCTCTGTGGAGGAAGTAAGACTAAGCTAATATTCCTATGAAACGGTATACCATATTCGTCATTACGGAAAATTTCATCGGGATTCTAAATCGAATCACGATCATTTTCACACGTCGTGGAATCAATATTGATGCGCTGACAGCTTCAGAGAGTAGTGTGAATGGAGTTCACAGGATTACAATTGAAGTGACTACCACTGAGGACATGGTGATTCATTTGACGAAGCAAATAGAAAAGATCGTGGATGTGATCAATGCTTTCTATCATGAAGACGAAAGCGTAGTCTACCAAGAAATCGCTCTTTATAAGATCCCGGTGGCAAAGCTTGATTCTGAATTAGAGCAAATCATTCGTCAGCATCACGCCAAAATTATTGCTGCTCAGCCGGAGTTTGTGGTTTTGGAGCTATCTGGACATAAGGAGCAAACACAAGAATTATTAGAGATTCTTCAGGGCTATGGCCTATTAGAATTTGCCCGATCGGGCAGAGTGGCAGTGGCAAGAAGAATGCTCACACTAGAAAATATTTTAACCTAAGTACAAAAAGAAAAGACCTATTTAATCAACAGAAAAGATGAAATTAAAATTTGGTTCAGTAGAAGAGAATGTAATCACTCGTGACGAATTTCCACTCGAGAAAGCTCGTGAAGTTCTTAAAGACGAGGTTATCGCAGTTTTAGGGTATGGAGTTCAGGGTCCAGGTCAGGCACTTAACCTGAAGGACAATGGATTCAACGTGATCGTTGGACAGAGAAAAGGCTCCAAGACCTGGGACAAGGCCATTGCTGATGGCTGGGTGCCTGGTGAAACCCTATTTGAGCTTGAAGAAGCATGCGAAAGAGGAACCATTCTTCAGTACTTGCTTTCTGATGCAGGTCAGATCGCCCTTTGGCCTTTAGTGAAGAAGCACCTGACTCCAGGAAAAGCACTTTACTTTTCTCATGGCTTTGGAATCACTTATAAGGAAAAAACAGGAATTATTCCTCCGGCTGATGTGGATGTGATCCTTGTGGCTCCAAAGGGTTCAGGAACATCTCTTCGCCGCATGTTTGTGGAAGGAAGAGGCTTGAACTCGTCTTACGCAATTTTCCAGGATGGAACTGGTAAAGCAAAGGATAGAGTGATCGCTCTTGGAATCGGTGTAGGTTCAGGATACCTATTTGAGACTGATTTTTACCGGGAGGTTACTTCTGACTTAACTGGTGAGAGAGGGACTCTAATGGGAGCTATTCAGGGAATTTTTGCAGCACAGTATGAAGTCTTGAGAGAGAATGGACATACTCCATCTGAGGCATTTAATGAAACTGTGGAAGAGCTTACACAAAGCTTAATGCCGCTGGTTGCTGAGAACGGCATGGACTGGATGTATGCAAACTGTTCTACTACTGCTCAGCGAGGAGCTTTGGATTGGTGGAAGCCATTTAGAGATGCTTCTAAGCCAGTTTTTGAGGCACTTTACGATTCTGTGAAGACCGGTCAAGAAGCACAAAAGTCAATTGACTCTAACTCGAAATCTGATTACAGAGAAAAGTTAGAAGAAGAATTGAAAGAATTGAGAGAATCAGAAATGTGGCAGGCGGGAGCCGTCGTCCGTCAGTTGAGACCAGAAAATAATTAAACCCCAATAACCCATGAGTGATAAGCTTTGGATTTTTGATACAACGTTAAGAGATGGTGAGCAGGTCCCGGGTTGTCAGCTGAATACCCAGGAGAAAATAATTGTAGCAAAAGCGCTCGAAGAACTGGGAGTGGATATCATCGAAGCAGGATTCCCAATATCTAGTCCGGGGGATTTTAATTCTGTCGAGGAAATCTCCAAAGCTGTTTCAAATCCGATTATCTGTGCCCTCTCAAGAGCGGTTCAGAAGGACATTGAAGTAGCAGCTGATTCACTCAAATTCGCTAAAAAAGGTAGAATTCATACCGGGATTGGAGTTTCTCCAGAGCACATCAAATACAAACTTCGAAGTAATCCTGATGAGATTATCAGAAGAGGAGTGGCAGCAGTGAAGCTAGCTAGAAACTTCGTAGACGATGTGGAATTTTATGCTGAGGATGCGGGAAGAGCAGATCATGACTTTCTGGCTAGAATTATTGAAGAGGTAATTGCCGCAGGTGCTACGGTGGTGAATATCCCGGATACTACGGGCTATTGCCTTCCGGAGCAGTATGGTGGGTTTATCGGAATGCTTAAAAACCGCGTGCCGAATATTGATAAGGCCATCATTTCTACTCACTGTCATAATGATTTAGGCATGGCTACCGCAAATACCATTGCAGGTGTTCAGGCTGGTGCCAGACAGGTGGAAGTGACCATCAACGGTATCGGTGAGCGAGCTGGAAATACTTCTATGGAGGAAGTGGTCATGGCCATTAAATGTCATGGCTCAATTCCTGTTGAAACGTCTATCGATACCCCTAGAATTTATGGGACGAGTCGATTGGTTTCTAAACTAATGAATATGCCAGTTCAGCCAAATAAGGCGATTGTGGGAAGAAATGCCTTTGCACACTCTTCTGGAATCCATCAGGATGGAGTGTTGAAGCATAGAGAAAACTATGAGATCATGGATCCAAAAGATGTGGGTGTGGCCGAGTCTTCCATTGTGCTTACTGCGCGTTCAGGAAGAGCTGCATTGAAGCATCACCTGGACGCTCTTGGAGTAGAATTAGAAGGAGAAGAGCTAAGAGAGGTTTATGAGCAGTTTTTGCTTTTAGCCGATAAAAAAAGAGATATCGGAAGAAAGGATTTGATGGGATTGGTAGGAAAGTTTGTTTCTGATTCGAATTTCGTCGAGCTTCTCCATGTAGGATACTCTTCAAATGGAAGCATTAAATCTGAGGTAAAACTTAAAGTAGGAGATCAGGAATACACAGAGACTGCCGATGGAAACGGACCAGTTGATGCGGTTCTCAAGGCCATTGAAAAGGCTGTTGAGCCTCAAGTAGAATTAGAAGAATTCCTGATTCAAGCCATGACAGAAGGCAGTGATGATGTGGCCAAAGTCCACATGAAAGTTATCAAGAATGATATTCCTTATTTCGGCTTCTCTTCAAACTCCGACATTGTTTTGGCGTCAGCCATGGCATTCGTCGATGCCTTAAATAAAATCCCGGTAAAAGAATACGCTACTACTTAAGACTATGGAAAAGACAACGCTATTTGATAAAGTCTGGGATTCACATGTGGTGAAATCTGTGCCTTCTGGCCCAGACGTTTTCTTCATTGATAAGCATTTTATCCATGAGGTAACTTCGCCTGTGGCATTTTTGAATCTTGAAAAAAGAGGAATAGGAGTAAAGTATCCCGAAAGGACCATCGCCACTCCAGATCATAATGTACCTACGATAGATCAGGATCAAACCATTAAGGATAAGCTTTCTCGCATGCAAGTGGAAAAGCTTCGAAGCAACTGTGAAAAGTATGGGATTGAGCTTCACGATTTGGGCTCTGCGCATCACGGAATCGTCCATGTTATTGGACCTGAGCTTGGGGTGACCCAACCGGGAATGACTATCGTTTGTGGGGATAGCCACACTTCTACCCATGGAGCCTTCGGAGCCATCGCTTTTGGTATCGGAACTTCAGAGGTAGAGATGGTTTTGGCCACTCAGTGCATCATGCAGTCCAAGCCTAAGAAAATGAGAATATCTGTGGAAGGTGAACTCACCAAAGGAGTGACTTCCAAGGATATCATTCTCTATATTATTTCGAAGATTTCTGCAGCAGGCGCTACAGGATATTTTGTGGAATACGCCGGATCTGCTATCAGAAATCTGTCCATGGAGGCCCGAATGACGATTTGTAACATGTCAATTGAAATGGGTGCTCGTGGCGGGTTAATCGCACCAGACCAGACTACTTTTGACTACCTGAAAGGAAAGCAATATGCTCCTGAAGGAGCCGATTGGGATGCCGCTGTAGCAAAATGGTCTGAGTTGAAAACAGATGAGGGAGCTGAATTTGATAAGGAATATCAATTTGACGCTGCTGATATCGAGCCGATGATTACGTATGGTACCAACCCAGGTATGGGAATTAAAGTGGTAGAAAGTATTCCATCGACGGAAGGAATGGAAGGCTCGAATAAGAAGTCGTATTTGAAGTCTTTAGATTACATGGGCTTTGCTCCTGGCGAGCCAGTCAAAGGCAAGGAAGTGGATTACGTTTTTGTAGGATCCTGTACCAATGGTAGAATCGAAGACATCCGTTCTGTTGCCCAGTTTGTGAAAGGAAAACAGAAGGCAGATAATATCACTGCCTGGATTGTGCCAGGATCAAGAGAGGTAGAAAAGCTTGCTCATGAGGAAGGCTTGGTTCAAATCCTTGAGGAGGCTGGTTTCAAACTTCGTCAGCCTGGCTGCTCAGCATGCTTGGCGATGAACGATGACAAAATCCCTGCTGGAAAATACGCGGTGTCTACTTCTAATAGGAACTTCGAAGGACGTCAAGGACCAGGAGCCAGAACCATGCTGGCATCCCCTCTGACGGTGGCTGCTGTGGCAGTAACAGGTAAAATCACTGACCCAAGAGAGGTATTCTAGAAATCTGAAAGTTGAAGTTTGATTTGTCTTTAAATACAAGGCTGACTTTTTCCAAAAACACTTAAAACTTTAAAAATGGCTTACGATAAATTCACCGTCCTTCAGGATACTGCTGTTCCACTTCCGACCCAAAATGTGGATACGGATCAGATTATTCCTGCCAGATTTCTTAAAGCTACCGAACGAGTTGGTTTCGGAGATAACCTGTTCAGAGATTGGCGATACGATGTGGAGGGAAATCCGAAAAAGGATTTTGTGCTAAACAATGATACCTATTCAGGGAAGATTTTGGTTGCTGGGAAGAATTTCGGTTCGGGCTCCTCGCGTGAACATGCGGTTTGGGCGATCTATGACTATGGCTTCAGATGTGTGGTATCCAGCTTTTTCGCCGATATCTTCAAGAACAATTGCCTAAATATCGGGGTGCTCCCTGTGACGGTAAGTCCGGAGTTTGTAGAGAAGCTTTTTGCCGCTTTTGAAGCTGATCCAAAAGCTGAGATCAAGGTGGATTTGCCAGCACAAAGTATCACGCTGGTTTCAACTGGCGAATCCGAATCCTTCGAAATCAATGATTACAAAAAGCAGAATATGCAGAATGGCTTCGATGACATCGACTACCTTCTAAATATTTCTGATCAAATAGAGACTTTCGAAAAGACCAGATAAAATGTCTCCCCGTCCTTCCATAGAGATCATGGACACCACCCTCAGGGATGGTGAACAAACCTCAGGCGTTTCCTTTTTGCCTTCGGAAAAGCTTCAAATTGCGAAGCTTTTGCTAGAAGAATTAAAGGTGGATCGCATAGAGGTGGCATCTGCCAGAGTCTCTGATGGAGAACTTACGGGGGTACAGAAAATTACTCAGTGGGCAGATGAAAAGGGATATCTCGATCGGGTGGAAGTACTCGGTTTCGTGGATACTCCTGCCTCTGTAGACTGGATTTTGAACGCAGGCGCAAAGGTCATGAACTTGCTGACGAAAGGTTCATTGAATCATCTGACTCATCAGCTTAAAAAAACCAAAGAAGAGCATTTTCAGGATATTTCTGATAGCATTGATTACGCTCAAGAGAAAGGAGTTCAAGTTAATGTCTACTTGGAGGACTGGTCGAACGGGATGAGAAATTCTCAGGATTATACCCTTGAGTTAATTCGATTCTTATCTACCCTACCCATCAAAAGAATAATGCTTCCCGATACGCTGGGGCTTCTTGCTCCAGACGAGGTTCATGAGTATTTCGACCTGATTGTTGAGAAATTTCCAGAAGTTCATTTTGACTTCCATGCGCATAATGATTACGACCTGTCTATCGCAAATGTAATGGAGGCTGTTCTTCATGGGGCTGCTGGAATTCATACCACGGTGAATGGTCTTGGAGAGAGAGCTGGGAATGCGCCTTTGGAATCAGTCATCGCAGTGATCGAGGATTTCACTGAGGTGAAAATAAATGTTCGTGAAGACAAGATTTATCGGGTTTCAAAGCTCGTAGAGCAATTTTCAGGGCATCATATCCCATCCAATAAACCAGTGGTTGGGGAAAATGTCTTCACCCAAACCGCGGGTATCCACGCTGATGGGGATAACAAGAAAAATCTCTATTTCAATGATTTGCTGCCGGAGAGATTTGGGAGGCAGAGAAAGTATGCATTGGGTAAAACCTCAGGGAAAGCCAATATTCTGAAAAACCTGGAAGAGCTCGGAATTTCTTTGGAAAAGGACGAACTAGCTAAGGTGACCCAAAGAATCATTGAGCTAGGGGATAAGAAGGAAAGAGTGACTACGGAGGATTTACCTTACATCATTTCGGATGTGCTCCAGAACTCTTCCATTGAGAAAAACATCTTCATTGAAGGATATCATATGACCCATTCGCATGGACTAAAACCGTCGATTCAACTTCGATTGAATATCGATGGAAAATCTTTTGATGCGAATGCAACTGGAGACGGTCAGTATGACTCCTTTATGAAAGCTCTACATAAGATTTATAAATCCCGGAATCAGGAGCTTCCAAAGCTCATAGATTATCATGTGTCCATTCCTCCTGGAGGCAAAACAGATGCCTTAGTGGAGACTGTGGTGACCTGGGATCACGGCAAAATTTTTAAGACCAAAGGACTGGATCCGGATCAGACGGTTGCTGCTATGATGGCCACCGAAAAGATGCTGAATATCCTCCAGTCATTTTCCAATAACAAAACTCAAAAAGAATCCAATATCCATGGAAATGAATATCGCGCTGCTGCCGGGTGACGGCATTGGCCCAGAAGTGATCGCCCAAGCCCTGAAGGTGGTAGAGGCTATCGGAAAGAAATTTGGACATCAGATCTCATTTAAAGAAGCGGTGGTTGGTGCTGCGGCCATAGATGCGACTGGCGACCCTTACCCAGACGCAACCCATGAAGTGGCTTCCAACTCTGATGCTATACTTTTCGGAGCCATAGGTGATCCCAAATACGATAATAACCCGAAGGCAAAGGTTCGCCCAGAAGAAGGACTTCTTCGAATGAGAAAGAAATTGGGTCTTTTTGCCAATGTCAGACCTACCTTCACATTTCCATCTTTAATTCACAAATCTCCACTTAAGCTGGAGCGTGTGGAAGGAGTAGATTTCGTTTTCTTCCGAGAGCTTACCGGTGGAGTTTACTTTGGCGAGCCAAGGGGAAGAAATGAACAAGGGACCAAAGCTTTCGATACGAATGTGTATAGCAAGGAAGAAATCACCAGACTTACTCGAATGGGATTTGAAGCTGCGCAGAAGAGAAGGAAGCTACTCACCTGCGTGGATAAAGCGAATGTGCTAGCCACTTCCAGGCTTTGGAGAGAAACAGTTCAAGAGCTTGCCCCTGAGTATCCAGATGTGAAAGTGGAATACGAATTTGTGGATGCAGTTGCGATGAGATTAATCCAGTGGCCGAAGGCTTATGATGTATTGATTACAGAGAATCTCTTTGGAGATATTCTGACAGATGAAGCCTCGGTGATTTCCGGCTCCATGGGTCTGATGCCTTCTGCATCATTAGGTTCTGCTGTAAAATTGTTCGAACCTATCCATGGTTCTTACCCACAGGCTGGAGGAAAAGATATCGCAAATCCACTAGCTACAGTTCTTTCGGCTGCGATGATGTTTGAATATGCCTTTGACCTGAAGGAAGAGGCAAAGCTGATCTCTGATGTGGTAAATCAGTCCCTTGCGGAGGGAGTGGTTACCGAGGATATAGCTGATGGAGCCAAAGCCTATAAAACCTCTGAAGTTGGCGATTGGCTGGCAGAAAGAATTTTGAGCTAATCTTTTAAAATTTGTATAAAAAAAGGCCTTCATGAATTCTGAAGGCCTTTTTCGTTTAATCCTTAGCCGGAGTTATCATAATATGAGCTCGATGAGTTCCCGGATCCATGATCCATGGAAGCCCGGGACCAGCAGGTCCAGTAGGAAGCCCAGTACTTTCCGAAGTGGCCCAAGGAATATACACAACTGAACGGGTGTAAGCATTTTTTACTTCACCAGTAGTCCAATTCACATCCTCAAGCTTGGCATTCATCACATTCAGTAAAGAACCAGTATCTGGGAGCTTTAACTTTCCGGCTTTGGCTTCAGCCTCTCGAGTATCAAAAATCTCCTGAAAGCCCATACCTTCTTTCTTCAACTCCCTACCTCTAGCCATAAAAGGCTCTGCGCTGACGTGATAGGAAGCCACGCTGAAACCACTATTTCCAGGTTCATCAGCAATACAAATGATCTGGTTTGTTCCCTCCCGAAGCGTAATAAATTCACCCGAAGATGAATACCCATAGACTTTGGCTCCTTCTCTTTGATCCTCAGGAGCGGCGAGTAAGGCAGTTTTGATCTGAATTTCTTTTGAAGGGATTTCCTGCGCAAAAAGTGGGGTGGAAAGAATTAATAGAATTAGGGCAAGTAAGTTTTTCATGGGTTTGTGATTTGATCAAAAGAAATTTACAAAAAAGAGGATTGAAGGACAATCCCTTAAATTTACAGCATGCAATCACGGCCCTATTCTTACTTATTTGAGATATCCTATTTCGGTTCGAGATACAAGGGATGGGCTCCTCAAGTGAACCAGCCAACCGTTCAGCGACAGCTCGAGCGAGTCATTAAATACGTGCTCGGGCATGATGAATTCACATTAATTGGTTCGAGCAGGACTGATTCTGGAGTTTCTTGCCGCCATGGATATTTTCAACTTTTCTTTAAGCAGGAGCTTGAGATTATTCCCTTCGGGCAAAGCTTAAATGAATTTCTTCCTCCAGATATTCGAGTGATTTCCAAGGGAGAGGTTGATCCAAAGTTTAATCTCATTCAGGCAGTCAAGTCAAAAACTTACCATTACTATTTCTCGGATTCTGAGAATTTTGATGCACTCGAAGCCGCCCATGTTGCCTGGTTTCAGGGGCCTTTAGATCAGGGAAAAATGAACGAGACCTGCTCGCTTTTTTTAGGAGAGCAAAACTTTCTAGCTTTTTGCAAGCCTAATCCCAATAAGGCGAATTACGTCAGAGAAATCTTAGGAATGAAGCTGAGCAAAATCCAAGAGATAGGAAATATAACCTTTAAGAGTCCAGTATATGTCCTTCAAGTCGAGGGAACCGGCTTTTTGCATCAGCAAATAAGAAAGATGGTAACCTCGCTAGTTCGAATCGGTAATGGAAGCTGGGATTTCTCAGAGATCACAGAAAGACTAAAGAATCCCGAACAACCATGGGAAGCTATACCACCAGCTTCAGCAAATGGATTAATCCTTTGGAAAACCGAAGTAGATACTCCTAAAATCTAGACCGTATCCGGGTCTGGATGTTCATATCCTTCACGGTAAGGACGTCTTAGCATTGCTGTGGCCTCAGGATCACCGGGAATCGTCCGGGTCTTCGGATCGTACTTGATCACTCTTCCACCCAGATCCATTGAGATATTTGCTAGGATGCATGCAGCAGTGGAGATATGTCCATTCTCCACATCCGCTACCGGAAGGGTATCATTTTCTATGGCAGCCAACCAGTCTCGCATGTGAAGGCGAGTGGCAGGAGCGGCATTTAGCTCAATACTATCTTCAGTAACATCTTCTGGATACTTTTCTCTCTCATATAGACACTCGAAGTGAATTGGATCACCATTATCATCTCCATATGGAGTGAAATCAGCCCGAAGTGTGCTACCAGCGAGCATACCTTTATCACCAAATATTTTAAACGCCCATGGATAATCGGGATCAACCGGATTTCCCCAGGTTCTATGCTGCCATACCACATTAAGTTCTGGGTATTCGAAAATCGCGGTCTGGGTGTCTGAGATATTTGATTTTCCATCCTTTTGGACAAAAATCCCTCCAGTGGAAGTGATCTGAGTGGGCCATCCCAGCTTGAGCATCCAGCGAACTGTGTCGAGCATGTGAACACACATGTCACCCGTTATGCCGTTGCCATATTCTGTGAATGTTCGCCACCATCTTCTGTGAGGAAGTCCATCATAAGGACGAAGTGGGGCTGGGCCAGTCCAAAGATCATAATTAAGGAAGTCTGGAACTTCCTGAAGAGGTGGGTTTCCATTGGCTCTCATGTGGAAATAGCAGCAGATTTCTACATGATTTATCTTTCCTAGCTTCCCGGTATCGATGATTTGTTTCTTGGCATCGATGAGGTGTGGGGTGCTTTTTCTTTGCGTTCCTATCTGAACTTTTCTATCGTATTTTCTGGCTGCAGCCAAAATAGCCTCGCCCTCAATTACATCAACTGAAATTGGTTTTTGAAGGTAGACATGAGCACCTGCTTTGAGAGCATCTATGGCTTGTAAAGCATGCCAATGATCAGGAGTTCCAATCAGAACAAACTCTGGTTTCTCCTTTTCGAGAAGCTCTTTATAATTCTCATAAAGCGGAGGAACCTTACCTGAGCTTTGTCTCTCTGAGACCAGCTGACCTGCGCCTTCAAGCATATTTCTATCGGGATCGCAAAGTCCGACAACATCCACATCTGCCACCTGGATCAGTCGAAAAAGATCAGACTTTCCATACCAACCGGTACCAATGAGTCCCACTCGAATCGGACCTTCCTTATCTTTGAAGTCCATGCCTAAAAGGCCAAAACTGGCCAAAGTGGTAAGGGCAGCGGAGCCCTTCATAAAGTCGCGACGATTAAGCTTACTCATAGGTTTATGGGTTGAGATGATTCTGTTTATAATTTACAAAAAGCCATCGCATGAGCAAATGCCTAAATGAGGAGCGGTGAGCGATGCCTCCCTCAAAAAAAGATTGCGCTTAGATGCTATTCTTGAAATTCAGTTGTTTCCCTTTCTTCTTCGCCTCTTCGTCTTTTCCATTCCCAACGGCAATTCCCAAGGCCATACCTATAGGAAGACCGATGCCAAGAAAGGCTAAATTGTCGAGAGCCATTCCAAAAACTACTCCGAAAGGAAGTCCAAAAGCTGCCATGCCAATAGCTAGCCATTGAGTCTGATAATGTCCAATTGGAACTAATTCCAGTTCTTTTTCCAGGATTTGTAGTATAGCTTTTTGACCGGCCTTGATGGATTTCACATGTGCATCTGCAGGGCCTTGAAAATTATTCAATCCTGAAATAATTTCATTGATCTTGTTTTCCTGCCGCTCAGGAATATTTTTCTCTTCCAAAGCAGTGATCAATTCCTTAAAATTCATCGAAGCCTTGGCTAGTTTGGGATGCGTCCCAAAGGAATCTCTGTCAGCTAATTGAGTGATTGGCATGGGTAAAAGTTTATGTGTTAAGTCAAGAAGTTAGTTTATTGCTAAAAGCTATGTCAAGGCTCATTAGGATTCTGTGAACCCAATTCATTTTCCTCATCCTTCAGATGGTCCAAATATAAAATACCATTCAAATGGTCTATTTCGTGTTGGAAAACCACGGCAGTAAAGCCTGAAACTTCCTCTCTGACTCTCTTTTGATCATAGCTGTCATATTCTATGAGAATAGTTTCGGCACGAACATAAGTAGTGTCCCTTCGATCGGGAATAGAAAGGCATCCTTCACGACAAGGTTGGGTTTCATCAGAGTACTTGACGATTTTTGGATTGAAGTAAACTTCAAATGGGAAGTCTTCTTTATCAAAGCGCTGAACCCAGATGATGTTTTTAAGAATTCCAACCTGCGGAGCGGCTATTCCTACCCCAAGGGACATGCTGTCCCTCACTGTGGCATACAATCGATCAACAAAAGTCTTTAGGGTCTCATCATCCCGATCTACTTTGATTTTTTTGCTCTCCGTTCTCAAAAGAAGTGAATCGGAGTAGTTATTAATCTTATACACACGCATCGGAGCATCATTATCTCCATCCAGAATCATGGATTTTTGGGAGCTAGAAAATTTGGATGCGCTATTACATCCGAAGGCCAAAAAGGCAAAAAGGAGAAGGGAGGGTTTGAATTTCATACCCATTAATTACGGACTTGATGGCTTCGAAAACAATTATTGATAAAAATGATATAGTTTCATAAGACTAAATGCTGTAAGATCCTCGGCTCCTAATTCCAATCGATGAAATAAGGAATTGTCAATTGGTTATTTCATTCCCCAATTCTTTATAATGCCAAAACAATACTAGCTCTTAGCATATCCGACGATAAGTTATTCTCTCCAAAGAAGACAGTGCCATAGCTAACATAGCCATTCAGGAAAGAAAAAAATTGGTAACCTAGGGATGGTCCGCCTCCTAGGGCATTTATTCTATTGTCTTGATCCGTCCCGTCAACCTTCGAGCTACCGCCAAGCTGATATCTTATATCCACGCCAGCCCAGAGCTTTTTTGTTAAGTAGTAAGAAAGATGATTCTCGACTATGAAAAGAGGATCTTGGGTGACTTCATCACCTGAAACAATTCGGGTAGGGTTATCATTTTTGGTAAAAAATTGAATATGAGGATAGGTTTCTAGCCAGAATTGTTTCCCAGAACTCTTTGCAATCGGGATGTTAATCGGGACACCAAACTCAAAAGTCAATCTGTTCGTACCGAGATTCACAAATTCATTTTGGTCATAGGAGCCAGAGTACCACATCCTGGCATAAGCAAAGACAGAGACTGTTGGAGTATACTTGACAAATTCTTCGATACTTAAGGCAGGTGCTCCCCATAGACCAATTTTAAAAGCTAAAAAACCATCCGAAAGACCGGAGTTTTCTAGGCCATCAAGTTCTCTCCCTTCGTCGGTAACAATACTTCCTGAAGTCCAACCAGGATTCACCATGGCTTGGACCTGGGCAAAGCGACCCTTGATTCCAAAGTTGTAAAAAAAGGTGGATGGAAAGAGATTCACATTTATGTCTGAATCCACCAAGTAGATATTCCCTGCAGGTACCAGATTCTGGTTCAGGTTGAGGTATTTAATATTCACTCCTCCAACCCCAACAGGGGAGAGAAGATAGGAGTGAGGTCCATCACCTTGTCCCTTCGCTGTGAAAGAGAAGATGATAGAGAGGAACAGAATGACTAGTTTTTTTTTCACGGTCCTTTGGTTAATTGCCTAGCCCTACATCCTTTGGAGGATATTTTCGAAATGTAGCCGCATGCTGCTTAAGCTTTGCTCCCATGGTGGCAAGCCATGCATTCCTCCGGTGACCCACCGGTATTTCTTCCTTAGGATCGATATATAGATTGAAAAGCCACGGAGCCAATCCCACATCTTGAATTAGTGATTTATCGATGTACATATGGGTCGATTGCTCCTGAATTACCTTCACATGGATCTTATACTCCTTCATCCTACAGGCCATTAATTCGGTGCCCCACCAGAAGTAAACCGTTTCCCTATTCGACTCACCTTCATCATGTAGAATGAAACTGGTTTGATCTACATAATCATAATATTTATCAGATGGCAAGGAGTTTTGATCTACGCCAGCAAGCCTTAAGGTCAAGCCAAAAACATCAGTTAAATCAAAAAGCTCGGCACTTTCCCTAGGAGCTATCATGCCTTTCCAATAGAAAATCGCTGGGATTCTAACCCCGCCTTCCCATGTAGTTCCTTTAGCTCCCCTGAATGGGGTATAGCCTGAGTCCGGCCAGCTGTCCATTTGAGGGCCATTATCTGAGGTAATCAGAATTAAAGTATTCTCAAGAATTCCTGCCTCTTCAAGAGCTTTATAAATATCTCCGACGTGCTTATCGATTTCGGCAATCGAATTTTTGTAGGGGTATTTACTAGCACTAAGTCCAGGATAGTCCGGGTTATCAAAGTTATCCGCATGAGCTTTCATAAAGCAGTGATCAATAAAAAATGGCTTATCTCCCTTCGCCAATTCTTTGATTTTGGAGATAGTGAAATCCACAAGAACCTGATCAGCTCTACCCATATCTTCAGTGGAAGTGACTTGGTCAAGCTTGTTGGTTTCCCCACCCTTAAACCCATGAATTAAGTGATCATCAGGTTTTATTCCTTCAAATGCTGCATATCGATCTTCATTGTATATCAGGTCTGGATATCTCCGAGGATCATATCCTTGACTTATTTCTTTCTGGGCTGGATAGTATCCATAGAACTCATCAAAACCCACGTCGTGCGGTCTCATTCCTGTGGGTTCGCCGAGATGCCATTTTCCGACCAGCATGGTATGATATCCTGCCTCACTGAGTAACTCAGCAGAACTTAATTCCCCTTCCCATGGGTTTTTGGTGATATTATCGCCAGCTAAGATTGGTCTGGTTAATCCGGACCTCACAGGTAACCTCCCCGTGAGAATGGTAGCCCGGGTAGGAGTGCAGGTGTGCTGTGAATAGGCGGCTGTCAACTTGAGACCTTCGGTCGCTATTTGATCAATATTTGGAGTAGCAGCACCAATTTGGGCACCACCTCCATACGCACCAAAATCTCCATAACCTACGTCATCGGCAACCAGAAGAAGGATATTGGGTTTTTTTCCAGTTCTTTCTTCAAGTTCAGCCAGTTTCTGAGAAACTATTCTGTCCTGTTCAGGATGTGGTATGGCTGCTTCAAAGTTCTCCTTGAACTTTACGGAACGATCAAATTTTGCTTCTTGGGCAAAAAGTCCGGTTGCTATTGAAATCGTCAGTGCAATAAATAAAAGTCTCTTTGTCATGATAGGGTAGGTTATTGTGGTTATTGGACAAACTTGACCGCTGGGGGTGCCCAAGTTCCATTTTGTAAACTATTGTCAGGGTTATATAATCTTAAATCTAGGTAAAACCCATCGTCCTTTGGCGATGGTAACCAGTTGGATACTAATTTCTCCTCAGGCCTTTCTCTCTGGATGTAAATATCGAGGGACCCGTCTGGATTGTATTGAAGACCTTGAGTATTACTGCCGATGGAATAGCGGTTGATTTCATTTTCTGTAAACGACCCATCTGAAAGGTTATACATCGAAATAGACCAAAACGCTTGTACTCTTGGTAATTGGTCAGAAGGAAAATGGATTACATATTTTTTATTGGTATCAAAGGCGGCTCCGGTGTCGTCATTCCTGCCATCCATATAAATAGCTTCTTCCGCTGAATTTCCTCCCGTGTACCACCTTGCCCAGGCCGCACGAAATAAATAATCATTACCCAGTATTCCTGATCTTGGACTCCACCTCCAACCATTCACCTCTTCTCCTACGGATTGAGCAACGATATCCATCATATGGAAGGCGTACTGTGAGGCGGTTCTCAAACCGCTAATCTGTGATTCACTGAGATCTTTATAATTGAATGATTTGCCATGATCACTGTAACCGATGTATTCCATCGATACTAATAGGGCACTATCTTGACGCTTTGGTGCTGTATGCTTTAGGGCTTCCGCAATTTTGAAATACCACTCAAGCCCATCTGGCAGATCTTCTGGAATTTCTATAGAAAGCCTTTCTTTACTTTTTTCTTCGCTATAAGCAGGGACGGACTCTCCATTTAGATAATCCGAAATAAAGCTAAGCTCTAGCTGATCTTGGATGGCATGGACTTTATCCGGATCATTTTCTCCGGCCAGGACTCCCACTCTTCCCCAAATCACAAAATTTTCATAGGGTGCCTTAACCACAGGGAGACTCTTAGGAACTGAACCTTGATAATTTGGTCCCACAAGGGCAAAATCGCCACCCTGACTTCCTATGGTCCTACTTCCAAGATACTCGAAAGTGTCCCCATTGGGATCCCAAAACTGAAAAATGAAATATCGGTCTGGTTCCATTTCAGGGATGTGGAAAACCAAAGGTTCGGTACTTACATCACAGTATGCCTGGCAATAGTAGGTGTCGTTATTCGGAGTGGCAATCAATTTATATTTAGGCCCTCTTAGCTGCCTAACTAGACTGAATTGATTAATGAAGGCTTGAGGGTTTCCTGTTTTTTCTTCAGAATCAGGTGAAATCCTATTTCGCATAAGATCCTCATAGAAAGCGACCGGGAAGAATGTGGTAATAGCATTCATTCCAACGGAAAAAGCAACCGCTTCTTCTCCATCTAATTTGCCTATTTCAGGTGCCGGGGTTTGCTTTCCCTTAGGCTCCTTTGCGTCAGTTTTCTCTGCTTCTTTTGTATCGGCACTGCTTGTAGTTTCGGGGGTACAAGAATTCAGAAATAATGTGCTTGACGCTAGTAAGACGAATCCTATTATTTTCAGGTGTTTAGTCATTGTCATAAATATTTTTTTAAAACATGGCATTAATATTTAACCTCATGGTGAAGTTGCCCTGACCTGGACCACTCACCACATATTCTGGTCCCACGAACATGGATAAGTTCTTAGCGAAAGCCTTTCCAATGTTGGCCCCTAGTGGAATATTGAAGGCATTATTTTCCCAATCAAAAACCATAATTGGTGAGATGTTTAGGAAAACGCCCTTGTTAAAAACCTTATTTATTACTGGTTGAAATAGCATTCTATTGACATCAGATCTCGTTGCGTCTCCACCTACCGAGACGAATTGCTGGATAAGAATCCCGGCCAATAGCTTTGGGATTTTCTTATAAAGTACGGTGCCGGCCATTCCAACGCTCCATTTTCCACTGCCAAGCTGCTCTCGGCTCGCAGTAGGAATACTTAGTGCCGGGCCTGCCCCAATAATCCCCCATTTCTTTGGAAAGGCTATAACATCCACCAAAATTATGTCTGCTAATCCTGTGGCACTTTGATTACCTTCCGGAATGGTTTGACTGACCACCGGACTTTCCATTCGGTAAATGGTATAGACCTTTTCAGGGTTTTTACTTTTTATAAAAGGCAATCCAATAGTTTTTGTGGGTTGCAATATTCTGATTACCAAATCCAGTTGATCTCCACCACCATTAAATGCGGTAAAATTGGGTTGAACCTGAAACTTGGTTACATAAGCCAAAGGGTTGGTAGCCTGATCGGCTGCTTTGTTTAACTCCCCATCTTCTGATTCTTGCCCAAAAAGAGTTCCGGCACTAGCCAATAGAATTAAAGTGCTTTGAAGTATCCTTTGAACCAAAACCACTTATTTTACTGGGTCGACCGGAAAGTCTTTCATTAGTTTTGAGATCTTCTTTGGGATAGACTTCTCTCTCTTCTTGGGATTAGACTTTACCTCTGTATCCAGAATCCCCTGCCATATTTGATCCGAGGATTCCCCATCAAACATATCTACTACGAGGGTTCCTTCCGTGTAGTCAGATTCCTGATAGGTCGTGGTGGCGGTACCCATACCGGCACCCATACCCCAGCCCCAGCGAGGTCTCATTCCCATGGTCCCCATATAATCTGTATAGGCCGTTGTAGAGGTTTTATCTTCAAGAACAAGATAGAGGGTGGTGGTGGCGTCAGCGCCTGATTCAACGATTTCTAATCCTCTGGCCTGAAGCTCACTTTTAAAGGCGTTTTCAATCCTTTCTTTGTCAAAATCATTCAGGAGCTTATCACTGTCCTTTGACCACCCGGCAAATTGAATGGTTTTGTACTTCGAGAAATCTACGTCTCTATCATAATCGCTTTTAACTTTCTGAGAATAGGCCGAAGTGGTTATAAAAAGGAATGCAATTAGAATTGAATAAAGCTTTTTTGTCTTCATTTTTTAATTATTTGTGAGTTCAACATTGATTTTTTTTATGTTCCCAGAGAATTCAAAAGGGGCTTTCTCGTAGTAATTCAGGGATGCAGGAGAGCCTAGGTCTATACCGACATCAAACGTCTCACTAGCTGTAAATGCCAGGGGAACAGTTCTGGCTACTGTTGTTTTTGCCACTATATCCCCGTTGACAATGAGGGTTACATCCGCTGCTGATCCGGGCTTGTTTTCTTTCAGGTCAGTAGTGATTTCTATAGTGTGTTTTCCTTTCGGAAGCTTTTGCTTACTTCTCGCTTCATACTGTTCTATGATGAAGAGATTGTATTCATAGATCAGATAACCATTTTCCATATACAGGGACAGACCTCCTCCTGCACCGCCTAGTGCATAAAGAACCCCATTGGCATTCTCATCTATTTCTATTTCTGCTACTACTTTGTTGCTTACCGTTCCTAAGCCTGGTGCGGTAAACTCCGGCATTCTTCGAGTGGCCTGATTAAACTCCCAACTCGTATATGGAGGTTTATTTAAATCTTCTGGATGAAGTCGTAACCAGATGCCTCCACCGATTGGGAAGTCTTTGTTTTCTTTGGCTTCCGCCAAAAAAAGCTCTTTAAGTTCTTCTAACTTTTCAGGGTTTTCAGCTGATAAGTCTACCGCTTGTGAGAAATCATTATCCAGATTATAAAGCTGCCAAACATCCTCATCCGAATTCCAATCTGCCAGCCCTTTCTGGGCGTTCAGCCAGGGATACAAAGGACCGAATGTACTGGCAAACCACCCCTCGTGATAGACTCCTCGACTACCATTGTTATCAAAAAACTGAGTCTTTTTATTCACCTCTGCTTCTGAATTTGTAAAAGTGGCGGCAAAGCTCTTCCCATCTATCGGGTCTTGATCAAAGCCATTGACTACTTCAGGATGGGGAATATCCAAAAGGTCATAAATGGTAGGAGCTATGTCATTCACGTGCAAGAACTGATCACGCATTTCTCCATCAGGTTTGATTTTATCAGGCCAACTAATGACCATAGGATTTCTGGTACCTCCAAAATGAGCTGCTACCAGCTTTGTGCTTTTAAATGGAGTACTACCTGCCCATGCCCAGCCGGCATGGTACATGTTATCAGTCCTCGAAGTACCGAGGGCATCTAATCCACCAACTTTTTCCAGGGCCTCAATTTGTTGTTGGATGGTGTTTGGAACCTGGTTTTGAGCAAGTAGCTCACTTATACTTCCATTTTGACCTTCTGCACTCGATCCATTATCACCAAAAATGTAAATGACAATAGTGTTGTCTTTGTAACCAAGTTCCTCCATTCCATCCAACAGGCCTCCCACCTGAGCATCAACGTGCTCTACAAATCCCGCAAAAACTTCCATCAGCCTAATCTGGAATTCCTTCTCACTTTCTGGGATACTTTCCCAAGAAACCATGGTGCTATCCCGCTCTGTCAAAATAGTGTTCTCGGGAATTATTCCAAGCTCAAGCTGACGCTGAAAAACCCTGTCTCGATATTCATCCCATCCGAAATCAAATTTACCTTTGTATTTATCCGCCCATTCTTTGAAAACATGATGTGGACCATGAACTGCCCCTGGGGCCCAGTACATAAAGAAGGGCTTATCAGGAGCGAATGACTTATGTTGTCCAAGCCATTCGAGGGCCTTATCCTTCATGTCTACAGAAAGGTGATAATCCTCTGAGTGCGGAGGCTCAATGGGATTGTAGTTTTCAAATAGCCTTGGTTCGTACTGTGATGTTTCTCCGGCCAAGAATCCATAGAAATACTCAAAGCCATATCCATTTGGCCAGTAATTCTTTGGTCCCATGGTTGTGGTCTGTGTAGCTGGTGAATTGTGCCATTTCCCGAAGGCAGCTGTATTGTAACCATAATTTTTCAGTACCTCTGCCATGGTCGCTGAGGTCTTTGGGATAATACCGGTGTATCCATCAAAGTTGATTGCTCGCTCTGCAATGGTTCCATTACCAACTCGAGTATGATTCCTGCCAGTGAGAAGAGCAGCTCGGGTAGGGGAACAAATACTGGTCGTATGGAATCTGTTATACATGATCCCTTCTTCTGCCAGCTTACTTAGCGTTGGTGTGTGAACTTCTCCTCCGAAGGTTTCAGAGATCCCAAAACCAACATCATCAATTAATACAATAAGAACATTCGGTGCATCCTCCGACAGATGCTTTTCATTTGGCCAGGGAGCTAAGGTGCTTTCAGCGAGAGTCTGATTGGCTTCGCTTTTACTAGGAGGAATGGGAAATGGAAGTATGGATCCATCTTCTTTGACATCAGTAATTGATGGCTTATCATTCGAAACTGGTCCACATGAATTAAGAAGAAAAGTAAAAATCAGAAGGCTATAAAAAGCGTATTTCTGGGCCTTTGAGAGAGTTGGTGTTGCCATTACAAGTTGTTTAACTTTTTAAAGTAATGGACAACTGAAAATTAGCCTGTCAGGTAAAGGTTTCAGATGTGCAGATTTGGAAAATCTGAACAAATTTTAGGATACTTTCTGGGTGGATTGCCTAAGGTATTGACCTGGTGTTGTTCCTTTTTTCTTCTTAAACGCTGAGGTAAATGATGTTCTGGAACTAAATCCACATTTTTTCGCAAGTGACTGAATGGTGTATGTTTCTGCCTCACCTTCTTCGATCAGTCGGATGAAATAATCTACTCTAAAATCGTTTAACCAATTATTGAAATTAGTCCCTTTTGCGGAATTGATAACTGCAGAAATTTTGTAAGCCGGAATGCCAATTTCTTTTGAAAGCATATGAATAGTGTAGCCAATTTCCTGGTACACTGAATGTTCTTTAACATGTTCTTCCAGCTGAATGTAAAGAGCCTCTTCTTGAATTTTGATTTCTCCTGCCATTCTACTTTGCAAACTTTCATCAGAGGCCTTTTCTCCGCTTGATGGCAAGGTTAGTTTTTTGGTTTCTGCCTGATATGTCCAATAGTAACCATAAAGAAGCTGGGGGTAGAACAGGAGACAAAGCGATACAAAAATCACTACATAGGCCAGGGAGTGAGATAGAAAGGCCACCGTGTAAATTTCCAGTTTTAGTACCAGGTTTAACACAGCAGGGATAAGCAACAAAAGGCAGAAAATAGACCAAATAAAAGATTGTACATAGAAAAAGCTTTTCTCTTTAACGGATCCATTCATAAACTCTGAACGATATACCCAAAGGAGCTTACCAATCATGACTAAAAAAATAGATCCCCATATAGTTCTAAGGATCAAGTGAAAACCTGCCAATCCAAGGATGCCCTCGTTGAATCTGAATATTTCATCTGTGTCTCCGACCTTGCCAGAAAATATCCTGATTTTGTCTTCGGCACTCAAAAGGAAAAATCCACTGAAATCAATAATGTAGATGACAGCAGGAATTGCGAAGAGCCAATACCAAGATTTCCAGCTACTGTCCCCTGCTATAGCGCCTTTGTAATAAAGATATAGGAGAGGGAAAACCAAATAGGCTGGAATAAGAGCGGTCCTTGTTAAATGAGGAAATTCAAGAATTAAACCACTTCCATTGAAATGGGAGATTACGGATAGGTAAGAGAGGCAAAACATGCTCGCCGCTAGAAGGACATTCACACTTTTTCGGGAGGCTTTAAAAAATAAAAGAAGACTTCCAGATAGTACCCCAAGAAAGGCACCTAGGCCGATTACAAAATCCATCCTTCACGGTTCATTTTTATAAATTTAAATGAACACCCTCGCCGAAGCAAGAAGGATAGAAAGGACTTAGGAATTATTTGATTCTCGTGATTGCTTAAAACTCCACTCCAAAACGATCGCTCAGAGATTTTAGATCATTCACCACGGGATCGAGAAGAGGAATTCCATTTTTTATTCTTTCCGTTTCCAGAACTCTTTCAGGATCTCCCGGGATAAGGACTTTGTCATGATTCGAAGTGGTCTCTGACTGCCTGAATCGTTTGATCCAGTTATCCATGTGGGATTTGAATTCATCAGCAGGACGGAAAGCATCTACTCTCATCGCCCCAAAGAAATGTCCAATTCCTTCTCCCACGGGATTAGGGTCCGGATCCAAGAATGCTACAAAGGGTGGAACCCATGGGCCGTAGTTCGCTCCGGAAAGTACTGCCGAAAAAATATCTACAATTGATCCCAAGGCATAACCTTTATGGGACCCATGGATTCGATCACCACCAAGGGGTAGTAATGCACCTCCATCTTTAACTCCATTTGGCGATTGGGTTGGATTTCCAGCTTGATCCTGGATCCAGCCGTCTGGAGCATTTTCACCTTTACGCTGAAGGATTTCTAGCTTGCCATTAGCAGCAGTGGTCGTAGCCATATCCGCAACAAATGGAGGCTCTTCGTTCGCAGGAATTGCTACTGAAATTGGGTTGGTGCCCAGAAGTCTTTCTTTGGAGAAAGTTGGACTTACTAGTGGACTAGCATTGGTAAAGGATAATCCGATCATATCCTTTTCAAGAGCCATCATAGCATGATATCCCGCTATTCCATAATGGTTGGAATTCTTGACTGATACCCAGCCAGTACCCACTTTTTCAGCTTTGGCCATGGCCACTTCCATCGCATAAGGAGCGACGACTAAGCCCAAGCCGGCATCTCCATCGATCACGGCCGTGGAGGGAGTTTCATGGATGATTTTGATTTCTGGGGTGAGATTTATCCTTCCTTTTTCCCAAAGCCTTACATATCCCGAAAGCCTGGCGACACCATGACTGTCCACACCTCTGAGGTCGGCAGAAACCAAGACGTCTGCAGCAGTTTTTGCCTGATCTTCAGGACAACCGATCTTTCCAAGGAGTCGAAAAGTAAAACTGTGAAGTTGATCGTAGGAGTAATTCATGTTGGGCTGGAATAAGCTTGCAAAATAATTCGTGCTTTCCTGCTTCGCAACCTTAGACCGACTTTGGCTCCATGCTTTTCTGCACCAAAGTGGAAATAGCTCCTTCTTTCAATGCGTAGTGCGAACAGGTAATCGATGGAACCGGAACGTATTGTAGAATGAAATCGATGAGGCATGATGCGACGACTATCATGTCCACTCGCATGGGAATCATACCCGGGATAGCCAGACGTTCTTCTCGTGTTTTGCTGATCAAATCCTGATGAATGATCTGGTAGTCTTTTTTAGGCAATTGGAACACATGCCGTCCAGTTAGCTTGCACTGCAAAAGAGATTCGAAATAAATATCCGTTAGCGTATCGAAAGTCCCAGATGCTCCCACCAGTCCGGTGGGCTGGTATTTTTCAATGGCCTCCAATAATGGAGAGAGCTTTTCTTCCAGATAAGCGTTGATGGAAGAAACTTCTTCAGGCAAAATAGGATCGTGATGATGAAACTTTTCCACAAGTCTCTGTCCACCTATCTCAAAGCTTTGCTTCCAAAGTGAGGACTCTTCGGTACCAATTATGAATTCGACGGAACCACCACCAATGTCCATCATGAGCTCCTTATGCCCATTGAGGGATCCGGAAAGCTTAATTCCTCTATAAATCAATTCAGCCTCTTCTTCTCCGGAGATTACTTTGATAGAAATCCCGATCTCATCTTTTACGCTTTGGACGAAGTCCTGACCATTCACTGCATTCCGAACGGCACTGGTGGCGAAGGCAAAAATTTCAGAAATATTCCGGTCATCAATTTTAGCCTTGAAATCTGCCAGGGTGATCATCGCTCGTTCGATCGCGTCATCGGCAAGGGTATTTCTGTTGATCCCACCTTTCCCAATTTTCACAGGCACTTTCTCCTTATACACCGTCTCAAAACCCTGCTCATTCATCTCCACGATGAGCAAGTGGAAAGTGTTAGTTCCCATGTCAATTACAGCTGCCTGATGCGAATTATTCATTGCTAAATTTTTCGATGGGCGAATATAGAATTTATTTAAAAGAAACAGCGATCGGAGTGGAGAGAATCAGCTATTTCAGAGAGATGGTTTTTTGGCTTCCGCCAAAGCACTCCGTCGACATAATATTTTTTAAACAACGTGTAAAGCCTACTATATTTGAACGAATTAAAAATTTCCCTGAATGACGGATTCGAATAAACCCATAAATAAACTTTTGACTAAGGCTGAAAAGACTGAAGAATTAAAGCGAAAGATTGCTGAATCTGAACTAGGTGGAGGGCAAAGGAGAATTGATTCTCAGCATAAAAAAGGAAAGCTAACCGCCCGGGAAAGAATCGATATGTTTCTGGATCCGGGGACTTTTGAGGAAATCGACCGCTTTGTGATGCACCGGACCAAAGACTTTGGATTGGATAAAGAGCATTATCTAGGCGATGGCGTAGTGACGGGCTATGGCAAAGTGAACGGAAGACTGGTTTATTTATATTCTCAGGATTTTACAGTTTTCGGAGGTTCTCTATCAGAAACTCATGCAGAGAAAATCTGCAAGATCATGGATATGGCCATGAAGAATGGGGCTCCAGTTGTGGGCCTTAATGATTCTGGTGGAGCTCGGATTCAGGAAGGAGTAAATTCTCTGGGAGGCTATGCCGATATCTTTTATAGAAATACCCTTGCTTCAGGAGTTGTGCCACAGATTTCCGCGATTATGGGTCCATGTGCTGGAGGAGCAGTTTATTCCCCAGCGATTACAGATTTTATCCTGATGGTGGAAAATTCCTCCTATATGTTTGTCACCGGCCCAAACGTAGTCAAAACTGTGACTCAAGAAACCGTCACGGCTGAAGAGCTGGGAGGAGCATCAGCACATAGTACGAAGAGTGGGGTGACTCATTTCTCCTGTGCCAATGAAATTGAGTGCCTGGAGCATGTGAAGAAAATCTTGAGCTATCTCCCTCAGAACTGTGAGGAGACCGCTCCGGTTTATCCTTATGAAAGTAATGGGGATGAATCCAGACCTGAACTTGAAGATCTGGTTCCGGATAACCCTAATCATCCCTATGATATTCGCGAGGCGATTTCGGGAATAGTGGATGAGGATTCTTTCCTTGAAGTCCATGAGAATTATGCCGACAACATCGTTGTTGGCTTTGCTAGAATAGCCGGAAGAAGTATAGGAGTAGTAGGTAATCAGCCGCAGTCCATGGCAGGAGTGTTGGATAATCATGCCTCTACCAAAGCTGCACGATTTGTGAGGACTTGCGATAGTTATAATGTTCCCCTTTTAGTTTTGGTGGATGTACCCGGTTTTCTTCCTGGAACAGATCAAGAGTGGAATGGAATCATCACGAATGGTGCAAAACTTCTTTTTGCTTTCTCTGAGGCGACGGTTCCGAGAATTACGGTGATCACAAGGAAGGCATATGGTGGAGCCTATGATGTGATGAACTCGAAGCATATAGGAGCTGATTTGAATTATGCATGGCCTACGGCTGAAATCGCCGTTATGGGAGCTAAAGGTGCTGCGGAGATAATTTTCAAAAAAGAGATTTCTGAAGCTGAAGATTCTGCGGCAAAGCTGGATGAGAAAGTGGATGAGTACACTGCGAAGTTTGCGAACCCTTATAGGGCCGCACATCGTGGTTACATTGATGAAGTAATTAACCCATCTGAAACTAGATCAAAGTTGATTACTGCATTTGAAATGTTAGAGAATAAAGTTGATCGAATTCCAAGAAAGAAACACGGGAATATTCCGCTGTAATTCGGTCAGTAGACAAAAGACATAAATATGGAAGCAAAGGAATTTCTATATAAGTACTTGAATAATGCCTCACCCACTGGATTTGAGGCTTCAGGTCAGCAGATTTGGCTGGATTACATTAAGCCTTATGTGGATGATCATTTTACGGATAGCTACGGAACTGCCGTGGCAGTGATAAATCCCGAATCGGATTACAAAGTGGTCATCGAAGCACATGCGGATGAAATTAGCTGGTTTGTAAATTATATTACACCAGAGGGTTATATCTATGTCACTCGAAACGGAGGTTCAGATCATATGATTGCTCCATCCATGCGGGTGAATATCCACACGGATGATGGGATCGTTCCCGGAGTTTTTGGCTGGCCGGCCATTCATGTGAGAAAGGCTGGAAAAGAGGATAGCCCGACAATGGATAATATTTTCATTGATGTGGGAGCTCGCTCCAAAGAGGAAGTTGAAAAGCTTGGGATCCATGTGGGTTGTGTTATCACCTTTAAAGATGAGCTGACCGAACTCAATGAAAAGTTTTATTCCGGGCGTGCATTAGATAATCGCATTGGTGGCTATATGATTGCGCAAGTGGCTAGAAAACTCAAAGAGTCAGGAGATAACTTGTCTTTTGGTCTTTACATAGTGAATGCTGTTCAGGAAGAAATCGGCCTTAGGGGAGCACAGATGATTGCTGAAAAAATTCAGCCTAATGCTGCTATCATCACGGATGTTTGCCACGATACCACGGCTCCTATGTACAACAAAATTAAGAGTGGTGATCAGGTAGCTGGCAAGGGGCCTGTTTTGACCTATGGCGCTTCAGTACACAAAAAGCTCTTGGATCTGGTTATTGATTCTGCTAAAAAGAATGAAATTCCATTCCAGCGTTCTGCAGCTTCCAGAGTGACCGGAACAGATACGGATGCCTTTGCCTACTCAAATGAAGGGGTGCCTTCTGCATTGATTTCACTTCCACTAAAGTATATGCATACCACGGTGGAAACTGCTAGCAAGGAGGATATCGAGCAGGTGATTAATCTGATGTATTCCTTTGTGAAGGACTTCGATCCTTCCTTCGATTTCAGATACGTGAGTTAACTCCTTGAGCGAGCTATGCAAGTAATTGATCAGCTCAATCGCAAAGTAGAGATACCTTCAAAGCCGAAGCGTGTCATTTCTTTGGTTCCTTCCCAAACAGAGCTACTTGTTGATTTGGGTTTAGAGGATAGGCTTGTTGGTGTCACCAAGTTTTGTGTTCATCCTTCTCATCTTCGAAAAGAAAAAACTATCGTAGGAGGGACTAAGGACTATCGCTTTGAGACCATTGATCAACTTAATCCTGATTTGATCATTGGAAACAAGGAAGAGAATGATCAGGAGGGGATCGAAAGACTGGCTGAAAAATACCCTGTATGGCTTAGCGATGTTTATGGTCTTGAGGATAATAATCGGATGATTAGAGATTTGTCAGCAATCTTCGATGTCTCAGATAGGGGAGATTCGATGATCGAAATGTTGAATGAATCTTTTAAGAAGCCAGAGGGAAATAAGGGCTCTGCTGTTTACCTGATTTGGAAAAATCCCATAATGGCGGCCGGCCAAAGCACCTTCATCAATCATATGTTGGGTCTTGCAGGATTTACTAATTTGGTGAGGGAGATGAGATATCCTGAATTATCAGAGAGCGATTTAGAATCTATTAATCCAGATTACCTTTTGCTAAGTTCAGAACCTTTTCCATTTAAAGAAAAGCACATCGAGTATTACCAATCGATTTTGCCACAGGCCAAAATAAGACTCATCGATGGAGAGATGTTTTCGTGGTATGGCTCGAGACTGTTGAAATCGCGTGAGTATTTCAATACTCTTTAAGGAACAGGTTCGCCGTTCATGAAAAAACTAAGCCAGATTGGGCCTTTGATCTAATTTGTAATTAACTTTCATAAAAATTTTATAAAAGTATGACCCTAAGGAAATTGAAAATTCGAAGTTTATTAATCCTTCTTGTTGTAGGAATCTACTCATGTGGACCAAGTTCTACTGAAGAAAATCTTGGTGAGGAATTATCAGAAGTTCTTGACGTAGTGATTGAAGATAATTCTCTGAATGATTCAGAGAAAGCGGATGGGTGGATGCTTCTGTTTGACGGAGAAACCATGGATGGATGGAGAGCTTTCAACGGAGAAGAATTACCTGAGAGTTGGGTTGTGGAAGACGGAGCGATGAAAGCCTTAGGAACTGGAGGTGATATTGGTGGTGACATTGTATTTGGACCAATGGAATTTGAAGAATTCGAATTAGAGTTTACCTGGAAGATTGAAGAGGGTGGAAATAGCGGTGTGATGTATCATGTGGTGGAGGACCCTAAGTATAAAGCTCCTTATGAAACAGGACCGGAGTATCAGGTCATTGATCAGTTGGGATTTCCTGATCCTTTAGAGAAGTGGCAGTCCTTAGCTGCGGACTATGCCATGTATGAACCGAATTTTGAAGGGGTAGTAAAACCTGCGATGGAGTGGAATACATCAAGAATTATTTTTACGAATGAAGGAGCATCCTATTGGTTGAATGGGAAGCAGACGGTTGAGTTCGTTCCTTACTCTGAAGATTGGACCACCAGAAGAAATTCTGGGAAGTGGGATCAGTTCCCTGACTATGCCATTTCTAAGAGTGGTTTAATTTCACTTCAGGACCATGGTGCTGAAGCTTGGTTCAAGAACATAAAGATTAGAAAGCTATGAGAAGATTTTTAGGGCTGGTATTCGCTGTTTTATTTTCTGCTTCGGGTTTCAGCCAAAGCCAAAGTTTGTTTAATGGAAAAGATCTTGATGGTTGGGAGATTTATGGAACTGAGAAATGGTATGTGGAACATGGTCTTTTAATTTCCGAAAGTGGACCGGATAAGGGTTATGGCTATTTGGGAACTACCAAAGATTTCAAAGACTTTGAATTAACCGTTGAGTTTAAGCAGGAGGCAAATGGGAATAGTGGCGTTTTCATTCGATCTACGGTTGATGGAACCAAGGTTTCTGGTTGGCAGGTGGAAGTAGCTCCTCCCGGAAGCAATACCGGTGGGATCTATGAATCCTATGGTAGGGGCTGGTTGATCCAACCTGATCCAGAAAAGGACAAAGCATTGAAGTTTGGGGATTGGAATAAGATGCGAATTGTAGTTAAAGGAGATAGAGTGACCAGTTATTTAAATGGTCAGGAGATGGTTGACTTTGAAGACGAGAAAATTGGAGAGGGTGAGGGAGCCGTATTGCTTCAAATCCATGATGGTGGAGGAATCAAGGTTTATTGGAGAAATCTAGAAATAAAGGAGCTTTAAGCGAAACTGATATTTTTTGAGATTAAGCCTCCCATAATTGTGGGAGGCTTTTTTTTTCCTGTCGGAATTTCCGGACAAGAAATTATTCCTGTGAAAGTATTGTGGAGAGAAGATTTTCCCCGATATTTGCAATCCTGTTTGGCTGAAGGGTTGGATTAGGGATTGAGGTAAGGGTAGAGAGGTAAAATATTTTTTTCCTCGAGGTATTGTAAGTTAAAAATGATCGATTACCTTTGCACTCCCATTCGGTAGGAACGGGGATAAAAAATCAAGAATCGGGAGGTGTGAACCTTCTTTTTTTTGCGAGTCAACCGTAAGGGTTGAAAAGTTCTTTGAGATGATGTAAGGCGAAAACCTGAATGGTTTGGTAATATGTTTTAGGACATGTTATTAAGCTATAAGACTTAGGAAAAGAGAGACAAGAAAAATAGACAATTTACAATGGAGAGTTTGATCCTGGCTCAGGATGAACGCTAGCGGCAGGCCTAATACATGCAAGTCGAACGGTAGATTTAACTTCGGTTGAATTGAGAGTGGCGCACGGGTGCGTAACGCGTATGAAACCTACCCTATACAGGGGGATAGCCCGGAGAAATCTGGATTAATACCCCATGGTATCATTGAATGGCATCGTTTAATGATTAAAGATTTATCGGTATAGGATGGTCATGCGTCTGATTAGCTAGTTGGTAGTGTAACGGACTACCAAGGCGACGATCAGTAGGGGTTCTGAGAGGAAGGTCCCCCACACTGGCACTGAGATACGGGCCAGACTCCTACGGGAGGCAGCAGTAGGGAATATTGGGCAATGGACGAGAGTCTGACCCAGCCATGCCGCGTGCAGGAAGACGGCCTATTGGGTTGTAAACTGCTTTTATCTGGGAAGAAAAAGGCCATGCGTGGCAAATTGCCGGTACCAGATGAATAAGCACCGGCTAACTCCGTGCCAGCAGCCGCGGTAATACGGAGGGTGCAAGCGTTGTCCGGATTTATTGGGTT
>CAKZRQ010000031.1 GCA_937146645.1 uncultured Cyclobacteriaceae bacterium
AATAAATATCAAGTGATAGGAGTACTTGAAGAGCAAGGTGCTGTGGGTGGTGATTCCGGTGCAGATCGCCAAATCTTAATCCCTTCACTCAATGCGAGTAGACTGGATCGAGGCGGGAGTTTTCGCTATAGAATTACGGCCGTAGCGTCTGATCCTCAGAAGATCGACTATGAGATGGGACAAGCTATAGGGATTATGAGGAAAATCCGACAAGACGAAGTTACTGAGGAAGATTCATTTGATTTAACGAAAAGCCAATCAGTGGCTGAAAGCCTTGAGGAGGTAGCTAGTTATCTGAGAATCGGAGGTTTTGGAATTGGGTTCATTACGCTTCTAGGTGCTTCTATTGGTTTGATGAATATCATGCTTGTGTCTGTTACAGAGCGAACAAGGGAAATTGGAATTCGAAAGGCGCTTGGTGCAACACCGCTTAGAATTCGCCAGCAGTTCTTAATCGAGGCGATTGTGATCTGTATTTTCGGTGGAATCTTTGGAGTGATTCTAGGAATATCCATAGGAAATGTCATCGCCAATTTTATAGGTCCGGGAGGATTCATTATTCCATGGCTATGGATTGTAATTGCATTTATGATCTGTGTAATCGTTGGACTTTTGTCAGGTTACATACCTGCTTTCAAAGCTTCAAGGCTAGATCCAATCGAATCCTTGAGATACGAATAAGTAAATATTGAAAAGCTAATAAGCCGGTGAGTGAATACTTACCGGCTTTTTTCGTCTTTAGGATAAAGACAAATTCAAATTTTTTATAAAAGTCTGATTCTAAAACCTATTTTTCGGATATGAATGATCATGCATACGACGCTATTGTAATTGGCTCTGGAATCAGTGGAGGTTGGGCCGCGAAAGAACTTTGCGATAAAGGACTCAAGACATTGGTTTTGGAAAGAGGCCGTGACGTGAAGCATTTGGTGGATTATCCAACAATGACTTCTCCTCCTTGGCAGATGCCGCATCGGAACCAAATTCCAAGAGAAGAGAAATTGGCTGATCCAGTAGTCAACCGTTGTTATGCATACAAGGAAGATACGCAGCACTTTTTTGTCAAGGATTCTGAGCATCCATACATTCAGGAAAAACCTTTTGATTGGATTCGTGGGTATCAAGTAGGTGGAAAATCATTGATTTGGGCCAGACAGACCCAACGATGGAGTCGGTTTGAATTTGAGAGGCCAGCTCGGGATGGTTATGGAATTGAATGGCCCATCACTTACAATGACCTCGCACCGTGGTACAGCTATGTAGAGAAGTTTGTAGGTATTTCAGGTAGTTATGAAGGCCTTGAAACTTTGCCAGATAGCGAATTCCTGCCAGCCTGGGAATTGAACTGTGTGGAGAAAGATGTGCAAAAGCGAATCAAAGCAGCCTATCCGGATCGAGACCCAATCGGAGGGAGATGCGCTCACCTAACGGAACCTAAACAAGAACATTACGATCAGGGCAGGGGACAGTGTATGGCTAGAAATCAATGCTATCGAGGATGTCCGTTTGGTGGATATTTCAGCAGTAACTCTGCCACTTTGCCGCATGCGGCTAAAACTGGAAATCTTACCCTAAGACCAGATTCTGTAGTTCATTCGATTATTTGGGATGATGAAAAAGGTAAGGCGACCGGAGTAAGGGTTATTGATCGGGTCACGAAGGAAGCAACCGAGTATTTTGCTCAGGTTATTTTCCTCAATGCTGCAGCTTTAAATTCTAACCTTATCCTTTTGAACAGTACCTCGGATCGATTTCCGAATGGACTAGGAAATGATTCTGGCGTTTTGGGCAAATATGTTGCTTTTCATAATTATCGCGGTAGTCTGGGTGGAAACATTGAGGGCTATGAAGACGAATACTACTTTGGCCGGAGGCCAACCACCATGATGATGCCCAACTTCAGAAATGTGAGGAAAAAAGACATGGAGTTTCAGGGTGGGTATATGCCCTTCTTTAATGCAGCTAGGGCAGGCTATGGTCACGCCCAAGATGTAGGGTTCGGAAAAGATTTTAAAGAGGCAAATACCAAACCAGGACCTTGGAGGCTTTGGATGATGATCCAGGGAGAAACTGTTCCAAAGGAGTCAAATCACGTGGCTTTAAGTCCTGATCAAAAAGACGAATGGGACATGCCACTTCTCAAGGTGAATGTGGATTATGATGAGAATGATGAGCTGATGCTCAAAGATTTTTATGAGCAAGGCGTAGCCATGTTCGAGGCGGCTGGAGCCAAGGATATCGCGACTTCAGATACCGGTCAAGCACCAGGATTAGATATCCATGAAATGGGTGGTGTGCGAATGGGAAAAGACCCGAAAACATCCATGCTGAATGGAAATAGCCAGTTACATCATGCCCCAAATGTATTTGTGACCGATGGATCGGCTATGACATCTACGGGCGTTCAAAACCCTTCACTGACCTACATGGCGATGACTGCCAGAGCGGTGGACTATGCAGTTAAGGAAATGAAGAAAGGCTCTTTCTAGAAGAATTACTTGGTCTTCTTTAAGATTAGGACCGTTCGATTTGGTAGGTATAGTTCGAGTTCTTGATCCTTATTGGTAGGATAGAGCATTCCGGTTTCTAATCTTTCGAAACCTCCGAACACCTTTTCGTCGGAATGGAGAATTAGCTTGTATTTCCCTTTGGCCGGTGCTTTGACCTTAAATCCAACCTGCGATTCCGTCGGATGGAATGAGAAAACAAAGATCAGATCACCTCTTTCGTAAGCAAGGACCTTCTTATCCGGATCAAGGTACAATTGGCTGGCATGGCCTGATTCAAAAATTTGTTTCTCTTTTATAAGCGAAATCATTTCCTTGTCCCAAGCAAGCAGCTGGGAATAGCGAAGATGATCCGTATCGGCGAGAGTCCATTGCCGTCGGGCATATTGATAGCTCCATTCGTTTCCTTCTCTTGGGAAGTCCACCCATTCTGGATGTCCAAACTCATTTCCCATAAAATTCAAATATCCCTCACCTCCAAGAGAGATCGTAATCATACGAATAAGCTTATGAAGAGCGATCCCACGATCCACTGCAAGACTCTCTTGCAGAACAGACATGCTGGAATACATCTCCGCATCCATTAGCCAGAAGGCTATGGACTTATCTCCGACCAAGGCTTGGTCATGACTTTCGGCGTAAGCGATGGATTTTTCATGCTTTGGTCTATTTGTTAGCTCGTGCCAAAGCTCGAACATGTCCCATTCCTCATCCTGTTTATGCTTCAGGGTTTTGATCCAGTAGTCTGGAATTCCCATGGCCAGTCTAAAATCAAAGCCTATTCCTCCAGATTCAATGCTTCGTGATAAGCCAGGCATTCCACTGACTTCTTCAGCAATTGAAATAGCATCAGGATTGATTTTATGAATAAGAGTATTGGCTAGCTGTAAATACAGCAAAGTCTCCTCAGCCACACCTTCATCGAAATAGGCTTTGGCATCGCCAAAACTAGTATGGCCATGGTGCTCATAGATCATGGAAGTTACTCCATCAAAACGGAATCCATCAAAATGAAATTCCTCCATCCAGTATCGGATGTTGGACAGGAGAAACTGCTGCACTTCTTCCTTTCTATAATTGAAAAGTTTAGAGTCCCAGCCTTCGTGATAGCCTTTCTCCCCAGGGTGGAAATATTGATCGGGAGTTCCATCGAACTCATTCAATCCTTCATTCACATTTTTCACGGCATGAGAATGGACAATATCCATAACCACAGCAATGCCTAGAGAATGAGCTTTATCGATCAGCGATTTTAACTCTTCCGGAGTACCGAAGCGGGAAGTAGGTGCAAAGAAATTCGAGACATGATACCCAAAGGAGCCATAATAAGGGTGCTCCATGATGGCCATCATTTGAATCACGTTATAACCTGCCTCGACTATTCTTGGAAGAATCAGTTCTTCAAATTCCTTATACGTTCCAACTTTTGGCTCTTCCTGAGCCATACCGATGTGGCACTCATAAATACATGGCTCTTCGAAGTTTGCTTTTGGGGAAAATTTTTGATCTGTCCAAGAGAATGGCTTTGGATTCCATACCTGACCTGCGAAGTCATGGCTTTTTTCATCCTGGACTACTCTTCTGATGTAAGCGGGGATTCTATCTAGTGCTACATCATTGGCTCCTATAACATGCACTTTTACCTTGGACCCATGAACAAACCTTTCTGCATATTCTTTTTCATCAAGGAAAATCTCCCATTCCCCACGCTTATTTTTCTTAAGCGGATGGCTGTAGCGATCCCAATGGTTGAAATCTCCCATGAGGAAAAGCTGCTTGGCATTCGGAGCCCATTCTCTGTAGACCCAGCCTTTTCGCCATGGTTCGTAGTGGATTCCGAAATAATTGTGTAACGCAGAATACTCCAGAATATCCCCGTATTGCCCTCGGATACGATCGATCGCTGACAGGAATCTATTGTTCCGAGATTTTAGTTCAGCCTCATAAGGCTGTAACCACTTTTCATCTTCCAGAATTTGTAGTGAATTTGACTCTGCCACGTCCTTTAGCTTTGAAAAATTAAGGTAGAAAAAAGTCTGAATTAATAGTCTATCAATTCAGAATTCAACTTAATGACTTTCGTAAATGAATTCAGGTTCCAACACCTCTACATTGCCATCCTCGTTGATGTAGTCGAGGGTGACTTGCTTTAATTCATTCACGAGCATGGGATCATATTTCGCCGCAACACGAATGTAGTTTTCAGTGAAGCCATGAATCTTGCCATTCTGAACATCATCTTCAAAAAGGACGGTGAAGGTTTTGCCAAGATTCTCTTCGTAAAACTTTCTTCTTTTCTTCTCAGAAAGGATTCGAAGCATTTTGGATCGCTCACTTCTTTTCTTCATTGTAACCACATCAGGCATTTCCGTCGCTCTGGTGTTCGCTCTTTCCGAATAGGTAAATACGTGGAGATAAGAGATATCAAGCTCATTCAGAAAATTATATGTCTCGAGGAATAATTCATCCGTTTCTCCTGGAAAACCAACGATCACATCAACTCCGATACACGCGTTCGGCATTAATGACTTAATTCGATTCACTCGATCTTCATACAGCTCGCGCAAATACCTTCTACCCATTTTTCTTAAAATGGCGTTAGAACCAGATTGCAAAGGCACATGAAAATGTGGTACAAATCGATTCGAAGTAGCCACATAACTGATGATGTCATTATTCAATAGATTGGGCTCAATAGAAGAAATTCTCAATCGCTGGATTCCATCCACCTGATCTATTTCTTTGACTAAATCTTCAAAGCGTGCTTGCCTTTTTCCGTCGATAATTCCAAAGTCACCAATATTCACTCCGGTAAGAACCACTTCCTTCACCTCAGTTGCTGCGATTTCTTTGGCTGCGTCCAAAACAGAATCAATGGTACTGCTTCTGCTTTTGCCTCTGGCCAAAGGAATGGTGCAGAATGCGCATCCGTAATTACACCCGTCCTGAACCTTTAGGAAGGTTCTGGTTCTGTCATTTATAGAGTAAGCGGTATTGTATGAGGTTGCATCCTTGATTTCGGATGCGAGAACTTTTACGTCCTGTTCTTTGGCAAAATCATCAAGCAGCTCAATTAGCCTGAATTTTTCTGCCGCCCCAAGTACCGCATCTACACCTTGAATCTCAGAAATCTCTCTGGGCTTCAGCTGAGCATAGCATCCTATAATGGCCACATAGGAATTAGGGGAAATCTTCTTCGCCTCCTTGACGATCTTCTTACATTTCCGATCAGCATTCTCCGTCACGGAACATGTATTAATAATGAAGATGTCAGGATTGTCTTGAAAACTCACCTTCTGGAATCCTTTCTCCTCAAACTGTCTACTAATTGTCGACGTTTCGGAGAAATTTAGCTTACAACCTAGTGTATAAAATGCAACCTTTTTCACGGACCTGATCCCTTGATTTAAAGGCTGCAAAGGTACATAAATTGATATGAAATTCTACTTTTAGCGAAAAATCGAGTTTTTGCTCATTTTTCATGGAAACGGGTCCTTTTTTAGTGAAAAAACATAAAAAAGAAGTTTTTTTTGAAAAATTTGCTTCAAAAAAGAGCCAAATCGTATTTCGAATCAGTATTTTTCTATTTTTGTCGGTATTATTTCAAACCATTAAAACCTCAATTTGTAGAGATGGCAACATTAAGACAGCAAGCACTAGCCTTGGTGCAGGAAAGAGAGCGAACGACCGCCACTCCTCCCTCAAACAAAATTTCGGATTATTTCGGTGAATGTACATTCAATGATGCTCAAATGAAGCAATCTTTGGCACCTTCAGTATATAAGAAGGTTGTTGAAGCCATTGATAAAGGAACCAAGATCGATGTGGGAACTGCTGAAGAAGTAGCATCTGCGATTAAGACTTGGGCGATTTCTAAAGGAGTGACTCATTACACGCACTGGTTCCAGCCATTGACAGGATCCACTGCAGAGAAGCATGACTCGTTTTTCGATGCGCTTTCTGGTCTTGAGAAGTTCAAAGGTTCCACTTTGGTTCAGCAGGAGCCAGATGCCTCTTCATTCCCAAATGGTGGAATCAGATCTACTTTCGAGGCGAGAGGATATACTGCTTGGGATCCATCCTCTCCAATCTTCATTTTTGAAAATACACTTTGTATCCCTACCATCTTTGTTTCTTACACAGGAGAGGCTCTTGATTATAAGACTCCACTATTGAAGTCGATGGATGCTGTGAATGATGCAGCGGTTAAAATTTGTCAGCTTTTCGATAGAAATGTCAAAAAGGTGCAGCCTTCTCTGGGTGTAGAGCAGGAATATTTTGTAGTGGACAAAGCTCTTTTCGCAGCCAGACCAGACTTGGTAATGGCTGGAAGAACTGTATTTGGTCACAATCCGGCTCGTGGACAGCAGCTGGACGATCACTACTTTGGTAGCATTCCTACTCGTGTGAAGGATTTCATGTTTGAGTTTGAAATCGAAGCGCTTAAGCTGGGAATCCCAGTTTCTACTCGTCACAATGAGGTAGCTCCAGGTCAGTTTGAAGTGGCTCCTCTTTTCGAAGAGATTAATAAGGCTACGGATCATAACCAGCTTCTAATGGATGTGATGCAGAAAGTTGCTGAAAGACATGATCTAAAAGTTCTTCTTCATGAGAAGCCTTTCGCTGGACTTAACGGAAGTGGTAAGCACAACAACTGGTCTTTAATTACGGATACAGGAGTTAACCTTTTCCAGCCAAGCAGCTCTGCTCGAGAAAACCTTCAATTCCTGACTTTCTTAGTAGCTACGATTAAGGCTGTTCATGACAATGCTGATTTGCTTAGAGCAAGTATTGCTTCAGCAGGTAACGATTATAGACTAGGTGCGAATGAAGCGCCACCTGCTATTATCTCCACCTTCCTTGGAGCAACTCTTACTGAGATTCTTGATGAGCTTGAGAAAAATGGCAACATCAAAATCGAGAAGGGTGATAATATGTACATGAAGCTGGGTATCGCTAAGATTCCAGAAATCATTCTTGATAATACGGATAGAAACAGAACTTCTCCATTTGCCTTTACGGGTAATAAGTTTGAGTTCAGAGCTGTAGGTTCTCAGGCGAATGTAGCCGGACCAATGACGGCACTTAATGTGATCGTTGCTGAAACTTTGACTGAGCTATCTGCTGACATCGAGGCAGAAATCGCTACTGGTAAGGATAAGAAGATTGCCATTGTAGATGTACTAAGAAAATACATCACAGCAAGTAAGGCAGTTCGATTTGAAGGAGACGGTTACTCTGAAGAGTGGGCTAATGAAGCTGAGAAGAGAGGACTTTCTAACTTAAAGTCAACTCCAATCGCTCTTGACGTTTACACCACTGATAAAATCAAGGAGCTTTTCAGTAAGCATAATGTGATGAATGAAGTGGAACTTCATGCACGTCATGAGATTATGCTTGAGAACTTCATTATGAAGGTGCAGATCGAAAGCCGTGTGATGGGAGATCTTGGTTTGAATCACATCATTCCAACTGCGGTTCTATTCCAGAACAAGTTGATCGAGAATGCGAATGGAATGAAAGGCCTTGGTCTTGATAATTCTGCTGCTGTAGAAACCATCAAGGAAATCTCTAAGCACATCGAAGCTTTGAAGACGAATATTACTGGAATGATTGAAGCGAGAAAGAAGCTTAACGTGGATGAGGATATTGCTCGTAGAGCAAAAGGATATCAGACATTGGTTAAAGAAGGCTACTTCGAGAAAATCAGGTATGCTGCTGATAAGCTTGAGCTTTTGGTGGATGATGATTCCTGGCCACTAGTGAAGTATAGAGAGCTTCTTTTCCTTAGATAATTCGGGAAATCAATAAACGCTAAAGCCATCCTTCGGGATGGCTTTTTTTGTTTAATGGGTAAGTCTTCAAAATTATTGAGGAATGAAATATTCTTTGGAATTAAATACTTTAAAGTTGACCTCTTAAAACTTTCTTTTGAAAATCTCCAGAATCTATTCCATAAAAATCAATTAAGAATTGATACAAATTGTCTTTTTTAGGATATGATGTATTTGGTCACTAAAAAATTGTAGTTTATTTCTCTGTTATATCAAATTACTTATTGAAACTATCTTACTTATTAAAAAAAATAGAATAAGATTCTGAAAATTGTTTAAAAAAATAGAGTATTCTTTTTTGAAAAGAGGTATCATTGTTTAGTTTTAACTAATAAACCGCTTGGGATGAGGGCTTTTTGCAGGGGATACTTCTTTAAATCGCTCACTATTAAGCGATTTAGACTTGTATTCTTCACTTAACCCAAATATGTATGAAGCACTATTTACAAGCCATTTACAACTCTAGACCTTACTTACGGGGTCAAAAACTCAATTTATTTCTAACCATTAATTACCAGCTATGAGAAAAGTTTTATCAATTGCTTTTGCTCTGCTGCTCGTGTTTGGTGTGTCCTTTGT
>CAKZRQ010000032.1 GCA_937146645.1 uncultured Cyclobacteriaceae bacterium
GGAAATGCAAGTGAAAGAGACTTTATCTGGATTCATGTCTCTCCTTCGGACAAAGGAATTAAAGTGCTTCTGAGCCAACCTTTCGAGTGACTTGAATTCTTTATCCTTATAGGGCTTCATTTCTTTGGCAGAAAGGTTCATGCTCTCACCATTTCCCTGATTTCCTGCTCATCAGCTTTGCGGTGAGCCTGATTCGTTCCTCTTAGCTCTGGATACTCCTTCTGGAGAAGCTGCCTCTGTCTTCGGATAGATTCAGGGTTGCTGAGAGTACCATCCACCAGAGATTCTAAGAGTTCATTTTTAGTGGCACCCCAGGATTCCTGTTCCCAGATGGATGCTATGAGCAGTCTGTCTGATCCTCTGGTTTGAGGCTTGAATCTCAAATAATCCTCCACTCGATCCTTCAGACTTTTAGTCAAATGATTCTTTACAGATCCCATAGTATTTGGTTATTCTTTCGATGTTGGTTGGTTTTGTTTCTATTACCAACGAGCTTAGATAAAATTTTTCCTGCGGCTTTTTTCATCCGCTTAGACCAGGTTTCTGGTTCCTCACTGACTGTGCAGTGAACCTCATTCAGGTAGAATACCTGAGTGCCATCCCGTCTGATAGTGCTATGAAGTTTCTGTTTCATCTTCAAATTCATTTTTAGGTTTCTCTAAACTGATTCCTTTCGCTTTACAGTTTTCCTCCAGAGAGGAGACCAGCTGATCTACTTTGATTTCACAGAGTTTGGCTTTTGCCATAGTCAGTTTATCTTTCTTCTTACTGTAGTCCTTCTGGTGCTGTCGCATCTCCTGAACCTCCAGGAGCAGTTCTACCCATGCATTCATCTGTGGATGTAGAGTAGATAGAGTATAGCAGCATTCAGGAAGAGAAGAACAGATCCACCCACACAGATGGCTATGATCTTAAATAGTATCTCCTCCGATTCGGTTTTGAAGTTTTTTATCATGTTCATTATTCTTTTTCGTTCACGGACCGTGAACAGTCTTTTCCGAAAAATTTAATAAGGTCTTTGAGTTCTTCAATGTCCGTGAAAATCAACCTACCCATGATATTGGATTCCATATCACATCTGATAACCTCCACACATTTCATATCTGAATTAAAACATGCAGTAATTTCCACAGACTTATCTGAGTCCTTCTTATCATAGATTCTTTCCGATAATGTTAGGGTAAGATGATAGGGGTGATGGCCAGTAATATTAAAGACCACAAAATCCTTATAATTCTCTCTTTTAAAACCTAAATCAATTAATTCCTTATAAGTCATCATCCCTTAATCAAAATTCAAGTCTCAAATCCAATTCCTCCATTCTTCGGACTCTACGTCTTCCTTTTCTTAGAATCTCCTTGATCTGTCGCTCTGGAACATAATGAGAGATCACCGATGTCACTCCACTACTAAACAGAGCCAGCACTGCTATCAGCTTAATGTGATAGGCGTATTTTGTGAATTTCTTTTTCATGGTTAGAGTCTGTTAAACTTTTCTACTTCTGACCGCCTGGCAGCAAGTTTGCCTTTGGGTCCTATTTTCTTTCCATACTTCCCAGTTCTGATCTGGGTCCTGATCATATTCACTGACATAGCTGGTAGTTCCTCCACCAGCTG
>CAKZRQ010000033.1 GCA_937146645.1 uncultured Cyclobacteriaceae bacterium
ACATCATGTAAAAATCCGACGACCTGAGAGGGAACCTCGGCATCCACCATAAAATAGGATCTTGTGAAGCTGAAGAGGTGACTCATCATATCGGGATCAAAAATCAGCGTATCCACGAAAATCCCTTTTGATCCATTCGCGATAGGAATGATGAAAGGCATCCATTTATGTCCAAGGAAAGTCCTTCCTATTAAGTATGCAGCCTTGTTTCGGTAAAAAACGGATTTAAGAATCTGAGTTTCTGTATTTGGAGCCACCCGATATCGGGTTAGGATAACCTCATGTACCGTCTTGACCAGGAATTTGATGTCCTGCTCCTTATCCATGAATGGAACTCCAAAGTCGTAATCGGCTAGTATCTTTCGAAGGATATTTTCCAAGCCTAATGAGGATGGATAGATATTCAGTAATTCCGAATTACTTTTTAATGTCATGGCTTCCTGACCTTCCAACACAAACATCAGATTGGGGTCGATCGATAATTCGGGATAACTTTTGCGGATGGCTGAATTGAAAAAAGTCTCAGCAAGCTCAATGTCAGGCTTCTCTCGGATGAGATCGAAATACTCCTTCTTGATTAATTTCCAGGTGAATGGATCAGATTGGCGATCTCCAAGTTTTTCTTTGAGCAAGGCACATAGTTCTCTTAGAACTCGCTTGTAGACTCGAAGCCTTTCCAAGTGATTGGCTTGGGTTTGCTGCCAATTTCTATCAGCAAATAATTCAGGGGCCTGTCTTGTATACTCCCCAAACCTGGAACGGTACAGGTCAAATCCAGAAACAATTTCTTCTGCTAATTCCTTGGGCAGTTTTTCTTTAAAATCTTTTGAGTTCGATTCCATTCAAAAAGAAAGATAAAAGAAAAAATAAAGCCATGATTAGATCACCACTTAATAAATTTTTCCGCCGATAACAGGAAAAAATTAAAGGAAAATAAAATTTTGAAAATCTTTCGCAATCGATTGTTTGGACTATATGAAAACAATTTATACTTTCGAAACATATTCAATACTGAATATCTAAATAGGTTTAATAGGTTTGAGAGCAAGAAAAGGTCAGAGTTATATTCTGACCTTTTTTCTTTTTACGGATTACTTACTTTTTCTAAAAACCTTAGTTGACCTTCTTTGAAGGTGATTGCCAAGCATGTATCCTAAGTGTTTCCTTATTAGCTTTGGGCAACCTGAGAAAAAAATGAATTTCACTGAATTAGTTCTTCGACTCGAAAAAGGATTTAATCGTCCGTTGCCAGGTAAATCTGCGCATATGACTATGGTGCCAAATCCGATAGATGAAAGACGATTCAATCCGAAGATTCCAGAAAATCACAGGAAAGGAGCTGTGCTGATTCTTTTTTATCCCGAGGATGGAGAGGTTTATTTCCCTTTAATTAAGCGACCGACTTACGAGGGAGTACATAGCGGTCAGATCGCATTCCCCGGAGGAAAGGTGGAACAAGAAGACCCTGATTTAAGCTTCACTGCACTGCGAGAAGCCCAGGAAGAAGTGGGAGTGGACCCTGGTAAGGTCAAAATTCTGGGTGAGTTGAGTCACTTGTTTATTCCTCCCAGTAATTTTTTGGTGAGCCCATTTATTGGAACAACGCCGGTTAAGCCTGATTTCATTCCAGAAGAAAAAGAAGTGGATTCTATACTTCTGCCAAGCTTGAAATCCATTTTAAACCCTGAGATAAAGAAGGAGAAGAAATTTCATTTTTCTTCAAATACAGTTCTGGACACACCTTATTTCGATATTCAAAATGAAGTGGTTTGGGGTGCAACGGCTATGATGATCAGTGAGCTTTTACATATCCTGAGAGAGGATTGATGGTTGGCTTGGGAGAATTGATTTTTGTCCTTAACCTTGTGGACTAGCTAATACTCTATGGAAGAAAGTACCGCGTTGATCACCAATGATGCCATTGTTTTTGGGATTTTAATGGCCATTCTGGCTCTGATTTTTGGAACCTCATCAAGTCAAAATCCTTTTTTCAAGAAATTCTATGGAGTTGTGCCGGTAGTTTTACTGGCCTATTTTCTTCCCGCTTTACTGAATTCATTTGGCTTGATTTCAGGTGAGGATTCAGGGCTTTACCATGTGGCCAGTCGTTACCTTTTACCGACTTCCCTTATCCTTTTTACTTTAAGTATTGATTTAAAGGCCATTCTTCGATTGGGTCCAAAGGCATTGACTATGTTTATGGCAGGGACTATCGGAATAATGCTAGGAGGACCATTGGCCTTGTTCACAGTAAGTTTTATTGCACCTGAGATACTTGGGGGGAACGGACCTGATGAATTGTGGAGAGGCTTATCGACCATTGCCGGGTCATGGATTGGTGGCGGAGCCAACCAAACAGCCATGCTGGAAGTATTTGGGGCAAGCACCACTTTATTCGGCCAAATGATAGCAGTGGATGTGTTGGTGGCTAATTTGTGGTTGGCGGTTCTTTTGTATTGGGCGGCAAAGCCTCAGGTAATTGATAATATTTTCAAAGGAGATAGTTCGGCAATTTATGATTTGAGGGATAAGATCTCGGATTTTCGAAAAAGTGTGATGAAAATTCCCACACTTGCCGACACCATGATTCTGCTTGGTGCGGGGTTTGCCATTACTGGTGTATCTCATTTGATTGCAGATAATCTTGCACCCTGGATTGGTGATAATTATCCAGCCTTAAGCCAATATTCGCTGGATTCGAAATTCTTCTGGATTGTGGTAATCGCCACTACGGCAGGATTGATCATGTCATTTACCAAGGCTCGTAACCTTGAGGGTGTTGGAGCATCCCGTATGGGATCTGTTCTACTTTACGTTTTGGTGGCCACGATTGGAATGCAGATGGATTTGGGGGCAATTTTCGATAATCCCATTTATTTCCTGATTGGTATCGTGTGGATGTTTTTCCACATTGTCATCATGCTCGTGGTGGCTTTCATAATTAAGGCACCTTTCTTTTATGTGGCCGTTGGATCTCAAGCGAATGTTGGAGGAGCTGCTTCTGCACCCATAATTGCCTCTGCATTTGATCCTTCTTTGGCATCTGTTGGAGTGCTTTTGGCTGTTTTGGGCTATGCCGCCGGTACTTATGGGGCCTATCTGTGTGGGCTAATGATGCAGGCTATTTCCATGGGCTGATGAAGCATCCAAGAAAGCTGGTATTCATCTGTACTGGTTCCGATTGCAAAAAGAAAGGAGCTAAGGACATTCACAAGTGCTTAAAAAAGGAGTTTAAATCGGATGATCACAAGGGGAGGTACAAACTGATTAAAACTCATTGCATGGATATGTGCAAGTCAGCTCCAGTTGCTGTGATCCATGATCACTTTATCAAAAAGGCAAATTTGGAAAAGGTTCTTGGAAACCTAAAAAAGCCCTAAAAAGGGCTTTTTTTAATCTTTGACTGCTCTGACAGCAGTACCGGCGACCGTCACCATGAGCATTCCATCTCTGATGGTTTCATAGTCCAGGTCTATTCCGATTACTGCGGTTGCCCCGAAAGTTCTGGCTTGCATTTCCATTTCTGCCATTGCAGTGGCTTTTGCTTCACGCAAAACTCTCTCATAAGCTCCGGATCGGCCTCCGACTATATCAGTGATACTTGCGAAAAAGTCTTTGAAGACGTTCGCTCCGATGATGGTCTCACCTGAGACAATCCCCATGTATTCTGTAATAGTGTGCCCTTGTAATGTGTTGGTTGTGGTTACTATCATTTTAAATTGGTTTAACTCCTCTTCTAGTATATGGAATTTTACCCTTTTTGTTACTCAAAAAGATTATTTCTTGGAGAATAATCAAATTATCTTTTGGTAGGTATTTGCAGAACTAATAGACATATTCGTTTATCTAAGTGAGGCAGTTGTAGAAATTAGTCATGATTAAGCGATTCGAGCGATTTGATATTTCCAACTTTTTTGATGAAGTCCAGGCTCCTTTAGTATTACTGGATGCGGAGGATGTGATCTTCGTGAATGCTTATTTCAAGGAAAAATTCCAGGAACTTCCTGAGAAATGGAAAGATTTTTTTGTGAAAGATGAAGTGAGGGAAGCATTGTCGGGATTCTTTGAAAATCATCAGAAAATAAAGACTAAGGCATTTCAGCCACTTTTTGATAAAACCGGATTGAGAAGGAATTTTCAATGGGATTTTACTAACCTCCCATCGAGCTATGAAGGGCGCTTCCTTGTGGGCAAGGGTGAAGAGAAGGAGGTGATCCCAGAAAAACCTGCACTTTTTATTGATGATCCCGAAGATTACTCCCAACAAGAGATCCAATATTTGCGGACCATTCTCAATAATACCCATGACCTTATCGCCATATTGGATGAAGAAGGGAATTACAAGTTTATTTCTCCATCTGTTGGAGAGAAATTAGGTTTCTCGGTAAATGACATAGTTGGCAGAAACTTTAAGGACTTCATCAATATGGGTGTTTTGGAGGTTGCCGCAGGGGACTATAAGTCCACCTTACTTACCAAGGAGGAGGTCAATATTAACTTCTGGATCAAGGGAAAAAATGGTGAAAGGATGTTCATTGAGAGCTTTGCAAAGAATTTACTTGACGATCCTTACATCAAGGGCATCCTATTTAGTGCTAGAGATATTACCGAGCTTGAAGACATAAAGGAAAGCTTATCAAGGTCTGAAGAGAAATACAGGACACTTGTGGAAGAGTCTACGGAAATTATTTTCTCCATTTCGGATCGATTTATTTTGACCTATGTTTCACCCAATGTAACTCAGTTCCTAGGTTACCAATCCTCGGAGGTTATAGGTAAGAGTATTTTTGACTACATCCATAGTGATGATATGGTTAAGTTTCAGGAAATGTCTAGTGAGGCCAATGATTTTCTGGTTGATAACCAATTTCTGGAATTTAAACTCCGACATAAATTTGGAGGCTATCGGGTTTTTAGTTCCAACGGAAAAGTCACAGGCGGTAATGAGGATTCTGAAAGACTATACACAGGAATTGCCAGAGATATTACCGAGCTCAATGAAGCTCAAAATGCATTACTTGAGCAAAAGGAAAAGGCTGAGCAGGCCGCAGCTATAAAATCTCAATTTCTTTCAATTATGAGTCATGAGATTAGAACCCCTCTAAATGCGGTGGTTGGGATGGCTCATATTTTGATGAATGAGGATCCAAAGGAGGAGCAATTGGAAAATCTTCGTACTCTTCAATTTGCTGCAGAAAACCTTACCGGTTTGATTAATGACATTCTTGATTTTTCGAAGATTGATTCTGGTAAAATCGAGTTGGAGTTAGTGCCCTTTGACCTTAGGACCACACTAAATAGGATTGTTCATTCTTACAGTTTTCTTGCTTCTGAGAAGAATCTTGAATTGAAGTGTGAAATAGAAGAAGGGATTCCAGAAAGTTTGATTGGAGACCCTGTAAGGATAAGCCAAGTAATAAATAATCTAATTTCAAATGCCATTAAATTTACTGACAGGGGTGAGGTATGCTTGAAGCTACAGCTTTTAGAAAAGGAAAATGATTCGGTCCTGGTCCACTTTAGATGTTTGGACACTGGAATTGGGATACCGGCAGAAAAAAGGGATAAGATTTTTGAGTTATTTACCCAAGCTTCCACAGATACCACAAGGAAATATGGAGGGACTGGTTTAGGTCTTGCAATTGTCAAGCGCCTTGTCGAGCTTCACAATTCTGAAATAGAAGTGAAATCAAGAACAGGTGGAGGAACTGAGTTTTGCTTTTCTGTCAGATTAGGAATTCCAAAGACTAAGATGGATTCAACAATTGAAGAAGGACAGCATAGGATTAGATCCCTGCAGGAAGCGAGGATTTTAGTGGCCGAGGATAATATGGTCAATCAAATTTTGATTCAGAAATTCTTAACCAAATGGAATGTTGGAGATTTGACTCTATGTTCTGATGGTCAGGAAGCGATTGAAGCTTTGAAAAAGGAAAAATTTGATTTGGTCCTTTTGGATATCCAGATGCCAATTTTTGATGGATTCGAGGTTGCAAAATTCATCCGGGAGGGCGAAGATAAGACAAGGAGTCAAGTACCTATTTTAATTCTTACAGCAGCTTCTATTCACGAAGTAACAGATCAAATGGAAGCGATTGGAATTAATGATTTTGTCCCAAAACCATTTACCCCTGAAAGTCTTTATGATAAAATTGTCGGTCAATTGAAGAATCAGGACTGATTTCCTCACTCTAGCATTAATTTTGCGCCTTGCCCGAATTATTATCTATTTGCTCCAGCATTGATGCGCAAAGTACTCAAGGCCTTCTTTCTTTTTTTAAGCATACTTCTATCTAGTTTTGGACTTCTTTTCTCCCAGAAGCTTTATGAGAAAAGGACTTCAGCTTATCTGATTACAGGAACTTCAAGTGCTAAGCTTAATGAGTTTGATCAGATGCTGATGGAAAGGGGTATTAGTGGTCTTCCGAATAGATATCAAACCGTTGGTTTAGGAGTTCAGTCCAGATTGAATGACTTGGTAATTGGTTTTGAATTATACCAAAACAGTGGTGGAAATGGCCGTTTTGATGATTTTCAAATAGATTACCGTACTTCGAGAGCCTTAGTGAATGTTGGATATTCCTTCACGGAGGAATCGAGATTCCAGTTAATTCATTACATGTCCTTAGGGGTCGGATTCCTCAATTTTCAAATGCTCCCAACAGATCAATCCAATCAGATAGGGGAGTTTTTAAATGATCCTGGACAGGGTTTCATTTTGAGAGAGAATAATATTCACAGAGGGTCTAGCAAATATGGAGATTTTTTAACTGAAATAGGTTTTCATTTTAGTTACGACTTTGATATTCCCGGAAGGGAGGAGGCCATTTCCCTCATTGGAAAGTTTGGGTATTCCTTTAGCCCTTTTGAAGGGAAATGGACCCTGAATGGAGTTTCATTTGAAAATTCACAAGAAGGAGCCTTTCTACGAATCGGGGCAGGAATAACTATTCCAGACCGGAATTTCTTTTACAAGGACGCGAGTATTAGCCTTTCGTTTTTGAATGGGTTTCACTTCACCAAACCAAATAAGTTAAATGCACAGCTGGAAGAAGCCGGGCTAAATCCATTCGAAGGGAGTCCTTCCAATCTGGGATTAAAGATTCTCGGCCAAAATGAGAAGCTGCTTTACGGGGTGGAGGTCTACAATCTTGCTATGGATGGAAGAGCGAGCGATTTCCAATCTCATAGTCTGAATAGTTTGAGACTTTATGGAAATTTGGGATGGAAGGTGCTTCAAGTAGATAACTTTGCGACGGGTGCTCTCGGCGGTCTGGGATACGGAAACATCCGCTACACGCTTACTCAGGATGTTAAACCAGATTTTCCAGAGCTTTTTGAGGATAGAAACTATGATGGATATCTAAGAAATGGAGGGCTCATGGCAAAGCCGGAGATATTCTTTGAATACGGTTTACCAATCCAAGATGGACGTCTTTTTGATATTGTCTTCAGTACTTCCTTTGGATACGAAATCCCTCTTGCCAATTACAGACTTGCTGATCTTTCAATGGCGGGATTCATGGCAGCACCCTATCTAAACCTTGCTGTAGGCATCAGGCCTTAAGTTTTTCGTTTTTTATCTCAAAATCATCAAATAAGTGGTTTTTCAAGGATTTGATATTACCTTTGGGCAGCTTATCGAGAAAGACCGAGGGAAGGGCCCGAAGACGTCTTAGCAACCTGAACACAAGGTGCTAACTCCCATCCTGATTAGACTCAGGAAGAGATGAGCGGAGAAGTAAATATGCTTTTTTCCGTGGTTGGACTCGAGAGGATTTGAAAATTATGGAAAACAGAACTGCTTTACTTCTAGATCAATTCACTAAACGCTTATTGATCTTGGACGGTGCCATGGGTACCATGATTCAGCGGCATCCTTTAAAAGAAGAAGATTTTAGAACGGATGAGCTGAAAGATCATCACAAAGCGCTCAAGGGAAACAACGATCTTCTATCTCTTTCCAGGCCAGAGATTATCAGAGAAATTCATGATGTCTATTTGGAGGCGGGAGCGGATATCATTGAAACCAATACATTTAGCGGGACATCAATCGCTCAGGCAGATTATGAGCTCTCTCATATGGCTTATGCCATTAATCTTGAGTCAGCTAAAATTGCAAAAGCTGCTGCACTGGCAATGACTGAGAAAACTCCGGACCAGCCTCGTTTTGTGGCTGGAGCTTTGGGCCCAACCAACAGAACTGCCTCTATTTCTCCTGATGTAAATGACCCTGGTTACCGCGCAGTTACTTTTGACCAGCTGGCAGAAGCTTATGCTGAGCAAACCAGAGGATTACTTGAAGGAGGAGTGGACTTACTTTTGGTGGAGACGATCTTTGACACCCTGAATGCCAAAGCAGCTCTTTATGCTATTCAGGATGTTTTCGAAGAGAAAGGGCTTCCATTAGACCCAAAAGAAGGCGGAATTCCGATCATGATTTCCGGAACGATCACAGATGCTTCCGGAAGAACGCTTTCCGGACAAACCACAGAGGCCTTCCTTATTTCTGTTTCTCACGTTCCTTTGCTTTCTGTTGGACTGAATTGTGCCCTGGGGGCAAAGGAGCTCAGACCTTATCTTAAAATTCTCGCTCAAAAAGCACCATTCTTCGTTAGTGCCTATCCTAATGCAGGTTTACCAAATGAATTTGGGGCATATGATCAAAGTGCCGCCGAAATGGCAGAGCAAGTAGAAGAGTTTCTCAAAGATGATTTATTGAATATCCTTGGCGGATGTTGTGGAACAACCCCAGAACACGTCAAAGCTCTTTCTGATCTGGCTTCAAAGTACAAGCCAAGAGAATTAAATCTTGAACCTATTCTTGAGTATTGAGGAGTATGAATAGCAGGAATTATCTTAAGCTTTCCGGCTTGGAGCCACTGGTTTTTACCCCAGAATTGAATTTTGTCAATATAGGGGAAAGGACGAATGTCACTGGTTCTAGAAAATTCGCTCGACTAATTCTGAATGATCAATATGACGAGGCTTTGGATGTGGCTTTAGATCAAGTAAGAGGTGGAGCCCAAATCCTGGATGTCTGTATGGATGAAGGGATGCTCGACGGGGAAGCGGCTATGGTCAGATATTTAAACTTGATCGCCTCTGAACCTGAGATAAGCCGAATTCCTATCATGATTGATAGCTCCAAATGGAGTATTATTCTAGCAGGACTTAAGTGCGTTCAGGGAAAGGGAATCGTCAATTCTATTTCACTCAAGAATGGAGAAGAGGAGTTTCTTGATCAGGCGAAAACCATAAAGAAATTTGGGGCCGCGGTGGTAGTGATGGCCTTTGACGAAGATGGGCAGGCTGACACATACGATCGAAGAGTTGAGATTTGCACAAGGAGCTATAACCTGCTGGTCAAAGAAGCTCGGTTCAATCCTCAGGATATCATTTTTGACCCGAATATTTTCCCTGTTGCTACTGGAATGGATGAGCATCGAAGAAATGCCTTAGATTTCTTCCTGGCAACCAAATGGATTAAAGAAAACCTTCCAGGAGCCAAAGTTAGTGGAGGGGTAAGTAACGTGAGTTTCTCTTTCAGAGGTAACAATACCGTTCGGGAAGCCATGCACGCAGCTTTTCTCTATCATGCTATTCATCATGGTATGGATATGGGAATCGTAAATCCAACCATGCTTGAGGTTTACGATGATATTCCAAAGGATTTGCTTGAAAAGGTAGAAGATGTTCTTTTCGATCGTAAAGAAGATGCCACGGAACAATTGCTTGATTTTGCGGAAACGGTAAAATCTTCCGGTAAAAAGCAGGTGGCAGATGAAGCCTGGAGAAAGGATCCTGTTGAAAAGCGACTTGAGCATGCGCTTGTCAAGGGAATTCTGGACTACATCATTGAGGATACTGAAGAGGCAAGGCTTTCTTTGGAAAATCCACTCAGGGTAATTGAAGGTCCACTGATGGATGGAATGAATGTGGTAGGAGATCTTTTTGGAGAGGGTAAAATGTTCCTTCCCCAGGTTGTAAAGTCTGCTCGGGTAATGAAAAAGGCGGTTGCTTATTTGGAGCCATTCATGCCTTTGCCCGAGGAGGGTCAGGAAAATTCCGGCCTCAAGAAAATTTTGATTTCCACCGTAAAAGGTGATGTTCATGATATTGGGAAAAATATCGTCGGGGTAGTTCTCGCATGTAATAGTTACCAGATTGTCGACCTCGGGGTGATGGTTGATGCCCAAAAAATTATTGATGAGGCGATTAAAAATAAGGTCGATATTATCGGACTAAGTGGATTGATCACTCCTTCTCTGGATGAGATGGTGAATGTGGCTTCTGAGATGGAAAGACAGGGATTGACTATTCCATTGTTAATCGGAGGAGCGACCACCTCCAGAATTCATACGGCTGTAAAAATTGATCCGGTTTATTCAGGCACAGTGGTGCATGTAACCGATGCGAGTAAATCTGTACCGATAGCCGGAGAGGCGATTTCAGAAGAAACCAAGGACGAATTTCATAAGGAAATTAAGGCTACTTACTTGCAGCTTCGAGAGGCTCATGCGGCTAAGCAGTCTGTTAAAAAATTGGTGACTTACGAAGAAGCTAAATCCAATCCTGTTCAAATAGATTGGGAATCCTTTAAACCGGTGAAACCTCAGTTTTTGGGAACCAAGGAGATGGATTTAGATCTCAAAAACCTGAGAGAATATATTGACTGGACTCCGTTTTTTAGCACCTGGATGCTGAGCGGACGATACCCGAAGATCTTGGAAGATCCTGTAGTGGGAGAGGAAGCCCAGAAGTTGTATCGGGATGCCAACGAAATGTTGGATCAGATTATCGCTGAGAATTGGCTTTCAGCCAAAGCTACTTTTGGATTATATCCCACGCAAAGGGATGAGGACGATACGATAGTTTATGATCCTAATTCTGGTTTAGAGATCGGGAAATTCCACTTTTTGCGACAGCAAGGTAAGAAGGGGAGCGGAGTTCCAAACCGTTCATTGGCTGATTACTTGGCACCCAATCAAAAGGATTACATAGGTTGCTTTGCGGTAACGGCTGGACTAGGAATGGAAGCCAAGCTTGAGGAGTTTCAAGCCGCTGGGGATGATTACAACGATATTTTATTCAAAGCTTTGGCCGATAGGCTAGCTGAAGCAGCTGCGGAATATCTCCATGAAAAAGTTCGCAAAGAGTACTGGGGCTATGCGAAGCAGGAGGCATTGGAGAATGATTCTCTGATCCGCGAGGAATACCAAGGGATTAGGCCTGCTCCGGGATACCCGGCCTGTCCAGAGCATTCCGAGAAGGAGACTATTTCCAGGCTTTTGGACATGGAGAACTCTATCGGAGTTCATCTTACTAGCAGCTATGCCATGTACCCAACGAGTTCTGTTTCCGGATTCTATTTTGGTAATCCAGAGTCAAAATATTTTGGGCTCGGTAAAATCGATCAGGATCAAGTCGCCAGCTACGCCGAGAGAAAGGGAATTACCTTATCTGAAGCTGAAAAATTGCTATCACCTAATTTGGCCTACAACCCAACACCCATTTCTACAGAAACACTTTTATGAAAATCACCGAGCATTTAGCGAATTCTGAAAAGACGCTCTTTTCTTTTGAGATTCTTCCGCCCCTGAAGGGGCAAAGCTTAAAAGACCTGATAAAGGGAATCGAGCCTCTGATGGAATTCAAACCGCCTTTTGCAGATGTTACCTATCATAGGGAGGAATACATTTACAAGAAGCATCCGAATGGACTTTTAGAGCGGATTAGTACCAAAAAACGACCTGGAACTGTAGGAATCTGTGCTGCGATCATGAATCAATTTAAAATTGATGCGGTACCTCATTTGCTTTGTGGAGGCTTTACTAAAGAGGAAACGGAAAATGCTCTGATTGACTTAAATTTCATAGGAGTGGAAAATGTCCTTGCCCTTAGAGGAGACGCTCCAAAAACAGAAGGAAAATTTATTCCTGAGAAGCATGGGCATCACTTTGCTAGTGAATTGGTGGAGCAAATAGTGCATATGAATTCCGGCAAATATCTTCATGAAGAAACGGAACCGGCTTTCCAAACCGATTTCTGTGTGGGAGTAGCGGGATATCCCGAAAAGCATTTCGAAGCGCCTTCTATGAAATTTGATCTGAAATATTTGAAGGAGAAAGTGGATAGGGGTGCTGAGTATATAGTGACTCAGATGTTTTTTGATAACACGAAGTATTTCAAGTTCGTGGAGAACGTGAGGGCAGCTGGTATCGATGTTCCGATTATTCCGGGTATCAAACCCATCACCACCATGAATCAGATCACCATGCTTCCCAGAACCTTTTTCCTGGATTTGCCTGATGCTTTGATGGACGAGCTGGAGAAGTGTAAAACCAACCAAGAAGTGAGAGAAGTTGGAATCGAGTGGGCGATCGCTCAAAGCAAAGAGCTTATCGCGGCGAATGTTCCATCACTACACTTCTATACCATGAGTAAAGCTCATTCCACTTACAAGATCGCCGAAGCTGTTTTTTAAGGAAATATTTACCCCATCTTCTTAAGTGCCTCTACAAAATGATCAAGCTCTTCTAAGCTGGTATAGAGATTAGGACAGATTCGACAGCCATGAACTCCCTGACCGTCGATAGCTACCGTCCAGATTTGATGTTCATCGAGTAGGGTTTTTGCCATTTCCGCGGGCTTCATTCCTTTGATTCCCACATTTCCTATCCCACAAGATCTACTTTTATCCTCAGGCGTATTGATGACCACATGGTCTAATTCTCTGGCTTTATCCATCCAGTAATTTTGTAGATACCGAAGTCTGTCCTCTTTTCGATCTGAGCCGATGGCATTATGAAAATCAATAGCATCTCCAATGGCCAGATCATTGTGCACAGGGTGAGTCCCCAAATGATTTAATCGGCGGATATCTCCGGGTTCAGTTTTGCCCTCAGCAAGAAGGGGCCAGATTTTATCAATATGATCTCTTTTGACATAAAGGAAACCTGCACCCAAGGGAGCACTTAGCCATTTATGTAGACTAGTGGCATAATAGTCACAATTCAAGTCTTCAATTGAATACTGAAAATGCCCAAAGGCATGAGCTCCATCCACCAGTACTTCCACACCTTTGGCGTGAGCCATATCACAGATCTTTCGAATGGGAAGAATATGTCCGGTGATATTGATGATGTGACAAACCATTAAGAGTTTGGTATTAGGGGTAATTGCGTTAGCATAGGCCTGTACTACTTCATCATCGTCGGCTGGATTCATCGGAACGTCGATCACATTTCTTTTGATGCCAAATCTTTGCTCCACCATCTTGAAATGGTTAATCATGGCGCCATAGTCCTGATTGGCCATAACTGCTTCATCTCCTTTTTCCCAGGGGAATCCACCAATAATTAAGTCCAGAGATTCTGTGGCATTTCTTGTGATGCAGAGTTCTTCAGCACTACAGCCTGCCATTTCTGCGAGACGGGCAGCGATTTTATTTTTGTTCTCCCACTGAACAGTTCTCATGTAATACGAGGCCTGATAGTTTACCTCCCGAATATGATCTACCAGTCTTTCAAGGGTGGGCTGGGGGATCATGCAGTAAAAACCATTTTCCAGATTGATATAATCTGGTTTGAGCAAATAATCTGAGCGGATTTTACCCCAAAAGTCTTCGTTTTCAGCCAGGTTCGATGAACTTTCATAATCTTCAATTAGCTGAGAGATTTGGTCAAGAAAGGGGAAGCTCCCAAGGGTGCCTAATGCGGCTTTTTTTAGGAAAGATCTTTTATCCATATGAACTGGCTTTGAATGAAAATAAAAACAAATCGACTGCTTTTCAAAACCAGCTGCACTCAATGGTAAACAATTGCTTTAAAGTGAAGTTTTCTCCTTTGTGGCGCAGCAACTACCATATTTAACATCAGAGAGCACTGTAGAAGAGAGGATAGTCTATCTTCTGGCAGATCAGGACAAAAAAGCTCTAACTCTGATTTTTGAAAATTATGGGTCATTGCTGTTGAATGTAATTATGCGGGTAGTCAAAGACCGCATGATGGCCGAGGATGTACTTCAGCAAGTGCTCATTAAAATTTGGAATAACTCGGGTTCATTCAACTCGGATAAGGGATCTATTTTCACCTGGTTGGTAAGTATTTCCAGAAATGCTGCAATTGACAAGACGAGAAGTAAAGATTTTCGACTCACCCAGGAATCTGAACGTAGTGTTGAACTCGTAAATATTACTGAGAAGAAGTCTTCTGAAGATTACTTCGAAAAAATGTATTTGACTCAACTGGTAAATCAGCTTCCTGAAGTTCAGAGAAGATTGATCAATATGTCCTATTTTGAAGGTTATTCGCACAAGGAGATATCGGATAAATTAGACATGCCCTTAGGGACTGTGAAGACAAGAATTAGATTAGCAATTAATCATTTGAGAGGGGTTATATAAGTGGATATTAAAGAATACATAGCGTCAGGAATACTTGAAGCCTATTGGGCAGGAGAGCTGAATGAGCAGGAGATGAAAGAGGTGGATCGTATTGCTTCCATTCATCCTCAGGTAAAGCACGAGCTGGAAGAGGTTCGCTCGGCGGTTCTGAATTTCTCCGAAAATTTAGAATTGAGTCCAAGTAAGACTATCCTAAACGATGCCTTGGCTCAAATTACAGAAGAGGAGCAGCCTGAATTTCTTAAAGAAGTATTTAAGGTAGATGATGAACCCGTAGAGGAGAAAGAAGAGAAAAAATCCTTCAATCTTCCGCTTTGGTCAGCAGCGGCTTCAGTTTTACTGGTCATAAGTTTAGCTTTTAATTTCTATTTCCTATCGGAATTCCAAAGCTCTAAAAATCAGCTTTTAGGTCTTCAAGGTGATTTGGAAGTAATCAAAGATCAGCAGAGTTCATTGGCTGAATTAGCAGATGAGCAAAAACAACAGCTTGCTTATGCTGACCTGAGGATAGCCCATTTTTTAAACGAGGATAATATTCATGTGCGAATGGATGGATTAGACTTGTCGCCTGAGTCTTTTGCAAATGTCTTCTGGAATGTGAAAACCAATTCTGTATTCATCAGCGTGGATAATCTTCCTGAACCGCCTCATGGACATCAGTATCAGCTTTGGGCGATTAAGGCCGGGCAAGCTCCAATTGATGCAGGTATTTTTGATCACAGCTTGCTGGTTCAGGAATTGAAAGTGATCAAGGGAGATGTTCAAGCCTTTGCCGTAACTCTGGAAAAGGAGGGAGGAAGTCCTGTCGCCACAGTGGATCAGACTTACGTGAAAGGTTTTTTGGAAAAAAGTTGATCCCAAAAAATCCAACCTCATAAAGCAGGTCGTATCTAGGATACATTTAATCAAAAACAACATTAAACTATCCTAAAATGAAAACTCGAAAATTATTCAACTACGCTTTGGCTGCAGTAGCAGCACTATTTATGGTTGTGTCCACTGCAAATGCGCAAAAGGCAGACATCGTTGATTTGGCTGTAAGCCAAGACGACTTGTCCACTTTAGTAGCAGCTGTTAAAGCTGGAGGACTTGTGGACGTACTTAAAGGTGATGGACCTTTCACAGTATTTGCTCCTACCAATGAAGCATTCGCTGCTCTTCCAAAAGGAACTCTCGAAACTTTGCTCAAGCCAGAAAATAAGGACCAACTAGTAGCCATCCTTACTTACCATGTAGTAGCTGGAAAAGTGATGGCTTCGGATCTAAGCAATGGACAGAAGGCTGGAACTGTACAAGGAGAAAATGTAGATGTAGCAATCTCCGGAGGAAAGGTAAAAATTAGCGGAGCGAACGTGATCGCCGCTGACGTGCTTGCGAAGAATGGCGTAGTCCATGTGATCGATAAAGTAATCCTACCACCTAGCATGAGATAAGCTCACCTATTAGGTTGTTGACGAGAACCCCTGACTAAGGTTAGGGGTTTTTTTATGCCCGGATTTTTAATTCAAACGCAAGGTTGTAAGATTGTGATGTGAAATTGATTGAATGCCCTCGAGATGCCATGCAAGGCATCCCAGAATTTATAGATACTGCTATCAAAGCGGCTTACATTAACCAATTATTGAATGTAGGATTTGATACCATTGATTTTGGAAGTTTTGTGAGCCCTAAGGCGATTCCTCAAATGAGAGACACGGCTGAGGTTCTGAGTCTTCTTGATCTTCATGAAACGAAGTCAAAGCTTTTAGCCATTGTAGCTAATGTTAGAGGAGCTGAAGATGCCCTTCATTTTGAAGAAATCGATTATTTGGGTTTCCCACTTTCTGTTTCAGAAACCTTCCAACAGCGAAATACAAATGCTTCTATCTCAGAAGCCTTGAAGACCGTAGAAGAAATTCAAAATCGATGCGAGATCAAAGGAAAGACTTTGGTGACCTATCTGAGTATGGGGTTTGGAAATCCCTATGGTGATCCATACTCGCCAGAATTAGTGGCTGAATTTGTCGAAAAATTAGATGAGTTAGGGATTAAAATCATTTCCCTTTCAGATACCATTGGTGCTGCGACTCCGGAATTAATTACAAGTCTTCTTGAAGTACAAGTGAGCAGTTTTGAGGATATTGAATTTGGAGCCCATCTGCATAGTCGACCCGATCAGGTGGTTGAGAAAGTGCAGGCAGGAATAGGTGGTGGTTGTCGCCGATTCGATGGAGCCCTTAAAGGCTTTGGTGGATGTCCAATGGCAAAAGATGATCTGGTAGGAAATATGACTACGGAGATCATGATTCCGGCTATTGAAAAGGAGGGATTTGATCTTGGGCTAAACCAAAGAGAGCTAACTGAATCCATGAAGCTGGTGGATTTCGTTTTTAATCCATAAGTATGAATCGAGATCAGGTTTATGATAAGGTGATCTTATTGCGCCGATTGCGAAAGCTTCATCGTTGGCTCGGAATTCCCTTAATGGTATTTTTTTTAGTTATCGGGATTACTTCGATTTTATTGGCTTGGAAGAAAAAAGCTGAATTACTTCCTCCCACACTGAAAACCAAAGTTGAATCTAAAGAAACATGGATTTCTACTGATAAAATTATTTCTATCGCACAGGTAGAAATGGATTCTTTGGGCGAATCGAATTTAGTGGATCGAATAGATATCCGGCCAGAAAAAGGAATTGCCAAAGTGACTTTTCAGACACATTTCACTGAGGTTCAGATTGATGGATTTTCGGGAGAAGTTCTATCTATTTCAACGCGGCACTCTGACTGGATTGAAAAAGTCCATGATGGAAGTATAGTGGATTATTATTTTGGTCAGTCGGAGTTAGCCAAATTAACTTATTCCAGCGCTACGGCCTTTGGGTTGATTGTGATGAGTTTAAGCGGATTTTATTTATGGTATTTTCCAAAAGTGATCCGAAAGATGAAAAACAGCTAGATCAACAATTTATATTTTTTGCCTGGTAGGGACTTGATAATCCCCTCAAATTCAAGGGTTAAAAGATGAGAGGCTAAGGTTCCCAGTCCGATAGATGTAGCATGGGATAATTGATCAATTTCAGTTTCATCATTATCCTTCAAATAGCTTAGAATTAGCTTTTCGTCATTACTTCGATTAGTCAAGTCCAAGTTAGCTTTCTCTTGTTTTTTCTCACCGGGTTCTTCCCAAAATAGGGCTTTTGCGATATCTCTTGGACCAGTATAAATGCTTGCTTTCATTCGACTTATTAGATTATTGCAGCCCTCACTGAATTGATATTGGAGATTTCCTGGGACTGCGAAAACTTCTCTATCGTATGAATAGGCAATCTCAGCTGTAATCAGAGCTCCACCTTTTTTGGCTGCCTCAACCACCACGAGAGCATCAGATAGCCCGGCAATAATTCTATTTCTGGCCGGGAAATTTCCAGGCACCATTTTACTACCAGGCGGATATTCGCTAATTAAGGCTCCTTTAGTTTGTAAACTTTCAGCCACATTTCTATGTGCAGCAGGGTAAATTTGATCAATTGGAGAACCCAGGACTGCAATGGTAGGAAGCTCCTGCTGAAGCGCAGTTCTATGAGCTTCTATATCAATCCCATAAGCTAAACCTGATATAATGGCAGGCTCATAGGGCTGAAGCTGTTCCACAATTTTCTTGGTTACTCCTTTGCCATAAGAAGTTGCACTTCTTGTTCCCACTATACCTACCGTTCGATTGAAATTTAAATTTTTCAGACCCTTTGAAAATAGTACCATTGGCCCATCTTCTTGTAGCAAAAGCTTTTTAGGAAAAGTTTTGTCCAGATAAGTGTGGATCTGGAAAGCTTCCTTTTCGGCTTGATTCAAGACTTCATCGGCCTTTCTAAGCAGGCTTTCTTCTTTGGTTCTAAGAGAAAGTAGTTTTGGCCCTACACCAGGTGTTTTGGCAACCTTACCTTTTGGGATATTGAAAAAGCCTTCAGCTGATCCAGCGTAAGCAATTATCGCCTTGAAAACAGAAGGGCCGATCTTTGGGGCAAGTGCTAATGCTAAAAAGTAACGTAGCTCATTTTGAGTCAGGGTTCTTTTCGAATCCATCACGAATCTTAATCAAAAAGTCTTTGAGGCCCTGGAGGTTTTGCACAGCAGCAACTTTGTCAAAATCGGTCTTTTTTCCTGATTTAATTACTTCCTTAGCCCCTTGAAGGGTGTAGCCTTTTTCTTTTACGAGATGATAGATGTACTTCAGCTTTTTGATATCGTCCTTCGTAAATCGACGATTTCCCTTCTTATCCTTTCTGGGCTTGAGCATATCAAACTCGCTCTCCCAATAACGGATCAGAGAAGGGGCAACATCAAACTGCTTTGCTACCTCACTTATCGAAAAGTATTTTTTTTCTATTTCTCGCTCTTTGTACGGCACAACCTTGAATTAAAAATATGAATTAAGTTAAGAAAAAAGCACTGGATAGTTCAAGCGAAACTTTAACTCTTTGGCATTTTTATTTCTGCTCCTGAACCAATTGTAAAATATGCACAGATGCTAGTCCAGCAGTTTCAGTTCTTAGCCTTGAGGAACCGAGGGATGCTGGCGCAAAGCCATTATCGATTGCTATCCGAATTTCTTTTGGGCTGAAATCCCCTTCAGGTCCAATCAGAATCATGTACTCTTTTGAAGGCTCAGCAAGATTGATCAAATGATCCCTGTGATTCTCATCCACATACGCAATGAATTTTTGGCCCATGAAATCTTTCGATGATTCTATCAGCTCCTCAAACCTCTTCAATCCATTTAGGACCGGGAAGTGGTATTTCAAGCTTTGCTTGCAAGCAGAAATGATTTTTTTCTCCAGGCGATCCAGTTTTAATCGGATTCGCTCAGAGTTGTCAGTTTGAATCAGACTCAGCTCATCGAAACCAATTTCAGCCGCCTTTTCCACCATCCATTCCATTCGATCCGGACTTTTTGTCGGTGCTATCACTAAATGAATGTGATGTGCTGGCCTTGGCTGAAGGACATGGCTTTCCACATTCAGCTTGGTTTCTCTATTCCCAATCTCCGTAATAGTACAATGGTAAAGACTTCCTTTTCCATCCGTCACCTCTACCGAATCACCTACCTTCTTTCTCAAAGATTTGATCAAGTGTCTTGATTCTTCAGCACCCAGGGTTATGATGGGAGGGGAGATATTTTCCTGATAGAATAGCTGCATGAGCAGCAAAGTTAATCAGAGTCTCTGTTTTTAAAATTTGGATCAAAAAAAAGCGTGACTCGTTTGAGCCACGCTTTTAAACCATATAACCAAATTTTAACCTTTTGAAATTTCCATGTTGACTGCTCGACCTTTGATCGTGTTGGTCTTCATGACCTTAATCACGTGAGCTGCATCCTTTTGTGGTACATCCACAAAGGAGAAGTTGTCATAAATATCAATTCCTCCAATGCTCTTTCCAGGAACTCCTGCCTCTCCGGCAATAGCACCTACGATGTCATTTGGACGGATTCTGTCTTTTTTTCCAAGATTTAAGAAAAGACGAGCCATGTTAGCATCTGTTCTTCTTTCTCCTCTTCGTCCGCCATCTCTACGACCTGCGTCTCTTCTGCCTCTATCACCTCTATCACCCCTTTCGCTTCTTGGGCCTCTTTCGAATCGATCTCTTCGACCTCCATCTCTTCGGCTGTCTCTTCGTCCAGAATCTTCTCTTCTTCTGTCTCTGCCGGTTTCGATGCTGAAGTTTTGCTCTTTGAGCTCTTTCACAGAATTACCAAGAACCATTTTGGTTAATCCCAAAGTGATTTGTTCCATGGTTAATCCTTCGGCAAGCATTTGACCGATGGTCTCTTCGAAAAGCTGGTTATCCTCTTCAGCAGAAATCCTGTTTTGAACCTCAAGAGAAAGCTGATCCTTCTTCATCTGAATTAATTCAGAAACTGATGGAGGATCCATCTTTTCAATAGTAGCCTTGGTAAACCTTTCAAGGTCCCTCAAACGATATCCGTCTCTTCTTCCAGTTACGAAGTTGATCGCAGTACCAGATTTTCCAGCACGTCCAGTACGACCAATTCGGTGTACATAGTTCTCTTCATCAAGAGGGAGGTCATAATTGAAAACTGCCTCCACATTATCCACGTCGATTCCTCTGGCTGCTACGTCAGTAGCTACAAGGACTGAGCAAAATCCTTTTCGGAATTTGTTCATCACTTTGTCTCGCTGTGCTTGAGAAAGATCTCCGTGAAGGGCTTCAGCCGCGATCCCATGTGCAGCTAGCTTTTCGGTAGCTTCATCAGTCATACGCTTGGTATTACAGAATACCACGCTCAAACCGTATTGATGAACCTTAATCAATCTGGCCATCAAATCCACTTTAAGAGATGATTTCACCTCATAGTAGACTTGTTCAATATTGGAAACGGTAAGTTCCTTTTTTGCAATTTTCACAATTGCTGGCTCATCCTGATATTTCTTCGTGAGCTCCATGATAGGCTTAGGCATGGTAGCAGAGAAAAAGACAGTCTGTCTTTCTTCTGGCATCACCTTAAGAACTGATTCGATGTCTTCTCTGAAACCCATATCCAGCATCTCATCAGCCTCGTCAAGAACGATGATTCCCACATCCTCCAGCTTCAAAGTACCTCTTTTGATGTGGTCCTGAACTCTTCCTGGAGTTCCTACAACGATCTGAACTCCCTTGCGAAGCGTTCTAATCTGCTTATCGATTGATTCTCCTCCGTAGATCGCTACAGAGTTGATTTTTCTGTAATGCTTTGCCAGCTTTTGGAATTCACCTTCTACCTGAACGGCAAGTTCACGAGTAGGGCAGAGAATAATCGCCTGTGGCTTATTATAATCCGGGTCTACCAAATCGATGATTGGAATAGCGAAGGCTGCTGTTTTACCAGTACCTGTTTGAGCCTGTCCAATGACATCTCTTCCTTCTAAAACGTGTGGGATGGCTTCAGCCTGAATTTGAGAGGGTTCAGTGTAACCCATCTCTTCCACTGACTTAAGAATCTCTTCAGAGATCCCCAAGTCTGAAAACTTGAGTGTTTGCTCCATGATGTTGTCCTTACTTTTCTTGCCATGCTTCCTCGTGATTCCCAATCCAAGCGACAGTAAGGACCCACGGCGCGAAAAATGTTCTGTGTCTTATTGACGGGTGCAAAGGTAGGAAATATTCTTCTATAAACCTATCTAAGCATAAAATCGAATAGAATAATATTCAGTTTTAGCTTGAATTAATAGAAAATTATTTGGTCGCAACCGATTGTACAGCCTCTCAGGCAAATATCCTAAGGATTATAAAAATGCAGTGTCTTCCGAAGCTTCTTCCATCATTTCATGTGCGAGCTCCTTTCCGAGGTACCTATCGATAAGCCCATGTCCTACATAAAGCAATGGCGTGAGCAGGATAGCCACTGTAAATTTATAGATGTAATTGATGATCCCGACGGCTAGAACTTGGCTTAATTCCCAATTTCCAAAGACATAAAACGCAATTCCCAAGACCACAAAAGAGTCAATAAACTGAGATACAAATGTGGAGCCTGTGGCTCTCAGCCAAATCATCTTTGGACCGGTAACAGCCCTTAGTTTTTGAAAAACAAAAACGTCGATCAGCTGACCCAAAAGGAAAGCTGTTAAAGAGCCAATGATAATACCTAATCCCTGCGTGAAGATTAGATTAAATGCATAATCGATGTTAAAGCTGTCCCCATCAGGAGTTGTCGCATTTACATCCAACCAGAAATCAGCAGGGACGAGTAGGGTCACAAGCCAAATAACCAGAAATACATAAGCGATGAGCCCGGCAGTCATGAAGCTAATTTTTCGAACTCCCTTTTTGCCGAAGTATTCATTGATAATATCAGTCGTTATGAACACAATAGGCCAGATTACTGCTCCTGCTGTGAGATTGAAATCTAAGATGTACTGACCGAAGAAATCCCAATTGACCGGATCAAAACCCAGCGTTTTTTCTCCCGAAAAAATCTTCACGCCAATTATTTCCGCGAGGATTGCATTAGTCAAGAAAATTCCCGCCAGAATGACGAAGAGGTTGGTGCGCTTTTTATTGTTCGCTGGATTCATTTGATAGCATAGGTTTCACCCTGTTCGCTCAGGATGGAGTTTGAGAATACGGTTTTTGCTTCAGCAAGAAGACCTTCCAGATCAGAGTAGCGAGATGAAAAATGACCCAAAAGTAGCTTATCGACTTTGGCTAATTTGGCGATATTCGCCGCTTCTTTAGCTGTAGAATGGAAGGTAATTTGAGCTCTCTCTTTTTGGTCTTCCATGAATGTGGACTCATGGTAGAGTAGGGATGAATTCATAACATGAGGTACTAATTCCTCATCATAAATGGTATCAGAGCAAAAGGAGTAAGACCTCAGGCCAGGCTCCTCATAAGCGAAGTCATCCACGCGTAAAATTTCCCCATTCTCGGCTTTGAAGTCGTTCCCATCCCGAAAAGCTTTAATAGCATCCAGAGGTGGTTTCTCTTCTTCAAGCCTCTCTTTGATCAGACGTCTTTGCCTTTGCTTTTCCATCACTTTAAATCCTGTGGTAGGTAAGCGATGTTTTAATGGAAAAGAGCTGACAGAAACTCGAGGGTTATCAAAAATCACCTCTGGTTCATCCGGATTAGTTTGGATGAATTTTAAAGGATAACCAAGCCGGGTATTGCTCCAGCGAAACTGGGTGGTGATTATTTCATCCAATCCCTTTGGTCCGAAAATAGTAATAGGCTTGGTCCGCCCAATCAAGTTGTAACTTGAGAGTAAGCCAACCAAGCCTAGATAATGATCGCCATGCAGATGAGAAATAAAGATATTCTCGATTCTGGAGGCTTTTAGTTTAAATCGTTGAAGTTGGATTTGCGTGCCTTCGCCACAATCGATTAAGAAGTAATCTTTGTGGTATCGAACCACCTGAGCGGTTGGATTTCGGCCATGAACAGGGATTGAGGAAGTGTTCCCCAGAATCGTTACTTCAAAATCAGGAATCAATCTGCGTCTTCTCCAGTTTCCTCGCCATCTCCTCCGTTTTCGATTTCATGCATAAAGATGGCTTCTCCAGCCTCCTCAAGGGTATTGACCAGATTCAATTTCTTATCCAACATAGAAATCTTTAATAGCTTCATCACGTGATCCTGAACACCACTGATAAGGAAAATACCACCCGCGTTTCCGAATTCACGATCACCAACCAAAAGAGCACTTAATCCGCTTGAGTCGACATATTTAACCTGAGACATATCCAGGACCAGGTTAGCGAATCCTTCAGCATGGATGGTTAGTAATTCAGATTTTAATTTTGGGGCAAGAAGAGAATCAAGCTTTTCCTCCATAGGAGTGAAAACTACATACTGCTCTTTCTTGTCAATTGAATATTTCATAATCGTTTTTTATCGGTTTAGCTCAGCCAGAATTGAATGTTCAATCCTTTCCTGAATATTTGTGGTATCTGCTTTTTTAAATTTTTCTCCAGTGATTTTTTCGAAAAGCTCAATATAGCGATCGGAGATGCTTTCTACAATTTCGTCATCCATTTCAGGAACTTGCTGCCCTTCTTTTCCTTGAAACCCTTTTGAGATTAGCCATTGTCTCACGAACTCCTTTGAAAGCTGTTTTTGAGGAAGCCCTTGAGCTTGATTCTCCTCATAGCCATCAGCATAAAAGTATCGGGAAGAATCTGGCGTATGAATTTCATCGATCAGGATAATCTCATCGCCAAACTTCCCAAACTCATATTTAGTATCGACCAGGATTAACCCCTTCTCTGCAGCCATCTCCTGGCCCCGCTTAAAAAGAGCTCTGGTGTAAGCTTCGAGCTGCTCATAATCGCTTTTGGTCACTATGCCCTGTGCTAGAATGTCTTCTCTCGAAATATCCTCATCGTGTCCTTCATCCGCCTTGGTTGTTGGGGTAATGATTGGCTCAGGAAGCCTGTCATTTTCCTTTAGCCCTTCGGGCAAAGCTACTCCGCAGAGTGATCTCTTTCCCGCTTTATATTCTCTGGCGGCATGACCTGCTAAATATCCGCGGATCACCATTTCCACCTTGAAAGGTTCGCACCTTTTTCCAATGGTCACATTAGGGTCGGGAGTCGAAGCGACCCAATTTGGAACCAGGTCAGAAGTAGACTCCAGGAATTTGGCCGCGATCTGGTTTAAAACCTGTCCTTTAAAAGGGATAGCTCTTGGCAAAACTACATCGAAGGCAGAAATCCTATCAGAAGCTACGACCACAAGGTCTTTTTCAAAAATGTAAACGTCCCTAACTTTTCCCTTATAAAATCCCTGCTGTCCGGGAAAGTTGAATTGAGTCTCTTTAATGGCTTGAGGCATGAAAATTGGCTTTTGGCAAAAATAAAAAAAGGAGTCGTTTTAAGATTACTTGGATGATTAATTATTGACCCTACGGCCCTCTCTGTAAGTTTCAGTTTTCATCGGCTCACCATCCTTATCAAAATACTCTCTTTTGCCTTCCAGTTGCCCATCTCGATAATTTCGGATCTCTTCAAGCGTCTTATCCTTTCTGTAAATTTTCAACTCTCCCTGAATCAAATCATTGAAATAATTAGCCTGGTAATTCAGGTTTCCATTGTCATGGTAATAGGTCTCCCGTAAAAGGTATCCATCATCATCGTATTCGCCGAGCATCTGAAGCTCTCCATTGGGATGATATTTTCGAATCTCTTCGGTGGGTTCTCCCTTCTTGAAAACGGCTCTTTCTTTTAGCTTGCCATTTTCATAATAGGCTAGCATTTCTCCATCAGGACTGCCCTTTCGATATGTACCCTCTCTGGATTTTTGACCGCTGGGATAGTTCAATAAAAAAAGACCATCCAACAAACCTTTCTTGTATTCTCTTTGAGATTCAATGGTCCCATCATCAAAATATCTCGTTTCCAAACCATCGACTTCGCCCTCATCATAGATTGAGGAAAGGATGAGTTCGCCGCCTTCATTATACTCCTCGTAAGGTCCGTCAAGAACACCTTCTTTATAATTAGCTTTTTTCTGGATTTGACCTGACTCAAAATAGCTCATCGATGGGCCATTCGGTTTGTTCGATTCAAAAAGGGTTTTGTCCTGAAGCTTCCCTGATGGGAAATAGCTATTTACTTCTCCTTGAAGTTCATTGTCCTCAAAATAACTTCTTTGTTGGACCAAGCCGCTTGGATAGTAGCTCACCGATTCCCCATTCCTCATGTTATTCACAAAGAGGGTAGTCTTCAGCGTGTCCCCGGATCTTTCGTCAAGGTCCACAAAAAGGCCATGTCTTTGATTATTTTTTAATTGACCTATCTGAACCAGGTCTCCTTCTATGGAGAATCGCTTCACAATTCCCTCAGCCACTCCATTTATCTCCACATACTCCTCGCGAACTAAGGTCTGCTCTTCGTCATAATAGGTTCTAAGCGTATCCTGTGCAAAAAGGGATAAGCTTGCTAAGAAGAGAATTAAAAATAAGCTGGCGCGCATAAATAAAAATGCCGCAAGCTAAGCTTGCGGCTTTGAAGATTTATAGTTTTTCAATCACCAATGCGGAAGCACCTCCGCCACCGTTACAAATTCCTGCCACACCAATTTTGGCATCTTCGGATTGCAAGACTGTGTTCAAGGTAGAAATAATCCTCGCTCCTGAAGCACCCAGTGGATGACCTAATGAAACAGCACCTCCGTAAACATTGATTTTATTATTATCCAGGCCGAGCTTTCTTTGGTTTGCCAAAGCAACGGCAGAGAAGGCTTCATTGATTTCATAGAAATCAACATCGCTTTCGCTGATACCTGCATTTTCTATTGCTTTTGGAATAGCTAGGGAAGGGGCTGTGGTAAACCAAATCGGGTCAGTGGCAGCATCTGCAAAACCTCTGATTTTAGCTAAAGGCTTTAATCCAAGTTCTTCAGCTTTTTCCTTACTAACCAAAACCAGGGCTGATGCTCCATCATTCATGGTGGATGCATTCGCTGCGGTCACGGTTCCATCTTTTTCAAAAACAGGTCTTAGCGATGGAATTTTTTCAAACTTTACATTTTTGAACTCTTCATCCTCAGAGATAGTAATCGTTCCTTTTCTTCCTTTGATCTCAACTGGGATCACTTCTTCGCTGAATTTGCCATCTGCCCAAGCTTTGGCGGAACGCTCATAAGATTGAATCGCATAAGCATCCTGATCTTCACGGCTAATGTTCATTTCTTTAGCAGTATTATCTGCGCAATTACCCATCGGGAAATTGTAATATGCCTCGAAAAGGCCGTCTTTTACTAGCCCGTCCACGAATTCGGCATTTCCATACTTGTATCCGAATCTTGCTTTAGGAACATAAAATGGAACATTTGACATGCTTTCCATTCCTCCAGTAACTACCACATCATTAATTCCGAGCATGATGGACTGAGCGCCAAACATCACGGACTTCATTCCTGAAGCACATACTTTATTGACGGTAGTACAAGGGACATTATAATCGATTCCTGCGCCTATGGCCGCCTGACGGGCAGGTGCCTGACCAAGGTTTGCAGAGATGACGTTGCCCATAAATACTTCCTGAACATCTTTGCTATCCACTCCAGCTTTTTCCAATGCTCCCTTGATGGCATGGCTACCAAGCTGAACTGCTGTAAGGCTGGAAAGTGCTCCTCCGTAACTTCCGATTGGAGTCCTTACCGCGGACACGATGTAAACTTCTTTGATCATTCTATTTGGGTTTAGTTTAGATTTTACCAGTCAGGAATCCCTTTTTTGGGCCTTTCTGTGGGTCGTTTTTTGTTTTGCTGGATGTACCGGAGCTCAGCGGCGTTCATGTTTTCTAAAATTTGGGCCGCCTGCTCAGGAGTGAGGTTCATGGCTTTCAGCTTTTCCTTGAACTCTTCCATTGCTTTTTGCCTATCGGCTAAATCAGCATCCATTTGATCATTTGCATTTTCAGGTTGATCCTCAGATTGGTTTTGAGCATCACCTTCCTGAGATTCTTTAGCATTATCTTCATCAGTTTGCTCTCCATCCTGATTTTCTTGCTGCTCTTCGGATTGCTCTCCCTCGCTTTGCTGGTTTTCGGAATCCTGTTGCTGCTGATTTTCGTTCTGCTGCTGTTGATCTTGTTGCTGCTGTTCTTCTTCCTGTTCTTGCTCCAGCTTCTCCTTTAGCTCCTGCAATTTCTGATCTCCAGGAAATTTTTGAAGGCCTTCATTCACTTTGGCTAGAGCTTGTTCTCTTTCCGTCTTTACATAAGATCTGGCTGCCTGATTGAAGAAATCTGCTGCCTCTTGGGCTTTGGCGAAGCCAAAGACAAAAAAGAAAACGAATAAGGTGGCTATGAATTTATTTCTCATCGATCTCAGTCACTTCTTGTAGGTTAGTAATAAACTCCTGGTACGCCGCAACAGTTTCATCCTGCTGCATAGCCTCGGTCATAACATTTAACGCATCCCTAAAGCGGAATTGTTCCACGAGCCGATCTGCTTCGGCCTTCTTCTGCTTCGCAAATTCTGAAGGTTCAGGTCGATCCTGATCCTGCTGCTGCCTTTCCTCGTCTCTCTTCATCCATCTGGATAGGAGCTCGTAATTATGTCTGGCTTCTTCGTTTAGTGGGTTTTTGATCAAAGCTGATTTGAATTTACTCAAAGCAGCTTCATTTTCCTGCTTGTTTCCTAGCAAAACACCGCCTTGATTAAATGCCATGGAAGAAACTAAAGGGTTTGCAGCAAGGGTAGCCTTATCATAATTAGCCGCTGCTTCGTCTAATTTCTCAGCATATTGATGACTCAAGCCTAAGTCAAAATCCAGGTTCGAAGAGGAGAATTGAAATTCTTCGATGAGCGCCAAATGAGCTTCGATAGATTCTTCGTATTCAGCTTTTGCGTAAGCCTCCTCTGCAGCATCAATAGCTGCATTAAGTCTGGAAACCAGCGTCCATGAAGCCGGAAGAAATAGCAATATGTAAAGCGCCTTCCAATTCATCAGAGCTTAATGGTTTTAATGGGAAGCATCATATCCAGCAGTGTAAGGGCAAATGCTGCCAAAAGGAAATAGAAATACTTATTCGCAGAGGCTTCCACAGTTCGGGAACCGGTGACACCACCTTCGAGTCTCTCAAGTGCGGCGATAAGATCACCCACTTCCTGAACTTCATCCGAAACCTCAAAATACTGACCGCCAGTATCCGATGAAATTCTTTGTAATGGTTCGCGATCCAAAACAGTAATCGCAGGCTGACCTACCGACGGATCCATCACAACTCCATTTCCCCTTGGTATAGTTGAACCCTGGTCTGTCCCTATTCCAAGGCTAAATACCTTGATTCCTAAATCTGAAAGTCTCGTGGCAACCGGTCCCAAATCATCTCCAAAATTCTCTCCATCGGAAATTAGAATAATCGATTTGGATTTGATTTCCTGGCTTTGATCCTTTTCGAATCTATCCAAAGCCATGATTAGGGGTCCATTAAGGTCAGTCCCAAAGTTCGGAACCAAGCCTGTATTCAATCCATCGATGTAAAGCTGCAAGACACTTTGATCGAAAGTCAGTGGGCATTGCATAAAAGCCTCTGAGCTGAATATGATTAGGCCAATTCGATCAGAAGGGAAATTTTTGGTCAGATTCTTCAATTCAAATTTGATTCTCTGGAGGCGGCTGGGACCAATATCCTGGGCATTCATACTTTGAGATAAATCCACGGCAATGAAAATATCCTTTCCTTCTTCTGTCAATTCCTTCGTGGAAACCCCTATGGATGGTCCGGCCATCGCTATTAGGAATAGAGCGAAATAAATGGTTCGGATCACAAGCTTGGTAAAAAGCCGTCTTTTTTGAACCGTAAGTCTCTGGTTGATTCGCCAGAATCGGATAATGTACAGGGTGTAAAGAATGATAAAAATCCCTCCTAGGACAAGAATCAATTCTAAATCAGGGTATGCCCAAATCATGGCTCGAAATTATAAAATCTGATGTACTTTCACAGTTCCATTTAGATAATGCTTCTGACTATTTATCCTTGTTTTTCGGGAATTAACAAACATTAATCATTGTAGTTCGTCTTCCTTAAGAACCCTAGGTAAAAATGCGCCACAATTTATCTTTCAGACATCTTTTTGGTCTATTGATTCTATTTTTTCTACCCTTCCTTTTTTTCGGAGCAAATGCTCAGGATAATTGGATCCAGGGCACTATTGTCGATGTAGACAATTCAGAACCCATGCCTGGAGCTAGTGTGTATTGGGAAGGCGATGTTTCTTCTGGGGTAGTTTCCGAGCTCGATGGCACTTTTAGAATTGAAGCGGTTGAGCTACCAGCTAGATTGATTATTTCATTTGTCGGGTACCAGACTTCGAACCGAGTGATCAATCCAAAGGATATTGATAAGGAACTTAAATTCTTTCTCAGCCCAGATGAATTGTCTCTGGATGAGATAATTATAGCCGAGGTAAGACCTGATGAGCAAGTAAAAAATTTGGAAACAGGAATCGTTCGATTACCGATTGAGTCCATTAAAAATATTCCCGCACTCTTTGGTGAGGTTGATTTGCTTAGAAGCCTTCAACTTTTACCAGGTGTTCAAACGGCTGGAGAGGGAACCACAGGTTTGTTTGTAAGAGGTGGGTCAGCAGACCAAAACCTAGTTCAAATCGATGGAGCACCAGTATACAACCCTTCGCATTTCTTCGGTTTCTTTTCTGTTTTTAATCCAGATGCTCTGGATCAGGTAGAGCTTTACAAAGGAAACATGCCTGCCTCTTTCGGAGGACGATTATCCTCGCTGATCGATGTGTCTTTAAAAGAAGGCAACAGAGATCAAATCCACGGAGAGGGAGGGATAGGAACCATTTCTTCAAGGATTACGGTGGATGGGCCCCTATTTAATAAGAATTCAACTTTTGCCGTTTCTGCTAGAAGAACCTATGCCGATGTTTTCCTTCAGCTATCTAACGATGAGGACTTAAGAAATAATCGCCTGAATTTTCATGACCTGAGCGGTAAATTTGCCTTTTATTTGAATGAAAGAGATAAGCTCACATTCAGTACTTATCAGGGGCGCGACTTTCTTGGGCTTGATGAGGACTTTGGATTGGGTTGGCAAAACTGGGTCAGTTCACTCCGATGGAATAGGAACATTTCCAGCAATTACTTCTTTGACTTGGAGGCCTATCATTCTGCCTACAATTATTTTGTAGAATTTGAAGACTCTGAGGCAGGTTTTGAATGGAATAATAGACTTTCTGAAACGGGCATCAAGGCTCAATGGACCAAGCTTCGAGGAGAAAACCTGAAGACCTATTGGGGAATTCATAGTCAATACTACAATTTGGCACCAATAACTGTTGATCCTGCAGGGGGAAGTGCGGTGGAACCACTGACCACCAATCCGAAGAATGGAGTACTAAATAATATTTTCGCAGGATTCAGCTATAATTTCACTCCAAAGTTGAGTGCTGAAGGAGGCTTACGGTGGGGGCTTTACAATCAAATAGGACCAGGGGTAGACTATATTTATCCTGGTGAAATTCCTTCAGAAAATGAGACTATAATTGATTCTGTGGCTTATGATCGCTTTGAGAGCATTCAATTCTATCAAGGGCTCGAGCCTAGAGTGGCATTCAGATTCCTCATCAACGAGCAGACTTCTATAAAAACTGCCTACAACCGAAATTTTCAGTACTTACAAATTGCTTCAAATAGTTCGGCGGGCTTGCCGATTGACCGCTGGATGCTTGCAGGACGATACATTCCGCCTATCAGATCAGACCAGGTCTCTCTCGGGTTCTTCAGGAACTTCGATGATAATAGATGGGAGTTTTCTGTGGAAGGCTATTACAAGGACTTCAGAAATATTATCGACTTAAAAAATGGGGCAAATGTTCTATTCGCCGATAACGTGGAAACGGAAATCCTGGTAGGAGATGGCTGGGCGTATGGACTTGAGTTTTTGCTCCGCAAGAACGTAGGTAAGACCACCGGTTGGCTGGCATATACCTGGTCACGAACCTGGAGGCAGATTGAGGGGGTCTCTCAGGGTCAAAAATATAATCCAAGATATGATCGACCACATGACGTGACTTTGGTTTTGAACCATGAATTCTCCTCAGCTTGGTCGGCAGGGGTAACCTTCGTGTATACTACTGGTCAGGCCGTTTCTTTCCCTGTGGGACTTTATCAGTCTGATAATCAAATTTTGAGCTTATACTCTGAATTTAGAAATGAGGATAGATTCCCTAATTACCATCGAATGGATGCTTCTATCAGCTGGAAGAATCCGAACAAAGGGAAGAAATGGAGAGGTAGCTGGAATTTCAGTGTTTATAACCTGTATGGAAGAAAGAATCCATTTGCGTATGAATTCAGAGAGATCACGAATGGAGACATAAACTTTGATCCGGATACCGGAGAGCAAATCACCTCCGTGGAGCCGGGTATCGTGATGACCTACCTATTTACATTCCTTCCTTCGATCACCTATAATTTCCAGTTTTGACATGAGAAGATTAGCGATAGCATGTTTAGGATTGATTTTATTCGCTTGTCAGGAGCAAGTAGATTTGCCTTTGGCTACGATTGATGGAACGGTAGTCGTGATAGAAGGGGAATGGACCAATCAGCCTGCATTTAATGAGGTTCAGGTTTCATTGGCACAAAATTATTTTGACACGACCAGTCGAACGGTGATTAAAGATGCTGAAGTGAATATTGTGGTTCCTGGGACCGAAACGATCATCCCATTTATTTATGTAGAAGCTTCGCAAAGCTACCGACCGGTTTTTGATCGCATGCTAGCGCAAGTTGGAACGACATATGAACTGCAGGTGGCATGGCAGGATAATTTTTATGCAGCAAGAGGGTTGATGCTAGAACCACCCATTTTGGATAGCTTGACCTATCAATTTGAAGAAGAAAGAAGCTTCCGGGAAGAGGGTTATTATGTCAAAGCCTATGGAAAGATTCCATTTGAAGATGATAATTTCTACAGAATAAAGATTGTTGAAAATGACACCCTTCTCAATGATCGAGATGACTACTTGTTATTTGACGATACCTTTGGATTGTCCTTTTTTGAAGAGGGCCTTGAGCTTAATTATGCTTTCGAAGAAGAGGACAGGGTAAGGTTGGTTCTATTCAGATTGAATGAACCTGTTTTCGATTATTTCAACCAGCTGGTGGGATTACTTTTTTCCGATGGAGGCTTGTTCAGCCCACCACCACAAAATCCGGATACCAACATTGTTTTAGTCTCTGGTGAGGACCGACCGGAAGGGTATTTTATGGTATCCCCTGTGATTACTCAGAATATTTTTATTGAACCGGAACCAGAACCAGAGGAGCAATAATCTTTGATTAAAGGACATGGAGTAGGTTTTAATCCTTAATTACTATTAAAATTTCGTAGAACTACGAAAAAATAGTAGGATAATTCAATTACTGTCTCTACATTAGTGACATGAAAGAATTATCAATGCACGAAGAACGGATTATGCAAATCTTCTGGAACATGGAGAAAGCAATGGTTCGTGAAGTTCTGGAACTACTTCCTGACCCTAAGCCACCATATACCACTTTGGCCTCTTCTATTCGTCTTTTAGAGTCAAAAGGATATCTGGCTCACAAGTCTTATGGCAATGTGAATCAATATTACCCGATCATCTCTCAAAATGAATACAGTAAGGATTCTGCGAATCACATGTTGAAGAATTATTTCAATGGTTCGGTGAGCAATTTCCTCTCTTTTATGGTAAAGGAGAATACGATGTCAGATGGAGAAATCGAAGAGCTTCAGCAGTTGATAGATAAGTACGAGAAAGGAGAGAAATCATGAATTCACTTATCAATTATCTATGGGAGTTTAGTCTTGTTCTCATCATTTGTTGGGGATTCTATAAGCTTGTTCTTGAGAGACTTACCTTTTTTGAATTAAACAGAAGCTTTCTTATTGGGGCCTTGCTATTGGCTTTGGTAACTCCGCTTTTATCTTTCAATTTTTTCATAGGGTCGGAATTAATTCGAGACATGACATTGCCGACTGTCTTCATTGGAGAAGAAACCAAGGCTCCGACTTTCTGGGAGTCATTAACCTGGCAAGAAATTCTTCTTTCTGTTTATGGAGTAGGTTTTGTCTTTGCTTTGATTCATTTCCTTGTTGGATTTGTTAAGTCGATTTTATTGCTTAGATCCGCTAAGAGAATCAAAACTGAAAAGGTGACTTTTGCCATCCATGGCGGATTTCAGCCAGCCTCCTTCTTTCATTACATTTTGCTTCCAGAGTTCAAGCCTGATGATGCTGAACAAAGACAAATAATTCTCCATGAATCTATTCATGTAGATAAAAAGCATAGTATCGATTTATTGCTTGTGCAGATTGCAAAGGTTGTTTTGTGGTTCAATCCTGTAGTCTATCTGTTCGAACAATCACTTCGAGAAGTGCATGAATTTCAAGCTGACCAAGGGGTCACACAATCTTATTCCTCTTTTGATTATTCACGGTTGCTAGTTCGTTTGGTCTCGGGCCAAAAGAATATCCAGTGCATCCATCATTTCAGTCAATTTCAAACCAAAAAGAGGATTATCATGATGAACAAAGAAAAATCAAATCAAAACCAAAAGGGTCGCTTCCTGATGGCCATTCCCTTAGCTGCTGTATTGATCTTCGCATTTGCCTGCGAACAGGAAATAGAGGAATCAATGCCGACGGTTATTGAGGAAACATCTGCGATTCAACCTAATTCAGGGGAAACAATTGTATTAGAAAATACTGATTCTGAGTCGGTTGTCATAGAGGAGATTGGATCTTATGCGGATGAGGTTTTTGATGTGGTCGAAGAAGCTCCACAGCCAGATGGTGGAATGGAAGGTTGGGTAGAATATTTGACTTCAAATTTAAAGTATCCGAAGCAAGCCCGCAGAATGGGAATAGAAGGTATGGTGATCGTACAGTTCATTGTGAATGAAGATGGATCCATTTCAGATGCAGAGGTGATTAAAGGAATTGGTGCGGGATGCGATGCTGAAGCACTTCGCGTGGTTCAAGAAGCCAATAATTGGCAACCAGGGATTCAGGGAGGTAGGGAAGTGCGAACACGTTTAAACCTACCTATAAGCTTCAAACTAGGTTCTGATAATAAAGGAGTGAGCTCATTGGGATTATATCAACATGAGTTCGCTGGATTCGAATTGTCACCGACTGGCTTAAAACCAGCTGAAGCTTTTGTTCAACCAATGGTTGGAAAAGGTAAATGTTAAACCAATTAAACACTATAAATCAATACAAAATGAAAACTAAATCAACTATTAAATTTTCTTTTTTCGGGCTGTTAATCGCAGGATTCTTCATGCTTTCTCCACAGCAGGTACAGGCTCAATCAAATGAAAAAGTATACCAAGAGGTAGATGTTATGCCTGAATATCCAGGAGGAATGGAAGGTCTTGTGGAATTTATGGTGGATAATATGAAATATCCAAAGCAAGCAAAAAAAGCAGGTGTTGAAGGGACGGTTTATGTTAAATTCCATGTGGAGAAAGATGGATCTGTTAGTAACGCTGAAGTGGTAAAAGGAATTGGTGGAGGCTGTGATGCTGAAGCTTTAAGGATGGTGAATGAAATGCAAAACTGGTCACCTGGCAAAAAAGATGGCAAGGCTGTAATCACCCAGCTCAATCTGCCAGTGAAGTTTGCCTTGTAAAATATTAAGAGGAAAAGAAGAAAATGCTCCCGACAGTGTCGGGAGTTTTTTTTTATCTTCAAATTATAAAACCACCATAAAATGAAGATATCCCAACCCTTAGCCTCCAAGGCCGCAGCAGCCTTACTTTTATTTTTTGTATTTGCCTGTGGACCAAGCAATAAGGAGTTAATCGTAGGGACCTGGACCGGTACCGATTTTTCATTTGAGCAAACCGAGGGGCCAGATTTGGCTGATTTGGTGAAAGGAGGGGAGAAGCTTCATATTAATGGGAAACTTATTCTGGAGCAGACCGGCACCTATATTATCTCTACCGCTGATGATGTGATCAATGGAAAAGGAACCTGGGAAATCAAAGGGGATGAATTCACCATGATTGATGAACAGGACAATGAGGTCGTGTACGAGATCATAGATTTATCCGAAGCAGAAATGACAACGCTCCATGAAGTAAAAATGGAGACTCCACTGGGAAACCTTGCGGGCAAAATCACCTTAACCTATAAGAAATAAAAAAACCGGCCTAAGCCGGTTTCATTTTATTCTACTAGTTTGACATTTACGGCGTTCATGCCTTTCATGCCTTTTTCTAAATCGTAGGTAACTTTATCTCCTTCGTCTACTTCGTCGATAAGGCCGTTGACATGGAAAAAGTATTTGTCTCCAGTTCCTGATTCGATGATGAATCCAAAGCCCTTGGCGGTATTGAAGAAATCGATTTTTCCAGTTCTAATCGTCTCTTCTTCCTCTTCTCTTCTCGGAATTCCGATTTCAATACTTTCAGCTTCGATCTTGGTAGGCTTTTTCTCTGGATCTGGTGGGGTGTCAGTAATATTCCCAAACTCGTCCACGTAAGCCATCATGTTATCGAGAGTACCTTTTTTGGCTTGCTCTTTACGCTCCTCTCGGCGCTCCATCTTCTCTTTGGCCTTCTTCTGTCGTTTTTTTTCTCTTTCTTTTTTGTTAAATGTTTCTTGTGATCTGCCCATTAAATTTGGTTAGGATAAAGGATGAATAAACGGAAAAGCTCTATCGCCTTGCCTT
>CAKZRQ010000034.1 GCA_937146645.1 uncultured Cyclobacteriaceae bacterium
GTGCGCACGAGAGGATTCCGCGATGGCATGTGTTAAGTGTTTGGCGTTCAATTAGAAGGGGGTTTGGATCTATGTATCAGTGAAAATTGATACCTCTTGTATCAGATCCTGTATCAATTCTATGCGAGTAAGGCGTTCACCTTGGTGAGCAGCTCGACTTGCTTCTTAAGCGTGTGCTCCTTCCCGTCCAGGGTTACATTCATCTGAATTGAGTTCCCTGTCTTGTAGGTTTCCCGGGGTTCATTAAATGTCTTGGTCTTCCGGAGCTCGGGATCATAGATGTATTCCATGGGCACTTCGTAGAGCTCTGACAACTTATAGGCGTCGTCAAACTTGAGCTCTGTCTTGCCGGCTTCCAATCTATAGTAGGCTGAGTAATCACCCTTTCCCAAGAAATCAGCTACGTATTCCTGGGTGTAATTGGCTTCAAGTCGTAAGGCCTTGAGTCCCTGGGCAATCCGTGATTTAATTAAATCCATACTCATTATTCGCTAGTGATTGGTAAAAATAGCTAGCTGATTACCAGATACTTTGGTGATAAATGCAAAAAATGATTGGTATTCACTTGCTTTAATAAGTGTTATTCACTTGTTTTGATACGTAACAAATGCGGATTAGTTACCTATCAAATTGACCTATGATTCAAACCAACATCAAAAATCTGTTTGAGGCTGCCGGTCTGGAGAATATCAGACCTACAGATGAGGCCCTGGAGGAAATGGGCATCAGTAGACGCAGATTCACCCAATTACTGGAAAATGTGAATAAATCGTCCATTACCTACGATGAGGTGAATTCGCTCAGGAACTGGATCAGTGGAATCAAGGAGCTGGATCCGGAGGCCATCATAGAGGGCCAGAGCCAGACCGCAGAAATTGCGGAAGATCTGGGATTAAGCAAGTGAATATTACCAAATGAACTTATCAGCTACCCTTATTCGATTCGCCAAAGGCCGAGAAGCTGCTTACCTGAGACATGGACAGCTGACCGGAGGAAGAGCGCGTGCTGTGTCGAAGATCAAGAGGGTGGCTGATTTCTTTCGTCATAAAAGTGAACGGGAACAGCTTTGCGCTGTGCGCCAAGTAGCGGATGAGATCCGACTGCTGCTACCTGGAGAGACTAGTCGGTATGTGAAACTCAGAACCCAGATGCTTTCGCTTCTGGATCAAGCCACACTCTATGCACATTCCCAATCAGGCCGAGCAGCTGATGCAGGCGCATCGCCGCGTCCAATGCAAGCTGAAGGCGCTCAACTCCACCTTATATACCGGTAGCCAAACTCTGGACTCTGCGCTGAAGCAGCGAAGGTATATGGATATGCTGGAGACGCTCAACCGAATCGTAGAGAGCAAACTTCTTCTAATCGCTGAACTAGGACTTTTCGGCACTGCCTCACCAGTCAGCTTAACTCTTTTCTTCTATGGATACTCAAGTACTTCTCCCCCAACACGAGATACTAGGCACTAAGCCGGAGCCGATCGCTCAAGCGAGGACCAAGGTGGTCATCGGAATCATCTGTCTATCCCTGAGCGCTGTTCTCATGATCTACCAGGACACGGATCAGATTAGACGTCGGCTTCGCACCATTAAGACCCAAGTGGTCAAGAATAGCAAACCGGCCAGACGGCCTGAATTCAGTCTTCTATGAAAATCTACATGAATCATAATGAAATCAAGAGCCTGACACTTCTCCAACTACAGGGATGGCTGGAGGCGATCGCTCCGATGCTCGATAGTGAAGACTGTCCCTATGCTACAAATGAAGAGCTGGCCCTACAGCTAGACCAGTGGAAGGTGCTCTTTCAGAAGAACTGTAAGAGTCCCGCGGTGGCCACGGAGATCATCCATGTTATGGTCTATGGCAAGGAGGTAATCTTAATCTGTAAGCCTGAAACGGGCGAATTCATCAAACTCAATCTAATCTCAATACCATGGAAAACAGAGACATTCTCATCAGTAGGATCCTGAGTACTCCCCCCTACCAGCTGCCACCGGTGGTGCATGCGGGTGGGCTGTATCATCTGGATATCAGCTTTCGGGGTGAGAAGCTGTGCAAGATCGGCAATAGTCTGGAGGAGTGCCTTCAGTCTTACTATCACTTCGTGACAAAGCGAGGGCATATCGTACGTCCACAGCATTCCGAACCGCTGACTGACTTGCCTGTGAGGCTTGGGGCGGAACTTTCAAATCAACGACCATTCTAATCAAATCATCATGAAGCTAAAAATCATCGAAAAGACCAGTAGCAGAAGCTTTGAGCCCAAAGCTGGGTTCAGTAAATCAGGATACTTCTCACTGAATAAATCAGCTCAAGAGAAGTACAATATACAAGAGGGTCAGAAAATCATGATCGTCCAAGACGAAGATAAAACCACTGACTTCTACCTGATCTGTACTGAGCGCGAAGGGTTTCCCAAACTTCGATTCATGAATGCTTCAACCACTTTAGTGGCTGGATATTCAGATGCCATGCGCGCGATCCTTAATCAATATGGTTTACCAAAGCAACGCTTTCAGGTTCGACTGGGCGGGCAGATCAAAACGGAGCTTGGTCATGCCATCTGCCTAATTACTGCACATCTGAAGGAGGTGAATAATGCCTAAGCAGTTCTTCTTACATATGGGTGACGATCATCGTGCTACGAAGAACAAGCTCCAGGAGGCTACACGGACTCTCTTCTATAAAAAATTCAATCATACCCTCACGGAAGATCTGGAAGGAACGGTTGAGAAGATGAAGGCTGCAGTTGATGAAATGAGTAGTCAATTCCCCAGGTGTAAACGACTTGGCCATTGCTACTTCGAGAGAAGAGGTAGGAATGGGAAAGGACAATGCTTCTATGTAAGTGGGCTATTCAATGTGTCCATCTTCCAAGTAAAGGAGGTGGATGATGCCTAGCATTAGCAAGCAATTCCACCTTGAGGTTACAGTACGGCAGTTCCTGGATGCTTGTGATCTGGTGGAGCTACAGGAGGTTCGGCTACTAATCGATCAAAAGATCAGAATAAAAGAAGCTCATAAAGATCCCGTATGGAAACGTCTTGGTAATAACCCGAAGGAGGTCTCTCATGGGTAAGCTAAAGCCAAATCAATTCGAGTACTGGCCTGGTACCGTGATTACAGAACGGCCTATTCTCTTTCAGACGGATATGGTAAGAGCTATTCTGGAAGGTAGGAAGACTCAGACCAGGAGAGAAATAAAGGGCCAACCTACAGGTGATGAATCAATCAACTTGAAAGATCTGTATAATCATAATCCCGAGTACTTCTATGAAATATGTAAGTACGGAAAGCCTGGCGATCTAATCTGGGTGAGAGAGACGTGGGCTGGTTGGGAGGATCTGACCATTCACAAAGCTCAGACCTTCGATACTAGTATGTGGTTCACCACTGAAGGCAGGAAGATTCCCTATTCGGATATGAAATGGAAGCCCTCGATTCATATGCCAAAGGTGGCAAGTAGAATCTGGCTGATGGTGGAAGAGGTACGAGTAGAGCGGCTTAATGATATCATTCAGAAGGATGCTATTGCTGAGGGGATCTTCCCTCACCTATGTCCAATAAATGGAGTAGATGTTCTGGGTTACAAAAACTATTTCCACGGCATGCTTCCCACATCTCCCCGTTTATCCTTCTTCTCTCTATGGGAATCGATAAACGGAAAGGAATCATTGGATAAGAATTCTTGGGTATGGGTGGTGCAGTTCCGGGTGCTGTCGACGGCAGGTAAGCCAAGTGAGCATGTGATCAAGGAGTACTATACGGATATCATGAGTCTATACCAGGAGGTGGCCAGTGAGTAATGAAATGGTTCTTTGGGTTCTTTGGGGGCTCAATCTAGTGACATTGGTTTGGTTATATCTTCAGCTGAACAAGCTCAAAAGGGTGTCGGATGATCTCTCTCATCTTCGAAAGGAGGCTCTGGTGAGGTTGGAAACTTACAATTGGTATGTTGACTTGAACAGGGATAAAAGGGAAGAGCTGATCGAAAGATGGAGGCTGTATTCCGAGCTGAGTAAAACCCCTCTTCCATTAATGGACTTCTTAATTAATCAAAAGAAGGAGGTGAAGGGTGATTGATTGGGGTCAGAAATCGGAGATTTTCGAAGGCTTAAAGAGGACGATCGCAGCTGCAGGAAGGATGCGGATGTCGTATGGTACGAACCATGTGAAGAAGGTTAATCGGGTACAATCCCTAACTATGGCGAGGAATGCATTTGCTAAGGAATCGGAACGCATCCTGAGAAAGATGGATGCGGAAATTACCAGAACATCTAAGGTAAAGGAGGTGTGGCGTGGGTAATCTTATGCATTTAGGCTTGGGTCTGATAGTCTTCGTCATGACTTTGGCGTTCACCTGGTATGCAGTGGAGCTGAGGGCTGCAGAGAAAAGAGAAGGAGGTGGTGATGACTAATAAAGAACTAGATGAAAAGCTATTGAATCAGGCAGTGATGGAATCAAGGTTATGGTTAGTGAAGATTCCAAAGCTGCTAAGTGCTGAGGTGAATGATATCATCCTGGACCGGGTGGTATCGAAGTTCCGAGAGCATCAGATAAGGCTGTGGAAGTTCAAGTTCTTCGAGGTGGCTGATTTCGAGTTCGTGGTGACAGCTAATGAAGCTGAAGAGGTGATGTTGATAGAAAGAAAGGAGGAGGAGAATGGATAAGGTGAAAATACACCCCCTGGATAGGGATGATACTTCTATAAATGTGGTGAATGTGAAGGAGATGAGTTCGGATCAGCTGTTGGCTGCTATCCGGAGAAAGCGAAAGATACTCCTGGACTCTGAGGCGAGTAAGATCCATCCTATTCTACTTGATCTGACCATGATGGAAATCAGTCAACTCCGTGATGAGCTGAACTCGAGATTCAAGTATATCCCATTCTTAACCCTTAAAAAATAGCTTTGCGTGAGCGCTACTACTACCCCTACCATACATTCGGATGTTAAGCTGTACTATGAGAAGCGCCTGCGTGAGCTGGGTGTGACGGAGGAGATTAATACGATCTCCTCTCCTGTCTATGAACATCAGGGTGAGGCTTGGGTACCGACTGAGGAGGTGAAGAGGAAGAAGGCCTTTGAGCTGTGTGAGAAGGGTATACAGATAAATTACTATCTGCCGACTGGCTATCCGATAGACTGGCGAAAGGAGGGCACGAAGATGGCCCGGAACTTTGTGCGGATTCGCCTGCATAAGGAACGGACGTATGAGAAGGAGGATGGCAGTGTGCAGACGGCGAAGTATCACCAGGAGAAAGGCTCGCCGGTGGTCCCCTATCTCACACCCGGGGTGATCGATGCTTATGCGAAGGAGCGGGATATCGAGACGCTGGTGCTGGTGGAAGGTGAGTTCAAGGCTTTCAAGGCCTGGATGGGGAAGAGCACACTGGTGAAGAGAGATGGCCAGCGTCAGGAGACACAGGCCAACGATATCAATGTGGAATTCATTGGGATACCTGGTATTCATGGGTTCTACGGTGGTGACACGAATCATAAGCAGGAGATCAATGAGATCATTCAGCGGGTGATTCTGGATCGGAAGGTGAAGAATATTGTCTTGCTTCTGGATGCGGATACGCTGACGCTGAAGTGGAAGCCTGATAAGGATCTGAGTATTCGTCCGAAGAGCTTTGCGAATGCGGTGAAGAACTTCCGGCATTCGCTACACTTGCTGATCGAGGATGATAAAGTGGCTCTGAGGCAGGTCTACTTCATGCATCTGAAGACGAAGCTGCAAGAGCAGACGAAGGGTCTGGATGATCTGCTGATTCAGCGTGAGGCGAAGACGCAGGAGATACTGAAGGATATGCTGGACTTCCACTTCTCGAAGATCTACTTCGATGGGAAGATGCTGACTGATGGGCAGCTCAGTGCCGTGGATCAGTACTTTGGGCTGAAGAGCAAGGAGGAGTTCTATGCGCTGTATAAGGAGTTCATTGGTCCGCGGCCCTTTGTACATAAGCGGACGAAGTATGAGTGGACGGGAGAGGAGCTGAAGTATGTGAAGAGTGAGGAGGCGGACCGCTTTGCCCGAATAGGGATCAACTGGATCAAGCGGGTGAAGCTGCCGAATCATCGTGGCCTGATCGAGGAGCGGATCGAGAAGTGGTCTGTGGCGGAGATCAAGCGTGACTATCCGAAGCATGAGGCGGAGCAGATGATCAATCGTGATATCCCGAGGTATGATGGGTTCTTCTCTTTGCCCTGCTGGGAGCTGAATGAGTATAAGCGGCAGGTGTATAACTGTTATAATCTGATGGAGCCCTTGATCTGGGAGCCGAAGCCGGGGCGATTCGATACGACGCTGGGCTTTGTGAAACATCTCTTCGGTGGTGATGGGACGGTGGAATGGGATGATGAAAAGGAGCAGTATGTGGAGCATCTGGTGAAGGGTGATCAGTTCTCGATCGCCCTGGACTATCTGACGATTCTCCATCAGAAGCCTACGCAGAAGACTTTCGTGCCGTGCCTGGTGTCGAAGGAGCAAGGGACGGGTAAGAGTACGTTCCTGGAATGGCTGTGCATGATCTACAATGGGAATGGCACGATCCTGAATAATGAGCAATTCAAGAAGAACTTCAATGCCCACTGGGCGAGTAAGTTCATCATCGGTCTGGATGAGGGTTTCCTGGATGTGGAGAAGAAGGCTGAGCGTGAGCGCTTAAAGCAGATGGTGACGGCGAAGGAGATCTTCCTGGAGCTGAAGGGTATCGATGTGAAGCCTATCCCCTACTTCGGTCACTTGATCATCTGCTCGAATGATGCGGATAATCTGATGAAGATGGAGGAGGAAGATACGAGATGGTTTGTGGTGAAGGTGCCGCCGGCTGAGAAGAAGGATCCGGAGCTGGAGGAGAAGCTAAAGCGTGAGATTCCGGCCTGGGTGCAGTATCTGAGCAATCGGAAGATCTTCCATGAGAAGGTAGATCGGCTTTGGTTCGATCCAAAGGACTTCGAAACGGAGCAGATGAGGAAGATTATCCAGGTGACGAAGGCGAGGCTGGATGCTGTGGTGGATAACTGGGTGAAGGATATGTTCCTGACTTATAAGGTGGATGAGATCCGCATCAACCGGAAGACGATGTTGGGCTTCCTGAATAGCCCTGATGTGAGTAAGTATAAGATCGATGAGAAGGAGCTGAAGTACTTCCTGGAGGAGAAACGGAAGCTGAAGTACTATGGCGCTGCGCGCTGTGAGATTCCTCTAGAACTGGAGATCTGGGCGAATGAGCCTAAGCCAAGAATCAAGATGAAGAATGAGATCCAGCGGCACTATAAGCTGAGGCCCGAGGACTGGCTGACGGATGAGGAGTATGTGGAGTATAAGAGTGCCTGGAAGCTGGACGGTAAGGAGCCGGAGGGTACTAGTGAGGTGAAGGATCCGGGCGTGGGTTCGTTTCCGGAGGCGGGAAAATTGGAGAGTGGGAAGGATGGGCTGTTGCCGTTTCAGGAGATCTGACTTGAAAGTTTAACTAATTATTCTCGGATATTTAACTAAATTGGATAGTCCAGAATTAAAATTTTTATCATGAAAGAATTATCCAAAAAAGAGAAAGAAGAACTTTTAAGTGAAGTACCTGTGATGTTACCCGAGGTCGAAGGGATTGATCAAAATGAAGAATTTATTAGTCTTACAGAAGAAATTAATTATGCTCCGATTGACGGTTATTTCTTGTGTAGGTACGGAAATCACCAAAGAGAAAGCAGGAGCTTTAACGGAAGCTATTCAATAGATAGTAATAAGGCTATTGTTTCAGGAATGGTTAATTACGTTTTTTCTCCAACTGGTTTAGACCCGAATAGATCGGGACCATTTTTTGTAGAATACGAAAATAATAGTGGATTATTAAAGATCATGTACGATAGAATTCGATGGTCCTTTTTTGCACTAGATTATCCCGAGGTAGTCACCATTAATTTCGATCCTAACAACAGTTTCTCATTCACTCTTTTGCAGGCAATTGCCGTGAGACCAGGATCAGATGTTGTACTAGTTAGAGGGTCTTATATTTCGGTTTAATTTCAATGCGTGCTACTAGTACCAATTAAAAGAGTTGGAAATAATCTCAACAAAAAGTCTTATGTAAAAATGTAAAAACCAAGAATCTTGTTTAGAAGACTGGTTTTTTGAGCCCAAAAAAAGCCCATTGATTTCAATGGGCTTATGTAGTTAAGTCTTAACTCAGCAGGATATCTTCCTCCCACAAACTCTTGCTCCTCCTAGAAGTCCAACAACTCTAAAATCCAAACACTCTCCAGAGCCAGGTGCCCCCAATTGGTCCGCACCAGCCAATATCGCAGCAGCCACACAATCTTGACTAAAGCATCTATTTTCTAAAACTGTCCAGCCATCTCCATTCTCACCGCCACATTTCTCATCGTCTGTTTGTAGAATTCTACCATTCTCGTCAGACTTCTCACGAAATTGCTCTGTGACAATTAGAGTAGCTGTATTTTCTTTTTCGTCCACCAATAAGCTCATTTCTAGATAAGCTTCCATATTTTCGGCCAATCCCATACGTTTTGCCATTTCTTCATAATCCACTTCTGTGAGTGCTTCCTGAAGTTCATTGGCAATATCTTCAAGTGAATGCTCATTCAAGTCAATTACTCTGGTGAAATCCATCTTTAAGCCCGACAAGTCTAGCTTGCTCAAATCCAGGTCTGCCACGGGTGGTTGTTGTTCTTCTTGATTAAGATCACAAGAAGAAATAGCAACTAAAAAAATACTCATTAGTGCAAAAATCGATACGCTTACTCTTTTCATAAAAGGTTTGTTTTGTGTACTAAAATATTAATACGATAAACGTAGTTAAAAAAAATATTTCAAAAAATACCCTACACTGGGTATTTTTTGGGGGTAATTGAGAATTTTTAACTAAAACTGACATTTCTAATCGCATAACTCAGCAATAGGATATACGAAAATCTTAATTATCAGGCATCGCTTGATTGTGACCTACAGTGAACATACGATAGGTGCCGTCAGGTTTCACCTCCAGCATGCTCCCGGCATCAAGTGTATGATTACTCTCTACTAATTTAACTGAGTACCTTACCTTGAATAGATTCCCTCCCATCCGTGTGACAGTCGCTTTCTTGAGATCATATTTCTCTGGTCTCTCTTCAAAATATTCCTCAACATGCTCACGAGCTTGTTCTTCCGAAACAAAGTAGTCTGCGGTTGATTTCAAATAGTCAGGAATATCTTGTCGGGCCATCACGGACATACTCATATCGTAATATTGTCTTTCTAAGGCCACAATTCTCGATTCTAATTCCTCAATGTCATTTAGGGCCTGGCTATACTTGGACTGGCTTACGCAACTTGAAAGCCCAATAAAAATGCAAATGATAAAAATTCGGTTCTTCATATCTCTATAACTAATTCTTGAAATAATTATTACATCAAACTAAGAAATTCTTAAGAAGAATCAAAAAATGAAGCATCACTTCCAAGTGATAAAAAGTGAGGTCCAAAAAGTGTACAGTGGATTACAAAAAGTGTTAGAAAAGCCAACATTCTGTTAATTATAGTTGAATTATGGAATCCATTCATGGAAAAGATAGGTCATAGGAAACTATGGCCTTCTTCTTTTCGGTATTATGAAGTTCAATTCTTTATCACTTAACTACTTTTCTATTATGATCAAAAGCAAGAAGAGCCCAGTCCTAGCTGATGATTGGGCCGTATCCCGATTCAAAATCAAGTATTGCATTAAGGCTAATCCCAAGGTGGTTCGGGACAGCGATGACGCTGCCCGGATTCTCCATAAGATGTGGGATAAGGATTTGATGAATGTACAGGAGCAGATCGGGGCGCTGTATCTGGATTCGAGATCCCAATGCCTCGGGTTTAGACTGATCAGCACAGGAAAGCTTAACTTAACAAATCTGGATACCCCTCTACTCCTCAGCTGTGGGTTGCTATCCAGAGCACACTCGGTAATCATCGCTCATAACCATCCTGCAGGAGATCCCACGCCCAGTCGGGCGGATATCCGCACCACTCTGCAAGTGATGAAGTCAATGGAGCTGGTAGGATTGAAGCTGTATGATCATATCATCTTGAGTCAGGACACCTGGCATAGTATGGCTGATGCGCGGAACTTCATTCCCTACTGGAAGAGAAAGGAGGATGGACGGCGGTAGAAATATTCCAGAAAGGATACGGTGAGTGAAGACACTCATCTGGACAATGGTAATTAATGAAATGAGGGGCTTCGGCCCCTTTCTTTCTTGGAAAAGTGCATTAAAACGAATTCAGGGTGAGGGGGTAAAAATGGCTATGATTGTTCTCTGTGAAAAAGTGCGTTACAATGTTACATATTGTTGTATAGTATTAAAATCAATGAATAAAGGTAATTGAGAGGGATTAAGTGACAACAAAATGTAACGCCGCACAACAGAAAGTCGACCGCTAGTCAAAAATCACCCCGAAAAGTGACAACAGAATGTAACAAAACCAACGCAAGATGTAACGGAATTCGTTGTGGGTCAGAGGTGCTGATAATCAGAATACTTAGGGGTAAAAAAATACATGTAACAACAATGTAACGGTGTTTCTGAGTTTGGTGAAAAATGCGTAAATTGGTCTAAATTACCTGCGATAACCGCCAACTTAGAAAAGTGCAAGAAATCAAGTACTTCTTCAGTGAAGACCAGAAGAAGGTCTATAAGCTAGAGGCTACGGAATCCGGAGCGCGGCTGTTCTGGGTAGCTGTATGCATCTTCTCTGATGGTAGCTTTCACTACTCCAGGGGCTGTGATGTACTCAGATCTTATGAAAAAGGGCTTGAGGCATGCCAACACCTGGCAGAGCCAAGCGATGAGGAGAAGTATGTGAACTATCTGAAGGATTACTTCGGAGCGGATAAGCGCGTGAGAGAGGCTTTCATCAAAAAATATAATCTGTGAGAAAGTATAGGTCAGATATGTCCTGCTCCTGGCTTTGGTCACCAGTGAATATCACCAGATGATGAAGGCCTATGAAATACCTGTCTCGCGTCCGGTGCTAAAAATGCTCCGCAGGGACTTTGGCTATAGCCGACATATCACTATCAGTCGATGGGTCTTTACGAAAGCTATGGGAAATCCCCAGGAATGGAGCCGGTACCTACAAGATCCGAAGCCTTCTATGACTCTGATCACTGTGGTGTGCCGATATGCCAGTCCCGGTAGACTGTATACTACTGCCCGGCTGATGGAATATACGTTCCAGCGAAAGATGGAGCTCTACATAGAAGCAGCTGTGGAATGTGGCCTTCCCGCCCAGGAGGCGATCAACCGATTCATGGATAAGTATGATCTGAGTGAGGATGATCTGAGTATGGAAACAGCATACAAGCGCTGGCAACGGTATAAAGCAAAAGAACAAGAACGCAACTTAATTCCCCTCTGGTAATGGAAAGAACTTCAATCATCACTGTGTTACTTCTCGCGGATGCGGCTGACTATGATCAGCTGACACTGGTCAATGGTCTTCCGGATGCTCAAAGTATGATCGATCACTTCTCTGCGGCTGACTTGGTCCTGGAGAAGTCCCGTCTTAAGGAGACTACTGCCGATAGTGATCATGGCCAGCTGGTGAGCCATGAGATCAGTGCTGCGATCTATCGAGATTCTACGTTCCATGAGGGATATGTTCATAAGGAGGTCCTGGCCTATGTGGAGACTGCGAATGGGGAGAAGTATCTGCTGGGATCTCCTGACTATCCTCTCTCTTACAACTACGATCGCAACAGTGGAGAATCTGCTGCTGATATTCGTGATACCCGATTGATTATGGGTGTTACTCAGCCAGTATAGGCTAAAACTGTCCTACTGCACGCTTGGGTGAATGGGTAGACTTGGGTCACTGATGACAAGATCTGAGTCCTAACCAAACATCAATCCCATGAGCAAACCCTTCTTTGAGATCACGAATAAGTCTGCAGACAAGAAGTCTGTGGACATGCTGATCTACGGATCTATTCCTGCCTGGGATGATGAAGAGTGGAAGATGACCAATACGGTGCAAAGCTTCCTGAAAGCTTTGAGAGCATTGGAAAAGGACTATGATCGCATCAATGTCCGGATCAATAGTCCGGGAGGATCTCTGTATCATGCTTTCCCCATCTTCAATGCTATTCGCAATAGTAAAAAGGACATTCACACCTATAATGATGGCCTTGCAGCCTCAGCTGGTGGTCTGATCCTGATCGCCGGAGGTACTGTTCATTCTGCCAAGAATGGCATTCTGATGATTCACAATGCCGGAAGCTGGGCTATGGGTAATGCAGAGAAACTGCGAGACATGGCTAAGACTCTTGATACCTATGACAGCGCCATAGCGACACTTCTAGCAGAGAAGTCTGGAATGAGTGAGGATGAAATCAAGGATAAATACCTCAATTACAAGGATCACTGGATGACCGCAACTGAGGCTGAGGAAAATAGCTTCATCGATGTGGTCGAAGATTATGAATCTGAAGATGCGCCTCCAGCTAATATCACGGATATGGCCTTTGGTGAGATTCTGAATCTCTACCAGAAGAAGGAAGAGGAGCCTAAGGCGAACTTCCTGGACAAAGTGGTGAAGCATGTGAAAGCGGCTTTGGCGCCAGCCAATCCACCTAAGGAGCCTAAGACTCCTACCCCCCCGAGCAACCTAAACTCTACTACTGATATGAAATTCGAGAATGAATTGGCGATTCTGAATAAGGAGAATCCCACCGCTGAAGAGCTGGCCCAGGTGAAGGCTTCGATAGAGGCGATCACTGGCGAGAATGAGGTCTTTACTGCCGAAGAGGTTCAAGACCAAGTGACTGCAAAGACTGCAGAGATCCAGGGAAAGCTGGATACTGCTGTGCAGGAGAAGAAAGACCAGGACACTAAGGTGACTGATCTGGAGAATAAAGTGGCTGCCTATCAGGCTACAGGTGTGAAGCTGGATAACTCCAAAGGAGAAAAGCCAGATCCTGTACCTGGTGATGAGCCTACTGAGGACTTCTATTCCGAGGCGGATGAAGAAGTTAAGGCGCTTCGTGCTAAGGCTGGATTCGTGGACCAGGATTAATCAAGTAACCAATTAAACCAACAACCATAATGAAAACAATCAGATTCATGATCGGGGTGCTCTTCGCATTACTGATCGGGACCGCAGTACAGGCCGAGACCGGTCTGAATGCGTATGCTGTGAGTGGTACCATCCTGGCTTCAGGAACCGTACTGCCCTATGTGGTGAAAGAACTGCCGAAGGGAATAGCCTTCATGGCGGTGTCACCTGCTTCGGATGTAAGCGCATTGGAAGGCTACATAAGAAAGGCTGATAAACGACTTATTGGTCAAGCGCTGAATGGCTTAGACTTCATTAAAGACCTAAGAGTAATTCGAAATCTGAGAGAACCAAGAGATCTCAACAAGATGACTGTAGCTGATGGTATTAGAAGGCTAAATGTAGATATCGAACATGCAAAGGGTGGCAGAAAATGGACTAAACGCCAGATAAGCCCAGAGCTTGGAATGAAGATCATTAAAATGGTTCCTGAGGATGTTAGAGAATCATTTCAAAGTGAAATGCTTGATCCAAATGCTAAGGTGCTTCCATTCGCACAATGGGTGTGGGAACAGGAATTCAATAAGATTGCTCAAGAGATTAATGATAATTTCTACTACAATACTCACCCTGATGTAGTCGCGTATGAAGCTGCAGCAACGTATGCAGATGGCGCTCATATAATCTTCAAAGAGATTATCTACAAAAACGTATCGGGTGGAACCACGACTGCCGGCGAGTCTCCGGATACTGCTCAAGCTAAGTGGGAAGATGTAGATAATAAGGTGCTCTTCGATGGTCCTGATGCGATCATCAAGGATGCGATCGCCAATGATGGATTGCTTACAGTTAACACCGGTACTTTCGATGAGACTACGGTGTATGATTACATCAAGGCAATGTGGGGAACCGTGACTGAGGCGCATAAGAACAGAGGTATGATTGCCCATGTATCCTATGATACTCAGCAGATCCTGGCTGAAAACGTGAACACCAGATTCGGTTCTGGACAGGGAATTGGTGGTGTGGACATCGAGGAAGGCAAGCCTTTCATCTTAAAGCACACTGGTGGAAGATTGATGATTATGCCACATACCTGGATGAAGGATTCCAATAGAATCATCATCACAGAGAAGGATAATCTGGTACTTGGTCTTAACCAAGTAAGTGACAAGCAGAAGGTGGGCAAGATAGTACACACCCTCCATGGCTTTAACGCGATCGTTAAGTTCATTCTGGCTTTCCAGATTGCTGACTTGGAGAAGACTTACATCAACGATCAAGACTAATCTGGTAGATCATGGCAGAAAAGACTACAGAGCAGCTAGAGAAAGAGCTAGCTGCTCTTCAAAAGGAAAACAAATCGCTGAAGGAGGCTGATGCCGCTAAGGCGAAGGAGCTGAAGGAGGCTGCTGCAGTGGTAGCAGATCTGAAGGAGCAGCTGGCTGCAAAGTCGGCAGGTGTACTTACCGTGAAGGTGGGTAAGGTGACCTATAAGGTGGTCGGTGGTGGATTCCACAAGGGCACGCCTTATACCAAGAATGAAATCGCAGCGGATCCGAAGATCGCCAAGGAGTTGGTGGAAAAGGGATCTGGATTACTGATCAAAATCAAGTAAGAGATGGACTTATATGATTTCGTAGGAGAGCTTAATCTGGAGGAATCTGCAGGACTGCAGGTGGAAGTGGCTGTGGCTGCTTACCACGATGTAGAGGCCTGGCCAGCTCTTCCAGATCTGACTACGGCTACTGCGAATGCAGAGCATGTAGATCTAGGAGCTGAAACCTTCACTATGAAGACTGGAAAGCAGTTTCATAAGTTCGAGGGTTCGCTAAACAAGAATTCGTTCCAGTCTCAGCTGGTGGGTTCGAGAGGTGCTAAGTCTTTCGAGAATACCCTGACTGTTCAGAAGAATGCGGTGAACAAGGATCTGAGTGGATGGCTAAGAGCCAACCGAAACAGACCTATCGTGGTGGCATTCCGACCACTTGGTGGAACTCAGTATGTGCTGCTAGGATTCGAAGGCATTTGGGCTGAGGTGGATGAGGCGAATATGGATATCCCTGGCGAAGTAGCTGGAGATAAGATGACGATGTTCACGGTGCGGTCGATCTTCTATCCACCCTTGTACATCGATGCTGTTCCATTCACTCCTGCTGTGTAATGGCTAAGAAGAAGCAACTGATATTGGATGGAGCCTTTGAGGTGGTTGGGTTGATCCCCGGCCCAGTAGGATACAAATCCGGAGTGGTGGATCTATCGAAGATAGGCGCACCCGAGGCTGAGAAGCTGGTGAAGGATGGGTTTCCGTATCTGAGGAAGGTTCCGAAACCAAAGGATAATTCATAGTTAAGATGGTTATTAGATAGATTGAGAAGGTCCCTCGTGTGAGGGACCTTTCTTTGTTTAGAGGCTGGGCTTCGACTCCGCTCAGCCTGACCACCCAACTAGATTCATATCTGTCCAAGCAGATGCAATTGCAAGGGCTTAGCTTAGGGTCATGCTGAAGGAATTGCAATCTATACTGCAGAGCTTTGACTATGATGAGGCTTTGGACTGGTTTACCAGGCACGTAGAGGGTAAGTTCTTCGTGAAGGAGGTGCTGAGCTCCGGAGAGGATTCCTACAATCGGAAGAAGTTGATCGAGGAGTTGAGGGAGATTGAGGAGGCTTTGCTCGAAGAGCAGGAAGAAGAAGACCCGATCGAGGAAGCTGGTACAGAGCCGGCTGAACCTTCGCCTAAGCGTTCCCCTCGTGTGGTTACCCAAGCTGCGAGTACTCCCGAGGCTCAGCAGCTGGATGAGCAATGGAAACCGCTGTATAAGGAGGCGAATCATTACTTCGAGAGTCTTGGGTATCTGGCGACGGATGAAGAGTGCAAGGAGGCGGCTTTCAAGGTCTTGGATCTCATGGATGAGGTGGAAGAGATCTGGGAAAAGAAGGACTTCCTGGCGAAGCATGGAGAGCTGCCGGAGTATGCCGCACCTGGTGTGGATGAGTGGAGTGAATCGGATCTGATCAAGCGAAGGAATACGCTTCGCACGTATCTCAGCAAGGCTAAGAATGGTAAGCTGAAGAAAGAGAATATACCTACCTGGCGGGCGGAGCTGGATGATCTGGAAAGGAGGCTTAGGAAATGAGTCTATTCAGCAGTGATGATCTGGTTGCAGCCAAATCCTCCTCTGGCACACTTGCTCCCTCCGGGTTCAAGCAAGCCAGTGTAGGAGCTCGGGTTCTGGGCAGGACACTAGAGCAGTTAAAACTATGTATCGGCCAGCTCGAGCACAACCAAGCCCTGCAGTATACTACTGCCGGACGATGGTCGATGCACCAGCTTCTGAGTTATATCCTTGATCGGACGGGGCCTGGAAGGGTTTGGCTTACCACCTGGACGATTACGGAAGAACCGATGCGGGTTCTGCTTCATGAAATCAAGAGCGAGCGGATCCAAGAGCTGAATGCTGTCCTGGACTATCGCATCGAGCGAAGGAAGCCTGAGGCTTTCCAGCTAGCCAGTAAAATAATCACCCGAATCAAACTCACAAAATGCCATGCCAAGGTGCTGGTGATTCAGAATGAGGAATGGAGTGTAACAGTGTTAGGATCTGCCAACTTCAGCAAGAATCCAAGGATCGAGGCCGGTACCATCTTCACTGATCGAGAGAGTGCTGAATTCCATAAGACCTGGATCAATGATGTCATCGAGGGAAAGGAGGTCTGGAGTGGTAACTAATGAGCAGCTCATCGAGGTGGAAGAATTCGCCAGCTACTTCTTTACGATCGAGGAAGTATCCAAGATCACCGGGATAACTGATACTACCAGTAGAGCCTTCAAAGATGCTTATGATAAGGGCAAGCTGAAGAGTGAGGCCGAGCTGAGGAAAGCGATCATCCAAACTGCCAAGGATGGCAGTTCGCCAGCTCAGACCATGGCCTATAAGATGCTGGAGAAACTAGACCGAACTCAATACTAATGGGCACGAATAATTCAGAACATAACAATGTGCTGCAGGACCGCTGGCCGGCGGCCAAGGTCAAGGAGCTGAACCTTCGGACTGATGTGGAGAAGATCATTCTTTACTTCCAGGGGAAGCTACCAAATACGATCCTCTCCCCTGCCCTGGAGGAGAAGATCCAGCGCATGAAGCAGTGCTCAGAGTTGATTCGAAAGCATGGCGGTGCAAAAAAGGTGATTCCTGTACTGGAGGAGCTGTATGATATTGGCTTTGCGGCAGCAAGCAGATTGTACCAGGAGACACAGGATGCATTCGGTGATATCACTCATTTCAATCGGCAATATCACATCGATACGTATGTGCAGATGCTCATCGAGGGTGCCAATCAGGCCAAAGCTCAAGGGGACTTCCGGAGCTATGCCACGATGATGCGGGAGTATAAGGATGCCATCAAGGATTTCATGGGTACGAATGAGGCTGATATGTACAAGCAGCTGCAGGTGCCGGCACTGGAACTTGGCTTCTTCCCTGAGGAGCTGAAGGTGAAAATCCCTGCGAACTACAAGCAGCGCCTTGAACGTCTGAAGGAGGCTAAGCGAAAGGATGAAATCGAGGATGCCATCGTGCTAGAACCATCGAATGAAGAAGAAGGTCCACTATAATATCCCGCAGCTGGAGTACTCCCTGGTGCGGCCACAGCTGGGCACCTGTATCTGGGGAAGAGGTACCGGAAAGACTGAAGGACCAGGAGCGGAGTTCATCGCCCGGAATGTGATCGATATGCCTGGAAGCCTAGGCGGTATCGTATCGATTACCTATGACAAGCTTCTGAATATGATCATTCCTGCCTTGCAAATTGGGTGGGAAAGGATGGGCTTTAAGGAGAATGTGCACTACTGGATTCGGAAGGCTCCCCCGGAGGAACTTGACATTCCAAAAGCCTATCGTCAGCCTTCGACAAATGCCCACTTGATCAAATGGTGGAATGGATCTGCACAACTGCTGATTTCCATCGATAGAATTCACATTTCCAATGGAGCTTCCCTTGCCTACATCTATGCAGATGAGGTGAAGTTCTTCCCGCGGGAGAAGTTCAAGGAGGTGCTGCTTACTCTCCGAGGTCAGGCACACCTATATGGAGATAAGAGCTGCTGTGAGTCTCTCCTACTCACTACGGATCAGCCTCGACCTGAGATGCCTGGTGACTGGATCTATGATCTGGAGAAGGAGCATAATGAGGAAACCGGTCAGGTGATCCTTGGGCTTCAGCATGAGATCCATGAGATGAAGCAGAAGCAGCTTCGGACCAAATCTAATGATGTCTCGAGGCGGTTGGCCCTGAAGGTTCAGAAGCTCGAGGCAGAGATAAATGAGCTTCAGAAGGGATTGAATTACGTGATCCGAGCTAGCACAATGGACAATGTCCATGCACTTGGGATTAAGGTGATTGAAAACCTGAAGAAGCAGCTGACAGCTTATGAGTTCGGACTGTCTGTGCTGAATAAGAAACCCGACAAGGGTGAGGATGCCTTCTACCACTTGCTGAGTGATGAGAAGCATGGTTACTATGCAGCTAACCATGACTTCATTGATGCGATAGATCTGTCGGATAGCGTGCGATCGAGGGAGAAGGATTGCCGATGGGATGGAGATCTGAATTGGGCGTTGCCTCTGGAGATAGGTTGTGATTACAATAAGGCGATCAACTGGGTGACCATAGGCCAGGAGAAGGAGGATAGCTTTGATGTGGTGAATAGTATGTTCGTGCTCAATCCCAAAAAGATCAAGGACCTGGTTAAGAAGTTCGATCGATACTATTCAGAGAAGAAGAAGGTAAACAACACAGTTGTCTTCAACTATGATCATACAGCTATCGGAGAGACTGCGAAGGATGATATCTCATTTGCAGATGAATGGCTTAATGAGCTTACGGTGCGAGGATGGAATGTCGAAATGAATTACATCGGCCAGGCCTCAGGCCATAGATCCAGGTTCTATCTCTGGGAGGCAGTACTCGGAGGAGATGAAAGGTTGAAGCCATTCCGCATAAACCTGGCTAATAACATTGAGCTCATGATCAGCCTCAAAGCCACACAAACCACAAAGGATAAGAGAGGCGACTTCAAGAAGGACAAGAACTCCGAGATTAAGAAGTCCATTCCAGCGGAACATGCCACCCACGGTGGCGAAGCTCTTGACTCATTGATCTGGGCCAAGTACAGACCTCAGATCAAAGGAGAGGGGGGCTATCTATTGGTGTCATCCAGCTCATAAATTCACTGAACGACTATTGCTAGGGGACTCGTCACATACGGCGCGATCTCCTACCCTGCAATTGCACAAACGATTCAGGGCGGGTCGGTAGTCAATTCATTTTCAGCACGAATACCCACTTTTCAAAAGTGGGTTATTCTGCTAAAATTCAAGGGGTTAGCACAATAAAATTCTCATTTTATAATTTGATTTCGTTGTAATTTTACAACGTTTTTAGTATATTGTATATAACAAAAGGGGTTGAAAATCAGCCTTTTACAACTAAAACCATTAATACTATGTCTAATTCAAAAAATCAAAGTCCAGAGAAGCCAACACAGCAAAAGCCAGTTCAAAAACCGACGGCTAAGCCTGTTGATTTAGCCAAGGAAAATGCCTTGCTGAAAACTCAGCTAGCAGAGTTTCAGAAGAAACTGGAGGAGCAACCGCAAACGCTCGAAGCTAAAATTAAATACTTCCAAGAGAAGCAGGAGAACATTCGAAAGCTTAATGTTTTGGATGGCTATGTGGAATCACTTATGGAAGTGGGAAAAGACGTGCAGGAAGAATCAGAAAATGATGAATTCAGCACTGAAAGGTTCGCCGTGAGAATCTCGAAAAAAGCGAACAGTTACAGAGAAGAGTTTGAAGATCTTGTGAAGATCAAAAACCCTGTATTGGTGGCCGAATTACTAGGCTATATCATGGAGCGCATCAACACCAAGAGAGACATTCTAAAGACTGCGATCAATGGATAATCCAAAGAACACCACGGAGGAAAAGCCAAAAAGACCAATTAACCCGAATCGGGAAAAGTTGCTCTTACTTTCTGCAAATGCCAGGGCATTTAAGGAAAGAATGATTAATGAGAGCACCACCGCAAACGATGCGCTTTATTGGGAGGCTCAAACATTGAATTCCATCATGCTTAAGTACTTCTACAAAGTACCCGAAGGGATGGAGCTTGGAACTTTCAACCAGTGGAAATCTCAAAACTGCATGGTGAAGAAAGGAGAAAAGGCACTTGTTATTTGGGGACAACCTCTAAGAGCTCAGCGAGCTAATGAAGCCCAAGCCAAAGGCGAACAAGCACCAGAGGACGACGCGAGCGGAGAGTATTTCCCTATGTGCTTTCTCTTCCGAGCTGATCAGGTACTAACTCCCGAACAGATCGAATCAAAGAAGCAAACCAAGCAGGAGAAGCGAGAGAAGAAGCTTCAAATCGCTGCAGCCATTGCCACGGTCGCAACCGTTAATCTAGATGCTATCCTTTAGGATAGGCGCAGGGCTTAGTTTTCGTTTGCAGTTCCTTTGAGAATGAGCCTTTAATCTGAAAGCGAACGACCGCCAGCCAAAGCGACATTTGGCCGAGGTGAACTACTCTTCCGAGTGGTTCCCTGCGCTGGAAGCGGCGTTTCCTCCATCCCGGCGGCGCTTCGCGCCGATTCACTTCGTTTCTCCCAAGCTTTACACCTTGCCGGGATTCCGGAAACCTCTTTGTTTAACTACTTTTTAATAATCTATCTTTTGCCAATAACTAAGGAAAGAGGAATTACGAAAAAGTTGAGTATTTTAAAGAAATCGTTTTTTTATGAGAGTATTTTTAAGTTGGTCCAAAGATAGAAGTCAAAAGGTTGCTGAAGAATTCCATAGTTGGATTCAATGCGTAAATCAAAAAATAAAACCATTTTTTTCTCCAAAAGACCTATCAGGCGGCCTTGTTTGGATCAATGAATTGAATTCCCAATTATCAAAAACCAATGCTGGGATTATATTCCTTACACCAGAGAATCAACATGAAGCTTGGATTCAATTTGAGGCTGGTGCTTTGGCCAAGGGGTTTAGTAGTAATCGAGTATTTGTACTACTCATTGACATGGACCCTAAAGATGTTAAAGGGCCGCTATCAAGCTTTAACTTATCCGTTCCGGACAAGGAGGGAATTAGAAAATTAATATTCGATTTAAATGATCTTTTGGATGAAGAGAAACTCGAACCCCTTATTCTGAATAAAGTTTTGGCTAAGTATTATGACGACCTTGATCAAGCTATTAAAACAATCAGTTCAATAAAGCCTAAGAAAAAGGAAGAACCTGCGCCAAGAGCTTCAGAGGATATTCAAGAAGAAATGCTCAATATATTACGAAACCTTAGCAATCGAGTAGCTAATATCGAGAGTTCTCAAAAAGCCGAGATAATTCGTCCTCTTAGTGAGAATAAGAATTATGATATGTTTAATGATTATTGGGATAATGACATAAAGAAACCTCGATTATTCCCTTGGACTATTGATTCAGAAACCGGAAGTTTAAAGTTCAATCTAGATAATCTGAAAAATGATTCTGGGAAAAAGAAAAATTCGGATTCGGAAGAATCTACTTAATCCCAATACTCCTCCTGGACCTTTCGATACCCTGCAAGGGTCAAGACCTCACGCATCTTCTCTACGCTTACCCCTTTCCCTTCTCGGCGAAGCTTTCGCATCGAACGCACAGTAGATTCATTCAATTCGAGCTCATTGTGAATGCCTCGAATGTTAATCGTCTCATCGAATAGATCCTCTAATTTCCTCATTCCTACAAGGTACAGAAACCGTTTATAATATACAACGGCAAATCCTGTCCTACTGAATTAACCCTCCCCTATACATCTTTCAGCATGTTACGACTGAAAGATGCACTCAAGCTCATGGATAGGCTAGACCACAAAGGCCAGCCTATTCCATTCGAGATCACCTACGTAACTGCTGATCGCAAGCGCAACACTGGAGGCCACCGTAAGACCGCCAAAGCAGCCATCCTCTCCAAGCACAATAAGAATCTACCTCAGCATATGCGCAGAGTAGATGGCTTTGGAGGATCTCGCAAACCAGCCAGTCACGAGAACGCCACCAGGAACATTCAGACACCCGATGGCAGAATCGACAAAGTGCACATCAGACTCATCAAATCATTCAACGGACAGGTAATCATATGGTAAGCAATCAAGACGCATCATTAGTCTACTTCGAAGGTGGCCCCGTGCTATTCACCACTAAGAAGACCACCACTCCTCCCACTAAGACCATTCCTTCTAAGAATGAACAGTCTGAGCAGGAGCTCATCGCCGAATGGGGCGAAGAGAACGACTGGCCCGAGAAAGCCAGGATAGAGAAAGAATCCAATCCTGACCTGGCTTCCGCCCTGGATTGGAAAGCTCGTGCACTCTACGCCGGTGGTATAGACTTTAAGATCATCGATCGACAGACCGAAGAGCCAGCCGATAGATCTAACGAGGACGTGCGAAAGATGGCATTCGCCATCGAGAAGTTCATCTATCGTAACCGACATTATCCCCTACAGGCAGGAGTCGACTTCTATGATCTGTTCAATGTCTTCCCGCAGATGATCATCACTGATAATCGCCAGGAGCTAACCCACATCGCAGCCATGGAAGCACGCAACTGTCGATTCAAGAAGCGGGACAGCAAAGGCAAGATCTCCCACGTCTACATTCATCCCGACTGGGCAGAGTGGAATTCCACTGAGAAGGATGAGAAGCTCCAGAAGTCCGCCATGGTAGATCCGCTCACTGCAAGTCCGGAAGACATCAAGAACGATAAGCGTGGAGCACTCAAGTTCATCTATCCACTAGGATATCCCACCGGGAAGAACTACTACCAGCTCCCCCACTGGTGGTCCGTAAAGGTCTCCAAGTGGCTCGACTTCGCCTCCATGATTCCCGAAGTCAAGGAAAGTATCCTCCGCAACCTCGCACTTATCCGATATCACATCCAGATGCCGGATTATTGGATGCCGGAGCGGTACAAGAAGTGGAGCAATATGACGGACAAAGAAAGGAAGGATGCCACCCAGAAAGAATTCAAGATCGTTAACGATATCCTTTCTAAACCCGAGAACGCCGGAAAGTCTGTGTTCACAGTCTTCAAGACCCAAGTGGCCTCCGGAAAAGAATACGGAGGATGGAAGATCGAAGCCGTCGATGATAAGATGAAAGACGGAGCTTTGCTCGCAGATTCATCAGAAGCCACCATTAAGGTATTCTCCGGAACATCCATAGATCCATCCCTGCACGGACTCATTCCTGGTAAAGGTGGATCTAACCGATCCGGATCCGATAAGCGCGAAGCCCTGAATATCTACATCAGCCTCATCCAGTCTCATGAAGATATCCTACTCGATCCCTTCCAGTTCGCAGCCTGGTATAACGGATGGACCAATGAGAACTTCAAAACCACCTTCCACTTCCGGAAGCCCATGCTCCAGACACTGAATCAAGTCACACCGGCACAGCGTGCCACTACTCCTGACACCGATGCTGATTAATTCCACCGACGACCTACGCCTTTACCTCCCAGCCTCCGTCACGCTGGACTTTAATGACATAAAGCCTAAGATCCGGCTAGCCGAGCGAGAGACCATCATTCCTATATTCTCTCAGGCCGTCTATGACCTGATCGATGTGGAGACTGTGCCCGAAGGCGACCTCACATCGCTCCACGAGCTTTGTGCAGAAGCCTCGGCACACCTGGCTTTATTGCACTACCTCGACTTTGGACAGGTGCACCTGAATTCTCAGGGAGTACAGATCGCTTCTAATGACAATATGAAGACCGCCTTCGAGTGGCAGATAGACCAGCTGAAGGAGCAGTGCTCCCTGCAGGGATGGTCAGCCATCGAATCTGCCCTGAAGTTCCTGGAATCGGTAGGATCAGGAACACTCAAGACAGCCTGGGAAGGATCAGATACCTATATCGCTAGCGCAAAGCTTCTGCTCCCCACATTAAAGGCCTTCGAAGACTTTGCCCATCTGGGCCATAGTCGGGTACTCTTCAATAAGCTCGCCCCAATGATCTCCTCCCTGCAGGAAGACATCATCGAGCCGGCCATTGGTACTGCCCTACTCGAAGTCGTGTTCACTCCAAATGAAAGTGCAACAGAAGAGAGACTTGGAGCTCTGAAGCAAGTAAAGAAGCTAGCTTCCAAAGCCCTGGCATACTTCACCATCGGATCCGGATTTCAGGACACCATGCTCATCCTTTCTGACAATGGGCCCCTCGTCATCAACGGCATGCAGTCCAGACTGGCCAAAGCCAAGCAGACCGCACCGGAAGAACTCGTGGTAACCATTGCCAACGCCTATCAGAACCGAGCGCAGGCAGCTTTGGCAGAGCTCCTCGAGTACTGCCAGGCCAATGTTTCCGTCCTACCCGAATACGAGCAATCCCAGAACTTTATATCAGACGCTGACCAAACCGACCATATTCCACGCAATGAAGACGATTGGGGTATGGTATTCTTCTAATCATAAGCCCATGAGACTTAGCCAGATTAAAGAGTTTATCATTCATGGAGCCAATGATACAGCTCTCGCATTAGGATTCGACAGCTGGTCGAATATGATGCACAACATCCTCATGTATCGGGATTCCGCATTCACTACGAAAGTAGCAGTAGCCTCCTTCGGAATAGGACTACTAGCCATGTTCGAAGACTGGGTCTTCGCTCCTGCCTACACCTACTTTGTATTCATCGCAGTGTCCGTTTCAGAATCCATATTCGGCACCATCAAGAACGTATGGAGAGAGAAGAATAAGTTCGACCTGGACAAAGCCATCCGTATCGTCCCAAAGGTAATCGCTCACACCTTCGCTTTATCAGCTGCATGGCACATGAGTAAAGCAGATCCGCTCTTCGCCTGGATGCCATCCACCGTATTCGTCTTCTTCACTTCTCAGAACTTCTTGAAGACAGTGCTGCACCTGGTAGATCTAGGCTGGATGGATGGCAACTTCGCCAACTTCATCCGTGACAAGTTCACGGCAAAGAACTTCACCGCACCAGATAAGACAGATGATCCCAAGGATGTATGAACATCGCCGCGGCCATATCCATCGTCCGAACCACCAGACAAGAGAACCAGATACTGGGCCAGCTCCTTGTTCTCGATCAGAACGGACAGGAACTCTTCCGATGCGTCACCCTCGAGCTACCCTGGAGAGAGAACGCCCGACGCATCTCCTGCATCCCTCCCGGACGCTACATCCTTCGGCCCAGGTATTCGCAGAAGTACAAGCATCACTTGCACGTCCTGGACGTACCCAATCGGGATTGGATACTCATTCACGAAGCCAATTACGTCACACAGCTCCAGGGCTGTATCGCCGTAGGCAGAAAGATATCAGACATCAATGCTGACGGAACACTGGATATAACCAGTTCGCGCTTAACCAAGCAGAGAATCATGGAATTCATCGACGGAGACCTCGAACTCATTATATCATGAATTATCACACGTCATTGCGAGGGAGGCACGACCGTGGCAATCTGTTTCTTATAGTACTTCTATTGATTCTGATGATAAGTTGTAGATCAGTCAAGAAGAACCGCAGTTCCTCTTCCACCAACATCTCCACACAGACCGAGCAGACCAGCGAGCGCACCACAGAGACCGATATAGTTGCCACCTCAGAAAGATCCCTGGATACCAGTATCAAGGAACTCCAGATCGGCGAGACCATCATCATTCCGGATGGCGAATTCACCATCACACCTGACGGCGAATTCAAAGGCAAAGCACATTCCGTATTCATGAAGAAGGCATCACAGACAGAGACCGATATCACCCAACAAGACTCCACCGGCACAGCTACCAATACCAAGGACCTATCAACCGACACCAGCTCCAGCTCATCCGATCTGGTCCAGGAAGATACCGAAACCCAAGTGGACCGAAGGCAGGATATTGTCACATATGTTGGTTTCGGAGTGCTCATTCTGATAGTAGTAATCGGACTACACAAGTACTTTAAGCGCACCTAACTATGGCAACCCACAGATACATCCTGCCCGAATTAACCTTCACCTTGTCACACCCTAAAGGCCAACCAATTCCTCGAGGTACCACCGTATCAATTAATGTTCCCCTGGACACCTTAGAACAGCTTCCGACTGATCCCTCTCCAGTCACTCCCGCTGAACCAGAAGAAGCAGTCGCCACCCCGGCTCCCGAGCAGATCGAAGAGATCCCTACTCCATCGGATCCTGGAGAAGCAGTAGCCACCCCACCTCCTGCACCACTTCCACAGCCCACCTTCCATCGGGATTTTGATGATCCTCGATTTAGAGCCGAACTCAAGAGATTCGAGAAGCTCGGCTCAGCCACTGAACTTAACCTAAGCGGTGAATCATGGACCATGAGATTACCCGTCACCTTTGTTGACTTCTCTACCCCACAGAGGATCATAGGTTCTTCTTCTGCCAGTGAAGCGGGTTCATCATTACAGATCGGAGTTTTGCCTGATGGTAGACTTTGGCTAGACACCTTCAAAGGTTCCATCGTAGGCCCCATACTCGAACTGGATACTCCCTATGATCTTTGGGTCACCATGGATCAGGAAGGCCGGGAGATGATGCTTCTTGGTGATGAGATAGTGTCATCAGGCCAGGTACCCAACTTTGTCAGCCAGGGCGACATATACGTGGGACGTTGGCTTAATGCCTATCACTCATTCGACCTCGAATCCATTACCATCTACCCGTATCTCCAGCCAGAAGAGATCCGAGCCATTCGATCTTCCTAGACCCCGATTTGTCGGACTCCTCTTCGCAGGATAGCCCTACCTTCCTTCGTAAGCCATGCATGCCATTCACATTCACCACCAATCCTTCTCAGTCCCCTCGCAATGGGACGAGCTTTCACGCCGCCAACTGCAGCTGATCGCTCGGCTATCTTTGCTTCGGAAGAAGCCCACCGCATACGCGAAGCTCTTCTTTCTCATCCTGACCTCCGCTTTGCCCCTCGTGAAGCGGCTAAGGCTTCAGTGGTTCTATATCGTCATGGCTACCACTGATGAGCGAGGGGACCTTCTTACACTGCTCGACTCTTTCATCGGTACCCGGAAGATTATCACCCAGAAAGTAGAGAAACTCTGGGTCAGAACTGTCCTATTCTACGGCCCGTCCTCCGGATTGGCGAATTGCACCTTCTACGAATTCATTCAGGCAGAGCAGGCTTTCTTCTTAGCACGGCACGCTGATCCGGCCAAAGCTCGAGAAGGTCTGAACACTCTGGTCGCCATCCTGTACCGGCCAAAGCGCTCAGACTATCGCAAAGACCTTCATGAAGATCCCAGAATACCACTAGCCAGCTCCGGCGTAAAGCAGCGCATTCCCAAAGTGGCCAACCTGCCCGAAGACACCAAGCTCGCCATCCTCATGTGGTTCGACTCCTGCCGAGAGCAGCTCATCCACCGCTTCCCCCTCATCTTCGGCAAACCCAAGAGTTCCGTCACTGCGAGCAAAGAGAAGCAGTCTCTGCCTACTGCCAATCGCCAACCGCCAACTGGATCCAACCCCTGGCTCGATTACATCTCCGAACTCTCCGGAGGAATGATGCACTACGAAGACATTGGTAACACCAATCTATTTATAGCCCTCACAGATATCAGCTATCGGATCCGGAAGAACAAAGAAGCCGAGAAAGTCCGAGCTCAAGCCTCACGTAACCGCAAACGCAGATGATCACCTACAGCCAATACGAACTCTACTTCAAGGACATCGCCACCCGACTGGTCGACATCGCTCACACCGATGAGAATCCACAGTTCGCCATCATGGATATCGATGATATCCTCGGCTCACAGCGTGGCAAGCTGAACTTCACCAAGCCAGTCATGATCCTCGAGAATCCCGAAGGTAGATTCGGATATAAGCACGACCAGCTCCACGATGAGAACCTGGGGGCATTTCATATCCTCCGAGATGCCGGCAGGGATAATCCAGCCACCAAGCGCGAAGTCATGGACCAGTCCAAGACCATTGGATCCAAGATCATCAGCAAGCTGCAGTACGATAAGATCCAGCTATCCAAAGGCGCTACAGGCATCCCACAGATGATACTCTTCTTCGATCTCGCCCAGGTCCGCTATCAGAAGATCGGACCCATCTTCTCAGGTTGCTACGGTTGGAGATTCGAATTCAACCTGGCAGAGCAAAGCCCCATCATCTACGATTCTGAAGACTGGACATGAGCCTGAACCTACAGACACTGGAAGTCCTCACCAGCTGGACCAAACGCACAGAGATGATCCTGGACAGGAACATCTTCTTGTTTAAGCTCATCGACTCCAGAGATCTGCAGAAGTCCCTCAGGAGTAGAGTGATCAAGAAGTCCATGGATATGCTCGAGGCACAGCTCGAGTTTCTGGTACGAGGAAGATTCCAGGACATGGGTGCCGGATCCACCTCTCGAAAGCTCGAAAGCCGCGAAGGCAATGCCGAGCTCCTCGGACTCAAGACCCGTAAGCCACGCAAGTGGTACAGCCGGGCCTACTACGCACGAATTAATGATTTACAAGGCGTCATGGGATTCAAGCTCATGGAAGAAGCCATCGACGCCGTCAAAGAACCCCTTGACAAACCACTTTAATACATAACAACAGACTTGTCACTTCGAGGAACGGGAGTTCCGAGTCGAGAAGTCTCAACCGACAACCGATAACTGACAACCGACATGAAACCACTCCGCCAATTCCTCATCAAGTACCTCTTCGGACGCTACTGGTACCGCTTCCCCGGACAGCAGCATTACAACAATACCTCACGAGGACCATTCTGGTTCTTCAATGGTTACCTGCTGATCGCCATCTTATGGATGCTCACAGGATTCGGACTAGGCCTATCCATCCCCTGGTCAATCATCGTCCTCTACTTTGGATTCCCTCTGAAAGGCCTCGGCTACTTCCAGATGTTTCCAGTCAAGTGGCACGAGCTCGACCCCGAACAGAAGTGGATGTACGGCCAGGCACACTTCTCAAACGACCTCTCCAAACCACTCCCCTGGAACGAAGGCATCAACAAAGAATGGCGAAAGCTAAATCAGGAATTCAAGATCAAGTATCGATTGATACCTTAGGATTGATTGAGGTTATTTGTGTCGCTCGTCAGTACCATTCTTACGATCGGTATTGACATTAACTTTTTTTTTCGTTTATATGCGCGCAATCTTTTTTTACTAATTATGGAAGTCCAAGGACAACGAACTGTTCCAATGAATTTTGTTTATCATGGAGATTCACATTCCATAGATGTGAACACCTTGATATCTTCCCAGATGCATTTTGTCAAGTTGATTAATGAGGTTAGTCGACTTACCAATTCAAGTGTTGAGCTGAAGATTAAGATCGAAGCTACTAGACCTGGATCATTTGAATTAAGTCAACTTTTTGAAGTAGTAATGGTGTCGGGTTTGTTTGCTGCCCCACATACCGACTACATTGCCAATATATTCTCAATAATAAGTGATTATCTCTCCATCAAGCAGTTTTTACAGGGGTCAAGAGCTGATTCGGTTGAAGAGAACAATAAACATATAACTATCAACTTCAACGGAGATAATATCCAGGTTCATCCGAAGGCCTTTGAGATATATATGAATAGCTATGCAATTCAAGAATCAGCTGTGAATCTTGGCAAGACTTTACTAGGTGACCAAGAAGTTGATGGTATAGAGTTGATAAATGATTCAACCAATAGCCAATACTTGAATATTCCTCGAGAGCGGTTTTTAGATCTTGGAGAATCTAATGCTTATCTGGAACAGGATATAAGAGAAGAGATAGACCAGAAGGCACTTCTAGTCATAACGAAGCCAGAATTGAACCCAAAGAAGAGCTCTTCTTGGAACTTCATCTACAAAGGCCGGCCGATTAAACGTGTTATTATTCGTGATAATGAATTCCTTAAGTCAGTTGCTGCTGGATTAAGATTTGGGAATGGGGATGCTTTGATTGTAGAATTAAAGATTGTTCTTAAGTATGATCCTGTTTACGACGTTTTTGTTGAGTCACGTTTTGAAGTTCTTTTAGTAAAAGACATCCGATATAGGGGCCAGCAAACCGACTTTGGATCTGCAGAAGAACAGGTCTGATACTTCTGCTTTCCAACCTCCAACTTTCTACTTCCAAAGACCCTTGCCTGCAAGGCTACTAGAGACGTGTCCTAACCCCTCTCCTTCTCACCTGCCATATTCAGTACTGCTAACTGACAACCGTCAACTGACAACTGAACCATGGCCACAGAACTTACTTCAGCACTCCCCACCATCCATCCAGTACTTGATCCCCTGATCATCTCGCTGGCCGATCCAGGAGCACCAGCCTCAGGGCGCACAGAGCAGTCTCAAGTAGAACTACAGCTCGAGGTCGAAGACGTGCTGAACTCAGACCAGTGGCAACTCATTGGAGAGTACCTGAACCCCTACGACTATACCACAGACACAGCCAAAGTCAGTCTGCACAAAGAGCTACAGGGTGCACTGCAGCACTTCATTCCAAACCTTTCCGTCTCCGGATCTCAGGCTATGTCTGGAGTCGTCAAGAGATATCGCATCTCTGCTCGGGATGTAGTAGATGGCGAAGCCCAGGGCTCCTTCAACACCTCCAGTCCCGGACTCGCTTGGCTTGCAGGAAATCAGTACACGCAGATCGGTACAGATTTGACCAGTGGCAAAGCCTATCTCTTTCTCACCACCAGAAGCACCACCAGAAGGCTTCATCCATCCGAACGAATCCATCTGCAGGTACTACCCATCACTTCAGGTACTCCCACCGTCAGGATCCAGGCCTTCTTCACAGATGGCACAGACCAGACGGATACCGTCGCTCTCAGCGCTGCCACAGCGCTCGTGCCCTTCGCAGTGAACATCACGCTTCCGTCCTATTCCAAGACCGTCTCTACCATCGATATCGACATCACCGGTCTCAGCGGTACCGCGCAGAAGCTAACCTATAAGTTAATTGCCAAGCCAGGTCCTTACCTGACTCAGCTCTTCTATGCCAATTCCCTAGGAGGCCTCGAGCCCATCGCCTTTACAGGCAAAGCCGAAGAGCTCAATGATCCCACATCAGAGATATTCCAGGCACAGGAATACCCGCCTACCTCCGGACAAGAAGGAAACCACACCGCCTTTAATCAGCGAGCGGTAGATTCCTTTGTGCTTCGCTCAGGATACCTGAGCAAAGCTGAGACTCGCTCACTCAGAGATATGACCCTGAGAAACCAGGTATTTCTCCTGCAGGACGGAGAGCTCCTCAAGCTCATCCTGAATCCGGCCACAGCCAGAATCACCAAGCAAGGCGAATTCCTTCACAGCCTGCAGATCTCCGCTCGCTTCGCCTATGACCAACTAGCCTATACTTCCTAGATGACAGATCGTAAATCCTACTTCTTAAATCGTAGATCGAGATGAGTCTTATACTGATCAAGCAGGTTCGCATAGGTGAGAATCCCACCACCGGCATAGACATCTATGACCAGACCTTCTTTAATTCTGCCAATACCTCCATCGTCACCAATCAGGTAGAAGATGGAGACCTGGACAACTACGAGATGACCACTGGCCAGCTCGTCTTTGACACAGGCGGAGGAACCCAGTACATCTATGATGGAGCTGGTGGAGTAACCTCACAGCCCACACCAGGCACAGCCACCTACCTGCTGCAGCTCATCCGAGTGGATGCCATGGGTGACAACGTAGTCGATATCCTCGGCAACTATCCCCCGGGTGCTGCAGTCCTGGTCAGCTCTGAACCCAAGACTGGATTCACCTTCCAGAACTGGACCCGATTCGGAATAGTGGTCTCCACAGACATCTCCTTTAATTACATCATGCCGGCAGCGAATACCATCCTGCAGGCCAATTACCAGGAAGATGCCACCGCCCCCGAGCCTGATCCACCAGCTCCGGATAATCCTGCAGATCCAGAACCCCTGCCCACATCATTCTATGATCTGGAGCTAAGAGTTTCCGGATTACAGATTCCCATGCCTCCCTTTGTGCAGCGCCAGTTCGGCAATATGCTCACCGCAGAGCTCGAGGGAGATTACTCCTATCCTGTCACGATCCCGCTATCGCCGAAGCAGATGATCGCTTTGGGCAACCCAAACTCTCCACAGTCCAAGACTCAATACTTCGATCCTATTCCTGCAGAGATCTGGTCACATGGTAACCTTGCCTATAGAGGCTTTCTGGATATCCTTAAGTCCGATGAGCAGCGCATACGCGCCAGCTTCATCCTGGACTCCGGATTCTTCATCTCTCGCAATAAGGAACTCACCATTCCCGAATGCTACGGAGACGAAGACCAGCTGAGCTTGGCCAATCAGCCCGTCTATGCCTCCGGAGGCTTCGAGCTCCGCTGTAACTATGTAGATGTTCGCCTCACAGTGAACAGCTCTCAGAAGCTATTCCTTACAGCCGAATACGAAGACCACATCGCCATCATCGAGGCCATGGCCAGCTGGCTCGGAACACTCGGGCTGAATCTATCCATCGTGATCGAATACGGCGAGGACCTCACCGATGAGACCACCAAGATCATCTATTGGGATACCGACACCATCACCACCTGTGTGCTCGAGGTCACCACCGGCACCAGCCGATACACACGCGCCAAGAAGCTCACTTCACGCCGCCTGGAGATGAACGACTGGCACCAGGTAAACGAAGCCAATCGCGTGGCCTTTCCCACCATCTACAATCGCAACCTGTACGAAGGGAATAACAACCTGCACGATGGAATCGTGAACCGATACGACGAAGCCGGCAGGCTCTACCTCAGCAATATTCGCTACCGTACCTACACCGAATCCTTCCGCTGGGAGCATTGCATCATTCCATTCCTATACCTCACCGACGTGGTAAAGCAGATCTTTAAGAAGATTGGCATCACCGTCACCGGAGAGTTCTTCGAAGAGGACATGGTTCAGCGAATGCTGCTCTACAATAATCGCACGCTCGACTTCCTGCAGATATCCCTGAATGGAACACCATCCAGACGTACTGCCCTGGCCATCCATGCTGGCGATGATAACCCGGCTCAGGAGTCCTACTATTACGAGAACGTGCACGATCTTGAGATCAAGCTCGCCAATCACGCTCCGGAATATTCGGTTATTGAATTCCTGAAAGGCCTGAAGAACTTCTTTGGCCTCCATTACGACTTCAATATCCTGCAGAATCGGGTGGAAATCCGCTTCGCAAAGTCTAAGATCCGCGATCGCTCAGTGTTGGACCTGACCAGACAGGCAGGACACGTCTTCACCATTGACCATGGCAAGGACACCGGAATAGCATTCACCTACGAGAACCAGGATCCCCTACTCGCAGATGGCTCCAATCCCATTCCTACACCAGACTTCACCGTCCAGAACTACCTCGGTCTTTCCGGACTCGATGCGGAGATCTATCAGTCCGCATTTGTGGAATCACTCAGAGCCTACTTCCAACTCACACCCGATCAGGATCAGCCGCCATTCTGGAAACTCCATTCATTCGCACAGTTGGACGACGGAGTTGACACTTCCGTGGAATCGGGTGAGAAGCTTAGCTGGCCGCTTACCCTCTATCCCCTGGTAGATTCCTACTTTGATGGCAAGAAGATGCCCGCCATCGAGGTCACCACAAACCAGCCGGAGGCTAATCTTCAGAACAAAGACTCAGGCCTTCGAATCATGGCATTCTACGGCCTTCAGGAAGACGCTGCCGGCAGGGCTTACGCATTCGCTTCCGTTACCCGATACGATGCTCAGGAATTGCTATCGCAAAGCCAGTACAATCTTGATATCCGTAGCGAGGACATGGCTCCATTCCATGCCGACCAGGAGCGAATCCTTACCGGTGCCAAAGCCTATGAGACCGAGCTGCTGCTGGATGCATACACCAGACTGCAGCTGTCCAAGTCTCCGAAGATCCGAATTGCCAACTTAGACTACATCATCGGTGATATCGAGATCCAGAACACCACCAAGGAATTCGCCATCGCCAAAGCCAGACTTTACAAGATCCAATGAGCCGAGCCAAGCTTTCCGAAGAAATCAACCGACTCCTTCCGGGAGAAGAGTACAAGCGGATCCGCGAGGCCATCCTAGCTTCAGCAAACTACTCTTCCTCCCGTACTGAGCAGCTCCGGCAGAATATCGCAGAGGAGAACAAGCTTAAGACTGGCCTTCTTGTCAATGGAGAAGTTGACTTCACCAGCACCTCCAATGCTGACCTGAGTGGATTCGCCTGGGTGATCGAGTATGCGGTCCATCAGCAAGCAGCACTTGAATCCATCACCGTCCTCGCTCCGGATCCAACCTATCCAAGACCGGATGTCTTTGTAGGGCTAAGTAATGGAACTGTGGAATACAGAGCTGGTAGTATTGATGAGCTCGGCAATGTGACGGTACCTAATGTATTGGATACTGAAGTTCTCTTAGCCTTAGTCAATCGAAACCCTGATGAGAGCAATGATTTGACAGAACTTCCACCGACAACCGCGAATCTCCTGCATAGAGAATTAGTAGGTCTCCAGGGTGGAAAGCCAGCCATTGGAAATAACCCAGCTGAGCATTATCACCTCACCGGAGATGAGTACGTCAACTTACAGTTGGTTTTAAGCATCGCTTTCTCATTTGTATCCTTCGATGAAGATCAGTCTGCAAAGACTGAATCACAGCGAATTCAAGCCAGAGAGAATATAGATGTCTATTCCACTGGAGAAGTAGATCAGACCACTGGTGACTTAGATAATCTTAACACAGCCGATAAATCAAACCTAGTAGTAGCAATTAATCAAAAAGGGCAGTATAGAGGTGCAGCCTGGTAAACCATACGATCATGGCACAATTAAACGTATATAAAGAAGTCTCAGTCCCTTCATCGGTAGTACCTGATGCTTGGTATCTGATCAAAGAAGGAGCTAATCCATATTTCACGCTAAGAGTAGCCGACTCCTCTGGAACCTTGATTCCTCTCTCGGTGGATGTTTTAGGAACTCTGCTGGCTGGATACTCTGCTGGCGCAAATACTCCTATAGATTCCTCTGATAACATCCTTCAGGCTTTCCAGAAAGCTCAGGGCCAGATCAATAATCTGAATAATCTTGTAGCTGGAGGAGTGAAGATTCCATTACCTCTGGACTGCTCTGGTAACCCTAATTACCCTGCTGGTGATCCAGGAGATTCTTATATCGTAACAGTAGCTGGCAGAATAGGCGGAGCTTCTGGTCCTGAAGTCCAGACCGGAGATGTGATCAACTGTCTGACCACAAATGCTGGAGGGGATCAAGCCACTGTTGGAGATGATTGGTACATCATCGAGACTAATCAGGGAGAAGCTGATGATACCACTCCTGGATACGTTAGGAGAGCCACTGTAGCAGAAGTAAATGCTGGAACGGATGTCAATGCCTATGTGACTTCAGGAAGACTGAGAGCTGGTGTGAGAGCCACTAATTTAGCAGGGATTACTTCAGCCTTATCCACTCCTATCACAGGTTCGGATACTGTACTCACAGGCTTTGGAAAACTTCAGGGTCAGGTAAACCAGAGAGTGGTCGCTAATGCTTCCATTACTGGCCAAACCAGAGCCAAGATCACCTATGATGCCAAAGGATTGGTGACGGGAGGAGCTGATCTGGAAGAGTCTGATATCCCTCAGCTCTCTATCTCTAAAATCACTGGTCTGTCCAGTCAATTAGGTGATTTTGTGGATAAGACCAGTGATGAAGATATCGATGGTAGAAAGACCTTTGATCACCCGATTCAATTTAACTACTCCTTACCTTCAGTAGATGGGAGTGCTGGATCAGGAGACTCCATCGAGGAAGGGTTTCATATTTCCCCGAATAATGATGGAGCTGACCCCAATTATCCTGCTGTAGGTACAATAGCCACTTTTAAGGTGGATGATAATAGAGGCTTTCAACTCCATTCTTCTATCACTGGAGGTTTAAGCGTTAGAGGATTACACCCAGTTTCAGGCAGTACTTGGCAAGCACTATTGTACGAGTCAAGGCAAGTCAATACAGGCACTGGCCTTTCTGGGGGAGGAAATCTTACAGCAAATAGAACCCTCGAATTTGATACAGCTTGGGGTGATGCACGGTACGCCTTAGCCTCTGCTTTAGCCTCTTATGTTCCTACTTCCAGAACTATCTCAACTAACAATGGCTTAACAGGAGGCGGTAATTTAAGCGCCAATAGAACTTTAAGTCTCACTGGACAGGCTCTAGCATTTCATAACCTTAGCTCCAGTGGAATTGTGGCAAGAACAGGAAGTGGAACTGTAGCAGCCAGAACACTTACCGGAAGTGACTCCATTGAAGTTACAAATGGCAACGGAGTATCAGGAAATCCAACCTTTAAGATGAAGTACGCTGGAACACCAGCTTGGTAACATGGCTGAATTTAGCATAGAAAAGAGAGGCAATTTCCCTGGTACTGGTGTAGCAGATCGATGGTATCTTAGGAGGATTGCTGACGGCAATGTCCAGATAAGGATAGCAGACGCTTCTGGAAATCTGGTAGCGTTAGACTATGCTTTGTTGTCTACTCAAATAATACCAGGAACTGGTTTATCTGGAGGTGGAGATTTATCAGCAAATCGAACATTAAACTTTGACGTCTCCTTTGGAGATGATCGCTATGTTCGAAGGACTGGAAATACAGTAATTTCAGGAGTTAAAACCTTTGATGGAAATCAAGTTACCATTCAAGGAGCTTCCCCAAGATTCAGGCTAAATGATACCTCAGCAGAAGGTGCTGATTATTATTTCATGAATAATGCTGGCTTCTTCTTTATCTCCAGAGGAAGTCCCTCAACTTCTGATACTAGATTAAGATTAACTGAAACAGGGCTTGGAATAGGAACCAACTTTAGTCCAAGTGAGAAACTAGACATAGACGGTAGAGCCAGATTCAGGACAATAGACAATGCTTCAGGTGATTTTCTGACAGCTTCAACCACTGGAGTTGTTCAAAAAAGAACCGCTGCTCAGGCATTGATTGATTTAGGAGCAGTACCCACTTCAAGAACTATTTCAGCTGGCACAGGCTTATCCGGAGGCGGAGCTCTTTCTACCAACCGATCCCTATCCTTTGATACTTCCTGGGGTGATTCTCGGTATGCTTTAGCAAGTAGTCTTATCGCTCAATCATCTGGAACTTATACTCCATCCCTAAAGGCGACGATTACCGATCCTACTCACTCAGTCTCCTCTACAGCAGGAAAATGGCAAAGAGTAGGAAACTTAATGAAAGTTCATGCTAGGGTCACCTGGTCCTCAAAATCTGGAGGCTCAGGAGATGTATATCTCACTCTGCCTTCGCTGTCAGGATCAGATGAGTATGACACTGACTCCATTGGTGTAGTTGGCTACCGAGGAATAGATCTGGCAGCTAATGTTTCAGATGTGGTAGCGGATGCGATCAGCTCAGATGATGGGGTTGCTTTGCTCTGCTCGTTCGATAACTCCACCACGAACACCTACATCGATGCATCAGCTCTGAATTCATTTGGCTCCATCACCATCGATATCACATTAAGAATTATTCAAGTAGTATAAATTTAAACCAGTCAAATCATGAAAAATTTCATAGCAAAACTCACAGAACAAGATTTACAGACCGTAGAAGAGCTGATCAACACAATTCCGCTGGGAAATATAAATCTGAAACAGGCAATGATAACTAATGCTCATGCGCAATCCATTATGGACTTTTTGAGCATGAAACTTACTGAAACAGATGCCGAATGGAATCCGATCATTCCTGATCAGAAAGAAAAAGTGGATAAATCTAAACCTTAGAAAGAAAGAACTCTTTCAATTTTTCCTCTCTAGCCTCAATACTACTTACCAGAGGGTGCGCATGGTCGGTATAGTGTTCGGGTGTAGAATTAATTTGATCCAAATCTTTGACTTCTAAATAATCTACATCTAAGGTCAGTTGGAATGCTTCAACACAAGTGATTATAAATTTTAGTATGGCACCATTATATTTCATCCAAAGACTGTTGAATTCTTCCGCTTTTAGTAGAGTACCATTTAATTCCACTTCACTTCTAAGAATCGCCAGTTCTTTTTCCATAGGTTGATAGTTGTGATAGAACACACCTAGTCTTGTCACTTTTTCTACTGACTTCTCCATTAAAGTAGTTGGCAAATTTGTACAGCTCACCTTCGCTGAAGTCTGAATTTCAGCTAAAATATTCTCGTCGAGATGTAAAGTATAGTCTAATCTTTTCATCTCAATTTCAACTTTAAGCATAGCTCTAAGTCCATTTTCAGCGGCTAAGCGCCTTTTCTCAATGGTTAGCTTCTCATCGTGTTGAGACAAATAATTCCTCGCCAGCTGAAAACCTTTCCACACAAAGAATAGACTTCCAAAGCCTGCAATAAATGTCAGAATTCTAAAGAGTGTATCCATAAGCGTAAGTATTTCCATCCATCTGGCGTCCATAATCACCACCATTTATTAAAGCCTCTTCCATCTCCTTGGCGACGATTCTTGTAACGGCCAAACTTGGATAGCCACCAAGCGGCGGCTATCCATACTAAGGCGAACAAAGCAATCTCATACCAGTCCATAACTACAAGATACGTAATTCTTCTAGTTCTCTGATAGTTTTAGTTAATCCTTCTTCATCTACCTCATCAATCTGCTTAATTCCGAGGATAAGAAGATCACGAATCTCCCTACCCTTACTTAGCCTGTCATGAGGTAGATCCTGGTTAGTAATCACTATTCTCCTAATCTTGGCTTTCACCCGATCGAGCTGTCGCTCCATCCTTTGCTTTAATTCATAATTCGATCGCATCGTAAGCCTAAGTTACTTGGTGCTGAACTTCCAATCCACAGCTGCGACTTTAACTGACACCCTTGTCCTACTCTCAGTCAGGAGTACTCTACTAATTAGACCATGGCTAAAGTCAAAGAAGACGTCTCCCGGGTACGCCTCGAGGTAGATGGTAAACAAGGAATCAATGAGCTGGGTAAGCTGGAGATGCAGGCCAAAGAGCTGCGCATCGATATCAAGCAAGCAAAGAAAGGCACCGATGAGTACGTGGCAGCGAATAAGAAGCTAAAGCAAGTCAATAAAGACATCGCGGCCATGAGGAAGGAACTCGGTCTCTCCGGAATGACCATGACCCAGCTGAGCCGCTACCAGCGCGACCTTCGTAAAGAAATCCAGAACACCACCACCAAAGGAACAGCCGATTACAAGCGACTGAATGCCGAGCTTCAGAAGGTGAATCGTGCCCTGGTCCAGCAGCGCAAAGAGCTGAATGGTACCAAGGGTTTCTTTGGTGATATCAAGAAGGAAATGAAAGCCTTTGCGGTGGCATCGGTTGGATTCCTGGGCGTGACCGAGCTCTTCTCTGGTCTTCAGAACCTGGTATCCGGATCTGCTGGTTTATCGGATCTCCTGGCGGATGTTCAGAAGACGACGGAGCTTACAGACGAAGAGCTCAAGGATCTTATGAAGACTATGAAAGGCTTCAATACCAGAACGCCAAGATCAGAACTTCTGGCCCTCGCAGCAGAAGCCGGCAAGATGGGCATCCGTGGTGTGGATTCCATCTCTCAATATGTTCAGCAAACCAACGAGCTCACCACAGCCCTTGGAGATCTGGGAGATGATGCCGGGCTGAAGGTGGCGAAGATGGCCGACCGATTCAATGTGTCCATGCGACAGATCGGCTCCGGGATCAACGCCGTGGCGGATAACACCAAGGCCACTGCTCCTTTCATCACAGAGTTCCTCAGCAGACTGGGTGGCATCGCCAATGAGGTGGACATCCAGGCTGGTGACATCCTGGGCTATGGTGCGGCCATCGATGAGATGGGATTGAATGTGGAAATGAGCTCCACAGCCTTAAATAAGTTCTTCATTGACTTCACCAAGAATACGGAGAAGTTTGGTCGGGCTGCCGGCTTTGCCGAAGGCGAACTATCCAAACTTATCGGTGAGCAAGGCACTAATGAGGGATTCCTACTCTTTCTGGAGCGACTTAAGGAGACTAATCCTGAAGCGGATCAGTTCCTACAAAAACTAGAAGAAATCGGTATAGATGGATCACGTGGATCACAAGTGTTCCTGGCTCTATCACAAAACGTAGATCAACTACGAGATCGTCAAGCCCTTGCCAATACCGAGATCGCCAAAGGCACCTCCCTCACCGAAGAGTACAACCGAAAGAACGAGAACTTTGCCGGTAACCTCCAGAAGATCCAGAAGTGGTTCGCCAGCTTCTTCATCAATGGTGGTGTGCTGGACGGCATGGCCAAGTTCGTGGGCTACTGGGCGAAGTGGATAGAGATTCCCGTCAGCAAGAAGATGGAGGATGAGCGGATTGCCATGCAGACGATGCTGATTCGGATTAAGGATGTCAATATTGAAAGTGGTGAACGAGTGAAGCTTATCCAGGAGCTTCAGAAGATGTACCCTGACTATCTGGGAAACATAGATGCTGAGTTCATCAACAATGAGAATCTCACCAAGGCCATCAGACGAGTGAATGATGAGCTGATCAATAAGATCGTACTTCAACGCCAGGACGAGAAGATCCAGGAGCAGCAAGAATACCTGGGCGAAAGAAGGATCAAACAGTTCGAGCTGGAGGACAAGATTCTCCAGCAGATGGTGAAGGTACAGGAGAAGTATAATCTGGAAATCGATCACAGCCTTCCGCTCGCTGAGCAAGCGATCAAGTTGGCTGAGGACGCTTCTGACAAAGGAGGACTACTGGATAATCTCTTTGGCAGTAATGTATCCGAGCTAATGACTAATGGGCAATTACTACAGGATTTCCTCAAAGACACCACAGATCAGGAGGAGTACTCGAACTCATTGCTTAGCGAACGTGCTGAGCTGGTGGAGAGGCTAGGCATTAAATCCAAGCAGGCAATAGAACCTGTCAAGGGTTTATCTCGCGCTGCTTGGCTGGGAGGTGGAACAGAGCCAACAGTAACAGATGGCCAGGTTAATGACTTTGCTAATTCGACCATTGCTGCTTTCGAAAGGTATCAGGCTACCGCAATTGAAAGCACCGATGCTGTAAGAGAGGCAACTGAAGTCTTGTACGAAGATCTCATTGCCTTAGGCAAGAAGCACAACCTTGATATGGCCAAGGTTGAAGAACAACGAGCCCTTCAAAGGAAACAGGGTGCCATATGGGCCTTGGAAGAAGAAATCAAGATCGCTGAAGCAAAGCAGCAGATCGCTCAAGGTCTCAGTGTTTCGCTTGGAGCCACTATTGATTTCATCGGAAACCGTCAGGGTGAGCTAACAGGATTCCAGAAGATCTTGGCGATAGCTCAGATTGCGATTGATTCCGCTGCTGCTTTGGGTAAAGTAGTGCCTTTGGCCGTAGAGGCCGCATCAGGCACAGGACCTGCAGCACCTTTCGTGTTGGCAGGCTATATCGCCACCATGAGTGGCACCGTGCTCACTGCAATCGCCCGGGCAAAGCAAGCGCTTACCGACGCCAATGTTCCGGACTGGAACCCAGTGGATGGAGAAAGAGAGCCAAGACGAGGACGCGGAACGCCAGCAGTGAAGAAGTCCTTCTATCACGGTGGCTTTACCGGATCCGCGAGTATGGGATTGGGCGATCAGTACGGAGCTTTCGCCGGAGCTGTTCATCAGCGAGAGTATGTGATTCCGGAAGTGACTCTCTCCGATCCTATAGTAGCTAACCTGATGCCGGCCATTGAGCAGATCCGTCAGGAGACCGTTGCCGGTAGATCTGGAAGTGCTGTGGGATTTGACACCGCAAAGCTAGAAGCCAAGCTTGATCAATTAATCGCAATTAATTCAAGATTCCCAAAGGAGATCAAAGGCAAGTGGGTGTATTCCGATCTGGAGGAGATTCAGGAAGAAGAAGTCCTTCTGCGTAACAGATACTTCGCTTAACTAACTCTCTTAGGATATATCACAAAATTTAGTTTTTTTAAAGAAACTACTTTTCATGACTGGTATTTTTATCCTGATTGTTGTTATTATCCTCATCTACCTGTTTTTCAGGAATCAAGATAAGGTTCACGCAAAGAAAATAGAGGCAGCTCAACAACGAAAAGAGGAGTATCAACAAATGATTCTCCGCAGAAAACAAGAATTCTATGAGGATATTCCTGAGGCAACGGATGACCTTGTTCCTTTCTATTTCGTCTTTGACGTTGAGACAAATGGGCTTCCTGATTTCTACGATGCCCCTCCCGACGATCTTGAAAATTGGCCACATCCATTATCCTTGGGATATGTAACTCTAAATGAAAATCTGGAATTAGTAAAAAAGCGGTACTTTATTTTGGATCAGGAATGCGAACTAGACGAAGAAGCAACATCTGTACATGGCCTTACAAAAGATATTATTAAATCAAAAGGGAAAAACCCTTCAGAAGTTTATGATGAAGTCTTTTTGGATATGAAGACTTCAAAAAAACTAGTTGCCCATAATATGGCTTTTGATTTAAGTGTTCTTCAGGCTGATTTCTTAAGGAAGGGGAAAAATAAATCTGTATTCAGAAAAGGTAAGGTCTGCACAATGAAAAAGTCAACCTCCATTGTAGCCATTCCAAGACCTTATGGAAAAGGATACAAATGGCCGAAACTTGGCGAACTCATCGCATCGTGTTTCTTTTTGGACCAGGATTCAGAGGGGTTTGAGTTTGAGGAAGCACATGACGCCCTATGGGATGCAGAAGCAACGGCAAAGTGCTTCAAACATTTGATTAAGAATAAAGAAATATCCATATGAAGAAAACACTTCTTTTTTTGCTTTTTCCTTCAGCATTATTCGCTCAAGGAGTAACATATGAAGACTTAAGGTTGCCAGATATTAATGGCAAAGTTACTTTTCAAGAAGTAGTTGATATTCCCGATACTAAAGCGGATGAGCTCTATAATAGAAGTAAGCTTTGGTTTGTAGACTTCTTTAGAAGTTCAGAACATGTTATTGAGATGGATAGTCAGGATCTTGGAGTTATTGTAGGTAATGGGTTAACAAGTATTTATCAGGAGCCATTGGGTATTGAGGTAGAAACCAAAGTGCATTTCACCGTGAAGATTGAGACAAAGGAAAACCGAGCTCGATACACCTTAACCAACTTCGCTATGACAAATTCTACTAATGATAGAGTTCCTATCGAAACCTTTTTCTCCGAAAGATATATGTTCAAGAAGAATGGAAAACCTTACAAAGCAAGTCTAATTTGGCATGAAAAATTCCTTCAAGAAATTAGTTCTATTGAGTATTCCATTCAGAATGGCCTTTCCAAGTCTGTAACTTCAGATTGGTAATAATTTCGCATCTTTACTCCGCTGACTTACTTATTACTATTGCCACGCGCAGATCCCAAAGCTTGGGGTTGCGGAGAGTGGGTGGAAGTCCCATATCTCTTGTGCGTGGCATAAGTAGGTCAGCTCCACCGTAGCCCCTTTGTTTATGGATACCAAGATGCTGACCGAAGCGGAAGTCTCCGCAATTAATGTCCAGTTCGCCCTGGACCTTTCCTATGACAATGCCACCCACTATAGAGCTGCTCAGACCATTTGGTCCCTGGCAAAGCTTAAGGGCGTAGAGCTCCCAGATCAGGAAGCGATTCCTGCTCCGGATACTCCAGAAGCTGACCAAGCCCTCGAAGATAATGCTTCGTCATATCCAAAGAAGAGTGACGACACTGTCGACTGACAAAGGCTATATCCTTAGTCTGCCGATATAAGTCAGTGGTGCCGGTGTGCTTCCAGCAGTAAAGCGTGTATTCCTTAGGAAGATCAAGAGCCTTCCTAATAGCCAAATGTCTCGATCCGTAGAAGTTCTGAGATACCTGCTTCACTCCTGGCTTACCATTGTGGCTGATCCAGAAGTAATGTGCTGGATAGTTTCTTACCCCCAAACCCTGTAGTAGTTTCTCCATGGCAGGAGTAATGATCACATGAGCTGACTTCCCGTTCTTAGCTATATTCCCTGGAATGAATATCGTCTTCTCCAAGACATGCTTTACTTGTAGCTTTCGCAATTCCCCCGGCCTGATGAAAGTGTAGTAGATATACTGAGCCAAGATCTTGAGCTCTTCCGGATATTCCTCGAGAAGGACTTTCTTCACAGATTCAGAAAAGGCAGTATTGGCTGGTTCATCTATCTTCAATGGCTCAAGCTTTCTCGCAGGAGAATTGGTGAGGCGATCCTGCCTAACCAGGTAATTGAAGTTGAGCTTTAAGAAGCTGAGGTAGTTATTGTAGGTGGCGTTACCAAGACCTCTGCTGATCCTGAGCCACTGCATATACCGATCGCAGTGATGGTGCTGCACATACTCGATCGGCAATCCAACCAAGCCTTCCAGCTGAAGCCAGACTTTCAGTTCCCTCCGAACGAGTTCAAGCGTCTGAATGCTTCTCTTACGAATACTTGGTTCCCGATGATCATAAACCCAATCAAATGCCTCACTCCAGGTCAATGGCTTGACTCGTTTTTTCTTTACATCTACGGCACCCAGGTGATAACCTTCCTGCAGCAGCTTATTAATTCCCTTAATCAGGCGCTTTGCTTCAGCCTGCCTTTGAGCTTTAGTCTTAAAGGATGCTTTGATCCACTTGCGCTTCCTGACTAGCTTATTTCGACTGACGTCCCAGCAATAGAAATCTACACACCATCTTTTGGAAATGTCTCCCCCGGCATCATTTAATCGCGCCAATTCGAAGGGGTACTTGGGTACCTTATTCATAACTGATCTCTCTGTGGCAAGGCCGTAAAAATTCAGAATCCGGCTCCCTGCTGTATCAGATTCTGTATCAGTTTGAAAAATATCCCCTTCTAGATAGCTAGAAGGGGGATTAGTGCGCACGAGAGGATTC
>CAKZRQ010000035.1 GCA_937146645.1 uncultured Cyclobacteriaceae bacterium
GTTTCTTCAGAATATCCTCGATCTGTGATCTTGATTTCACATCCATAGTCTCTGACTAACTCTCTAACCATTTCTACCAAATTTTTTAACTGGTCAAGTTCCTTTGTTGGCATGATTTCTAACATTGTTAGTATTTCAAACCTTACTCAATAAATTTTTTTTCGATGCCTCGCATCAAACACTTTTTGTACCACTCACCATTTGGTTGGAGAGGAAGGTCAGAATCCATCTTAGCACGTAAAATAGCCTCTTGTTCGGCTTTTGTGACTCGGATGGGTAGAGTAACCATTTCTTTTTCAGCGGTTTCTATTGTATTTCCCATTATTCTAATTAATTTGAATTGTTAGCCTTGTGTTTGAACAAATATAACAAACATTCGTAACTAACAAAACAAACATCAACTAAAATCAGTAAAATGTCTAAAAATTCATTCCCTGAGGCATTGATCCAATGGAGAAAGAAGAAAGGATTAACCCAACAAGAGGTCGGTGATAGGATAGGATTGAGCAGGACCATCATATCTTTTCTGGAATCCGGCAAACAAGTGCCACAGATTTATCATCTGGATTTATTTAAAGATCGGTTCGGCATGGACTTCTCTGAAGCCTTAATGGTGAATGAGGATAGAGATACTTATGAAAAACCTCAGAAGTCCAGTGAGAGCATGATCGCTTTAGCAGAACTGGTGAACGCCAGCAGAGAGGCTAAAAAAGATATCCTGGTGGCTAAGGATCTGGTGATGGAGATGATAGAAGAGGACCTGAAGGAAAATCAGATCAAAAAGGCTAAGGTAGTCTTTCAGTGTCTGGAGTCTGCTTCTCGTAAGCTTTAACCCATGACTCTCATGAGTTCATCATTTACCTCTTCATTCTCTACACCTATGTAGATTTCAGTGGTACGGATAGAGGAGTGACCCAGATACTTGGATAACTTTTTCAGGTCTCCTCCCTGTTCGTACCACCTCCGAGCAAAAGTCCTTCTGGCAGTATGAGAACTAACCAGCTTTGCCAGAGGCTTCATCATCACTATCTCCTTAGATCCTGAGTGTCTAATGACCTTCTTCATTTCCGTGACCTTGCACCGCTGAAGGATGACTTTAATCACTCGGTTCTCTGTCTGCTGTGCCATCTTAGGGAGTTCATAGTTCAGTCTTTCAGCCAAAGCAGATGCAGCAGTACTGATCTGGATAGATTTATTTTTCTTCCCTTTCATATCCCAATATTTGAGATACTGCCTCCCTGCTCTCCGGTAGAAATTTTCTGGTTCCAGTTGGTTTAATTCACCCTCTCTTATGCCAGTGTAGCAGCGAAAGAGAAAACGGTTTCTGACATCGTTACCCAAGCCCTCCAGTTCTATTTCTTCCAAGGCTGGTAGATGCTTCTCCCAATCTAACCAGATAGGAGGATACTTCACAGGCTTAAACCTGAAATTCAGATAGGCACTATTTACCGGAATACCTTTCTGATAGGCATACTTACAAAGCAGCTTCAGACATTTCACTTTATCAGCAATGGTATTATTCAGCAGCTCCTTATCCAGAAGAAAATTAATATAGGACTGATACCAGGAGGCAGTGAGTTCATTAAAAAATAGGGTAGGAAAATCCTCCTTAAACTGAGAGCCAAGCGTTCGAAACTTCCTGACCGTGTTGGGCTGAAGTGAGGCTGTTTTATCCTCCACGAATTGTTCTACAAATTGCCAGATAAGAATGTTTTCAGAGTCGGGTTTGGGGTTCGAAAATAAATGAGCCTTGATGCTTTCCTCCGTTGGGATAAAGCCCTCCACCTTTGACTTCATTTTTATTCGGGTCATCTCACGCTCGATCTGTTCCAGCTTGAGATTCTTTTCCCAGTAGAAATCCTCATCTTTACTGACTCGCTGTTCTGACTTCACCCATGCTTTGGTGCTGATTCCGGTATAGATTCGGAACCGCTTTCCAGAGATCATCATTTCATAGATGATGGAATTTCTATTGAT
>CAKZRQ010000036.1 GCA_937146645.1 uncultured Cyclobacteriaceae bacterium
AGGCAGTATCTCCTTATGATAAACGAGCTTTGCAGGATGCCAGTATAGCAAAAGCTGTGGCCCTTCAGGCAAAATTATGTGATTATATGAAATTGTGACAGGGACTATTGGAATTTGTTTGCTGATCGAAAGCCGAAATGCCCCATTTTTAAATGGGACCATCTCAGGTGGTTTTTCTGTGTAGATTCCTCCTTCAGGAAAAAGTACCACACTGGTATTGTTGTCCAAAGCTACTCCTGCTCTTCTCATCGTCTCCACTCGACTGCTGGTTTTAGAGCGTTCCACTGCGATATGTAGCCGCTTGAAATAATAACCGAATAGGGGAGCTTTTCGAATCGAGGCTTTTCCCACATACATAATTTCAGTTGGTGTGAAGCCCATCATCGCAATGTCCAGGTAGCTGAAATGATTGGGTAGGAAAAGGTAGGGTTTACCCTTCTCGATTTTAGTGTGCATTTCCTTTTTTACAGGAAGGAAGATCATCGTGAAGTAAATTCTTGCCCAGTATTGAGTGGCTTTGCGACCAGCCCTTTGCCATCCCGGTATCCAAATACAAAGAAGGAAAAATGGGTAGATGATCAGGAAACTCAGGAGGAAAAGGATTCCAGCGTAAATCGAATATAGCCTGGCCCAGAAATCACGCATGGTTGACCATATGATTTGCTGCATTGATAAAATACCTCATCATCTTCTCTCTGGTCTCTTGTTCAAGTTTTAACTGATCCATGGAGTTTAACATGGCATTCAGCCAATGATTCCTGAGTTTTCCATCAATCTTCCATTGCATATGTCTCATGCGGAGTCGGGGATGCCCTCGCTGCTCGGAATAGGTTTGCGGACCTCCAAATACCTGAATCAGGAAAAGAAAAAGCCGATCCTCTGCAGCTGCTAAATCCTCTGGGTAAAGCTTTCTTAGCTCAGGGATTTCAACTACCTGAGAATAGAAGTTTTTGGTTAGACGTTTGATGTTTTCTTCACCGATTTCCTCGTAGATCGATTGGAAAGGATTCATGCGGCAAACATAGTCAATTCCAGATCAGACTTCATGCTTTTTTACTTTGATGGAAGTGCCTTCCGTGGAAATTACGATGATTGATTCACCTTTTTCTATAAACTCCCCTCTGGAATAGGCATCGTAAATCTCTCCACTGATCTCCACTTTCCCGCTTGGGCGGAGTCTGGAATGCACGGATCCAACTTGTCCCACCAAAGTTTCCTGGTAAATGGTGGAGGTATAACCTTCAGATGCATTTTGGGTGTCCGCTAAAGCAATTGCACTAAAGGCCTTCCATTCATTGACCTTTGGCGTCAGCCAAAATATGAGCGAAACAGCCACAATTGCTGCCAGTATGACTGTCAGCAGGGCGGTGAACAGTTCACCTGATGGCACGTACTGGAAGTCAAAGTTTTGGTTTGGAAGCATACCAAGAACGAGACTGGAGAGTATGGCTACTATTCCCAGAATACCAAAAATACCAAATCCAGGTATGACAAAAAGCTCGACCGCCAGAAGTACAACTCCGACAATGAATAGAATGATTTCCCAGTTTTCGGCAAGGCCGTTTAGGTAGTATGGGATAAAATAAAGGACCACCGCGATGATGGAGGCTGCCAAGGGGAAGCCAACTCCGGGGGTTTGTAATTCGAAGTAAATACCCCCAATGATTATTAGGATCAGAAATCCACTCACAGCTGGATTTAAAAAGAAGTTGATTACATCTTCTACACCGCTCGGTTCGTAAGCCACCACTTCATCACTAAGCAAGTTTTGACTTTCCAGAATTGCATCAATGCTCTCATATTCTCCATCACAAAACCCATATTCGATAGCTTCTGAAACTGAGAACGTGACTACTGAACCCTCCTGAGTTACTCCTTCGATCTCAATTTTTTCATCCACCATGGCCTCGGCTATTTGAGGATTACGACCTTTGGCTTCAGCCGTGCTACGCATCATGGATCTCATGTATGACTGATATTTGTCTGGAGCAGCAGCCCCATCCACACCATTCACCACCGTAGCCGCGCCTATGCTGGCACCCGGAGCCATATAAATAGAATCCGTCGCTATGGAAATCAATGCACCGGCAGAAGCTGCGTCTTTATTGATGAATACATAAACCGGAATCTCAGTTTCCAGAATCATAGTTCGTATATCATCAGCATCATTTACCGCACCTCCATAGGTATCCATTTCAATAATGATCAAATCTGCTTCTATGCTTTCTGCTTCTTCCAAGGCGAGTTTTACTCGTCGATTCATTCCAGGATCGATATCCTCGTCGATTTTAAAGGTCAAAATGGTTTTCTGGGTGTTTGGTGCTTCCTGACCCAATAAGCCTAATGAAAACATGGAAAAAACCAGGAAAGAAAGTATTACTCTGAGACGCATAGTCGTTGGATGATTACTGATAGTCAATATACGAAAAGGCTTAGTTTTTTGATCTCTTCAAGGCCAAAGCAAGCTTTCGAATTCAAATTTTAAAAAAAGTAAATGCCTGTACTTTCTAGCATAATTCTTGCAAATTTGAACTTCCTTGAAAATCCTTGCCACCCGGCAAAACCAACTCAAATATTCGAATAGTATGTCCGCTGGATTTAAGAAAAACCTAACCCTTACTTCGTTTCTAACACTCATTTCTGGACTAGTCATGGCCACCGAAATCAATCTTGCAGATTCGGTCGGGGTGACTCAGGAAAATGGTAAATCATTTATCCTTCATGAGGTTGAACCGAAGCAGACCTTATTTGGAATTTCCAGAAGGTATCAAACGCCAGTTGGTGATATCATTAATGCTAATTCGGAATTGAAGGCGGGTTTAAAAATAGGTCAAACCATTAAAGTCCCTTACATCCCTGTGGAAGCTATTCCTGCTGGAGCAAAGCTTCATAAAGTAAGTGCGGGTGAAACCCTTTTCTCCATTTCAAAGGCCTATGAGGTAAGTGTGGAAGATATCAAGGAGTGGAATAATTTGATCGGAAATGACTTAAGTATTGGTCAGGGGTTGATCATTCAGGATGTTGCTCCTATAGTGGAAGAGACTCCTGAGCCAGAGCCTGAAATCGCGGTAGCAGCAACAGCAACCACCACAGTCGAAAAAGCACCAGAAACGGTTACAGAGTCAAAAGCTGATTTGAGAAAAGCGGAGAAGAAAGCTAAGGCTGAAGCGGAGGCCGCTGAGGAAGAGATGAAGGCTGCCGAAGCAAAGGTTGAAGAAGAATCCATCGAGGAGAAAATCGAAAATGAAACGCCACTGGTACCGGGTGATTGGCAATCGCATACCGTGAAATCAGGCGAAACACTTTTCTCCGTTGCAAATCAATACAATGCGAGGGTGGAGGATTTGATTTCCTGGAATGCCTTGAGTTCAAATAATTTGACCGAAGGTCAAGTTCTGAAAGTAGGTAGAGGGCCGATTCAAGAGTCGACTGTCCCTGTTTATGGAACTCCGAAAGTCGTAGCCAATGCTGAGGAAGCTTTTACTGGATCTGATGTGAATGTTAGCTCAGGTGGCTTTAAAAATATTAAGGAAACAGGGCAGGCGGAGCTAATTGAAGGAACGGGTTCTCATAAGAAGTATTTGGTTTTACACCGAACTGCACCCATCGGAACCATTATGCGAGTGAAGAATGAGGAGAACGATGTGACGATCTTCGCTAGGGTAGTAGGCGAATTACCAGAGACCGGAGATAATGGGAAGCTGGTGATCAAGCTTTCTCAAGCAGCATTCGATCAATTGAAAGCGGTGAATTCCAGATTCCCTGTTGAGATCATGTACTGATTTTCGCTTTTGATTTCGGTCAACTTGACCGGCTCTCTTTTGATTATGACTGAATGCATCTTACTTTTGCGGTAGTATTTAGGTCATGAATAAAGTCCAACTCATATTTCATCACATTTTCAGGTTCGTCTGGAACCTGATTTTTATTGTGTGTTACCCTGTGTTAGCCACCTTTGGGTTGCTATTCGTGGGCTTGACGTACCTTTTTTCATTGCTTTCTAAACTACTGACCCGAATTAAGCCTGAAGGCAAACGGGTTGTACTAAAAGAAAGCGAGTGGGAGCCACTTCCGCATACGGATGATTTGCTGGAAGCCAAAATGGAAAAACAGATCATGTTCGGCCCAGCAGGATTTAAAATCCGCAGAAAAGACGGTGTGCCTACCATCCTGAGCGATCATATTTTTGGAAAGAAAGTCCGTGTAATGGAGGAAGGATTGATTCTGGAAAAATGGAATACCACGGAATCAAAGGATTTACCTGACTTTGACATTTGTCTTTATAACCCTGATGAAGACTCGCTTCGATCCCTTACTCAGATGAAAAGCTTCGATTGGCACGTCGCGGAGCGCGTGGATAACGAGCTCATGTTCAAATGGTTTGACGGCACTCAGGGCGGCGAAGTGAAGGTGGCCCTTTAATGAGTGAACTCAAAGAATTCCTTGATAGCAAAGTTCAAGAGTACAATCAGCCCGGTTTTATAGAGCTGGATCCCATTTCTATTCCTCATCAATATAGCCTTACACAGGATATCGAGATCACCGGGTTTTTCGCCGCAGTTTTGGCCTGGGGCCAAAGAAAAACCATTATTAACAAGTGTAAGGAGCTATTTCAATTAATGGATAATGCTCCATATGACTTTCTCTTAAATCATGAAGAGGCTGATTTAAAAGCTTTTCTGGATTTTAAGCATAGGACTTTTAATGCAACAGACACTCTTTATTTCATCGATTTTCTAAGTAGATTTTATAAAAAGCACGATTCATTGCAAGAGGCTTTTCTGCCGGAAGCACAAGGGGATACGAGTATGGAAAATCGATTAATCGCCTTTCATAATAGATTTTTTGATGATCCTGATGCTCCTCAAAGGACGAAAAAACATATCGCCACGCCTGCAAGGAAATCAGCTTGCAAGCGCTTAAATATGTTTCTGCGATGGATGGTTCGCAAGGACAACAAAGGGGTTGACTTTGGGCTTTGGGATAAAATCAGCCCTTCAACTTTAATATGCCCATGCGATTTGCATGTAGATAGAGTGGCCAGAAAGCTTGGGCTAATCACCAGGAAACCAACCAACTGGTTGACCGCTTTGGAGCTGACAGAAAAGCTTCGAGAAATGGATCCTCATGATCCGGTTAAGTATGACTTTGCGCTTTTTGGACTCGGGGTAGAGGAGAAATTTTAATGAAACTTCTTTAACTCTGGAGCATCTGCCACAGCTGCAATTCCTTCACCAAATCGCTTGGCATAGTCATCCAATAAATCTCTGACCCTTTGGTGATTATCTGATTTAACGATAAGTCCTGCATGATATTCGAGCGGAACTCTGAAGCAAACTTCAGGGTCATCAAATCCACTCAAATCTGGATGCTCATGGGAAGAGAGGGTAAGCACGATTCCGGCGTAACCTTTGTTGACTTTTGGAAGCTTATACTTCTCGCCACGGGCCAGTTTATCTTCGATTTTTGCCCATTCGCCCCACAGGTTAACATCCGATGCAGATTCTACCATTTCGGCAAGATGAGCACCACCAACCCTGGACGATGTCTCTAAAAAGTAGATTTTCCCAGTCTTCTTGCTCTTGATGAATTCAGTATGTGTAGCTCCGGATTTCATTCCAAAAGCCTTCATCACTTGCTTATTTACTTTTTGAATTTCTACATCGTCCTCAGATCCGTATTCCACGTTGGCACTTCTGAAAATTCCTCCTCCCTGAGAGATTTCCATTGGCGTAGCCAGATACTTTGAAACCGTACAGAATAGTACTTTTCCGTCAAGGATCAGACCGTCAGCATGATAGACATCTCCTGGTTCAAACTTTTCTACCAAATAGTAGAGTCTGTTCTCGCCAAGCTCATCTATATGATTCCAGAGAGATTCCTTGTCCTGAACTTTGATAATTCCATGTGCAGAGGCCTCAGATCTTGGTTTAAGAACCCATGGAGCAGGCACATTATCAGCAAATTGATTGATGTCATCATTGTTGAACAAAGGTGCAAAGGCAGGAACATCGATTCCTTCGTCTTGAGCTTTGATTCTCATAGCCAGCTTATCTCTGAAGAAGCGTCCAGTAGTTTGACCCATTCCCGGAATTCGTAGATTCTCGCGTAGATAAGTAGCCTTTTCAACATCATAATCGTCCAGAGCCACAATTCGATCAATTTTATTTTCCTTCATTAAGCCTCCCACACCTTTGAGAAGTGTGTCCAAATCCCAGTCGAGATCTTTGCCGGGCATGAAGAAAATTTCATCGATATGGTCAAAAGGCCATGGCTTTTCTTTAAGCTCCTCACTTGTCACCAAAAAAACTTTGTTGCCTTGCTCTTTCAAGGAAACCAAAAAATCACTGCCTTTGAAATAATTCGAGATGCAGAGAAAAGTTGAAGAATTACTGTCCATGATTCAATTCGTTTTCTATGAAATTAAGTAATAATTGTACACCGAAAGCGGTTCCTGTTTTGCTTTTGGAAAACTCGCTATCACCATAAGCCACACCAGCTATATCCATGTGCGCCCAAGCCGGATGTTCATCTGTGAATGCTTCAAGGAATTTTGCTGCTGTGATTGCTCCTGCGATAGGCTTTCCATGATAGTTTTTGATATCCGCGATATCACTATCCATTTCCTTTCCGTACTCATCCCAGAGTGGCAGCGGCCAAAGCTTATCTTCGCTTTCACCTCCAGCATCCTGAAGCTTTCTGGATAGCTCTTCGTTTTTAGAGAACAAAGCCCCACAAGCATAGCCAAAAGTGCCAACACTGCTTCCTGTAAGTGTGGCAAAGTCAAGCAGCATTTCGGGAGAATAATTTTTCTGGAGATAGGAGAGACCATCCGCCAGAATTAGTCTACCTTCTGCGTCAGTATCAATGACCTCGATACTAAGACCTGAATAGCTTGAAATCACCTCACTCGGTAAGAAAGCATCACGACTCACCGCATTTTCGACGGCAGGGACAATGGTCGTTACCCTAACTTGTAGCTTTAAATCTGAAATCAGCTTTGTGCCAGCCAATACAGCAGCGGCTCCACCCATATCAGATTTCATATGGTGCATACCCTGAGTTTTGATGTTGTATCCACCGGTGTCGAAGGTGACTCCTTTACCGACTAGGCCGATATGCCTAGAAGCGCCCTCAGGCTGATAGTCTATAATGATAAATTTTGATGCTTTACTGCTTCCTCTCCCAACGGATAGGAAAGCTTCGAGACCTTCTTCTTTGGCTTGCTTTTCATCTAAGACCTTAACCGTTACATCATTTTTACCATGTAGCTTCAGGGCCCAATCAGCCAGATATTCTGGAGTTTTTACAGAAGGAGGGAGGTCCACTAATCTCATTCCTTCTACAAGTGATTGAGTGATCAATCTTGACCTATCAATGAGAGAATCCAGATTTTGCCCTTCTGCCTCTACTTTGACGTCTAAATTTTCAAACTGATTTTTCCTCTCATTTCTATAGAAATCAGCATGATATGCACCGAGTTCAAATCCTATTAGTGCATTGGAAATTTGAGATTCATTTAGATTTCCTAGAAACCTTAAAGAACAGTCAGTATCGAACTTATCGGCGTTTTTAGATAACAGTCTTCGAAAGCTATTTTGAATTGCTTTTGGGCTTTTTCCATCTCCTAAACCAACTAGACAGACTAGATTCCCGTCTTGTTCCAACCAATAGGAAGCATCTTTCTTTCCATCGAAAAGCTTTTCCGAAACTCCCTGGAATTCAGGCTTGATCAAAGCTAAATCTGATTCCAGAATAGAGACGACCTGGATGTTTGAATCTGTAGCTGTTCCTGATTTTATGTTCATTCCTAATTTTCTTTTGTGCTATAAAAAAGCCATTCAATTGCCTTTGGAAATTCATCACTCCAATAAGTCTCTGAGTGTTTTCCTTCAGGGTTAATACTTAGATGGACTTTCATATTTCCGTGAAGCTCGTCTCTTTTGAGAAGCTTTTTCTGGAGCTTATTGACATGTTTTACCATGTTCTCACTTTCATCTCCACCGGCATAGATATAAATCCTGGTGTCCATGGGATCGAAAAGGTCCAAGAAGCCCAGCTTGATTTTGGGTAAAACCCAAAGGGAAGGAGAGAAAATCATGAGTTTTCCAAAAACTTCCGGATACATGATTCCTGAGAAAATACTTACCAAACCTCCCATGGAGCTACCACCGATACCAGTGAATTCGCGTTCTGGTTTCGTTCGATAGGTTTCATCTACAAAGTGCTTTAATGTATCAGCAACGAAGCGGATGTATTGCTTTCCACTTCCGGATCCTAAAACCGTTTTCCCAACATTGTACTCTTCTAGGCGATCATCTTCCCCATGTTCCACCGCGATTATGATAATCTTTCCGATTCCATAATCTGACATTACAGCTAGCTTCTTATCGATTTGCCAATTCCCAAATTCTGCATCTTCATTGAACAGGTTTTGGGCATCCTGCAGGTAAAGAACCGGATATCGCTCGTCGCTTGTATCGTAATCATGGGGGAGCAATGACCAAACTCTTCGCTTTTTATTTAGCTGTGGAATCTCAAATTCCTCTGAAAGCAAGTGAATTTGAGGGAGCTGGCTCGGTCGGTAAGGAAGCCAATTCTTTCTCCATTTTGGTACCCTTTCTTTTCGAAGGGGCTTTTCATCCTTCCAAATTCGATTTGGCGTTTTATTTCCATATCGATCGATTTCAACTTCCGACCAATCCCCTTTAGTGAATTTGTAAATCAATTCTCCCTGAAACTTCTCTTCAGCCGGAAATACAAACTCATATTTTCCTTTCGACAGCTTCGTCATTTTGAAGCGATAATCCTGAGTCACCCAGTCATTGAAATTGCCGGCTATATACACAGGGCGTTCGTCGTCTTGTGGCGTCGTTAGTGAGATGGTGCGGGTTTTTACCTGAGAAGGCTTGGTATTTTTTACTTGGGGATTCATAGGTCGAGGCAGGTTTTTCAACCGCTTCGCAAAGGTACACTTTGTTAGTAAATCCTTCTATTTTCCTTATCGATTTCAGACGGATTCTTTTGGCCTAAAGCGGATTTCTTCGGGGTAGGGGAAGGCATGAATCCATTCCCCTGAGTGGAGTAAGGATTGCAGCGCTTGCCAATACTCCGGGTCGAATAGATCAGTGTGGTATTCGATGAAGTGTTCTTTCAGATCCTCCCTTCCGATCATCCAACGCTTAAAGTCCTCTGGGAAAACGTCATTTTTTGCGATGGTATACCAAGGTTCAGAAGCATAAATCTGCTCATAGGTTTCGGCTTTGGGTTTTTCCCGAAAATTCATGCTTTCAAGAAACTCTATTTCGTCATAATCATAGAAGACCACCCTTTTTTGTCTGGTTAGCCCAAAGTTTTTAGTGAGCATATCTCCTGGAAAGATATTGGCTTGTGCCAATTGAAGGATGGCTCTTCCATAGTCTTCCACCACTGGAAGGCCTTCTTCCCTATCACAATCCTCCAAAAAAATATTTAGAGGAATCATTTTCCTTTCCGTATACAAGTGTTTGATAATCAAATGATCACCTTCAAATTTCAGAAGAGAATTAACGGTCTTCTTGAGCTCCAACATTAATTCATCACTGATTCGGTTCAATGGGATTTTGAAGTTTTCGAATTCATGGGTATCTGCCATTCTCCCGACTCGATCATGCCATGAAACCAATCGATATTTCTCCCTGACTTCAGCCCTGGTCATGCTTTTAGGAGGTTCAAAATGATCCTTTATCATTTTGAAAACCAAATTCAACGAGGGGAGAGTGAATACAGTCATTACCATTCCTTTCACCCCGGTAGCTACTTCGAACTTGTCTTGGCTTTGATCCAGATGATGGAGAAAATCCCTGTATAGAAGAGTTTTCCCATGTTTATTGAATCCAATGGCATTATAGAGCTCATGGATTTTCTTATGAGAAATCACATCATGTAAAAATCCGACGACCTGAGAGGGAACCTCGGCATCCACCATAAAATAGGATCTTGTGAAGCTGAAGAG
>CAKZRQ010000037.1 GCA_937146645.1 uncultured Cyclobacteriaceae bacterium
ACCAATTAGAATTTGGCGGAAAACATGTAAATGAAGCTCCAAAATTTGCACTTAAAAATAACCCACCATTTCAACAAAGCAACCTTGGTGATACCACTATGTTTTTCATTCTTCACAAGGATGACCAAGCACATGCAGAAGCTATTATTGACCATTTCCATAATGGTTTTGAATCATTTCCAGGGCTCCACCCTTACGTTGATTTGGTACTTAATATTCAACCAGGTCTTAGTATTACCTTCAAGGACAAATCAAATCCACTTCCAGAAATTGAAAGTAAGTTAGAAAAGAAGAAACAAGAGAAGTTATTTAAATCAGGAGTTACTTATGTAGCAATCTACCTTACACCTATTGACAAATACACCCAAGACCGAGAACAGCGAAAAGTCTACCACAGGGTAAAAGAGTTATTGCTTAAAAAAGAAATCACATCCCAAGCTATCAATCCAGCCAAAATGGTGGAGCAAAAAGACAATTGGAAATTCAGCTTACCCAATATCGCTATCGCTCTATTGGCCAAATTAGATGGCGTTCCTTGGCGTTTGAACATTCCCGTGAAGAAAGACCTGATTGTGGGAGTTGGAGCATTTAAACACCAGGAAGAAAACACCCAATACATTGGTTCATCATTCAGCTTTCAAAACGATGGAAGATTCAATGAATTTCAATACTACCTCAAAGATGAAATGGATGTATTGGCAGGTCATATCGCAGAATCAGTAAAGCAATATGCCACACTCAACAAGATACCAAGCAGACTCATCATTCACTTCTACAAAACCATGAGCGACAAAGAGCTTAAACCCATCATGGATGAATTGGATGATTTGGGTTTAGGCGATATTCCTGTATTCATTGTAACCATCAACAAAACAGAATCAGAAGATATAGTAGCATTTGATAAAAATTGGTACGGCAAAATGCCTGAGAGCGGAACAATCATTGGCATTGGCTATAACAAATACCTACTGTTCAATAATACCCGATACGGAAATAGTAAGGTAACCACCTTCGATGGTTTCCCATTTCCTGTAAAGCTCAAAATCAAATGCTCACAGCCCGAATTAGAAGAAGATGTAAAGGTCATCAAAGAACTCATAGACCAAGTGTACCAGTTTAGCAGAATGTATTGGAAATCGCTCAGACAGCAGAATCTACCAGTCACCATCAAATACCCCGAAATGGTCGCTCAAATAGCTCCAAATTTTAAATATCCGGGCATTCCCCCATTCGGCAAACGCAACCTTTGGTTTTTGTAAAATTTAATTCAAATGAATATCCACGAACTTCGAGAAGCACAAGTACATTTTGAAAGTCAAATTGATTGCGTAATAAAGGCTAAAACCTCTCTTTATGATTCAAGAGACAAATTCGCTAATTACTATACTGTAAAAAGAATCAAGAGCATACCATTCGATGAGTATGCAAATGGAAAGAACTAACCTTGTAACATGCAGAAGAAGTATTTTTTTATTGATGAATGTGGCGACCCTGAGTTCTACGGTAAAAGGAAGAAACTTTTAGTCGGCCAACCAGGATATCATCCATTACTAATCATGGGTATGATGCGCACTCACAAGAGAAAAATGCTTCGTAAAAAGGTTATTCAGTTCCAAAACGAAATCCTTGCAGACCCAATGTACAATACTATACCGTCCCTTAACAAACCTAAAGGATGGTATCTCCATGCAAAGGATGACCACCCTGAAATAAGAGCTAAATTCTTTGAGTTTTTACGGAATTGCAATGGCTTTAAAATCTATATGGTGATAGGTAGAAAAGAGCTCGAAATATTCAACAAAAAGCACAACAACAAGGCTTCTGAGTTTTATTTCGATTTAGTCCATCATTTACTCAAAAACCGTGTTTATCAGGAAAACTTTGACCATCGCCTTTATTTGGCGCATAGAGAAAAAACAACTTTAGACAAGTTCAAGTCTGCAATAGATCAAGCATTAATACGACAGAAGGATACAGGTGATTTTACTTACAAATATGATATTGTTAAGAGTCAAGAATATCCCGAAATGAGTATTGTTGACTATATGATTTGGGCTTTACAGAGATACATTATGAAAGGTGAAGGACGATTCTTCAATGCATTAATCGATAAGTATAGCCTAATCATTGATTTATATGATCGTGCTAACTACGAAAACAGAAGAAATTACTATTGGGCAAAGAATCATTTTAGCCTTGATAAAGCGAGCGACTTTAATATTTAGGCAAAAAAAAAGCCATTGTAAAATGGCTATTTAGACAAATCAAACGATTCTCTTGCCCCCGTGTCAATACTGACAACCACCGCATGAAGCGAATTATGATGACAAGACAACCTGCTTGATTCAATTATATAAACGGATTAAATCCGAATATGTTGTTTTAAAGAACGTTTCTTTTCAAAGACTTTGCAATATTACTTCTTTTTTAAGGAATTACCAAAAACATCCAACCCTCAACCTATATGCCTCCAGTAGGTGCATTTCATTCGTTCCTCATTCCATTTACCAACCTTCAGCACCGCACAGCAAGAGAAGCCCGTTATTCCATTCCGCAAGGCTACATTCCATACCGTGCTACACTTGCTTTTTGCCAACGCACAACCCCAACGCAGGTAAAGCGGTGTTCGTCAGTCGTTCCGTTTTGTTCCGCAAAAACATATCTGCAAGGGTAAAATGAACTCCCTTCGGTCGCCCTTGCATATACCGTTCACTTACCAGTTCGTTTGCGCTCCAGTAGGTGCTCACTCACTGCCGTTCACTTGTTTTGCTTCACACACTCTCTCCTTCCTCACTCGCAGCTATTTCATCCCCCCAAACCCTTTCTATGGTGTTCGCTACACTCACAATGTTTTTTATTGGGGGTCTGTCGCTGCTTAGTGTTAATGCTCGCCTGCGGGTCGCTGCGGGCTGATCGGGCTGTCATGTTTTTTGCTTTCCCCAATGTGCTTTCAGTAACTTCGTTTCAGTCATTCGTTCCTCATTCCTTCAACTCAGCCACTTTCAGCACCGCTCGCAAGAGTAGCTCATTCACTTCACTACACGAGCCAACGCAAAGTTATTCCGCAATCTGCCTGCAATTCTCCTTCAATGTATTTGTATGGCAAATGAAATCTACAAATACTCCCCAAGCTATTGCAGTCAGTTATTGCTCCATTCCTTCCCAACAATCGTTTCGTTCCGTTCAATCGCTACCCTTGCCTTTGCCGACCCTGATGCCAAAAATCACGCCAGCCCTGCCGTAAACGGTAGGCGTCTGCCGCCCTCATTCTTCGGGCTTTTGCAGCCACCACCCTTGCTCCGCTCGCAGGCGGCTCGCACACACAGCTACAGGTCTCCATTCCGTTTCTCTCCATTCCAACCTTCCGCTTGGCCAACGCTAGCTCAAGGCTGTTTTACCTGCGTTTCCGCACAAGATTCAATACCCATTTATAAAACCACCCTCATTACTTTTTATCATCTGCTATTTGTACCTAATCTACAGAGTTATTAAATTTGCAATTATGTTCAAAGCAAATAGAATGTACTACAGTAGACCATGGACTGCTATCTAAGTGATAGGCAGTTGATAATCTATTTATAAATTCACTTTTCCTCCATTCAGAAACTGATCTCATTGAGGTTCTACTCGCTTTAGTGATTAGTCCTAAATGTCATTTTTGAAAGTTTGGAGAATACTGCCTTGTCACTTCCTCGTGATCCGGTTCAAAGTATTCATCCAAATTTCATTTCAAATGACAAAAAGAAAAACGCCCATTCGTTTTACTGGGCAACACTTCACTATTGATAAAAATTTAATTTCTGATACTATCAAATTTGCAAATCTTCAGGATTCAGATATTGTGCTAGACATTGGTGCCGGTAAAGGTTTTCTCACTGTTCACCTTTTGAAGCATACTAACAATTTAATTGCAATTGAAAAAGACTCTGACTTAGCCTTATATCTCAAGCAAAAATTTAGGCGGGACCCTTCCTTAACTATCTTAAATATTGATTTCCTTAAATTCAAAATACCAAGCACTCCCTTCAAAGTAGTCTCTAATATTCCTTACAGCATAACCTCTGAGATTCTTAAGGTCTTAATGTTTGATAATGTTGAGAATTTTAATGGAGGTTCTATTGTAATGCAACTTGCACCAGCCAAAAAATTGGTGTCTGATTCATTTTACAATGCCTATGTAGTGTTTTACAGAACATTCTTTAGCTTGAAACTAAAATATGAAATCAACCCAAGTAGTTTTATGCCTCCCCCAACAGTACAATCAGCCTTATTGTGCATTGAACCATATACCGACAATATCATTAATTTTGACAAGGCAAAGTATCTGAGATTCATTCAGTTTTTTTTGAAGTCACCTGATTCAACTTTTAGGAAAGAGCTAAAAGCTATTTTCAGAAAGTCACAAATTAAGTCACTTTGCATACGGCATTCTCTTGATCTTGAAATACCTCTGAATAAAGTGAATCCTTCAATTTGGAAAATTTGCTACAACGAGATGATTAAAATGGTACCAGAAAAATTTCATCCATAATATTCTTTTAGTAAAAGATGAAAGAAAATAACTCAGACATAAAGCAAAGTTACAGGCGTGCGGATGCGAGAGCTGCAAGGGTTCGCTACGCCTGTTTGGAAAAAAAATCTCCACCCTACGGGTAGTATTTTTTTCCCACAGCCCTTGCATCAATCGCACCGTCCTGTAGTGTGAGGGCATTATGTTTAAGTTATTATTCAGAGTCCGTTTCGGCAGCCGGTGGTTGTTGGCGGGCGTTCGCACCTCAGGTCGTCCGTTCCATGCAGGCGTCCAGCGTTTCGGTATCACTGATTATACGCTGCGTGTCTTTTGGTTCGAGTTGTGCCTTTCAGAGCTTCCTTTTTAGGGGGCTCTTTTTTTTACTCGTCAAGGGAAAATTTTAAAAAGAGAAAAGCAAAGATAGGCGGGTTCGCACATGCCCACCGCACTTTCGGACAGTCAAGGTCAAGCCCTACGGGTTTTGAAAAAAATCTCCACCCTACGGGTAGTATTTTTTCCAAAAACCTTGACAGCCGAGCCTCACCCGCCTGAAAGACAGCTTTCTCTTTTCTTTTTTTCCCTTTTTTCTTTTCTCTTTTGAAAAAATCTATGCGAAGCGCAGCGAGCAAAACTTTAATGGCTCACTGTATGAAATCGTTTCGTATCAAAACACACCGCCTGGAAACCAGCTACCAACAACCGCACTTCTTTATCCTGAACAAGGGATTGAACAGCGGAAAACCGCTCAACCAACCTTGCCCGAATTGCTTTGTTTGCCTCACCGACAACCAAGAGGACAGGGAATTTCTCTTTTGGCTTTGCTTTGGATTGTGGAGGTCAAAATCATTTCACTATCTCCTGAAAGGCTCCGTAATTCCATTTGTGACTATTGATGAAATCCGAAAGCTGATCCGGGAAAGCTCCACCAAGGCAAGCTGCAAAGCCCAGGTATTTCAAAAGGCAATTCAAGCCCTTCAACTACTCGATACCAGCGAGCAAAAAATCAAGGTCACACTAAAGATAATTGATACTGCCAGACAAGCCATATTTTATGACTTGATGAAAGAAACAGGAGCAGGATAGATTCCTGCCCTGCCAAAAAAACAGGGCAACAAAAGCAAAATAAAGCACACTACCGCAACAGCACCCAAGAGAGAACTACCGCTTAATTCTTGAAGTAATTTAGTTGGCGAAGGGCAAATCCATGGTAAGTCCGTGTCAAGTCCAAACAAATGTTTAACCCCTAAAAAATCGTAAAGAGATGGGAAAAATTAATCAAGGTATTCTCGGTGGTGTCTCAGGACAGGTTGGGAATGTAATCGGTGGAACTTGGAAGGGCATCGATTACCTAAGAATCAAACCTTCCAGTGTAGCGAACCCAAGAACTGAAGGTCAGGTTGACCAGCGTTCTAAGTTCTCAACTGTATTGAAGTTCTTGCAGCCAATGACAGACTTCCTTAGAGTTGGTTTTAAGCAGTATGCCAACAAGATGACGCAATTCAATGCGGCCATGTCATACAATCTGAATAATGCCATTACAGGAGCTTACCCCAACTTCATGGTAGACTATGCTAGTGCATTGGTTTCAAGAGGAAACCTGACTGGTGCTGCGAATGGTGCAGCTTCTTCTCCAAGTGCTGGAAACGTGGAAGCGACCTGGACAGACAATTCAGGAAGTGGTAGTGCATTAGCAACGGACAAAGCTCTGATTGCTCTTTTGAATACCACAAGAGGTGAGGCAGTTTTCACCACTGCGGGACCAGCAAGATCAGTTGGTACAGCAACCATTCCAGTGCCTTCTGAGTACTCAGGAGAAGACGTTGAAGTCTTCTTAGGCTTTGTGTCAGAAGACGGAACTAAAGTTGCTAACAGCTCTTATTTAGGCTCTGTAACAGTTGCGTAAAGCGATTGGTGTTTTCGATAAAAACCGCTTCCTTTGTGAGGCGGTTTTTTTATGTCCGCTCCGCTCCATTTTTCCTTTCTTATCCCTTATTTTGCTATTACTCAGCTATTTCTGTTGCTAATTCGTTTCTACTATCTTAGCAACATGCTGATATACAGTAAGTTAAATTAGTATCAAATATTTTGTATCGGGAAGTAAACTTTCTCAATTCAAGTTGCCTTAAAGATTATCGCTCCGCTCGATAAAATACATCCTGCAAAGCTTCCCGAATTCCCAGATTATATAGATTCCTATTATCTCTGGTGGGATAAACTCGATTGGAAAGAAAAATATAAGTGAGTTTGTTTTCCGGATCGGCCCAAACAAACGTACCGGTAAACCCAGAATGCCCAAAGCTCTTGGCACTAGCTAAAGGTGAAGGATAAGCTTCTTCTAAGGTTCGTTCGGAATTATCCAACAAGGGCTTATCAAAACCCAAACCTCTCCTATTCTCATTTTCTGGAAATTGAACCTTGGTGAATTCCTTAACCACCTCTTCTGAGATGATTTGTTTTCCATCTACATTTCCAAAGTTCTGATAAAAGAGCATAAGTTTAGCCAGATCATCAGCAGTTCCAAATAATCCTGCATTTCCTGATACTCCGCCCTTGAGGGCTGCATTTTCATCGTGAACCCAACCTTGAGTCAAGGTCTTTCGAAAAATGGAATCCATTTCGGTGGGTACGATTGAATTATCATAATACTTTAAAGAAGGAAGGAACCCTAGCGTTTCACATCCAAGCGGCTTGTAGAAGTTCTCAGTCAAATACGTTTGATAGTCGGTTCCTGTGAGTTGTTCAATGAGACTTGGGTAAATCAGAAATGATAATCCTGAGTATCGATATTTCTTTTCATCTGAGACTTTTGACTTATCGATTCCTCTATTCATCTTTTTTTCAAAGCGATCACTTATAAAAAGCCCATCATAAATCTGTGAGCTATATCCATCATCAGGAGTTTGATGCACAAGCTTCTTTTTGATCTTTCCATTCTTTCGAACCACCTTCTCCAAAAAAACGATGTATGGGATCAAGCCTGCTTGATGAGCTAAAATCTCACGCAAGGTCAGGTCTCTTTTGTCTTTTCTTTTTTGCCACGGCTCCCAATAGGTGCTGAATGGCTCATCCAAATCAAGCTTTCCTTCATCAACCAGCTTCATCAGTGCCGGCAAAGGCGCTGTTATTTTAGTTACGGAAGCTAAATCGTAGATATCATCTAATTCCACTGCCTGTTTTTGATCATAGGTGTGAAAGCCATAAGCTTTGTGAAAGACTACGGTGTCGTTCTTTGCCACTAAAACTTGTGCTCCCGGAAATGCTAAGCTATCGATTCCCATTTGCATGATGGAATCCACTTTTTGATTGATGAATTCTTCATCAAAACCCATTTGTTCGGCACTAGCACGAACCAATTGCCTTTGGGCAAAGCCGACATGAAGGGTAAGTAGAATTAAGGAAATGGAGAAAGCTAGCTTTTTCAATCTGTCAAAGTTTTGTATTGGTTGGCTAAATTAAAACTGGAAACCAAATCTTAAATAAGGCCCATATATCCTACCCCGGTAAATGGTTGTCTTTTCCTCTGCCTCAGTGTTTACATAATAATTTCTAAATCCCAAAGCCATGTTAAAAGTTGGAGTAAAGTGGTACGTACCCTCAGTATAAAATTGATAAGAATTAATTTGTCTTATTGGACCAAAATCAGTGTAAGCTTCAAATTCCAACTTGGGCCAGGGAATATAACGTAGCTTACCAGCAAGAATTGGATCATACCAAAAAAGACTCCTCTCCCCTTCAAATTCTATATCAGCGATATCAGTTACAGCCTCTATTCTAGTATTGAGGATGCGCAAGCCCACAGATATATCCAGGTTTAACTTCTCCTTCTTGATAAATCTATATCCTCCCGTCAATTCACCGGATAAATACGAAAACCTATACTCTATTTCTTCTGTAATTACCTGAACTGGAGTTATTGCTTCACCTTGTAAAATCAAAGAGGTGATACTTGCTGCTGCAACGAAGTTTTCACTTTTGAATTCCGTGGAAAGCATTATAAAAAACTTGAGGTTAGTTATGACATCAGCAAACCCAATATCTACATCATATCTTGGTGGTGGAGGTTCGGGTAGAATTGAAGGAATTGGAGGCGCAATTATTTCTCCCTTTATGCCCAAAAGCCAAAAGAAGGGACTAATCTGAAGTTTGTAATCGAGATAAGAATCTCTATCTGATTCTTCAGGCTGCTGCTCATTCGGGTTTTCAACCTGAGCTTGTGCCGATTGATAGAAGACTAGTAAACTCAAAACTAATGAAAACCCAAGGATCAGAGTCCGTTTAGAATAAGTCCAATTCCTTATTTCTTTCATTCTAAATCTCAGATTTACAGATTTTCTTTTTCTCAATTTAAGCATGGAAATTAAGTCATTTATTTTTCTCTGGCTTAGGTTAAATCAATTTGATCGAATTGCTATTCATCACGATAATCATTAGCTTATATCAAGCTTTTTGGCCAATTACTCAGCCATGAGAGTAAATTTTTATTGAAACCTAATGCTTGCCAGACCTTCATTTTACTGGTGAGCCAGAACAGATTTATTATGAAGAAAACTTATCAGGGTTTTAGGATTTTGATAATCCTAGCCATCCTATCCGGTTGTGGCACCAGCGCAGCCTTTTTTGATCAGATGTCCTATAAGGAAACTATCTCAGCTAAAGTTGAAGCTTTAGCCCTTATGGATAAAGCAGTTGATGATTACTCAACTCAAGAAGCCGCAATCGAAGAAGTGAATCTGGCTATGCAGAAAGTTTATGAGTACGAAAAGAACCGTGAAAACAACGCTGAAACTATCCGAATGTGGGAGATTTTGCTAGATCCTGAAAAGAATTTGTATGGCGGATTTATCAAAAGATGGGAATCTCAGTCCAAGCTTAGCAAAGTCTTCGTCGATGAAGCGAAACCGCAAATCGAGAAAGCCTTTGATATTATTTTAGGCTTGGAAACCAAAAAAGTAAAACCAGAAGAAGCCAACTCATTTTTAAACAACAATTGATATGAAACCTGACTTTGAAGCAATTTTTCAAGACCTAAAGACTGGAGCGATGGATCTCTCCAAACTGACAGTGAAACAATACAAGGATGAAGCCCAGGCGGATATCATGGCTTTTCTCAAAGACTCCAAGGAATCTCTTGAAAGGTGGACCACACTACTTGCTGCTGGAGAATTAACGATTTCAGATTTTGAATGGCTTGTGCAAAGCCAGAAAGATCTGCTCCTCATGAATGGATTAAAGCAAACCGCCCTGAGCAAAATTAGGCTAGAGCATTTTAAAACCAGTGTTCTAAACTTTGTGGTCGACACAGCAATAGATCACGTAGCTAAGGAGCTTTCTTAGAATTTCTTGTAAATGAAATTAATTTCGGTCAGGGATAGACCTGAGTTTGAAGTCCCTGCCATTTCTTTCTTTCAGGAGTCTTGGCCGGATGTTTTTCCTAAAATTTATGAGGATTGTATCCATCATGCGATTCATGCTCAGGACAATCTACCTCAGTGGTATTTATTAATTGATAAGGATGAGATTATTGGCGGTGCTGGTTTGATCACGAATGACTTCATCAGCAGAGGAGATTTGTACCCTTGGATCTGCGCCATATTTATTAAGGAAGAAAAAAGAGGGAACCGATATATTAAGCTCCTTATCGATAAGGCTAAAGAAGATTGTCGAAGATTTGGGTTTAATCATTTGTATCTCTGTACCGAACACATTGGGCTTTACGAGAAATTTGGATTCGAGTACATTGGAAATGGATACCACCCCTGGGAAGAGGAATCTAGAATATATAAAATCAAAGCAACGAATTGAGGTCGACTCGCATCTTGCTTTTGAAAGCCAACCAATAATCCACAATGCGAAAATTCGAATTCCTCCGATGCCTTCTTTTTCTATGCTTTTCATCTTTGGGCGTTATAGCCCAAAGCCAACAAATTTCCAGAATCGATGATACCAAAATCACGACCTCAGAATTGACTGAGCGTATCAAAGAGCTCATGGAGAAGGGTAAGGTGCATGGCCTGACCATATCTGTTTTGAATAAAGAGGAAGTATTATTTCAAGAGGCCTTTGGCACCAGTAATATCGAAAAGGGAACAGCACTGAAGACTTCTGATGGTTTTTATGGTGCATCCTTTTCCAAAGCCATATTTGCCTACATCGTAATGAAACTGGTAGATGAAGGGAAAATTGATTTGGATACCCCAATCCAGGAATATTTGGAAAAACCACTCCCTGAATACGAATTCGAGAAGTCCTATATGGGCTATGCAAACCTAAAAGATGATGAGAGGTACAAGGAAATAACAGCCCGAATGCTCCTCTCCCATTCATCTGGATTACCCAACTGGCGGTACATCGGAAAAATGGGAATAAATATGAATCGGGAGCTCGAAATGGAGTTTGATCCGGGAACTTGGTATGGGTATTCGGGTGAAGGAATTTACCTATTACAATTTGTAGTGGAACAGATTACCGGTAGAGGACTTGAAGATATGGCCCAAGAATATGTTTTCCAGCCTTTCGATATGACGATGACCAGCTATCTCTGGCAGGATCGATTTGAAGGGAAGAGGGCTTTTGGTCATTACAAAAAGAAAAAGATGGTTCCTACCCAACGCCGAGACGAAGCAAATGCTGCTGGAAGTATGGAAACCACCCCCGAGGACTATGCTAAATTCATGAATGCCATGATGAATGGATCAGGACTTAGCGAAGGCTCTTATCAGGAAATTATAAAACCTCAGATCCGAATTAAAAGTCTTCAGCAATTTGGTTCTAACCGACTCAAGGAAGTCGATAACTACGATGATACTAAGCTAAGTTATGGCTTGGGCTGGGGAGTTTATCAAACGCCACATGGCAAAGCCGTTTTCAAGGAAGGGCACATCCAAGGCTGGGAGCATTACAGTATTTTTTATCCAGAAAATGATCTAGGGATCGTAATCATGTGTAATAGCTCAAATGGCGAAAGTATCTTTAAGGAACTCATGGAAGTGGTCGCTGGAGATACCTGGCTCCCATGGTATTGGGAACTATATTATCCCTATGATATGTAAAGTGCGTTAATGGAAAAGCTTCTTTCAGAGATTCGCCGATGTAGCATTTGTGAACCCTTTTTAAAGGACGGAGTTCGTCCCGTGCTTCGTGCCAACGCAAAGGCTAGAATTGCAGTCATTGGCCAGGCACCGGGAAGCAAGGTTCATAAAACTGGAATTCCCTGGGATGATCCAAGCGGAATTCGGCTTCGCGAATGGTTAGATGTAAGTCCGAAGCAATTTTATGATGAAGAGGTTTTTGCCATTATCCCCATGGGGTTTTGCTATCCGGGAAAGGGCAAATCGGGGGACCTACCACCCAGACCCGAGTGTGCCCCTAAATGGCATTCAGAGCTTTTTGACAGACTGCCGAATATTGAATTAACCTTATTGATCGGCTCGTATGCTCAAAAATATTACTTGCGGGAAAGTACTAAGAAGACCCTCACAGAAACTGTACGAGGCTATCAGGATTATTTGCCAGAATATATTCCACTTCCACATCCTTCACCAAGAAATAATATCTGGCTCAGGAAAAATGGATGGTTTGAGGATCAGGTAATTCCCATTCTTCGAGAGAGGACTAAAGCTCTGATTCTTTAATAGGTTATTCCTCCTCAGTTTCTTCCTCCTCCTCGGGGAAGAAATACTTTTCATAAAAAGACAGCATTCGCTCCCACTGATCATAATAATCACTCTCCACGCTGGCCCAGCCGGCCCCGTGACCTCCTCGCATATAATTCACCCAGGTCACATCCTTGCCTAATCTTCTCATCGCATAGTACAGCTCTCGGGTGTTAGTTCCTGGGACATTCCAGTCGCCTTCTCCGGTTAAGAGTAAATGAGGCGTTTTAATTCTATCCGCATATAGAACAGCCGTTGTTTGGAAATATTTTAAGGGTTCATCCCAAAACTGACCACCTATCCTATCCTGACCAACCTCCGCTGCGGCATAATTCCGGGTTCCGATTTTTGGGCTATCGCCCAAGAAACTAATGATATTCACCTTGCCAGAAATATTGATCGCAGCTGCGAATCGATCGGTTTGAGTTATCAATAAAGAAGTGGCATAACCTCCATAGCTGGTCCCATGAATTCCTACTTTATCATTATCAACCTTACCTTCCTCAACTAGCTTGTTTATGGCTCCTGTCACCCCTTTCATCCATGCTTCTCCAGGATAGCCTTGCTCCAAATCTACGGAAGGCCTTAGGCCAAAATATCCTTGATTCGCAATTAGGTTCATCGAAGATCGGTAACCGTTATTGAAGAAAGTCTCATAAACCTCCAAAACAAGCGGATACGTCTTCTCCGGATCATAATCCACCGGGTAGTACAAAATTCCATTCAGTTCTTTGCCATCGACATCCCGATAAGTGATTAGCTCTGATTTAGTCCACTTTTTCTCAGTGACCCAAGGATTTAAATCCGTGAGTTGATTTTGGTCATCAAAATCTAAGGTGCTTGAAAAGACGTTGGCAGGATAATCTCCATTTGAAAGGCTATAAACCACTCTGTCGGAATCATCCGCAAACCTCCATGTTGAATAGAGATCAGGGCTGGTCATCAGATCTTCAAATTCACCCTCTGAGATATTAAATCGCTGGATTCCCCTATTCCATGTATCTTTTTCAGAATAGCTGACATAAATGAAATCCCCATCCTCGGACCACTTCACAAAATTTCGACTAGGCGCTTTTTCTCTTTCCTCTTTTTCCGGTAACTCATAAATCTTAATCAAGTTCTCTCCATCTACTCCAATGGTCCACCATGCATTCTCAGAGGATAACAGAAGCTGATTACCGGAAGGATTAAAAGAAGTAATCGAGAATTTCACGGCTTTTTCCTCTTCTTCATCCTCAAAGGCCTTGTCCTTTGTCAGATTGAGTGGTTCCTCTGACGGGTTTTGGATTGAATTGATTAATACATTTCCAGAATCAAGCCATGCGTAAGTGAGACCTTTTTCGTCCCATGTGTAATTCTGTCTTTTTTCACTTTTCTCATAGATATATTTTACGGAATCAGGTTCGTCAAAATTTATATAGCCAATCTGGTATTCCGTACCATCATTACGAGTATATGAAGTCTTATTTCTGATGGTTTCTCTAAATCTTAGAAATTGTCCATCTTCTGAATACTGAATTCCCGAATAGCTGGACGCTGGGAGAAGTTCATCGATTTTTCCGGATTTTAAATCTAAAGACACCAGCTTGGCTTCGGAACCTGTAACCCCAATCTGATCCCACTTCAAGAAATTTTCATTTCCATCATAAACTACTATAGGACCTTCTGTGGCTTCTTTATACTCAGCCATAGCCTTGTCGAACCAGCCATCTTCCCTCATCCCAAATATGATCAATTTACCATCTGGTGAGGGAGTTATTCCAAAAATGTCTGAGATCAGATCTTCGTTGTCAACTTTGGGATAATTAATCTTTTCTTTCTTAACATCGAATATGCCCAACACCAGCTTTTCATCCTTTTGCTCAAAGAAATAGAGCGTCTCACCATCTTCGGACCATGTTAAATCCATTATTCTAGTCGTTCCGCCAAAGATTTCTAATTGCTCACCTGATTCTGTATTTATGAGCACCGGTGTGCCCTTTCTTACATTTAGGTAGCTCGGATCTCTGAAACGAAAATGATCCGTTCCAAAGCGAGCCTTTCCATCAGATATGATACCGGCGAGCCATTCCCCGTTTGGGCTCAGTGTTTGGCTATTGAGAGATTTAACTCGAAGAATATCTTCAACAGTGAATTCTGTTTTTTGAGCGAAAGTTGAATGTATAGATAAGACAAAAACTGGAATTAAGAGCTTTAATACTTTCATGAGTCAAGTGTTGATCGCATTGAAAATAGCCCTAATCCCGCATTATCCTAAATAGATTTTTACGAAGTACCTCAGAAATATATTTCCAGAGCAATTAAACCTAATATTGATAGTAGAGTCTAATAAAGAAATTGATGGTTCGACCATCGATCACCATTCTCCCAACAACGAACCCAACGCACAATGAAGAGAGCCTCTCTATGCATTCTCACCATAATTTTATTGTTTACCATTTCATGTTCGAATGAAGAGGACATAGAACAAATCCAAGTTATTCCTGATTTGGAGAGCCAATTGTCAGAATTGAATCTTCCTGAGATTCCATTTGACTATGAGAACCTATCACTGCCAGAGCATTATCGTGTGAACTCATTTCCGCCTAATGAGCAATTCCAAAGAGCCGCAATAGAAATGGACAATACTCCCGACACAAATCCAGTGACCAATGAGGGAGCAACACTTGGCCGAGTTCTATTCTATGATAAAAGGTTGAGTTCAAACGGAAATATTGCCTGTGCTTCTTGTCACAAGCAAGAATTAGGTTTTTCAGATGATAAAATCCTTAGTGAAGGATTTGATGGCGGCTCCACAAGGAGACATTCCATGAGTTTGACCAATGCCCGTTTCTATTTTAGCGGAAAGTTTTTCTGGGATGAGCGTGCCACCACTCTTGAAGAACAAGTATTGATGCCCTTCCAAGATCCAGTGGAGATGGGTTTGAGTTTGGATGAATTAGAAGCGATAGTCAGCCAACAAGAGTACTACCCCGTGCTTTTTGAAGCGGCATTTGATGATCCCACTATCACTTCTGAGAAAATAGGTTTGGCCATATCACAATTTGTGCGATCAATCGTAAGCACAAATTCTAAATATGACCAGGCCAGAGCCCAAGTCAACTCTCCCATCATGGACTTTCCAGGATTCACGGAAGAAGAGAATTTAGGAAAAAGTCTTTTTCTCAGGCCAAGAATCCTCGGAAATGGTAATCGCCCAAATTGTGCCGGATGTCATGTTAGCGAGGCTTTTGTTGGCCCAATATTAAATGGCCCAATGGGCGAAAGTAATGCCACCATTAATGGCCTTGATTTGGAATCGACTGAAGACTTAGGAGTTTTTGAAAGTAGCAACAACCCCATGGATATCGGAAAATTCAAAGTCCCATCTTTGAGGAATATTGGCGTGACGGCTCCATTCATGCATGATGGAAGATTCGAAACCTTGGAGGAAGTCGTTGATTTTTATAGCGAGGGTATCCAAAATCATAGAAACCTGAGACCTCCCTTGGTAGGTCAAAACGGCGAAGCACTACAATTCGATTTCACAGAAATTGAGAAAGAGGCCTTAGTTGCCTTCCTTCATACCCTCACAGATGAATCTATGCTGAACGATGAAAAATTCAGTGACCCTTTTAACGATTGAGAGTTACTCAAGAGTAGTTGAATGCCCCACAGCTTCAATATGAACAAGCCCTAAGAAAAATAAACCCTGTTTCACCGATTACACCCATTTTAAAATTGATCCAGGAATATCCCAGCTTTTAATTTCAGCTTATCTGTTGTACTAATTCGAGAAATCAGCTCAGACATCTTTTCTTTTACTTTCTCAATTGCCTTGTTCGGCCTTATCATCACCTTAAATTCCTGAATCTTCCCTTCATCAGTCCACTTGATTATATCCACACCATTGATCAAAATCCCTTCTATCTCACAGGTAAATTCAAGCATAGAATCCGATTCAGAATGAATTTCCCGAACATAGGTAAAAGTCTTGTTTCCATTAGCATAAAACATTTTGTAAGCACTCTTTAAATACATGGATGTAAGTGCTCTGCCTTCCTGAGGTTTGAATACTAATGGAGAATAAAACGTGGCCTTCTTGTCTAAAAGATTCTTTAAATCGTTCAGGTCTCCATCTTCAAATAGTTTATGCCACTTCTCACAATTATTCATAAAATGATTTTATTAATCGAATCAATATAAGAAACAAAGTAGACCATTATTCTAGTTTTACAGAAGAATTAGTTGTCATTTTCCTTTCTACAAAATAATATCCATATTGATCCAGGAATAATGAAAATTAATTATTTCCATTGAGGGTTTTTATACTATGCACGGGCAGGACTGGATCTACAAGCATTATTAAGGCTTGTGAGCACATTGATAATTTCTCTTCTGGACATGAAACTCTAGCAAGAAAATTTGGGAAGTCAAGGTTCGATTTTCCCGATCACCACATTGAAGCAGACAATCGTCTTTCATGGGAGCCCGGAAAGTTAGATCAGAATTTCGGAGATGAACCCTACTTCGTACACTTAAAACGACAGAAAGAGAGAGTCGCTGAAAGCTACTTCTCACGATATTTTAAACCTGAGAGTATAATGGATGCTTATTGCTCAGGAGTCAAAATGACACCGGCGGAAAAGTTATCTGATCAAAAGAGATATGAAGCTTGCTTGGATTATATAGAAACGGTAGACTCTAATATCTCCTTTTTTCTATCCAATAAGTCAAAGGTTCTGACCATGCATTTGGAAAATATTGAGGAGGATTTCAGAAACTTTTGGAATGAGATAGGCGCAAAAGGTGATTTCAATGCTGCAATCGCAGAATTTCAAAGCTCACATAATGCCAGCAGAAAGAGAGATCTACACATAAGATATAGGCTTCGGCTGGCATTCTTGAGAGAGTGGAAACACCTCCGGATGGCTATGGGAAAATAAAAAATTCGAACAGATGACTCAAAAAGAGAATTTCTCACATTCAGCCACAATTCTACCTACCCGAGACATTCAGAAGTCAATTGATTTTTACACCAAAAAATTAGAATTCAGCTTAAATTTTACATGGGAAGATCCAGTTAGCTACGCTGTATTAAAAAGAGGTGAGGTAAATATCCACTTGAGTTTAGTGGATGATCCTTCTACTCCGCTCCTATCCTCTACTCTGATTTATGTTTTCGTACACGATGTCGATTCAGCTTTTCAGCAATGCAAAAAAAATGGGATTGAAATAAAAGAGCCTATTGATACCAGAGATTATAAAATGAGGGATTTTGAAATTATAGATCCAGATGGTCATAGGCTTACTATCGGCAACGGGCAATGAATTCTAATCCAAAATGGAAATGAATTTTTCATATTAATGCTTTCTTAATTAATTTGAACCCGAATCACAGACATGAGTTATACTTTTCATATAACTCCGATTAATTATTAAACCATTTAAAGATCATAAAATGAAATTACGCTTAGTTCAGATTTTCGCAATTGTATTCCTTTTGGCGAGTTGTGGTGGTAGTGGCAGTTCTGAAACAGAGAGCACAACTGAAGAGATGACTACGGAAACAGTACAAGAAGATGTTCCTGCAGCAGTTTCCCTTGAGCTTTCTTCCAATGACCAAATGCAATATGACCAAGCTCAACTACGGGTTAAATCTGGTCAAGAAGTGACATTGACCTTGACACACACCGGTCAAATGGATAAAGCTGTGATGGGACATAATTTTGTTCTACTTAAGAAAGGAACTGATGTGGCAGGTTTTGCGACTGATGCCATCGCCGCAGCAGATAATGAGTACATTCCTGAAAGTGATGCAATAATAGCCTACACCGGACTTATAGGAGGTGGTGAAAGTGTATCCGTTACATTCACTGCTCCAGAAGCTGGAATCTATGATTACATCTGTAGCTTTCCAGGACATTATTCCATAATGAGAGGAAAGTTCCTAGTGGAGTAAATAAATCTCAATTCGATTTTAAGCCTCGGAGCCTACTCCGGGGCTTTTTTATTGGTCTATTTTTTAGCTGCGCAAAGCTCTTTTCGGTAACTTATCTTCCATGCGAATATATCTTCCATTAAAAAATGCCAGCCGAAAAAATTCTTACACTACATCCTGAAGGCAAAGCCGGAGTAAACATTGATAAATCAAAATATGATCAGCTGAAGAATTTCATAATTGAAACTTTGGATCATACAGGACCAATTACCTATCAGGAATTGAATCAGATGGGTATTGACCATCTTAAAGAAAGCTTTGAGGGTAGTGTTCCATGGTACTTGGTCACCGTTAAGTTAGATCTCGAAGCCAGAAACATCATTGAGCGAATTCCTAAAACTAGCCCACATCAAATACAACTCAAGAAATGAGAATTTCACTGCTTGGAGCCACAGGAAGAACCGGGAAATGGGTTCTTCAAAGTGCTTTAGAAAAGGGATACGACGTCAATTGTCTCGCTAGAAACTCGAGCAGAATCTCTTCCACCCCCTCGTTAAGAATATTTGAAGGAAATCCCACTAATTCCACAGACTTGGAAGTCGCTATCAAGGACTGCAATGCTATCATCAGCGTATTGAACATCTCAAGGAAGAGTGACTTCCCATGGTCAGGGCTGATCACTCCTGAAAGATTCCTTTCGGATTCTATGGAAACCATTATTCCGATTTGTGAGTCAAATGGAATCAAAAGAATTATAGTCTGCACTGCATGGGGCGTGGCAGAATCAGAGGATGAGATCCCGGGATGGTTTAAATGGTTTATAAAAAACAGCAATATCGGCGTTGCTTATCAGGATCATGAGCGACAAGAAAAGCTTCTAGAAGATTCTAATCTGGATTGGACGATAATCAGACCCGTTGGATTAAGTAACTCCCAATCAGAGGAAAAGATTAGAGAAACATCTGAAAATCAGCCCAAACCAAGTCTATTCATAAGTAGAAAAAGCGTAGGTAGTTTCATGGTAGATTGTCTGGAGAGAAATGATTTGATCCATAAAAAAGTCGTCGTTTCAAAGGACTAGTTAGACAAATGAGAGGACTCAAAAACCCACTATCAATTTTCATCCTACTTTTTATTGGCTATTCTGTCTATGACTATTTTGATCATATCTTAAGGCCAGGATCGACATTCGAGGAACATCCAGGAGATTGGTTGATTTTCACCACAGCTGGGACTTTGAGCTTTATCTTGATCGTTTATGGAGTAAAAGTTCTACTTCAAAAAGTAACGAATAGTAAAAATCTCCTTTTCGAACTTCTAGGTGTAGCGCTCTGGGGATTCTTATACATAAGCTTTCTGGGGCCTTTAATTGACCTCTTTTTTTGGCCTTATGATGACCTCTATTTCAGTAATGATGTGACCCTTGTTCTAATTCTATGTTCTATATTTCTCGTCATCAGGATACCACTCAATTTAGTCTTGAAAAAGAAAATCCTTTATTCATGCTGAAGGAGAGTTAGTAGTAGTTATTTATTTTTATTTTTTATAAGTATCTGTATATTAACAATATAGATATATAATACTAGTTAAACACTTTAATATTTTTTAATCATGATCATCCAATTTATCCGACTTCGATCAAACCTACCCGAAGAGCAGCTTTTGTCAAAAGCTAGGGAAAGGGAACCACAGTTCAAGGCTCTACCAGGTTTGCTTCAAAAATACTATGTGAAAATTGCTGATCCCGATCAATACGGAGGAATCTACGTTTGGGACTCACCTGAATCCATGATAGCATTCAGAGACTCAGAACTGGCGAAAGGAATACCTCAAGCATATGAAATTCTCGAAGCCCCACAAGTAGAAGTCCTTGATGTGCTCTTTAAATTGAGGGAATAAGAAATTATGAATCTCTCGCTTTCTTTGTTGAGTCAGATTGAGTTTTAACAAGTGGGACAACAGACAAAAGGAACCTTAGTCAATGGCGAAGTCCTCAGAATTCTAAAATGCCCCAATCCCCTACTTAGAGGTCTAATTTGTGCCATCATATTAGTCTGAGCTTTCTTTGCTGTGTTTCTTGCCTGCATTGCTTCCGTCATACTGGCGTGAGTTCTTGGTTTGGCATGTTGATTTAAGTGGTCATGAATATTGGTGATATTCCCAAATACCTCCACCACCAGCACACTTAAAGGGCTATCCTCTGGTAGACCCATTGAAACCAGTTGCTCAGCAATATCCTGAGAGGTAACTATGGCCGTGGCAACAGGATGTTTATCCTTTATATTGGCAATTAGATTACCCATCCTCACGTTGTTGGGTTTTAATTTTATACTGCCTTTCGTGTAGTCTCCGACCGTTGATTGGAAATAAACTTGCTGAGTAAGGTTATTCTGAGCATGAAGTTCCTTTTCATCTGTGTTCACCCTCACTCCTATTTTCATTTCCACTTCTCCGAGTAAAATATTTCGATGATCTTTTCCATCTGCCTGATGAACCTGAGCATAAATCAATGTCCATAAACTTGTCCTTGGCGGTTTAGAAGTCACATTTTTACCATTAAATACAGCCTTCGCAAATGGAGCACTCACATACATATTGTTTTTATTCCGGTCTAAGGAACATAACAAGGTTGGGGCAGGATGCTGGATTCCTGTAACTCTTAGAGGTCTTCCGAATCTTCCTTGTGCAGTAGACCAAAGATTATCCTCTCTGTTTGGCCAGTGACCATGTCCCACTCTGAACTCGTAGGTAAAAAAGCCAAACATTTCGGCACTCTCAGCATGCATACCTGGAGGAATAGGTAAGATGTAATGCCTATCGCTATCTGTGGATTTGACCATAGGTTGCATCGCACCAATTCCCGCTTTATCATCACTTTGGCCTGGCACAATAATTCTGGTATGCTCTGGATCAAGACTTATCGGAGCTTCTTCTGGTGGAACAAATTGATCACCATCATTGCTTGCAAGGAGCTGATCTGGCGCATTACCGAGCACGCGACAATAATATGTATCATCAGGGTTCTCAACAGGTTCTTCAAACTCAACCCATAAATGTCTTCTTCTTGCTTCCGAAGAACTGTAGTCTTCAGTTCTTTCATAGGGAGAAAAAGCGATACCAACACTCACAATTTTTGGGACTTGCGCCGGAGGTAAAACTGTAGGTAGTTGCAACTGCTCCGTTTGAATCAAATCCACTTCAGCATGTCCTGGCTTGGTTTTAGCCTGGATTTTATAAGATGCCCAAAGTTCATCAGGAAGTCTCAAATCCCCTGAGGGTTGCTTAAGTTCATTCTTTGGATCTAAAGCATCGATGTAAATTACCCTCGTATAATTTCTGTTTACACGGTCAAATCTATCAGTTTGAAGAGCCTCGAAAGAAACTGTGTGCTTTAATTCTACATCGCCTAAATAGGTATTGACTCGTTTCTCTGAATTAGCATCTCTTCGGAATTTAAATTCTCTTTGGACGACAAAAGCTACATCCTCTAGTGTATCCCATGCCCAGTCCCTATTCAACTTATAGCTGATCAAGCCTAGCCAATGGTTATAAAGGTCAGATTTGGTAGCGAAGGTGATAGAACTTCCGTCCGGAGCTAGAGTATGTCTTATTCTGGAGTTACAACCAAAAGCTATTCTCTCACCTTTCGGAGCTACTAAAGTCAAGCCTCTAGACTCGACTCCTAAAGCATTCGCCAAACGTTCAATAACACCTGCTTGATTTTCCTCAGATTCACGCATCAAAAGGGATTTGAATAAATCTCCTTTAATTGTGGGGACTGAATCAGGTTTCAAGAACAACCCTTGTAAGGTTGGGACATCCTCAAATGGCTCTAAAACATCTTCTTCTATCGAAGGCTCTTTGTATAGTAAGAACTGTTGGTTTTTTCCATATCGACTGTCTTTGTCCTCATCTGAATCGATAAATCCAAAATAACTTTCTGGAGAATCCTCAGTTTCTGCCACAGCCCTCAATGACACTCTCACATGTCGGCCGGTAGGAAGAACTAACCCTGGTAAATTGTCTAAATCGGCTATCAGTAAATCATCCCTTAGGAATGGGTTGGCAGGTTCGCCTAAATTAAGTACGGGTACATCTATAAATTCAATTGGTATATTGAGATTACCGTCAAATGCCTCAGGAAACTCCCTTTCAGTCTCATAAAGAGTTATAAAACTATCGTCTCCCTTTTGACTGAGTTGGGTATCCATTCGAAGGGATTTAACCTCGATTCTTACCTTGACCTTGGTCACATCTGGATCAGGCAGAGCAGGCTTTAAACCATCCGCCTGAATAGGAAGAGCCTTAAGCATTGCTACAGGATCTTGACCTGCTAGTTGGTACTTATCTGTAAAAACCACCGCTGGATATTCCAATAGAGGACGCTGGATAAGAAAGCTAGGGTTACCATCAAACTGGCTCTCGTCTTCATCCAATGAATTAAAATAAGATCTTTCATTATTCTTTAATTCAATAGGCTTATCGATTCGCAACATAGATGGATTAACAAATCGTTTGAATGAAACACTAGTTTCTGGGCTTGCTGCTGAGTTTATTGGCCCATCTGTTAGTTCTGGGCCTCCCCCAGAGATATCAGTCATCCTAACTCTGAATTCATAGGTATTCCCATATCTCAGGGTAGTTTCTAAGGGAGCAGGAATAAGTGTTTTATTTTTCTCAACCCTTCTGTCCTGGACCTCATCCTGCATAGAACCATTATCCAGATCATTCTTATAAATCTCTATTGCATCCTGATCCTCCGTAACGATATTCTTTCCTATCCAGTGAGCATAGTACATAGGAAGCCAATAGTGGTCACTATTTGGTCCTGTGATTTTATTTGGATAAACCTGATAGGGCAATTCGGTAGAAGACCCTTTCACCTTATTGCCAAAGATATTTCCGGACTGATCGATATTTACAAGGTTTAAGCTCTCCCATGATTTACCTGGATTAGCTTCTCTGACATCAATATGATAGCCCATTACCCCTAATGGTGCATCTATTCGCTCTTTAGAACCAGGTTTTTCTGGGTTTTCTATCATCTGACGTAAATACCAGACCAAAATCTGTTCATCATCCCAACCTAGTCGAATTCCGGCATCAGATTGAGGAGGCAATTCATCCTGAGTTTCTTCAAGTAGATTCCCACTTACAGGCTGGTTAGCGTGCACGATTTTGGCGAAACCATCATCATAGAGTTGTGCTTCAATAAATAGCTCATCCCATGGCCCTAAGGGTATGGGCTCACTTGGATCGGTTGTCTTCTTGTACAATACGGGAAAAAGTACAGGAGCAAAAACTGATCTGGCCGTACCCATTTTCAGAGTGGGAATTTTAGCAGCATATCTCTTGATTAATGGCCCATCAGTCTTCTCCAATAATTGATTTTGTGCATTAGCATATGGATCATTTGTAATCTCAGCGTAAAGGTATCCTCCTTCATCAAACCAATCATTTTGAACAGGAATTTGAACTTCGTAAATCATCCCACAAGCTTTAGCGAGAAGTGGCTGTCTAAGAATATTCGCAAACACCTTACCCCAGCTAATTTTATCCTTTGGCTTATAATTAACAGTAGGAATTTTATCCCGAACTGCACAGGCATATTCGTCATCAGTAATGGCATTTGGATGCCTTGGCTGAGTAAAATTGAAGCTATTTCTATATGATCTGGGAAGATACTTTTTAATGCTATTCTCAACAGGAAGCGGATCAGCAAGCTTATCGGTATTATCTGTTACCGGTAAAGGCATTGCATTAGCCACCTGATCAAGCAAATTTGCCTTATTTGAAGCAGGAGATGGACTAACAGGTACCGAAATTGGAATTCGGCTAGGAGCAGTCGCATTGCTCAATGGAAAGTCATCCGTACCACTTACTACTGATAAGCTAAACTCTGGCTGAAAATTAGCAAACCCAGGAACATTAGACGGGTTTGCTAGTCCGGTTGGCCAATCATTGAATGGGTTAGCATTCCGAGGGACTACAACGATATTTACTGTCAGCGTACTTCCATCAAATCGCTGAGGAAAGGTCATTAAGGATAATAATCTTCTTGGTTCCATAATTATTTCATTTAAAAAATTAAGCGATCTGACGGCCTTCCTGCCAGGTCTCCTCGAAACTAATATTGATAATAAAGGCGATACTAATATCAAGCCCGAAAGTCACTGATGCGATACATTCGGTCCTCTCTGGACTTGAGATTCTTTTTACTGTTCCGCTAGCTTCTATATAAATGGTCACACTTACTATTCCACCGAGAATATTCGCATGCCCCTTGAAAAGCATAAAGGCAGTAACCTCTATTACATTAGCATCCGCATACATTTCACAACCTACCATATAGGTTACGGAGACATTACCTACCACTGGAAGTCCTACTGAAATATTGGCTCCAAAGCCGAACTTCATCATGAGACTTGGACCAATCTTAGTATCGCAGGCAATTTTTACTTCAACCGAACCAACTGCATAGATGGTAGCACCACCGACGGTTACACACATTACTTCAAGGCCACCATTGAATTGAACAAAGCCACCGGCTGTTGGAAGCAGCTGCTGTGGATCATTAGTAACCTTTAAGGCAGCATTGAAATAAACACCTAGAGCTAGACCTGCTTCTAATCGAAGTGGACATTGAGGGGAGTTGTAAACCGAATCCTCCGGTGGGAAGCGGATCAAAGGAATTTCCTTTTTAGCTTCAAATTTGTATTCCCAAATTTCTCCAGCATTGCTCATAGCAATTTCCAGACCTTTGCGCATTAGCGCTCCATAATCACCGGTGCTTAAAGCTGCGAGCATCTGAAGAATATCAATCACGGGCTGAAGGGCTGGACTAAACTCCACTTCAGGTAGTGGAATTCCATCTAACGGTCCCGGGTTATCCTTATCTCCGGCATATCCAGATTCTTTACCCTTAGCGGCATCAAAGTTTCCTTTAATCGTCATCAGGCGCTCGAAGGAGCCCAAATCAACAACCATCGCCACATTATTCACTTTACTCTTCCAGGTATCAGCCAGGTCATTTGCGAAGGAATCCACATCAAAATTCAACTTAGAGTCAACGTATTGCTTTGAGCCTCCCTTCTTCTGTTCTGCTTTGTATTCGATATAGATTTTTAAGGAGTCCATATCGACCAAATACAGCGGATCGAAATTCGGGATGTCAAAGGCCATCGCCTTATTCAAAAGTTGATTCGCCTCCCCAGAAAGAAGCTTAAAGCCCCGATCCACGATCTTACCTCCTTCTTCTTTAGCGGTGAGCTCCATTAGTTCCAGGACTTTCCTTCCCCCATCTTTGGCAGCGTTCTCTACGAAGGCCTTAACTTTTTGCTCGTTTTCATCTATTCCTTCCAACAAGGCAATTGCTTTCCCAAAATTTGAATAAGCGTCACCAACATTGGGGAAGATGCTGCTTCCATTCATTAGCTTGTAAGCATCAGCAAAGACAGGGGGAGTCTTACTCATAAGCTTACTTATGCCTTTTCTATAGGAAGGCGTTAGGAACAAGGCTTTCTGAGTAGAAGTGCTCTGCAGAAATCCAAAGTTTATAGTATCCTCAACAGGATCCCTCAATAGCTCCGCCGGATGGGCAAGTCTAAGTAGTTTATTATTTATTGTTGTTGCACTGACGACTTTTTCCTTCACCCATTTCCCTTCTCTAATTAATGGTATCGGAATATGCGAAGGTAAAGGAGTGATTTCACCTGTTCCCGTTTCATGCTGAACCATAGTCCAGCTGCCGTCTTTAGGGAGAATAGTAGAACCACGAGAAGCTACAACAAATATTGGCTTGTTTGACGGATTTCCCGGTTTGGTAGAGTGAGATATATCAAATCGATTAATCTGCATTAACTGACCCGAGCCATTCATATCCATCACGCAATCGACATCTCCTCCAATCAAACCTCCTTGTAAATTCAAAAGGAGTCTCAACTGACTGGCATCTAGTGGCACTCCTGGTGGAGATAGCTGTACATACCCTAAAATCTTCTTGGCTGGCGTTCTGCCATTCTTATGGCCTTTTACAAGATTTTCAATCTCAATATCAGCGTCAAAATAGACTGCAACACATTTGACTTCTTGATTAAATGCTGCGCCGGTGTTCTTTACTTTTTCACCTCTTACATTGATGTACTCTTCATTTGTGTTTATGAAATTGTTAGTAACAAATTCAGCAACCGTCCCATCTTCTTTAATATTAGAGATATTGAATAAACCTCTGACCGTTCCAGGATGAAGTTCATAGGGGTTCTCCTCCACTTCGGGAGCATTAACTCCTGCACCATCTTTGTATTTATATCTAAAATCAAAAATCCCATCAGATTCTGGCTGCCAACCACTATCTGTTCGGTATACAAAACCCGAACTGGTCCTGAATAGGGTAATGGTCCTCACAACGCGAATTCCCCATGGATAAACAATGCTCTTCACTTGTATTACCTCATGACCAGTACGCCCCATCATCACATCAAATCGTGATTGGCTTGTCTGAGCAATTGCGGCAGAAGGACTTAACCAATTACTGAAGGTTGAAGCTCCATAGCCTGAAAAATCAATTTTTGTTAGGGGAACTCCCCTCCCGGTCAATTGTGTAGGGTTTCCTTGATTGACAAAAAATTCACCATTAAAAATCTGAGTTACACTATCCCCCAAGGTACTGGCTCCTGTCGGGTTACCTGACAATCCCAAAACATTTGCCAATTGAACGGTAAATCCTGCGAACATTGGGAGATCATTCTTCTTAGGCTCACTACCAAATTTTTTTCCAAAATTTCCTGCAGTTGCTCTTATTTGAATGCCACCTTTCAAATCATTTGGGAAGGCTGGACTTACATTATCTAATTCTGGTTTGATGGTTTCCTCAGAATTAGTGTGCGATAAATCTGCTCTGGCCTTTAAGCCAAAAGGAAGAGTAAAGAGTGTCTGGATTGGGGTTTCTTTCTTCTCATACTTTTCCAGGATGAATTTTGCCAATGGCTTTGGAGACAATGCAATGCCCTTTAAATGGCTATTAAAGAATCGTGTAGGACCTCCGTCATTTGGATAATAGTTAAAAAGAAGTGGTGGATCACCGGGTTTACCCGTACCTGGTTTGGTCAAATTGAAAACAGGTTCCCAAGCAATTTGAGGCATCATGAACAATCTGGTCATTGCCCCAAGCGTATGTACTTCCATACCCTCCACGGTAATGGGACTCTGATTCGTCGGGCTTATGGCCATATGCCTTTCACCTACATGACTAGCCACACCAGTCACTTCACGTTGGATGTTGGGTAACCCAACGCTCACCCCAAGCTGATTCGCATTAGAACTCACATCTAGGAGAGCGAAATAATCCACTTCCTGATATTGAGTAAAACGCTTTAATTGTTGTTCATATGGGGGGAGGTCATTATCCCTTGACGCCCTCTTTTCTGTTGATTTCAGAGTTCCTACAGCCGCTTCAGCTTGAGTGAGATCACTCATCAAGCTAGGAGAGCTGTTATTGACACCTCTGGCTGCCGAAGTATTATTATTCGGTCCAAGATGGAAACTGGTGTTTACCTCATCAAACTCTTTATTTTTGGGTTTCTGACTTATCCTACAAACCAACCAGCTCTTTATTCCAGCAATACCTTTTCTACTGTCACCAAACTGCCTTTCTAAAATACTCAAGTTGGCTACATATGGATCCGGGAGAGTGGGTATATACCTCAGAAGTCCGAAAACCAAAAAAGTTTCACTGCGGATAATGCGAGTCCAATCCTGATTACACTCTCCAAAAATCAAAGCTCCATTTGCTGGTGAAATAGTAAAAAGAGCGTTTTCAAGAGCTATGGCAAGACTGGAAAATTTCGGTACTTTATCGAAAGGTAACTTATTGTCCCAAAGAATATTATCATCAAAAAGATAAAGCAATTTCTTCTTGTCACTCCCAGCTAAAACTAATGCTGAATTCTTCGTTTTAATTCCAATGGGAAGGCCACTGACCTGGAGCGGCCTATCCACTTTAATTTCGGAATTGGCCTGAGCAACGACCATCTCAGTTCCTTCAGCCAGTGAGTTAAAAAGAAAGGCCGATTTCTTAATCATCGAAACTGCAATCGAAGTGCCATGTTCATTTAATTCATCACGCCAATGATCTATCTCTTGAAAAGCTCCTAGCCCATCAGAAATCAAGTCAGTAATGGCAATTCTTCCATTCTCTACTAATACCCTAGGCTTAATCAATTTTAATCTGGAACCTTTCAGATTATTCCATTTGAATTTCAATCCAGAGTCTAAATCCTGAAGCATACCCCCACATCCAGCAACTTCCAGAGGTGCATCCAGATCCAAAACAGATGCTGGAATTGCCCAGAATGAGTTCTTAACCTTGGCTGAATCCGATAATTCAACCATAGGGCTCTTTTGCTTTTCCACTTCAAAGTGGGTTTCGGAGCCCTTATATGGAATAAGAATTCTAGAAAGTTTTGAATCATACTTCGGAACCTTATTCTGTTTTTGAAAAGAAGCTTTTTTACCATATACGGACCATTGAGCACTACCTGCAGAACTAATGTGAGCCTTTGACACTCCAGAAAAAGTAAAGTTCAGGCTACCGGGAGTTTGAACTTTGGCCTCAAAGGCATCTTTACCATGCTTCTGGCTTTTTGCTACAGTTTTTGGAGTTTGGTCGAGCTGTAAGGAAATCTGGACCATAGTGGTTGCTCCGAGAACTAACTTATCTCCCTGTAACACCGGTTTTGTGTTGAGCTGAATCGCACCGTCTTTAACCAATAGGCCTACGTACCTGGACTTCGGCGCCCCTGTTGCGAGCATATCAGCACGGATATAAAAACTTCCAGCAGCCACATCGTAGTTCTTTTTAGCCGTAATCTTCGAAGTTTTGATTGCTGATGCCTTTACATTTTGGAAAGTGGCTCTAAAAAGAATTGCAGGTGTGTCCTCATTTTGATGATAAATCCCAATCAACTTGATGACCTTAAAAAAATCAATGGATATCATCCTCCCGTCGATTCTGGTCATTGGACCAATCGTTTTTTCAACCTTAGCCCCCGCCGCCCAGTTAGGCACACTATTCTTTATTTGGGTTGATCTTACTGGAACATCTCTGACAAAAGCCTTGAATCTAGAATCGGTAGACTTAGACTTTGCTCCTACGTCTTTTTTAGCCGTGGCCTTCTTTCTTGAAGCATCTGTTTTCTTGGTATCCTTCGGGCTAACCTTAGAAGCTTCTTTTTGAATTAGCTTAATCTTGTCCCGCGGAATTCTGTCTTGTATAAAGAGTTCAGAATTTTCAAAACTGAAAGAGTCAGGTTTGACTTCGTTTGCATCTTGAAGAAGTAGAGTTTGGGCAAGTAAAGGAAGTCCATTTTCCCATTCCTTTTTGTCTTTGGCCTTGTCAATTTGCAGGTGTCCAAAGACATTGGACAAAAGAGATTCCAGCTGATCCTTTTCCATAACAAATCATTTAAAAGTTATACTGATTGGGTATTCAGCGAGGAAAAAACTATTTCAAAAAATCCGAATAGATAACCACCTGAAAATTAGTTGAATAATATAACGAATTGGAAAGAATAATGCGAGAGAAACGGACCGAGAAATGCGAAAACAAATGAATTTATTTTACCTGAAATTATGGACTCATCGAATTCTGAAACTTTTGAAGATTTTATGAATACTTAAATTTGTATTTGAAGGCTAAATAATTGAATTATAGCTGTATTTTTTGTATTTACAGAATATTAATTGGATATTTTTTCGATTAGAATTAATTTACCAAAGTAAGTTTGGTGTATTATAAAATTTCATCAAGCTGCTCACCCCTTAACGCAATTAAGATGAAAATCGGGATAATTGGAGGTACAAATCTGGCAAAAGCCTTAGGTAAAAAATACCTAAATGTCGGAATCGATGTAGTCTTTGGAGTACACGAAGAATTCGATACGAACCAGCCTGAATGGAGAGTCTTAAATAAGTTTTATGACAAACTCTGCCCCTATTCTTCAGCTATTGATCAATCAGAAATTGTCCTTATCTGTAGTGAGAATGAAAATCTACCAGGTGTATTTGAGGCCCTAAAGAAATCAGACCTAAATCAAAAACTTATTGTGGACTGCACGAATAGTAGATTTGAGGATCAATTGCATAATGAAAACACCGAGATGCTACAGGAAATCTGCAAGGGCAATCCCGTGTTCAAGGCTTTTAATAATCTCGGACTTGAGTACCCAACTACCGATAAATTGGGAGTGATTAAAGAAACCTATTACTGTGGAGATCCAATACCCCAGAAGATTCGTGTCAAGCGACTAATAGAAGTGATAGGCTTTAAAGCCATCGATGCTGGTAAAATAGAGAACGCTACTCTTTTAGAAGCTTTTTACCACTTGAGAAAAGAAATAGCTATTCATTTAAAGCAGGAATCGAATTGCCACTTCAAGCTGATTTCGGTTTAAGAATTCACGAATGCAAAACGGATTTTTTCCAGCTTTCCGATTCCAAAAAATCTGACTAGATTAGCCACTAGTTTAGTAAACCCATCAAACCAATCCATCCTTGAATATTCTAGTCGTTGACATTGGAGGTTCTAATGTTAAGATTCTCGCGTCAGGCCACACTCAAAGAATTAAAATTCCTTCAGGAAACGATTTTTCACCCGAACACATGGTTCCCCTAATTAAGCAAGAGGCCAGCCATTGGGAATATGAGGCCATCACAATGGGGTTCCCGGGAAAAGTTAAAAACAACCAAATATTAAGCGAACCTGTAAATCTTGGCCATGGCTGGGAGACATATGACTTTGAGGGGGTTTTTGATTGTCCGGTAAAAATCATAAACGATGCAGCCATGCAGGCGATTGGGAGTTATGAAGGTAAGAAAATGCTCTTTTTAGGACTTGGTACTGGCTTGGGAACAGCTATGGTCGTAGGAAATACGGTGATACCAATAGAAGGAGGACATTTACCATACAGAAAATCTACTTTTGAGAGTTACGTTGGGAAAGCTTACTACGCGAAAAACGGTCATAAAAAGTGGGAAAAGCATGTATTTAAAACTGTAGAAATACTTGCCGACGCATTGCAGCCAGATGATATTGTTCTGGGTGGAGGAAATTCTAAAATTCTCACAAAGCTTCCCGATGGTTGTCGACTTGGTTCAAACAAGAACGCATTCAAGGGAGGATTCAGAATGTGGGAGGAGGATTTTATTTACTAAAATTACCATGAAATGTGAAGTTGCTCTCTCGGAATCTTCCTAACGATTTCAACGTTATCTTTTCGATTCTATGAGCACTCCTGTTAAAGATCTAAGCAAGGGGACATTTCCCGTTACTGGCATGACCTGCGCCTCTTGCGCTTCGTCAGTGGAAACCATTCTTCAATACAGTGAGGGAGTAAAGAGTGCAAATGTAAATTTTGCGACGGAAACAGTTGATATTGAATTCGATTCAACAACAAGTCCAGAGAACTTAATGGAAGCTCTGGAGGCAGTGGGATATGGAATTATTTTAAGTCAAGAACCTCTGGCAGATACACTTGCTGACAAAAGGCAAAAGGAGTACGAGAAAATAAAAAAGCAGACCATTGGCGCAGGGATCCTTACTATTCCTGTATTCATATTGGGTATGTTCTTTATGGACTGGTTACCTGGTAAATGGATAAGTTTATTCCTATCAGCTCCCGTCCTATTCTATTTTGGTTTCGACTTTTTTAAGGTGGCAGTAAAGCAGGCCAAAGCCAAAAAGGCAAACATGGATACTCTGGTTGCTTTAGGAGCAGGAATAGCTTTTCTGTTTTCTGCTTTCAATACCGTTTTTCCCGAATTCTGGGTGTCTAAGGGACTGGAGCCACACGTCTATTTTGAGGCTGCAGTGATCATCATTTTCTTTATTTCCGTTGGTAGGCTATTGGAGTCCAGAGCCAGAACAAAAACAGGCTTTGCCATTCAAAAGCTCCTCCAACTACAGCCTAATACCGTTTCAAGAATTACTTCAGGAGGGATTATTGAGGAGGTTGATCTTAATCAGGTGGATGTCAATGATACCTTACTTATCAAACCAGGTGATAAGATTCCTGTGGATGGAGAGCTCTCATCAGGAGAATCCTATGTAGATGAAAGTATGATCTCAGGTGAGCCTGTTCCTGTCTCGAAAACCAAAGGGGATCAGGTATTCGCTGGCACGATAAATCAGAAAGGAAGCTTTGAAATTATTGCGAAAAAAGTAGGTATTGACACTTTGCTATCGCAAATCATTAAAAGAGTTCAAGATGCTCAGGGAAGTAAAGCAGAAATCCAGAAGCTGACGGACAAAATTGCTGGTATTTTCGTACCAGTAGTTTTGGTCATTTCTTTAATCACGTTTATCACCTGGTTGATTCTAGGAGGCGAAAATGCTTTTTCATTAGGCCTGCTTAGCGCTATTTCGGTTTTGGTTATTGCATGTCCCTGTGCGCTGGGATTAGCCACTCCTACTGCTATAATGGTTGGTGTGGGAAAAGGCGCTGAAAATAATATCCTGATAAAAGATGCCGATAGCCTGGAATCAGGTAGTCAAATTGACACCATTGTACTTGATAAGACTGGTACGATAACTCAAGGAAAACCTCAAGTATCGTCGCTTATTTTTTCGCCAAAATTCAATAATGACCCGACCGCAAAAGAGCATTTACTTTCGATACTTTATGCGCTTGAGAGAATTTCCGAACACCCTTTAGCCTCAGCAATAACTGATTACACACAAAGTTATGTAAATCAAGAACTTAAAATTTCACATTTTCAGAGTTTCACTGGTAAAGGCATAGAGGCTAAAGTCAATGGCGAACGGTACAAAATTGGAAGCAAAAAATGGCTTTCAAATGATGGGCTTCAAGCTCCTGAAATATTGGACATGGAAGCTGAAAACCTTTCAGATAAAGGATTTACAGTAGTATGGTTTTCAACCGACTCGGAAATCATCGCAGCCATTGGAATAAGTGATGAAATTAAAAGCAGCTCACTTTCTGCTATTCAAAAAATGAATCAAGAAGGTTTGGATGTCATCATGTTGACCGGAGACCAAAGAAAGACTACAAATCATGTTGCTAAAGCCGTAGGAATCTCAAAATTTAAAGCTGAAATGCTACCCAAGGACAAGGCAGATTACATTAGAAATCTTCAGTCCAGCAGCAAGAAGGTTGCGATGATTGGGGATGGCATCAACGATTCAGAAGCTTTGGCCACTGCTGATCTAAGTATCGCAATGGGTCATGGAGCCGATATCGCCATAGATGCTGCCATGGTAACACTTACGAGTTTCGATTTAAACAAGGTCCTAGAAACAATTCACCTATCCAGATTGACCATGTCAGGAATTAGGCAAAATCTTTTTTGGGCATCGATTTACAATCTGATAGGTATTCCGATAGCGGCTGGAATTCTATTCCCAATTTCCGGATTTTTACTGAACCCCATGATTGCAGCAGGTGCTATGGCCATGAGTTCGATTTCAGTTGTGCTAAACAGCCTCAGGTTAAAAGGAAAAGAATTATCATAAACTCAAACTTTAAATTATGAAAAGCCAAAAGTTTAAAACCAATATCAACTGCAGTAACTGTCTTGCTAAAGTTCAACCTTTCCTGGAGCAGGAAGAAAAGGTAAAAAGCTGGACTGTTGATCTTGAAAGTGAGGATCGAATTTTGACTGTGGACTCTGAGGATATGACTGAAGAAGAGGTTTTTAAAACAGTCCTAAAGGCAGGTTTTATCGCAAAACCTGAATAATTAATTTTTAAATTTTGGCTATAAAGCCAGAAAACCACCTGCCCTAAAACAAGAAAATGCTAAGATTCAGAACCTCCCTTTTCACATTTTTTTTATTCACGCTTATTATTGTTTCCTGTTCTCAGAGAGTAGAAATGTTAGACTCAGAGCTTTCCCAATGGGATACCTATGGTGTTGCTGATTGGAATCTGGAGGATGGGATATTAAGTGCCTCAGTAGCTGATTCGGCAGGATTCGTGATGACCAAAGACAGATTTAAAGATTTTGAGTTAGAGTTGGATTTTTGGCCAGATAGCACCATTAACTCAGGAATTTTTATTCGATGTCAAAATACGGAACTGAGTTTTGAAACCTGCTATGAAATCAATATTTGGGATCTTCATCCGAATCAAAAGTTCAGAACTGGGTCGATTGTCAACCGAGCTGAGCCACTTGACTATGTAGAGACAATTGGAAAGTGGAATAAGTACAGAATAAGAGTTCAGAATAATCGAGTGGAAGCATGGATCAATGAAGTGAAAACAGCTGACCTTAAAAACAGTGATTTAATCGAAGGCTACATCGGACTCCAAGCAATGGGTACGGGCGAGATAAAGTTTCGAAATGTGAAGTTGGAAGCTCTCTAGGTTTTAGATAATGGTCAAATACGCAGTACTATTTTGCTTTTGCTTCTCAATTATGCTGATTTCCAAAGCTCAGACCTATGATTTCGGAACAGGATCAAAAGAAGCTCTTCAAAGCTACCAACAAGGCTGGAAGGAAATCCTAGATTTAGGAGAATGGACGAAAGCGGAAGAATCTTTCAGAAAAGCCGTAGCTATAGATCCCAATTTTGATCTCGCCTGGGCACAAGTCGGAAGGATTTCAAATGATCCGGAAGAGCGTAAAGAGATTCTGGAAAAGTTAGAATCAATGGTAATTACCTCTGATGGTTGGATCGGAAGACTTTTAGAGGTGTATTTGGGAAGTCTGGTGATTATTGATGCCAAAGATTTAGGAAAAGCAGTGGACCCTAAATTAGGCAAGGACTTTATTCAAAAACTCTATCAAACCTCTCAAGAGTTTCTAAAAGAGTATCCTGATGAGACCTACATAGAGGCCGAATATATCGAAGCAATTCATGCAATCTATGGTGGAAATGCCGCTTTAGATAGTATTTCAAATCGTGGAATTTCTAGTAAAAGCCCTTTCTTCAAAAGTTATGAAAGCATGGTTTATGCAGAAGTCGAGGAATTTGAGTCAGCTTATGAAAGTCTCAAGGAGTTAAAGCAAATGCTAGAATCAAAGGACTCTCCTACATTACCATATACTGAGGCTACCATCTTGGAAGCGGAAGGTAAAAATGAAGAGGCTTTGGTATCGATTAATCAATGCCTTGAATTGGATCCCAAGCATTCTCTGGCCAAAAGGCTGAGAGCCAAACTTCTTCAATAGTCCTTCAATCCGGCCTCCATCCCCTATTTGACTTTTTCTCTGAATGTGATTTTTTATCCTTTAGCCTTTTTTCAATGGCTGATTTCTTGGGCTTAGTTTTCTTTCGAGCTTTTGGCTTTTCAAAAGCTTTCATCATGAGCTGATTGAACCGCTTAATCGCTATTTCCTTATTCTGAATTTGGGATCGCTTATCTTGAACCGCTATCTGAAGTACATCCTCATTCGAGATTTTGGATTTAAGCTTTTTGCGTAGCAATTCCTTTTCATCCATCGATAATATCTCTGAAGCCCTTAGATCAAAAAACAGGATAACCTTGGTTTCTACCTTATTCACATGCTGTCCCCCAGGACCTCCACTTCGGGCCGTTTGAAACTTAAGCTCACTCAAAAAATCACCGTTTTTGATCCGTCCTTCGATCGGGTTTTTCATAGCTCTTAATTTAAAGCCTTTCCTCGATTATCAATATTTTCTAAAAATCATTAACTTATTTCCATTCAATATTTTTCGCTTTACCATGAAAAACAGAAGAGAATTTTTAAAAACGGCTGCTCTTGGGGCTTCAGGATTGGCTTTGGCACCTAGCTGGCTGCAAGGAGCACCAGCAATAATTAAGTCTTTCAACGATAGTAAAACCCAAATCGAAGGAGTCACCATCGGATGCATCACCTATTCTTTCAGACAGATGAAAGATCAGAGCGCAGAGGCCATTCTCAATTATGTAACAACGGCTGGAGTAAGTGCGGTGGAATTAATGGGGGATCCAGCGGAGGATTTTATTGGGAAGCCCAAGATCTATTTCAATCGAATGGATCTTTTTGTTTTGATCGGTAAAGAGAGAAATGAAACGATCACAGATCAAGAAAAGAAGGAACTGGAAGAGATGCGGGCATCTGTGGATTCTTATAACCAGGATGTGGCCAAATGGAGAGAAGGTGCGGATATAAGTAAGCTGGCAGAATTAAAAGCCATGTATAATAATGCAGGAGTCGATATTTACGCATTTAAACCAAGTACTTTCGGGAAGCTTAATAATGATGCAGAGATGGATTATGGGATGCGAGCCGCCAAAGCTTTGGGCGCCAGCCACGTGACCTTAGAACACCCCTCTGATGATGCTCACACCATGAAACTGGGGAAATTAGCTGAAGAGCATGGAATCACCATCGGATATCATGGGCATGAACAGCAAACTTTTACTTTTTGGGACACTGCGCTAGAGCAAAGCCCGAGCAATGCCTTAAACCTGGATGTGGGTCATTATGTGGCGGCAGGTCATACTGATTTAATGGATTTGATCACAAAACAATCCAGCCGAATTTCCAGCATGCATATAAAAGATCGGCAAACACCAGAAAATGGTAAAGGAAACCTTCCTTGGGGTGAAGGTGACACACCGATTGTTGAAATTCTGGCCATGATGCGAGATAATTCCTATAGTTTCCCAGCTACCATAGAGTTGGAATATAAAGTTCCTTCGGGTTCTAATCCTGTTTTAGAGGTTCAAAAGTGCTTTGAATTCTGTGCGAATGCCTTGACGCAGGCTTAGAGAATTGAAGAAAGGTTTTCCAGTCTTCTGGTAGCCTCTACTAATTCAGTATCATTTTTAGCGAAGCAAAATCGAATGATTTTGTGATCACTTCCATCTGCGTAAAAACTGGAAACAGGAATACAGGCAACCTTCAATTCCTTGGTCATTTTTAAAGCCAATTCCTTATCTGAAATCTCTGACAGATGCGCGTAACTAGCTTGTTGGAAGAAACTTCCCTGAGTCGGTTCAAACTCTAAAGATGAATTCCTCAGCCCTTCATTAAAGATATCTCGCTTCTTTTCGTAAAAGGCAGGAAGGTCAAAAAAGGTCTCTAGTTTTAAATACCCAGCTAATGCATGTTGGGCTGGTCGGACCGTGGTAAACGTAACGTATTGATGAATCTTTCGAAACTCTTCTGTCAATTCAGGTACAGCTATACAATATCCTATTTTCCAGCCTGTTATATGAAAAGTTTTTCCAAAAGATCCACATACAAAAGTTCTTTGTCGGAGTACCGGATGAGTCAATAACGAATGATGCTTTCTACCATCAAAAGTGATGTGTTCATACACTTCATCACTCACCACAAATAATCCAAATTCCTCTACCAGATTTGAGAGCTCCTCTAAATCCTCCAAGGTCCAAACATAACCGCTCGGGTTATGCGGAGTATTGACGATAATGAGTTTGGTCTTATTGGTAGTTTTCTCACGGATCAGCTCCCAATCTGGAGAAAAGTCAGTTGGATTAAGAGGAACATGTACTGGGATCCCTTTATTTAACAAAACCGCAGGATCATAGCTATCGAAAGCTGGTTCCAGAATAATCACCTCATCTCCCTCACCAACGACAGCTGTAACGGCAGAAAAAACAGCTTGAGTAGCTCCCGAGACGATGGTCCATTCCTTATCCATATCGGTCTGTAATCCATAGCATTTTTCAGTCTTCTCAGACATGGCTGCTCTCAACTCTGGAATTCCCATCATGGGTGCATACTGATTGCTGCCAGTTTGCGTGTATTTGGCTATTAATTCTCTAAGCCTTGGATCAGGTTGAAATCCTGGAAACCCTTGAGACAAGTTGATAGCATTGGCTTCCAAAGCAGCTCGGCTCATGGTAGTAAAAATGGTTTCCTGAATATTTGGGAGCTTTGATTTCATATGCCTAAAGATAGCTTTGATTAAATTTTTGCCAACGGATTCAGGAATTATACACTTGGTAATTTCTATCTTCAGTCATAATCCCAAAATTATGAGAAAGCTTACCCTTCTTTTTTTTCTTTTGACACTAAACCTCAGCCTTTACGCCCAAGAACCCATTAAGCTATTAGAGGCTAATCCCCATTATTTCGAATACAAAGGAGAGCCTATAGCACTGGTTACATCTGCTGAACACTATGGTGCTCTTCTCAATACGGGATTCGATTTCAAGACTTATCTAAATACGCTAAAAGAGGCTGGAATGAATTATACCCGAATATTCATGGGTAGTTATTTCGAAATACCTGGCGATAGTTTTGGGATCAAAAACAATACACTGGCACCCAATCAAGGAGATGTACTAGTTCCCTGGGAGCAAGTTGAGGTTGATGGAAAAACGAAATACAATTGGGCTATTTATAATCCGGCCTATTTTGAAAGGCTTCATGAATTCATGGGGGTGGCTCAGGAGCTCGATATTATTGTCGAAATCACATTTTTCTCGTCGATCTATCGCGACGAGCATTGGGCGATAAGCCCACAGAATCCAGGGAACAGAATCAATGCTGAAACGAAATCTCTAGATAGAAAATTAGCTCATACCCTTGAGAACGGAGATTTGCTTAGCCTTCAAAAAGGATACGTTCAGAAAATCGTGAAGGAGCTTAACCGATACGATAATTTCTTTTTTGAGATTCAAAATGAACCCTGGTCAGATCGTGGGATTTCGATTTTGAATTTAATGAACCTATATGTGACTGATGGTCCAGATTGGACCAAAGAAGTGGAATATCCAGACCAGCTATCCCTTGATTGGCAAGATGCAATGGTAGAAACCATAGTTTCTACAGAGTTGGATTTACCCAAAAAGCACCTGATTGCGCAGAACTATTCAAACTTTAAATCTGCCCTTTATGATGTAAATCCGAATGTTTCGATTCTGAACTTCCATTACAATTGGCCAGAGTCTGCAGAGTGGAATTTTCATCTTGATCGAGTGATAGGCTTTGATGAGTCTGGTTTTGCTGGAAGTGAGGATTGGGTTTATCGACGTCAGGCATGGGCATTTATGATGTCAGGTGGTGGGCTCTTCAATCATTTGGACTACTCATTTTTCGTAGGAAAAGAAGATGGTACCGGTATAAACGATGCACCCGGAGGTGGAAGCGCACAATTTCGCAGCGAAATGAAAATCCTCTCTGATTTCATCCATACCATGAATTTGGAAAACGCGAAACCGGCTAAACATAAAATAAAGGCCTCTCCCGGCTTGATCCCTTTCGCGATGGATGATGGAAGTGATGGTATAGCGTTATACGTCATTGAGGCAGGAAAAAGGGATAGTTATGTGACTTTAGAGATAAAGCCTGGAGATTACGAAATCCACATGCTAGATGTCATTTCAGGTGACCAAAAGACCCTAGGAGCTCATGAAATTAAAGCTAATGAATTGGTTCTCACTGTCAATCTTGAAAATGGTGAGGCACTTTATCACATACAGCGGGTAGAATGATCGAATTCAAATCCACAATTGAAAAGTTCGATTTTAATCATTGGCAGCATCATGTGCGGGTTCCAAATGAATATCTTGATCAGCTAATGGATGATAAGCACCGACGTGTTTTGGTTCATTTCGATGAGCACGGTCCAATACATCTGGCTATCCTTAAATCTAAAGAATATTGGTACCTGCTGATCAATCAACAGATTCGCAACAAGCTAAAAGTTGGACCCGGCGACGAACTGGTTATCAAAATAGAAAGAGATCATAGTGAATTTGGGCATGAGGTCCCAGAGGAATTTTCTGTAATGCTTGATCAGGAGCCTGAGGCCAAAGAATACTTCGATAAACTCACTCCGGGAAAGCAAAGAAGTCTGATTTACATTGTGAGTAAGGTGAAAAACCCTGAAAGCAGAATGAAAAAAGCCCTGGCCATCACTCATCACATGAAGGAGAGCCAAGGCAATCTTGATTTCAAGAGGCTCAATGAGTTGATCAAGTTTTACAATAATCTTTAAACATGAGTTATTCCATCAGTCATAGGTTTAAATGAGCTTTAAAAAAATACCTTTAATCAATTGCGACCTCGGAGAGGGAGTTGAAAATGAAGAAGAGATTTATCCATTAATCGATTCTGCTAGTATCGCATGCGGCGGACACATAGGAGATGAACATAGTATTAGAGATTCCATGATTCTTGCTAAGAAAAACCAGGTGAATATTGGAGCTCATCCCTCCTATCCAGATCGTGTAAATTTTGGGAGAAAGTCGTTGGAAATTGAGTGGGATGAACTTGAAAAATCATTACAACAGCAGCTTGATTTGTTTTTGACCGTTGCCCAAACTCTAAAAGTAGAAATACATCATATCAAATGTCATGGGGCTTTGTATAATGATGCGGCTAAAAGCACTACACTTGCCGACCAACTTACCTCCCTTTTCATGAACAAAATACCCGAAATACCCATTTTCGTCCCTTTCAAATCTGAAATGGAGAAGATGGTAAAAAAGAAGGGTTTACCACATTATATTGAGGTATTTGGGGATAGAGCATACGATGAGAATTACCACCTCGTATCTCGAGCTGAACCCAACTCACTATTCCAGGATTTTCAATCAGTGAATAAACATTTGGAGTCCATAATTTCCTTCAGTCAAATAAGAAGTATAAATGGCAAAGATCTTTCGATAAAAGCCGATACCCTTTGTTTTCATGGAGATAACCCAGGCTTATTTGATTTTCTACCTGACATCAGAAAGAAGTTTTGGATTTAAAACTCAAGCTAAATCATATAGCCGACCATTTCACTGAAATAGCCTTTGAAGATGACATTTCAGATCAGCTTTTGAATAAAAGGCTTCAATTGATAGAGGGAGTTCAGACAGAATTTTCTAAAGAAATTAAAGAGTTACGTTCTGGCTATAAAACGATCTGTATTCATTGGATGGAAAAACCTGAAATGGCAGCATTGGTTAATTATCTTGAGAATTTCGACATTTCAGCCCAGACAGAAAATTTAAAAACCTGGCAAATTCCAGTTTGTTATGATGAGAGCTTAGGAACTGACCTTCAGTCTTTGGCTGAGTCCAAAAATCTGAGCACAGCTCAAATCATAGATTTGCACAGCTCAGCAACTTACAAACTTCATTTCTTCGGGTTCTTACCCGGATTCATGTACCTCTCAGGCTTAGACCCGATATTGGCTACTCCAAGGAAGAAGTTCCCAGAAAGATCAGTAATGGCCGGATCAGTAGCTATAGGAGGTGATCAAACAGGTATTTATCCTAGCTCCTCCCCAGGTGGCTGGCACATCATAGGCCGAACCCCCATTTCTTCTTTTGATGCCAAAGCTGAAAAAACAGTTTGGGCTAATCCAGGTGATTCCATTCAGTTTAAGGCCATTTCCCTGATAGAGTTTGAGAAATTAAGTTCCAGTGAGTCAAACCCCATTCTGCTTTGATAAAGGATGTAGCACATGCTAAAATAATCAATGTAGGACCTCGAACCCTGGTCAGAGATCTTGGAAGGAGCGGCTATGCTTCTGTTGGAATTCCAACATCCGGCCCTCTAGATAGTAGAGCGTTTAATTGGAATAATCATTTGCTCAAGAACCAGGAATCCGATGCTCAGATCGAAATAAATCAACCGGGCCTAAAAATTCTATTTGAATCGGACACCTGGATTTGCTTGGCTGGTGCCAAAGCTGACACAAGAATCAATAGTCAATCAGGGAAAAAGAATGGGCTAATCAGAGTTTTATCAGGTGATGTTTTGAGCCTAGGTAAATTTGAAAAAGGAAGCGTTCTTTATTTAGGAATATCAGGTGGTTTTCAATCAGACAAGGTCCTAAGGTCGCGAAGTCAATTTGCTGGTATTACGGAACTTGATTCCCTTAAAAAGGGGAATACTCTACCCTATTTTACCAACAATTCTTCTGGATTAGATAAAAGTTTTGCAAAAGCAAAATGGAATGATTCCTATCTCGAATACTTAAGTCTCAGAGTATATCCTGGGTTTGATTGGAGTTTCGAGGTTGAGAGAATTGTGGAAAAAATATTCAGTTCAGATCTCCATGTCTCCACATTAAGAAACACGATGGCCGTCCAGATTCAAGAAGAGTTTCCGAATAAACTCGAGTCAATTCCAACTGCGCCAGTATTCCCAGGCACGGTCCAACTGACTCAAGGAGGTAAGATCATTTGTCTTTTATCGGATGCTCAAGTCACAGGTGGTTATCCCAGAATTCTTCAAATTCATGAGGATGATCTACCCATTTTGGCACAAAAAAAACCGAATCAAAAGATCCGGTTTTCACTACTGAAAGATTAAAAAAATCACCCTGCTGTTCCAGGAATTGGAGATTCTTATTTAGAGTCCCAATACTCAGACCAGAAAAAGAACATCTCAAACTTAAACTTCGAACGATTTAATTGAACCGTAGACCAATCTAGATCTCCATCAGGCTCATAATCTTCAGAAATTAGGGCCAAAATGGAGCCGGACCCACCGTATTTCAATAGTTCCCCTTTCTTATCATTCATATTGATTCCATATAAACTACCAAGAGACTCTAATAGAATATCCGCTTTTCCACGGGCATTTACCCTTGCGGCTTCTCTCGCACTTTGCACAGCAGGCAAGAGTAATGCTACAGAACGTGGATCCACCCCTGAATTAATTTCTAGTCCGATGATTCCAGCCTCTGTTCTTGACGGTTCAGCATTGGAGCTTTCCACTTCCAAAAGAAATTTATATGTATCCTCCAATTCTGGTTTCTTAATAGGTGGAAGGCTATCACAATATGGACCGCAACCAGCTGCTGGAATTTTTGGGTCACGGATATGTTTGAAGAATTGGAAAGTACTCTCATTTCTAAATTTCCCCAACTCTTGAAGAACTCTTCTTTCGTCTATTCTTGACGAGTTATTTAACCTTACTCCAGCAGCAATGTCGTAACTTATTTCATGCTCATCTCCAGAGAAACTATCGTTATTCTCTATCAATTCCTTCAAATTTTCAACAGCATAGGCACTCAGGAATTTACTTTTATTTAGAATATTTTGATCAAATAGCTCTGTGGATTTACCCATCATTTTTACGACGAATGAGCGCTTAGAGCGACTGGTAGATTTAATCCTTTCTATTTCATTTGGCTTGAGCTTCCTTACCATTTCATAGTATGCATTTTCCATGAGATCGTAATTTCTACTAGCTCGCTTGGTAACATTTCCAATGCCTTGAGAATTTTTTCTAAGATTTTCATCCGCACTAGATCCGACATCCAAGCCTGATTCAAGTTCATTTTGTGGAATATGGTTTTCATGTTCCAATGAATCGCAGGAGTTAGTTAGAATTAATCCTGCTACGGTGATAATAAAAAGATACTTTTTCATCAGTTAGTGTTTTTGAGTTAAAATAAATGGAAGTCTTACCCTTCCGATGCCTCAAACATAGAGTGACAAATCGATTTGATTTTCGGACAATATCCAGTTACAACTTCTGAATTGATGCTTTCCATTTATCAATTGATAGATTCGAAAAACTACCTGTAATCGATAAAATGGACTCTTTTGATAATTCCGTCAATTGAAAGAGCACTTTCGTCAATTGACATCCCTTATTCATAAAGGCATCAATTCTTAAGGTCGAACAATGGGTAAATTTCCATCTGCATAACCTTGTGGCATATCAATAATTCAGATCAATCACTAAATTTAAAAAAACAGGTGCGAACCTTAATGAAAGAGATATCTCCTAAAGAAATCCAGGAAATTCTTCTTCACTTCTCAAATTCTATTGAAGGCATCAGAAGTGAGAGTGAATTGCTTTGGGATTTGGTCCATAATTGCATTTCAATTTTAGGACTAGAGGATGCTGTGGTTTATGTAGTTGACAGCTCAGGAAAAAAATTAGAGCAGAAAGCGGCCTTTGGCCAAAAAAATCCAAAGGAAAAAGAGATTCTGAATCCAATCAAAATACCACTTGGAGAGGGAGTAACAGGTAAAGTCGCAGAGAACGGTATACCCATTATCATTAAGGATAACTCCAAGAACCCAGACTATATTCAGGATGTCAAGTTCATGAAATCTGAAATCGCTGTTCCGTTAATGCTAGAGGGAAAAGTGATAGGAGTCCTCGATAGCGAAAATTCTCAGGCAGATTATTTCAGTCAACAGCATTTGCAGATTTTCCTTGCTATTGCATCCATTTACAGCGGTCAGATAGCCAGAATACGGGCAGAAAGGCATACTGAGGAAATTCTTCAAGAAAAAATACAAATCGAGAAAAAGGCTAATAATCTTCAAATGCAGGCAATCTCAGCACAGCTCAGCCCACATTTTGTCTTTAATTCTCTAAATGCCGTTCAGCATTTCATTGTTCTTGAAGACAAAGCTCGCTCACTTAAATTTCTGAGCCTTTTTGGCAAATTACTGCGGTACTTCTTAACTACAATTCAGGAAGAAAAAATTGAAGTGGCTAAGGAAATACAAATGCTCGACTGGTATTTACAGATTCAATTCATGAGATACCGAGAGAAGTTCAAGTATAAACTCGCACAAAAGGGATTAGAGGATTTTCCAAATGCCCAAATCCCAGGCATCATTGTCCAAAGTCTGATTGAAAATCTTCTGGAAAGTCATATCTACAAAAGCGATGGCAACTTAAAAATCAACATTGATTTTAGAATTCTTGAAAAAGAGGTATTAATGAATGTTGCAATGCAATATCCTGATGCAGAGCAAAATAAAAACAAAAAAAGAGAATATACTTCAACGTTACCTCCATGGGAAGAGTATGTCAATCTTTTAAATGAAATAAGACCATATACCATTAAAACTGAGGTCAGTGAAAATACTGCAGTTTCATCTGAAATGCACTTAAAAACAATTGAGATAACCTTCCCGAATATTGGATGAAATACGCCTTAGCACTTTTTAGTCTATTTCTTTTTCAGGTAAGTGTTTCGGCACAAGGATTCAAGGGTGAACTTTATTACTCAGCGGATGCCAAATTTTTTGAGACTAGCGATAGCCTAAGTTTTGATCAAATTTTAATCCTAAGCCAAAAAAGACAATTCAACCCATGGGCAGAAGGTGATTTGTCACAAACAGAGGTTTCTTACTGGGTAGAAATTGACTTAGAAGATTTTTTGAACGAATTGGAAGGATTCGATTCATTGTACTTTTACCCTTATGGGTATGAAATAATGGACCTTTATCTCCAAAATAGCAAAGGAGTACAGCGAATAGAGTCAGATAGGTATTACAACAATATTTTTGATAGAATTCAGTATCAAAGTACACAGTACTTCAAAATTTCTAAATCTCAACTTGTTGATAATCAGCAACTATTTTTAAGATTAGAGTACGTCCGTAGTAAAATTGATCTGACACGTTTAAGGTTTCGATTCAGCACTCCGGCCGGACATAATTTATTGACGAGATACATTAGTGCCAACTCTTTCAAAAGTCAGCTCCTCGCCTATTTCTTCCTTGGTGTAGCGGCAGTATTGATGATTTTCAATCTCATACTCTTCTTCAACATGAAGGAAAGGCAATACATCTATTATGGAGTTTTTCTCCTCTTTCAGTTGATGTATTATTCTCAGATAAGTCCTCTTCTTGCCAGCTTTTTTGGCTATGAAAGCAGGCATTTTTATTTCTGGATAGGAACTGTAAGCCAGGTTCTTATCAACCTTTCGTATTTACTATTCATTCGCCACTTTTTAGATTTTAAAGTGACCCTTCCAAGGTTTGACAAGGTCGTTACAGGAATAGCAATTTTATTAATAATCATTGCAAGCCTAGTGGGAGTAATAATATGGCTAAACCCATACTCGGAACTACAGGAGCACGTAATGAATGGGCAGAGACTATTTATGGCTGCTTTTGCTTTTGGAGGAGTAGTCTATTTATGGAAAGTCTACCCGAATAAATTGGTCTATTTCGTAATAGCGGGTACTGTAGTTTTTACTACTGGCGCCTTAATGACCATGTTCCTGTTTAACCTGGATTATATGGTCGCAGGCTCAGCTATAGAAAGTACCATTTTCGCTCTGGGTTTATCCTATAAGATCAAGACTATCACTCAAGAAAATCAAAAGGCACAGCTTGAATCTCTTTCGAGCAAATTGGGAGCTTTGAGAGCTCAAATTAATCCACACTTCATTTTCAATAGTTTGAGCTCTATTCAGTATTTGATCCAATCGGAACAAAAAACCAAAGCGCTCTCCTACCTAACTAAATTCAGCAAATTCGTCAGACAGGTTCTTGAGAATTCGATTGATGTAAATGTCACTCTTGAGAAAGAGATCGAACTCCTAAAGGTGTATCTCGATTTGGAAGCCCTCCGCTTTGATCATGCCTTCGAATATCACTTTGAAATGCCTGAAGAGGACTCTCTAATCTTTCAAGAAGTTCCGCTCATGATTATCCAACCGTTCGTGGAAAACGCTGTTAAACATGGCTTGATGCCTAGTCCAAAGGATGAAAAGCATTTATGGCTCAGATTCAAGGAGGATGAGCACTTTATTTTTTGTGAGGTAGAGGATAATGGCATTGGCCGGAAGGCCGCAAAAGAAAGAAAGAATAAAACCCGGCATAGACCTTCCAGGGGACTCATGCTTACCGAAGAAAGATTAAAGCTAAGCAACTCTTGGAAAGAGGATGTGCAGTACATAGAATTTAAGGATCTCGCACAGGGAACCCTTGTAATCATTAAAATTCCGAAACAATGAAAAGATTGTCTACCATAATCGTTGAGGATGAATTCCACAGTAGAGAAATGCTAAAAAGCTTCCTGAGAGAATACTGTCCGGAAGTCGAAGTAAAAGAAGAAGCAAAAAATGTGGAAGAGGCTGTTCAGAAAATAAGCACCATGAAGCCAGAGCTTGTTTTTATGGATATTGAACTTCAGTCAGGAACCGGGTTTGATGTCTTGAAGAGCCTGGAGAATTTAGATTTCCATTTGATTTTCACTACGGCATTTGAACATTATGCGATCAAGGCCATCAAGTTTTCATCTCTGGATTATTTGCTTAAACCCATCGATGTGGAAGAGCTTCAAAACGCTGTCAAGAAAGCCGTGGATGCCTCTTCTGATAATTCTCAGCAAGATCTTTTGCAAAATTTAATGAGTAATCTATCTGGTCCCACCAACGCCAATAAGAAGATATCTCTTGCCACGGCCGAAGGGGTCGAGTTTGTTCCTATTGATCAAATTTTTTATTGCGAAGCAAATGGCTCCTACACGAATTTTCATTTGACAGACAATCGAAAGTTAGTCGTTTCAAAAAACCTCAAGGAATACGAAAATATGCTGGCTGATGCCAAATTCATGAGAGTTCACAATAGTTTTCTTATCAATCTTCAGGAGGTGAAACGATTTGTGAAATCTGAAGGCGGGTACATCGTCATGAACAATGATGCTCAAATTTCTATATCTAACTCTAAACGAGAAGAATTTTTAAGACAGATGGGGCTTTGACTTAACCAAAGCCTAATCAAAAATTATTTGGAATGCTTTGAAGGCTTCTAACTGAGCTAGTATATTTCAGTCCAAATTGAATAATACTTTTATGGACTCAGCACTAAAAGAACGAATCGAAGCTCAGGGAATGAATCCTGAAACCGTTGCCGGACAAATTGAAAATTTTAAAAGCGGTTTTCCTTTTCTTAAAATCACTGCTCCTGCTACTCCGGGAAATGGAATACAGGTTCTGGATAGCGAAAAGCTTTCTAAACTACAGGATGAATTTCCAGAGATCTCTGCTGAAAAAGAAGTGGTAAAATTCGTTCCGGCTAGTGGTGCTGCATCCAGAATGTTCAAGGACTTATTCGCTTTTGTGGATGGAGATGGGGACATAAGCAAAAGTAGCTTTGTCCAGAAGTTCATAGATAAAGTAGGCAACTTCGCTTTTTATGAAGAGCTAAATGATGTTCTTAAATCTGAGGGTAGCTCAATTGAGCAAGCAATGGATAAAGGGGATTACAAATCCATTCTGACGGCCCTTCTGGGATCAGATGGCCTGAATTATGGAGCTTTGCCCAAAGGGCTACTTAAGTTCCACAGCTATTCTGACAGGAACCGCACTCCCGCATACGAGCACATGATTGAGGGTGTGCAATATGCTCTTGGCAAAGGCAATTTGGTCAAACTCCATTTTACCGTCTCTCCTGAGCATGAGAGTAAGTTCCGGGAAGAAATAGAAGGAATTCAATCTGCCTTGGAATCGGAGTATGGAGTTAAGTTTGACATCAGTTATTCACAGCAGAAAAAGAGCACGGATACCATTGCGGTGGATATGGAAAACAATCCATTTGAAGAGGATGGGAAGATTCTTTTTAGACCAGCTGGTCATGGTGCTCTTTTAGAAAATCTTAACGATATCAATGCCGATGTAATCTTTATAAAGAACATCGATAACGTAGTTCCAGATGCCCTGAAGCCGGAAACAAAGAAATACAAAATGGCCATTGGAGGTCTTCTGCTTGAAGTTCAGGCAAAAGCGTTCAAAGCATTGAATGGTCTTGATGCAGGAGTCACCGAAGATTCAGTTGGCAAGGCGAAGGAAGTATTTACTCAGGATATTGGAGCCAAACTTCCATCTGATTTTGATAATCTAGACCTGGAAGCGCAAAGCGAATTCCTGAGAACAAAACTGGATAGGCCTATTCGAGTATGCGGCATGGTGAAAAACACAGGTGAACCTGGTGGTGGCCCATTTTGGATTTTAGAGGATGATGGTTCACAGTCTTTACAGATTTTGGAAACAGCTCAGATAAATATGGATGATCCAGAATCAACCTCTCATCTCAATAATGCCACCCATTTCAATCCCGTGGATCTGGTTTGTGGAACCAGAAACTACAAAGGAGAACCTTTTGATCTTCTGAAATTCAGAGACATGAAGACTGGTTTTATTACTGAAAAGTCGAAGAATGGAAGAGATTTAAAAGCCCTTGAACTACCGGGCCTGTGGAATGGGTCAATGTCTGGATGGAATACTCTCTTTGTAGAAGTGCCTCTGATTACATTTAATCCTGTAAAGACGGTTAATGATCTTCTTCGAGAGGAACACCAGTAGAGTTGAGATTTACGATTTTTGAATTGAGATTTATTTAATGTGTTGTCAGACTGAGCGAAGTCGAAGTCTTTAGATCACCTTTCGACTCCGCTCAAGGTGACAATACTTCAATTTTTATATCTCAATCTAGGATCGTTTTCCCTCGTATAAGTCATACTTCAAGAGGCGACAATCAATAGTCCCATTCCAGAATTCCATTCGTCTGCTTGCCTTGAGTCCAACTTTTTTGGCAAGTGCCAGATTTCCGGTAAAAATATATCCACGATATCCAGCACATTTCTGCTTCATGAAGTCCCCCATCCTTTTGTACACCTCTTGAAGTTCATCGTCCAGGCCTAATCGATCTCCATACTCAGGATTAAACATGATCACTCCTCTTGGCTTCTCAGGAATCTCAGTTTCGGCAAAATCACAAACCTGAAAATCAATCACGTGGTCTACTCCAGCCACTTTTGCATTTTCCTGGGCATAGGAAATAGCCTGAAGAGATATATCCGATGCGACAATCACCAGCTCAGGAATCTCCTCAATTTTATTCTCAAGTTTCCTCTTTTTGGCCTTGTAGGCCTCAGAATCGTATCCCAATAAATGCTGGAAAGCATAATCCTCTCTGAATAAACCTGGAAATCTTTTGGTTGCCATTAGCGCCGCTTCGATGGCAAGTGTGCCGGAGCCACACATGGGGTTAATAAATGGAACTCTTGTATTCCATTCAGTGGCATAAATGGTGGCTGCCGCCAAGGCTTCCATCATAGGAGCCTTTCCTGGAATCTTCCTGTAGCCATGTTTGGCCAAAGTTTCTCCTGAAGTATTGATGTACATTCTGGCCTGATTTCCTTTCCAGAAAAGCTGAAAAACTAATCCGGAAAAGTCTGAACCTGAATCAGGACGACGCCCAAACTTATCTCTAAATCGATCTACGATCGCATCCTTGACTTTGACATTCACAATCAAAGGCGTAGTGACACTGTCATTATCTACCACTGAATTCACCGAGAAATATCCGTCTACATCCAGATATTCTTCCCATGGAATAGCCTTTATCCTTCGATAAATATCCTGGGCACTTCGCAAGTAGAAAGACTTGATTTCATATAAAACATGTGAAGCAGTCCGCAAATGGAGGTTCAAATCCATGCATTCTTCCATACTCGCATTAATCTCCAGACCTGTCCGCATTACATAATTCGGTACAAAACCCAATTCTCTAACCTCCTTCTCGAGATACTCTACAGAACGATCCTTACAAGTGATAAAGGCTTTAGACTTACTATTGAAATCAAGCATGGCCAAAAGTAATAAAGTTTACCTGCTTCAGACCGCTCCTAACGTGCATGAAGCGATTAGTCATTTAAATTTATTTATTGACTGAAAGCTTTGTGTATCTTAAAGAGGTAAAGCAAAAACCCAAAGACCTATGAAGAAACTCCTTCCCTCTTTAATTTTTCTATTTCTTTTCGGACTAGTCTCTTGTGAACAAAAGACTGAAACCAGTGAATCTGATGGTTGGGTAGAGCTTTTTAATGGAGAAAATTTAGACGGATGGGAGGCCGTGGCTGGAACAGCCACTTTCGAAGTGGTCGATGGAGTAATCGTTGGTAAGGCGGTTGAAGGTTCTCCAAACACTTTCCTTCGAACCAATGAGATTTACGGAGATTACATTCTGGAGCTGGAATTAAAGATTGATCACCTCTCCAGTAACTCCGGCATTATGACCCGCGGTCAGTATGACCCGGATGGTAGAGATGGAAATGGTTTAGTCTTTGGCTATCAAATCGAGGCGGATCCAACGGAGCGCGCATGGTCTGGTGGTGTTTACGATGAAGCCAGAAGAGGTTGGCTATATCCATTAGAGCTCAACCCTGATGCTAAATCTGCATTTAAGATGGGTGAGTTCAATAAGTATCGAATCGAAGCCATAGGAAATGAAATCAAAACCTGGGTAAATGGCCAAGAAGTGGCATATCTTATCGATGATACAGATGCGACTGGTTTTGTGGCATTACAAGTTCACAGCATTCAAAACCCAGAAGATGCAGGGAGGACTACGGAGTTCAGAAACATCAGAATCAAAACATCAAACCTTGATCCCAAGTCTTTCACGAAGGAGGTCTTTGTGGTAAACAATCAGCTGAACCAGCTTTCAGATTATGAAAAGAAAACTGGCTGGAAACTTTTGTTTAACGGACAAGACTCCGAAGGATGGAAAGGTGCTTACAAGGATGGGTTTCCTGAATTTGGATGGACTGTCAATGAAGGAATTTTAACTATCGAAGCCTCAGGTGGAGAAGAATCTACCAATGCTGGCGATATTGTCACTCAGGAAAAGTTTAGTGCTTTTGACTTGGCTTTTGATTTCAAGCTCAGTGAAGGTGCTAACAGTGGAGTGAAATATTTTGTCACGCTTTCAGAAGGAAATGAAGGCTCTGCTATTGGTTTGGAATATCAGCTTTTGGATGATCAGAGACATCCGGACGCCAAAATGGGCCGCGATGGAAACCGTACCCTAGCTTCACTTTATGATTTAATCACTGCTGAAAAGCAGGGACGATTTGTGAAATCTCCTGGAAACTGGAATAAAGGTCGCTTGGTGGTTCATCCTGACAATCGAGTAGAGCATTTTCTTAATGGCGTGAAAGTCCTGGAATACCAGCGCAAGTCTGAAGAATATCGAGATTTAGTGGCCATCAGTAAATACAAAGTTTGGGAAAACTTTGGCGAAGCCGACGAAGGCCACATCCTATTACAAGATCATGGAGATCAAGTCAGCTTTAAAAACATCAAAATCAAAACCTTGAATTAAGCCCATAACCTATGAAAAATAGCCGTCGAGAATTTATCAAGAAATCAAGTGCAGCCACTTTGGGTATTTCAGCATTAGGATCTGCTGCTTTTTCTGCAAAGTCCTATGCTAGAATCATTGGAGCCAACGATCGACTTAATGTCGCACTTGCCGGATTAGGTCGAAGAGTGGGTGGCTTTTACCAACCTATTTCCATGGCCTCTAGCAATGTAAATTTACTCTACCTATGTGATGTCATGTCTTCGCAAATGGATAGAGCAGCGAATGCTGTTTCTGAAAGAATTGATTATAAACCAAAACTTGAGAAAAATATTTTAAAAGTATTGGAAGACAAGGATTTAGATGTCCTGATTAATGCGACTCCAGATCATTGGCATGCCCCTGGAACTTGGATGGCTTTGGAACAAGGAAAGCATGTCTATGTGGAAAAGCCATGCTCACATAATCCATATGAGGGAGAAGTTTTAATGGCCCTGCAGAAGAAGTATGGAAAGGTAGTGCAGATGGGTAATCAGCAAAGATCAGCTCCTGAGTCTCGTGAAATCATTAAAGCCATTCATGATGGGGCCATCGGCAAGGCCTACAAAGCCGTTGCCTTTTACAGCAACCGCAGAGGAGAAGTCGTAAATCAGACTTCTGCACCAGTCCCTGATGGATTAGATTGGGATATGTTTCAGGGTCCTGCTCCTAGAAGAGATTATACCAATGACACATGGAATTACAATTGGCACTGGTATGGATGGGATTATGGAACAGCCGAAACAGGTAACAATGCCACTCACGAATTGGATATCGCAAGGTGGGCCCTAGAAGTAGATTTTCCAGAAAAAGTGCAAGTGAGCGCTGCAAAGAATCATTTCCTGGATGATGGCTGGGAAATGTATGATACTATGGAGGCAAGTTTCATGTTTGGTGATGGAAAGGTTATCCAGTGGGATGGGAAGAGTAGGAATGCATACAGCACCTATGGATCAGACCGAGGAACCATTATTTATGGATCTGAAGGAACCGTTTTTGTAAATCGAGGTGGATACAAGCATTATGACAGAAATGGAAACCTTGTCAAGGATAGCCAATCCTCTGGAAATGAGGCCGGTAACCAACTCGGAGGTGGTGGAGATATGACCACCCTTCATGTGGTTAACTTCTTCAATGCCATCAGAGGTACTGAGGAGCAAAATTCAAATATTGAGGACGGAGCTATTTCTACCTTGCTTTGCCACCTGGCGAATATCAGTTATAGAGCTGATGAAGATTTGATTTGTGACCCTAGCAATGGTCATATTCAAAACTCCAAAAAGGGCAAACAACTTTGGACTCGTGTCTATGAAAAAGGCTGGGAAGCTCCAAAAATTTAAGCGCCCTCTTTCTGAATGAACAATCCAATTGTCCAACCCAATTTCCTGCTAGGAAATAGCTTTGCAGAAAAACTATATCATGATTATGTGTCTGATCTCCCGATCATTGACTATCATAATCACCTCCCTCCTGCTGAAATCAATGGAAATCGCCAATTCGAAAATATAACTCAAATTTGGCTGGCCGGTGATCATTACAAGTGGCGTGCCATGCGGACTTTGGGTATTCCTGAAAAATTCATCACCGGTACCGAATCTGATGAAGAAAAGTTTTCAAAATGGGCTGAGACTGTTCCGTACACCGTTAGGAATCCTTTGTATCACTGGACTCACATGGAGCTCAGCCAATATTTTGGCATTAATGAACTATTGAGTTCAGAAACAGGTAATAAGACTTTTTCTGCCTGCAATGAGCACTTAGCCAAAGCTGAGAATTCCGTTCTCGGTTTGCTCAAGAAAAAGAAAGTTGAAACGGTGTGTACAACAGATGACCCGATCGATTCACTGGAGCATCATTTGCACTTCAGTAAAAAGAAAAATGATCTGGGAATGTATCCCGCTTTTCGACCGGATAAAGCTTATGCCGTTGAGGATCCTAGCGCTTTCAAAGATTATCTTGATAAGCTTTCCTTAGCTTCTGGGATAGAAATCAAAAGCTATTCAGACCTCTTAGATGCACTGAAGGCAAGAGTCAATTATTTCCATAAACGAGGATGTAGATTGGCAGATCATGGCCTTGAAAATTTGTCCTATTTTAAATGGGGAGCCCTCAATCCGGAGGATTTATTTGAAAACGTGATCAAAGGATCACCTCTCCAGCCAAATGAAGTGGCCTATTTCAAATATCACACGCTCATTGAACTTTGCAGAATGTACCATTCTAGTGGGTGGGTAATGCAGTTCCACCTTGGAGCGTTGAGAAATACGAATAGCAGAGCATTTTCAAACCTAGGTCCTGATACGGGGTTTGATTCGATTGGAGATTTTGACCAAGCTAGAGGCCTGGCCAACTTCTTAAATCAGCTCGATGAAACAGATCAGCTTTGTAAAACCATTATATACAATCTAAATCCTCGAGATAATGAAGTCTTTGCCACCATGATTGGAAATTTCAATGATGGCTCAGTCAAAGGAAAAATTCAATTTGGCTCTGGCTGGTGGTATTTAGATCAAAAGGATGGCATGGAGAAACAGCTGAATGCATTATCGAATATGGGATTAGTCAGTTGTTTTGTGGGTATGCTTACGGATTCAAGAAGCTTCCTTTCATTCCCAAGACATGATTATTTCAGAAGAATCTTATGTAATTTATTTGCCAAAGATGTAGAAGCAGGATTACTTCCAAAGGACGAGAAATGGCTTGGAAAAATTGTTTTGGACATCTGTTATCACAATGCAAAGTCTTATTTTGACTTTGATTCAAAAAATATTCAGGTTTAGATGACTGAAGACTTATTTTCACTAGAAGGTAAAGGTATCCTCTTCTCTGGTGCCACGGGGGTTCTTGGAACTCAAATGGCGAGTTATTTGGCCACTAAAGGTGCACATGTGATCGTTTTGGGTCGTTCTGAGTCAAAAGTTCAGGACTTAGTGAACAGTATCACTTCAACCGGGGATATGGCCTCAGGCCTGATTGCTGATGTAACTAATTCTGAGGATTTAAAACGGGCCTATTCCGAATTGAGGGAAAGAGGGTTAGCGTTTGATACTTTAATTAATGCAGCTGGGGGCAATCAAAAAGGTGCAGTGATTGGACCTGATCAGACTTTTCTGGACTTGGACATAGATGCTCTACGACAAGTTATCGATCTGAATTATTTGGGGACAGTTTTACCCATTTTCACCTTTCTCCCCTCTCTTCTGAATTCTGGACATGGAAATATCATAAATATAAGCTCAATGGCAGCAGAGCGCCCGATGACTAGAGTGATGGGGTATGCTTCTGCAAAAGCGGGAATTGATAATTTGACCAAATTCCTTTCGGTAGAGCTTGCGAAAAAGCACGGTCCTGAATATCGTGTGAATGCTTTGGCCCCGGGTTTCTTTCTAACGGAGCAAAACCGAGCATTGCTTACCAACTCAGATGGGAATTTAAGTGAAAGAGGTCAACAAATAATTGATCACACTCCCATGAATAGGTTTGGAAAACCGGAAGATTTGCTTGGAGCCATTCATTGGCTTTGCAGTGATGCATCAAAATTTGTGACGGGGACCGTGGTGAAAGTAGACGGTGGATTCAGCGCCTATTCTGGAGTATAATTAGAAAAATATGATTCCTCAAATGATTCAAACCATGCGCTGGTATGGGCCAAATGACCCAGTAAGCCTTGATGACATAAGACAGTCAGGGGCTTCCGGAGTAGTCACAGCCTTACATCAGATTCCAAACGGGGAAGTCTGGACAACCGAAGCAATCAGAGAAAGAAAATCTATGATTGAGGCAAAAGGGCTAAAGTGGGAGGTGGTAGAATCAGTACCAGTTCATGAGTCGATTAAAACGTGTTCTGGGGATTTTGAGAGCCATATTGAAAACTATAAGCAGACCATTTTAAATCTTGGTCAGGAAGGAATAAAAACGGTCTGCTATAATTTTATGCCTATTCTTGACTGGACTCGGACAAACCTGGAATGGCCTCTTCAAAATGGCTCAACAGCCTTGAGGTATGAAAGAAAAGCAGTAGAGGCTTTTGACTTGTTTATATTAAAAAGGCCTGATGCTCCAACCGAATACACTCCGGATAGAATTAAAGAGTTGGAAGCCTATTTTGAAGGTCTCTCGGAAGAGGAAAAAGAGCTTATTACTGCAAATATTCTTAAGGGATTACCGGGCTCGGAAATAGGATATACACTGGATGAATTTCGTGAGATGCTTCTCACCTACTCTGAAATTGATCCCGAAAAGCTCCAGGGTCATCTCCGATTATTTTTAGAAGAAGTGGTTCCCGCAGCTGAAGAAGCAGGAGTTTTCCTAACGATCCATCCTGATGATCCTCCTCAGAGTCTTTACGGGCTCCCAAGGATACTCAGTACAGCAGAAGACTGTAAAAGAGTGTTCGGTGATAATCCAAGCCCGCACAATGGTCTCTGCTTTTGTACAGGAAGCTTTGGAGTAAGGGCGGATAACGACCTGATCTCTATGGTTAAGGAATTTGGAGATCATATCAACTTCATCCATTTGAGAAGCACCAAAAGAGATTCAGAAGGTAATTTCTTTGAAGCGAATCACCTCGATGGGGATGTACCAATGGTTGACGTGATCCAAGCTTTGCTCGAAGTGCAAAAAAGAAGAAACATATCCATACCCATGAGACCCGATCATGGACACCAAATGCTCGATGATCTCGGAAAAAGAACAAATCCTGGCTATACGGCCATTGGTAGATTAAAGGGCTTGGCTGAAATTAGAGGGATAGAAAGGGCTTTGATTCATAAAATGCAAAATGACTGAAAAGGAAAAAATGCTCGCCGGAGAGTTATATCAATCGGGAGGAGAAGAATTAACTGAAGAGCGAACCAGAGTTAGAAAACTGATCAAAAGATTTAATGATTCAGAACCTGATGCGCTGCAGGAACGGGAACAGCTTCTTCAGGAGATTATCGGAAAACAAGGGTCAAATCTCTGGATAGAACCTCCCTTCTACTGCGATTATGGTTACAATATTGAAGTTGGAGATAATGTCTTCTTCAATTTCAATTGTGTTATTTTAGACGTGGTAAAGGTGACATTTGGCGATCGGGTTTTCGTGGCTCCGAATGTCCAATTTTATCCAGCTACTCATCCTCTGGAAGCAAAGCCAAGAGGTGAAATGTGGGAATATGGTAAACCAATTTCAATTGGTGATGATGTTTGGATTGGTGGTTCTGCCATTATTTGTCCTGGGGTGACTATCGGAGATAGGGCTGTGATCGCAGCGGGTGCCGTGGTGACTAAGGATGTTCCAGATGATGTAGTAGTGGGTGGAAATCCAGCAAGAATTATTAAAGAAATTACCCAAGAAGCCTAGTGAGATGCCGGAATTTTATTCTTCCAAAGACCTAAATTTTCAACTGTTTGAAAACATAGATTTATCCGCGATTACGGATATTCCATACTTCTCAGATCATTCGAAAGAAACCTTTGAATTGGTCTTAGATGCAGCAAAAGAAATAGCAGAAAGGAAACTTCACCCCTTGCTCACTGAGATGGATCGAAAAGAACCCCAGCTGAAAGATGGAGCTATTCGAATTTATCCAGGAATGCGAGAAATAGTTAAACAGTTTGGTGAAGATGGTTGGGTGAATGCTACTTTTTCATATGATGAAGGAGGTCAACAATTGCCCTGGACCATACATATTGCCGCTGGCTTCATTTTGCAGGCTGCAAATTATTCAGCGAGTGTATTTCCATTTTTGACGACTGGAGCGGCTAATTTGATTCGCTCCTTTGGGAGCAAAGCACAGGTAGATCGTTTTACTCCGAAAATGTATTCTGGACAGTGGCAAGGAACCATGGCTTTGACCGAACCGGATGCAGGAAGTTCACTTTCTGATTTGACAACTCAAGCCATCCCCACTGAAGAGGATGGGACATTTTTAATCAAGGGCCAAAAAATTTACATCTCATGTGGCGATCATGACGCCTGTGAGAATATTGTCCATTTGCTGCTAGCAAGAATAGAAGGTGCTCCCCCTGGAACCAAGGGAATTTCTCTTTTCATAGTGCCAAAGCTTAATCCTGAAACAGGACAACCAAACGATGTTTCGACAGAGGGTTTGTACCATAAAATGGGTTACAAAGGTGCCCCAATAGCTCATCTCATGTTTGGTTCAAATGATTCTTGCAAAGGTTACTTAGTCGGTGAGGCAAATCAAGGACTGAAATACATGTTCCAAATGATGAATGAGGCAAGGCTTGGTGTTGGAATGAATGCAGTCGCAATTGCTACTGCTGCTTTTCATGCTTCATTGGCTTATGCCAAAGAAAGACCTCAAGGAAGAAAATTGGGAGAAAGAGACCTATCCAAACCTCAGGTGAAAATTATAGAACATGCCGATGTAAAAAGGATGCTCCTTTTTCAAAAAAGCATTACTGAAGGCACTTTGGCCCTTTTGATTTATTGCTCCTGGTTATCTGATCAAGTCACGCATGACACGGATTTCGAGAGCAAGAAAAAGAAAGAAGCATTATTAGACTTGCTCACTCCTATTGCAAAGACTTATCCTTCAGAAATGGGGCTTCAGACCACTTCGGCAGCAGTTCAAGTTCTTGGAGGTGCTGGGTACACTACTGATTTTCCAGTGGAACAATACTATCGTGAAGCCAGAATTCATCCAATCCATGAGGGTACCACGGGAATTCACGGCATGGATCTATTAGGTCGAAAGGTGGTTCTGAATGATGGGTTGGGTTGGAAAGAACTAATGAAAGCAATTCAAACGGATCTCAAGGAATCGAAATCTGATCCTGAACTCCATGGAATTCTAAAGCCTTTTGAATCTGCCATTCAGGAAACGAACGACTGCTTACAGAAGCAATTAGCAAAGACTCAGCAAGGCCCAGAAGTTTTCCTTGCCGACGCTACTCTTTTTCTGGAAGTAAGCGGAATCATTTGTGTGGCTTGGATGTGGATTAGGCAAGCCAAAAGTGCCATAGAAGAGCTGAAGAATTCAGATGATCAGAATTTTTATACCGGCAAAATCAAAACGGCCGAATACTACATAGAATATGAGCTGCCTAAAATTAAAGGACTCATTTCCAGATTAAATTCCGCTAGCTTCCCGACTATTGAAATGGAAGAATCTGAATTTTAATCAATTACCCTGTGTCAAAATTATTTGCTTAACCCAGAAGATTGTTAACTGAACACCAACATTCGGTCAATTATCGAAAGGGTAAGGTTGTATTGTGGATCATTTGTCTATTTTTACCAATCAATTTTTAAGGAATAGAAAAAAATGAAAAGAGTATTAGTAAGCGGGGGTGGTGGATTTCTTGGGAGTCATTTATGCGATAGACTACTCAAAGAAGGAAATGAGGTATTATGCGTTGATAATTTCTTCACTGGGAATCGAAGGAATATTCATCACCTTCTTGACAATAAAAACTTTGAGCTCTTAAGACATGATATCACGCATCCACTCTTCGTGGAAGTGGATGAAATTTATAACCTGGCATGTCCAGCCTCCCCTATTCATTATCAATTTGATCCGGTTCAAACGACGAAGACATCTGTAATTGGTGCTATGAATATGCTTGGACTAGCAAAAAGATTGAAAATCAAGGTTTTGCAAGCAAGTACTTCGGAAATCTATGGTGACCCAGAAGTTCATCCGCAACCTGAATCTTATCGTGGTAACGTAAACACCCTAGGACCAAGAGCTTGTTACGATGAAGGAAAACGATGTGCCGAAACCCTTTTCTTTGATTATCATCGTCAGCATGGAGTGGATATCAAAGTGATGAGGATCTTCAACACATACGGTCCAAGAATGCATCCAAATGATGGGCGTGTTGTGAGTAATTTCATTGTTCAAGCCCTGAAGGGAGAAGACATCACAATCTATGGAGATGGCCAACAAACTCGTTCGTTCTGCTATGTAGATGATAACATCGAAGGAATGTACAGGCTAATGAATAGTCGTGATGGTTTTACGGGCCCAGTTAACATTGGAAATCCTGGTGAATTCACGATGCTTGAATTAGCACAATTGATCATTGAACTCACCGAAAGTAAAAGTAAATTAATTCATTTACCCCTACCTGAGGATGATCCTCTTCAGCGAAAACCTGTTATTGATCTGGCAAAAGAGGAACTAGGTTGGGAACCAAAGGTCCAGCTGAGAGAAGGTTTAGAGAAAACCATTGCATATTTCGCTTCAGTTATTTAAGATAAGCCACCTCAGGGTGGCTTTTTTCATGTACAAATTGCCGAATTCATATTTCTAATATCAAAATCATATCTTAGATTTTCTGTGAATTCAACTAAAACCAAGGCGCCATGGCATTACCTGCTATTATTGATCTTAGCGGGTGAGGCGGTTTTCATTTTACCTTTCGTTCTTCCCAGAATCTTTCGACCGACCGTCCTGGATTTATTTAATCTTGACAATGTAGAGTTAGGTCTATGCTTTTCTGCTTACGGGGCAATTGCCATGGCAAGCTATTTTTTTGGAGGTCCAGTAGCTGACCGATTTCCTCCTAGAAAGCTAATTGCAGTTTCGCTTTGGAGTACGGCCATTGGTGGTTTTTTTATGGCTACCTACCCTTCCGTTTCTCAATTGCAAGTGCTTTATGGGTTTTGGGGCTTCACAACTATCTTTCTTTTTTGGTCTCCCATGATTAAAGCCACCAGAGTTTGGGGAGGCCAGAAGTCGCAAGGAAAAGCATTCGGAATTTCCGATGGAGGCAGAGGTCTTGTAGGTGCCGCCATCGGTAGTTTAGGAGTAGTAATTCTAGCTGTTTTAGCTCCAGATTTAAATGAATCAGCAAGTATTTTCGATCGACAGAATGACTTTAAATTTGTCATTTGGTTATTCTCAGGATTTATTATTCTGGTTGGCATTCTCATCTGGAAATTCTTAAAGTTTGAGGACAAACCTGAAGATGAAGATATTCTTAAACGTCTATCTATTCGCCAGCTAAATTCGGTTCTCAAGATACCCTCCGTTTGGCTTTTGATGGTCATTGTCCTTTGCGCTTATGTGGGTTATAAAGTCACAGATATTTTTTCCTTGTATGCCAAAGAGGTCATGGGATATAATGAGGTTGATTCCGCTCAAATAGGTACTTTCCTTTTGGTCATGCGTCCCATAGTAGGAATTTCATTTGGACTGATTGCCGATAGAACCAATACTTCTTTCTGGCTCTGGATAAGCTTTTTGCTCTCTGTCCTAGGTTCATTGCTTTTTGCTAATGGAATCATCTCACCAAATACCACAGGTTTATTCTTCTTCTCATCCATCTTCCTAGCAACTGGGGTTTATGCACTTCGAGCTCTATACTATGCCGTCATGGAAAAAGGTCAAATTCCATTAGTTCTGACGGGGACGGCTGTGGGTCTAATTTCACTGGTGGGCTATGCTCCTGATATATTTGCCGGACCAGCAATGGGCTACTTACTAGATCAAAACCCTGGAGAGTTGGGCCATCAATATGTCTTCTTGATGCTTTCTGCATTCTCCGCCTTAGGTGCCGTTGCTGCCTACATTTTTCATAAAAAGTATGGAAATCATAGCCTTAGCTCTTCATAAGGGTCAAAAAATTCCTTGTTCTTAGATTTTCATTATATTCTGGTTCTAAAACCAACTTACTATGAAGACCAAGATTTTATTTACACTACTAATTTTAGCCACCATGTCGAGTTGTATTTTCAACCGAGGTGGTGGTGAAACTATTGATCAAGAAGTTCGAATCGATAATCCTACAAAACTTCGGATAGCTGGAGTTATTGATCTCAGATTAATTCAAGGAGATCGACCATCCCTAATAATTGAAGGAGAAGAAGAGGCAGTGGACGCCATATCCATTGACCAAAATGGAGATTGGTTAGAGATAAGTTATGAAGCTGAATCAAACTTATTTTTCAGCGTCTCAACACCAAAAATCACTCTTACATTATCTAGTCTGGAAGAATTAGATTTCGACGGTGTCGGTAATTTTGAGATGGAGAACGACTTTATGGTCGATAATATCAAAATTAGAGGATCAGGTATTGGTAATATCCAATTAGGACTGGAAGCCGAAGAGATTGATGCTCGATTTGATATTATGGGAAAGGTTAGTTTGAAGGGAAGCGCAGAAGAAATGTCATTAAGAAATGATGGAATGGGGCAAATAGATGCTGAGGATCTGATCGTTCAAAATCTTTTTCTAAGTTCCAATGGAATTGGGAAAATTGATGTTCATTGTGAAAATGAAATGTCCATTTCTGTGAATGGAATAGGATCAGTTACCTACAGCGGGGATCCCACAATCATTGATCGGCAGATTAATGGAATAGGGAATGTTACCGCGAAGTAATCCTCATTTTGGCAACATTACCCCGTTAAAAGGACAAATTGAATAATCCCTAGGTAGTATTGACTAGCACATCTCTTGGGCTATAAGCGTTATTTGAAATGTTAAACGCTTTTAACAAGAGAACATGAAAAGTCTATCTACTCCAGCAAACAGAGATTTAGTAAATAATTCCAGTAAATCTCATAAAAATACTTGCCCAAACTGTTGGGGAAGACAGGAATACGAAGGCAATTTCTATAAGGCCTTGAAGCCCGAAATAATCGATACCAACAATGTTGAGGACAAAAGAGGCTGGATTGAGGGTTATGTTGAAAAAAATCTACTTGGAATCAAACTTGTCACGAAGGATGAGGGTTTGATTTGTGAACAATGTCATACCAGTTATAAACTGGATAAATAGAATTCGACAACATGCTTAAGTGGAGTGATATCATCCGATTTACTGTAAATGGAAACCCAACACCTCCCTACAAGGTGGAAAAATCCTTAGCCGAATGGAAAGAAATTCTGACTGCCGAAGAGTTTGAAATTACAAGGCTAAAAGGAACGGAAAGAGCCCATAGTTCTGAGATGTGTGGCTTATTCGAACCTGGAAAATACGCGTGTAAATGCTGTAAAACTCCACTTTTTGATGCAAGTGTAAAATTCGAAAGCGGTACAGGGTGGCCTTCATTTACCCAGCCCATCACTGAAGACGTCGTGGCCTATCATAAGGATACCAGCTTTGGGATGATTCGCGTGGAAGCTCTATGCAATGTTTGTGATTCACATCTCGGGCATATTTTCCCGGACGGGCCTGCTCCAAGTGGACTGAGATATTGTGTAAATGCTCTTTCTCTAGAAAAAATAGAGGAATAGTAACGCAGGAATTCCGCTTGCATCGATGAGTCTTTGACTGGAAGAGTAATTCTTTTAAATTCCATTACTCTTCACGTTATGAAAAATTCATCATTCTTTCTTCTGCTATTGGCTTTTAGCCTCTGTATCCAAAACAGCTTTGCGCAAGCTGAAAAGCCTAATATACTCCTAATAATTACCGATGATCAAGGCTATGGTGATTTTGGCTTTACCGGAAATACCCAAATACAAACCCCGACCTTAGACTCGCTGGCTGCGGTTAGTGCCCAGTTTATGGATTATTATGTCTCTCCGGTCTGCGCTCCGACTCGTGCGAGCTTAATGACAGGAAGGTACTCGCTTAGAACCGGAATTCGTGACACCTACAATGGCGGCGCCATCATGTCCACCGACGAAATCACCATTGCTGAGTTGCTGAAAAAGCAGGATTATCGAACCGGAATATTTGGCAAATGGCATCTTGGGGATAACTATCCCAGCAGGCCAATGGATCAGGGCTTTGATGAGTCAGTGATTCATCTTTCTGGAGGTATGGGTCAGGTTGGTGATTTCACCACGTATTTTGAGGGAGATAGAAGTTATTTTGATCCGGTTCTATGGAAAAATGGAAGGCAAGAGAAGTACATGGGTTACTGCTCAGATATCTTCACAGATGAGGCGATCAAGTTTTCCGAGAGCACAGATGATCCATTCTTCCTCTATCTATCCTTTAATGCGCCTCATACTCCTTTACAAGTTCCTGAAGAATACCTAGAACCTTACAAGAATATCGATCCTCAGCTTTTGCTGGAGGCAAATAACCCACATGGATTAGAGCTTACTGATAAAAATAAAGAGGATGCTCGCAGGGTTTATGCCATGGTTTCCAATATCGATGAGAACCTAAATCGGCTTTTTAGCTCACTGAGGAAATCAGGAAAGCTGGAAAATACGCTTGTCATCTTTATGACTGATAATGGTCCTCAGCAGACGCGTTATGTTGGAGGAATGCGTGGTGCAAAAGGATCTGTTTATCGTGGTGGAGTAAGAGTTCCCCTCCTTATGTCTCATCCAAGTCTGCTCAAGGGGAATCGCCAAATTCAGCAGACTGCTGCGCATCTAGATATTTTACCCACTCTAGCAGATTTGCTGGATATAGAAACTCCATCCGATCGAAAAATAGATGGAATGAGCCTGCTTCCTTTTTTGGATAGTGAAAACCAATCCAATCAAGAAAGAGAGTTTTTCTTTTACTGGACTCGCAAATATCCAGTGCTTTACCAAAATATCGCCTTTCAAAAAGGCAACTTACGGCTTGTGGGAAATAAAGATTATGATGCCGATAATACAGAATTAAGCTTATTTGACTATGGCTCAAAACCTGAAGAATTGGATGATTTATCATCCAAAAACACTGAGATTGTTTCTGAGCTAAAGACCAGATTAGACGACACCTACAAAGAGCTCATTGAATCTGAAAACCTGATGAACCCACCCTATATCCATGTAGGAACTGGATTTGAAAATCCATCCTATTTAAATCGAAATGACGCTGATGGTGACAGGGGAATTTGGGCTCAGGAGGATGTTTTTGGAAAGTGGGACGTGAAGGCAGAAAAAGGCCTTTACAACGTTAAATTCAAATTCATCAAACCCATTCAACCCGGTGGACAGGTCATCATGGAATTTGGGCCCTATGTTTACAGAAAGTCGGTTGAAGAAGAAACAGATGTAGTGATTTTGGAAAATGTGTCTCTCCCTGAATATCGAGGAGATTTGATCCCTCTTTATCAAAATAGTGGTTCTCGAATTTTTCCATTTTGGGTCAGACTGGACCGAATTGATCTAGCTAGACCCATGAACTAGACCTTAAATATTTTCTTTATTATTGGGAATGATTAAAAACCCTGCCTAATCCTTTCGAATGCAGAACGAAACCCCACTTGATTCCATTCGACTTAATTTTTCCCAGGATGACCTTCTTTTACTGAATCTGGCACTAGCCTTAATTATGTACGGGGTTGCTTTAGATCTGAGATTTGAAGATTTCAAATACTTAACCAAAAACCCTAAAGGCTTCTTTCTAGGAATTTTCTCCCAATTCTTACTTCTTCCTTTCCTGACATGGGGACTTATTTGGATTATTAATCCACCACCTTCGGTAGCCTTGGGAATGTTTTTGGTAGCTGCATGTCCAGGTGGAAATGTATCAAATTTCTTAACCAGTCTTGCCAAAGGTAATGCAGCACTTTCGGTAAGCTTGACAGGATTCTCAAGTACCATATCCATTCTCAGTACCCCACTAAACTTTGCTTTTTGGGCAAGCCTCTACCCTCCTAGTTCCAAGCTTTTAAGAGAAATTAGTCTGGATTACGGCGATGTATTTACCACGGTTGCTTTAATTCTAGGAGTCCCGCTTTTACTAGGGATTCTGACCAGGAAAAATGCACCTCCCTTTGCTGAAAAGGCATCAAAAGTCTTAAAACCACTTAGTATTCTCATTTTTGCTGCTTTTGTGGTCATTGCTTTTTTAGGAAATCTAGATCTATTCCTCAATTACATTTCCCTCATATTTTTATGGGTCCTGGCTCATAATTTTGTCGCCCTTGGTGCTGGATTCACTACAGGTAAAGTTTTTAAAATGCCTCTCGCTGATGTTAAATCTCTGACAATCGAAACGGGAATTCAGAACTCTGGATTGGGACTTGTTTTGATCTTCACTTATTTTGAAGGACTTGGGGGAATGGCCATCATCACTGCCTGGTGGGGAATCTGGCATCTGATATCCGGAATGACCATTGCCTCGATCTGGAAAAACTACTCATGAAAGATTTTTTCAATTTCATCCTTAGGCTCCTGGTTAAAGCTGCGCTACATCTTTATTTCCATAGAATTTATGTGGAGGGCAAAGAAAACATCCCCAAAAACAAGCCAGTCATTTTGGTAGCAAACCATCAAAATGCACTCATCGATCCATTACTTCTTGCCACCCACACCCGACTGAATCCATATTTTCTGACGCGAGCTTCAGTTTTTAAAAAGCCCTTTGTAGCCAAGCTGCTAAACTTTATCAGGATGCTACCAGTGTATCGTGTGAGAGATGGTTTTTCATCGATCCAGAAAAATGAGAATACTTTTTCCCAGACTTTTGAGGTACTTCGAAAGAATGGAACGGTCATCATCTTTGCCGAAGGTAGTCATAGCCTGGAGCGATACATTAGACCTCTGAGTAAAGGTTTTACTCGTATGGCCTTTGGTCTAAAAGAAATTTATCCGGACATCGAGCCCGTTATTCTTCCAGTTGGAATTAACTTCAGTGCCCATCAGCGATCAGGAAGTGTGGTCAGGATTATTTTTGGAGAAGCCATTCCAGTGGATATGCCTCCGGCAAAGTCGGGGCTTTTAACCAAAAAAGTACAGCAGTCTGTGAAGGAACTCATGGTAGAAATACCTTCTGAGAATTATCAGGACAATTTGGACGAGCTTTTAGAAAATGGAGTTGACCTGAGCAATCCCAAAGCTGTGAAAGCCTATTATGAAGACGGTAGTGTGGATGACCCAATTGCTAGTCCCAGCTTACTACCGAATAAGCTGATGAAGATTTATCATTTCCCATTATTCGGCATCTGGCTTTGGCTGAAGCCAAAAATAGAAGACACTGTTTTTTACTCTACATTTAAATTTTTGATAGGCTTCTGTCTGGCCCTACTTTGGTATCTAATTCTAATCGGACTAGCCTTAGAAACTGCTTTGGGTCCATGGGCTATTGCGATTTTATTTTTGGGTTTCGTAAGTCTTTGGACCAATCAAAATCGGCAAGAATAAGGAAGAACGGTTCTCGAAATAATTCCGGGAATTCCTAACTTCGCAGCACGATAAACCCAAAATTAAACTTCATATGAATCAAGATTTTCTACCAATCAATGGTACCGACTATGTGGAATTATATGTCGGAAATGCGAAGCAATCAGCACTTTATTATCAGTATGCTTTTGGCTATGAATTGATTGCTTACCAGGGACCAGAAACTGGTGTTAAGGATCGAGCTTCTTACGTGTTGAAGCAGGACAAAATTCGATTGGTCTTAACCTCTCCAATTTTTGAAGATCATGATATCACGAGACACATCGCAAAGCATGGAGATGGAGTAAAGGTGTTGGCTTTATGGGTAGATGATGCTGAGAAATCATGGGAAGAAACGACCAAAAGAGGCGCTCAATCCTACTCAGAACCGGAAATTATTTCAGATGAGCATGGAGAAGTCAAAGTTGCTTCCATTCGCACCTATGGCGAAACCATCCACACTTTTGTAGAACGAAAGAACTATTCGGGCATATTTTTGCCTGGCTTTGTCCCAAGAGAAAGTACATACAAAGCAGAACCAATCGGGTTACGATATATCGATCACTGTGTAGGAAATGTAGAGCTAGGTGAAATGAATGAATGGGTAGACTTTTACGAAAAGGTCATGGGTTTCAGTCTTTTAGTCACCTTCGATGATCAGGATATTTCTACCGAATACACTGCTCTCATGTCGAAGGTGGTATCAAACGGGAATGGCTACATAAAATTCCCCATCAACGAGCCAGCCGAAGGAAAGAAAAAATCACAGATCGAAGAATATTTGGACTTCTACAATGGAGCAGGTGTACAACACATGGCCATCGCTACCAATGACATCATCGAAACTGTTAGCCAGCTTAGAAAAAGAGGCGTAGAATTCCTTGAGGTGCCAAACACCTATTATGATGATCTTCTCGATCGCGTAGGAGAAATCGAAGAAGACTTGCAGCTGCTTAAGGACTTGAATATTCTGGTGGACAGGGATGATGAAGGATATCTCCTTCAAATTTTCACCAAGCCGGTTCAGGATCGCCCAACTCTATTCTTTGAAATCATTCAACGGAAAGGTGCCAAATCCTTTGGCAAAGGAAACTTCAAAGCTCTCTTCGAAGCTATAGAGCGCGAACAGGAACTTAGAGGAAACCTCTAAAGCAAAGTCGGCCAAATGGCCGACTTTTTTATTTGAAATCAAACCAAAGCACAATAGGATAACCTTCGTCTTCTGCCCGAGCTAAAGATGCTATTGGTCGACCATTCGGGCCCATTTGTTTGGCGGAATGAAACTTGGTTCCTATTCCTGGAATGGCATATAGAAATGAGATATCCGTTTTAGGAAAAGGTGGCTTCACTCCTGGAGTCGAGTTTTCAGGATACTCTGGTTGGAATAAGTTGAAAAATAAGCCTGGGGTCTGTGATCTTATAATCACATCGGGTCCTGTCATTTGAATTCTAAGTGCATACAAATTCGAGTGGTATCCTTTAAACTCGGGGTATACTAAATCATCAAAACTATACCCGGTCTGAGTATTGTTGTAGGTCTTTTCCCAAATACCAAATTCTACTCCCTTAAGTCGATTATTCCACACTCGATAAGGACCATCACCTATCCACTTCACTCCTTCTACCTTGAGCTCGTTTACATCAAATCCAATTCCCAGATATTCTAAGGGTTTCAAGCGCGAATTTGGAGCAGATGCTTCCATTTTCAACCTACCGTCTGCATAAACCGTCCAATTCATCGTACTTGGATAAGGGTCAGACTCGAAGGTCACAGTCACCGATCCATTAGAATTCCAATCGTAGTATGCCCTGCCCTTTTGAGATTCAATGCCCTGCACAGTTTCAGAAGCTTGCGCAAAAGAAAGAAGACTGTCCTGAAGCCAAATCTCTCTTAGATATTGACCTCTCATATCAAAGACGAAACGCCTCTCTCCTGCCGTCATACTTAGTAATCCATCCTCCTCTTCAACTGCCAAAGGCTGACGAGCTATCCTTCGATATTCTCCCAGAACCTTATCCGACATTTCCTGAGGTGGTCGAATCGGATAGGTCCAGGTATATAATTCGTTCTTGTTTTTGTCAATTGCACTTAGGCTCAAATAATCACCCCGAGTCCATCTTTCAGGTAGAGGAATCTTTGTAACCACAGTTTCGCCAGGCTTTGCCGAAGGCAATTCTAAGGTCCCCGAAAAGACAGTGGATGGCACACCCCAACGATCCAGCTTTTTAACTTTCCATTCAATTTGACTTTCATTCAAATCACTGAACTGATACAAATTTTGAACTCGTATTTTACCGTCAAACTCTGGAGTTATTGCCAAGGGTAAAATTTGCACTGGTGACCAAATTTCTTTGATGGTATAAAAGCTCCCTTCTTTCTCTGAATTAGGCCCGATGATTCCATCCGGGGCATGATTTCCATCCACATCGTACACTCCGCCAAAATCCTCTCTGAATAATGCTTCATCCCGGAAAACCCATAAAAATGCTCCCGCTGACAATGGGTTATCGGTATAATCCTTCCAAAAATCATCGAGCCCAGCACCATGTCCTCCATCGTATAATCCATGTAGAACCTCTGTTGGAACGAAAATGTCATGACCATTAGAAAGGCGTTGTAAACCCTCATTGTAAGCTGGATAATGATGTGTGTCAACATTATTCTTAAGTAGCCATGGGTATAAAACAGGCCTGTTCTGAATATCAAAGTCATGAAATCCTTTTTCGTTATAGAAGTCCCAACCACCTTCATTTCCATTGTTCCAGGCCACAATACTTGGATGATTGGCATCCTTCAGCACTAATTCTTTGACAAGCTTTGGCCCCACTATGGTGTCATAGCCATCTTGCCAGCCTGTAAGTTCATCTAAAACATACAGACCCAAGGAATCACATAACTCCAGGAATCTTTCATCTGGTTGATAATGAGACATGCGGACCGCATTCATATTCATTTCTTTCATCAAAAGAATATCCTCAAGATGATTATCTTCCGAAAGTGCCCTTCCAGTCATGGGATCAAAGGAGTGCCTATTTACCCCTTTGAATACTGTTTTGGCACCATTTACATAGAAGCCATCACCAGCCCTTAATTCCACGGTTCTAAACCCAAATCTCTCTGTTTTTTCAAACAGGGTTGTTCCAGCAGAAATGAGAGAATAACGAGCATCGTATAATTGAGGGTCCTCAGGACTCCAGTTTTTCGCTTTCGCAAAATCAGCCTCAACCCATATAGAATCCAAAAGATTGGTCTCAGTGAACTCGCCGATCTCTTCACCTTGATCTGAAAATAACTCTACGTTGAGTTCCGCTCCCTCAGGAATCTGATTAAGCAGAATTAAGGATTTGAAATTACCTCCGGCTTTAGCATCAATAGCAATTCTCTCAAAATGAAATTCCGGGAGTATTTCGAGATAAACAGGCCTGTAGATCCCACCAAAAATCCAGAAGTCAGCTTGTCTCTCTGCTTCGTTTATCGAGGTATTATCAGAATGCTTCTTAACCCTAACTTCTAATTCATTCTCTTTCCCATCTTTAATCAGTTTGCTGATGTCGTATTTGAAAGTTTGGAAACCGCCTTGATGAATTTCTCCTGCTGACTTTCCGTTAACCCTAACTTCAGTATCTGTCATCGAGCCTTCAAACACAAGATACACTACTGCCTCATTTGGTAATTTTGGTACAGAGAATTCAGTTTTGTACTCCCCTATTTCTTTACCTAGTTTTCTTTCAGGATTTCTATGATCATGGCCATAATTAATTGCGCCAAAACCTTGCATTTCCCAATTGGATGGAACAGGAATTTTAGACCATCCACCAGCATTTCTTCCATCTGAAACTCTGAAATCCCAGACCACCGGATTCGCGGCATCTTTTCCGCTGATATAAGTCCGTTGGTATTGTGTAAGGCCTTGTGATAAACCATGAAACGAAATGGCAAACAAAGCCAAAATCGTCAGAATAAGGGGTGATCTCATATGGTCTGAAGATAGTAATCTTTTGATGATGGAGAAAAGAAGTTTTGATGGGCAAAGGGAACATTTACACCTGATTTTGCCTAGCTAATTTTCACAAATTCAATATCTTCGTTTTTTACCTTAACCAAGCTTTAACTATGAGTAATATAGACCCTCAAATAGCAGTAAGAGCCCAAAAATGGCTTGACGGAAATGTAGACCAGGCAACCAAGGAGAACATTGAAAAACTTCGGGATTCAGATCCTAAGGAGTTTATCGATTCATTTTATCGAGATCTCGAATTTGGAACTGGCGGACTCCGTGGGCTAATGGGTGTTGGGACAAACAGAATGAATGTTTACACCGTGGGGATGGCTACTCAAGGCCTTGCAAACTACTTGCTGCAATGTTTCCCTGGAGAATACATCGGCGTGGCAATCACCCACGACAGCCGGATCAATAATACCCTATTTGCTAAAACTACGGCGGACGTACTCACAGCTAATGGGATCCATGTCTATTATTTCCGTGAGATGCGACCCACCCCGATGTTAAGCTTTGCCGTAAGGCACTTCAACTGCAAAAGTGGGGTAATGATCACCGCTTCGCATAATCCCAAAGAATACAATGGATACAAGGCTTACTGGGATGATGGTGCTCAGGTGGTAGCTCCTCACGACAAGAATATCATTGATGAGGTAAATAAAATTTCTTCTTTCGACGAGGTGAACTGGGAAAAGAATGAGGAACTTTTCCATTACATCGAAGAGGATTTCGATGCCATTTATATGGAGAAAGTGAAGGGTTTGAGTTTATCTCCGGACGCCATTGAGGCGAATGCGGATATGCCCATTGTTTTTAGTCCAATCCATGGGGCCTCCGGCAAAATGGTTCCTGCCGCTCTTAAAGCTTTTGGATTCAAGAATATTCATGTAGTCAAAGAGCAGGCCGAGCCTGATGGAACATTCCCTACCGTACTCTATCCAAATCCAGAAGAGGCCGAAGCTTTGGCCATGTCTGTGGCACTTGGCCAAGAAGTGAAGGCAGAGCTGGTTTTAGCTTGTGATCCTGATGGAGATAGATATGCAGCTGTGGTTCCTAATGAAAAAGGTGAATTTGAGCTGCTGAATGGGAATCAAACCGGAACATTGCTGACCTATTATTTGCTGAGCAAATGGAAGGAAGCCGGAAAGCTGGATGGAAAGCAGTTTATGGTCAATACCATTGTGACCACAGAGCTCATTAATCGAATCGCTGAAGGCTTTGGGGTCAAGTGCTTTAATGTGCTCACAGGGTTTAAAAATATTGCGGCTATTATCAGAGACTTAGAAGGCAAAGAAACCTTCGTAGGTGGCGGCGAAGAGTCTTACGGATATTTGGTAGGTGATTTCGTCCGAGACAAAGATGGAGTCAGTGCATGTGCCATGGTTGCTGAGGCCATCGCTTACTATAAAACTCAAGGAAAATCAGTCTTTGAGGTCCTTGCAGAGGTATATGAGAAGTTTGGCTTCTATAAGGAATCTTTGATTTCAGTGACCAAAAAAGGAAAAGACGGGGCCGAGCAAATCCAGGCCTTGATGGATGGATTCAGAACCGACACACCAAAGGAAATGAATGGAATCCCCGTAGAAAAAGTAATTGACGTAAAAGCTGGAACCATCAAGAATCTCATTTCAGGTGCCGAAGAAAAACTAGATATGGATTCTTCCAATGTAATGCAGTTTTACCTCACGGATGGTAGCAAGATTTCAGCAAGACCATCAGGAACAGAACCCAAAATCAAATATTATTTCTCTGTTAATGCTCCGCTAAAAGACAGCTCGGACTATAGAAAACTAGAAGCTGAATTGGTGGAAAGAATGGAAGGATTGAAGGGATATTTCAGCTGAAAATAGAGCCGGATTTATTCCGGCTTATTTATATCCTTTCCCAGAGTACATCAGCGAAATATCGATCCTGATCGAGAAAGGATTCCTTTAATTCAAAGCCCGATCGTTGGGCGAGCTTCTTAATTTCTGAAAGGCTATATTTTTTGCTGATCTCAGTGAAAATCGGTTCATGAGCTTCAAATTCAAAGGCCTGATTCAAATCCAAAATATCAACATTCTGATTTTTTAGAGAAACCAAATGACTTCTGCATTCTCCATTCACAGGATTATAGCTTGGCCAGTGCATGAAGTTTTCCAAAACGAAATTTGCCCCCAGCTCCCTATTCATCCTGCGAAGTAGATTAAGGTTGAATTCTCTGGTCACTCCATCTTTATCATGGTAGGCATCCAGAATGGTTTGCGGATTTTTCTTCAGATCAAAACCCAAAAGAACCTCGTCCCCGAAGACAGTTCCAATTCTTAAATGATCTAGAACATCATGTGCTTCTTTCAGTGGGAAATTCCCAATATTTCCTCCCAGAAACAAAATGAAAGATGGTCTGCCATTTTCCCATTCCCTCTTGAGCAAGGATCCTCTGTAGGTGTCTTCAATCGTCTTCACTTCAAGATTCGGAAGTTCATCTGCTAAACTTTCTTTCAGTTCAGCCAGAACAGTTCCAGAGAAATCGATAGGGAAATAAGTGTACTCCGCTCCTACCTTATCCAAATGCCTAAGCAGAATCTTTGTTTTCAATCCATCACCCGCTCCAAGCTCAACCAGATTGAATGGCTCCTTTTTTGATAGAATTTTTTCAAGAATGGCTTCATGCTGGTTTTCCAGAATTTCAAACTCTTTCCGAGTCAAGTAGTATTCTGGCATAGCCATAATTTCCTGAAAAAGCTTATCTCCAGTCGCATCATAAAAATACTTGGATGGAATAGACTTTGGCTTTGACGATAGCCCAAGTAGAACATCTTGAGCAAAACTGCCCAAATCGAGGTTTTTCTTTGCTGACATTGATTTAAAGGGATTTGGCTAAACGGATACCCATAAATTGCCATCTAAAATGAGGATGAAAAAAATTTCTATAAGAAGATCTGGAATGATCTGGCGAAGTCGCCACCGAGGCTCCTCGTAATACCATTTGGTTCACCATGAATTTACCATTGTATTCTCCTAGGGCCCCAGGTGCTATCGCAAAGCCAGGATAAGGTAAATAAGCGGAATTGGTCCATTCCCATCGCACTCCCCAAGAAAACTGATCACACGCTGCCTCCCACTCAAACTCAGTAGGCAATCTCAGACCTTTCCACATGGCAAAAGCCGAGGCTTCATAATAATTGACATGTGCCAAAACAGCTTCAGGGTCAAGATTTTTCCTCCCGTCTAAGGTATAGTAGGTCCACGATCCATCTCGCTTTTCCCAATATAAGGGAGCATCGATCTCGTTCTTAGTTACCCAAGACCAGCCTTCATCATGCCAATATTTTGGATCTTGGTATCCTCCGGATTCCACGAAGGCCAAATACTCACCATTCTTAACCAAATTCTTTTGAATAGAATAAGCTGGTAAAAATACTTTATGGGCACCAAGCTCATTATCATAACAGAAACCTTCCCCTTTGTGGCCAATTTCATAAAGACCTTCTTCCATTTCAACCCAGCCTTCTTTGGATTCTGAATCATACTCACGAATATCCATCACCTGCACATCAAGCGGATTATGCCAAATACTATATTTCAAATCCGTGATGAGAAGCTCTTGATGTTGCTGTTCATGATGAGTTCCAAGTATCACTAATTCCTCAACCTTTTCCTCATCTCTTGAAAGAAGCTCGAGAACTGCGACATCGACATATTTCCTATACTCCAAAACCTCATCAACCCCAGGCCTCGACATCAACCCTCTCTGGTTTCTTGCTGTCCTCTTTCCATGGGTATTGTAGTACGAATTGAATAGAAAATTGAATTGAGGATGAGCGACTTTGTAGTCATCCATGTAGTCTATTAAAATGAATTGCTCAAAAAACCATGTCGTGTGAGCCAGATGCCATTTAGGTGGGCTCACCTCCTCAGAGGCTTGGAGCCCATAGTCTTCTTTTATCAGATTTTGGCAAAGGTTTAAAGAATATTGTCTGACGGAAAGGAAGCGCTCTCGAGTACTCATTATAGGAAAAAGATAATCCCTGAAGATATACTTTTCTCTTGTTCTTCTAGCATCTCATTTAAGTAAATCAACTAGGATGAGGAATTTTAAATTTAATCTGTCAGGAAATGTCGATTCGCATAAATCTTGCTTTCTTCGTAGACACAACGCTTTCGCATGAACATTCAAAATAACATCTCTCTAAAACCCTATAACACTTTTGGAATCAACCACAGCGCGAATTACTTCGCCGAAGCGAATGATGTTGCAGACCTGAAAGAAGCTTTGCTCTGGGCAAAAGAGAATGAACAAGAAATTCTAATTATCGGCGGTGGAAGTAATATCCTTCTCACGCAGGATTTCGAGGGTCTGGTCATTCTGATAAAGCTTTTGGGAATTAAGGTCCTGAATGAAAATGAAGAAGACGTTCTAGTGAAGGTTGGGGCTGGGGAAAATTGGCATGAGTTCGTGATGCACAGTCTTCAACAAGGATGGTCAGGCATAGAAAACTTATCACTCATACCTGGAACCGTTGGAGCTAGTCCAATGCAAAACATTGGAGCCTATGGCGTAGAAATAAAAGAGGTTTTTGTTGAGCTAGAAGGACTGAATAGAGAAAGCTTAGATCTTGAGAAGTTCGATAAGGCTGAATGTGATTTTGGATATCGTGAAAGCATATTCAAAAACAAGGTCAAGAATAAGTACATCATTACTTCGGTGACTTTTCGGTTGTCCAAAATAGCTGAACTCAATACTGAATATGGGGTGATAATGAATACCCTTGAAGAAATGGAGGTCAAAGAACCAACACCGAAGGATGTGAGTAATGCTGTCATCAAAATCCGACAATCCAAGCTTCCTGATCCTGCCGAAATCGGCAATGCCGGCTCATTTTTTAAAAACCCGACTATTCCTTTAGAAAGCTTTGATCAACTGAAAGCAGATTATCCCAACATCCCTGGATACCCTCAGGAAAGGGGAATCAAAGTACCTGCAGCATGGTTAATAGAGCAAAGCGGCTGGAAAGGAAAACGTTTTGGAAACATCGGAGTGCATAAAAAGCAGCCTTTGGTGCTCGTGAATTATGGCAACGGAGAGGGAAAAGAAATCGTTGAGCTTTCTAAAAGAATACAAGAATCTGTTAAGGAAAAGTTCGGCGTAATGTTGAGCCCGGAAGTCAACTTCATCTAGGAGCCGAATTTTCCTCTACCCGGATTTGTATTAACTTTAAGACTAAGAGAAGTTTAAGAAAATGTATCACCCAAAAATCAAATTCAAAAAGCTTCAAACTATAGTGCTAGGAGTAATTCTTATAGCATGTCTTTCAGGATGCAGTTCCATAGAGATTTTCAAAGAGAATTCCGAAATAGCCCCTGCGAAGAAGTATGAATCTTTTGTCATAGTAAACCAAGAGATTGGCATTCGAGGTTTTTCATCACAGTTTCTTGATCAAAATGTTCAAATTCGATTACAAGAAAATTTGGAACAAGCAGGGATGGTATACGAAAAAAATCAACCAGATGTGGTGATCCGTTATACCTCAAATGAAGATCCGAGACAGAAAGAGATACAACCGAACCCATACCCAACCAGATTTTGGGGAAGCAGAATCTATGATCCCTGGATGTTCAACCCATATGGGCCCATGATGGATGATTTCCAAGTGAGAATAGACAATTATGAACTAGTTCAGGTTATTGTGGATTTTATCGATCCGGAAAAAGACAAGTTTCTAATGACTCTCACAGGGGTTACTGAGGTGGGAAGTCAGAGTACAAAAGAAAAAAAAGTGATGAAAACTGTGGATAAGATCGTTGAGCGATTTGTCCTTGAAGTCAATACCAACCCAAAATAACCAAACATGGAAACGAGATACACTAGTCTAAAAGACTTCTATCCATATTATTTAGAAGAACATCAGGATCCAACCTGTCGAACATTACATTTTGTAGGGACAGGGCTACTTTTCTTCATACTCGCAGCAGCGATTTTCCTAAACAATTATTGGCTATTGCTTACTATTCCTTTGGTAGGATATGGCTTCGCATGGGTAGGTCATTTCTTCTTTGAGAAAAATAAACCTGCAACATTTCAGTACCCATTTTACAGTTTGGCCTCCGATTTTATTCTATTTTTTCACCTTTTGACAGGAAAAGAGAAATTTAATCCCCAGAAATAGAGGGTTTTCCACAGCCTGAATGCCAAAAAGTTTGAAAGACAGAAATTAGTTTATACTTTTACAGTATAATTATTGCATTTCAAAATCCTTTTTTTGCATTTCAATGTTACGGGTAGTTCTTATAGATGATGATCCCATCAGCACGTTTGTGACCGAGAAGCTAATCGAGAAAAACGTGGAGGAGCCTGTGCAATTTTTTAAATTCACTAATGCCAGAAAGGCACTTCGGGAACTCTACAAGCTAAGACCGAACTATCTTTTCCTTGACTTGAATATGCCAGAAATGAATGGCTGGGATTTTCTTGATTCCCTAAACGGTGAAAGCGAAGGGACTGAGATATACATTCTTAGTAGTTCAGTTGACGAAAGAGATATCAACAGGGCGTCTACCTATTCTATGGTAAAGGACTATCTTTCAAAACCTCTCATTAAAAAGTCTATCTCCTCCATTTTTAGCTAAACCTCCGAAAATTACTTCGGAATTTTCAAACCTGAATTTGTCTAATTAGTTTAGTAGCCAAACAGTGAGATTATGGCAAAAGCAACAATTGAAATCATTTCAGCGCTTGAGAGGACGGCAAATAAAATCGAGTCAGGAGCTCCATATCAGTGGGGTCATATGGGGTCTTGCAACTGTGGGAATCTTGCACAAGAATTAACCAAGCTTTCTAAAGCAGAAATTCATCAATATGCCATGCAAAGGCATGGTGACTGGACAGAGCAAATTTTAGAGTTCTGCCCTACTAGTGGTTACCCTATGGATCTTATGATCCAAAACATGTTGGATTTGGGAATGACAACAGAAGACCTTAAAAATCTAGAGACACTATCAGACCGAAAGATCCTCTCGTACATTCCATTTCCTAAAAGAACGCATCTCAACAAAAATCGAAAAGAAGATGTGGTTTATTACATAAGGAAATGGGCTGAGATGCTTAGAGAAGAGTGGATTGAACTACACCCGGGACTTGATTTAGAAGAAGCTTTTGAGGTTAAAAAGCTCGAGACAAATTGAACTTAGGTTGGTAATTTAAATCCTTGATTTTATCTTCGTGCATCATTAGAAAATAAATCAATTATGGTATTACTTGATGTCTTTAGTTCACCCATTGCAGGTGGCGCCCAATTATTCTTGCTAATCGTCTGCATTCTCGTTGGACTAGGTGCTGGTCTCTCAGCTATAGATGCCAGAACCACACTCGGTGGAAAAAAGAAGTCAGAGGATTAATACTGAATAGCGATATTTGAAGGAGGTTTTTAACCTCCTTTTTTTATGCCCACTCGGAAAGAAATACTCTCAAAGCAGTAGCCAAGTTTTTCTTCGCAAGTTCATTGGCTTTGACATCAGATAAATCCAAATCCTCTAATTGTACAAAATACTGAAATCCAGCATCTTTACCGGCTCTTCCTGAACTAATCAATAGGCAATCCTTGGCTAAAGCTTCACATAGTTTTTTAAGCTCAAAAGGTCCCTTCCCTTTGGCAGATTGCATATCAAACCTTCCTTCTCCTGTGATGACCAAATCAGATTCTTGAATTAAGTCTTTGATATTTACTGCGTCAAAAAAGTATTTTGCTCCTGCTTCAATTTTTACATCAAAAAAATGAGATAGACCATAAGCGATTCCACCTGCGGCCCCAAAACCAGGTTGGTCCAATACAGGTTCTTTTACCTTTTTCATCAAAAGGTTTACCACCTTTCTGCAATTCTCCTCATATTCCATGAAATCATTCTCGGAAAGCCCTTTTTGTTTTCCAAAGACTGGAATCGCTCCCTCAGCTCCAAAGAATGTATTATTCACATCACACAAACAAATAATCTCAATTTTCGGCAGTGGATGTTTGATTTGAATATGTGCTATTCGAGATAAAAAATCAGGACTGTACGGGGCTATTTCACGACCATTTTCATTTAGAAATGTCAAACCAAGATTTTGAAGAATACCCAGCCCAAGGTCAATCGTAGCGGAACCTCCTAATCCTAGGATGATGGTTTCACATCCTTCGCTGATCGCTCCTTCTATGAGTTTGCCTGTGCCGAAGGTAGATGTGTTTCTTGGGTTTTGAAGGCTTTGTTCCAATGCTCCAAGACCAGAAGCACTAGAAACATCGATATATGCTGCTTTTGCCTTTCTGTCCAATCCATATTTAGCCATAACTGGTCGCCCGACCGAATCTAAGGTCCAAATGGACCTTCTCTCCAATTTGAGAAAATCAGAAATTAATTCGCAAGTGCCATCGCCTCCATCGGCAATAGGACAAATTTGAATATCAATCCCAGATGAATGATTTGATATGGTCTGGGCAATTATCTCTGCAGCCTCAGATGCAGACAAAGTTCCTTTAAATGCATTGGGTGCTATAAGGACCCGCCTGTTCATCCTTTCTGCTCTTTCATACGCTGAAAGTAATCTTTAGCAGCTGACCTAACTTTTGGTGCAAGATAAAAGGTTGATATCATCGTAGGAATAGCCATTACGGCGTACATCCCATCTACTAGACTAATTACCACTTGGAGCGAAGCAACCGCTCCTGCCACGATAGTAACTAAATAGAAATAATTGTAATAGTTGGCCTTATCAGCACCGAAAAGGTAATTGAAGCATTTATGACCATAATAGCTATAGGTGAACATGGTAGACAAGGCAAAAACAAGAACAGCCGCCATCAAGAGATAACGCCCATAACTAGGAAGAGCCTGATCAAAAGCCGCCAAAGTTAATCTCACTCCATCTGATTCCGTAGTTTGCCAAACTCCTGTAACCATAATTACCAGGGCAGTCAAGGTACAAACCACTACAGTGTCAATAAATGGCCCCAGCATAGCGATAAGGCCCTCACGGATCGGCTCATTATTTTTTGAAGCACCGTGGACCATCGGCGCGGTACCAATCCCCGCTTCATTTGAGAAAGCAGCTCTTCTAGCTCCAGTAATGATTACTGCCCCTACTACTCCACCTGCGGCAGCTTTGCCTGTAAAGGCATCTTCGACAATTGTCAAAAGCATTTCAGGAATTTCCCCTAAATAATGGAACAGGATCAGCAGAACGGTCAAAAAGTATAACACTACCATGAATGGCACCAACTTAGAAGCCACTGACGCAATTCGCTTTATCCCTCCTAGAATCACTATGGCCACCAAAACCATCATAGCAATTCCGATGATCCAGTTAGTTTGGTTCCCACTATCTAAGCCATTTGGTTCAAGAAGTACAGTTTTAATTACCGCAGTTAGCTGATTTGCTTGAAAAATGGCTAAAAGCCCCATCACACCAGCGATACAAAAGATATAGGATAAGAACTTCCATTTCTTCCCCATACCCTCTTCAATCACATACATAGGACCACCTTGCACCTCTCCACTACTATCCTTACCCTTGTACATTATCGCAAGCGAACAGGTATAGAATTTCGTTGCCATTCCTACGAAAGCCGAAACCCACATCCAAAAAATAGCACCGGGTCCTCCCATTGTAATAGCGATAGCCACCCCACTTATATTACCTAATCCGACTGTAGCTGCGATTGCGGAGGAAAGGGCCTGAAAAGAAGTGATCTGTCCAGGAATATTTGTGTCATCATATTTTCCACGGAGAAGGCCGATCGCATGACCGATTCTCCTAAATGGAACAAAACCTGAGTGAACAAGGAGGACAATCCCTCCTCCCATTAAAAGAATTAGCATTGGGGTACCCCAAATCCAATTCGCAAAAGAAACAATGAAGTCCCCCATGAGTGCTGCTGAGAATTATAGTGTATGGTAGCTCAAATGAGCTACAAAACGTTAAAGATAGAAATCATCCCAAATTAAAGAGGAAAGATTCTACCAATTAACCTTAGGAGACTTATAATAATTAATTCCTCTCATATCCCATCTTTTAGCCATTAAGGCTAAACGGCTAGAGAAACTATCATAATTCCTCATGCTAGATGGTGTCCATGCAACTTCTGCAGTGGCATAAATTCGAGGAAAAATCATGTACTCCATTTCTTCCCGATTTGTAATGGTTTCAGACCAAAGTGGCGTCTCTACCCCTAGGATATTCTCCTTATTTATTCCCTCAAGATAATTTGATGGGTCCCAATTATAGGCGTCATCTACTTCAATATATGCTGCCCAGTGTAACCCTAGATAGGTCGTGGAATCATACTGCATATCCATATAAGTCTTTTTGGCCGGCGACATAATTACTTTGTTTCCTTGTCCTACGGCTAAGAGGGCATTCTCATCATCTCCCCAATACTGAGCTATATTTTCAGGTCTCAAAGTCGTCGTAGCCACCTCATCCCATCCAATACTGATCTTTCCATACTTATTGACTATCTCTTGAGCTCTTTCCACAAATTTGATGTAATCGTCTTTCTCAGTTACATGAGACTCATCACCTCCAATATGAAAATATGGTCCAGGTGTCATCTCAACGATCTCTCTCACTACATCATCTACAAACTTATACGTCAAGTCGAGGTCAGTAGCGAAAGTAGAAAAGCCAACCTCTATGCCTGTGTAAAGCTCAGCAGGCTGTGGATTTACTATTGGCATATCGTAATCAAGAGGAAGCTTCGTCAGCGAATCCAACACCCCATTAGCTAGATTTACACCCGGATTTAGTTCCGCATATGATGCCAATGCTGCATTAGTATGTCCTGGCATATCAATTTCTGGAACTACAGTGATATATCTCTGGGCAGCATAATTGACAATATCTTTATACTCTTCTTGAGTGTAGAAACCTCCTTCACCACCACCTACTTCGGTACTTCCTCCTATTTCTGTCAATTTTGGCCATGACTTAATTTCAATTCTCCATCCCTGATCATCTGAAAGGTGCATGTGGAAATAATTGTATTTCAGTCTTGCCATTATATCCAAGTAATGCTTAACATCTTCCACACTAAAAAAATGCCTTGCCATATCCAACATCGAACCTCGGTAACCAAATTCTGGCTCATCATTTATTGTGCCAGCCGGGATTGAAACCGGAAGAGTTAACTGACCATTTGATGCTATTTCAGCTGGCAGAACTTGCAATAATGTTTGAACTGCGTAAAACAGACCTTGCTCACCATCAGATTTTAATACAATGGTCTCTTCAGAAATATCAATGGAATAAGCCTCATAATTTGAGCCTGAGGTCCTTTGTAAAATGATAGCACCTTCATCAGAAATAGCCAGAGTTGAACCACTTGCCTTACCTATCTCTTTGGCCAAAAATGAGCCAATCCATTCGATCCCGGGTCCAGTACCTTCAATCTTAATTCCAGTAGTTTGGCCTAGTCTGAAACTACCATCAGCGTTTTGTACATCCCTGGGAAGTGGAATAATGCTTGCATCCGATAGGGAAACCTTTGGTTCAGAAGAACAGGCAGAAATTAGACAAATGAAAAGAACAATCAGGGGTGAATATAGTGATCTCATAGCTTTAGATTTAAGTCAAACTTAATCTAATTTTTCAATAAAGTATGAGTGGAAAACAGATTTCTTCCAATAAGATTTGAGAGTTGAATTTAGAGTTTCACCAAATTCCTCAGCAAGCAGTTCAAATAAAATAAGACTTTTTACTAGTTTAAGTTTCTGTTTAAAACACTAGGATTCAATGAAAAATAGCCGTAGAAAATTTATTAAAACCGCTGCTGCTTCAGCTACATCATTTTATATAATACCAAGGCACGTACTTGGTGGATCAGGTTTTGTCCCTCCAAGTGATAAGCTAAGAGTGGCAGGAATTGGCGTTGGCGGAATGGGAGGAAATGATGTAAGAGGAGTTTTTCAAAGTGGTAAAGCAGATTTTGTAGCATTATGTGATGTAGACGATACAAGGGCAGAAAGGGTGGTGAAAAAGATGAAAAAGGCTACCTATTACAAGGATTACAGGGAAATGCTTGAGGCCGAGGAAGGGAATATCGATGCAGTCACAGTTTCAACACCAGATCATATGCATGCAGTTCAGGCCATGATGGCTATGAAAATGGGAAAACATGTCTATGTCCAAAAGCCATTATCTCATGATATATATGAAGCAAGAAAACTAACTGAAGCAGCCGAAGAATATAAGGTCGTTACCCAAATGGGAAACCAAGGCTCCTCAGGCGACGGTGTCAGAAAAATGGTTGAATGGTATCAGGCTGGATTGATTGGAGAAGCTACCAAGGTTTACTCCTGGACGAATAGACCCGTTTGGCCCCAAGGCATAAAATGGCCTCAAGAAAAGGTTACACCTCCAGCAGATCTGGATTGGGATCTATGGTTAGGCACAGCCCCGTACAAGGATTATGTAGGAAATCTAGTCCCTTTTAACTGGCGCGGCTGGTGGGATTACGGAACGGGTGCACTGGGCGACATGGCTTGTCATATTATGGAGCCTCCTTTCCGAGTACTAGAATTAGGATACCCAAAATCAGCTGAGTGTAGCGTTGGATCCGTATATGTTGGTGAATTTAAGAGGGGCTTCTTCCCAGAAAGCTGCCCACCTTCCTCTCATATTACACTAAGGTTTGATAGACCGGGCAAAGACGATCTGGAGTTTCACTGGATGGATGGAGGAATTCAACCCACAAGACCTGAGGAGCTTGGACCGAATGAAATCATGGGTGATGGAGGAAATGGAGTAATCATCGAAGGAACAGAAGGCAAAATGATGTGCTCAACTTATGGAAAGAATCCTCAATTACTTCCTACTTCAAGAACAAAAGACGCGAACGTTCCCGAGTCCATTTATCGAGTTCCAAAAGGAGATGGAGGTCATTATAATAATTGGGTTGAGGCTTGTATTGCTGGTCATGGGTCAGAAGAGTTCGAACGATTAAGTTCACCTTTTTCTATCGCAGGACCGCTGACGGAATCCGTTTTAATGGGTAACCTGGCAATAAGAAGCTATGATTATCAGGATAATAAAGGGGACTTTCCTGGACGCGGGATAAAGCTTGTTTGGGATGGGCCAAATATGCAGGTGAAAAACTTTGACCCTGCGAATCAATTTGTGAAACGAGAATACCGCGAGGGCTACAGTCTTTAATTAGACGATATGAAGATTAACATTGAAGGGTGTTATTGAACTTCCAATTCCACCCTTCTATTTTTTTGCCTACCTGCTTCTGTGGCATTGGAGGCAATAGGCCTAGAACCACCCCAACCTGAAATTCTTAACCGCTCAAATTCGACACCCAATTCGACGAGATAATCTCTAACAGCTCTCGCCCGATCCAAGGATAATGCTTTATTCAAGCCTGGATCTCCCGAGCTATCCGTATGACCATGTATCCGTACCGAGAACTCCTCATTTTCTAAGAGGAAAGCACTCAATTCCTTTAGTGCCAATTCTGTTTCTAATCCTTCAAACTCTGCCGTTCCCCTTGTAAAGCTCACTTTTTCAAGCTTTATACTTTGCCCACTTTGAATCTTAGCCATTAGGGCAATATTGGGATGGTCCACGATCAGTTGTTCAGTTGAAAAAGTGTATGGAAAATATCCTTCACTATTGATTTTTATCTCATCCACACCTTTCTCAACCAAATCAGCAAATAGAATTGAATCCATTTGAGAAAAGGTTACAGGATTCTTTTTTGAAAGAAATTCCAAATCAAAGTCCAACTCACTTTTCTGAACTGCGTCCACAGCGATCCAAACCAAAGGTTTAGATTCAATTTTCACAGAGTCTAGGAATAACCCAATCTCAGGTTTACCCACCATAATATTCGGTGATATCGGCTTGATCTTTTCTTCTGTTAAATAGCTATCTGTTGTTGCTGGAACCGGTGAATCCTCTTCCTGACGAGCTATTGATCTCCTTAAAGCAGGTTGAAAATCTGAAGGAACATCCAGTTGAACCTCGGAAGCAAAACTGCGCAAGTCGAAAAATCCTCCACTATTCTGGCTAGAGCCCCAGACTACTTCATTATCCCCAATTATGGCTAATCCTGATTCGGATCCAGCACTATTTATTTGGTCCCATCGAATTGGGTTGCTCCAGTCTTGCCAGGTATCCCCTGTCTTCTTGGCTACATAGATATCCTTTCCTTGAGCATCTGGCCTATTGTTCGTTGAAAAGTATAAGGTTTGATTATTTGAATCATAAAAAGGACTCACTTCTTGCCCAAATGTATTGATCGTAGTCCCAAGATTGATAGGTTCAGACCATGTGATTCCTGTAACTAATTCAAAAACATACAAATCTTCATTTCCAATAGATTCGGGTGTTTTACCCGCTAAAAATATAAGCTTTCCATCTATAACTGATCCTCCTACTAATCCAGAGAATTCACCGATTTTAGGCACTTCAATTCTCCTTCTATAATTCCACTCAGGACCAAACTTGGCATATTCATGGATTCCTCGGTTGTCGATACCTTCCTCATGAAAAACCAACAGTGTGATTACATTTGGCATACCCAAGGCCAAATCATAGCCTGAGGTGCTTAAATCAGCTCTGTGAATCGCCTTGCTCCATTTTCCTTCTTCATCCTTTTCAATCATCCATATATCTCCTCGATCACTAGCTCCTCCAATATTTTGTGGATGAAAAGCCCGGGTAAATAATAATCTTCCATCACCAAGCCAGACAGGATTCCAATCGTTTTGATTAGAATTGGCACCCGTCACAGATATGGTTTCCTGCGCTAATGCGAGATTTAGTAATGAAGTGGAAAGGAGTAAAATAGCTCCCTGCCAAATGGCCATTCGGTTTAGTTTATTCATATTACTCACCTAGTACAATGGCGAATACAAGTGGTGCAACAATTGTCGCATCCGATTCAATAATATATTTAGGCGTATCCACACCCAGCTTACCCCAGGTAATCTTTTCGTTAGGCACCGCACCTGAATAGGAACCATAAGAGGTGGTAGAATCAGAAATTTGACAGAAATATCCCCAAAGAGGTACATCTTCCATTTGAAGATCCTGATGTAGCATGGGTACTACGCAAATAGGAAAATCTCCTGCTATGCCTCCACCAATTTGAAAGAACCCAACCTTGCTTTCTTCTCTTGCTTTCGCCAAATACCAATCTGACAAAAAAATCATGTATTCAATTCCACCTTTTACAGTGTGCACATTCTTGATATCACCTGAAATACAATGCGATGCAAACATATTGCCAAGGGTAGAATCTTCCCAACCAGGAACTATGATCGGTAGATTTTTCTTAGCTGCTTCGAGAAGCCAACTATCCTTTGGGTCTATTTGATAGAATTCTTCAAGCCTTCCAGATAACAAAATCTTGTAGAAAAATTCATGAGGGAAATGAGACCTTCCATTTTGATCGGCTTCCGTCCACTCTTCTAAAATCACATCCTCAATTCTCCGCATAGCCTCCATTTCAGGGATGCAAGTATCGGTAACCCTATTCATATGTCTCTCTAAAAGCTCTTGTTCCTGCTTAGGAGATAAATCCCGATATTCAGGAATCCTCTCATAATAGTCATGAGCTACCAAATTGAAAACATCCTCTTCTAAGTTAGCTCCGGTACAAGTGATAATTTGAACCTTATCTTGTCGGATCATCTCAGCAAGAGAAATCCCAAGCTCTGCAGTAGACATTGCCCCAGCGAGAGTAATCATCATCTGACCACCATTATCCAAATGAGCCTTATACCCTTCTGCAGCATCGATCAAAGCTGCAGAATTGAAATGACGAAAATGATGCTTTAAGAATTGGGTGATTTTCATTGGTTAGATTTTTTTGGGATGATAAAAATACTTCTTTAATACAAAAAAACCCGGACCAGCCGGGTTTTGAAATTATTAGATGTCAGATCACTTGATAGAATCTGAAGAAGTAGCGTTGTACTCTTCGTTCAAACCCTTGATCACAGCCTCAGTCACATCGATGGCATCATCTGCATACCATACTGCACCTCCTCGAGTCTTACTAAGAATCATGCTGTACCCATTATCTTTTGCAAATCCATCCATGTACGCCTGAATTTTCTCGTAAACATCATTGTACAAGTTAGCCTCATCTGCAGAAAGCTCCTGCATGATATTATTCCGGTAGGTCATGAGATTTTGCTCTTTCTTTACTAGTTCTTCCTGCTTTGCAAGCGCTTGGTTTTGAGTCATATTATTTGCTGACTGCTGAAAGTTTGCTACCTCCTGCTCAAATCCTTGAGCTCTGCTTTGAAGTTCACCTTCAAACCTCTTCCCCTTTTCAGTAATTTCTTCTGACTTCAACATGAAGTATTCGTACTTATTTATGACACTATCTGTAGAAACATAAGCCACCTTTAAATTACCTATGGATACACCTGTCTCCTGAACTTCAGAAGTGGCTTCAGTAGCAGCGGGTTGATTACAAGAATATAGGGTGATACCCGATAATAAAACTAGAGATAGAATTCTAAACGATTTTTTCACCTTTGGAAATATTTATGATAAGGCCGCAAATATAAGTAAAGAATTGATTTGAGAGAGCAACACAAACGGAAGCTCGCATTAATTTGAGTTAAACTAAAAGAAAATATCTTGGGCAAGGCGGTAAACTTGGGAATGTGCCTCTATTATATCCCTAATCTGAGGGGAATAACCTCCTCCCATACAGCACATTACAGGGATTTCCTTTTCAAAAGCTGAACCCAGAACAAACTCATCTCTTTCCCTTATTCCTTGCAGGGAAACACTCAATTTTCCCAGCTTATCAGATTCCAAAATATCTACTCCACATTGATAAATAATGAAGTCAGGATCAAAACTACTCATCAATGAAGGAAGTGCTGCTTTTAGCTCTTTTAAATAAAAATCGTCCGATGTTCTATCCGGAAGGGCGATATCCAGATCAGAAGTCTCTTTGTGCATGGGATAATTAGACTTTCCATGCATGCTAAAGGTGAAAATATTTGGATCTTGCTGACAGAGCAAGGCTGTTCCATTACCCTGATGAACATCCAGATCAACGACCAAAACTCTTTGCGCAAGCCTTTTCTTTAGCAAATAATTTGCTGAGACCGCTATGTCATTCAGCAAACAAAAACCCTCTCCGTGTCCCGCATATGCATGGTGGGTACCCCCAGCAATATTCATAGCAATTCCATATTCCAAAGCGAACTCACATGCTTTGACTGACCCATCAAGAATATTTATCTCTCTTTGGACAAGTTGGCTAGAAAGTGGAAACCCAGTTTTCCGCTCCTCTTTTCTGCTTAGAGATAATGATTGAAGCTTTTCTAAATATTCCCGATCATGAACTTCCAAAATCCATTTCTCATCTAAAAAATCAGGTTCAAAGAAATGTGAATCATTTACTGTACCCTCATACTTCAGCTGTTCTGGAAGAAGGGAATACTTTTCCATTGGAAATCGGTGTCCCTCCGGTAGAGGATGGCTATACAGTGGAGACCAGGCTATTTTGAGCATAAAAAAAACGCTTGATTAAGAACCAAGCGCATCAATTATTGTTCTGTCGAATTTATCCAAAATCCTCTTCTTCTGCTTGAAATGAAAAGGCTGTGGGGTCCAACTCGATCGTATCGTCATTAAACTCTTTGATAAACTGCTTAATGACAGCGTCATCAATCGTTTCTACATTCAAGGCAGCATCTAATCCCAATCCATAATCATGATGGGTATCTAAATCAACAAATTCCTGCACCTTGACCCTTTCATCCTCTTCAATATCCATGATTATCTCCGTAATAAACCAGCCAATCTCTTCCTGCTCACTATCAAGGGGAATCATATTCCCGTTTTCATCCTCATCATAAGAGATCCCGTTAAAATCTGGAAATTTCTTCGCAGCTTCATGCTCTGCTAGTTCATAGACCTCGGAGGAGTGGTGTAGCCTTAAGGTATAAAGAGCCGCATCATAGATGACTTCTTTCCCTTCATACATCCCGATGAAATAGAAATTAACAAACTCTTCAGAGTTCTCATCATCAGGAATTACCTTATACAAAGAGTTGTCCTTGGCAAGTTCTTCTTTTAGGTCTGAAATATTTTTCGGGTCAAATCCCGGATTTTGAGCAAGCATATTCGTTTCTAATAATCAAAAAAAAAGATTCTTTATTACGTTTTTCTCCGATTTCACCAGAAAAAGTAAAGTATTTCACTAAAATCAACAAATCTCATGGTCTTTATTGATCATAAATTTTTTTCATGCAACCTATCAACATATTTGATCATCTATTGTTGCGCGGAGTCCAAGGAGTTTCCAAAAAGTCCATTTAAAATGCTTAGCACCAGGGCAAAAAGAAGAGCCCACCAAAAACCATCGACTGAAAATCCTGGTATTAGCCAATCACAAGCCAAAATAACCAGTGCATTAATAACTAATAAGAAAAGACCTAGTGTTAGGACAGTAATCGGCAAAGTCAATAATACAAAAAGCGGTTTAACTGTAAGGTTTATCAGAATGATAACCGCAGCTAGGATAAATCCAGTCATCACACTATCCAGCTGTATTCCTGGTAGTAGAAATTCTGCAATGGTTACCGCTATACCTCCAATTAGAATTTTGATCAAATAGGTTTTGGCTTTAGATTCCCTTTCCATATCTGAAACAACGAAGAAATTCTGAGCTAAACAAACATGAATTTATTCATGTTTCTCATCATATCTGACTAGATTATCAAGGCTTTTTTAGGCTAGTGAATTATATTTGTCACCAAATCAATAAAAACGCAATACGTGATTATCATTATCTTCTTTTTACTACACTGGTACTTCTCTCTTTTCTGTCAGAGTTTCTTCTTGCACAGATATGCAGCGCACCAGATGTTTGTAATGAATAAATATTGGGAGCGATTCTTCTACCTATTTACCTGGTTGTGGCAAGGAAGCTCCTATTTATCACCCAGAGCATATGCGGTTCTTCACAGAATGCACCATGCTTACAGTGATACTCCCAAGGATCCACATAGCCCTCATCATACTGAAAATCTCTTTACGATGATGTGGAAGACTAAGAACATTTACAATGAATATTTTTCCTTCAGACTTAAGCCTGAGGAAAGATTTTCAAAAGATATTCCTGATTGGTACAAGTTTGACAAGTTCGCAGATCAAATGGCCGTGAGGGTTGCTTGGGGTTTGATTTATGTGGCTATTTATGTGCTGTGCATTTCTGTATTTGAATTGCCAGGCACGCATTGGTGGATGTATTTCCTTCTTCCTATTCACTTTTTGATGGGTCCTGTTCATGGAGCTATCGTGAATTGGAGTGGTCATAAGTACGGGTATTCGAATTTCGACAACAACGATAAGTCTAAAAACAGCCTTCTTCTAGATGTGCTTATGCTGGGCGAGTTGTTTCAGAACAATCACCATAAACTACCTAACAGACCAAATTTTGCCGTTAAGTGGTACGAATTTGACCCAACTTACCCGATCGTAAAACTCTTGCATGCAACCGGAATCATTAAGCTACGGACAGCTTAAATGAGCAAAGATATATTGAAGCCTCTCATAATGAGAGGCTTTTTTTGTGCCTCGTAGTTTTGACAAAAATCAATTCTATTTGCCGAATATTTTTGTTTAGAAAAACTAAAGCCATAATTTCCTGCAAAATTTAACTTAACACCTAATAGATTATGAAACCATTAACACGCGCCGAGGAGGAGGTGATGCAAATCCTGTGGCAAATGGAAAGGGGCTTCGTTAAAGATATGCTGGAGCACATGCCCAATCCGAAGCCTGCCTACAACACTGTTTCAACCATCGTAAGAATTCTGGAAAGAAAAGGCTTCGTGAGTCATAAGTCTTATGGCAAGAGCCACGAATACTTCCCAATCGTTTCTAAGGATGAGTATCGAACATTCATCATTAAAAAGATGCTCGATGGTTACTTCCACAGCTCGTTCAAGAAACTACATGAGTTTTTCAAAAATGACGAAGTACTGAATACCAAAGAGTATCAGTAAAAAAATTAAAGCTTAAAAAAGCCCTGAGGATTAATTCTTCAGGGCTTTTACTTTTACTTCACTTCATTTAGCAAAGCTTCTATCGCCTTATCTAACTGTTGGTCAATTCCCTTATCGATCTGACCTGGCATATTTTTTACCTGAATCTGTGGCTTGGTCTCGTTATTCTCAAGCCACTCCCCTGCTTTGTTTTTAGCAGAAACCGGTACTGTACCCCATCTGGAACCATCAGGCAACCCTTCCCATCCAGCGAAGGAACAAGTACCAGGAGTTGGCATTCCTACCGTAATTCCTATCTCCAGATCAGTGTAGCCACAGGCAAAGCAGTGTCCATCTGAATAATTACCTTCATTGAACATGGCAAGTGTTGGTTTGGTCCATCTGGCGGTTGGCTCATAGCCTACAGCTCTTTCCTCCGTGGCATAAGTCAAGAATTTCTCACCAGTAAAGAACATAGCCAAATCAGCCACTAGATCACCACCTCCATTAAATCGCGTATCAACGATCACAGCATCAGCATCGTGATACTTACCCATCATCTCCTCATACATATTTCGATATGGGCCATCACTCATTCCGGGGATGTGAACGTAGCCAAGTTTTCCTCCGGTCTTCTCTTCCACTTCCTTTTGATTCATTTTTACCCATCTGCGATAGAGCAAGCGATTCTCAGCTCCGAGAGAAATCGGCTTAACGGTCACTTCTGTCCCGTTGTCTAATTCCAATAATGTAAAGTCACCAGCAATCCTGTTGAGCATCTTTGCATAATCTACATCTGCTGTGATTGGGTTACCATTGATCTTGGTGATGATCATGCCTTCGGAAATATCCAAATTAGCTTTGTCCAAAGGACCTCCCTCTATCACCTCAGTAATCTTTATACCATCACCTTCATATCCATAGTCCCAAAAGATTCCTAAGGCTGCCGTCTGATCAGGCATGCTCACTCTTCGAGAATATCTCGCTCCTGTATGAGATGCATTCAGCTCACCAAGAAGCTCAGAGATCATTTCTGAAAACTCATAACTATTACCAATATGAGGGAGATACTTTTCATAATCTCCTTTCAGCTGATCCCAATCCACACCGTGCATATCTGGGGTGTAGAAAATTCCATCCGTTCTGAGCCAAACATGATCAAACATATATTGGAATTCTGCCGTCTTGTCGTACTGCATCTCGCCAGAGATTTTGACGGTTTCTCTTTTCATGGACTTGGGGTTGATCTTCGAAATTGACCCACCGTTCACAAGGAAAAGATTCTCTTTCTTCTTGTCCCAAGCAAGGCTGGCAAAGCCAGCATTTAGCTTTAATTCTTGCTTGGTCTCTCTGGTTCTAAGGTTAGTGCTCCAAAGGTTATACCCTCTTTCAAATGAAGCCAGGTAGTACAATTTCTCTCCGTCCTTAGATAGAACTGCGTCCGTAAGTCTTGAACTGTGGATCGTCAATCTGGCCTTTCTTTCATCTATCGCATCCAAATCAAAGGTCAAGTCCTTAACCTTCTCTTTTTCATCATCATCTTTCTTATCCTTATCGTCCTCCTTTTTATCGTCTTTCTTATTTGCCTTCTCAAGCTCTTTCATCAGCTTAAAGTCCTCTTCAGACAAATTGTATTTATCCCAGGCTTCCTGATCAAAGAACATGGTGTAAACGTCTAATTCACTTCTTCCACTAGTCGCATAGCTTCTAAGACCATCCCTATTAGAAAACCAAAGCATCTGTTTTCCTTCGTTTACCCAGGTAGGACTCGAATCGGAATAGCCGCTTTGTGTAAGCTTTTTCATAGGCTGCTCACCAGATGCATCTAGGAGGACCACCTCAGAGTTCACCATCGTAGGTCTGTAGCTCGCCAGTAACCACTTGCTATCCGGGCTCCAGGTAAAGTACTGATCTCCATCTCTCATATGGAAAAGCTCGTCCGAAGAAAGCAATTGAACCTTAGACTTGCTTTCCAAATCATAGATCATCAGGTTTTTACGATCTTCGATGTATGCCATCTTTTTGCCATCAGGTGAGATTTTAGGAAGATAGGATTCTCCTTCAATGTCAAGTACTGGTGTCTCCTCGATTAGCGTGGAAGCAAAAAAGAAAGGCTCTTCATCTCGCTTTATTTCAGCTTTGAAAATTTGCCATCTAGAATCCCGCTCACTCGCGTAATAAATTGACTTTCCGTCAGGTGCAAATTCAACGAATCTCTCTTGTTCTGGAGATCTTGAAATCTGCTTAGTCATGCTTCCATCTACAGAAGTGACAAAGACTTCTCCTCTTGCGATAAATGCTATCTCCTTACCGCTTGGAGCAATTGACATCTCACGAACCCCTCCATTAATTGAAACGAAGCTATCCGTGTTTGCACCATCCTGTCTTCGAATGGTAACTGCCAGTTTCTGAGGAGATTGACCTTTTTCTAGTGTATAAAGCTCACCATCGTAACTGAAAGCCATTTTCCCTTGATCAGAAATCGAAAGAAATCGAACAGGAAAACCCTCAAAACTGGTCAGGGCCTCGGCCTCAGAAGAACCGGAAAGAGATTTAGCGAATACATTAAAATCCCCCTCTTGCTCACTCAGGTAATACATCTCTGACTCATCAGGCGAGAAGACAGGATTTCTGTCCTCCCCGTAAAAATCGGTGAGCATGGTATGGCTGTCATTTGCGGAATCATATATCCAAATATCCCTTGCAACACTGGACTCATGATGTTTTCTCCACTCATTTTCCCCACCTTTCTTATCATGGTAAAGCATCTTCGTTCCATCAGAATTGCTCTGAACATATTCTGCAGGGATCGTCCAAATCTGATCTACTCTTCCACCTGTCTTTGGGACAGAGTAAAGTTCAGTCATGGCTCTGGATGGAAATTGTCTATGCTCTGCCACATCCATCCTTAAAGCTCCAAAAACCACGGATTCATTATCCGCTGTGAAACTGTATGGGGTTTCATTGGTGGAATGGTATGTTAGTCTGGATGCCGGACCACCAAGAGCTTCCATGACAAAAACATCGAAGTTTCCATATCTGTCTGAGGCGAAAGCAAGATGTTTACTATCCTTGCTCCAAACAGGCATGTAATCATGTGCCTCATGAAAAGTGAGCTGTTTGGCATCACCACCTCCGCTCGATACGGTGTACAAATCTCCTTTATAGGTAAAGGCAATTTGGGTTCCATCAGGTGAGATGGAGGAATATCTCATCCATTTTGGGGCATCCTGCCCAAAGCTGAATAGAGTCGACCCTAGCAGCAATGCTAGTATCATTAAGCAATTTTTCTTCATTGGATTAGCTTTTTCTTTGGGCAAAGAAAACAAAATTTTGCTGTAGCCTACCCTCCTGTTTACACCAATGGAAAGAATAATTTGACCGGATAAATAATCCCTGGGATTTTGATTTCAAATAGAGAAATACCCAAGCTATATTTGCGCACTGAATAAACCAGTCCAATCGATGAACTCCTTTATTGAAGAATTGAAGTGGAGAGGAATGCTCCAAGACATGACACCAGGTATTGAAGACCAACTCAAATCAGGGATGACTTCTGCCTATCTCGGCTTTGATCCAACGGCTGATTCTCTACATATTGGACATCTGGTTGGGGTAATGACACTTCTTCATTTCCAGAGGGCAGGCCATAGACCGTATGCTTTGGTAGGTGGAGCTACTGGAATGATCGGAGATCCTTCCTTTAAATCTGCTGAGAGGAATCTTCTTTCCAAAGAAACTCTGGATCACAATATTGAGTGCATCAAGGAGCAATTAGCCAAGTTTCTTGACTTTTCGGCGGAGGCCAAAAACAATGCTGTTCTCGTGAATAACTACGACTGGATGTCAAAATTCAGTTTCCTGGATTTCATTCGAGAGGTGGGTAAGCACATCACGGTGAATTACATGATGGGCAAAGACAGTGTAAAAAGGAGATTAGAAGATGGAAACGGATTATCTTTTACAGAATTTTCCTACCAACTCATTCAGGGCTATGATTTCTACCACCTCTGGAAAAATGAAAATTGCTCGGTTCAGCTCGGCGGATCAGATCAGTGGGGAAACATTGTTACAGGGACCGAGCTCATAAGAAGAATGGGAGGCGGCTCTGCCTATGCTCTGACAGTTCCTTTGATCACGAAGGCTGATGGATCTAAGTTTGGTAAGACGGAAAGTGGTTCAGTTTGGCTTGATCCTGAAAAGACATCTCCTTATGCTTTCTACCAGTTTTGGCTGAACGTGAGCGATGAGGATGCCTCTAAATACATTAGGATTTTTACCACTCTCGATCAGGAAACTATTCTTGGACTTGAAGCACAACATGCCGAAGCTCCACACATGAGAATACTGCAAAAGAAAATTGCAGAATCAATTACCAAGATGGTTCATGGCGAGCAAGAACTTGACATGGCCATCAAAGCTTCTCAGATTCTATTCGGCAAGTCATCGACTGAAGAGCTAGCCTCTCTAGACGAACGAACCTTCCTGCAGGTTTTTGAAGGAGTGCCACAGGCAAAAATCACGAAATCAGAATTTGAAGCGATCAATACGAATCTGGACCTATTTGGAGAAGTGAGTCAAGGACTAGTCTTTTCCTCTAAAGGAGAAGCTAGAAAAATGATCCAAGGTGGCGGAGTTAGCATCAACAAGGCAAAAATCAAAAACCCAAACGGCGACTTCGAAGCAAAGCTTTTACAGGGAAAATACCTATTAATCCAAAAAGGGAAGAAAAACTATTTCATCCTTGAAATTAGTTAACCGCTGGTCAAAATTCTTTTAAAAGTCCTCCTCATCCAGAACGTATTTTGGTTCAAAATCACTACTTTCAGACAGTAATGAGGTTTTTGACTCATATTTAAGTTTTTTCAAAAGAAGTATTTTCTAAGCTTATGCCTTCAGAAAAAAATAAGGAAAAGGTTATCCTGGACGCTGCTGCACATCTTTTCACCAGCAAAGGATTTCAGGCGACAAGAATGGAAGACGTTGCCAAACAAGCAGGAATTAGCAAAGGGCTAACCTACTTTTATTTCAAGAACAAAGAGGACTTATATCTGGCTCTGACTCGAAAAGCCTTCGATCAATTCCGTGAAGTATTCAAAGAAGTGATTCGTAAAAAAGGTAGAACTGGCTTAGATCAGATTTGCGATCTCTTCTCTTCGGTATCTTCTTTTGCCAAGTCCAACCAGGTTTATTTTAATTCCATTGTTGACTTTCTGGATCTACTAAAAAAGTATAACAACCCCGAAACCCGTGAAGGAATCCATCCGAGGATTTTAGAGAGTGAGCAATTCCACAAACTACTTGAAACACATCACGAACCGGCCAAGCTAGGAATTCGAATGATCAGCCAAGGTATCAAAGATGGAAGTATCAGGCCCGAATTACAGCCAGAGATCACGTTCTACACCATTTGGAGCATGATGATCGGATATGAAAAGCTAAGAGGTCCAATCGGTTATGAGGAGAAGGAGATCAAAATAAATGATGAAAACTGGGAAAACGGCTATCTTAAATTAATCCGAGACATGCTGAAAGGAACTGTACAGGCGAGCAAACCTGTCACTGTCCAAGGAAGCTTGTTTTAGACATAAAAAAAACCCTGAAGTAAAATTGCTTCAGGGCTTTTTTTTGGTTCTAATGGACATCTCCCATCATCTTCCTAATCACGGGTTTGAGCAGGAATAAAAGGACTGCAGAACCAATTACTGTATAAACGATCAGCATGTATTGATCTGGCATTTCTGCCAAAGCTTCCTCTGTTCCCCCACTTGCTTCGCCAGCAATCAAACCCGCGATCAAGTTTCCAAGTGATACGGAAAGGAACCAGATTCCCATCATTTGTCCGGCATAGCCATTTGGAGCCAGTTTGGTCACCAAACTCAATCCTACAGGCGAGAGGCTTAGCTCACCAAAAGTATGAAGCATGTAGGTAAGGATTAGCCAGAAAGGAGCCGCCAAATCTCCAGAAGCAGCAATCTTCGCTGCGAAGTACATAACAAAGAAGCCTATACCCAATAGAAGTAATCCAAAGGTAAATTTCAAAGGGGAGCTTGGTTCCAAATGTCTTCTACCCAGCCACACCCACATTGCACCAAAGAAAGGTGCAAAAATGATAATGAACATACTATTGATAGACTGGAAATAGCCAGTTGGGATTTCCCATCCAAAAACGGTTCTATCAGTAAATCTCTCTGCGAAAAGATTTAGAGTACTTCCTGCTTGTTCAAATCCAGACCAGAACATGGCTGAGAAAAGGAATAGTATAGCAATTACTCCTACTTTATTCTTGTCAGACTTATTCAGACCTCCGAATAGAATAACATAGCCAAGGTATCCGAAAGCTACCGCTGCGATGGTATAACCTGAAGCGCCTGCAATAGCCGTTGCGTCAAATGAAACGACTCCTGAGAATAGAATTGCAACTACCGCAACAAGAGCAACTCCTATCCAGGTAACCAGAGTCTTAAGCTTTTTCTGGGAAGCAATTTCCTCCTCTGATACGGCCTCAGGACTTTCTCCATAACCTTCAAGAGATTTCCCCGTGGCTTTATATTGGATCAAACCGAAGACCATTCCAAGACCAGCTAATCCAAAACCCAAATGCCAATCGTATTCAGCCAGCGTACTGCATGCAATTGGAGCGATTAATGCGCCTATGTTGATCCCCATGTAGAAAATGGAGAATCCAGCATCCCGCTTCGAGCTACCAGGCTTGTAAAGCTGACCTACAATCGAACTGATATTTGGCTTTAAAAGTCCAGTTCCTAAAACGATAAGTATCAGTCCAAGGAAAAAAGAGGTAGTATCTAAAGAGGAAAGCGCTGTTTTAGCTGAATGATCTTCTCCTGACAGAATATTTGCTAATCCGGGCAGGGCCATGGTAAAGTGACCAAGAGCGATAATAATTCCACCGTACCAAACGGATTTCTTCAAACCGAAAAGTCTGTCTGCTAGCCAACCACCAGGAAGGGCTAAAAGATAAACACCCATGGTATAGAGGCCATAAATAGCTCCTGAAGTTTTATCGTCAAAACCAAGCCCGCCATCCACGATAGCAGTGGTCATAAATAAAATAAGGAGAGCTCGCATACCATAGTAGCTGAATCTCTCCCACATTTCGGTGAAGAATAGAGTCATTAGACCTTTTGGGTGACCAAACATGGTAGGCCCGTCAAACTCTAGATTATTCTGATTTTCCAAGGAATTTAATTTTTGGGTAAAGTAAGATTTACAATGATAAGCGATTTTAGAGATTTAGCGAAGAAAATTACAAAATCGGCGTCTATTGCCATTACGAATTGGTTCAGGTTTTTCCAGAAAAAATCAGAAATATGATAAACGGCATATTTTCTTCTGATTTTTTTACGTAATCGATTACGCGCTAAAATAAAGGCGATTTTTGGTTGGTGGATTAGTGCTTTTATTTACTTTTGTAAAGACAATTTTCAGATTTGTAAACCCAAATATTTATGCAGAACGCAGTTCTGGAAGCCAAGGCTTCACCATTAGATTATCTGAGCTTTTCAACAAGCAAAAAATTGCACTTTAACCTACCTCCGGCGGCCCTTGTAGAAAGGTCGCTGGAGCGCGGTGAAGGCCAACTCACCTCTACCGGCGCCTTGATGGCAGACACTGGTAAGTTTACAGGGCGGTCCCCAAAGGATCGCTTTATTGTTTTAGACGAGAGAACAAAAAATTCAGTCTTTTGGGATGATATTAATACTCCTTTTGACTCGGATAAATTCGAATCTCTCTTAAACAAGATGAAAGCTCATCTGAGCGAGAAAGAATTATTTGTAAGAGACGCCTATGCAGGTGCTGATCCTGCACATAGGCTAAACTTACGAGTAGTAAACACATGGGCATGGCATAATTTATTTTGCCACAACATGTTTCTTCGACCCGAGAAGGACGAACTAGAGAATTTCGAGCCTGACTTCACTATTCTTTGTGCTCCTGAATTCAAAGCTGATCCAATAGAAGACGGAACTCGAAATGAGAATTTCGCTATTCTCGATATGACACGAAGGATGATCATCATCGGTGGAACAGGCTATGCAGGAGAGATGAAAAAGGGAATTTTTTCTGTTTTGAACTTTATTCTTCCGCATGACAAAAACATCCTTTCCATGCACTGTTCTGCAAATGTGGGCAATGACGGAGATACTGCCATTTTCTTTGGGCTTTCAGGTACAGGAAAAACCACTTTGTCAGCTGATCCAAACAGAAATTTAATTGGAGATGATGAACATGGCTGGACTCAAAATTCTGTTTTCAATTTTGAAGGGGGCTGCTATGCCAAAGCCATTGACCTTACCCGAGAGAAGGAACCAGAGATTTGGGATGCGATCAAGTTTGGGGCGATCGTAGAAAATACACGTTTCAAACCCGGAACCAGAGAGGTGGATTATACTAATTCTTCAGTGACTGAAAATACCAGAACCGCCTACCCCATCGATCATATTGATCATGCAGTAATTCCTTCAGTTGCTGGAATTCCAAAAAATATCTTTTTCCTTACCGCTGATGCCTTTGGGGTGATTCCTCCGATTTCAAGGTTAAATAAAAGTCAGGCTATGTACCACTTCATCTCTGGTTACACGGCGAAAGTTGCTGGAACAGAGATGGGAATTACCGAGCCTAAACTTACTTTCTCAGCTTGCTTTGGTGCAGCTTTTCTTCCACTTCATGCCACCGACTATGCTAAGCTATTTGGTGAAAAGATGGAAGAACAAGATGTGAAAGTTTGGCTTATTAATACGGGCTGGACGGGTGGAGTCTATGGCGTAGGTTCTAGAATGAAACTCTCTTACACCAGAGCCATGATTTCTGCCGCTTTGGAAAACCAACTCAATGATGTGGAATACAAGGCACATCCAGTCTTTGGAGTAGAAGTACCTCAATCCTGCCCAAATGTTCCTTCTGAAGTGTTAAACCCAAGAAGTACTTGGAATGACCCTATGGCCTACGACAGGCAAGCTCAGGACTTAGCAAAGGCATTCGTTGACAACTTTAAAGAATATAAAAGTCAGGCCTCGGTAGATATTCTGAAAGGAGCCCCAATAATTTAATTTGATAAAAGGAGTGACAATTCGCTCCTTTTTTCGTTTTTAATCAAGGATAAATCATGGCTTGGTCTATTTTTGTCCTCGAAATAATTCATCGACTTTTTACCAACTCAAATGAAAACAGCAGATATAGTTACCGAAAAAGGAACAATGAAGGTGGAGTTCTACGAGAATGACGCTCCTAATACCGTTAAGAACTTTACAGACCTTGCGAATAAAGGCTTTTATGATGGGCTCACTTTTCATCGCGTAATTCCAAATTTTGTAATTCAAGGAGGATGTCCAAATGGAACTGGAACCGGAGGGCCAGGTTATAAAATTGATTGTGAGCTGGATGGAGATAATCAATACCATGATCGAGGTGTTCTATCCATGGCTCATGCAGGTAGAAATACAGGAGGATCTCAGTTCTTCATTTGCCATAGCCGGGATAATACGGCCCATTTAGACCGAAACCACACGTGCTTTGGAAAGGTGGTGGATGGACTTGAGGTCATCGATGATATCCGAGCTGGAGATAAGATTGAAAAAATTACTGTTTCTGAAGAATAATTTAAGCTCCTCAATTGAGGAGCTTTTTTATTGGGAAAAGTTTAATTCCAGGAAAGAATCAAACCAGAATGATCGGAATAACCTATTTTTCTGTAGATGGTCATACCAAAAAAATCTGTGGAAGATTACTTGAGATTTTTAAATCAAAGGGTATAGTCGCAGAGCTTATACCAATCACGGAATTAGACTTAGATGTTTCCAAATACCAAACTTTGGTAATCGGTGCTAGCATTCGGTATGGGAAGCATAGCAAAGAAATCATCCAGTTCATTCAGAAAAATAAGAGTCAACTCAAATCTATCAGTACTGCATTTTTTTCCGTAAACCTTGTTGCGAGAAAGCCAGATAAGAATCGCCCCGACACCAACCCTTACCTGATAAAGTTTTTGAAGGAATCTTCGTGGGAACCTGATTTCAAAGAGGTTTTCGCCGGAAAATTAGATTACTCGGTTTATCCATTTTGGGATAAAATCATGATTAAGTTAATCATGAAAATGACCGATGGTCCTACAAGTACCGATAGTCCGATAGACTATACTGATTGGGAACGAGTTGACAGTTTTGGAAATATGCTAGTCGAGTATTATTCGAGCTCCACTCATAATCAATAAGGCTACCATCGTGTTTTTTGGTAACCTATCAACCTAGATAATTCAACTCTCTGCAACCTATTTAAGACTTAGTGCATCTTGAAAGGGAACGCAATTTTTAACTAAAACCAACCTAATGAAAAATTTTGCACTCGCACTATTATTTAGTGCCACCACACTAAGCTTTGCACAAGCACAATCCCTAAACAATACTAACTGGGATGAATCCAAAAGAATGGAGTTTCTTGAGAATCGAGAGACCGAATCTGCATGGGATCTCGACATGATGGAAGAGGACCGGCCGATTATCGAAATGGGATTAGACTTTGGCCCATTTCCATATGGGGTTTTTCCTGTCCCTAAGTATGAGTTGACCGTTGGGGATGCAAACGTGGCTGTTGGAAATACACCTGGTAGTTATGAAGTTAATGGGAAATCCATTTACATGAATAGCTTTCAGGTCTACAGTAATCCGGTAAATGAGGCAATGTTGAATGGCGAAGAAAGTCGCTCATTTTTTCAGATTGCTATCCAAACGGAGTCCACTGAAGAAGATGGGCAGTTCGCCATTCTTTCAAGAAACCACCCAGACTACATGGGACAGGGTTATTTGAACACTGAACAAGGACGAATCGATTACGCGGCATTCATCACCGCAGAAGGTGAAAGTTTTGCTATCGTGAATTCCAGACTTTTCAATCTGAAGTATGGAACCATGATTCTTATTGCTCCACAGGAAGATGGGACGCTTCGCTCAAAGCAAATTAAGACACCAGGTCTGACCGCTGATGAAGTAAAAGACTTCACTCAAAAAACACTTAGTAAGTCTGAAGCAACTAAGTTCTTTAACTAAATCTGGTCGTTCTTTAGCCTTTCCGCCATAGTTGGGTCACACCTCGACTATGGCTTTTTTATGTTCTTTTTTACAGCTCATACAAAATTTCTTGATTCCTAGTCACCGAATTGACTGATTCGTGTCGCTTTATCCCCAGCATGAGATACAAAGAATACAACACCAATCGGGTGCTTGAACAAGCCATTCGTCTGTTCTGGCAGAACAGTTTCATGGGGTGTTCTATTAACACCCTCGTAGAAAAAACAGGAGTCAATCGGTTTTCGCTGTACCATGAATTCGAAAATAAGGAAGGCATTTTATATGCCTCACTAAAGCTTTATAAGGAGAGGTACTGCAATCGAAAATTCGATATCCTAAAAGAGGAAGGTGATATTCAAAAAGTATTAAAAAAATTCTATTTAAGTTTTCTTCAAAATGATGACATTATTCCAGGCTGCTACTTTATTCATATTGGTACAGAACTGGCAGATTCAGATGAAAAAATAAAAGGTATTCTGGAAGAATATCTCCTTGAAATGGAGGAGCTATTCGTCGATATTCTTAACCGGAACGAATACCCAAATGAAGAGTCAGTAACCATTTCAAAACATCTTGTTGGACTCTTCTGTACATCCACAAGCTTCTGTTTAATTCATTCTGAATCTCAAAGGGATCAGTATATTGAAAATGGAATAAACGTTATCTTCGGAACGAATGGCTAGAGTACTATCAGCAACATACGATGAACTAGTCGAAAAGGCTCAGCGCGTTTTTTGGCTAAATGGATACAAAGGAATTTCAGCCAAAGAGCTTTCTGAAGAGCTCGGGGTAAGCAGTTCTACCATTTATACGAAATATCCGAAGGAGATGCTCTTCATGGATTCTTTGGATTATTATACATCAACTTATTCAGATCCATTCCTAAAGGGTTTGCGAGAATCCACCGAGGGGATAAAATCCCTTCAGGAATTCTTTTATGCTTTGATTGAAGCCTTGCTTGATCGGACCTTCCCAAAAAGCTGTTTAATGGTTAATACCATTGTGGAGATGCGTGTAGAAAATCAAGATATCATTCAAAAGTACCATAGCTACATTTCAAAACTAAGTGATAGCTATAAAGTGGTCTTGAGAAAAGCCCACAAATTAGGTCAAATAAAAGACGAGAATAGGATTGATGCCTATGCAGAATTTCTTCTTGGAATGATCTTCAGTCTTAGTATTTTTTACAAAATCCAAGACAAATCAGAATTAAAGAAATATGTAGATGAGCAACTGAAACTCATAGACTAGCATTCATAACTGAATGCTATTTTTTTTTGAATACGACCCAGATTCTACTTTCGAATCATAATCATTTAACCCAATAAATTATGAACGAAGTAACTGTTAGTAAATCAATCCAGGTCCGAGCTTCCGAAGCATGGAAAGTTTTATCCTCATTTAGAAATATCGAAGCCATCTCCCCAATTGAAAGATCAGAAACAACAGGTGAAGGAGCTGGAGCTAAAAGAACTTGCTATATGCCAGATGGTGCCGCCATCTATGAAACGTTAAACAAGGTAGATAATGAAACCATGGAAATGCAATACATGATCAATGAGGGACCATTTCCGATTACCGGATATGTCAGTGATGTAAAAGTGAAAGCATTAAATGAGAACTCCTGCCAGGTGACTTGGGGATGCCAATTCAATGCAGATGAAGCAGCTGTTCCAGCTATGGTTGAATTATTTGAAGGATTCTATAATGTGATCATTGATAGCTTGGAAAAGTCTATTCAAAATCAGAATTGATCTAACACCTGATCACTCCTTAGTCAAAAAAGTAGCTGATTAATTTCCTTATCATCTATCGGCCATAGTTTCAGATGACTAGAGACTATGGCTTTTTTAATTCTTCTAAAACTTCCAATACTGCCTTGTGGATCGCAGGCGCAGTTTCAGGACCCAAAGAATTGATTTCCCCATAGGGTCTTGATTCATTTTCATAGGTAAATGGTGCCTCTACATCCCATTGGGATTTGGGTACGATATAGCCTATCATATCATTAGACATTCCTCCGAAAAACTTGAACTGCCCAGGAATCTTTGATTGAATAGCTGGTAGTTCTACAGGTCCAATACCAAAATCAGCACCATCCGGGGATTCAATTCCACCATGCAGGATTTCGGGGTAAAGTTCTCCAGGGACATGCACAAAGGTAGCAGGACCTAAGGTCCAAGCTGAGACTTCAGATCGGATATGTTTCCATTGGGTAAATCCCCTATCAAATATCCCAAGGAATGCTGCCAGATGGAAAAGCTCATTATCCATTTTCAATTCCATACTCTTGGCACGAATCCCTAAACTAGCCTGATCTATGATGACTGAAGAAGAATCAGCTAAAGTTTCAAGTGTCACTTTAGCCAAAGCTTTGCCTTGGGTAAAAATTTTATCCTCATCCTGATATTTGAATGTTTCTCCTGAATAAGGATCAGAAATTTCCATAGAAGGATGTGTGGTCATCAAACCTCCTACTGCACCATTCAGGAATATGGCCACTCCTCCTACTCCTTCCATTATCGTACTGTCACCATCCATAATTCCATTTTCTACCATATTCCTCCATGGATCCGGAAAATCGGAGCTCGCTTTAATATTCTCAAGCCAAAGGGTCTCAGGGTGATTACCCCAGTTCATAAGTGTTCCTAGCGTAGTTCCATTTTCTTTATCCAAAACCTGCATCAGCTTTAGTGCAGAATCAAATACCTGGGGATCCCGAGTATCCCCAACCATTGATTTTAATTTTTCCTCTTCTATGGCTAATTTAAATTGAGCAGGAACACGGGAATCGTAGGCCTGATATACAGCAGCTTCTATTCCCTCCTGTACTTTTAAAAGATATTCGGGGTCCACTCCCCTTTCATACTCAGAAGGACCCCACATACCCATTAAATCCGGCGAAGAATGAACATGGGTACTAGAAACTATCACGTAATCAAGTTCTGGATTACTTTCCTGAATCATTTTCCGAGTAGCAATGACTTCATCATTGCCAAAACCTATCATATCAATCACACAAAGAGCAATTTGATTTTCACCATCGTCTAAAACCATGGCTCTAGCCCAAAGTGGATCTAGAAGGTCCTGGGCTGCTCTGGCGTTATGAAATCCAGCTAACCAAACCGCATCAAACTCACCGTTCCCATTTGCGTCTTCAAAAGTATCTCCATCCTCAGGGTTAAATCGGGCATCACCATTTGCATCTACCCACGTCTCCAGAATGTCTGGACTGATATCAACTTTGGCAAAGCCGGCTTTAACTTCCCCAGGGTTCGGATTTTTCAGGGTTAGATCAAGCCAATATCCATCATGTCGATCACGGAATTGAACCATTCCATAAACAAAGATTGAAGCTACAGCTATAAAGACTAGGGCTAGAAGAAAGAGGAGGAACTTTTTCATGACTAAAAGGTGATAGAATCAAAAGATAACAAATCAACCTTTATCCAACAGACCATTCCCGTAAAAGGGCTTTAGAGGTTTGACCAGGTCTTCAAGAACTTGGCCTCATGCACTTCTACATTTTTAACTATTTCACGATACCAGCGGTATTCGATTTCCTCTTTCTCTTCTTCAGAAAGGAAGTAATCAGGTGAGGACTTTTGAGATTTTTCTTTGGTCAGCTCGTACAAAAAAACTGCGGCAGCCACCGAAATATTGAAGCTCTCCGAAAAGCCATTCATGGGAATATGAACTAAGCCATCACAGGCATCTTTCACTTCCTCTGAAATCCCCGCATGTTCATTTCCAAAAACCAGAGCTATTTTTTGACTTGGGTCTAACTCCTGAACTGAAATGGAACCAGCCTCCGGACTAGTACCAAAAATTTTATAACCAGAAGATTTGAGCTGGGTAAAGCAGTTTTGCACTGATGATCCATCCGGATCAAAGTATTTATGTAAATCAACCCATTGAGCTGCTCCCCGGGTCACATATGGATTGATATGATACTCCTTAGTTTTTTCGATCACATGGACATCCTGAATTCCAAAGCAATCACAAGTTCGCAATACGGCACTAGCATTGTGAGGCTTATAAATGTCTTCAAGAACGACTGTAAATTGTCTGGTTCTTTTTGACAGGACCTGCCGAATTAGATCCTGCTTGTGTTTGGTTACATAAGGCTTTAAATAGGCCTTAAAAGCCTTGATGAATTCGACAGAGTTCTTGATTTCCTCAATGGAGGCCATTAAAACAAACCTAATTGTTCGTCGTCGCTTTCCTTTTTCTTAGGAGAAAGATCAATAGTTGAGCCTACTTCAAGATCTTCTTCTTCAGAGAGGTCTTTCTTCGGCTCAGACTTTGTCTTAGTCACTACCTTTGGATCCGCTTCTTCAGCTTTAGGCTTTTCCACTGCTACCTTATCCTCCACCTGCTGGGGTTTCTCAACAGGTTTAGGGCCAGGCTTTTCAATCACTTCTTCTGGTTCTTCATTCACAGCGTCCACCTCTTCAGCAGTATCCAATAGCACCAGCTTTTTCACAGGATAATTACTAAGCTTATTTCCGATAGATTTCCAGCCTTTCACATCGATAATCATGTCCAGATCATAATCCTTCTCGATCCTTTCTTTATTCTTAAGAATGGTTGCTTTGACTTGCGGCTGCTTTGCTGTAGAGGCAATTATCAGCTTGGACATTCTATGATCCGTGATGAAATTAAAGCGCTTATTCAAGGTACTTGTCTCAATCTGGAAACGCTTGACAAAATGAGTTTTGCTAGCACCATCATAATAAATGACGGAGAGAACCTTCTCCGGATCAAACTTCTCAATCATCAGCAGACTAGCGACATCGTACCTATTGGTTACTTCAAAAGATGTGAGCTCATAATCACCATTTTTATAAACGGCTAGAATCCGATCATCACCAAGAAAATTATCAATCAAATTCCCTCTCTCATCAGTATTCAACCTTCCTACGACCGGATCATAATAGATGTCCAAGCCTCCGAGGGTCGAAACACCTTCCATCTTTAGGACCACTTTTCGTACTGGGTGTCGTGTAAGAATATTTCCTCCGGCTCCCCGGCCTTTAATATCAAGAGTTGCGAAGTCGAAGTCAAAAACCTTGACCCTGGCCTTAGCGCCCTGGGTAAGACTTACGGTCACGATCTCTGCCTCACCGTTCGGGTTGGCAGTGAGATAATGCACTTTGGAGCCTTTCGCACCCTTAGTAAGTACATATTCTTTATCTCTGGTCACCGCTAAAACCTGAAAACGTTTCACCATGGTTCGGCCAGAGCCACCATCCAGATAAATGAGGTTATAAACCATCCTCTCATCTCCTTTTCGGAAAACTCCCACGTAAAGAATATCCTTACCCATGAAGTTCTTTTCCTGGATTTTAGAGACCATACAAATCCCATCTTTCCGGATAACAAGAATATCATCGAGGTCTGAGCATTCGCTTACAAATTCTTCCTTTTTTAAGCCATAGCCCACAAAACCATCCTTACGGTTCACGTAAAGTTTGGCATTATTAGCAGCCACAACGGTAGCCTTAATGGTGTCAAAAGCTCTGATTTCAGTCTTTCTCTCCCTTCCTTTTCCGTATTTGTCAAGAAGCTTCTGGTAATACCCGATCGCGTAATCCGTCAGATTCTCCAGGTCATAATTGACTTGGTCCAGTTCATCCTGAAGCCTTTTCATTAGCTCATCGGCCTTGAAAGCATCAAACTTGGAAATTCGCTTAATCCGAATTTCGGTCAATCTAACCAGATCATCTTTGGTGATCTCCCGATAGAAATCAGGCTTATATGGCTCTAACCCCGAATCAATAGCCTCCAAAACAGCTTCCCAGGTCTCACATTCCTCGATGTCTCGATAAATCCTGTTTTCGATGAAGATCTTTTCCAATGAAGAGAAAAGAAGCTTCTCCATCAATTCTCCTCTTCGGATTTCAAGCTCTCGCTTGAGTAGCTCCTTGGTTTGATTGGTATTGTAAGTGAGAATGTCATTGACAGACATGAAAACAGGCTTCTCGTCTACAATCACACAGGCATTCGGAGAAATGGATACTTCACAGTTTGTAAAGGCATAGAGTGCATCGATAGTCACATCTGGCGAAACCCCAGTCGCTAAGTGCACAATGATCTCTACATCCTTGGCTGTATTGTCAACGACTTTCTTGATTTTTATCTTTCCCTTATCATTAGCTTTTAGGATAGAGTCAATCAATGAATCAGTAGTCTCTCCATAAGGTATTTCCTTGATAGCAAGTGATTTACTATCAACCTCTTCGATTTTTGCTCGAACCTTTACCTTGCCTCCTCTTTGGCCAGCATTGTATTCCGAAAAGTCTGCCAATCCACCTGTAGCAAAGTCAGGGAATATCTTTGGCTTCTTCCCTTTAAGCACCTTAATCGATTGCTCGATAAGCTCGCAAAAGTTATGTGGTAGGATTTTGGTCGACAGACCTACAGCAATTCCCTCAACCCCCTGAGCAAGCAATAGTGGAAACTTAACAGGAAGGGTAATGGGCTCCTTCTTTCTGCCATCGTAAGAAAGCTGCCATTCTGTGGTTTGAGGATTAAATACCACCTCAAGAGCAAACTTCGAAAGTCTGGCCTCAATATATCTTGCTGCGGCAGCACGATCTCCGGTCCTAATATCACCCCAGTTGCCTTGAGTCTCAATAAGAAGATCTTTCTGGCCAAGATTCACGATGGCATCTCCTATGGAAGCATCACCATGAGGGTGATATTGCATGGATTGGCCAATGATGTTGGCGACCTTATTAAATCGACCATCATCCATTTCCTTCATGGCGTGAAGGATTCTTCGTTGCACGGGTTTCAGTCCATCTTCTATAGCTGGAACCGCCCTTTCCAAGATTACATAAGAAGCGTAATCCAGAAACCAGTCCTTGTACATCCCTGATACGGGAACGGATACTTGTAAGTCTTCGTCGTTATTCTTGTGAGTATTATTCTCCTCGCTCATTTATAAAATTTTGTTTTGGCCCATCAGGCCGAAAAGCTTTTATGCCGCTTCGATTTCTTCTGTTTCCTCCTTCGACTCACCACCTAAATCGAGATCCTTTTCAACCTTGAGATTGTCGATGATAAAGGTCTGTCTGTCTGGAGTATTCTTGCCCATGTAGAATTTAAGGAGGTCAGCAATTTTTGTCTCCTTATTGAGAATAATCGGCTCCAATCGAATATCCTCCCCAATAAATCCTCCAAACTCCTCTGGGGATATCTCTCCCAATCCCTTAAACCGAGTGATCTCAGGCTTGCCACCGAGTTTGTGAATGGCTCTTTGTCTCTCCTCGTCTGTATAGCAATAGATCGTTTCTTTCTTATTTCTAACTCGGAAAAGTGGAGTTTCCAAAATGAACAAATGACCATTTCTCACCAAGTCGGGGAAAAACTGCAGGAAATAAGTCATAATGAGCAGACGAATGTGCATTCCATCCACATCTGCATCAGTCGCGATGACTATCTTTCTATACCGCAGGCCTTCGATGCCGTCTTCGATATTCAGAGCATGCTGGAGCAGATTGAATTCTTCATTTTCGTAAACCACCTTCTTGGTCATCCCATAGCAGTTCAATGGCTTCCCACGAAGAGAGAACACAGCTTGAGTCTGTACACTTCTGGACTTTGTAATGGAGCCTGAAGCGGAGTCTCCTTCTGTGATAAAGAGCATGGTTTCATTCTTAAGCTCTTCATCTCCTTTGTTGTCATCATAGTGAACACGGCAATCTCTCAGCTTCTTGTTGTGAAGATTTGCCTTCTTTGCACGCTCGTTAGCCAGTTTTTTGATTCCAGAGATCTCTTTCCTTTCCCTCTCTGACTGAAGAATTCTCTTCAACAAAGCATCTGCGGCTTGAGGGTTTTTATGCAGGTAGTTATCCAACTCCACCTTGATGAAGTCATTCACAAAAGTCCTTACCGTTGGTCCATCTGGCCCAACAGACTGCGAACCTAACTTGGTTTTAGTCTGAGATTCAAAAACTGGCTCCTGCACTCGGATAGCTATCGCTCCAACCACACTCTGACGAATGTCTGCCGCATCGTAATCCTTCTTGTAAAAATCGCGCAGGGTTTTCACGATACTTTCCCTGAATGCTCCTAAATGAGTTCCTCCTTGTGTGGTGTATTGTCCATTGACAAAGGAATAATACTCCTCACCATATTGATTCGTATGAGTCAAAGCCAATTCAATGTCATTTCCTTTCAAATGGATGATTGGATATCGACAAGCCTCCTCATCTACCTTATTTGACAGCAAATCGTAAAGCCCCTTATCGGAGAAATACTTCTTTCCATTGTAATTGATGGTAAGGCCAGCATTCAGATAAGCGTAATTCCATATCTGATTCTCAAGGTATTCAGGGATGAAATGATAATGCTTGAAAACAGTAGAATCAGGAGAAAACACAATCTTGGTTCCATTCCTATCTGAGGATTTGATGACCTTCTGATCATTCACCAAAACACCCTTTTCAAACTCAGCTACCTTCGTCTCTCCATCTCGATAAGATTGGACTTTAAAATAATCGGACAGGGCATTCACAGCTTTGGTACCCACCCCATTCAATCCAACAGATTTCTGGAAGGCACCAGAGTCATATTTTCCACCAGTATTAATCTTAGAAACGCAGTCGATTACTTTTCCTAAAGGAATGCCTCGACCATAGTCCCTAACCTCAACTTTATGTTCTGAAATTTTTACTTCGATGGTCCGTCCATGCCCCATCATGTGTTCATCGATGGAGTTATCTAAAATCTCCTTCACCAGAACATATATGCCATCGTCCTGCGCACTTCCATCCCCTAATTTTCCAATGTACATTCCTGGCCTCAGGCGGATATGCTCCCTCCAGTCCAGTGATTTAATACTATCCTCGTTGTATTGAACTTTTTCGGCCATAGGCAAATAGATTCTAGGAATCTAATTTCACTTGTTTGAATTTATTGACTAATAAAATGAAAAATGCGATTACCCAAAGAACGAGCAAAAGTGGAATTAAGTAAAAAAAGAAATTGAATTCTGATGCATTGATTCCTTCCTGATTATTAATGGCATGCACAAAGAAAACCATGACCAAAAGACAGGTATTCAAAATCGCTCCAAAGGAATAAAACCAGGCGAGAAAATAGTCCCGATAATCATCCCCTACCGGGAAAAGCTTATGCAGTCCATTATGGGTCCTGGTCTCAAGAAGCTTTGGCGGAAGCAACACCACCAAATTACACACAACAAACAATGCAATAATGCTATAGAAAAAGGTGTCTCTTTCATGCTCTGTGCCCGATTCAAGCTGATATTGCACGGTTTCTGGCATGGCTGAATAGAAATACAGCAGGAAAAAAATAAACCCAAAAACCATGAAGTAATAGAAGACTTTTCCGAAACGACCGTACATAAATAAATCAGGGGAATTCAGGCACTAATATAAAGGATTTGGGCAAACAGAAAGCTCTTATCCGGTGTTCGATTATTGATTATATTTGACAGTTAGTTTCAGTAAATTCACCCAAGAGTATGAACCTCAGTCCAGTAGTGATCGCCATCCCGATGTATTTTATTCTGATGGCCATAGAAATGATCACTCTACGCTTCCAAAAACATCCCGGATATAGATTAAATGATGCTGTAACCAACATTAACTGCGGTGTGATTTCCCAGGTCACAGGTGTATTTGTCAAGGTCGTTTCCATCGGAATTTATACCCTGATCCATGAGCAGCTAGCCTTATTCCAGATCCCAAATAATATCTGGACTTTCCTCCTACTATTTTTCCTTTACGACTTGTGCTATTACTGGGCTCATCGCAAAAGTCATGAGATCAATTTATTTTGGGGAGGTCATGTAGTCCATCATTCCAGCGAGGAGTATAATCTTTCAGTAGCCTTACGGCAAAGCAGTACTCAAACCTTCTGGACGTTTTTCTTTTATTTTCCTTTAGCGCTGTTAGGGTTTGATCCAGTCATGCTTATTCTGGCCTCTGGAATTAACTTGCTTTACCAATTCTGGATTCACACTGAAGCCATTGGTAAAATGGGTTTCCTTGAGAAATTCATGAATACCCCATCTCACCATAGAGTTCATCATGGAAGGAACCCTAAATACATTGATAAAAACCACGGAGGAACGTTTATCATCTTCGATAAATGGTTTGGGACATTTCAGGAAGAAGAAGAAACTCCTACTTATGGAATCACTACTCCTGTGAACAGTTGGAATCCATTTTGGGTGAATCTTGCTCATTACGCCACGATGAAGGAAGAGCTCGCCATGATTCCAAAATGGAGCGATAAGGTGAAGTATCTATTCAACAAACCCGGTTGGCTTCCTGATTACTTGGGAGGTTACCGTGCCCCAAAGGAACCTGAAAAAGATTTCAAGAAATTTGATACCGTAGTGCCACCAAGTTTTAACTGGTACGTTTTCTTCCAATACATTCTCCTGCTGGTTCTAACGGGCTTTTTCCTCTTTCAGGTCAGCTCCTTCGATTGGATGGTGAAAGTTGGAGTGAGTGTAATTATCATCTGGACCACTGTTAGTTTCTCTGGAGTTTTTGAGAAAAGGAATTGGTTCTTGCCTCAAGAAATAGCGAGAATCCTCATTTTCTCTGGAGTGCTTTTTCTCTTATTCAAATCCTTGATTGCTGTTCCTATTCTCAGCGTAATTATTGGAGTTTATGCTTTGGTCTCTTTTGGATGGTTAGTCAAAAACCAGCAACAAAAAGATCAGATAACTCCTGCTTCCCTTTAAGATGAATAGAATCGTATTATTCGCGTTAGGACTTTTCCTTTTCTTAGGCTCCTGCAGTTCAAAGCTTGATGCAGGCAAAATCAATTTGGAAAACTGGAAAGCGGATCGCTATGGATGCGAAGGCCTTAGAATTCAGGATTTAGAAGAATTAAGAAAGATCAAGAACACCTTCCTGGGTGCTTCTAATCAGTCCATTATTAAAACTCTGGGAAGACCCGATCGAGTAGAATTAGTGGATAAAAGCCAAAGCTTCTTTTTCTATTTTCTGGAGCCCAGTGGAGATTGTGAGGGTGTAGAAACAGAAAAAGAACCTTTGAAGGTCCTTTTTCGAATGAATGCAATAAGCAAAGTTTCAGAAGTAACAATTACAAACCTGAACCCATAAAGCATAGCGCGGCGGCACCAAGCGTACCCGCATCGTTTTCAAGTGTAGCTCTCTCCAGATTTAGATGCTGAGTGTAGTAAGGAGTAAGTGATTCTTCTAATATCTTTTTCATACTAGGAAGGATAAATTCCAAGCCAGCTGAGACTCCACCACCAAAGTAAACATCAGTCACATCCAGAATCCTAACCGTAGAAACTATAGCTGCTCCGAGGATCTCTCCTACCTCTTCAAATACTTTTAAAGCCACTCCATTCCCTTCTTTGGCAGTCTTTACCAAAACATGGATTCCTGGTACAGCATCCGCTAATTCTCCAGCTAATTCAGGATGAGATTTAAGATATTTGTCTAAAATATTCAGAATTCCGCCGCGACCAACCAATGTCTCAAGTCTAGCATTGCCATTGGCGAGCATATGTCCCATCTCCATGGCATTACCTCTGGAGCCTTTAAAAACCTGCCCATCAAGCACCAATGCACTTCCTATTCCTGTACCCATGGTAATGAAAAGGAAATTCTCCGCTTTGTCACCTTCTCCAAAATAAAACTCCCCGATAGCAGCTGCAGCGGCATCATTCTCCAGGAAGAAATCATGACTTGGATAGGCTTCTTTCAACCCTTCTTTCAATCTGAAACCGTTCAAACCTGGTATGGCAGGGATTTCAAGGGGTATAGTTCTGTCCTTAGAAATTAAGCCCGGAAGACCGATTCCAACTTCACGAACTTCGGGGTATTTCGCTAGATATTTCCCTAGCTCTTTGATGAATTTCGGACCAAATCCCTCCGGATATTCCCGATACGTTGTGGTCTCTTCTTTCTGGAAATCTAGGATTTCACCGGACTTATTTACCAAGCCAATCTTAAGATGCGTTCCTCCCACATCTACGCCTAAAAATGGTATATCCTGATCCTGCATAGTACTAATAGGTTTTTGGGACCCCAAAAAAGCAAAAGATTTAAATTACTTCCTAAACTCCTGACCAATCTGCTGGAAAATTTTGAAGACTGCAGGACAAACCAGCGTGTTCTTCAAAGTCAAATTCAAAATGCCATGCATCTTCTTCCGGTTTGTATGAGGGTATTCCCGGCAGGCCTTTGGTCTATCCTCATAAACCAGACACGTATTATCCTCATTCAAAAACGGGCAGGGCGAGGAATTCAAAACATAATCCCCCTCATCGTCCTGATTCAGATAGGTATCAATGAACTCTGTCGATTTCATCCTAAAGACCTTGGCGAGTCGATCGATATCAGTGCGAATGAAAATAGGACTAGTCGTTTTACAACAATTGGCGCAATCCAGGCAATCTAATTCGGCGAAAGTTTCATCATGCAAGGTGTGGAACTTCTCGTCCAAAGCCTTGGGCTTAACCTTTCGCATTCGATCTTTCAGCCTCTTATTATTCGGATAATCAGATCGGCTTTCGGTTCGAAAGGATTCTAAATCAATCATTAATTGGCCGAATTAAGTACGATCCCATCAGGAAGGATCAAAATCTTCCTCGCTTTGTAAAGCTGCCCAATACTCTGCTTGAAATGCTTCTTACTCATTCCAAGTTGGGCTTTGATGTCCTCTGGAGCTGATTTATCGTGCAGCTTTAGCATTCCTTGGGTTTCAAGAATCTTAAGAATTTTCTCAGCTCCTTCATCGTATTTAGTCCGATTAGGAGGAAGTAAGAGCAAATCCAGCTTGCCGTCATCTCTCCGCTTTTTTAAATAGACGGTTCTTTTATCCCCAATCTGAATATCTTCGAAAACTTCATTTTTATACAGGAGCCCTTCAAATTGATCCTCCACCAGGACTTTATAACCTAGATCCGTTTTGTCGAAAATTAATCCAGTCATAGGTAATCCAGCGCTGAATTCTTCCGGAGCAGGATCCAAAAAGCTCGAATACTTACCTACACCAATAAGCCTGTTTGTCTTGTTGTCCACACAGACTCGCACGAGAACTCTGTCTCCTTCTTTCATTTCCTTGCCCATCTCAGAATTTGGAACGAGTAGGTCTTTTGGTAATCCCCAATCCAAAAATGCACCAAAGGAAGTTTTTTGCTTTACCTCTAAAACAGCGAATTCATCCAGGTAGGCCAATGGCCTTTCAGTAACTGCTACAGGTCGGTCTTCACTATCGGTATAAACAAATACCTCGACCAAATCTCCTTCCTTCTCATCCCCTTTCAGATACCCTTGGGGCAACAAAACTTCGTCACCAGAAGCAAGTCCAAGATAAGCCCCATAATCTGTAAATCTCTTTATCGCTAATTCAGAAACCAGCCCTAATTCTTCCATGAATCAAAGTTAGACAATATTCTTCGCAAGCTCGAAATGAGCCTAAACATAAGCTCTTTTGGAGGGTTAAAAATTGGATTCTGAAGGCCTGAATCTTAGCTTTGGACTCCAAATAATTAGAAGAAAACCCCAAATAAACTTTAACTCAAAATCATGAAAAATGTAGCAGTAATCGGTTCTGGAACCATGGGAAATGGAATCGCCCACGTCTTTGCCCAATTTGGTTATAATGTATCTCTGATCGATCTGAAGCAGGAATTTCTTGACAAAGCTTTGGCGAAAATCCAAAAGAATATGGACCGTCAGGTAGCTAAAGGAAAGTTGACAGAAGAAGACAAAGCAACTTCCCTTGAACGGATTAAAACTTTTACAACCATGGCGGACGGAGTACAGAATTCTGATCTGGTCGTAGAAGCAGCTACCGAAAACATGGAAATAAAACTGGATCTATTCAGACAGCTAGACGAAGCCGCACCCGAAGGAGCAATCCTTGCTTCCAACACTTCTTCGATTTCGATCACAAAAATTGCCGCGGCTACAAAGAGACCGGATAAGGTAATCGGAATGCACTTCATGAACCCTGTTCCCGTGATGAAGCTCATTGAAGTGATCCGTGGTTATGCGACTTCAGATGAGACCACTGAGGTTATCATGGAACTCTCAAGAAATCTCCAAAAAGTACCGGTTGAGGTGAATGATTATCCGGGTTTTGTGGCCAATAGAATCCTTATGCCCATGATCAACGAAGCTATTTACACCCTGTATGAAGGAGTAGCTGGAGTTGAAGAAATTGATACGGTGATGAAACTTGGTATGGCGCATCCCATGGGACCACTACAGCTCGCTGATTTCATCGGTTTGGATGTATGTCTTTCTATCCTTAGGGTTCTTTATGATGGATTTGGTAACCCAAAATATGCTCCCTGCCCACTTTTGGTAAACATGGTAGAAGCAGGATACAAAGGGGCTAAGACTGGAGAAGGGTTCTACGCCTACACACCTGGAAGCAAAGATTTAGTCGTTTCTTCCCAATTCAAAAAATAAGGATGCACCTGGCCATCGCTGGAAATATTGGAAGTGGTAAAACCACCTTGGCCGAGATGCTTGGTAAGCATCTCGGTTGGGACATTGAATTCGAGTCAGTGGATAATAATCCGTACTTACCCGATTTCTATGCTGATATGAAGCGATGGGCATTCCATCTGCAAGTTTATTTCCTGAATTCACGATTCAATCAAATCAAGAAAATTCAGGAGAAGACTTCCAATACTATTCAGGACAGGACGATCTATGAAGATGCATACATCTTTGCTGCGAATCTTTATAAAAGTGGGTATCTAACCCAAAGGGATTACGATAGCTACCTAAATCTGTTCAATTCAATGATTCCCCACGTGAAGGCTCCGGACCTACTAATTTATTTGAAAGCGGACATTCCAAAGTTGGTAGGGCAAATAGAAAAGCGAGGCAGGGATTATGAAACCACGATGAGAATTGACTACCTCAAGAATCTTAATCAACACTATGAGGATTGGATTGCTGAGTACAAAGAAGGGAATCTATTGATAGTAGATGTAAACGAGATCGATTTCGTTGATAGGCCCACTGACTTTTCATACATCCTCGAAAAAGTGAATCGAGAGATATTCGGTCTTTTTTCCTGATCAGGCCATTTTTCGTTTCAACCAATTCAGAATAATGGCTTTGGTGTCGTCATTTGCTGACATCAGTAAATGATCGATTCGCTGAAGTCTACCCCCTATCATCAGCGTTTCGTATGGTGCAATACGAATGAGTTTATAGCCATGCAATCTGGATTGAAGATCCATTTGGAGATCATTATATGCAAGCAACTTCCAGCCTGGAGCACCTTCATCAAAAAAATCTCCCGGATCGCTACCCTCTCCAAAATGCGCCTTGGCCATTGGACTCCCAAACCAGGCTCTGTTCTGCATACCTACTTTCAGACAATCCTTTTCAAAGGTTCTGCAAAGTCTCTTGTACGCTTGAGAAAAGGTAAAACTAAAATGACCATAAATATCTGACCTTAAGGTAATTGATCGATATCTATTAAAGTGTGATTCATCATCATATTTGATTACGAATCGGTTAATTTTAAAGTCGAATTTGAGTTTCTCCAGCAGTGGATAATCAGACTTTCCACCTAATTCTTGGTATGCCTCAGAAAGCCAATCCTTTGAATTTTCATCCAGAAAATTGGGATTTAAATCCAGATCAAAACCAGAGTCGAAAAACAGATCGCTCTCCTGTAGGATCTCATCGAGCTGACGAATGATAAGGCTCTGCATACTCACTCTCCTTCTCTCAGGATATCCCAGGTGTGATCAGCCAGCAGTTTAACTTCTGCAACGAATTTAGCGAAGCCCTTCTTCCTACCCCAGTCCTCAGGTGATAGCATACTAAGGAAATCCGTGCCTTCATCTTTTTGGTATAAAAAATAGATATGATTGATCAGCGGCTCAAAACCTATAGAAGCCTGATAAATGCGCTCAGAAATCTCAACTCTAGATTGAATTTTTTTGGCTTGATCAGCCAAAAGTTGCATCTGCTGATAGATTTGAGACATCTGCATATCCGTTTGGGAATGCATGGCCGCTACCGCACGACCAGTAATTTTTCCTTTATCTTCTGGCTTGATGATGGCACTTCCACTATGATGGGCATAGGGAAGATTAGACGGACTTTCAGCCGTCTTTTCCTTCATCTTTTCCAGATCGATCTTTTCTACATCTATCTTATTCTTCTCCATGGCTAGTTTTGATCTGTGATCCTTTCCTGAAGTTGAGGTTTAGAACCCGGAAAGGTGGTTCGCTTAGAAATGTCATAACCTATCCAAAGCATGATAACCATGAAAATCACAAAAGCTCCCAGAAATATTTTCTTCTTTTTATCCATCAAAACCAAATTCTAATTCAAAATTAAGAAATGCTTGATAATGCGAAGGCTTTGATCTGGTTTTTACGGGCGATATAAAAGGCCAAAACAAATCCAACAGCAGCCCCTAGCAGGTGACTCTCCCAGGAAACTCTACCCATGCTAGGAATTACTCCAAATATCATACTTCCATATATGGTAATAACGGCTATCGAGACGATTAGATCTTTGGTTTTCCAACGGAAAAAACCAAAACACATCAGGAAGAAGGCCAGCATATAGACCAAACCACTACTTCCTATGTGCAGATAGGGCCTGCCTGCACACCAAACCAGAATATTCGTCCATAGCATACCGTAGACCAAAACCCATCCAGCTATCCGATCATAGAAATAGTAAAGCACTATGGATAGAATGAGAAAAGGGTACAAATTTGAGAGTAGATGAAACTCCGAAGCATGGATGAAAGGAGTTAAGAAAACTCCAAAGAGTCCATAGATTTTTCTTGGTAGAATTCCCAATATTCCGAAGTCCAGATTAAAGGATTCCTGGATGGCAAAAACCAATATCATGACGAGCCCAATTTTCATGGGTACAGACAGACTTTTTTTCAAATGGCTCCAATCCAGCAAACGCATACATTAGAAAGAAGTCGTTTTGAAAAATGTTTATATTTTTAGCGGCTATTCCATCATTTTTAAGATTCGATTAATAGTCAAATGTATCAGCATATAGACGAGGACACCATTTATAATTACTTAGGAAGGGATAATCAGGAGCTGATCGAAGAATTATTGGGGCTGGTGATTTCGGTTAACCTAGTCGAGTTACAGGAGCTAAGCGATCTTTACCAGAAAAAGGACTATTCTACCATTAAAAAACGAGTACATAAGTCCAAGCCATCCCTGAGCTATATTGGCGCCACTAAGACCCTGGAACTGGTTCACAAAATCGAGTCTGAGTTAGAATCCTCGGCTCCTATCAACACCGAACTTCAGGAGCATATCATTTTAATCAAAAAAGAGCTTCAAGAATTCTTGGCTTCGCTAAGAAGTAACTAAGCAAACCCTTTATGAAAAGACTTCTCCTTACTGCCAGCCTCATCACTATTATTGGCATGGCCAAAGCTCAGGAAAGCGACTTGAGTGTGGAATACATCATGAGAGATCCGGCATGGATGGGAACTTTCCCTTCTTCTCCATACTGGTCTAAAGATGGGCAAACAATATATTTCAGATACAATCTCGAAAATGATCCAGCTGATTCGCTGTATAAAATAGACATTTCAAATCCTTCAGAAATTTTAAAAGTCAACTGGAAAGAAGCTCGAAATGCTCGTGCTCGAAGAGGTGATTTGAATAAGAGTAAAACTGCTGTTCTTTACAGTGAAGGACAGAAAATAATGGTTGAGGATGTAAGCACAGGTGAGTCTGAAGAAATTTTAGAATGGTATACCGCCCTCAGTAACCCTGCATATTTAGCGGATGAAAAGCTAATCGCCTTTAACTCTGATGGAAATATCTATGTAGTAAACACCGAAACTGAAAAGGTGACCAAGGCTACCAACATTAAAGAGGGAAACGGCCCATCGAAATCCTCTAGTTCAAGTAGTGATGAAAAGTCTAAAAGTTATCTCGAGCAGGAAACCGTCAAACTAAGTAAGGTCCTTCAGGAACGTGAAGAAAAGGACAAAATGCGAAGGGAATATCGAGAAGCTACGCAGGAAGCGGAGGAACAAGAAGATTTTGCATTTTATAGAAAGGGAAAAAATCTGACAAACCTTGCGCTCTCTCCCGATCAGCGATTCGCCACATTTAGTGTTTATAAACGAAGCACCAATAAACCCACAGGGGTACCGGATTACATGGATGAGTCCGGTTATACCAAAGAACTTCGAGGAAGACCAAAAGTAGGTACTACTGGCACTACGGTTGAGATTGGATTTTATGACTTAGAGAATGACACCGTCATCTACGCAAATAGCTCTACCCTAGAAGGAATCAAGGATTTACCGGATTATGTCTCAGACTATCCCGACAAGGAATGGGAAGAGAAAGAGCGGGATGTTTTTTTAGCTGGCCCTTACTTCTCACCAAATGGTGAATATGCCATTTTGGTGGCCAGATCACTGGATAATAAAGACCGATGGATTGCATCCGTAGATTTTGAAACGGGCGATCTGATCACCTTAGATCGTCAGCGTGATGAAGCATGGATCGCTGGGCCAGGAATTGGCTGGACCTTCTCTTCTGGAGTTTTCGGATGGCTCCCTGATAGCGAACACATCTATTATCAGTCTGAAGAATCCGGTTATTCTCACTTGTATCTATTGAATGTTCAAAGTGGCGAGAAAACAGCTCTTACCTCTGGAGAATTTGAAGTATTTAATCCGAGTATTTCTAAGGATGGAAAGTCCTGGTATTTCACAAGCTCTGAGGTGAGTCCAAGTGTTAGGCACTTTTATAAAATGCCTCTTATGGGTGGTGAAAGAGAACAGCTGACATCACTTGATGGAAAAAATGATGCCTTCCTTTCTCCGGATGAGGAAAAGCTGATCATCTTGAATTCCTACAGTAATCGGCCTTCAGAGCTCTTCATGAAGGATTTGAGCAAAAAGAATTCAGAAGAAGTACAATTGACCTCAGGTCAAAGCCAAGAATTTCAATCCTATTCATGGCGTGATCCTGAAATCATTCAGTTTGAAGCAGAAGATGGAGCCATGGTTCCAGCAAGACTATACACACCAGAAGCCTCTAAAAAGAATGGAGCAGCGGTCATTTTCGTGCATGGAGCGGGATACCTACAAAACGTCCACAAATGGTGGAGCAGTTACTTTAGAGAATATATGTTCCACAATTTACTTACTGATCTTGGCTACACTGTTCTTGACATAGATTATCGAGCAAGTGCCGGATACGGTAGAGATTGGAGAACCGGTATCTACCGTCACATGGGAGGAAAGGATCTTTCTGATCAGATTGACGGAGCAAAATACCTCATTGATAGCCATGACATCGATCCAGAAAGACTTGGTATTTACGGGGGTAGCTATGGCGGATTCATCACGCTTATGGCTTTATTCACCGAACCGGATGTATTCAAGTCCGGGGCGGCTCTAAGGTCGGTAACGGATTGGGCTCATTACAACCATGGTTACACCTCCAATATTTTGAATACTCCTGAGGAAGACCCAATCGCTTTTGAGCGTTCCTCTCCTATTTACTTTGCCGAAGGCTTAGAAGGGAATCTTCTGATCGCCCATGGAATGGTAGATGTCAATGTACAATTCCAGGATGTGGTTCGCCTCGCCCAGCGACTCATAGAACTTGAAAAGGACAATTGGGAAATGGCCCTCTATCCGGTTGAAGATCATGGCTTTGTAGAGCCTTCCTCCTGGACCGATGAATACAAACGTATTCTAAAACTCTTCAACAGCACCTTGTTAAACTAGATTTCCATGCTTAAAACCACCAAGTACCTCGCTTTCGCAATTGTTGTATTCTTTGCCTGTTCTCCACCCGAGGTAGAAAAAGAACCCAAAGTTGGGCCGATAGTAGATAATGCCATGGTGGTTTCCGCCATGGAAGAAGCTTCAGCAATTGGAGTCCAAATCATGGAGAAAGGCGGTAATGCCTTTGATGCCATGATGGCTACGGAAATGGCTTTGGCCGTTTGCTATCCATTCGCTGGAAATCTTGGTGGTGGAGGATTCATGGTTTACCGAATGGCTGACGGAACCATCGGGTCCTTGGACTATAGAGAAAAGGCGCCTGGTGCTGCAGATCGCGACATGTACCTGGATGAAGAAGGAAACATAATTCCCGGGCTTAGCACCAAAGGGGCACTCGCATCAGGAATTCCTGGGACCGTTGCAGGTGTCTTTGAAGCCCAAGCCAGATTTGGTAAACTCGACCCCAAAGAGATTTTTGAGCCAGTCATCGCTTTGGCAGAAAAAGGATGGGCAGTTCGGAAAAGACAAGCAGATAGCTTTGAAAGACTTAAGCAAACCTTCATTGAGGTGAATGGTCCAAATACATTCTATTCTACTGCCTATCCAGAAGGTGAAATACTCAAAATGCCAATTTTAGCAGAAACCCTAAAAAGAATCGCAGAAAACGGTAGAGACGAATTTTACAAAGGCCAAACAGCCGAAATGCTGGTAAGCCATATGGATTCTATTGGCGGGATATTCACCATGGAGGATTTAGAGAATTACGAAGCTGTTTGGAGAGACCCGATTGTATTTAATTACAATGGGCACAAGGTAATTTCCATGGCACCCCCAAGTTCAGGCGGTGTAACCATTGGCCAGATTTTGCAAATGATGGAACCCTATTCTGTCGGAGAAATGGAATATCATAGCGCTGAGCATATTCAGTTAATGGTAGAAGCAGAAAGAAGAGCTTATGCAGATAGAAACTTTTATTTGGGAGATCCTGACTTTGTGGATATTCCAATTGAGCAGCTTTTGGATGAGGCTTATCTGAAAGATCGCATGAGCACTTTCACTCCGAATAAAGCAACGAAATCCGAAGACATTGCTAAGGGCGAGGTTATGTATGCGGAGAGCATGGAAACCACCCATTATTCCATTGTAGATGCAGATGGAAATGCAGTGGCGGTGACCACTACCCTAAATGGAGCCTATGGGTCCAAAGTGTTTATAGACGATCTGGGTTTTTTCATGAATAATGAAATGGATGATTTCAGCTCTAAAGCTGGAGAGCCAAATATGTTTGGACTAATCGGTGCTGAAGCAAATAGCATCCAGCCTGGAAAAAGAATGCTGAGCTCCATGACTCCTACCATCGTTGAGAAAGATGGAAAGCTAAAAATGGTTGTTGGAACGCCAGGTGGTTCTACGATTATCACTTCTGTTGCACAAGCCATATCTAATGTAGTTGACTTTGGAATGGGAATGCATGAGGCAGTCGAATCTCCTAGATTCCATCACCAGTGGCTTCCGGATCGTGTGATATTTGAGCCTGGAGCTTTTGATTCTACTTTGATCCAAACCATGCAATCCAATGGCTACATAATTAGTGAAGAGTACAGTCGAATCATTGGTTATGTGGATGCGATACTAGTTTTGCCGAATGGCAAATTAGAAGGTGGAGCAGATCCAAGAGGTAACGATGCTGCCATCGGTTTTTGACATTTAAGAACAATTTCCTGCATATCTTTGCATTCTGAACTATTCCATGATCTGGAAATGTTTAGCCTTCAAGTAACCTAATGGACCTTTAATCCATTACAAACTGAAAGAAATGCAAAGAAAAAAAAGAGTGGTCGTCGGCCTTTCCGGCGGGGTCGACAGCTCTGTAGCCGCACATTTGCTCATCGAGCAAGGATATGAAGTCATCGGAATGTTCATGAAGAACTGGCACGATGAATCCGTTACCATTTCTAATGAATGCCCTTGGATGGAAGACTCCACAGATGCCATGCTAGTGGCAGAGAAGCTGGGAATTCCATTTCAGGCGATCGACCTGAGCTACGAATACAAGGAAAGAATCGTTGATTACATGTTTGACGAATACGAGGCTGGGAGAACTCCCAACCCTGATATCCTCTGCAATAGAGAAATTAAGTTTGATTTATTTCTGAAAGCTGCCGCAAAGCTTAAAGCAGATTATGTGGCTACCGGTCACTACTGCCAACGAGGAGAAATCGAATCAAATGGCAAAACGATTTACCAGCTGAAAGCCGGAGCCGATCCTAACAAGGATCAAAGCTATTTCCTATGTCAGCTAGATCAGGAACAGCTTAGCAAAGCTCTCTTCCCTATCGGTCACCTTCAAAAATCGGAGGTAAGGCAAATAGCTAAATCTTTAGACTTGATCACGGCTGATAAAAAAGACAGTCAGGGACTTTGCTTCATCGGAAAAGTACGTCTTCCAGATTTCTTACAGCAACAATTAAAACCAAAGAAGGGACATATCATTCAAATTCCGGAAGAGCTCCCTTCTCTAAAAAAATATGCTGTTCCTGCGGGAATTGAAATGGAAGACCTCAGTGATGAAGAGCTTGATAATATGGCCTTGCCATTGGACTTTGAGCCTAATCAAGGCACCATTCTAGGAGAACACAATGGAGCTCATTATTTCACTGTAGGACAAAGGAAAGGCCTAAAAGTTGGTGGCACTGGCAAACCATTATTTGTGATAGCCACCAATACAAGACAGAATGTGATCTACACTGGCTTAGGAGAAACACATCCTGGCTTACTGAGGAACGCTCTTTTTGTAAAGGAGGATCAAATCCATTGGATTAGAGAAGATTTGAAACTGCAAGTTGGTGAATCTGCTCAGTATCAAGCGAGAATCAGATACAGACAACCATTGGTTGGAGCCACCTTATTAAGAAGAGAAAATGGCCTCTATGTGACCTTTGATCAACCTCAGAAGGGCATCGCCTCCGGCCAGTTTGTGGCTTGGTATGATGGAGAGGAATGCATCGGTTCAGGAACGATTTTCTAGATCAGCTTGAAACTGGAAATAATCCATGAAGACGAGGACTTAGTTGCTATCAATAAACCAGCAGGTTTATTGGTTCACAAGACTAGAATCGATGCCTATGAAACCGAGTTTGCCCTTCAGATTTTAAGAGATCAAATCGATCATTGGGTAACACCAGTTCATCGGCTCGATAAACCAACCAGCGGGGTGCTTCTTTTCTCCAAGAAAAAGGAGCACCTCCCCTTTCTCAAAGGTCAATTTGAGGACAAAAAAGTTGATAAGAAGTATTTGGCAATCTGCCGAGGAATACCAAAAAATTCTTCCGGAGTAATCGATTACGCCCTATCGAGTGAGTATTCAGATTCAAAGCAAGAAGCAGTATCAGAGTATAAGCTTCTGGCAGAGACGGAGCTTCCTTTTGACACGACTGGAAGATATCCCACGAGTAGGTATTCATTAATTGAGGTAAAGCCAAAAACAGGCAGAACACATCAGATTCGAAAGCATTTGGCACATATTCGACATTACATTATTGGAGATAAAAAGCACGGAGATAATCGTCAGAATCAATTCTTCGAGAGTCAATTCGGAAATGAAAATCTTCTCTTGCACTCATTAGAATTAGGTATCCTCCATCCTGTTTCTAATTCCCAAATTATCCTAAAAGCCAAACTCCCAAATCATTTCTCGCGAATACTAGATTTGTGCGGACTCGAATACCCAGGCTGAAATATCCAGTAAATCAGCTATTTTAGCCAACCGAAAATCACTCATATGAAAAATACTATCCTTGCCCTGATAATTATCCTGGGCACGAGCTCAATCACCTTAGCTCAAAAGAAAAAAGTAGAAAAGCGATTTGATCGTGAAGAAGCCGAAGCCCATCTCACATATCTAGCATCAGATGAATTAATGGGAAGAGATCCCGCAAGGCCAGAAATGCAGCTAGCCATAGATTATATCACTGGCGAATTCGAAAAATATGGCTTGATGCAAGTTCCCGGAGCAGTGGGTTATGCCCAGAGTATCCCTTTTAATCTTTCATCTCCTCCTAAAACCGGAAACCTTACCATGGGATCTGAGTCCTTCACTCAGAAGGAATCCATGTTAGTACTGGATGGCAAATCTCTATCTGGCAGTTTCGAGCTAGTTGATTTGGGCTATGGATTGGAAGAAGATTATGAGGGAAAGGACGTTCAGGGTAAAATTGTAGTAACAAATCTCGGAGCCCCGAACCAAATGAGCCCTGCCCAACTGTTTGCTTTGGGTAGAAAGAAAACTGCATTAGCAGCAGAAAAAGGTGCAATTGCATTATTTGAAATGTACAATATCCCTTCTATTCCATGGCAGCTGATTGCCAATTACCTAAGTTCCGATCAACTTTCTCTTGATCAGGGAGCTGCTAGTGAAATGCCTTATCTATGGGTAAAGGATCTAAAAAGTGAAATGAAAAACTCCGTGGCTAATGGAGACGTCACCAATGCCGAATTAGATATCACGGGTAAAACTCAGAAACCTGTTGAAGGAAAAAATATTATTGGTTGGATTGAAGGAACGGATAAGAAACTCAAAGATGAGTTTGTGATGCTTTCTGCCCACTACGATCATGTTGGAGTAGGACGTGCGGATGCTGAGGGAGACACCATTTACAACGGAGCTAGGGATAATGCTGTTGGTACTGTCTCCGTGATAAATGCAGCTAAGTATTTTGCTAAAAACCCACCAAAAAGATCCGTATTATTCGCTCTTTGGACAGCTGAAGAAAAGGGCCTTCTGGGAAGCGCATACTTCGCCGAAAACCCTCTAATTCCATTAGATAAAATCGTTTACAACCTGAATATCGATGGAGCAGGCTATAATGATACTTCAATCATTACCGTGATTGGATTAACACGAACCAGTGAGCAAGAGAAGTTAATGAAAGCCACTCAGGCCTTCGGTCTAGAAGCTGTAGAGGACCCAGCTCCTGAACAAGGACTTTTCGATCGTTCTGATAATGTTTCATTTGCAAAGAAAGGAATCCCTGCTCCAACTTTCAGTTTAGGATTTACAGCATTCGATGATGAAATCAGTAAATATTATCATCAGGCAGGAGATGAAGTGGATAGCATGGATTTGGACTATGTCGTGAAATATTGGAAAGCATATATTCTGGCAGCAGAGTCCATTGCTGACAGCAAGATTCAACCATATTGGTTGTCAGGAGATAAGTATGAAGAAGTCGGAAAAGCCCTTTATGGAATAGAGTAATCTTTTACTCGTCATTTCAAAGCTCCGGAAACGGAGCTTTTTTTATTCCTAAAATAAAATTCCGGCGACTGTTCCAGTCATTAGACAAGCTAGAGAAGCAGCTAACAATGCTCTTAAACCAAGACGACTTAGGTTCGCTTGCTGATTTGGTGCGATGATGGTAATTCCTCCCAGTTGAATCGCAATAGAAGAAAAGTTAGAAAATCCACATAGCGCATAGGTAGCTACGATAATTGACTTTGGCTGAAGCGTGCCAGCCTCTTTCATTTCTGCCAGACTGAGATATGCAACAAATTCATTGATAGCTGTTTTCTGCCCTAGCAAGCTTCCGACTTGCAGTGTATCCTGCCATTCAATTCCTATAACCCAGGCAAACACCCGGAAAACCTGGCCAAAAATATATTCCAATGAAAAGCCCTGGAATTGACCTCCGGTAGAAGAAACCACCCAGGCATTTAGTCCGGTCAAATCACCCAAAAGGCCTTCTAAAACGAAATTTATTGCTGCGATTACCGCTATAAATGCGAGAAGCATTCCTCCTACATTCAGAGCGAGTTTAAGTCCTTCAGCTGCACCTATGGACATTGCGTCGATTAAGTTAACTCCCATCCCCTCTTTGCTCAGCTCCAGCTTTTCATCTACCTCTGTTTTCTCTACTTCAGGAACACAAATTTTGGACATGACAATTGCCGCCGGGGCATTGATAAAGCTCGCACCAAGTAAGTAAGCTGCGAATCTGGTTTGCTCTTCGGGACTATCTCCACCCAAGAATGCCACATAGCCTGCTAATACTCCACCAGCAATGGTCGCCATACCCCCAGTCATCAAGCACATAAGCTCAGATTTACTCATATTCTTGATGTAAGGCCGAACAAGCAAAGGCGCCTCAGTTTGGCCTAGAAAAATATTTCCTGCGGCTGAAAGGGACTCAGCTCCGGATAGTCTCATGGTTCTGGACATCAGCCAGGCAATGCCATAAACAACTTTTTGGAGTACACCGAGGTAGTAAAGACCGGCAGAAACTGTTGAGAAGAAAATAATAGTTGGGAGAACCTGAAAGGCAAAAATACTTCCAAAGCTTCCATTGGCCAGATCACCAAAAATGAATTCTGCACCATCCTGGCTAAAGCTCAAAAGCTTTACAAAAGCCTGACTTAAAATGGTGAAGGCATTCGCGACAAAAGGAACTTTCGTGATTAGAAAACCAAAAAGTAGCTGCAATCCAACACCGATTCCAACCAAACGCCAATCAATCTTCTTTCTGTTTACTGAAAAAAGAAAAGCCACAAATAGGATTACCAGAATGCCGAAGGTTCCTCTAAGAATGTCCATACTTTACTCGCCTTACCTTTAAAATAGCTATCCCTGGTCTCACAAAAAAGCTCGACTAGTGTCGAGCTTTAATTAATTTCTCTTATTGATTTCATCCCGTATTCGGGCAGCTTTTTCATAGTCTTCATCCAGAATGGCCTTATCAAGCATCTGATTCAATCGATCCAAACTGTAATCTTTCAGACCAGAATCCCGTTTTGGCGCAGCCTTCACCTCAGCCGCCTTAGCCTTTTCTTCCTCCTGGGCTTCATCATCTGAAGGCTCTACAGAAGCTTCTGACATCACTTTCTCTGAACAGAAAATTGGGCAATCGAATCGAACTGCAATAGCTATTGCATCAGAAGGTCTTGAATCAATCTCCACCTCCTCTGAACCATTCTGACCAAAAATTCGGGCATAAAAAACGCCCTCCTTCATGTCGGAGATGACAATGCGACTGAGTTCAAAGGAAAAGCTAGCTGAAAAAGACTTAAACAAATCATGCGTCATAGGTCTATTTGGAACGATCTTTTCGATCTCAATCGCAATCGCTTGAGCCTCAAACATTCCAATAATAATCGGCAATCTTCTTGTACCCTCTGTTTCTCCCAGGACTAAAGTAAAAGAACCCGAATGTGAGTGATTGGAGGATAAACCTAAAATTTCTAATTCAACTAGCTTTTTCACAAAAATTACAATTCTGCCTTGAGCGCCTCAGTAAGTTTAGGAACCACATCAAATGCATCCCCAACAATTCCGTAATCAGCAGCCTTAAAAAATGGTGCCTCCGGATCTTTGTTGATCACCACAATGCATTTGGATGAATTCACGCCTGCAAGATGTTGAATAGCACCAGAAATTCCTACAGCAATATATAAAGATGGGGCCACTTTTATACCAGTTTGTCCCACGTGCTCGTGATGAGGTCTCCATCCAATGTCCGAGACCGGCTTGGAACATCCCGTAGCCGCTCCTAAAGTAGAAGCCATATCTTCGATCATTCCCCAGTTTTCCGGACCTTTCATTCCTCTTCCTCCTGATACCACGATATCCGCTTCAGGAAGCAAAACATCTCCAGTGGCCCTGTCGGTGGAAGTTATCTTAGCAGCAAAGTCAGAGTCTGAAACTCCGGCATCAAAAGCTTCAACTTGAGCATCTGCTCCGTCTGTCTTTAAATCGGCTGCGTTTTTCTTGATGGCTAAAATTTTGTTCTCAGTATCTAAGCTAGTCTCTGCAAAAGCCTTTCCTGTGTAAATACTTCTTTTCACGGTATAACCTCCATCGGTATTTGGAAGCTCTACCACATTAGAAACCAAACCAGCGTTGATCTTGATAGCTAATCTTGCTGCTACAGCATCCGCCAAAGAAGACTTAGCCATCACCACTGTTTTGGCACCTGATTGATTAAAGGCAGCAGCGACTGCGGAGGCATGAGCCTGAATTACTCCAGCTGTCAATTTATCATCGGAAGCGTGCATTACTTTATCTGCTCCGGCTGAACCTGCTGAAGCCAAAGCACCTGAATCAATCGAACCAAGGGCTACTGCCACTACATCCCCTTCTCCTGTTTTTTCAGCCAATTCATTCGCGAAGGAAATTGCTTCCAAACTTGTCTTCTTTACTTGCCCATCGGCATGTTCAATATATACTAATACTGACATATTATCTTGATTTTAAATATTTTAGATCTTATTGATTAAAGTACTTTCGCTTCGTTCTTCAAAAGAGAAACCAACTCAGAAACGTTATCTGGATCAACTAATTTGACATCAGCCTTTGCAGCAGGAAGTGTGTAGCTTTTGGCTTCAGCATGGGTCTCATCTCCTACTGGATCAACCACATTCATAGGCTTAGATCGTGCTGACATGATACCTCGCATATTTGGGATTTTCCATTCGGCGATAGGCTCCTGGCAACCAGCAATCAAAGGTAAGCTTGCCTCAAGATTTTCCTTTCCACCTTCGATTTCTCTTTGCATGCTTACGTTAGTTCCATCAACATCCAGCTTCATAACTGGTGAGAAACTTGGCATTCCCAGGATTTCACCGACCATACCATGGACCATACCACCATTGAAGTCGATAGACTCTCTACCCATAAGAATCAAGTCAAATCCACCTTCTTTTGCGTAATGAGCAATTTGCTTTGCTACGAAGAAAGAATCCTTTGGATCGGAATTCACTCGAATGGCCTCATCTGCACCGATTGCCAAGGCTTTTCTAAGGGTTGGTTCTGTTTCAGCTCCTCCTACATTCAAAACAGTGAGCTTTCCTCCTGTCTGATCTCTTAACTCCACCGCTCTTGCTAAGGCATAATCGTCATATGGGCCGATGATAAACTGAACACCCGTCGTGTCAAATTTGGTATTATTATCAGTAAACTGAATTTTGGAAGTCGTATCCGGAACATGCGTGATACAAACAAGAATATTCATTGGTTCAGATTTAGATTTTAGATTTATTTTGCGTGAAATTAACAGTCACTCATTAATTAAAAAAACTTATCTGTGAGCAATTTAAATCGATTGAGAGCCCTTCAAGAGTTTTGTGAAACTGAACCTGAGAACCCTTTCAATTGGTATGCACTGGCATTAGAATATCAGGCTGGAGAGCCTTCGAAAACCGAGGAGATTTTTGACAGATTACTGACAGATTTTTCAGACTACCTTCCTACCTACTACCCCGCAGCCCATTTCTTCTCTGACCAAGAGAAAACAGATAAGGCCCTGACCATTTTTGAAAAGGGAATCGAACTCGCTCATAGTCAGGGCCAAACAAAGACTCTTGGGGAGCTAAACAGTGCTCTTGAGATATTTAAATTCGAAAATGATCTAGATTAACTCACCATGAATCCGGTGGGAAAATGCTTCGCTTTTATTTCCTGAGCGCCAGCGCTAAAACCTAAATCATATAGCGCCTGACAGTTTTTCGCATTATCCATAGCCGCTAAATCATCCACCTGTTTCTTTGTGTAGGGTTTCTCTGGTTTGAATCTTTCATTCAATTCATCCACGTCTAGCATCACATTATACCTCAAATAATGAAGTAGCGGATCTCGCTTTTTTTGACCTATGCCAAGAAGATCTTTACTCAAATTCCCAATTTCCCCATCAATTTGCTGAGCAGTCGGTGAGTTGGACAACCATTGAAGAATCTTTTGGTTCTGCCAGCTTGCATCTTCCATTAGCATATTCGGAATTTCAGAAGCCCAATTCAAAAGATGATTCTTCTGTATTTTTTTTGGAAGCTTCTTCATCTGGTACATTCCTGTACCAAAGGATGCCAAAAGAATATTTTGATCACCCATTTCCCATTTGAAAGGAAAACCCGAAAGGGTCCCAACCATAAGCAATTGCAAAGCAGGATTATTCGCCATACTTACTCCTCCATCAACAAAAGCCGCATATCCCATTTCGCCTCCTACGTCAATTGATTGTGGCAAGAAATAAGTGGGAGCTGCTGCACTGGCTCTAACGGCCTTCCAAATGGGAATTTTAGCATTTTTGCCATGCTCTGAATCAAAATACTTTCCCTCTGGATGATTGAGCAGAGGCCAAACGCTATTGGTATCTGCACGTTTCGCAACAATACAAAGGCCTGTTTTCAATTTATCCGTGTCTCCAAGGGTAAGTGATCCAAAGACAGACTTTAACTCTGAATCTAGAGCTTGATGATCATACTTCGCCTTAAAGGCATCATCAATTTCAAAGATCCGCCACCATTTATACTTCTTCCCGAAAATTTTGGTCCCAAGCTCAAAATACTTCTGCTTAATCTCATCCACGGACATTCCTATCGCCAACGCCGAAGCAATAATAGAACCTGTGCTTGTACCCCCAATGAGATCAAAATAATCTCCAAGTAAAAGCTCTGGATTCTTATGTTGCTTACGAAGAAGCTCTTCAATATGCTTTAAATATCCCAGGGTCAAAGCTCCACGGATGCCTCCCCCATCTAATGCTAAAATTCGTTTGGGGCCTTTAGTCTTAAGTTTCTGCTTAAAAGTCTTCATTGGAAAAAATCTAGATTCGAATACTAAAATGATTGATAATCAATTTAGTAAATTCCGTTTTTAGATTAAAACCATCCATTTCAATGAAAAGCCAAGAGGAAGTAAAGGACTTACTCATTCCGATTTTAGAAAAGGAAGGAAGCTGCTTCCGTAAATTTTTATCCATTAAGGCAAAGCAGGCCATCCCAGGAGAGACAGTCATCACCAAAACATCTGACGGCGTAGAAACTTCAAATGTGGCCAAGACTGGCGACTGGCTGGTGGAAAATCAGACCGAAGCCAAGGAAAGATACCTTGTTTCCGATAAGGCTTTTGAAGAGAAATATGAATTTGTAGAAGCAGAAGGTGAATGGAAAATTTTCAGACCGAAAGGCAAAATTCTAGGTATTCAGTTTGAAAAGGAGGTTTTTCATAGGAAGTCCATTCCCGAAGAACTTGAGTTTCAAGCGCCATGGGGCGAAAAGATGAAGCTAAGAAAAGGAGACTACCTGGTTTGTCCCCCAGACAAATCCGAAGTATATCGAATCGCTAAAAAGGAGTTCGAAGAAACATATAAACCCTGCTAAGGCGTAAGGACAATCTTCCCCATTTGCTTTCCCGCCTTCATTCGATCAAATGCCTGAACGGCTTCCTTAAGGCTGAAAACCTGATCAATTATGGGATGAATTTTTTTTTGCTCCACGAAAGCGAGCATATCCGCAAAATCCTGATCCGACCCCATGGTGGAGCCCTTTATCGAAATCTGATTCCAAAATACTCGTCTGGCATCTAGCCCATCAGGATTTCCTTTGGTAGCTCCGTAAAAAACTATTGTTCCTCCTGGAGATACTACCTTCAATAGATTCGCAAAAGAAGGACCAGCGGCACCATCAATGATTAAATCAAAGCCTCCACTCTCCTTTTTGGCTTGATCTACCCAGCTTTCCTCCTGATAATTGAATCCTCCTTGGGCACCGATTTCTTTGGCTTTTGTAATCTTTTCCTCGCTTGAGCTACTCACCCAAACCTTGGCACCCGCATTGATGGCAAATTGAGCTGCAAATTGAGCCACACCTCCTCCAAAACCAGTAATTAATACTTTTTGACCTTCATTCAATTCTCCTCTGTAAAACAAAGCCCTGAACGCCGTAAGACCTGCTAGTGGCAAAGCGGCTGCTTCTTCCCAGGAAAGATGTGATGGTTTAACATGAATTCGATCGGCACGAACATCTACGAATTCAGCCAAAGTGCCATTTGTTGGAATACCTAAGATTCCGAACTCTTTGGATTGGGCTCTTTGGTCATCTCCCCAAAACAAAGCTGGATTTATAATTACTTCTTTTCCAACCAAATCAGAAGATACCCCTTCACCGACTTGACTTACTATTCCTGCACCATCTGATCCAAGAATAATTCCATCCTTGAGATTAGGATAAAGCCCCTTTCTAGCCCATTCGTCCCGATGGTTTAAAGCAGCTGCTTTGATTTGAACCCGAACATAACCTGAGGCTAATTCCGACAGAGGAACATCTAAAACGTGAACTTTATCCTCTAAAGATCTCTCTAAAATGACGGCTTTCATCAGTTAAAAATCTGCAAGATTACCCATGTCTTTGGAATCATCCTCCGAGTCTCCATTTGCCTTGCTTTGGAAGCTTATAGTATTCCCTTGATCAAAATCTGCAAAACCTGAAGATTGAGGCGGCAAGGAGTTACCGTAAGGTTTCATTGCCCCCATATCTGGAGTAGGAATGGTTTCATAGTCTGTGAACTTGGTGAACTGACCAATGAATCTGAGACGAACGCTACCTAAAGAACCATTTCGGTGCTTGGCAATGATAATTTCTCCCATGCCATTGGTGTTGATGATTTGATTATTTTCATCCTCCACCTCGTTGATTCCATAATATTCAGGACGGTAAAGGAACATAACCATATCTGCATCCTGCTCGATAGAACCTGATTCTCTCAAATCGGAAAGCTGTGGTTTCTTATCCCCTCCTCTAGTCTCTACCGCTCTGGAAAGCTGTGAAAGTGCAATCACGGGTACATCCAACTCCTTAGCGATTTTCTTCAAGGCTCTCGAAATACTTGCAATTTCCTGCTCACGGTTTCCTCCACCACCTTTCGTGTCTCCGGACATCAACTGTAAATAATCAATTACGATCATTTGAATGTCGTGCTGAGCTTTCAGCTTTCTACACTTTGCGCGAAGCTCAAGAATAGAAAGTGCCGGTGTATCATCAACGAAAAGAGGTGCTTTGGAAAGAGCAGCAGTCTTATGAACGAGCTGCTCCCATTCATAATTCTCCAATGATCCCTTCTTGATCTTTTCAGAACTCAACTCTGCCTCCGCACTGATCAATCGATTTACAAGCTGAACAGAAGACATCTCCAAGGAGAAAATGGCTACCGGTTTGTTGTGATCCACCGCAGCGTTTCTAAGGACAGAAAGAACGAAAGCCGTTTTACCCATAGCAGGTCGCGCAGCAATAATCACAAGGTCAGATTTCTGCCATCCTGATGTTACCCGATCTAAAGAAGTGAATCCAGATGGAACTCCGGTGAGACCATCTTTTTGAGTCTTTCGAATCTCCATTTCATGGATAGCTTCTCTCATGATGGACTTCATGTCTGAATAATTCTTTCGAATATTCTTTTCAGAAATCTCAAAAAGCGATTGCTCCATCTTATCAAGAAGTTCGAAGACATCCGTAGTCTCCTCGTAAGACTCCTTCTGAATCTCAGATGAAATTTGGATCAATTCTCTTTTGATCGCCTGCTCGGTAATGATTCTGGCGTGATATTCAATATTTGCTGCGGAGGCAACTTTCGAGGTCAATTCAGTGACATAAAATGCTCCACCAGCAATCTCTAATGTTCCATTTTTACGAAGCTGAGAAGTCACTGTCAACAGATCAATCGGCTGTGAATCTGTGAACAAATCAAGAATCGCCTGAAAAATAACCTGATGTGAATCTTTATAGAAAGATTCGACTTTTAGGATATCAATTACATTGGTCAGTGCATCCTTTTCGAGCATCAGCGCACCCAAAACAGCCTCTTCAAGTTCAGTGGCCTGTGGTGGCAATTTCCCCAATGGACTGGGAGTTTCAAATGTAGATTTCTTTCGGCTAATTCTGGGCTTGGGGGTTTCTGACATAGTACAAATGTATTCTCTTTTCCTTCAAACTTTTAAACAACTTTTACACCTCGTTTAGTACCTATTGTCCACAGGTTTTTCCACAAAATCTGACAATTCATGTCAGCCGAATAATTAACAAAAAGTATTCGCTATTTGTAATAAACCCCATTTCTATACCCTCTGAACATACTGCAAAGCATTCCCCAGGTGGTATGCCATATCATTTCTGAAAGTGGGATGTTGGCAAGTCTATAACCCAAAAAAGGATCTTCATCCAGCATCCCATAATCATCCCAGAAATGTGGAAAAAGTAAATTGAAATTGATGTAATAAATAGTGAAAGAAATTACACCTACCACCACAGCAGAAATCAATGAAACTCCGATGAGATCAGGTCTTTGAATCCAAATGTAAACGGATAATAGGAAGAAGGTTAAAAATGTGACGTAACCCGAATGGATATTAAATCCAATACTGAAAATGGTCATGCTACTCACTCCAGCGATAAAGAGCCAGAAAAAATTCCTGTACTTCGCTGGAGTTTTCCGGGTGAGGTCCATCTTCCTTTTTGTAAAAGAAGAATAGACATAGCCTCCCACACCAAACATGGCAAAGCCAATAATGTAATCCTCAATTCCTGGAATTCCCTGACCAAAAAGAGTTGGTGGCCTCCAATAATCCCTGAAATACCAAACTTCTGCTACCACCCCCATGAGCCCTCCAACAGCACATACTTTTAGCATTCCTTGCTTATATGGACTTTTAATAAACACCACTGTCCAGGCGACCATATAGAGCAAGGCAAGACTTAAGTAGGCAAATTTATCAGGAAGCATAGCTAAAATTTGGCACGAAAATAATGGAAAAACCTATTGTCTAAAAAATTTCCAGTTTAAAGCTTTTTTTGACCTAAGAGGAGTTTATTATTTATATGTTTGATTACTGAAAACGTAGCAACCAACTCTATGAAAAAGTACCACTTTATCGCCGTCGGTGGTGCCGTAATGCATAATCTGGCTTTGGCCCTAAACCAGAAGGGCTATCAGGTCACAGGCTCCGATGATGAAATCTATGAACCTTCGAAATCCAGGCTTGAGAAAGCTGGAATCCTACCGAATGAATGGGGCTGGTTTCCTGAAAAAATCAGTGATGATCTGGATGGAGTTATTCTGGGTATGCATGCCAGGATCGACAATCCAGAACTAATTAAGGCTAAAGAACTGAACCTGCCGATCTACTCTTTTCCTGAATTCATCTTTAACCAAAGCAAAGACAAAACTCGGGTTGTTATCGCGGGATCACATGGAAAAACTTCTATCACGTCTATTATCCTTCATGTTTTGAAGGATCAGGGGATTGACTTTGATTATCTGGTAGGAGCTCAAATTGAAGGCTTCGATTTAATGGTTAAGCTTTCGGATGCACCCATCATAATTATCGAAGGAGATGAGTATTTGACTTCTCCCCTTGACCGCAGGTCAAAGTTTTTCCATTACCACCATGACATAGGGTTAGTCAGCGGAATTGCCTGGGACCATTTCAATGTTTTTCCGGACTTTGATGAATATAAAGATCTCTTCAAGCAGTTCATGGAGATGACCCCAGAGGATGGAAAGCTGATCTATTGTGAAGTTGATCCTTTGGTTAAGGAAACAGCAGAATCAATTGAATCAAATGGTACTAAAATTCCTTACCAAGCTCATCCCTCAGAAATTAGAAACGGCAAGACCTATCTTAAAACTTCAAATGGAGAAATCCCTATTCAACTTTTTGGAGAGCATAATCTCCAAAATCTTCAAGGAGCTAAGCACATTTGTCTTTCACTTGGCCTGAGTGAAGAAGGATTCTATTCGAGTATTCAAAAATTCAAAGGAGCGGCTAAAAGACTAGAGCTAATTAAGGAGAAAGGAGATTCGCATCTCTTCAGAGACTTTGCACACGCACCATCCAAACTCAAGGCTACTTCAGACGCTGTAAAAAATCAGTACCCAGATTCCAAGCTCATCTCTGTCCAGGAACTCCACACCTATTCGAGTCTGAATAAGGATTTCCTTCCAAACTATGCTGGTACAATGGATCTAGCGGACGAGGCAATTATCTACTTAAACCCGCATGTGGTTGCCTTAAAAAAACTCGAGCTAATGGACGAAGAAACCTTACGAGAAGGATTCAAAAGACCGGATTTGAAGCTTTTTACGGATAGTGAAGAATTAAAGGAGTATCTTCTCTCGCAAAATTATGACAACACCAATCTCCTGCTCATGAGCTCTGGAAATTACGACAACATGGAATTGGAGGAGATAAAAGCAAAATTCGACTAGAATGAACTTGAACTTAAAGAACCCAATTGCATTTTTTGATCTTGAAGCCACTGGTACCAATATTGCCACCGACCGAATCGTAGAAGTATCTGTGGTGAAATTACACCCAGGTGGAGAGAAGGAAATCTATACTAAGCGAGTAAATCCAGGTGTTTCCATACCTCTTGAATCCTCACTCATTCACGGGATTTATGATGCTGATGTCAAGGACTCACCCTCATTCAAGGATATTTCCAGAGAACTTATGAGCTTTTTTGATTCTGCTGATTTGTCTGGTTTTAATGTGCTCAAATATGATATTCCCCTATTAACTGAAGAATTTCATCGTGCAGGCTTAGAATTCCATTTAGACAAGCGGAATCTACTTGATGCTCAAAAGATTTTCCATCTCATGGAAAAGCGAAATCTCAGCTCAGCCTACAAGTTTTATTGTGATAAAACTCTTGAGAATGCTCACAGTGCAGAAGCTGATACCTTGGCTACACTCGAGGTTTTTGAGGCCCAGGTGTTGAAATACCTTGGTTCTGAGGCCGAAGACCTTAAAGGGAATAAGCTTGGTGTCTTTGAAAATGATATGAAAAAGATCCACGACTTGGTCAATACCAATATGGTTGATCTTGCCGGAAGATTCGTTTTAGATAGTCAAGGGATAGAAGTCTTCAACTTTGGAAAGCATAAAGGAAAGCCAGTGAGTACGGTTCTTTCTGAGGAGCCGGGATATTACGATTGGATGATGCGTGGTGATTTTCCTGTTGATACTAAAAGAAAGCTCACCCAGATTAAACTCCGAGGCTTCCAGCAATAAAAAAGCCGAGCAATTGCTCGGCTTTTTTTTATAATTCTCCTCGATAATACTGCATCGCTCTTTCCATTTGCTCTTCAAGCTTGGCTTGCCTATTTTCTGGTCCAGGATGTGTTGATAAAAACTCTGGAGGGGCTTCACCACCTTGAGCAGCCATTCTAGACCAAAATTTTGGTGCTTCTCTAGGGTCATAGCCAGCTTTAGCCATAAAGATCAAGCCCAGCTCATCTGCTTCTAACTCATGCTTTCTGGAAAAACTCAACATTCCTAATTCACTCCCCATTCCAACTGATTGTAGGAATATAGCCTCCGTCAAGGTTGGGTTTTGCCCAATAGCGGTGGAAAGAACGCTCACTCCAAAATTCGCCAAAAGACCATTAGACATCCTTTCGCGTGAATGAGAGGCGACTGCATGTGCAATTTCATGTCCCATTACCACGGCTATTCCAGTTTCATCTTCACAGATCGGCAAAATTCCAGTATAGAATGCCACTTTGCCACCAGGCATACACCAAGCGTTTACATTAGCGTTCTGAAGAAGGTTGAATTCCCACTCGAAAGTTTGAGCTAAGTCATTGTAACCCTCCTGAATCAAGAAACCCTCCACTATGGAAGCCATCTTATTACCGACCTTCAAAACCTGTTGCCCATCGGGTGTATTTGTAATCACCTTCTCTTGGCTAAGAACTTTCTTATACTCTTCATTTACCAGTGGTTGAATCTCCGAACTCTCAACCAAAGCGAGCTGGCTTCTACCGGTTAAAGGGACCTTAGCACAGGCGTAAACCAGGACACCTATAAGAAAGGCAAAACCTAGCTTTTTCATTTTATCACGATTAATTGGCATAAGATTCAAATCAGTTATTTTGTACTTTGCATTAAAGTTAAAAACAATGACATCACAAACTCAAACAACTACCCTGAATAAAGCACAACAGGATTACCTCGGAAAAATGTCAAGTCCTATGATGTTTTGGCTGGGAATGCTTTCAAAACTTCCAACAGCAGTCTTTTGGGGGCTCAGGATGAAGACTATCAATCTGGAAAAATGTGAGGTCACTATCCCCTATTTTTGGCGTAGCCAAAATCCATTTAAGTCAATCTACTTTGCCGCGATGGCAGGAGCAGCTGAATTAAGCACGGGCGCACTATGCCAGCTGGCAATGGCGGGTAAAGGAAAGTTCAGTATGCTCGTTGTGGATTTCAGAGCTCAATACAGCAAAAAAGCCAATCAGAAAATCACTTTCACTTGTGAACAAGGCTTGGAACTGAATGAGAAAATCGATTCGCTAGAACCTAATGGCACCGATCAGCTCACCATGGTTTCTATTGGGATTAATGAGGACGGGGATGAAGTCGCGCGATTTCACGTAACCTGGTCTTTTAAAAGAAAATCTTAATCTAGAAACTGTAAGGTCTAGCCCGATCTATAAATGCTTCTAGTGAAGCGTATACCTGTTCCGTGGACCAATCTAAAAATTCGTGAGATTGATTCAACGTATTGTAATCGATAATGATTTGATCCCAAGTCTTTCGATCCAATTGATGTTTAACCATCAAGTTTCTTCTGACAGAATCTGACTCCACCACACTGTAGTAACCAGCTCTTCTTGAATGCCAGAGTTGCTTCTTTCTATATTCCCTCGCTTGTTTGGATTTTTTGGTGAAATAGGAAATAACTCCATACATGGCAAATCCACCATTCGGAGAATTAGAGACACCAGTAGTTATCTCACCTTCTTTGGACTCTGGTTCAGGTTCATTTTCATCGACAAGTGTTAAAACTCCATCTTTAAACCGATAGGAATAAGGCTCAGCATCGACTTGAAATGTAGGCAGCAGCCTCGCTTTGTCCTGTAGCTCCAGAAATAGAAACCTCTCCTCTCCTGCCAACAGCTTTAAATCAATAAATCCGGGAAACGAAACTTTAATGGTGTCACCAAAACTCGCCTTCAAACTGAAGTACCCCCTCTCATTGGTGAAGGTGTACTCACCAGTTTGACTATTAGAAACTGTTACGGATTCAAGATACTTTTTATCGAAAGCATCCACCACATTGCCCGAATAACTCGCCTGAGCTATCAGCTGATTATTCAGAACTAAAGCAAAAAAGAAGAGTAGAATTAATCTCACTGTCGCAAGATAAGTCGTGATTTCCCAGCAATTCTCCTTGACTGGTTAATTATCCTTAAGCTTTCGTTAAGACATGTAAATGGACAATTACACGACCCTTTGCTCAGTGACTATTGCATCTTAACCAACTTATCCGTCGCCAAGAATTCAGGCTTTTCTGTACGGTACCAAGTCCTGTTTTGAGGTATTTTCATTCCCTTAAACTCCATCTCACCATCCAGATAAATGATCTCTCCTTTCAAATTTGGCTCGTCCTGATAAAACTTGTAGGCAGCCATTCTGTAAGTCTCTTGATCCAAATAGAAATACCAGATGTCCTTCTCGTAAGGCACACGAACCACATGATAAGTCACTCCGTCCAAAACCTCTTCAGAAACTTCCTCCTCGATAATCGTCCCTGGATCATTCAATTTCATCGGAAGTCCCCAAAGATATGTGTAGTAATTTCTCATCCTCAAAGCTCTGGCAGGATCAACTTCCCCTTCAATACTCACCACAGAGTCCTGGATTACTTTATAGCTTAATCCCTCAATCGAGTAAGTCATTTCGGATTTCGGATTATCCAATTCAACTTGATAAACCCTGTCTTCCCGACTTGGTGGTAAACTGTCTTCGAAAAAAAACTTCCCCTGAAATTCATCCCATTGATTATTGGGATCATGATAATTGATGGAAGCGGCGATCATCTCAGGTCCTGTGGAAGGCACTTGATTAGAGGGCGAGTCACAGCTCGAAAGAATTAGTGAGAATAAAACCAGAAAGGAGAAGTATTTCATGTTTTTCAATTTTATTTGAGAAGGATGAGTTCGAAAGTTACACGTTTTGCACCAACTCCAAGTGGATTTTTACACTTGGGTAATCTCTATTCTTTTTTGGTAACCAAAGCCTTGGCAAAGCAAAAAAACTCCAAGATTCTTCTCCGAATCGATGATATGGATCATGAACGTGTGCGGGATGAATACATTCAGGATATTTTCGATACCCTTGAATTCATGGATCTTGAATATGATTTAGGCCCAAAGAATCTTGAAGACTTCAAATCAAATTGGTCGCAGAAAGTCAGACTCGAGAATTACAAAGAAGCAATTGCTAGGCTAATCCAAGAGGCAAAGGTATTCGCTTGTGATTGCTCACGAAAAACAATCAAGGAAAGGGCACCAGATGGGTATTACGATGGCTTTTGTCTCGATAGAAACTTGCCTCTCGATCAACCAGAAACATGCCTTAGACTCAAAATTTCAGGATATCAATCCGCTTACGGCCCTACTGAACCGTATCCGATAATTCGAAAAAAAGATCGATTCCCAGCTTATCATTTATGTTCTCTTATCGACGATTTTGAGTTTAGTGTGAATATGATTATTAGAGGTTCAGACCTTCTTTCTTCCACCGCCACACAAGCCGGAATCGCCTCTTCCTTAGGAAAAGGTGAAGAGTTTGAAGCAACCGAAATCATTCACCATGATATCCTTTTAGATGAGAAGGGAGAAAAACTGGCTAAATCTGTTGGGGCTCTTTCAATACAGAGTATAAGAAAGGAAGGAAAAAATCCATCTGACCTTTTCATGATTCTTTCAAAAATGCTGCAATGGCCTACTGCGGTTGATAACTTCGAAGACTTCTCGAATGAAGTCACAAAAAAAATGGCCACATAAAAATCAGTGGCCATTTTCTGGTTTTAGTATTTCGCAGGTTGGTCAGGCATGACTTTGGACTTTTCTATGAACTCCCGGATGTCTTGATTCGAGGTCTCTAAATCCTCCGCTCTCAAATACATCATGTGTCCACTTCGATAGCCTTTAAATGAAGTTCGATCACTCATTCGACCTGTTGGATCAATGTGCCAAAGACTGTATTTCGCATTGAAATAATCCGTACCACCATCATAGTAGCCAGACTGAATCATCACATGCAAATAAGGATTTTGTCTCATGGCCGTACCCAAATCATATCCCGTGGTTTCATTTGATCGGTCCCAAGGTCTTACAGGTCCGAAAAGGTTATAAGTCAAATCCGTTTCGTAACCAAGAACATTTCTGGCATAAATATTAAATGCTGGTGCAAAGGCATGATTCCATGAAGTCAAGGCTGGGTCAAAATCATAAGAAGTACCCGCATTTTGCCGGTCCACCCCACGATAACGACTGTCCAATCTACCGACGGTCAATCCTTCATCTCTCAAAAGCTCCTTCCAAAAGAATCTGGTAGGCACCATCAAATTATGATCTAAAATGGACTGCTTACTGATTCCTGAATAAAATGCCATCTTCTCTGCGATGGCATCCCTTTCGCTGGCTGAAAGATTACCACCTTTTACCATTGCTGGCAAAAGTTCATTGATAGCAAAATCCTCGGCCTCGGGTAATATTTCATCCAAATCCTTGCTTTGGAGCTCCTGTGGGAGCTGTTCATGGTACCAGGCTGTAGCAGTGAAATAAGGCAGATAGTTGGCCATTTTCACAGGACCTCCCCTGTCAATGCCCATATCGGTAGGAGAAACCAGAATAACCCCATTGAAATACATCCAGTGTGAATTCTGTAGCCGTGATACCAATCCAGCAACCCGGGTGGTACCGTAACTTTCACCTATCAAGTATTTAGGAGAAGACCATCTGTTTTGACGCGTCACAAAGGTATTCACCCAATCAGCCAAATACCTGATATCCGAGTTGATACCGAAGAATGTAGAGCGATCTACTTCTTTATTTAGAATTCTGGAGTAGCCTGTATTCACCGGATCCACAAAAACGATATCCGCGACATCCAGAATTGAATTAGGATTATCCTTAATTCCATAGGGCTGAACAGGGTATCCTTCATCGTCGATTCTAAGAATCTTTGGGCCTGTATAGGCCAAATGCATCCAGATAGAGGCTGATCCCGGACCACCATTAAAGGAAATCACCAAAGGCCTGCTTTCCTTATCGGAAATATCTGATCTCTCGTAATAGGTATAAAATAGTGAAGCCATTGGCTCACCATTTTCATCCCAAACAGGCTGTGTACCTGCCGTAGCTGTGTATTGGACTCGCTGACCTTTAATGGTCACCGAATGGCTCGTTTGGACGGTGGATTGGGTTTCCAGTTTTCGTACTTGATCTTGCGCAGAAGCAAACTGAAAAGCTATTAATCCTAAAAATAGAAGTATGGTTTTTCTCATAATCTTGCATTTGTCAGGTTGAAACTAGCCTGACCATGCAGAACTAAATAGGAGAATTACATAAGTGGGATGTACAAATTACTTGCTGCTGGAAACAAGCTTTGCGATGACTACGGCGGGGTACAGAATACCAACGGTAGAGAGGAATACTGCTACCATGCGTGCCACAATGTTCACAGCCACAATATCTCCATAGCCCACAGTGGTCAGAGAAACCAAACTGAAATAGACATATTCTGGAAAGTCCAACTCAGTTCCTGTCAGAGGTCGCGAACCTTCGATCGATGAGCCGGTATAAATGTGGACAAGCTCCAATACATAAGCGCCCAGTACAGCCATCAACAAATACACATTCACTGCGCCAAATACTCGATAAAGATTTACTTCATTATCTCTAAATAAAAGCCTGAAATTCACAAAGATAAATACAACCATATTCGCTAAACCAACAAAGAGTTCAACATTATAGTACTCAGCTGAAGTCGGTCCAAAACGTATTATTCTAAGTGTCAATTGACAAATGAATAAAGTGGTCGTCAGTATAATTAGCGTGGGTTCCCTGGAGGACCATATCCCTGTAAAAAACAAAAACAGGAAGGTCACACTGACAAAAACTGGCCCTATATACTCATACTCTATAAGTATAGGGAGCACGAATACCAGGAATAGCAGAATAAAGAATAGCAATACAAAGCTCGCATCAGTCAGCCAATAGCTGGTGAACCTATGGAAGGCCTTTTTCACATGAGGCTTTCTATATCTCAGCGCTTTCGTTAAGTCAGGCATACTTAAAACTCCATAATTCCCTGCATTACTGCAACCGCATTTCCACGAATCAAGACTCGATCTTCTAATTTCTCAATTTCCATCTCACCACCCCTCTTGCTGGCTTGATAAGCCTTCAACATACTTTTTCCTGTTCGCTTATTCCAATAATCCATTAAAGCACAATGAGCAAATCCAGTAACCGGATCTTCCGGTACTCCCACATTTGGCCCAAAGAACCTGGAGCAAATGTCATAGCCATCCGTCCCTTTCGACGTGATAATAATTCCTTCTTCACTGTGTTTTGCGATTTCCATAAAGTCAGGCTCGCATTCCTTCACATCATCTGCGGAGTTTAATTCCAGAATCCAGTTTTTCTTAAGCTCAGCTGAACTGACCACTTCCTTTCCCATGAAGGAATCTGAGAAATGAGGATGAATGCCTCGAGTGGTAGGAATTAAAGGAAAATTCATTTCTAGATGATCACCAATAGATTTCACAATCAGTTCACCGCTTAATGTTGAAAAATGCATACTTCTTCCCTCCTCTGACCAACCAGACTTCAGCATCCAAAAGGCACTTGCTAAGGTCGCGTGTCCGCATAGATCAATCTCGAGGGTAGGCGTAAACCATCTCAGGTTGAAATAATCCGGTTTCTCTGTCCGCTGGACAAAGGCAGTTTCACTCAGATTCATCTCCATTGCAATGGACTGCATTTGATCAGAACTGAGTTCATCTTCCATTAAAACCACTCCGGCAGGATTACCTGAAAAGGCTTTGTTGGTGAAAGAATCAACGGTGGCGATAGAAATTTTCATCTAGTATTTCTCAGTTAACACGTGAAAATGATGTGCAAAATGGGCCGGAATAATCCAGAAAAGAGCATTCGCATTTATTGGATTACCATTTGCATTCCCCTTGATTTCCAAGGCCGATTCTTCTATTGTCCTCAGCATGGAAAGAATCGCGATTCTATTGATTTTAAAGTCACTTAATAGATCTCTAGAAACAAGAGAATTGAAATTCGCTCCTTCCACATAAGGGTCCTGATCATAGCCCGGCAAATCAGTTTTATCCCCTCTGGAAATGGCTAGGGCACGATAAGCAAATACCCGTTCTGAATCGATTATGTGTCCCAAAACCTCCTTTGGACTCCATTTCCCCTCAGCATAGCCCCGACCACTCCATTCCTCACCTTTTGAATCAAAAAGCTGCTCAATCGCCTTTACCTGGGAATTCATTAGATCCAGGAATTCACCATCTTTTACATAATTTAGATACTGATCAAAATATTTTGGATAGTCGCCTTCTTTTGGAAAAATTGGAGTAGTCATGTTCTGTTTTTTAGCTTTTTGAAAGTATAAAAAATATTGAAGGCCTCGGTTATGCGCTCCTTCTTTTTATTGCCCTACGGCAAAGCTGATGATCGAACATCAAATCGAATGCTTCATAAAAATCCTCTTATTCTTCTAAATTAAACCAATTCTAAATTTTAGTAGATGGGATTCTGGCAGAACCACCGGGCACCTTTATTGGTTATGTTTGTATCTAAATTTTGAAATTATGAGAGAGAAAGAAATAGTAACCTTACAAAGATCTTTGCTTCCTGAAACCGAAGGAATGTTGAATGGGCAAATTGAAATGGAGGGTACATCATCTGCATATTATCTTTCCATGGCATCCTGGTGCGATATGATGGGCTATGCCAATGCCGCAAAATATCTTTACACACATGCTGATGAAGAAAGAATGCACATGATGAAAATTTTCCATTATGTGAATGAAGCGGGTGGACATGCTATCCAACCGGAAATCACAGGAATCCGACACAACTTTAACTCCCTTCGAGAAGTGTTCGAATTGATTCTCGAGCATGAAATTAAAGTGACCAAGTCGATCAATTCCATCGTTGAGCATTCATTCGCATCTAAGGATTTCGCGACTTTCAGCTTTATGCAATGGTACGTGACCGAGCAAAGAGAAGAGGAAACCATGTCAAGAAGAGCTCTTGAGCTGTTTGACATCATTGGTGAAGAGGGCGTTGGTCTTTGGACTATCGATCAGGAGCTTGGTAAGCTGCACGATCAATCAGTCAGTCAAGCGACTGGCGAATAAAATAGACTTAATTAAAAAGGAAGAGCGGCAAAAGCCGCTCTTTTTTTATGCCCAATTATTGAAATTCACTAATCATGGTTGATGACATTCTCACTTTTTGCCAAAAAATGGATTTCTCCAATGAAAAATTAGGCCTTTTGCTAATTCTCATAAAATCTCTTTCCCAGCCTAGGAATAAGTGAGTTCAAGACCCACTTGCAGCTCATAGCTTGAAGAAAAAAAGCTATGAAAAACACAAAATCCATTCAGACACCTACATCCTTCCTTCACTGTTCGATTCAGGCAATTATCATTTTACTATCCCTACTTTGGTTAGGACTTCTTTTCGATAAAAACCGTGTTTTGAGTTATGCAATAGTCTTCGCCTCAGGATGGTTTACATGGACATTTATCGAATACGCCATACATAGGTTTTTAATGCATGAGCTAGTTCTTCCTGGGAAAAAGGACAAGTTATTCAATCATCATGACCACCATAAATTCCCACAACATTTAAAGGTCAATTTTTTCCATCGGTCCTTATCAATTTGTGCATTGATTTTAAGTTCTGTCTTTGCTTGGTTTAAGGGTGGCGCCTATCCAATGGCAGCTGGATTTATTAGTGGCTTCGCTACTTATAACCTAATTCATTATATCCTTCATCAAAGATTTGGTAAACACATTCTTCCCAAAACCCAAAGAGCTCATATTCTCCATCATAGCAAAAGGCCACACCACGGCTATAGCTTCAGCACTACATTTTGGGATTGGCTTTTCAATACTTTGCCCCCAAAAGAAGATGTCATTTCCGATAAAATGATTGAGAAATATTTTTCTAAAGAAAAAAGCACGAACATAAATAGGATCTCTTCTACCAAGATTTTAACAAAAAAGACATCAGTTTTATTAGTTGGTACTCTGATACTTACCTCGTCCTGCGTCCCAGTCTTCTCAGACCTTCAAAGCGCCCGAACCCTAGGTTCTGGAGGAGTTGAGGCTACTCCTTACTACACGAATACCGCTAATGAAATCTCTCATTTAGGTCTAAACTTTGGTGTTGGAGTTTCTGAAGGAGTAGATATCAGGGGAAAGATTGATCACAACTGGTACGGAAATTCAGAGGATGGAGAGAAGTATACTATTTTAGGTATAGGTCCCAAAATCTCACTCGTTCCTAATCGGCTCTCACTTTTTGTCCCTTTTGGAAGAGCGCTAGGCCAAGAGCAAAATCAAACATGGGAAACCCATCCCACTCTATTCTACACCCAGCCACTAATCCCAGATATCCTTGAATTAACTATAGCTCCCAAATATTTAAAATACATGTGCGAAGACTGTGGTGGATCCTTTGCCACTAATTTGAGTTTGGCTTACGGAAAAAACCTCAACCATAGTGCCCTAAGGTTAGAATACGGAAGAGTACTTGCAGGCGGAAGTGTAGGCCAGCTATCCATTGGCTATTCATTTAATTTAAATAGGGGGAAAGGCCGATAGAATTCTTAGAAAAATAAATCTGATTCCTTCAAATAGAACTCTGAATTCTGCAATAACTTTCAAATTAAGCCTGTAAAACAAAAAAATAAATCGCTTATCTCATAGAATTTAATACTATAAAGCTTACTTGAATTGTTTTAAAATTTTATAAATTGTAAATAATCCAAATTTTATTCTCTTTCGGAAACATGGGCGCAATACAGGTTGCATTTTTTGAGAGTTTAAAGAATTCCATCCCCTCCTACTCTTCACTAGTAGACGTGGTGTCAGATACCTTGGATATAAGCGTTGACAGTGCTTATCGAAGAATTCGTGGAGAAAAGCTTCTGGACTTTAATGAGCTGGTTGTATTGAGCAAAAAGTTCAATGTTTCGCTGGATCGTGTTTTTGATAATCAGAAGGACACTGTTCTTTTTCAGGCCAAACAAAACGATTTTAATGACAACACCAATTTCAAAAGTTGGATGGAGGACGTGCTCGCTCAGCTGGAAATGGTGGCAAGCTTTAAGGATAAGCATTATTACTTTCTCCTGAAGGACATTCCACCATGGTATCATTATTTCCATCCTGAGTTAGCAGCATTTAAATTTTTCTGTTGGCAAAAGTCGATACTCTTTAACGAAGACCTTAAAGATGAAAGGTTTTCAATTTTGGATAATAATTACGGTCATTTAGAGCAAATCACTCAGAAAATTCTAAAGGCATCCACTAAGATCCCTACCACAGAAATATGGAACCTTGAGGGAATAAACACGACTCTTCGGCAGATAGATCTTTATCATGATATGGGCATTATGAGTAGTTCTAAAGACACCGAAAAGCTCTACGAATGCATGATAGGATTAGTAGACCATCTGGAAAAAATGGCTGAATATGGAAAGAAATTTTTGCCAGGGACTCTACCAACCGACGAAAGTGCCGATTATAATTTCTATGTGAACGAATTTGTACTTGGAGACAACACCTTCTTTGTGAAAATCAATGACTCCAAAGTCACATACATAAATTATAATGTCATTTATTTCATGGCTACTTCAGACCCTTCATTCAATGAAGGCATGTTCCGAAACCTCGAGAATTTGATAAAAAAGTCAACGATAATCAGCAAAACAGGTGAAAAGGATCGAAAGCAATTTTTCAACAAACTAAGACGGAAAGTTCAAACTCGTCTAGAAAGTCTTTACGAATCCTTTTGAGTAAACCTCTTTCTTTCTTTGAATGAATTTTGAGCTTTCTTGTTACTTTAGTAATCTAAAGAAAGCAGATGAATTTGATGAGAAAGAGACTAAATCTGGCTGCTATAGCCATTTTGATTTTAGTGGCTTCTTGCGATAAAAAGCCTGAAACTGTATCAGAGGAAAAAACAATTCAAGAAACTGAACCTCAAACTCCTCCCACTGACAATCCGGAAGGAATGGTTTGGATTCCAGGAGGACAATTCACCATGGGTACGGATGAAGCTGATGCCTATCAAGTAGAAAGACCAGCTGTGGATTTGACCGTTGAAGGTTTTTGGATGGACACTCATGAAGTGACCAATGCTGAATATCAAGCATTTGTGGATGCCACAGGCTATGTGACTTTGGCGGAGCAAACACCTAAGTGGGAAGACTTAGAACAGCAATTACCACCTGGAACACCTCCACCGGACCCATCTGTTTTGGTTCCAGGTTCCATGGTTTTCACTCCCCCATCTCAGGCGGTACCCTTACAGGATATTTCCCTTTGGTGGACATGGATCGAAGGAGCCAATTGGCAGCATCCAGAAGGACCTGATAGTAACCTTGAAGGTCGGGAAAATCACCCTGTGGTACATATTGCATATGAAGATGCGGTTGCTTATGCGGATTGGGTAGGAAAAAGACTTCCTACAGAAATTGAGTGGGAATTTGCCGGAAGAGGCGGATTGCAGGGAAAGAGGTTTGCCTGGGGTGATGAATTAAGCCCTAATGGCCAATATCTCGCTAATACCTTTACGGGTAGTTTCCCCCACGGAAACACCGGAGAAGATGGCTATGTCGGTACTTCACCGGTTAAGTCTTATGCACCAAACAATTTTGGTTTGTATGATATGATAGGCAATGTTTGGGAGCTAACTGATGATTGGTTCGATGCATTAAAATTTGCTCGTCTAGCGGGGCAGGCCCCAAAGCTAGATGCTGACATGAATCCCTGCTATGTACCTGGAAATCCTTATGCCAAAGAAAGAGTCATTAAAGGTGGATCCTTCTTATGTGCCGATAACTATTGCATCAATTATCGGCCAAGTGCACGACAGGGTCATGCATTCGATAGTGGCACTTCAAACGTAGGATTCAGGCTGGTGAAATCACCTGATGATAAAACATTAAGCATGAAGTAATTCTTAACACTCTATTCAGGCCCAATCCATCCGGTTGGGTCTTTTTTATTATGAGAAAAATTCTATTTGTTCTATTACTACTCACTCATTTTCAGTCCTTTGGACAAACTCCTCTAAAGCCTGGCTTTGAAAATGAAGAGTATTCCAACATCCTATCCATTTTTGTAGCGAGATCGGATGACCCTAAGTTTAAAGGAGACGTCCCTAATCCTCAAGATTTCGAATTCAACTATGAATCTCCTACGGTTGGCTTGCTCAATAAATGGTATTTATGGACGCATACAGAAGAGAAACTAGCTATAATCAGTTTTCGCGGGACAGTTCCTGATCCGGTCTCATGGTTAGCTAATTTTTATTCAGCAATGATCCCGGCAAAGGGAGAATTGAAAATCTCTGAAGACAATACATTCGCTTACAATCTTTCAGACGATCCAAAAGCTGCAGTTCATGTAGGATGGACACTAAGTTTGGGAGCTTTGGCCCCTACTTTAGAAAACAAAATGGATAGCCTGGTAAACGTTGGCTATCAAGATTTTATCATTACAGGCCATAGTCAGGGAGGAGCCATAGCCTATTTGGCAACCGCTCACCTGCATTCCCTAAAAAAATCTGGACGTTGGGATAAAGATATCAGGCTAAAAACCTATGCCAGCGCTGCTCCTAAGCCCGGAAATCTATTTTTCGCCTATCATTATGAAGAAATGACTAGTGATGGCTGGGCATTCAATGTGGTAAACGCAGAGGATTGGGTTCCAGAGGTTCCCTTCTCAGTTCAAACAGTGAACGATTTCAGTGAATTGAATCCATTCAGTGATATTTCAGGTTTTTTGAAAGGTCAGAAATTTGCTCAGCGAATCGTTTTCAAATCTATCTACAATAAGCTGGATAACCCTACTCAAAAATCCACCAAGAACTTTAGTAAGTTCTTTGGAAAGAAATTAGGCAAGCAAATTCAAAAGCAATTGCCAGGGCATGAAATTCCTGAGTTTTATCCCAGCAATCACTACGTTCGTACAGGAAACTATATCGTGCTCAGAGCGGATGAGGAATACCTGGAAAAGTATCTGCACAATCCCGAAGAAATCTTTCTTCATCACATGATTGTGCCCTATTATGAGCTATTCCAAAAAAGAATTAAGAATAACCCTGAGTAATTCTCTGAATGTATTTTCCTACAATATCAAACTCGAGGTTTACTGAATCACCTACCTTGAGTTGATGGAAATTGGTGTGTTCATATGTGTAAGGAATTATAGCCACAGTAAACTCCCCTGGCTTGGAATTAAAACAGGTTAGGCTCGTTCCATTTATGGTAACGGATCCTTTTTCTACCGTTACGTTTGACTGGTGATCATCAAAACCGATGGTAAATAACCAGCTTCCATCCTGATCTTCAATAGATTTTATTTTGCCAATTTGATCCACATGACCCTGAACGATGTGACCGTCAAATCTTCCATTCGCAGGCATGCAACGCTCCAGATTCACCTTTTTACCTTCTTCCCAAGTACTTAGATTAGTCTTCCGTAGCGTCTCATCTATTGCGGTCACGCGATATTGATTTTCCTCCACCTGTACAACTGTCAGGCAAACCCCATCATGCGCTAAAGACTGATCCACTTTAAGCTCATAGCCGATTTCAGAGGTTAAATCAAAGTGAATATTGGTTCCTTCTCGGGTGATTTTTTCTATGGTTCCAAAGGCTTCAATTATTCCTGTAAACATTGCTTTTCTAAATTTTTAAGCTTCTGAATGATAAAAGCCAAAAATGATAATTTCGGTTTCAAAATACGTTAAATAATCAAGTATCTTCGACCAAAAATCACCCAGTAAATGCTCCGTCTCCAAGACAGCTATCTCCATAAAGGCAAAAGAAAAGCTCTGGTCAAAATTATCCGAGAGAAAGGAATAAAGGATGAACGAGTGCTTGATGCCATTTATCAGCTTCCGCGACATTTCTTTTTTGATTCAGCCTTAGTTTCTCACGCCTATGAAGACAAAGCCTTTCCCATTGGTGAAGGCCAAACTATTTCCCAACCCTTTACTGTAGCCTTCCAAACAGAATTGCTAGAGTTAAAACCGGGAGACAAAGTTTTGGAGATTGGGACTGGATCTGGATACCAAGGTACCATCTTACATATTTTAGGCGCTGATGTCTATAGCATCGAGTACCAGAAGAAATTATACGAGAAAACCAGAAAATTCCTCGATCGCCTTGGTGTCAAGTTTAATCTTTTTCAGGGGGATGGATCCAAAGGACTTTTAAAGCACTCTCCATTTGACAAAATCTTGGTTACCGCTGGGGCACCGATCGTTCCAAATGATTTAATCAGACAGCTTAAAATTGGAGGTGTTTTGGTCATTCCCGTAGGTGACCGATCCAGTCAAAAAATGCTTAAGCTCACCAAGAAGTCCAGGACTCAAGTGGTTAAGGAGGAGTTTGATTCATTCGCCTTTGTTCCGCTATTGGGGAAAGATGGGTGGAAATAAATGATAGCCCGGGGTTTAAACCCCGGGCTATTGAGCGTCACACCCCCCAGCGGTTCGAGATTTGTAATCTCGAACCTGTATTTTGGGATTTGCACCCCCTCGCTAAACTTACCGCTTTAATTCAAAATATAATTTTGAATTCAATCCCTAATTCTTCCCTCTCGAAATTTTCTTTGTATTTTTGATTAATTATTTACGATATGCCAAAGACAAAATTTGCAAAGGAATCGGCGACCATCATGACCGAGATGGTGCTACCCAATGATACCAACACCCTAAACAACCTAATGGGTGGACGTTTGATGCATTGGATGGATGTGGTGGCTGCCATTGCGGCGCAAAAGCACTCCAACCGAATAGTGGTAACTGCATCAGCGGATAATATTTCTTTCAAAAACCCGATCGCCCTAGGGAATGTAGTCACTTTGAAAGCGCAGGTTACCCGGGCATTTACCTCTTCTATGGAAGTTCATATTGAAGTGAGTGCAGAAGATATTCCAGCAAATACCAATGTCGTTACGCACAGGGCTTTCTTCACCTTCGTGGCAGTAGATCAAAACGGGAGACCCATCGAGATTCCCGAAGTGGTACCTGAGACTGAAGAAGAAAAAGAACTCTATGAAGGAGCTTTAAGAAGAAGGCAATTGAGATTGGTCTTGGGCAAACGCATGAAGCCCGAAGAAGCTCATGAGTTGAAGTCCATTTTCAACATGGATTAATTTCAAAGACCACATGAGAAAGTGGTCTTTTTTTTTGGCCAAAGGCCATTTTAGAGCCAAATTTCAATATGGAAAGTGAGAACCTGAATGATCTATCTTCTCTAATTACTGAGGAGATTTATTTCATACCCGGAGAATTTGAAACAAAGGCTGAAACGAAAAAAACAACTGATTCTATCAAGGAAGAATCTGTGGTCGCAGAACCAGCTTTAGAAGCTCCAATCAAAAAATCAGAAGAGCCTGAAGTGGCCAAAGAACCGATTCAAATCAGGGGTGAATTTGCTCAGCAGGTATTGGTACTTCATGAAGAGGATGAGTTACCTCAGGAAGCACTTGACCTATTGTCAAAAATCCTCGGAGCTGTGAATCATTCTATGGCCGACGTAGCTCTACTTTCCTCTGCTGAGCTCGAAGGAAGAACTATGGAAGAGTTTAAGGAAATTGGGGCTCATAAAATAATCCGATTTGGAAGAATCAAGCATGCCATTAATGCGACACCAGCCCCTGAATATCAGGTTCATTCCGATGAAGAGACAGAGTTTTTATTTGTTGATGCCCTTACTCAAATTAAGGACGATAATACATTAAAAAGGAAACTTTGGACAGCGCTCCAGGTGTTGTTTAACGTGACTAAATAATCACAAATGACAGAGGATCAATTAACCTGGTATAAGCGATTCAAATGGATCAGCATTACAGAAGGCATTTCATTCTTGCTGCTTTTATTCATCGCTATGCCTCTCAAGTATATTTTTGATTGGCCTTATGCCGTCAAGGTAGTTGGCTGGGCACATGGTGTTCTTTTTATGGCTTACTTCATCATTGTAATTCCAACCGCAATAAAATTAGGCTGGAGTCTATCCAGGACTTTCATGGCTTTCCTAGCCTCTGTTCTCCCCTTTGGTCCTTTTGTATTTGAAAAGAATCTGAGTAAGAAATACCAAATTCAAGCCTAGATATGGCTTTGATCAGCAAAAAGAAAAAGATTTACTCTATAAGCGAAGGACTTCGAGAATACCTAATTGGATATGCTCGTGAGGTAGATATTCCTATCCATTATGATGAGCTGCTTCGATATTCCAGTTCAATTGCACTTTTCGATTCAAACGAGAAAGACACGCTTTGGGAAACGGTGTTTTACGATCAATCAGATCGAGAAGAAATCCACCTGAATGTGAAAAAGATTTACGCGCTGCTCAAGGCTGGCGGTGACATGAGCGTAATGCAACACCTGTATGTGGATCGAATCGATCTTTGTGTTTACGGTAATACGCAGCCTTTCAGAGTGCGAATAGTGAATAGAATCAATGATAACTTCGATTACTTCTACATAAAAAATGCTGATGCATCCAGAGTCTATGGACTGGAACTGGAGCACTTACTCTCTCCAAATAGAATTAGCTATCTCGTCCATCAAAACACGCTGATAGAGGAGCATATCGCAGGAATTCCAGGTGATAAGTTTATGAAGGATCACATGGATCTTCATGATACCAATGCCATTCGTTTAGCTAAGGAATTTGTCAAATTTAATGAGCGTTGCTTCGTGAGGCTTTTAGGCGATATGCACTCCTCGAATTTTGTGATTGATGTGACCCCCGATTTTGAGGAAACACACTACCGAATTCGTGCGATTGACTTTGACCAACAGTCGTATGAAGGAAAGAAATCAATTTACTTGCCACAGTATTTCAAGGAGAATAACAAGCTGATTGAGCTTGGCATGAAGTACATTACACCCGAATCCATGAGGCAATATCAAAAGGAAGAGCGGACCTTAATTGCCAATCGGGTGAGATCGGCAAAAGTGACCATTAAAAATATCCTGAATGCGATGGAAGGGGATGTTTTATCAACACCTGAAAATATCGACAGCCTGAGACGGGAACTCGCCAGACATTACAAAAAGCAGGAATTTTTAAAGGCCCAAAATATGGGGCATCTTTTACGAATTAGCCTGAATCAGCTCTAAACCAGTCTTTTCAGATAACCTCCATAACCACTTTTTCCAAGTTTCTTGGCGGCTTGAAGGAGTTCTTCTTTTCCTATAAAACCTTTGCGATAAGCAATCTCTTCGATACAGCCGATTTTCAATCCTTGCCTTTGCTCTATCACTTCCACAAAGGTCGCAGCCTGCAATAGTGAATCATGAGTACCGGTATCCAACCATGCCGTTCCCCTCTTTAAAATAGCCACATGCAAGGCCTTCTTTTGTAGATAAGCATTGTTTACATCGGTAATCTCAAGCTCTCCCCTTGGGCTTGGCCTGATGTTTTTTGCGATTTCTACCACCTCATTATCATAGAAATACAAACCTGGTACTGCATAGTTTGACTTCGGCTCTGCCGGTTTCTCCTCTATACTTACAGCCCTGTTTTCTTCATCAAACTCCACCACGCCATATCGCTCAGGATCGGTAACGTGATACGCGAAAACTATTCCTCCATCCGGATCGGTATTCGCCGTCAAAGTTTCTTCAAGGCCCGCTCCGTAAAAGATATTATCTCCCAGAATCAGGGCAACCTTATCATCTCCAATAAACTCCTCTCCAATTATGAACGCTTGTGCAAGACCATCAGGACTTGGTTGGACAGCATATTGAAACTCGCAGCCCACCTGTGAACCATCGCCCAACAGCTTTTGAAAGGCTTCAGAATCTTCCGGCGTGGTGATAATCAAAATCTCTCGTATCCCCGCCATCATTAGAATGGAAAGTGGGTAATAAATCATGGGTTTATCGTAAACCGGCATGAGCTGCTTTGACACTGCAATGGTCAGCGGGTACAATCTTGTTCCTGAGCCTCCGGCCAAAATAATTCCTTTCATAAGCGAAATTTCAAAACAAATCCTAGATTGGATATCAAAGCTATTAATAATAGCCTATTCCCAAAAAAAGCACTATGAAATTACTATTCATGGCATTAGGGTCAAGAGGTGATGTGGAGCCATTTTTAGCGCAAGCTGCCCTCTTCGATGATTCATATGAGATCATGTGCATTTTCCCGGAACAGTTTCGAGAAGAGGTTGAGGGACTGGGATATGCATTTGAAGGTTTTCCTGCTGAATTTTTAGAATTGCTTTCTTCCCAAACCGGAAAGCAAGTGATGGGTGGACAAGGTGGGTTCATTGAAAAGGCTAAAGGATACATTAAGCTGATGCGATCCTCAATGAAACTGCAGAGGACCATCGTTGAAATTCAAAAAAACACCATCGATTCCTTCCAACCAGATCGGGTTATGTATCATGCCAAATGCCTCTATGGCATGTTTGGAGGCTTGGTTAAGCCGGAAAAATATATCGCGGTTCATGCCATGCCATGTCTGACGCATCCTTCTTCCAAATATCCGCATATAGGATTCGGGAAGTGGAATTTGACTTCTTCATTTTGGATCAAAGCCAGTTACAGCTTTGTCAACGGAGTAAGAAGAAGAATGATCAAGCGATTCTTGGGACAATACTACTCGGATTATCCAGAAGTCGATTTCTCTCCCAGCAATTTCAAGCGACTGGAAGAGCAGGTGCAAACCACTATTTATGCCATCTCCCCTTCCCTATTTCCCAAACCAGAAGAATGGCCGGATACCGCAAAAATCCCGGGCTACCTACACAGGGATCAAACGACAGAATACACTCCGATGGAAGGATTAGAGACATGGCTGGAAAAGAATCCGAAGGCAATACTCCTCACATTCGGTTCTATGAACAATACACGACCAAAAGAGATCTCCGAGATTTTTGTTCGCTTGCTCTCCGAATTGAAAATTCCAGCCATCATCAATACGTCATGGGGTGGCCTCGAAGAGGTGGAGAATGCCCCTGATTCCATCTTTTTTGTGAATCACATTCCATACGACTATCTCATGCCAAAGCTTTATGGGGTAATCCACCACGGCGGTTCAGGTACCACTCATCTTACAAGCTACTATTCTTGCGTCCAGCTGATTATTCCTCATATCATTGATCAGTACTTCTGGAATAGATTGGTTTCTGATCGGGCCCTCGGGCCAAAGGGAATCTCTGTACACCATTTGAATGAGAAAAAGCTAAAACCTCTTTTGATTGACTTCTGGAATAATGAAACTTACGCTGCAAATGCCTCGGATTTGGCTTCAAAAATGCAAAATGAGTCAAGTCCTGACGAAGTCAAAGAAATCATTCTGAACCCAAAATTATGATTAGAAAGGCCTATATCTTCATTTTTTCGAGCTGCATTCTTTTGGCTTGCTGCCAAAGCGACCCAATAGTTTTTGAATCACCAACGGGTGAAAAATATCGATCCGAGTATCATTTTACTCCAGAAAAGGCCTGGATGAATGATCCAAACGGGATGGTCTATATCGATGGAGACTATCATCTGTTCTACCAGTACTATCCAGATTCTACGGTCTGGGGGCCAATGCATTGGGGTCATACGACTAGCAAGGATATGCTGACTTGGGAGCACAAACCCATAGCTCTTTACCCAGATAGTCTAGGCTATATTTTCTCTGGAAGTGCTGTTTTCGATTCCAATAATTCTTCTGGACTTGGAACCGAATCTAATCCTCCTTATGTAGCGATTTACACCTATCATGATCCTGTAGGTGCCAAATCTAATTCTACGACATTCCAGACTCAGGGAATCGCTTATTCTTTGGATAAGGGAGAGAGCTGGACTCCGTTTGAAAACAATCCAGTTTTGGAAAATCCAGGGATACGGGATTTCAGAGATCCAAAAGTAATGAAGATGTCAAGAGAGGATGGCTCAGATTACTGGGTCATGACCTTGGCAGTAAAGGACGAAATTCACTTTTACGGATCACCGAATCTGATCGATTGGGAAAAGCTGAGTGATTTTGGAAAGAATATCGGGGCTCATGGAGGTGTGTGGGAGTGCCCTGACCTACTCCAGCTCACTGCTCCAAATGGCGATGAAAAGTGGGTTTTATTAGTGAGTCTGAATCCCGGCGGACCTCAAATGGGATCAGCTACCCAATATTTCATTGGTGAATTTATTGATGGGGAATTCGTTCCGGATGATGAAATGATCCGGTGGGTGGATTATGGCCCAGATAATTATGCAGGAGTCACATGGAGCAATATTCCAGATTCAGATGGCAGAACTCTATTTATCGGCTGGATGAGTAATTGGCTTTATGCTCAACTCGTACCAACTGAAACTTGGAGATCAGCCATGACTATCCCAAGAGAACTAACGCTATTCGATGTGGATGGCACTCTACTACTTAAATCAAGGCCTGTAGAGGAGTTAAAGAGCATAAGGAAGAAGTCCTTTACAATTTCAGACATCTCCGAACTTCCGGGTCAAGCATTTGAATTTAATGCCGAAGTAGAATCGGATAGTTTTTTATTCAAGATCTATAATGAAGCAGGAGAAGAGATTGTCTTCTCAAAAGAAAATGGCTTGGTCACCGTAGATCGAAGCAATGCTGGCAGGAAAGACTTCCATCCTGATTTTGCTGCTTCTCATTCAGCTCCCATGTCTTGGGAAGCCAATCATGTGAGAGTATTCGTAGATGCGAACTCGGTAGAACTATTCATAAATGATGGAGAGTTGGTGATGACATCTTTGGTTTTTCCGGAGAACCCATATACCAATATTAGTGTAGAGAATGGTCTGGACGATCTGAGCATACAGTCCATGAAATCTGTAATGAATCATTCTAAATAGCATAAGAACTGCTCTTTTTTGTCAATTACTGCAGGCAAGCTCAAACTATTGATAGGCTTTTTTACTTATCTTCTCATACCATTAAACATTCTTAATCATGAGCACCCCAACGACCAAAAAAGAATATTCAAACGGAGAAGTAACCATTACCTGGGAAGCACATAAGTGCATTCATGCCGCCAACTGTGTTAAAGGACTTCCTTCTGTTTTTGATGTAAATAAAAGACCATGGATTAATGCCGAGGGAGCAAGCACCGATGAAATCGTAAATCAGGTGAAAGCTTGTCCAAGTGGAGCTTTAGGATACTACATGAATGAAAGTTCAGAGAAATCAGAGCCAGAAATCATTGAGGAACAGGTTGTTGAAGTGGCTAAGGATGGTCCTCTAATGGTTTATGGCAACGTGACGGTAAAAATGCCTGACGGTTCTGAGATGAAAAAATCAAAAGTTTCTGCATTTTGTAGATGCGGAGCCAGTCAAAACAAGCCCTTTTGCGACGGGAGCCACAAAAAAATCGATTTTAAGGGCTAATCGAATTCTTTATGAGAAAAGTTCTTGTGCTTTTTGCACACCCTAAATTTGAGCATTCAGAGGCAAATCAGGCCCTGATCCAATCCATATCAGATTTAGAAAATGTAGAAATCAGAGACTTATATGAGCTCTACCCAGAGTTTAATATTTCTGTTCAACAAGAACAGGGGCGACTTTTTGAACATGAAGTGATCATCTGGCAGCATCCTTTTTATTGGTACTCCTGTCCACCCCTTTTGAAGCAATGGATTGATCTGGTCCTTGAATTTGGCTGGGCCTATGGTCCCGGTGGAATTTATCTAAAGGATAAATACATCATGAATGCCATTACCATGGGTGGTTCGGAAGAGGCATACTCTCATGAGGGAAGTAACAAATACACGGTAGAGGAATTTTTGAGGCCTTTTGAGCAAACTGCGCGGCTTTGTAAAATGAGATATCTACCTCCTTTCAGAATCCCCGGAACACATCGTATCAATACTGAGGAAATGAAAGATAAGGTCACTGAATACAGGAATCTTGTAATCAGTTTAAGAGATCTAGATGACTTATCTACTCTAAACCCATTAAGCTAATATGGAAGGATTTTTTGCTCAAGCCATCATCTACATTCTAGCAGCTATAGTCTGTGTTCCTATCGCAAAAAGATTGGGAATGGGCTCAGTATTGGGTTATCTCATCGCTGGAATTGTCATCGGACCTTACTTACTTGGTTTCCTCTCTGAGGGAGAAGACATCATGCACAAGGCAGAATTTGGAGTGGTCATGATGCTCTTCCTGATCGGACTTGAACTAGAGCCAAAGAATCTCTGGAAAATGCGGGACCTCATCCTTAGGGTGGGACTTTCGCAAGTACTGATTACGGCTGGATTAGTATTCGGAATTGGTCTGGGCTTAGGCTTTTCCTGGAGAATTTCCCTAGCTATTGGCTTGTCTATGGCATTGTCTTCCACGGCCATTGTCCTTCAGTCCCTGAAGGAGAAGAATGAAATGGGTAGCCCGACGGGCAAACTTTCCTTCGGCGTTTTACTAATGCAGGATATCGCCGTGATTCCAATTCTCGCGATTTTACCTCTTCTCGTAGTAGCAGGAGCCGAAACAACCGGAGGGGCTGGCGATAGTGCAGGACTTATTGATAATTTCCCTGGTTGGGCGCAGACGCTTTTCATTTTTGGTGCGATTGGTCTGGTGGTTATCTTGGGAAGGTATGCTTTCGGACCTCTTCTCGGGCTTGTTTCGAAAACTAAGTTACGAGAGCTCTTTACAGCCTCTGCCCTTCTGATAGTAGTTGGGATTGCCTTCTTGATGCAGGTAGTGGGACTGAGCCCAGCGCTTGGAACATTCCTGGCTGGAGTTATTCTTGCGAATAGTCCTTATCGTCATGCTCTTGAAACAGATCTTGACCCCTTCAAAGGATTGCTTCTTGGCCTCTTTTTCATGGCTGTTGGTGCGACCATAAACTTTAGCCTTATTGCAGAAAATACCAGTGTAATAGTTTCCGCGACTGTCGGAATCATTCTTCTAAAAGCGATCATCCTTTTCGTGATTGGAAAATTCAAAAGGCTTACGCTCCCGGAAAATTTATCCTTTTCAATTGGGCTTTCCCAAGTGGGTGAATTCTCATTTGTGACGTATGCCTTTGCTTCACAATTAGGCATTTTCGATGGGGAAATCTCTGATTTTCTGATGGCGATTACCGCCTTGAGTATGACCATTACTCCGATTATTCTGGTCCTATTGGACAAACTTATTCTTCCTAAAATGACCAAAGTTGAATCCAATGACAGGGAAATGGATGATATAGAAAGCAAGGGAAAGGTAATTCTTCTTGGGTTCTCACATTTTGGGTCTACCCTAGGAAGATTCCTCAGGGCGAATGGAATTGAAGCTACGGTCTTGGATTACAATCCCGATCAAGTCGATTTTCTTAGAAAGATGGGATTCAAGGTATATTTTGGGGATGGCACCCGGCTGGATTTACTCCATGCCGCGGGCGCGGAAGAAGCCGACATTCTTATTTCTGCGATAAATAATGCCGAAACAAATGCCAAGCTAGTTCACCTCTGCAAAGAGAATTTCCCAAATCTGGAAGTTATGGTACGAGCGAAAAACCGCTACGATGCGTATGAATTACTTGAGATGGGTGTCACAAATATCTATCGGGAGCATCTTGACACATCAATTCGCATGGGAGAAGATGTGATGAAGAAACTAGGTTTCAGAAGTCATACCATCCATAGGCTGGCACAGAACTTCAGAGAATACGATGAAGAAGCCTTAAAGATTCTCGTTCAATACCGAAACAACCGTAAAGAATACATCTCCAAAGTCAAGAGTCAGATCGAAATGCAGGAGTCAATGCTCTCTGGAGAGATGGCCAAAAAATTCTCATTGAATGATCAAGCATGGGATAGCGAGACCATGAAAAAAACGCTTAATCCAGAAAAAGAATAATTTTTTGTTGATTTATTGAACACTGTTTAATTATATTTGGTTGTTCAATTAATTATTATGGGAATATCAGATAGAAAAGAACGAGAGAAGGAAGAACTCAAGGCAACCATACTCAAGGCTGCTCATGATCTATTTCTTGAGAAAGGTGTTGACAAGACATCTATTCGGAATATTGCCGATAAAATAGAATACAGTCCTGGTATCATTTATCACTACTTCAAGGATAAATCAGAGATTTTCCATGCTTTGCATCAGCAGGGATTCTCCATGATGAATGATCGAATGGTACCACTATTTTCAGTGAGTGACCCCATGGAAAGATTGAAGGCGATGGGAAGGAATTATGTTGATTTTGCCTTACAAAATCCTGGAATGTACGATCTAATGTTCATTAAAGTCACTCCTATGGATCATATCCAAGATGAGGGTATTGAAAAATGGAAGGAAGGAAGCCAGACTTTTAATGGCCTAAGAACTACCATCGCTGATTGTATAAAGGCTGGTTATTTCAAGGATCAGGAGGTCGAACCCCTTGCCTACATGGTTTGGTCAACAGTTCATGGCCTCGCATCACTTAAGATTCGAAATAGATGTGAAGTCGTAAATCCAGATTATCAAAACACCATTGTAGAGCAGGGCCTAGAATGCATGTACGATATGATAGATCCGAGCTAAAAAAAATTTAACTATCTATTAAACACTGTTTAATTAAATAACAATGTAAAATGAAAAGAAGCTATTTGATTCTAACACTACTGAGCTTCACACTTCTCAACCCTTTAAAAGCTCAAGGAATACTTGATGAGTATATCGCTGAAGGGCTGGAAAGGAACCTGGTTTTAAAAGAAAGGAATATTAGCATAGAGCAAAGCCTTTTGGCCTTGGAAGATGCTAAGTCCTATTTTCTTCCGGCTGTAGATTTTGGTGCCACATATAATCTGGCCAATGGTGGACGAACCATCAATTTTCCATTAGGAGATCTTTTGAATGGAGTTTACAGTACTTTGAATGAGTTGACGCAAAGCAACCAATTCCCTCAGCTGGAGAACTTCTCAGAGCAATTCCTTCCTAATAATTTTTACGATGCTCGATTTCGGGTAAGCATGCCTATCATTAACCCTGACCTCTCTTATCAAAAGGACATTCGGGAAAAGCAGGTTTTGGTGTCAGAATATGACCTGGACATCTACAAGGCAAATCTCACAGAGGACATCAGAATAGCCTATTATAACTTTTGTACCGCTGAGAATGCGATTGAAGTGATTGAGAGTTCAAAAGAGCTTGTTCTTCAAAATTTACGAGACAATCAATCCTTACTTGAAAATGGCAAAGGTCTTCCTGCATCGGTACTTAGAGCAGAGAGTGAAGTTGAAAATATAAATGCCCTGCTAATCGAAGCTGAGAATAGAAAAGAGAATGCGATTTTCTATTTGAATTTTTTACTCAATAGACCCCTAAATACCGAGGTGATTTTTGAGGATCAAAATCCAGATTGGCCACTAATCAATTCTTTAATGGTGGATGAGAATCTCAGTTTCCGCCCTGAGCTTCAACAAATCCAAACCATAGAAAGTATACAAGAAACTGCGCTAGAATCAAGCAAAAAGTATTGGGTTCCTCGGCTGAATACATTTGCAGATTTCGGAAGCCAAGCCTTTGATTTTGAATTCAGTACTCAGACTAGCGCATACATTTTCTTTGGCCTGAACCTTGGAATCCCAGTTTTTCAAGGAGGCAGAAACAGAAATCAAATTCAACGATCCGAGCTTCAACTCCAAAATGTTTCTAATCAAAAAGAACTCCTGACGGACAAGCTCAGTCTGGACCTGAACCTTGCTAAGAACGAATTGAAGACAAAAGAAGCAGCCTTTAGATCGGCAGAAAAAAAGCTCGAATCTTCTGCCGCCTATCTCAGATTGATTGACCGTGGCTTCAAAGAAGGGGCTAATTCCCTTATCGAATTCATAGATGCTAGAAACCAATTCACTCAGGCATCTCTACAAAAAACCATCAATGCCTATGACCTGCTAAAAGCTCAAGCAAGTCTGGAAAGGCAGCTATCCACTGAAACTTATTGAACATGAAATCATATAATCGAATCATTTCAGCCCTTTTGGTATCTGGCATACTTCTCTCCTGCTCTGAGAGTACTGAAGAAGTCAAGATACCCACCAAAAACACTGCGATCCCTGTGAAAGTGGTTTCACTTAAAAAAGGTGACTTTTCTTCTTCTATCTCTGCCACTGGTACCTTCAGTACAAAGAATGAAACCATCCTCTCCTTCAAGATTGGAGGTATTATCTCTGAGCTTTCTGTGGAAGAAGGCCAGAAAGTCTCAAAGGGTCAAGTTCTTGGATCGCTTGACCTAACCGAAATCCAAACCAGCTTAAATCAAGCAAGACTAGGGTTAGAAAAAGCCGAAAGAGATTTCGCCAGAGCTAACAGGCTTTATACCGATAGCGTCGCTACATTGGAGCAGCTCGAAAACGCTACCACAGCTTTAGAAATTGCTAAAGAGCAATATAAAGCCGTAGAATTTAATGTTCAGTTCTCACAAATTCGGGCGACGCAAAATGGCTTTGTCCTAAAAAAATTCACCAATACCGGACAGCAAGTAAGTGCTGGAGCTCCGGTACTTCAGATAAACGGAACAGCCTCAGGAAGCTGGACACTCAAAGCCACCGTAAACGATAAAAACTGGAGTAGAATCAATTTAGGAGATAGTGTAAATATCACCACCGACACCAATACGGAAGTATTCGATGGAAATGTAATTCGAAAAAGCCAGGCGGCTGATCCGGTTACCGGTGCATTTTGGGTTGAGATTAAGCCCAAAAACTCCTCCGAACTGAATTTGGCTTCAGGCATGTTTGCCAGAGCTACCATCTACCCTACCAAAAAAATTAATGGATGGGAAGTGCCCTATGCCTCAATTCTGGATGCGGATGGGAATCGAGGATTTGTCTTTGTGACAAATGATGATCAAAAAGCTGAGAGGATTTCTGTGGAGCTGGGAGAAATATCCACTAACTCCGTGCAAGTGATCTCAGGGCTTGAAAATCAAAAGAAATTAATCGTATCAGGTAGTGCTTACCTGACGGATGAATCTCCAATCACAATCCAGAACTAAGATGAAGATTTCTGATTTTTCCGTAAAGAACTACCAGTTCACGCTCATCATATTTCTGATGGCCATCGCGGTAGGCACTACGACATTCCTTAACATGCCGAGGAGTGAAGATCCTGTCCTGGAATCACCTCAGTTCCCAATTATCGTGATTTATCCTGGCGCAAGCCCTGAGGATTTGGAAGAACTTGTTGTAGATCCGATTGAGAAGGAGGTTTATGCGCTTGAGGATATTAAAAGAATCAAAACCGAGATTCAGGACGGTGTGGTCAGCATTTTGGTTGAGTACAACTACGAAGAAGATGTCACCGAAAAGTATCAGGAGCTAGTTCGGGAAATAAATGCGCTGAGAACCTCGCTTCCTGATGATATTTATTCCATCGAGGTGAATCGGGTTAGTCCATCTGATGTGAGTATTCTTCAACTTGCTTTGATCAGCGAAAACGCCTCCAAAGAAGAGCTCAAAGAACACGGAGATCGACTTCAGGAAAAACTTGAAAAAGTATCCAGTCTGAAGAAAGTTGAGATACATGGGCTCCCAGATCAAATCGTACGTGTTGAACTAGACCTAGCCAAAATTTCTGAGATAGGAATACCACTCAATGCTGTCTTAGGGAATATCCAGAGTGAAATAAGTAATATTCCTGGAGGGCAAATTAAAGCAGGCACCAAATCCTTTAATGTCAAGACTAGCGGAAACTACTCTTCAGCAGAAGAAGTAGCAGAAACAATCATTTTCAGCTTTCAGGGAAGAAATATCGCCTTGAAAGATGTTGCGAAGGTCACAGATGATTTCGCAGATGAATCCTACCTGACTCGCTTGAATGGCTACCGATCAATCTTTGTTACGGCAGCAATGAAGGAAGGAAACAACATCTCCGCGGTTGAAAAAGAGTACACCCCAATTCTGGAAGAGTTTAAAACCACCCTTCCAGATAACATTGCCTATGTAAAAGCCTTCGAGCAGTCCATGTATGTGAATAAGCGACTTCAAGGCCTTGGAGTGGACTTCTTGATTGCCATCGGCTTGGTCTTTCTTACCTTGCTTCCCCTTGGGAATCGAGCGTCCATCATCGTGATGATATCCATCCCGCTTTCATTGGCTATTGGACTAGTGATGCTGAATTCTTTAGGATTTGGTCTCAACCAATTGAGTATTGTAGGGCTCGTAGTGGCTCTTGGTCTTTTGGTGGATGATAGTATTGTAGTAGTGGAGAATATCGAACGATGGATTCGGGAGGGTCATACTCGGTTAGAGTCTGCCCTTCTGGCGACAAAGCAAATATCGCTTTCAGTAGTCGGTTGCACAGCAACTTTGATTATCGCTTTTATGCCTTTGGTCTTTCTTCCTGAAGGATCTGGAGACTTTATCAGGAGTTTGCCGATGGCAGTGATCACGAGTGTTTTAGCCTCCATGCTGGTAGCACTTACCATTATCCCTTTCCTTTCTTCAAGAATATTAAAGGAGACCGGACATAAGGAAAATCGAGTTTTGGTTTGGACTCAAAACATCATTCATAAGAGCTATGCACCACTTTTAGAGAAGGCTTTAGGAAAGCCAAAGCGAACACTGTTTATCGCCTTGGGAATATTTGGAACCTCTCTCCTTCTATTCCCGGTGATTGGCTTCAGTCTTTTTCCGCCTTCCGAAAAACCACAGTTTTTAATTAATGTCACCACACCGCTTCAATCCAATCTGGAAACCACGGATGAAGTGATTAAAGATGTGGAAACGGAGCTGATGGAGCTTCCTGAGCTTTACAACTTTGCCACGAATGTGGGCAAAGGAAATCCCAGAATCTATTACAATGAGATCCCTGAGAAGCAGAGAACGGATTATGGGCAAATCTTTGTGCAGCTAGACCCAAACACCCTGCCGCCAGATAAAATCCGCGTGACAGAATCTCTCAAGGCAAAATTCGAGAACTATCCAGGTGCGAAAATCGAGGTGAAAAACTTTGAGCAAGGTCCTCCGGTAGTTGCTCCGGTGGAAGTTCGACTCTCTGGTGATAATTTAGATTCTTTGAGATCGATAGCCTCCAGAGTTGAAAAAATGCTCAAGGAAGTTCCGGGGACGATTTATATCAACAATCCAGTTGCGAATCTGAAAACAGATATCCGAGTAGATATTCAGAAGAATAAGGCAAGACAGCTTGGTGTAAATATCGCTGATGTGGATCAAACTGTTCGATTGGCTATCGCCGGATTGCAATTAGGAAGTTTCTCGGATGCTAAGGGGGACGAAAAGACGATTTTGGTAACCAGCCCAGGAGCCGGAAAGCCCACTTTAAACTCACTGGACAACCTATTCATAAATAATGTCCAGAATCAATCGGTTCCTCTTTCTCAGATTGCAAATCTGAAAATGGAAAGCAGCACGCTATACATTGATCACTTCAATAAGACTCGTTCCGTGTCGGTTACTTCTTTCATCGATCAGAGCTTTTTGACTGATCGAGTCTTAAATAATGTTATAGCTGAAATGGAGGAAATGGAATTGCCAAAAGGCTATGAATACACCATGGGAGGCGAATACGAGACCCGGCAGGAGTCTTTTGCAGGTTTCAACACGGTGATAATTGTTACAGTTTTCTCCTTCATCGCAGTTTTAATTTTGCTTTTCAAAACCTTCAAGAGCACAATCATCGTACTATCCGTAATTCCATTAGGAATGGTTGGAGCATTGATCGCTCTTTGGTTTACCGGGAACTCATTATCCTTTGTAGCCATTGTAGGTTTGATTGCTTTAGCAGGGATAGAAGTAAAGACTTCCATCCTTCTGGTGGATTTTACGAATCAGCTCAGAATCCAAGGAAAGGGTCTGGATGAAGCTATCCGAGAGGCTGGCGAAGTTCGGTTCTTGCCTATCGTTCTGACCACGATTACGGCGATTGGAGGATTAATTCCGATTGCGATTTCTACCAATCCGTTGATTTCTCCTTTGGCCATTGTGTTGATCGGAGGATTAATCAGCTCGACTTTATTGTCGCGAATTGTAACACCGGTAATGTATAAGCTGTTACCACCAAAACTATAACCAATGATAAACAACTACTCCACTTTAAAAAAAGCCGTAGAGGTCTTCCACACTTACGGCATCAGTCTGGCAGGTGCCAGAAAGAATGACCATTTTATCCAAACCTTACAGATGGATCCCATTTTCGTGAATGGGTTAATCTTCGAATTGGAATTGGAACTACAACGGTTCATCATGCAGGAGAATGTAATGGATATCAAAACTCCCAGAGAGTTGATTGATCTACTTCTTAAAATCCCTCAAGACAATTAATGGAAGAAAAATTACCTGGGTCAGAAAGGAAAAATATCTCCATTGGTGCGGAAGTTTCTGTAGTCCAAAAGCATCACCAAAGAACTGGTGAACTTACTGAGGGAGTGGTCAAGCGGATTTTGACAAAATCACGGACCCATCCACATGGAATAAAAGTAATGCTGGAGACAGGTGAAGTAGGCCGGGTGAAATGGGTCTATTTATAACCCGTTCCTCTGTATCTTTTTTGTAGGCCGCGCAAAAAATATCTCAACACCTGATCTCGACAAACTCGATATTGGGGTTGTTTTGGGTTTCGGAAGAAAGCACTCAGTTCGTGCGGGCTGATGTGCATTCCCACAGAAGATAATACCTCAAGGATGTCATCTTCCTTGTAGGTCAAAGCTATTCGGAGCTTCCGAAAAATCTGATTATTGTTCAAGCTCTTTTCAGCCTTTGGCAATTCACCATCCTTTTTACCGCGATTTTTTACTATTAGCCCATTGAGGAAATAAGCCAAATCCTTATCAAAGAAGGCCTGATACCCTTCATCCTCCTCCTTTTTCATCCAATTAATTACCTCGGATTTACTGACTTCTTTACCCGAAAGACCGAAGATTTCAATCATTTGATTGTCCTTAAAATCAAAGGTGTATCGCAGAGTTCGTAGGATATCGTTATTGCTCATTTTCTTTAGGAAGTATCTATTTATCTACAAATTCCTCTACCAAAGGCAAATAAAAGTCTTTATCAGTCTCTAATTGCGATTTCCAAAAGTAGAGTAAACTATCCTTGTTAAGGATTCCTTTATCAAATTTAAGCTGCAATTCCCTGATCCTGAATGATTCATTGACAAATAGTTCTAATTCTTTTCTATGTATCGAATCACTGAGGTCCTTATCAAAATATCCTTCATTTAAGAGGTCTTCTATGGTCCTATTTTCAGTAATCAATTTAATCAGTTGAATTGTATCGGTTTCACTGATCAAATTAATTGATCTTTCGTCTTCCAATTGAATCTTGTAATGGATTTTAGTCAATAAAGAATCTCCCCGAATTTCAAATTTCGAATAGGGCAATAACCCCCAATCGACATTGAATCGCTCCAACGTGTCGTCATGAAAATAGAACTCGGTGTAAATGTCATCTACACCATCACTAAGGCTTTGCCAATTGCCTGAAAGGTCAATTTCTTTTTGGTTTCTCTCTTGACAAGAAACAAGGAAGACCATAATAAAAAATGAATGAATGATTTTCATTCGTTCGAATCCGATAAGGAAGAATTAGTGAAGAACAATATTTTCAATAAAAATTACCCCAACCAACTCTCCAGTGATAGCATCAAAGCTAGTATATTTAAATTTGGTTAAACCCCTATCATCACTTCCGACAACTTCTTTGTATTCCCAAACAAAAACATTGGCTGCATCTAAAAATCGGAATTCTGGCTTGAGCTCAAGTAATTTCCTATCACATTTTCTTACTGCCTTCTCCAATTCAATTTTAGACAGGAATTCCCAATTTCTTTTTTCTCCTGAAAACCCGAAATCAAATGGCAATTTTGGATGAGACAAAATCACTCCACTTTCAGTCACGAATAAATTGGTAGAATACATACCTAAGCCAGCACTTGGGTCCGAAAGCGAGAGGCAAATATCATATTTTTTCTCCTCTGTCTTGAAATAGTCTTCATTCGCCAAACCAACTTTCGCATCTCCTTTGTGCTCAAAAATTGAAGAAATATATAATCTCCTAAAATTCGACTCCCCTATCATCCAAACCAACTTTTCTTTTACCGCCTCAGAAGCCTTTAGAGGTAAGTCTGACCATCTTCTTAATGGACGTGGGGAGTAACTTTGGTAAACACGTTCACCACATAACGCATAAGATAGCTCACTATCATTTTCCACATAGTTCGGATCCTTAACCAGTTCTACTAATAAGGTGTCTGTGGAGCTGATATCTATAGGAATCCAAGAAGGCATGTGAGTGGCTTTATTTGCACTCAAATAAAGGTTACCTGAATAATTATCGCTAGAATATCCTCCCCAAGTTTGATATGTATAGATTTCCGGATCGATCGTCCCAACCAAAGTAGCAAAACCCTCATACTTATCTGAGATTAACTCTAACCCATAGTCCTTCAAAGGCTCTCTGGTTTCTTTATCCACAATTCTAAAGTAACTCTGAGAATAAACGAAAGAACAAATAGGAAAAAACGCAAAAACTAGTAGTAAACTTTTCATAAAACACCAGCTAAGAAATAGTGCCTAATCTTAATAAAATAGTTTAATCAAACTTCCATTTGCTTCCACTTTCCTTTCCTGAAAATAAAGTAAGCTACTAGCGCATGGAAGGAGTGGCTAAAGGAAATCGCTATAAAAATGCCCAAATAACCCAATTCAAAAGGGAAAGCCAACACATAAGCCAAGGGTATTTCAAGTCCCCAAAGTATGGCAATATTTATCCAAGCAGGAGTTTTGGTATCACCAGCTCCATTGAAAGCTTGAGTTATGACCATTCCTACCGCATAGAAAATATAGCCAAGGACAATCACAATCAGGCCCTGTGCAGCTACTTCCTTGACCTCAGGAATATCCGTGAAGAATCCAGCGAGTTCATCCGCAAAAAGAATATAGATACCTGTCACCGCCGCAAGAAAAATCACCGTATATCTGACGGTTAGCCAAACAGCCTTTTCTGCTCGTTCTGGTTTCTTGGCTCCGAGGTTTTGCCCAACCAAAGTCGCTGCTGCACCGGATAAACCCCAGGCTGGCAGAATGGTAAAGATCAGAATACGAAAAGCTAAGGTATAGCCAGCAAGAGAGGCTGAACCGAATTCAGCATTCATCCGAGTCAATGCTAGCCAGGAAACAGAGTCAATCAGGAATTGGCCCATTCCTCCGACGGCGATCGACATGATTTTTTGGATCACATCCCATTTAATGATCAAATCCTCCTTTAGAATTCGCAGCTTATCGGAACCACCGAAGAGATGATATAGCTGGTACAAAACTCCGATTCCTCGTCCAGTAGTGGTCGCGATGGCAGCACCTTCTAATCCAAAACCAGTAAAGGAACCTATTCCAAATATCAAAAGCGGATCAAGAATGATATTTAATCCATTTGCCAGCCATAGAGAACGCATAGCTAAATGAGCGAGCCCAGCACCTCTAAACGCACCATTAATGAGAAAGAGGAGCATAATGGCCGTATTTCCCGCAAAGATGATTCGAGAGTACATGACCCCAGATTGGACCACATCTTCCTCTGCTCCCATTAATCGAAGAATATCTGCAGCGAAAATCCAACCCAGGATTCCGAGGACCAAACTTATTGCCCCTCCTACCAGTAGCAACTGGAAAGCAGCAGCACCAGCATCTCGAAATCTCTTTTCCCCAAATCGCCTCGAAATCAAGGCTGTCGCAGCCATGCTTATCCCAAAACCGATCGCGTACACCAGAACGATGACAGATTCAGTCAGACCAACTGTTGCTATAGCATTCTCTCCCAGCTTTGCTACAAAGAAAATATCCACCACAGCAAAGAGTGATTCCATCATCATTTCCAGGATCATAGGGATCGCTAGAATGATGATAGCAGTTTTAAGGGAGAGCTGGGTGAAATCCTGCTCTTTGCCCCGAATAGCGTCTTTGATTAATTGCCAGGTCAATGGAAAATCTTTGAGAAATTTAGGCAAGGTATACTTTTTGAAGAGGTTTTATTGAGACGTGAAATACAAAGCCCAAGTCAGCAATCCTTGCGAATCCTTCGGATAATTCTGAAATTAAAGGAATTAGGGTATTCAATCCTTAGCTCAATTGTTTTTTAACCATAAATATTTTTATCCATGGTCACTCATTATATCATCACCAACCGGGAAGTCTCAAACCAAAAAGGAAGAGATTACATACCTGTCAATAGCAAAGAATCCATGCGTAAGGATGGAGACGAAGAGGCCCGACATAATCTTCGTTACGGCACGGTAACTTTCGACCCTGCAAAAACCAAAGGACTAAGCAAATACAAAGTCAACATACTGACTGATGCTCCTGAAGACGCTCTTTTATCCTATGCCGGTGGCGAAACAGTAAATAAAAAAGTCTTTCCATCCACTCAGATTTTTGAAGAGCTATACCGTTCAGGGACCAAAGCCAAAAAGCAGGAAGACATCCTTGTTTTCGTTCATGGATTTCGGAATGATCTTCAGGAGTCTTTAGAGACTTTAGGAGAGTTACACAAAAAATACGTGGTACCAGAAGACTCTCCCATCGAGAAAATAGTCCTGTTTACATGGCCAGCAAAGAAGAAATTATTGAAGTATAGATCGGATGCTTTTGATGCTGAGCAGTCAGGCTTTGCGCTGGCTCGATCCATGGGTAGTCTGCGTGAATTTTTCAGAAATAAGTTCGTGAAGGAAGGAAAAAAGGCCTGCGAACAAAACATACACCTTATGTGTCACAGCATGGGAAACCGAGTGTTTCAAAGCATGATTGCTGCGATAGATAATATGGATGTTCCTGTCACCAATATTTTCAAAGAGATTATTCTCATCGCTGCTGATGTAGATTATGATTCTCTTCAATCTCCTAAGCCACTCTACAAAGCCATCGATTTGGGCTCCAGAGTCCATGTGTATTTCCATAATGATGATTTCGCCTTGGAGATTTCGGAAAGCACCAAAAACTCTCATAACCGCCTGGGAAGGTGGGGAACTAAGAAAACCGACCAGCTCCCAGATGATGTCTATGAATCAAATGTCACTAGTATCGAAGACATTAAAGGGGTGACGAAACATAGCTATTTCATCGATTCTGATGCTGTGGTCGGTGATTTAATTGAAGTATTCAGAGGAGAGTATTCATCATTTGAAATCGAGCCATGAAATTCTCTGATTTACATACGCATAATCATATGCGCGCTCATTTTTGGATGCAGGAGAACCCAAAGCGGTTTACCAAGAAGAAATCATTTAGTCCATGGACAGTGATTGCTGCGAATAGAAAGGCTTACAAAAAGGGGAAAATGGGAGCTTCTTACAGTCAGGCGGACTTGGTAAGAAGTTGGAATGCCAATGTCCGATTATCCTTTAATTCCCTTTATCCACTGGAGAGACAATTCGTAAGAGGGAAAAAATTTAAGGCTGGAAAGGATAAATGGTATCAATTCTTAGTGAGTCATGCTTCTTCACATAAATATCCACTTCGGGATTTCATTCAAACCTTTTACATGCGGATTCCTGATGAGGCGGTAAACTATTTCCAGTCTGATGACTACGATTACTGGGAATCACTAAATCGAGAAATGAAGTTTGTCTACAGTGAATCCGGCAACCGAATCAAAAAAAATAAAATTTTTACCCCTGGAGCTATTCGAAGGCTCGTTGAATCGGAAAGGAAAAGAAGAAGAAAATATCCGCTTGAAAATGAGGCAAATAACGCTCAATATTTCATTCCAAAATCTAAGACCGAACTAAAGAAATCTCTGGATTCTGACGATGAAATCACCATGGTCATCACTATTGAAGGAGCACACGCTTTAGGTACCGATCGAGAATCCATTGATGAAATCAGCAAACGAGTACAAGAGATCAAGAAGGATTGGCCAATGCCGGTATTCTTCATCACTTTCGCTCATCATTTCGATAATAAGCTTTGCGGTCACGCGCATTCTATCCCCGATACAGGAAAACTCCTTCTAGATCAAACAGTGGGCAAGAATAAAAGATTTTATCCCGAAGGTTTTAGAATAGCCAGGGAGCTTCTAGGTCTTGATGCAAATAACAAGCGCGACAAGTCTTTGGGCTACAGAATTCTGCTGGATGTCAAACACATGAGCGCAGCTGCGAGGAAGGATTATTACGAAAAGATAGTGAAGCCAGCCATGGCTGATGGAGATGTAATTCCTGTGATCGGTTCCCACTGTGCATACTCCGGGCGGCCATCACTGGATAAGCACATAGAACTTCAGAGCAGTGAGCGAGATGATTCTTGTGAGCTCTGTGGAGATGAATCAAAGCTTAGCAAAGCTGGCAAAAAAGCCCTGGCTAATTCTATGACTCCGGGAAAATTCAACTCATGGAATATAAATCTATGTGATGAAGACATAGAAGTTATTGTGAAGACTGGTGGTCTATTTGGGTTGTCATTTGATCAAAGGATTTTAGGACTCAAATCAAAAGATCCAAAACAAAGAAATGGTATACAGTTAATCTGGGAGAATATAGAGGCTATCGCCAAAGCTGCCTATGAAAAGACCCAATTAACTGATGAGGAAAAACCGCAAATCTGGAAGTGTCTAACTATCGGAACTGATTTCGAGGGTCTAATAGATCCGCCAGATAAGTATCCGTCTGTTCTTCAATTTAGGTCTGTAGCAGAACAGCTAATAGAGGAAATAGAAAAGACCCGAAAAGCGAAGAAGCCTAAGTATCTATCGCATTTAAAAAATGCTCAGGACACACGAGCACTTGTGGAAGACTTTGCTTTTAACAATGCTGTAGCTTTTGTGAGGAAACACTATCCTAAGTAATCGGATTTTCAGAATCCTTTCCGAAAATCTCTTTGACAACCCATCCTTTCCCCCACTCTTCCATCTCTTGATTGGTCCAGAGTTCAGGGAAGAAAATTACTTTTTGGAACCTTGGTGGAAGATATTTCTGCCAGTTGGTTCCTCCTGTAGCGGCAATATCTTCAGGGTCTCGCTGTAAATATCTTACAGCCGATTTATAATGAGCCAATGGCCAGAAAACATTAGCCTTTAGGTCAAATTGACGCATCATCTCTGTTAAATCCTCAGATGGCTTATTCACAGAGACATACTTCTGCCAGATATTTTTCCTTCGATAATTTTCAATTGTCTCAATAAGCTTTTTACCGTATTTCAGCTCAAAGTTCTTGAGCGTTAATGTCTTTTGGCCGGTGGCCAATTCAATAGCTCCTTTCTGCCAGTACAGATGTTCAAAGAGATCATCCGATGGGGAGTGATAATCATGTTCATCTCGGTAATCCAGTGAAACCAGATTAAATGCATCTGCAGCCATAAGCTCAATCTCTCTATACTGCGCACTTTGGAATCCACTTGAAGGAAGAAGAGACATCCGGAATTTTAAGAATTGCTCCCTCTCCATGCCTTTCCACATCATCGCAAAAGAACTAATCAAATGATCGAAGTACATTAGAATTCGGTCAAGTCGTTCTTTAAAGAATGTCTCTTCAATATCTTCCTGCTCCGAAATCTGTTCCATTTCAGAAATTATGAGCTTGAAATACAGCTCAGTGATTTGATGATAGATAATGAAAATCTTCTCATCCTTAAAGGAGGTTTTTGGCTGCTGCAAGGATAAAAGAACATCCAAATTGATATACTCCCAGTAGGTCAGGTAATCCGCATAAAGCAAGCCTTCAAGGTAAGAGAGCATGTCCTGTCCAGAGGCTTTAAACTTTTCCTGGAGGAGATGGATTTTATCTAAAATCTTAGGGTCAAATTCTGATTCGTGCATGGGTATTTTATCAAAAAAGATAGCTTTTTCGCACCTTTTCTATTTACTTCGAAAAGCGGTCAAAAGACTTACCTGAGACAAAATTGTCTCTTAAAATCCAATAAAAAAAATGAGTACACAGGCTACAGAAATCCAAAAATCACAAAAGCAGGATTTATTTGATGGAGTTGATTTTCTAGATCTTGATGATTTGCTCACCGAAGAGCATAAACTCATCAGAAGCTCCATTCGCGATTTTGTGAAACGCGAGATCTCACCTTACATAGAAGACTGGGCCCAAAAGGCGCATTTCCCATATGAAATTGTAAAGAAATTTGGAGACGTTGGGGCTTTCGGACCTCAAATCCCTGCAGAGTATGGAGGTGGAGGTTTGGATTATATCTCCTATGGATTAATCATGCAGGAAATCGAAAGAGGCGACTCCGGAATGAGGTCTACAGCTTCTGTTCAAGGTTCGTTGGTTATGTATCCCATTTATAAGTTTGGCTCTGAAGAGCAAAGACAAAAGTTTTTGCCCAAACTGGCTTCTGGAGAGTATCTGGGCTGCTTTGGATTGACAGAACCGGATCATGGATCAAACCCTAGTGGAATGACCACCAACTTTAAAGACATGGGAGATCACTATCTGCTCAATGGAGCAAAAATGTGGATCTCTAATTCACCCAAAGCGGATATCGCAGTAGTCTGGGCTAAGAATGAAGAGGGAAGAATTCATGGTCTCATCGTAGAAAGAGGCATGGAAGGCTTCTCCACGCCTGAAACTCATGGCAAGTGGTCTTTGAGAGCGTCTTGCACGGGAGAGCTTGTTTTTGATAATGTGAAGGTGCCCAAGGAAAACCTTTTGCCAGGTAAGAATGGACTTGGCGCTCCAATGATGTGTCTCGACTCTGCAAGATTCGGAATCGCATGGGGAGCTGTTGGTGCCGCTATGGATTGTTATGAATCAGCGAGAAGATATGCTGCGGAAAGAATTCAGTTTGACAAGCCTATTGGGGGCTTCCAGCTTACTCAAAAGAAATTAGCAGAAATGCTTACCGAAATCACCAAAGCTCAGCTCCTTGCATGGAAAGTGGGTAAAATGATGAATGAGGGTACCGCAAGAACAGTTCATATATCCATGGCCAAAAGAAATAATGTGGAAATGGCTCTAAATATTGCCAGAGAGGCAAGACAAATTCATGGAGGAATGGGCATCACAGGTGAGTATCCATTGATGAGGCATATGATGAACCTTGAATCCGTACTGACCTACGAAGGCACTCATGATATACACTTGCTAATTCTAGGACACGAGATAACCGGAATTCCGGCGTTCAAATAAAAATAAAGGCGATCAAATTGATCGCCTTTTTTTATCGCTTTATCAGCTTACCCACGAATAGCTTTTGGGAATCTCCTATCACCCTAATGACATAAACCCCTTGAGGAATAAGATCGATTGTAAGGTCAAATTCAGTATTTGACAATTGATTTACTTGGACCTTATCTGTTACAGGCTTCCCATTCGAAGAGTAAATTTCCATAATGCTCAATTGGAAAGTAGGTTCTGAATCGATGGTCACCCGAACCTTAGTGTCAGCCGGATTAGGGAAAATTACTAGCTCTTCAGCCTGTACAACAGGTCTACCGAACAGACCTGAAATGGTGACCTCGACAGCAGGTAGTCTTCCTACACAGCCATTCTCATTCGTTAATTCCACAGAATATTCACCTGATTCATCAACAATCAAATTCCGATTGGTAGCTCCTTCAATGACTTCGTCATCTTTGAACCATTGATAAGTGAAGTCTCCATCAGGTGCAATAAGTTCCTCTCCATTTTCTTCTATTTCACCAGTCGGAGCTGGCAATTCTGTCACCTCAAAATCCGTAGATTCCCAAAGGCAACCGCCTTCGTATCGAATTAAAGCAGAATATACTCCTGACTCAGAAATGGATAAGGTATTTCCGTTTTCACCTTGAATCTCCTCTCCATCTTTTCTCCATTCCAACACCTCAAAGGCAGCATCAGACTCCAAGGTTAGTACCTCCTCCTGACCTTCACAGAATTCTGTAGCTCCAGTTAAGGTCAATGGAGCACTAATCTCATCATCAACTGTTACGATCGCAATCTTCTCAGTTTCATTTCCTGAGCCATCAGTCGCTACGACAATGATTTCAATCTCTTGTCCGATATCTTCACAATTGATGGAGGTTTTGGATAATACAACTTCATCCACTTCGCAATTATCACTCACTGAGACGATAAAATCATCCGGAACTAGTGTAACTCCACCAGTCACCCGGTCAATTGTAATCTCTAAATTCTGGACTTCTAGCTGAGGAGCAAGCTCATCAATCACAAAAACTTCTTGGGTAAATTCCCATTCAGTCCCCATAACATCACGAATAAGCACATCTACTTCCCGTGGCCCTATCTCTTCACAAGTGAACAGGGATTGACTGGTTTCTACAGAGAATTCACCTTCTTCAGGAGGCCAAGTCACAAATAAATCTTCAGGCGAAAGTCCTACGATACCTTCTTCATCAAGGGAAATGATAATCTCCTCCTTGAAAGGTGGGAAAGGAAGAGGCTCCTCAGTAACTTCTAGAACTTGAGAAACTACCGCACAACCTGTTGATAGTTCTAATTCTGCAAAGTATCTACCACCTTCATCTATTTCAATTGCTTTACTTTTTAAGCCCTCTAATAACTCACCATCCTTGTACCAAGCCAAAACCTCATAGTCAAACTCTTCACCAAGCTCTAGAGTAGTTGTGCTTTCCTCATAAAGTATCCCACCAATTGTAAGCGAAATTGTATCAGACGGAACAAAGCGAACAAATAACATGGCCGTAGAGACTTCCGAACGATTCCCATAGAAATCTATGGCGACCGCATCAACATCAAGGAAAATCTCTACATCTCTCCAAGTGATATCCTCGCACGTCACCTGTTCTTTTGACAACTCATAAGTGTATGAAGACTCGCAATTATCAGAATCAATAATTGGATCGAAATCAAGAATATTAAGGTTGGAAGTTCCAATTAATGGGTCAAAATCAATTGAACTTGTGGATATACTGAATTGTGGGGCAATAGAATCTACAACATACAATTCCAGCATAGAATCCATAGATTCATTGCTCTGTATATTCGTTGCAGTAATAGTCACCTCATTTTTACCAATATCAAGGCAGTTAAAAATAAACCCTCTGGAAGAAGAAAATTCGAACGCCTCAGAAGGCGGATCGACAAGAAAATTCTCCTCATTTAAATTAGCCAAGCCAGCCTCATCCAAATAAATGGAAACAGAATCCTTAATGGCCGGAAACTCCAAATCATCTAACTCTTCCAATTCGAGAATGAAGGTTCCCAAGGTATTGTCAGTATGCACGACCTGATAGGGAATATTTCCCTTTGGTTGAAGAGATTCAGTCCATGTCATGGGAAAAGAAATGGCCCCTCCACCATATTCTCCAGAGATGGTCTGCTCCTCATCAAAAGGATTTTGGACATCTTTGATTAAATATCCTTGCCCTTCAATTATACCCTCATCTGAAAAATCCACAGAGACTTCATCCGACCCTTCTAAGTTGAGAATGGTTACATAATATATGCGGGGATCATACTCATTTTTAACTACGAGAATCTCGTTTGCTTTTTCAGGAACTTCAAGCAAAGTGCTCGCTCCATCAAATCCATATTCATCCTTCCATTGGTCAAAAGTCAAATCATCGAATCCGCTGGCTTCTCCTATTATATTAATGTAGGAGTTTTGGTCCCATGTTGTGCTAGGAAAGGATTTATCATCCTCGTCCAGAAAATTCACGAAAGCACCATCTGTATTGTAGAAGGTATTACTAGTTAGCCTTAATCTGGTAATGGGTAATAATTCAATTTGATTACGACCTCCATAAAGAACATTTCCAGTGAATCTAAAATCGGAATTTGGAAAAAATGTTCTTCCAAGAGTGACATTGCTGACTCCATTCTTCTGCAGCCGGCCTCCTTGTAAATCAGTATAGAATATATTGTCTGACACTCTCATCTCTAAGCTTAGATTATTCTGAGAGCCAATACTCAGTGTATGAGGAGGTCTGAATAAGGCATCAGCAAAGTCCACTGTTACACCGGTATTGAAGGATACATTTTCTACCACGCGAACTCCGGCATTCGGAGGATTTGTGGTGAAAATATTAATTCCCTGTGAGGCATTTTGAAAGACAAAATTGTTTTGAATAACCTTTGGTCGATCAGGGTCATCGTGTTGAATATACATACCATGGCCAGTTCCTCTAAACGGCCCCTGAAAACCATTATTAAAAATGACACAGCCATAAACCTCAAGGTTCAAACCTGTCCTCCATAGTTCTAAACCACCTCCTACTACATCATAGACCCAACAATTAATCAACTTATTAAAATCCCCGAAAACTGCTATCCCTGATTCATATGGAATTGAAGCATTTCCATTACTCTCATCTGATTTTTTTACAGTTGAGGATGAAGTGACATGAATCCCAACGAACCACGTGTGGCTACCATTAATGGTAAGTGCTGTCTCCGCTGTTCTATTCTTTCCGACATCAAAAATGGCTTGCCCTGGGTTTTGCGCAAGTATAAATATGGGATTTCCTTGAGTCCCACTGATTTCTGAAACGTAGTTCCCTTCGTAGGTTCCATTCAAGAGAATTAGACTATCTCCAGGGTTAATTCCCGAATCAACGCTCAAGCCATGAGCAAGAGACCAAGGTGACTCTTCGGTTCCTGGATTAGCCACATTCCCATTTGGAGAAACGTATCTTTTCTCAGCCCAGGACTGGAAAGCAATAAAAAAACATATACAAAAAAGTAAAACTCTATTCATATAAAACCCTGAAACATTCGAATGCGAAGAACCTTCGGAAACTTACACTTTCGAAAAATAACGAAAACAGCTCTTAAGATACGAATATCATTCAATTCGACTCTTTAGAATTATAGATTGAACAGGATTCAAAGGGTCATTAGAAAAAATATAAATATTTCTCTGATCGCGACCGAAGCGGCCTTCAGGATCAAATGTAACTTTTAAGGTCAATGACTGACCAGGAGAAATGGTGTCATCACTCATTTCGAGCCTCATGCAAGAACAGTTACCTTGAACCTTTCTGATTTCAAGAACTTTTTGGCCTCTATTGGAGATGGTAATTTCCTCTTCCTGAGTTTCAGAATCTTCAATAGTCCCCCAATCGATTTCTTTTCTGGAAATGGCTAATTGTGGCACTTGTCTGAAATCATTTTTTGGTACTGGAGGAAAGTATTCGAAAACATCAGCGATGACTTCCAGCCCCACACTATCTGTATCATTCCAGGCCATATAGACTAGGTCTTCAAAAAAGCCTAAATCATTTTTCATCTGGCCGTCATAGGCCAAACTTATCAATCCTCTTCCCTGTGCAGGAATGCTATCAGAAACCTTGATCACCTTTATATGATCCGCTCCATTCAAACTAATACTATCTCCATAAAGAGGCTCGGCTCCAAAATTGAAGATCTCTACAGTTTTCAATTTGGGCTCATTAGTAAAAACATCCCCTACTCTGACCTTTTCCTGACGAAAACCTAAATCCAACTTTTTAACCGGATATTCAATCAAGGGATTCTCTGGATAAGGGATGGCATGCCCCTCAATGAATAAGGTGTCTTCGACTGATTGAAGATTACCTTTAACAATAATCATTCTCTCAAAATCTCCAGCTGCCGAGATAGGATCGAATTCTATTTGAACAAAGCCCTGATCTCCTTTTGAGAGACTGTCCATGGTGAAGTCAGCCGTAGCGCACCCACAATCAGTCAGAACTTCTTCAATGACTAATAAAGAATCCTGTGTATGCATGAATCTGAACTCGGCAATTTGATTGCCATCTTCAACCAAGATAGTTCCTAAATCAATACGATTTACCTCCCAAACTGTCTTATTCGCTGTACTTACTTGAGCCAGAGATTGAGCTCCGAAAAGGAAAAAAATGAATAGAAATAAAGTGGATAGTTGGCTGCGGGTCATGCATGCAAATAACGAATAAATTCAAGCGAATTATAGGTTGATTTATTTAATTTGCGCCAAAATTTAACCAATGGCTCGAGTTTTAACAGGAATTCAAAGTAGTGGCAGACCTCACCTGGGAAATATCCTCGGTGCGATAGTTCCAGCAATTGATCTGATCAAAAAGAATGATGAGGAGTCTTTCATATTCATCGCGGATATGCACTCCTTAACCAGCTCAAAAAATGCTGAACTAAGAAGAGAAAATACTCTTTCTGTGGCTGCTGCCTGGCTAGCCTTTGGATTAGATATCGAAAAGACCGTTTTCTACAGACAGTCAAGGCGACCTGAAGTAGCGGAGCTGACCTGGTATCTGAGCTGCTTCACTCCCTTTCCTATGCTTGCCAATGCACACAGTTTCAAGGACAAGTCCGAAAAGCTATCAGATGTTAATGCAGGCCTCTTTACCTATCCTGTTTTGATGTCAGCGGATATTTTGTTGTACTCAGCAGACTTGGTTCCGGTTGGCAAAGATCAAATGCAGCACCTAGAAATGTGTCGGGACATTGCTTCATCGTTTAATCATCAGTTAGGGGAAGAGATTTTGACTTTGCCAGAGGCAAGAATTTCTGAAGAGGTCAAAGTAATTCCTGGTACAGACGGACAAAAGATGAGTAAGTCTTACAATAATTTCATCGACATTTTTTTGCCGGAAAAGCAATTGAAGAAGAATGTGAATGCAATTGTTACGGATAGTACTCCACTTGAAGAACCAAAGGATCCTGATACTTGCAATGTCTTTAAGCTTTACAGTCTTTTGGCCGATGAAGGCCAAATTCAAGACATGAGAGGCAAATACCTAGGTGGAAATTATGGGTATGGCCATGCCAAAAAAGAATTTCTCGAGCTGATCTTGGAAAAGTATTCTGAGGAACGAAAGGCTTTTGACTTGTATATGAATAACCCGCAAGAGGTAGAGGAAAAGCTGGCAAAAGGTGAAGCACAGGCTGAAGCTATCAGCATGGAATTGCTTTCTAAGGTCAGAGAAAAACTAGGGTTTAGCTAAAAAAAAATACCGGATCACTCCGGTATTCTTAATTCTTATTTTAGTCTTATCGGCTACGCCAAAGATCCTTCATCTGCTTTCCACTTACTATCATGGAAAAACGAGTTGGGTTTGGAATAAGAACAATTCTCACATCCAGGTTCTCAAATTGCTCGGATTCAATAGGAACGCCCTGATGTCCATCCACTTCATAGCTAACGATGCCTCTTGCATCTGGAAGCAAAGGCTTGTAAGTGTTCGCTAAATAAGCCGTGGGCAAAAGAATATCTGTATCGGAAAGCAGCTGCTCATGAATCTTCTCGAGCTTGGCTTCCAAAACCTCCTCATACTCCTCATTGAAGTCGTCTTCCAGATCATGAAGTTCCTCTTCCAATTCATCATAGCGCTCATTGCTATAATCCATGGCTGCGATTTCATTTCTTTTTTCAACGATTTCTGTCAGGGCTTTATCAAGCTTATCCAAATCCATTTGCTCCAATAATTTTTTGAGATACAAAGATGGCTATTCCAAAATTGAGGATGAATAAATTTTTGAAAATTTCAATTGTGTTTAACTCACAATAAGAATCTTTCCATTTCTTCCTGCAGTCTCATATGCCGCTAAAGCTTCATTAAATTCCTCCAAAGGATATTTAGCAGTAACGTCAACCTTTTCAGAATTCTGAATCAAGAACCCAAAAACATCCTTAAAAGCCTGATTTCTCTCATCCGTCGCCATGTTCTCCATGTAGGTAGTCAACCAAAATCCTTCAATCTTCAAATTTTTGAAAATTAGTAAGCCGCTGTTCATTGGGACATTTTCCAAACTCAAAAGTCCAAAGACCATCATCTTTCCACCCGGTCTCAAACTAGCCAAAGCCCTGGCTCCCAGAACACCTCCGACAGCATCGAAAATCACAGAAACTCCTTCTCCTGTTTTTTCCATGACTACCTTTTGGACCTTTTCAGTTTCAGAATTAATCACGAGATCAGCACCTAGATTTTCAAGCATCTCTTTCTGAGCATCATGACGAACCGTACAGGCCACTCTTATCCCTTTGGCCTTCGCCAATTGAATGGCAAATTTGCCAAAAGCTGAGGCTCCAGCTGTAATCAATAACCACTCCCCTTCTTTTAATCCCGAGGTCTGGATCATGCCGTATGCCGTCATAGGATTTACGAAAGCCTGACAAGCAACTTCATCCGGCATCGGAGGCGGTACCGGAATGACCATGGCAGCAGGTACACAAACGTACTCCTTCCATGTTCCTATGGCAGTGAACATTACCCGGGTGCCCACTGGAACTTTTCCCTCAGTATCGCTTTGCTCTACTACTCCGCAAGCCTCGAATCCGGCACTGCTCGGCAGCTTTGGTGTGATACCATACATCCCGCGAACGAACATGATATCAGAAGGATTGATGTTTCTGGCTGTAACCTTCACCAAAACCTCATGCGGCTTTGGCTCCGGCATAGGAGCATCCACTAGTTTAAGTACTTCTTCAGGCATTCCAACCTGCTCAAAAATCACTGCTTTCATTGGGTTTATTTTATCGTAAAATTATCGCTTTTAATTCAATCAAAACTATGGATATATTTTAAGTCCGGTTCCTCCGCTGATGTATTTTTTCTAACTTAAGAGTTCAACATTAAAACTAGAATTTCATGGATTTGTCTTCCCTTTTTTCACTCGATGGGAAAGTGGCATTGATTACCGGGGCCAGCAAAGGTATCGGTTTAAGTATTGCCGAAATTTTTGCGGCAGCAGGTGCCAAAGTCGTTTTAAGTAGCCGAAAGCAAGACGATTTAGATAAAGAATCGGCAGCCTTAAACGCCAAAGGATACTCCACCAAAGGCATTGCTTGCAATGTGGGAAATATGGATGAGCTCAAGGCACTAGTGGATGAAACTGTGGCCACTTTCGGAGGAATAGATATCCTTGTGAATAACGCAGCTGCTAATCCGGTTTTTGGGCCAATTCATCACACGGATATTTCGGCCTTTGACAAAATCATGGATGTAAATCTGAAAGCTCCGTTCGAATTGAGTAAGCTTTGTTTTCCTTACTTGATCAAAGCCGCATCACCTTCAGTCATCAATATCAGTTCGATAGGCGGTCTTTCTCCTGAACCAGGATTAGGGATTTACAGTGTGAGTAAAGCTGCCTTAATATCCATGACAAAAGTTTTTGCAAAGGAATGGGGAGAAGCGAAAATCAGGGTTAATGCTATCTGTCCGGGATTAATCCAAACCAAGTTTTCAGAGGCGCTTTGGTCAAACGATAAAATTATGGCCATGATGATGAAGCAGCTCCCGATCAAGAGAGTGGGAACACCAGAAGAAATTGGGGGTATGGCTCTTTTCTTAGCTTCACCTGCCTCGACATATACCACTGGCTCTGTATTTACAGCTGATGGTGGATTTACGATCTAATTAAAGAATATGACCCAAAGTAATATCCAGGAGGTGGACATCGATCATCTCCTATCTCAATACCAGTCTTTTCTGGAAGAGCGTTTATTTCCGAGAGATCTAGATTTGGTAACCACGCCCTTCTTTCAGTCTGAACCACTTTTGAATGAACTCCGGCAAAAAGCCCGAGAGTTGAATCTTTTCGCTCCACACCTTTCTGAGGAGGATGGAGGTCTAGGATTGTCTTTGAGTGATTTTGCTAAAGTTTCGGAGGTTTTGGGCCAAAGCCCATTAGGACACTATGTTTTCAATTGCAATGCTCCAGATATCGGCAATATGGAGTTACTCCATATGTTTGGTTCTGAAGAACAAAAGCAGAATTATTTAAAGCCATTAATGCGTGGGGAAATACGAAGTTGTTTTGCCATGACTGAGCCTGGGCATGCAGGAAGTAACCCCATACATATGTCCACCACCGCAGTGAGAGACGGTGATTCCTGGGTGATCAATGGGCACAAATGGTTCACCACATCCGCGGATGGAGCCAATTTCACTATTGTGATGGCAGTCACCAATTCAGAAGCTGAATCGCCATACAAAAAGGCTAGCATGATCATCGTTCCTTTGGATAATCCTGGTTTTACCAATGTTCGTAATATTCCCATCATGGGTGAGCCCGGAGAAGGTTATCTCTCTCACAGCGAAATGAAATTCGAAGATTGCAGGGTTCCGTTAGAGAATATCATAGGTGAAGAAGGTCAAGGCTTTGCTTTAGCGCAAGAAAGACTAGGTCCTGGAAGAATTCATCATTGTATGCGATGGATAGGCATCTGTGAAAGAGTTTTCGATATGATGTGTAAACGAGCCGTATCACGAGAATTGAACCCACAAAGACCTTTGGCGGAGAAGCAAACCATTCAACATTGGATAGCTGAGAGTCGAGCATCCATCAATGCCTCCAGGCTTATGGTGATGGACACTGCTGAAAAAATGCAAAGGCTAGGCGCAAAGGCCGTAAAACAGGATATTTCCACTATTAAATTCTTTGTGGCAGATGTGCTTATGAAAGTCATTGACAGGGCGGTTCAGGTCCATGGAGCCCTAGGAATCACGGATGATACTTTGCTTTCCTTTTGGTATAGACATGAACGTGGGGCCCGAATCTATGATGGGCCAGATGAAGTCCATAAGTCATCTCTTGCCAGAAGTATTTTGAAGACCTACTTGAAAAAAGGATAGGCCATGTTAGATCAAATGGACCTAAAACCCTTAAAAAGCTTTCTTGGGGATCACTTTGGAGTAAAAACTGAAGATATTTCAATCACACAGTTCAAAGGCGGTTTCTCCAATCTCACATTTCTCGCTGAGATGGGTGAAAAATCAGTTGTCCTCAGGAGACCCCCATTCGGTGAAAAAATCAGCAAGGCTCATGATATGCAGAGGGAATTCTCCGTTTTGGAAGCCTTAAAAAAAGCCGGGTATCGAAGAATTCCAGAGCCTATCTTCTTTGAAGCTGAGGAATCTATTTTCGGTGCTCCGTTTTTTGCGATGGAATACGTGGACGGGGTAATTCTGAGAAATAAATCTCCCGAGCTGAGGGATTTCACCCCTGAACGATTCAAAAAATTATCCGAAGATTCCTTGAATGCTTTGATAGATCTTCATCAGCTTGAACTTCAGGAATCAGGACTGGGAAACCTAGGGAAGCCAGAAGGTTTTGTCACCCGTCAGGTGGAAGGATGGTCACACCGATATTTCAGAGCAAAAACAGATGAATTACCTGAAGTGGAGTCAGCGATTGAGTGGCTGAACAAAAATATTCCTGAATCATGTGAAACAGGATTTATCCATAATGACTACAAGTACGACAATGTAGTTTTGGACCGAAAATCTCCTCATAACATTAAGGCCATACTTGATTGGGAAATGGCCACGGTTGGGGATCCTTTAATGGATTTGGGAACAAGTCTGGCCTACTGGGCACAAGCTGATGATCCCGATATTCTCAAGATGTTTAACCTTACCCATCTCCCTGGAAATTTAAGTCGCCAAGAGGTCGTAGACTACTATTTTGACCAAAGTGATTTCAAGAAAGAAAATATGGTTTTCTACTATGTTTTCGGCTTGATCAAAGTAGGAGTTATCGCTCAACAGATTTATAAAAGATTCAAGATGGGCCATGCAAATGATCCAAGGTTTGGAGCACTGATACATGTGGTTAATGCTGCTGGTAAGCAGGCGGTAAAAAGTATAGAAACAGAAAAAATCTAATATGGAAATTAAAAATGTATGTATTCTGGGAGCTGGGACTCTTGGTTCAAGAGTTGCTCTTCAATCTGCAATCTCAGGATATAATGTCTCTGTTTATGACATCTCGGAAAAGGCCCTGGACAGCTCGTTTCAGGTCATGAAGAAAATTCTTCACCAACTAAAAAAATCAGAACTAATCACTGAAGATGCTTCCGTAGAAGCTTTAGCCAGAATTCATTTTACCATGGATCCAAAAAAAGCAGTCGCTGATGCTGATCTAATCAATGAAAGTGTCACTGAGGAAGTGGATATCAAAAAGAAGGTCTGGAAACAATTCGGTGAAATATCACCTGAGAAAACCATTTTTACCACAAACACCTCCTATATGCTGGCCTCTATGTTTGCCGAAGATTCGGGCAGACCTAACAGGTTTTGTGCATTTCATTTCCACGATGTATTCTATTCACGTGTGGTGGACATTATGCCTCATCCCGGAACGGATGAAGAATTGATTCCAATTTTAGAGGACTTTGGAAGAAGTATAAATCAGGTTCCAGTCTATGTCAAGAAGGAAAACCCCGGATACATTTTCAATAGCATGCTGATGGCCTTGATTGGCGCAGCAGGAAGATTGCTAACAAATGATGTGGCCGAAATTGAGGCGATAGATAAATCCTGGATGGTGAATTTCCATATGCCGATGGGACCTTTTGGAATATTGGATAGCGTGGGATTAGATACCGCTTGGCATGTGACTCACAATCGGAAAGATTCTGCATCTCAAGCCTTTGCCGCCAGGCTCAAAGAATATATTGATCAGGGGAAACTTGGAGAGAAAACGGGAGAAGGATTTTACACTTACCCAAATCCTGCGTATAAGGACCCAGAATTTATCAAATAATAGTTTTAACTAGATGAACTCGGCCTTGAGGTACTTGATCTTTTCACCTTTTGCAGAAAAAATACTCTCGTATCTCGTTTGAATCCCAAAGTGATCGTCTTTCCACTCACTTGCATAAAAATCGTGTGTGTTAAGATGGACTTTGATATCATCTCGTTCCTGAAACAACTCAAGGGTGTAATCAAAGAGCCCGGTGTTATCGGTCTTGAAATGGATCATTCCTCCTTTTTTGAGAAGAGGTTTATACATCTCCAAGAATCTAGGTGAAGTCAGGCGTCGCTTTTCATCGCCATCCCTTGGAAAAGGATCTGGAAAGGTGATCCAAAGTTCAGATATCTCAGCGGCCTCGAAAAATCGATCGAGCATCTCGATCTGGGTTCTAAGGAAAGCCGCATTCTTAAGGTTTTCGGCAATGGCCATGGTGCTACCTTTCCAAATTCGGCTCCCTTTAATATCAACTCCAATAAAATTCTTGTCTTGAATCTCCCGAGCCAAGCCAACTGTAAACTCCCCTCGCCCGCAGGCCAATTCTACGACGATAGGATTAGAATTTTCAAATTGGAGGTCATTCCAGTTTCCATGAATCTTTTCAAAGATTTCCTTACCCTCCTGGATTACATTGGCGTTTTCTTCGTTTTGCCTGAATCTGGCAAGCTTATTTCGGCCCATTTAAAGTTCCTCGATTTCTGCGACCACAAAGGTACTCCCTCCTACAAAAATCAAGTCATTCTCACTAGCATTTCTTTTTGCATGAGCCAAGGCCTCATTGACTGACGGAATTACTATTCCATTTAGGTCATTGGTAATTGCCATTTCATATAGTTTCTGAGCATTCATGGCTCTGGGTAGATCTGCTTGGCAAAAAACATAATTCGCCTCCTTTGGAAGCATACTTAGAACATTATCAAGAATTTTGTCTTCGACAAAGCCAAGAACCATCCATAGACTTTCAAATTGATAGGTTGATAGTTGATCCAATATGAAATCAAATCCGGCTTCGTTATGACCTGTGTCACAAATTATCTTGGGCGATTGGGACAAGACTTGCCATCTACCTTTCAGTCCAGTTTGCTTAGCAGCAATTGAAAGTCCTAGCTTAACTGCCTGATCTGAAAGTTCCCAACCTTGACTTTTCATCAAATCAATAATCTCCAGAACCCCCGGTAGATTAAACCTTTGATAATTTCCGAGCAGGTCAAGATTAAAGTTCATCTCTTTTTCTCCTTTTCGACAGAAATATTCAGCTAGACCTTCAGACCTGCCCTTTGGTATTACTTCCCAATTCTGATCTGCAAAGAAAATTGGTGTATCTAAACTCTGAGCCTTTTTCAGGAAAACATCCTTGGTTTCCTTCTGGGTTTGGGAAATAACAACAGGCGTTTCTGACTTAATGATTCCTGCTTTCTCACCTGCAATTTCGGGCAGAGTGTTCCCTAAATATTGCATGTGATCAAAGCCAATAGTCGTTATCAGACAGGCTTCAGGTGAAATCACATTCGTACTATCTAATCGACCACCCATTCCCACTTCGATTATTGCGATATCGACATTTTCATGCTCGAATTCCCAGAAGGCCATCGCAACGGTCATTTCAAAGAAACTTGGCTGAAGCTCAAAAAGAAATTCCTTTTGCTCCTTCACGAATTGGACAATTCTGTCCTCATGAATGGATGAGCCATTAATTCTAATTCGCTCAGTAAATGACTTTAAATGAGGAGAAGTGTAAAGCCCAGTTTTATAACCGGCAGATTGGAAAATCGAAGCGAGCATATGAGAGCTACTTCCTTTTCCATTTGTCCCGGCAACATGTATCGATTTAAACTTGCTTTCTGGATTACCCAGATGAGCACAGAGCTTTATGGTATTAGAAAGGTCCTTTTTGAAAGCTGTAGCACCAACCCTTTGAAACATGGGAAGCGCGGAGTAGAGAAAATCAAGAGCCTCCTGATAGGTCATCTCTTAATCCACCTTGACGATAAAGGTGATTTTACCAGTTGAAAAATCTGCAGCCTGACCACCCTTTTTCTTAAACTGAATTCGATTGACTACCTGACGATAATAGGCAAGAACGTCATTGGAAACGTTGTATTCGAGCGGAACTGCTTGAACCACTTTACCCGCGTCATCAACAGTTATTTTGAAGACGATTCGACCATTTCTTGTGGATACCCGGTCATTGATTTCTGGACGAGCAGCGAAATCCCATCCAGCAAGATCGAGGCTATACCCTGAGCCAGAGCTTTCGCCTTTCCCAGAACCTTCTCCCATTAGGGCACGTCCATCCACAGTTCCCTTCGGATCACCAGCATCGCCTTTGGTCTTTGAGTCTCCTTCAGCTCCACCAGAGGCTGGTTTGGTACTTTTTCCTGAAGTTCCTCCAGCACCGAATATAGCTCTTTCATCTACTTTTGGTTTTTCAGGAGCTTTTTCAACCGTCTTTTCTGCTTCAGCTTTAGCCGGAGTCTCTACGACCTTCTTAGGCTCGGTCTTCTTCGGCTCAGGTTTCTTGGTAGTCTCCACAGCTTTTTCTTCACCTTTTATGGGTGATAGCTTTTTTGAAACGGCTTCATTCACAGCAGGAGCTGTTTTTGGTTGTGGCTTAGCTGTCTCTTTAACGGGACTTGGTGCAGGGGTTTTCGGTTCGGTAACTACTTCATTAAGCTCTCCCGCAGCAGGACTATCATTGGTTTGACTGGGTTTCTCCGATGGTGGATTGGGATCACTTCTTTCTCCAGAACCTGTTGGGGTGAAACCCAAATTCAATTCAAGTCCAAATGTGGGTAAAGGGGGAATGGGTTGCTTCCAAACCACAATAAAATAGAAAGCAACAAGCAATAGAATATTGAAGATAAGCGTGATTATCCCTGCCCTTTTCCGGCTTTTATTCTCTTCCTTATCTGCGTCCCAATATTCCATTTAGTATGGTTTTGTGGCAATAGAAACATTCGCTTCCAGCCCTGCAGCTATACCACCTATCTCTACAAGATATTCCACAGGTACGTCTTTGTCAATATGCAAAACTACCTGACCTTGCTTATCAGCCAGAAGACTGGTCAATTCGGCTTTTACCTGATCTCGAGTTACTACCTTATCATTTACGGCATATCGCAGGTCTTTGGTCACACTGACTGTCACTTCTTGCATCGCTATATCCGAGGTTTCGCTCGATGGAAGATTAACTTCCAAACCAGAAGGCGTGATGAAAGATGAGGTAAGCATAAAGAAAATCAATAGCAAAAAGATAATGTCTGTCATCGAAGACATGCTAAAAGCTGGATTTACCTTATTCTTTGCTTGAAGTCCCATGATTATTTATCCTGAAGTAAATCGATAAACTCGATGGATGAATATTCCATGTTATGTACGAGTTTTGACACTCTGGATACTAAATAATTATAACCCAAATAAGCCATAATACCGACCACGAGCCCTGCAGCCGTAGTAATCATTGCTTCATAAATACCTGTGGAAAGAAGCTTTGGTGAAACCATCCCCTCTTCCTGAGCAACCGCTATAAATGCTTGGATCATACCGGCAACGGTACCTAGGAATCCGATCATCGGAGCAGCTCCGGACACGGTAGCGAGTAGGTTTAGATTTTTCTCGAGTTTATAAATCTCAATTTTCCCCACATTTTCGATGGAGACTTCAATATTCTTCAAAGGGCTTCCAATTCTGTCCACTCCCTTAGCGATCATATTGGCAACCGGTGAATTCTCACCCGCACAAATAATCTTGGCCTTTTCGACCTGGCCGCTTTGAACCAAAACCTTTACCTGATCCATCAAATGACCAGAGGGTTTTGAAGCTTTTTTTAAGGTGATTATTCTTTCGACAAAAATGAAAATCGCGAGAATAAAGAGAAGGTAAAGAGGCACCATCATGTAACCTCCTTTGATCAAAAGATCTAGTAATCCAATACTTTCATCGCCGGCATTCATAGCCAGACTGTCTGCTGCGGACATGGTGTCCGTAGAGAGGGTTTGAAGAAGAATCATATTAATATTTCAAAATCCATAAAGCTTCCGTGTACTCATCTTTGACGCGTTGAAGCTCAGCATTTGCTGGGGTAAAACCACTGAATCTGCCGATTGCTAGACGGTAGTTATTTGAATCTTCATTTGGGCTCAGCAAGAATAACTCGCTATTTCGATCCCAGTACTTTGAAGCTTCATTTAACGCCAATCGCTCATTAGGCAAACTCCCAACAATAATGAAATATTGTGAAGGTATAGGTTTAGTTTCCACACGAATCAACTCGCCTGGACTACTCTGATCAATAGTTGTACCACTTTCTGTATTTTGAGGCACTTCTACTGCTGGATTTTCCTCCACTGGTGGATTTTGAACCGACTCCTCAGATTCTTCAGGTTGATCAATGGATTCGGTAGGGTTTTCTTCCGCTGTATTCGTAACCGGTCCTGGTGAATTCTCTTCAGGCTGGGCGGTCTCTTCAACATTTTCTGCAAGGACTTCCTCAGAAACTGGATCTATTGGCTCCTCTTTCACCAGCTGCCAAATTATAGCCGAAACGAGAGCGAGACCAATAAGAACCACCCAAAGCACCCAGGAATTGGATTTTTTTGGAATTTCTTTCTTCGGCGGAGGCGAAGTTACTTTTTCTTCGGAAGCTACAATTTGCGTAGTCTCCTCAATCTTTTGTGCTTCCGCTTTCTGAACCGCCATTGCTTTGGCAGCAAGAATTTTATCCTCTGAGCTTTTCTCCTCTTTTGGGAGAGGCGCTGCTTTGGGAACCACCTCTTCTTTTTTCTCTACTTTCTTAACAGAAGTTTTGCCAATCGGGGCCAGGTCTACCGGTGGTAAACCAAAGTCCTTTGGGTCGGTCCAACTATGTTGCGAAGAGTCCTTTTCAGCCATAAGAAAAACGAAGCTAACCCAATTGTCTAAATACTGTCAAGTATTTAGTGAGAAATTTAGAACTTATAGGAAAGTCCACCCACCAATTGAATCCCTCTTACAGGGTACATAAGCCATCGATTATTTGACCCATTGAAAATGTTATTCCCTTGGGCAAAAACTGAAAACCTTTCCGTGATGGCATAATCAGCTTGGAGCTGAAGATCAGCGATGGTACTGAGGTTCACAATCTCGGTTGGGCCTCCTTCTTCAAGCATCCTTCCTCTGGCTCTGATTCCTCCCATAAAATTCAAATTCGCCTGAATTAAAAGTGGCTCCACTGGTCGAATCTGATTATTGAAAGAAACCTCCCAAACAGGTCTATGCCATGCCTCGGCTACTTGATTTAAGGAATACTGATAAAGATTGATACCAGATCCCAATTGATAAGTATCAGAAATCTTCAAGCCTAATTCGCCTTGAATGGAGATAATTGTGGACTTATCATCATAAATGATATCAAACTGAGACATATCACTCTCCGAATTCACGAAGAAATAGAGCTGATTGTATCGATCCACATTTACAGAACCACGATAGTTGAAGACCTCATTGAACTGACCTTGAATTCCACCTTCCAGGTGATAATTATTCACGGTATTTAGCACTCGATCGACAGGACCTAAGAAAGGATTCTCACTTACAAAGGAGTGATAGGTTTGTCTTTCTACATCTCCAGAAAACTCAGCGAAGAATCCAAATTCGTCAGCAAATTGGTATTGAGCTTTCAAAGCAGGAAAAACTCTGAAATCACTTGATTTATCAAGAATAGAGTCATTTTCTGAAACGATATTTAAGCCAGCTTCAAAATCAAATTCACCATATCGGAATTCTACAGAAGGCCTAATGGCAAAGTAATTTCTACTCTCCGAATAATTAAGATTTTCCACATTGGTACCGGAAAAACCAAGTCCTGTTTTTATGGTCCAATCATCGTTCAGGTGATATTTCACATTTCCACCAAACATGATATCGCTTTCCTGTGCCTCGTAGCTATCCGCAAAATTTCTAAACCCTACTTTCGCTTCATAACTCACAGGCCCCACTTTTTCTACATCCCGTACTCCAGCATGAATTGAAATGGTATTAAAGACATTATCAGGTGTAAGAAAATCAGCATTTTCAAACATCTCTGGATCGTATCCATAAAAAGAATAGCCATCCTGATTCCAGTGTAGTCCTCCAAAAACTTCTACCACATCGGTGTAATACGAACCATCAAACCCAGCATGAGTATGAGATTCTTTTGACTGCTCCCCTTCTACTGGCCCTTTTCCAAAGCTTTGATGATTTAGCTGTGCTGAAAAGTTGAATTGATCAACTTCGGTTGCCATAAACCTGGCTTCCAAAAGTGGAGAGGCGAAATTACCATACCCGGCTTTGATGTATCCAGGGTAAAGGTCTCTCCTATCCTTCCGGTAAACTTTTTGAGCGGCTGTAGTCTCCAGAGTTAATGGACGAAGATTTACCCCATATCGATTAATAGTATACTGAAAATCCTCAAGTCCTTTCGGCTGAGGCAATACCGGAAGTTTTTCGTAGGCTCTTGGTTGGGTGGGCAGAGTAAGTACTCTATCCTTTCGAATGATAAATTCCTGATCCGAAACCTCACCTCGAGATTCTGTCTGGGCGTGAATGGAGTGACTTGCTCCTAGAGCAAAAACCACAAGAAAAAGTGTTTTGAAAGTATTTCTCATGATCCCTGCAAGTTTTGAAGTTTAGCTTCGGCCATGGCTTTGACCTCTTCATTAATCGATTTTTCGACTATGGACTCCAGTGTGGCTTTGGCTTGGAAATCCTCCCCGGTATCCACATAGTTATCAGCCAGAAGCAAAAACATCCTTCCGTACCAATAATCGAAATCAACAAAGGGACCTGAAAAATCAAAGATGGTCTCATTCGATTGGGCATAGTTCTGAGCCTCTCTGAAATTCAGTGCAAGCAGGTAGAGTCCCTCTGCCCCCTGAATGGTTTTGTACTCATTCACCAATTCCATCAGGGTATCCACTGACTGGGCCGAGCGGTTCATCCCTTTTTGCGATTTAGCCTTAGTCAAAAGAGCATTTGGTGTGGTTTCTGGAAGGATTCCGTCGAGAGTAAGCAATTGATCAGCACTTTGGATGGCTTTGCCAAAGTTCTGGGTTTCAAAATATGCGATCATTAGACCTTGAACCGCTTCTGCCTCCTCGATTTTATTCCTGGAATTAGCCGCAGACATTTCAAGGTAGGGAATCGCTTCACGATAATTATCCCTTTCGAGTTCGATTGACCCGATCCTTTGCATCGCTCGAAGCCTTCTAGGTGATGCCTGCTCACTTTCAAGTTTTCTGAAATTCTCTAGCGCCTGATCCACTTGTTCAACCTGATAGTAGCTATCTCCAAGGAAATACGTGGCATCTACTTTCTGAGCAGAATTAGGATAGCTCTCCAGGTAGTTTTCAAGAGCGGTTATTGCCTTGCTATAATTCTTATCAAAATAAAGTGCTTTGGCTGCCTCATACTCCAATGCTTGCAGACTTCCACTTGCTGGATTTGAAGACTTGTAATCGTCGAGATAATCACCAAACTCACCAGATCTTCCTTGTAAAGCCAAAGTCTCTTGAAGACCCTTTAAGGCCGTTTCTGAATTCTCTGAATTGGGATAATCCCCTAAAATTCTCTGATAATCCACTGCTGTTTGATCATAATTCTGAAGGGAGAAATTTGCGACAGCTCTGCCCTCCAAGGCATATGGAACAAAAGGGCTACTCGGCCTTCCTCGAATCAAAGCAGTGAAAGCATCTACAGCCTGCTGATAATTAGTTTCTTCCAGATGAACCTGCGCCTTTTGATAAAGGGCGTCTTCATAATAAAGACTATTTGGATATCCCGAGATTAATCGATCCAACTGAAACAAGGCATCGGCATTCTTGCCCTGGAAGTTTTGAACTACTGCCAGACGGAAATATGCATAGTCGATCCCAGCATTCGATTCATTAATCGCTCTCAAGAAAATTCCTTCAGCTTCTGAAAATCGTTTTTGCACGTAGTAGCAATCTCCTAGCCTTAAAAGAGCATCATCATAGTATTGCTTCGCTTCTGCTCCTCTCAATTTATCGGTGTAAAGTCTGAACTGCTCCTCAGCACGCGGGTATTGTTGGGAATTGAAATAGGTATAACCCAGGCCATAATGAGTCTTAATGAGATAAGGATCCGACGCCGCCGGCCTCATTCTTCGCAAAGCCTCATAAGAACTCGAAGCAGCGGATAAATCTCCTTTTGCAGAATGAACTTCTCCTTCCCAAAACTTTGCTGCTAGCATCAATTCTGGATCTACCGGATAGGTCTGAGATTTTTCCAGATAAGCCAAAGAAGGATTATACTTCTTATCCCGGTAATAATTCATGGCCTGATAAAAGGCCACCTTCTGATAGGCTTCCTTAATCCGATCGGATTTATTGGTAATCCGTTCCATTTGTTCCAAAGCCCTCAAATAGTCACTGGTATTGATCAGCGCCTGAGAAAGCAAATCTTCAGCCTGCTGTCGATAAATCCCATTCGGATAGTTATTCAAATAATCATCCAGAGCAGTGATTCCAAGCTGAAAGCTTCCATTCTGAAGATTGACTTTGGCATAGTTTATCAGGGATTCCTCCTTCATTTCCTGATTGAAATCCAACTTGGATGCCGAACTGAAGCTAGTTGATGCGAACTGGTAATTTTCAAGTTTCACATAAGATTGACCCAAATAGTAGCTGGACGCCTGAGCTATTTCATCGCTGCCATTGGCAGAGACCTTAAGGTAATCGGAGGCTCTTTTATAGTTCTCAATTTGAAATTGAGCCATACCACCTTTATAAACCTCTTCTCTTGAAAGCTCACCTTTTCTGGAATTAATAAAGGCATCATAATTCTCAGCAGCTTTAGTATAATTCTCCTTTTCATAATAGGCTTCCGCTAAATAAAGGTGAATCACTTCCTTTCGATCAAGCTTTGCTCCATCGGTAACCATGGGTTCTGCGAAAGCTATCAACTGATCATAAGATCCTTGTTGATAGTAAAGTGCCGAAAGTAAATAAGGTGTCTTAGTCCTGTATTGAGGGTTAGTAGATGCACGTTCCAAGTCATTTATGGCCTTAGACGTGTCTCCATTTTGCATTGCAATGTATCCACTATAATAGTAGGCATCTGTATTTATTGGAGCATTAAGGCCCTTTGCCTGATCGAAATAGGGAGCGGCCTGATCATTTTCCTTTCTCATGAAATGAGCATAGCCTTGCTTGAAGAGCAAATCGGCTCGCACATCATTACTGAGTCCATTCGGATTGACAAGCTTATACCCTTCAAGTGCCTCCGCATAATTCCTCTTATAAAAGAAATGGTCTCCTAGGTACAGTCCAGCGGTCGCCACCGATGGATGATTAGGATTATCCAGAATGTAGGATTTCATCAAACCCGAGCCATCAGGACTTTCCAACTCCAAGGCAGATATTGCCCGATGCAACTCCGAAGTATATTGCTGATCATGATTCGGATTCATGTCCAGTACTTTGGAATGATCATAGAGAGAGCCTGCAAAAAGCTCATTCTGGAATAAAAGCAGGGAGTTATCTAAAGTGCGCTGAGTACTGGTTTGGTACAGCGTGGATTGGGCGAATACATTCGTGACGGCAAGGCACGAAAAGAACAGCACCAGATAGGTCTTCATAAAGTGGCTTAGCTTTTCAATGCAAAATCTTATAGAGCAACTCTCGGAGGATTTCTCCATCGCGCATACTCACGGAATCTACTCCTTTGAAACGCATGTCGGCCTCCTTGAGGTATGAAAAGACATCAATTATCTTGCCTAAATTATAATTTCTAGCCGCTGACCTGTATTCTTTAACTGCGAAAGGTGGCACCCCAATCTTACCTGCAAGCTCCCCGTCTGAAGCATTTGGTGAAGTCTGGATTTTGGCCACCCTTGAGAAATAATTGTATAACAATGAAAAAAGGGGAATTACCGGGTGAGCCTTAGGATTCTGGCTAAAGTAATTCGCAATCTTATTTGCCTTGATCACATCTTTATAACCGATGGCACGCATCAGTTCGAAGTTGTTATAATCTTTGTTAATTCCCACATATTGAGAAATGTGGTTTGTCGTGACCTTTGTTGGCTCTTTGAAATTGATAAGCATTTTATCAATCTCATTGCTGATGACTTCCAGATTATTTCCAATAGAATCTGAAAGTAGCTGGACTGCCCTCGGGTCTATTTCATGTTCTAACTCATTGAAATAGTCCTGAATCCAATTTGGCACCTTATAGTCCTGAATCTTCTTAGACTCCACGTAGACTGTGGATTTCTTGAGCTCTTTTGCCAAAGTTGTCCGACCATTGAGCTTTTTTTGTTTGTGACCAAAAACCAGAATAGTACTTGGCTGGGGATTCTGAACGTAATTCCCCAAAAGCTTCTGCGCATCTTCCTTTGCAAAATCAGCCAGAAATTGGGCTTCTTTGACGACCACAAGTTTTCTCTCGGCCATCATAGGAAAGCCTCTTGCCTCTCCTACTATTTGCCCCATATTGCTGTCCTTCCCATAAATAACCACCTGATTAAAGCTTCTTTCGGCTTCCGGAATAGCATGATTCTCAATGAACTTTACGATGTAATCGATGAAATAGGATTCTTCACCTTCCAGGAAATAGACCGGTGCATACTTACCGGATTTGATATCTCTGATTACGCTTTCTGGGGTGTGACTCATTGTGGATTTAAGACTGAGTTTAAAGATAACAGCCGCTTCGAAATGATCGCAAAATCCAATTAAACTTTATGAAGAAAACTATTCAGGGTCTAATTTTGTATTAGTAAAAAATGATTTCAATGAGCTTCGAAAAAGGGATAGAACTGTATAAGGATGGGAAGTACGAGGAGGCATTAGAAACCTTCAATTATTTGGTTAGCCAAGAAGGTGATGTTCCCCAAAATTTTCTATTCAGGGGTCGGGTGTTATCTCGGTTGGGCAAACTAGATCAGGCTCTGGAGGATTTTGATCGGATCACTGCCATGGAACCATACAACACTGATTGGATGAGTGATCGGGCCGTTGTTCTCCATCTTTTAAAAAGAAATGAGGAAGCTCTGACTGAATTCGATCGAGCGGTTAATCTTGATCCAGGTAATCCCTATAGATATAGCAGCCGAGCATTCTTTAAAGACCGAATCGGAGATTTGGAAGGTTCCATAGCGGATTACACCAAAGCCATTGAATTAGACCCGGAAGACGCCGTTTCCTACAACAACAGAGGACTCGTTGAGGACAAATTGGGTTACAAGCAAAAGGCTCAAAGAAGCTTCAAGAAGGCTGATGAACTTGTGGGATATGATCCCGAAAAAACTCGACCAAAGGATCAGCCCAAGAAGAAGGAAATAAAGGCGAAAAAAGAAGCTACTCCTCCTTCAAGACCTATTTCCCAAAATCAAGAAGGCAAGCTCTCATTCGGTCATTACATGAATGTGCTCAAGTCTGTACTTACTGATTCTAAAAGCAGAACCGAATTCGGAGCCTTCCTTAAGAATATGTTCAAGGGGTCAAAATGATTTGATCACCCAAAGTGGTGTGTTCAGAGAAAAAGCCAACTTTTTGGAAAGGCTTCTATCGAATAGGTGGTCCCAAATGCTTTGTGGAAGGCTGAGTGTAAATAAGATTCCAACTTTTGATTCTTCACAATACTTCTGAATACTGCTAATAAGTGTCTCCTCGATAGGAAACAGCTTAAAGCTAATCTCTACATCTCGCACGAAGGGTTTGAGTTCTTGCTGAATCTCTGAATTCAAAAACTCCCTTCTTTTATTGACTTTTCTATCAAAGTGAATCACATCTAGTTTAGAATCAAAAAAGGATGCGACCGTTCCAACCTTTTGAATGGCGAGTTTATCCTCTTCCAGGTAATCCTGAGCATAAGAAATTTGATCCATCCGTCTGAAATATGCAGCTCTTGGAATAACGAGAACATCCTTGATGGAATTATCGACGATTTCACTTGCTCTGGACCCCATCTTTCCAGAACGATTTCCATTCACCCCTTCTGTTCCGATAATGATTAAATCAAAATCCTGATCTTCTGCGATTCCACAAACCGTGTCCACGATATCACCTTCAACGATCAAGGTAACGCACTCAACTAATCCTCTTGAAATAGATTCCTTTGATACCGCGTTTTTTAGACTAGCAAGCTTTTCCTTTACAAAGTTCTCCTGTCTTTGGCTATCAGCCTCTCCTGGAAATAGCTTGAAATAATCATCCCGATTAATGACATGAATTAAGGTCAGTTGAGATTTATACTTTTCACCAAGTCTTGCTGCAAATTCAATGGCATTGAGCGAGCAATCAGAAAAATCAACCGGGCAAAGAATTTTATGCGCTTGATCCATAGTAGGAATTTAATAGCCTCTCTCCCTATCCACCAAATTAAGTAATTCCTTCCCTTGCTGCATCCTATTCAAATTTTCTACAACCTGAGGAGCTGCAGCCTGAGGGTTGGTTACACTAGCAATGTGAGGAGTGAATTGAATTTTTTCATGCTCCCAAAAAGGATGACCTGTAGGAAGGGGTTCAGTTCGATAAACATCCAATAAGGCTCCTGACAATTGACCGGAATCCAAGGCCTGAATTAAATCATTATCCACAAGGTGCTTGCCTCTAGCCACATTAATTAGATAGGTTCCGGGATTGCATTTCTCAAATAAATCTTTGCTCAGAATATCTTCCGTGTCACTGGTTAAGGGCAATAAGCAAATCAATACATTGATTTGTTTCAAGAATACCTCCAGTTCGTCCTTTGAATAATAAGGATACCCAAGATCTGGCTTTTCAGAGAATCCATATCCAAAAACCTCAAAATCCAAGTATCTGAGTTTATCCACCACATCACCTCCTAGGGCTCCTACTCCCATCACACCAATTTTGACCGGAATTTCAGGATTAGACATATCCCAAACCTTTTCACTTTGCATTTGCTGATATCGGGTAATTTGTCGGTGGAAGTTCAATACTCCCATCACCACATAATTGGTCATCGACCATGTCAATTTCTCATCTACAATCCTAACAATGGGCAAGTCAGCAGGGATTTCTTTATCCGTCAAAATATGATCGACTCCTGCACCCATGGAACTCACCAGTTTGAGATTCGGAAACTCAGAAAGTATCCCCGGAGGATGCTGCCAAACCATTACAGCCTCCACCGTTTCAGGATTTTGAATATTTGGGTACACCTGAATTTCTAAGTCAGGTTTCTCATTTTTAATTACTTCAATCCATTCTTTAGGATCGCGTCCAGGGCTTATGATAGCTAGGCTCATTGGGTAATATGGTTCTATTTTTGTGTGTAAATTGCTCCTGAAAATTGAAGCGGATCAGACCTTTTCTTTTATCCGCTACGTAATACAAACCAAGTTGATTAAAAACATTCCAACTTTATGAAAATTTACCAAAAAACCCTTCTTTCTGTCTTCCTCTTTCTATTTGGGCTATCCTTTATTGCAAATGCCCAATTAACCATGCCACAGGCATCGCCATCTGCAAAGCTCGCTCAAAAGGTAGGTCTGACAGATGTGACGATAGAATATAGTCGTCCCGGCAAAAAGGGAAGAAAAATATTTGGCACCCTCGTTCCATATGGCGAGGTCTGGAGGACTGGCGCAAATGGTTCAACCAAAATCAACTTTTCTACTGAAGTAGAAATAGGTGGCACAAAACTACCAGCTGGAACTTATGCCCTTTACAGTATCCCAGGAAAGTCAGAATGGACAATTATTCTCTCTAAAAACACTGAGCTTTGGGGGGCAATGGGCTACTCGGATGCAGATGATGTGGTACGTTTCCAGGTACAACCTTCAAAAACAGGGAAAATGTATGAGACTTTTGAAATCACTTTTAACAACATGACGGACAATAGCGCGGACCTTTCCATGAAATGGGAAAACACACGTGTAGATTTCAAAATCACCACTGAGGTTGATCCGATCGTGATGGCTCAGATTCAGGAGCAAGTGATCGATGCAGGGACGGATAATCCTGGCCTGTTATATTCAGCTGCAAGCTACTACTACAACAACGACAAAGATCTGGATCAGGCCTATGAGTGGATTAGTAAGTCTGTTGAAAGTGATCCAAAGTATTGGACTATGCATTTGAAAGCAAAAATTGCCTTAGGACTTGACAAAAAACAAGAAGCTTTGGCCTCTGCCGAAAAATCTATAGAAATGGCAGATGAAGCGAATAACCAAGATTACGTCCGACTGAATGAACGACTGATCAAATCAATGAAATAAGCAAAAAGGCCTCGAATGAGGCCTTTTTTATTTCTTTTGAGTGACTTGAATGATCATCGCAAAGAGCATCACGCTCAGACAACCTATGGCATTATACCAGAGATAGCCAATATCCCAGTGGAAACCGAATAGGCCCTCTCCATTTCTAAAATGAATCAATAGAATCAGAGCCTCAGACAGTAAAGCACCGATGAATACAGCTCGTCCTTTGATCCACTTCATGAAGAACCCGACCATAAACATCCCCAGGATGGTTCCATAGAATAGCGACCCCAGAAGATTTACCGCTTGAATCAGGTTTTCGAATAATGAAGCATAGGTCGCGAAGAGAATGGCCCCCAATCCCCAAAATGCTGTAAAAGCTTTGGATGAAAGAAGATAATGCTTGTCTGTCGAGTCCTTCTTGATGGATCGCTTGTAAAGGTCAACAGTAGTTGTAGACCCTAAAGCATTCAGCTCTGATGCTGTGGAAGACATCGCAGCTGAGAAAATCACCGCGAAGAGTAATCCAATTATTCCTGTCGGCAAATTATCCATCACGAATCTCATGAATACGTAATCTGTATCACGGGTTTCCGCATCAGGATCATTCTTGAGAATCAAAGCCTTGACCTCATCTCGAATTTCTTCTTGCTCGACTTTTAGGTTTTGAAGCTCTGCCTGAAGTTGGGTTTCTTTCGCTTCGTCTTTGGCATCTATGGCCGAAAGCATCTCCAGATAAGAAGCTTTGCTTTCCTCAAAAGCCGCAGAATATTCAGACTCTAGCTCTGAAAACTCTTCACTATACTCGCTATTTCTAAGATTCTCAGTTTGGACAGAATTGAAAACTACCGGCGGTTGATAAAATTGGTAGAACACAAATACCATCACACCAATAAAAAGAATGACGAACTGCATGGGGATCTTGAGGAATCCATTCATGATTAAACCCATCCGGCTTTGGGCTACTGTTTGTCCTGAAAGGTATCTCTGAACCTGGCTTTGATCCGTACCAAAGTACGATAGGAAAAGAAAAAGGGCAGCCGTTACTCCTGACCAAACATTGTAACGGTCAGAAACGTCGAACTCAAAGTTCACAATGTTTAGCTTATCCATTTTTCCCGCTACGTGAAGTGACTCCTGAAATGAAATTGGAAGCATTTGGATCACTATGATCCCGGCCAAAATCATCCCTCCCATCATCACTGCCATCTGCTGCTTCTGAGTGATAGAAACTGCCTCAGTTCCTCCACTCACCGTGTAGATAATCACTACCGCACCTATCAAAATATTGGTAAGCGTCAGGTTCCATCCCAGCAAAGTCGATAGAATAATCGCTGGAGCATATATGGTAATCCCTGCGGCCAGACCTCTTTGGATAATGAAAAGAAGCGCTGCAAGAGTCCTGGTTTTTAAATCGAATCTGTCTTCTAAATACTCATAGGCCGTGTAGACCTTGAGCTTGTAGTACATCGGAATGAAAACCACCGAAATGATGATCATGGCCAATGGAAGACCGAAGTAGAATTGGATGAAACGCATTCCATCCTGATAGGCCTGTCCTGGAGTACTTAGAAAAGTGATGGCGGATGCCTGGGTAGCCATGATGGATAGGCCTATGGTCCACCAATTCATAGAATTTCTTCCCCGTAGATAGGAGTCTAAATCCTTTGGTCCGTAGGTCTTATAAATCCCATACCCCGCAATGAGAATAAGCGTACCGAATAAAACGATCCAGTCGAGAGTGCTCATGAATAGGATTGCATCAGAAGGTAAAACAAAGCAATTAGTCCAACAAGACTAGCTACTAGTCCAAGGTATAATCTATTCCAATTGATTGGCTTCTCCTCCACCTTACTGTTCAATCATGTTTACAAATAGCTTTGTGGCTCCAGCCACTCCAGCCGGAAGCTGTCTGAAAAAGGAAATACCCGTGTAAATAAAGGTTCCTTCCCCATATTTGGTATAGAGCAATGATCCGTTGGTTGGATCTTCTCCGGGTTCATTCAATACCAAGGGAGTATCGTACTCATCGGCAATATTGATCACAAAATACAATCCGCGTTCCTGCACCCAATCGTCAAAATCTTCCTTCTCAATTTGATTTGGATAGGAAAATACCGGATGCTCCGGATCAAATTCAGCTGGTGATTCTTGCACCGTTACTCGGGTTCTGCTTAATGTAAAATCGAATGGACCGATTTGATTACTCAATAGTCCTCCAGTCGTGTTGTATTGGGTTACTACAGTGCCACCTGCCCTGACATAGCCCATTAAGGATTGCTGGTTTTCTACCAAAGCTCGATTCGTATTATAGGCACGAATACCCACGACAACTGCTTTATACTGGCTCAAATTTTCCACTGTCAGATCTGAAGCAGAAATCATATCCACATCATAACCCAAAGCCTCTAAAACTTGAGGTACATCATCTCCTGCCCCTTCTATGTAACCAATCTTCTCTCTGGAAATTTCCCAATCCGCTTTAATTAGATTCACGTTAGCAGGTCGGAAATAGGTAAGATTTGGAATATGTTTATAGGTAATTCTCTCCGTTGTTTGGTCGAACTCTTGCCCATTACTAGTGACATATCTAGCGATTGCTGATTGACTTTGAAGAACCTCTGAGACAAAAGCCACCTGATAAGTTCTAAGCTTTTGGGCAGGCAAATCAGTCACCTCTAGAATTTTATACTGCCCCTCTTCGAGTCCATTGAAATCCAATTCCCCATCCAGCATTTCATTTTGAAAACTCACAGATACTGTTATTTCAGGTTCCTGACCAGATAGAAGAAAAATGTTCTCCTTGGACAAAGTCAGATTAACTTCAGGAACCACAGTAACCGGCTGCTGAATTTCACCGTCCACCCGATCATTAAATTTGTTCATCAAGGGAACTTGAAAATCAAAGCTTTGACCAGCATAGCTGAAAGACAACTGCCCGGCGATGTTAGGATCATTAAAAGGTTTCCCAATCATCAACTGATCTTCCACATCGTACATAGCACCGTCTATGGGCTTTTCGAGCCAGTAGGGTTGAGAATATGAATAATCATTTGGTAGGGTAATGGAAAGATTTTGGCGGATCGTCGCATTATCCTGTGCTGAGTTTTGATCGGGTACCAGTGTTGAACCAACAAGCTCAAGACTCACATCTGAAAGTGGTTCAGGACTGGGGTTATTTAAGATTAATTCAAAGTCGATTTTGTCACCGGGAGAGACTAATTCCACTCTGGTATTTAGCTCCATTTCTATTCCTAGAAGTGCCACTATCAAATCATCAACCTGATTGCGTTTCTCTTCTAGCCATGTAGGATTCGAAGATTCAGAAGCCAACTCTTTCTTCACCTCCAGCATGACCGGTATATTATTCCATGGCTCTAAAAAGTCAAAATTCTCCAGGGCTTTATCTAAAAGGTTCTCTATTTTTTCTCCATTAGAAATAGTGGTCCAACGATTCACTATCCCTTCAAAAGCAGATTCCTCAAATGGCTCTCCTTTTAAATATTGTAAATAGTCCGTAGCTCTACCAATTCCTGGGGTTGAACCAAAGCCTTGAGATTTATGCATCGTCCGGCTATCAGACGCAATTTGGCTGTATGTTTCACCCAATAAATGGTTGAAATCCCCAACTGGAAATTCATCATACTGCTCATTCGGGTCCTTCTGGAACCTCTGTCGGAAATTATATGAATTCCAAAATACACGCTTTGGCTGCCATGGCTCCACATACTGGAGCTGCTCAGGAAATACATTTGGGTCACCGGCCATATCAAAAGCCTCAAGAGAAAGTAATGCCGAAGTGGTATGATGACCGTGGGTAATACCCGGAATCGTATTAAACCTGTTTATGATGACATCTGGTCGAAACTTCCGAACCATCCAGACCACATCAGAAAGAATCTCTTCCTTATTCCAGTTTTTGAAAGTCTCATTTGGGTTTTTGCTGAAACCAAAGTCTGTTGCTCTGGTAAAGAACTGTCTTCCCCCATCTGTACTTCTTGCCTTAAGCAATTCCTGAGTTCGGATTTGACCAAGTTCTACGCCTAACTGTGGGCCTAAAAGGTTTTGGCCTCCATCTCCTCGAGTTAAACTGAGATAAGCAACCTCAGCGTGCAATCCATTACTTAGATAGGCAATCATTCTGGTATTTTCATCATCAGGATGTGCCGCTACGTATAGAACTCGCTTTGTCTCCTTTATACTCAACAATTCATGATAGAGCTTTGAGGAGGGTAGCGATTGGGCAGAAAGACTGAAAATGAGGGTGGATAAATAGAGCACAAGAGCTCCTTGTTTCCAGATTTTCAAGATGGTTGGGTTTTAGATTTCAGTCGAAAGCTATAATAACCCTGATCTAAATAAAAATTATTTATGACTAGCGGATAATTTAATTCTTTGGGGACCTCACATATTTCACTTTACCCGGCACGGTATAGCCGAACGTAAATTCAAAAAAATCAGCTTTGGCCTTATGGGCCTTAATGGATAAACCGGTGAAAAAGCCTGATTTGGTTCTCCATCTCACCCCTATCCGCTCATAGTACTGGGTGATCTCCTGATTCAAATCTGTCCGATGAACATAAACCCCTAGCGCAATCGGTACATACAATTGCTCGGTAAGTTTCCACTCCCAAGATCCAACGATTGCTACAGAGGCTTTGTCCCCGAGATTGAAATCTTCTCCAGGATATCTGTCCTCTAATCCAGCTGCATAAAACATATCAACGCCGAGACCTAGTCTGTATTTATAAGAAGCCTCCCAAAGATAGTTTACACCCAATCCTCCCCTGAAATAGGCAGGATCACCTATTTCATAATTTCTCACACCAGTATAAAGGGCAAAGTTCCAAAATCCTCTTTTCTCAAGATCAGGATATTGAGGCTCTCTATCAGCTTCTTGAATTCCAGGCCCTAAATAGGTTCTTAGCCCGATGCTCAGAGGAACCATGTTTAATCCTTTATTGGGTTTGGTAGAAGCACCGTTGGAGTAATGCTTTAGTCCTACGGAAGTGGTAAGATCAATAGATTTTGTCACCTTGTAACTGGCATTCAGTCCAAGATGGACATATATATTCATCTGGGAGCCTAGGTAGTTATTCAAAGGATTTGCTACCTCATCGTATGGATTTGCATTAAAGCCGATTCCCATTTGACCGAACATCCCAAACCTCAATTTTTTATCTGGACTATATCTTTCAAAAGGTAAATCCATAAAGGTGTAAAACGCCATAGGTCGACCTATCTCTTCGAAATATGGTAAGGCTGTCGTAAAACCAAATCCTAATGTAGGGAAACGGTAAAGGTGCTCCATGTGATCGGGCTTTAGCTTTTTCCAACCAACCTTCACATCAATAGCCCTGAATTCAATAATTTCATTGAGAGTATTGGACCACTCATCTCCTGTACCAGTGAAAGGACCTGATTCATAGGAAATATTTATTGACTTCTGGAATTTCTTTTGTCCGAAGGCTTGAAGGCTAAATAAAATAAGGAATAAGCAGAGAATCCTTTTCACAAATCCACGTCAACTAACTAGGTCAAAAATAATTAAAGCTGAATTATTTCATAAAAAAAGGCTGACCATTTGGCCAGCCTATATTTTTTAAATCAGGGCTAATTAATTCTCCATCCAATTAGGACCTAGCAGCTCAACCAGCTTAGCATTATATTTTTCTGCATCTGCATCATTCTTTAATCTCGTATGAATCTGGAAAAGAACGATCATTGTATTGGTATCTTCTGGCCTCTGAGCAAGGGCTCTTTCGAAATATGGGACTGCGTCTGAATAATATCCATTTGCTTCCTTACCCATAGACTCAGATCTCTTCTCCCACTCTTCGTCAGATAGATTGTTAAGCTCAGCTAGAATTTCTCTGGATCTATCCACCATCAATGCACCTGTATAGTAGTTTCCTTCATAGAAATCAGGATCAATCTCTACAGTCTTTTTATAATCTGCTAAAGCACCATCTATATCCCCTGATTGCTCCTTCAAGTAGCCGGATCTTAAAAGGATACCAGTATTATTCGGATCATTCTTTAAAGCTTCCTGAACTGAAGTCATCGCATCGTCTAGCTTGTCTAGTTGAAGAAGTAACTGGATCTCATATTCAGCTAATCCCTTATCGCTTGGATAATCTTCACGGCCCATTTTTACGGTTTCGTATGCCCCTTCAGGATCATCTTCACCGCTTTGGATCTGTACAAGGTTATAGTAAGCATTAAGCTTGTTGTATTCTTCAACTTCCAAAAGAAGGTTGAAGTGCTTTTTGGCATCATCAGTTCTTCCTAGGTCATTCGCAAGGAAACCGGCATTATAATGAATAGTTGTATCTCTTGGATCAACCTCACCTGCCAAGTTGAAGAACTCATAAGCCATCTCGTAATCGTCAGAGTTATATCTTTCAACCGCCTTGTCAAAAGCCGTATTCTTAAGGGTTTGAATAGAGTAAGGTCTCAAATTATCTGGAACACCTAAAACATCTTCTTCGTACACCTCTTCGCCTACTCCGTCTGTTTTATCAGAACCAGCTTTTTCAAAAGCAGCAATGAATGATTTATAGGAATCATGACCGACTGCAAGGTTACCCTGTGTATTCGTGGAGTCAGTTCCGAACATTTTTAGCTCAATTCGAGCCTTAAGAAGCATAACTTCAGGATCATCCATGGTCTCAGCGTTTTCCAGCGCCATATTTACATTAGTAAGAGCAGACTCAAGTTCACCCTTCTTATACTCCTTTTCAGCCGTTTTAACTACCTTCTTTTGGCCAAAAACCAAAGCTGACGTAGCTACTAGGGCAAGTGTTAAGATTAGCTTTTTCATCTTAGTTTATTTTCAATTATTGGTTGATTTTATTTTTCTTCAGCTTCAGAATTATCATCCGAAGCCTCTGGACTTTCATTATTTACATCTTCAGAGGTTTCATCTCCTTGTACCTCCTCATTTTCTTCTTCCTCATCAATAGAAATTTTCTCAACGGAAGAAATCTGATCACCTTCTGCGACTCGAATCAATTTCACTCCTTGAGTCGCACGCCCCATAACTCTAAGGTTATCCATAGAAATTCGGATGATAATTCCGGATTTATTGATAATCATTAGATCATCAGCGTCCACGACTTCTTTGATGGCGACAAGCTTACCGGTTTTATCAGTAACGTTCATTGCCTTTACTCCTTTCCCGCCTCTGTTGGTGATTCTATACTCACTCAGCAATGATCTTTTACCGTAGCCATTTTCTGAAACTACAAGTAAAGTCGCATCTTCCTGGGAGGCACAAACCATGCCAACGACAAAATCTTTTTCATCATTTAACGTTATGGCTTTCACCCCAGTGGCGGTACGTCCCATAGGCCGTACAGCAGACTCATGAAAGTGGATCGCCCGACCAGAATTTGCAGCAATTACGATGTGCTGATCACCATTAGTCATTTTCACATTTACCAGCTGATCCTCATCACGAATATTCAAGGCAATGATCCCATTAGTTCTAGGACGACTGTATTGCTCAAGTGTCGTTTTCTTGATGATTCCTTTTTTGGTAGACATCACCAGGAAGTGATTATTCAGATAATCCTCATCCTTTAAATCTCCCACTTGAATGATAGATCTAATCTTATCATCCTTCTGGATACTGATTAAGTTCTGAATCGGTCTACCCTTAGAAGTTTTGGACCCTTCTGGGATGGCATAAGTCTTCAGCCAGAATAGTTTACCCTTATCGGTAAAAATCAAAAGGTAATTATGGGTACTTGCAGTAAATAAATATTCTGTGAAGTCATCCTCTTTTGTGGTAACTCCTCTTGAACCTACTCCTCCTCTACCTTGAGTCCTATACTCCGTCAAAGCTGTTCGTTTGACATACCCTTGATGAGAAACTGTGATAACCACTTCCTCATTTGGAATCATATCCTCATAGCTGAAGTCCTCGGCATTATGCTCGATTTCTGTTCTTCGGTCATCAGCGTAACGATCTCTCATTTCACCTAACTCAGTCTTAATGATGTCCATTCTGCGACCTTCGTTAGAAAGAATATCCTTAAGCTCATCAATCAGCTCCATGATTTCCTTATACTCCTGAACGATCTTTTCACGCTCCATTCCTGTTAGACGCTGAAGTCTCATATCAAGAATCGCCCTTGCTTGAATCTCCGTTAACTCAAACTTTTCCATCAGGCCATTTCTTGCAGTTTCTGGATCCGCTGAGTTTCTAATAAGGTTAATTACTTCGTCAAGATTGTCAAGTGCGATTAAATACCCTTGTAGAATATGAGCTCGCTTTTCAGCTTCTTTGAGTTCATATTGAGTCCGTCGAACCACCACATCGTGTCTGTGATCCACATAATGGACAATTAAATCCTTCAGATTTAATGTATGTGGCCTTCCTTTTACTAAAGCCACATTATTCACGGAGAATGAAGTCTGAAGTTGGGTATGCTTGTATAGGTTATTTAAAACCACACTTGGCATTGCATCTCTCTTCAATTCATAGACGATCCTCATTCCTGACCTATCAGATTCATCTCGGATAGCAGAGATTCCGTCTATTTTCTTCTCATTAATGAGCTGCGCCGTCTTCTCTACCATACTGGCCTTATTTACCATGTATGGGATCTCGGTGATGATGATCATCTCCTTGTTGCCATTGTCTTTTGTTTCGACGTTAGCTTTTCCTCTAACTACTACCCTTCCACGACCAGTTTCAAAAGCATTTTTTACTCCATTGTATCCATAGATGATTCCACCAGTTGGGAAATCGGGAGCCTTGATATGCTCCATTAATTCAGCAACCGTGATTTCCTTGTTATCTATGTAAGCAACTATCCCATCTATCACTTCCCCAAGATTATGAGGAGCCATATTGGTAGCCATACCCACAGCAATTCCAGAAGCACCATTCAATAGAAGTGCAGGCACCTTAGCTGGCAGCACAACAGGCTCCTTCAGAGAATCATCAAAATTGAATTGGAAATCTACTGTATCCTTATTGATGTCAATCAGAAGCTCCTCAGCAATTCTTTTGAGCCTTGCTTCTGTATATCGCATGGCAGCAGGATTATCTCCATCAATAGAACCAAAATTACCCTGACCATCTACCATAGGATACCTAAGCGACCATGGCTGAGCCATTCTCACCATGGTATCATAAACCGCTGAGTCACCATGTGGGTGGTACTTACCGAGTACCTCACCGACTATTCTAGCAGATTTCTTGTAGGGCTTGTTATGTAATACACCTAATTCCTGCATTCCATAAAGGATGCGTCTGTGAACAGGCTTAAGTCCATCTCGGACGTCTGGAAGCGCTCTGGAAACAATAACCGACATCGAATAATCGATGTAGGCTCCACGCATTTCCTCTTCAATATTTATTGGTATGATATTCTCGTTTTCGCCTTGGGCCATAAATCGCTATCTGGGTGTCTAAAATCAGCACGCAAGATAGTAAAAAGCGAAAGGTTTTGAAAAGAGATTTGGCCTACAAAATCAATGTGTTTTTATCAGTACCACTGGCCTATTTTTCGGTTCTGATAATTAAAGATTCCACTACCGCGGTATTCGATTCCATTATGCATATGCTTCATTACTACACCACAACCTGGAATCTTACATCTTTTGGTTCCTGGGAATCTAATGGCAAACCCTACTTGTAAGGCATATACATTCTGTTCAAGCATTTGGATATCAGGTAGATTGGGATTTGCATAGTTAAATGCTCGGAACTCTGCACCACCTTTGATAAACATTTTGGTGTACTCTGAGAAATCCCGTTCGATTCTTAAGGCCACCCCAAAATATGGATCCTCTGATACTGTCACGTTAGGATCCATGCTGGATTGAAGATTGAGCTGACCAAACTCTGCCTCCAATAAAAACCTCCATGGATACCTTTGTCTGGCTCTTTGTGTAAGCTCTGACTGCATATAGAGATTATTTGTAGAATACCTCCTGTACTGCCACTTAAGAAAACTCTGCCTTCTTTTAGCATCGTAAAGTACTAATCCTACAGTTCCATATAACTTACTAACCTGATAACTCGCACCTTCAAAATTGAACTCATGATCACCTCCTCGAAGATTAGAGAAATTGCCCCATTCCATTCCGTATCCACCCCCAATAGTGAGCAGACTAAAAATATTAATTCGCAAGCCAGCATTGATCGGCATAGCCCAATCACTCGACTTTAAGTCAACAGGTGTTTCTTCGGTAAGCTCAAGAACATTGTCAAAATTCTGAATTTGATAAAATGGAAATTCATACGGAGTTTCCGAGTAAAAAGGCATTGTGGATTGATGAAATGCGGCACCGGTAGAAACTTCAAAACTGAAATTCTCGAGGACATTCCTGAATACATTCCCAACACCACTTTCACTTTTTGGGGCCTTAGCTTTTGTAGAAATTCCAAAAATATCTGCTTCCTGTCCTTGCTGCCCAAAAACAATTGTTGAAATCATTAAAAATGCAGCAGAAAGAGCAGTTAATTTTATTCTCATATAAGGGTGTAACGTCAATAAATTCAGATTGGTGTAAAATAAAAAAAAGCCTCCAAATGGAGGCTTCGTTTTGAACTTTGTTTGGATTAGTTGTCGGAATCGTCTCCTTCGCCTTCTCCTTCCTTCTCAGCCGCTTGTGCAGCCTTCATATCAGCGATCATTTTATCTAACTTCTCCTTTACAGCAGGATCTGCTTTTGTCGCCGCTAGGACTTTATTATATGTACCAGCACCTAGAACTTCGCTGTCCATGATGAGTTCTGTCTTATATTCCTTAACGCTGCCCTGAAGAGCATCCTGGAAGTCCTTTACCGCCTGAAAAGCAGCTTTTTCTTCCTCGGTAACATTTGCTTCGGCCATTTTTGCATCATCTCCCCATGCAGCCTTTATCTCATTGTATCTGGCTCCACCGTCGATCACTTCATTATTAAGGATCATATTTCGAAGCTCCTCGGTCTTTCCATCTACATAATTAGACGTCATTACCTCTACATTCGCATATTTCTGAAGATCCTCATCTGTCACAGCCTCTGCTGCTTCTTGAGCATAACTTGCCATCCCAATGAAGGCGAAGAGAGCTCCGAAAAGCACTAGTTTTTTCATAAGTTTTGTCAGTTTAAGTTTCGGGCAGTGAATAAATAGAAAATAGCCCGAAAAATCAACGCGTAAGAAGGCTTTTAGTTTTTTTTATGATAAATGGCAAGAGTATTTGATGAAGCCAACTTAGGCCTTTAACTCTTGAATAGTGGCGGAAGGACTTGTTGACTTAAAAACAAAGCTACCAGCCACTAAAATATCAGCTCCGCATTCTACCAATTTTGGAGCATTTTCAGTATTTACTCCCCCATCTATTTCGATTTCCGCATTTGATCCGGTTTCGGAAATCATCGCTGAGAGCTTTCGTACTTTGTTGTAAGTATTTTCAATGAATTTTTGACCGCCAAATCCGGGGTTCACAGACATCAAACAAACTAAATCAAGGTCCATCAGAATGTCAGATAATGTTTCTACAGGAGTGTGTGGATTCACCGCAACACCAGCTTTCGCTCCTAAGGCATGAATGGCCTGAATAGTTCTATGTAAATGAGGACACGCTTCTATATGAACACTGATGAATTCTGCTCCTGCATTGCGAAAGGCTTCTAAGTATTGATCCGGATTCTGAATCATCAGATGCACGTCCAGTGGTTTGGTTGCATGCCGATTAATGGCCTCTGTGACCGGAATCCCAAAAGAAATATTTGGAACGAAAAGCCCATCCATGATATCCACATGAATAAAATCTGCGCTGGATTGATTCAGCATCTCAACTTCGGATTGAAGATTAGCAAAATCTGCTGCTAGAATTGATGGGGCTACTTTGACGGGCATAAAACTTAATAGGGAGGTTTAAATTAATTTCGAATAAATTTGGTTCTTCTAGGCTTAATCCCATCCATTGCCTGGATAATATAAATTCCAGAACTCACTTCATTCAGCCTAAGTAGATAAGGCTCAGAAATTCGATTTCTTGTCAATTCTGTCTGGATGATTTGTCTTCCATTCATATCTGTCAGGGTAACCTCTGTCTTCAGCTCATTGCCAACCATAATTGAAAGCACATCTCCCTCTGCCGGATTCGGGAATATTTTCCATGAGATTTCCTCTTCCTCTTCCACATCAAGGATTTCTCCGAAATAAGCTCTGTAGAAGTTAGGTATCCCAAAACCCAACAAGTTATCCGGATTTTCAGCCTGAGATCCACTGAGTTTCAGATTTTCAATAAGTTCATCTTTGGACCAGTCTGGTCTGGCTTGCAGGAGCCCTGCCGCTAATGCTGTTACTTGAGGAGACGAAAATGACGTTCCATTCCCAAATGAAAGATTTCCATTTGACCTCAATAATGCTACCCCAGAAGCAAATGCTGCAAGATCTGGCTTCATTCTCCCATCAGCAGTCGGACCACGACTACTAAATCCAGCAACCTCTAAACTATTTGTTGTACCCCCTACTGCAATAACCCCTTTAGCGTCTGCTGGTGCGACAATGGTACTCTCTCCTGAACCATAATTTCCAGTGCTATTCACTACCAAAATCCCTTTGTCTGAAGCTATCTGGGCTCCTCGGGTTATCACTGCGGTCTGCCCATCCATATCATCTGCAGTATAATTCATAGTTGGATCATCAAAATCAAAATATCCAACCGAACTGTGGACGATATCCACTCCTAAACTATCAGCAAACTCCGCTCCCCGAACCCACGTGTATTCCTCAATACGGTATTCCGTATCATCATCTTCAGTTATAATCAGAATATAATTTGCATCTGGAGCACCCGCTTGCAAAAGTTCTGAGTCATCTGCAGCAATAAGCGAAAGAACATTGGTTCCATGCTGATTATCAAAAAAAACGTCAGCCATCCAAGGTCTTACAAAATCCCTTGTGGCTATTAGCTGGTTGTTATCAAACAGTTGTGAAAAGCTACTTTGATCATTCACTGAAGGAAATCCTGCATCTAAAACTGCAATAGTCACCCCTTCGCCACGAAATCCTTCTGCATGCATTTCTGGAATACCTAATAGCTCATTTTGAAAGTCATAAGGGTTTTCTTCTTCCTCCAAAATTCTCTTATTCTCAGAAAGACAAGTCTCTCGTGTCGTGGTAGCAAGAACCCTTTCTCGAATTCTGGCATTAGGATTTGTTCTAAATCCAGGTGCAACGTATTCTATCCTGTCTACGAAGTCGAGCTCAGAAATTTCCTTAACTGCCCTCTCTGTGAGTACCGCAACAGTCGCATTAAACCATTTTGTATTGAAAATGATGTACTCACTGAGTGATTCTACCTCCGACACATATTTGGGTGAAACGGGTAAATCCAAACTATCCACCTGGACACCTTCTTTCACTCTCCGCTCTAGTGAAGCCTGGGTTAAAAACTGCGATGGATTTGATAAAGTAAAATCCTCTTGAGGCTTAAACTTGTAAAAAATAGCATATCGATCCTGAGCTTTGGCCGTGGAGGCCAAAAGCAAAAGAATCATCACCCTCACCAAAATCTTACTCACTGCCATGCTCTATCAATTTCATCAAAGTAATTTCTCCTGAATTAATTAACTGATCTCCCAAACAATCGTTTCTGGAGCAATAAGTTACAACTTCAAAGTATTTTTCTACCAAACCTATGTTCTGTGAGTAAATCTCATAGCGATTATCCCTGAAAGTTATTTCATCATCTTCTTCATTTTGAAGAACACGGATCAGGGCTGGGTCCACAAGACCTCCCTGCTCAAAAGAAATACTTGATACATACTTAAATTCATCTTCGCCTTCAACCTGATAAATCTTCGAATCCCAAAATGTCCCTTCATTTGGTGGAAGCACCAGGTTAACGGAAATTTGGTTTTCTTGATTCTCCAGTAATGCGAAGCCTCTATAATGACGGGTGAAGCTAGACTCTTTTTCCCAACTAGATTGATCCTCGGCTTTATAACGATCAAAAACAAAAACGCTCTCCCCTTCCTCATTCAAAAAAAAAGAACGAATCACATCCCGATAAAAGAAACTACTGAACTCAGAATCATTTTCTCCGAAATAGATGGTTTGATCCACTTCGTAAATCCAAAAAAGTCCGATTTCTAAGGGCTGATATTCAAAACCCAATGGAACAGGTTCTTCTATCTCTCGATCACAAGAGCAAAGAAAAAGAGTGAGAAAACTGAATAGTAAAATTTTCTTCATTCAAAGATTTTCCTAAAAATACTACTTAAGGCAAAGAAAAGTCAATTCTTTTCAAATTCATTGACTCAAGATTTCCTCAAAATTTCACTCTGATTACCTTTGTTGCAAAGCAAAACTATGGCACTCTCCACCTTCGTAAAAGTTAACTCGGTCAATAATCTAACGGATGCTAGATATTGTGCAGGAATGTATGTGAATCTCATAGGGTTTGAGGTTTCACCTGCGGCTGAAAAACCAATTCCTCCTACGACTTTTAATGAAATAACTGGATGGTTATCGGGAGTAGATTTCGTGACTGAATTCCAGCAGGAATCCCTGGAAGAGGTAAAAGAGATTTTGAAGGACTATGAGGCAAAGTGGGTGGAACACACACGACTTGATACACTTCACACTCTCAGAGAAGAGGGATATGAGTGCATTTACAAGCAGGATATCACGAATGTGAAATCGGTGAAGCTAGAATTGGCAGAAGACTTAAAATCTAATGGAATTCTTCTTCATGTTACCTCAAAAAATGAAGAACTAACGGACCGTGAAATTGAAATAATCTCAATGGTAGCTGAAAAGTGTGATGTTCTATTGGGTTCAGGTATTAACCCTAATAATGTTGAAAGTATAATCGATAAACTGCCAATTAAAGGTATCACGCTCACAGGAGGAGATGAAATCAAGCCAGGATTAAAAGACTTCGATGAGCTTTCAGAAATACTAGAAACACTTGAAGTAGAAGATTAATTTAATTGAACTAACGAACTGATTTTAAATCAGTCCCATAGATCACTTAAACTATAAGGGCTATTTTCTCCTGTGAAGAATGTCCCGTCAACAAATCTATGATCAACTCCAATATTATTCAGTTTCGTGAGGTCATCCGAATCCAACTGAATATTGGCTGATTCAAAGTTTTCCTTAATCCTATTCTTATTCGCACTTTTTGGAATTACCGCGATATCTCGAGCAATGGACCAGGCAATGAGAACCTGTCCTGCGCTGGCCCCGTGCTTAACTCCAACATCTAAGACTGTCTGATTGGTGAGAAGTACAGGATCATTTTCATGATGTTTGGTTCTGGAATCTCCCGAACCCAAAGGAGAATAAGCGGTCATCAAAATATCATTGGATTTACAGAATTCAACCAGCCCATCTTGAGGCAAAAACGGATGCATTTCCACTTGATTCATTTCAGGCCTTTGTCCTCCAACTTCAAACACCTCATTTAACTTGTTTTGGTTGAAGTTTGAAACACCAATATGCTTTGCCATCCCAGAAATTTTCACATCCTGCAAGGCTTCCCAGGTTTCTGATAAAGGGGCCTGCTCATAGGTATAAAAGTCTTCCTTTTCCTTGGCGAAAGTGACCCCCGGTGCAAAAGCTAAGGGCCAATGCATTAGGTACAAATCGAGATAATCGAGACCTAAATCATTTAAGGTTCCTTCAATAGCTGGCCTAACTTGTGACTTTTTATGAGAGTTGTTCCAAAGCTTGGAAGTTATAAAAAGGTCCTCCCTTTTTACAATTCCAGATCTTATGGCAGAGTCTATTCCTTCCCCCACCTCCTTCTCATTCTGATAGATTTTAGCACAATCGAGATGCCGATAACCGGCTTCTATAGCCCAAAAAACTGCCTTTCTAACCTCTCCTGGTTGACTTTTCCAGGTTCCAAGTCCAAGAATCGGCATGGCATCACCATTTTGAAAATGTAGGTTTTTCATAATCAGGATTAAAATTAAGTATCCTGAATATACGAAAGCCTTCTGCTTTACTCTAAGCCTTTTCTATTCAAATACTTTTTGAATCGATTCATCACCCAAAGATGCATCCTGGCTTGAGTATTAATATAAATGAACCAGGGGAGTCTAGGGACGAATTCGTGTATAGCTGAAATCATGTATTTCCCATTCAGCACCCCACGAAATTCTAACCATCCATAATCAAATCGCTTCACCAGCCATCCTCCTGTGATGTAGAAAAGCTGTCGATCTTCATCGCTTCGGTCAGGAATCATCGTCAGCTGAAGCATTGGTTTTTTACCCCATAAAAGATGAAAACCGATCTCGCCACTCTCCTTGCTCTTACCATTGATTAAAAAACTAAAAAAAGTTGGTAGCCAGATGTTGTAACGGTTAGCAACCCAAGTGGCCGTGTGTTGATTTTTATTCTCCATACGCTGTATGCTTCGAACGGTATTCTTAACACCCTTCTTTTGGATAAATTCTGGTAGAATTGGCTCCTCTTTGGTTTCAAGAGCAATTTTCACGGCTGATTCAAAATCTAGATAGTCAATTTCCAATTGGTCAAAAGCTTTGTCTTCAGAAACAACCAAGGTATGCCTCAGGCTTTCTACCAAGGGATACACCAGCTGTGGTGGACCTTCACCAAAAAGACCTACCCAAAATTTGGATAACCCCAAGGAGAAAACGGGTACAGAAAAGACGAATCGTGACTTTCCCATGACTTGAGCCGTCTTCTCCAGCATGGCTCGATAAGGCATAATATCGTTGCCTCCTATTTCAATAGCCCGGTCAAACACCTTTCTATTTCCTATGCAGGCATCCATGATGGTCAAGGTATCTCGAAGCGAAATAGGTTGCGTGAGTGATTCTGTCCATTTAGGACACATCAAAACTGGAAGATTTTTCACCAGATTTTTGATCATGTCAAAAGAAGAACCCCCGGGACCCACAATGATTGAAGCTCTCAAGGCGGTAAGTTTTGCCGATCTGGAACCAAGTGTTCTTTCCACCTCTAATCGGCTCTTTAGATGTCTGGAAAGCTGATTTTCATCTTCATCAGGCAAAAGACCACCCAGGTAAACGATTTGTTGAACTCCAGTCAAAGAGGCCGCTCGACTGAAATTATCTGCTAAAAGTAAATCCGTATCCTCAAAACTACCCTGGTTCAATCGGGTACTTGAATTCATTGAATGAATAAGGTAGATCGCTACATCCACTCCCTTTAATGCTTCAGTGGTCGAAGAAATGGAATAAAGCTCTACCTGCCTCCACTCCACATTTGGGTTAGGATTATGCTTGACTTTCCTACGACTCAGGCCTATCAACTTATACTTTTCGTGAAAATGATGAATAAACCAACGTCCGATATAGCCAGATGCTCCGGCTATTGCTACCGTAAGTTTTTTCGATTCTTCTGAGTGGGTTTCCATAATAGGTTCTTCATAAAGAACTGGAAATCAACCATTCGGTTTATTCTAAATTTGCCATTCGGCTCGCTTCAGTTGTGGTATAATATTTTATATCCATGAAGCTTCTCTCCCATTCTGGGATTTCTTGATTCTCGAAGTACTTTAAGAACTTCTCTGTTACTTGGGCAAAATGAGCTTCATGACCAATTCGATAGGAGTCTGGGATATTAATTTTGAATAAAGCTTCCTCAATTTTCTCAACTGATATTCCAGGATACTTAATCTGTAAATCAGAATCTACGATCGTATTCAAAGTCTCACCTTCACCTTCGATCAATTCAACATAGAGCTGAGGTACATAGCCTTCTTCTTCACCTTGCCTAATAATTAGGTTGGCTTTTGAACCGCGAATCTTACTGTAATGCGTATCTCCTGCTCCTTCAGGAGCTTTGAAATCCCAGGCTACACTGACTTTAGCATGTACTCCGTCCAAAGTATAATTCATTTCTCCATTACAATACACCGCCAAATCTGACTTCAAGGTATCCAAGCCAGTTACTTCAGAAAATTGATATGGTGTTAAGACTGTTGGCCAAAGCCTGGCAGAAAGCATGTCCATGTCCTCCCTTTCTAAAATGGAATCAGGCTTTAAAGTCCATTGAATTAAATCAACCAGATGCGTCGTCACATCAACTAATCCATCGCCTTCGACTCCGCTATCGAAAAACCAACCGGGACGAATTAATTGACTACCTGAAACCATTTTCGAAAAGTGATGAACCGATTCCTTACTTATTCCCGGATCATCAACGGACCCAATAACTTGCTCTCCAAAAAGCTCCGGAAACTGAGTCAATTCTTTTTGAAGAATGGAGGTAATTTCGAATCTCTCGGTCATGATATCATAAAGGAGTAGTCCGTTTTCCTCTGCTATTCTTGATGCCTCTTCCAGCTTTTTAAAGCCTTCAGAATTTATGACTAATGGCTTGTCCGCATAAACATGAAATCCTGCCTTTACTGCCTCCAGAATGTAATCGATCTTCCGATCGTTTTTTCCTGCAACCACCATCACATTGCCCGGGGCTTCTGAAATCATTTGAGTCAAAGGGTTATCCGATTCATTAAGCAGCACCTTCCAGCTGGTTGAATTTTCATTCCTGGAATTATAGCCTTCGATACGGGATAAATAATCCTCAAGCTCTGGGCCTTGAGATGCGAACACATGGATAGTTGAATCCACATTTTTATACATGTCCTTGTGAATAAGCCCTGCATGAAAATGTCCAGGGTTTAGCGACATTATTCGAATCATGGATTCTTTGGGTTTGCCCCGTTCAGTTTCTGATTCTTTGCTTGTGCAAAAGGTGAAAAAGAAGCTAACCAGAATGACTGGGATAAGAATTCTCCTCATATCAAGCCTTCACCAGATTCGTTCCGTAAGGAGCTCTTTGGTCTCTTGAGAGATGTGAATTGGCCTCCTCATCATTTACAAATCGTTCAGACTTTGGATCCCATTCAAGCTTTCTCCCCAGTTTCATCGCGATGTGACTGACCAAACAAACTGAACATGCCCTATGTCCAATTTCAACAGGCGAAAGCAATTCATTCTCACCTTGGATAGCACCAAGCCAGTTTCCATGATGCTCATCGGATTTTTGAAGGTGAATCTCATCGGGCCCGATAACAGATTCTAGAATTTTATGGTCTGAAGCGTCCAAAGCCTTGGTACTGTTCGCTTGATCAACTGGATCAGAGGCAGAGGCCACATAGTTCCCTCTAGAAACCCAAACCCAGCCGTCCTCACCCTCATATCGAATACCATTCGGATAACCTCCACTGGTCAACATTCGGATTCCATTTTCATACTCAGCTTTCACCATGAAGTCTCCATGCACATTCCATAGCCCGGCTCTCGGGAATTCAGCCACCGCCTCGATGAATCTGGGACCAGTTAACTCAGTGTCCATTCCCCATGCCGCCGAATCAAAATGGTGCTGACCCCAACCGGTGATCATTCCAGCCCCATATTGCTCAAGTCTCAACCATCCTGGTCTGCCATAGCCTTGCTGAGGATGAACACCTATTTCTGTGTAAGGTACTTCTGGAGTTGAGCCCAACCAAGCATCATAATTTAGGTTTTCTGGAATTGGCATTTCTGGTGCATCCGGACCAGAAGGATCTCCGGGCAACCCAATTCGGACAGTATGAAGCTTACCAATTCTGCCATTCCTGACTAATTCGGCAGCAATTCTAAACTGAGGACTAGATCGTTGCTGAGTTCCTAATTGAAGCTTGACACCGGAGGCTTTAACAGCTTCCACCAGTTGTTGGCCCTCTTTAATGGTTAGCGATGTGGGTTTCTGAAGATAAACATGCTTTCCAGCCAAAGCAGCTTCCATGGCGGGTTGTGAATGCCAATGATCCGGAGTGCTGATCACCACCGCATCGATTTCTGGATCCATGATTAGCTCTTTGTAGTCTTCATGCATTTTAGTATCGCTGTAGCCAGCAGAATTCTTTTTAGCATAGAATGCATCGACCCAGCTTTTTCCATCAGCCATTCTATTTCTATCAAGGTCCGAAACTGCCACGACCTGTGCACTATCATGCTGCCAAACTCCTGGAAGATCATGATCTTTTGCTATTCGCCCACAACCTATTTGACCTACCTGAATCTTATTGCTAGGTGCATTTTTACCAAAAACTGAGGATGGCACAATGGTAGGAAAACCGATGGCTCCAGCCGCTAAAGCACTATTTTTTAAAAATTTTCTTCGCTTCATCATATTTATTTTGGGTCAATCAAATTCATTTTACAAAGTCTCTCCAATAGGTATTTGCTTCGTCAGCACTCATATCTCCATCAAAGACAATCATCCTATACTTGAGCGTATATCTCTCATTCGGTAAGATCATCCAAGATTCATGTCGGATTGGGCAAAACTCAATGAAGACATTCCCAATTCCATCGTAATTATCCTCCGGCCAAACTCTCATGGGTTCGGGATGCGATTTATTGGTGTTATGACTGAGAAATAGAATTCCACTTTGCCCATCAGGGCTATCGCTCTCACCTTTAACCATAATCCAGCGAGCATTTTTCCCATCGGCTGTCTTTCTCAAATCACCCTCTGAAGTCAGAATACTGCTGTTGTCCGTACCCCAAACCTCCGTGGCTCTGAAACCTAGGCCTCCACCGTAGCGATAATCATCCAATAAAATTCCCGCTTCTAAATCAGTGAAAATTGTGGTGGTATAATCCACCATATACCTATCCTTATCCGCTGGTTTTACCTTAATTCTGAGATCTTCCTTTATGGCTATTTCTTTTCCTTTATCAGCTTTCAAGTCAAAATGATTCTGTCTCACATTGAGCTCAGCTGCCCCTCCGGCAACTTTTTCAGATATGACATGTCCAAATTCAACTCTCCCTTTTCTATCCCCCAAATTCCAAAAATCTACCTCTCTCCCATCTATCGTAGCACGGGTATAAGGCCCCCAAATTCCGTAGTGATGATAATGATCATCTGGTTGGATTCTCGTGAGGGTTTGACCTGATGGAGAATTCAATGGGTGAATGAAACCTGATTTGCTAAAGACCTCATCCACACCCTCAGGCACTGGCTCTTTTTCAGTTTGATAACTCAAAACAGACTGCTCACCCAGTAAAAATTCATAACCCTTTGAAGTCTTATTCAGACTTATCATCTGAGCAAATGTCAAGGATATTCCTGCTATCATCGATAGACAAAGACAGATGATTTTTTTGTAAGACATGATAAATTCAGCTTATTAGGTAGTCCGAAGGAAATATATCGAAATATCCTAAAGATCGATCGACCGCTAATCCAAAATTCCCATGAAACTCAGACTAACCTCATTACTCATCTTTTCTTTTGTGATTCAGGGCTTCGCCCAAAGCTTAGAAGAGGTTCCATTTGATAGAATTTGGCAAGGGAAAATTGAATATCTAGCACCCGAGGAGACCTCATTTGACTGGGATAAAAAAGGACGGGTTTTGGTTTTTTCTTTAGCGACTGGATTCAAGCATTGGGTTATTCCTCATACTGACGAGATGGTAAGAGTCCTGGGTGAAAAGTCAGGAGCCTTTGAAGTAGATCGATCAGTTGATATTCGGATGTTTGAGCTGGAAAGCCTAAAATCTTATGATGCCATAGTTTTAAACAACACCTGTTCAGAGAGGCAGTATCGAAACTTATTTTGGGATCAGCTCAAAAGAATCTCTAATGGAGACTCCGCTGCTATGATGTCCAAGGCCGTGGAGCTTGAAAATAATCTTATCCAATATGTGGAAGAAGGTGGTGGCTTAATGGTGCTTCATGGAGCCATTACCCTACTAAATCAATCCGAAGAATTCAGCGAATTGGTTGGTGCAAGCTTTGACTACCATCCACCTCAGCAGGAGATTCAAGTTAGGCTGTCAGATCCCAATCATCCATTGGTACAGGCTTTTCCGATTGAAGGATTCACTCATGTAGATGAGCCTTATTTCTACAATGGAGCCTACGAAAATGCCGATTTTAAATCTCTCCTCCACTTTGAAAATGCTTCAATAGAATCACAGAGGGTTGGACAAATACTATCGGAAGGAATTACTTCCGCTGCCTGGATTCGAGAGCAAGGAAATGGAAGAGTGATGTATTGCGCTCCCTCTCACAATGCTCAGAGCTATGATAATCCTGATTTACTCAGGTTTTACCTTGACGCACTCCAGTGGGTGTCGGGTCAGGTAACCTTTGACTGAATTAGTGAACTGGCATCAAGCTTCCGATTACCGCTTCCGCAGCAATCCGACCAGAAGTCATCGATGCGTTTATTGATCCATTTAGCAGATAATCTCCAGCTAAATAAATGTCATCCACAATTTTTGCCTCCGTTCTAGGAATCTCATATTTCACATCTTCAAGCGAGGGTAGTGCATAACCTATTTCATAGGTCTTTTCATGCTGGAAGTATTCCCCTTTAATTCTAGAAATACGTTCAAGTTCAGCCTGAACAGCTTTAACCAGCTCTTCCTCAGCAAAATCATGATCAAGAACGGTCACTGACAAAAGTGCCTTCTCCCCGGTAGCATAGTCTGAAGAAACATCACTCATGTAGACAATATTGTTAATGAGTCCTTCGACACCCGGAATCAATCCAATCATAGGTCGAGCCATAAATGATTTATGAGTAGAAAAATAAAGATTGGTCACTCTCTGAGGCTGTGAAAACTGACCCTGGAGTTGTGGCATTACTTTATCCGGTTGCGTCGCAATAATTACCTTTTCTGCCTCAAGAGTTTTTCCATCTGCCAAATGAATAGAAGTTCCCTTAACCTCCTTTACAGGCGAATTGAAATAAATCTGGGTTTTCGACAGTTGCTTTCTAAGCATTTCTGGAATTTCTCCCATTCCTTTTGCTGGAATAGCTGCATGCCCAATGGAGAACATTTTGAATACAAATTCAAACATTCTCGAAGAGGTATTCAAATGAGGTTCAAGGAAGATCCCACGAAAAAAGGGCACAAAGAAGTTTTCAATTATCTGATCAGAAAATCCATATTGCTTCAGGTATTGAAGCGTAGGAATCGATTTGGAAGAGAATATCTCTTCCACAGATTTCTTTTTCAACTCCTGGGTCAGACCAAACATCTTCACCTTATCCAAAAAAGTCCCCACCTTTGAAAAGGCCATGGACACAATTTTCAATGGATTCCTTAGCGGATCAGAAATAATGTAGGATTCATTTTGACCAAAGATTACCGCGCCTGGTGAAAACAGCTTAAGATCTAAAGCATCGTAGTCCAAATATCTTTGGGTCTCAGGATAAGCAGTGAGTAAAACCTGGAAACCATGATCCATCCGAAATTCATCGGTAACATCTGTTTTGACCCTTCCACCTATCCGGTCTGAGGCTTCTAGGATGATGGGTGAATATCCAGCCTTTTCTAACTCTATCGCACTTACCAAACCGGATAAACCGGCTCCTACGATGTAAATCTTTGCTTCCTCCATAAATAAACTGCTAATCGTTTTGGTCTAGGTTTGAAAATTGAACTCTGTTCTAAGCAAAGAGTTTGAGGATTTTGTGAAAGCTTTTTACGGGCGGTGAATTTCAAAAATGAAAAAGTACTAAACTGCCCAAAATTTAGAGCCCATGAAAAGAATCTTTTTACTCACCCTATCCCTTTTCACCACCACTTTGCTCTTTGCGCAAAGCTATTTTCCCGAAAAAGGTAACTGGGAAAAAGCCAATGCATCCGAGCTTGGAATGGATGGGAGTTTGCTACAAGAAGCCATTGACTTTGCAGTAGCTCATGAAAGTGATGCCAATCCGAATCTGAAAGTCGCACACTATGAAAGTGGCTTCGGCAGGGAACCCTTCGGATATCCAATTGGGCCCATGAAGACCAGAGGGCCAGCCACTGGACTGATCATATACAAAGGAAAACTAGTCGGTCAATGGGGTGATCCTGATCGAGTAGATTTGACTTTTAGCGTGGCAAAAAGTTTCCTTTCCACAACAACAGGCTTGGCTTGGAGAGAAGGCTTGATAAAGGATGAAATGGATTTTGTCTATCCATACATGGCACCTATCTATCCATACCAGCCAGCAAAGCTTATTGTGGACAAAGCTGATCATGTCTTCGAGGATGATGTTTTTGAGCTTTTCGACACCGAGCATAATAGAAAGATCAGATGGGATGATTTGCTAAGGCAAACTTCCGACTGGGAAGGAAGTCTTTGGGGCAAACCTGATTGGGCAGATAGACCAAGAGAGGGCGTTGCTGAGAAAAGAGCAAGACCTCAAAACGAGCCTGGATCTGTTTATGAATACAATGACACTCGAGTGAATGTACTTGCGCTGGCGGTGATGAACGTATGGAGAAAACCACTACCAGTAGTTTTAAAGGAGCATATCATGGACCCAATCGGAGCAAGCGATACCTGGAGATGGACTGGGTATGAAAATTCTTTTGTGATTCTTGATGGACAAATCGTTCAGTCCGTTTCAGGTGGTTCCCATTGGGGTGGTGGAATGATGATCAATGCCTGGGATCAGGCACGGTTCGGCTATCTGACTTTAAGAAACGGGAATTGGAATGGGAAGCAACTTATCCCTGAAGAGTGGATTGAGAAATCAAAAACTCCTACCCCAGCCAAACCTGATTACGGCTTTATGAATTACTTCCTGAATAATGATCAGAAGGCCATTCCTGCGGCTCCTAGCACTGCATTTTTCCATTTAGGTGCAGGAACTAACATGGTGTATGTGGATCCAGAGAATGATTTGGTGATCGTGGCCAGATGGATACCAAATGGAGATAAAGCTGAGCTCGTTGAAAAAGTCTTGAATGCCATTAAATAAGCTATGGAAATCAGAAAGGTCTTAGTCGATGATGTTCCCGCCTTAAAAACGGTTCTGAATTCTATCGAGCTATTTCCTTCAGAAATGCTGGATGAAATAATTTCGGATTATTTAAATAACGATGAATCTGAGGAAGTTTGGTTCACCGCAGTTTTGGATGATCAACCCATTGGTATTGGGTTTTGTGGACCCGAAAAGCTTACCGAAGGGACTTATAACCTCTATGCCATTGGGGTTCGAAGTGATATTCAAGCCAAGGGAATAGGTAGTCATATGATGAGCTTTATCGAAAAACACTTAAAAGAGCTTGGTCATAGAATCTTAATCGTTGACACTTCAGGGACGGAGGAATTTAGGCTAACCCGCAAATTCTATGAAAAGCTTGGATACCACAAAGAAGCGGTGATTCGAGATTTCTGGAAGGACGGAGATGATAAAGTCACTTTTTGGAAAAGGCTTAATTAAAGCGCCAGGATTACAAGAATTAACATTTTTATCTGGGATACATCATCTTGACTTTTGATCTGGCGTTATCTTTCAAGAATGAAAATAAGCACCATGAAAAAGTATTTACTATCCCTCTCACTACTTTTTATTCTTGCATCCTGCGAAACAGAGATCAAGCTGACCGAAGAAGATAAAAAACTCATTCTCGAAGAGCTTTCAGAAATTAACGAAGTAGATCAACAATTCGCTGGATTGCCACCTGAGGAAATGCGAGCAGAGTATGGAAATGAAAGGGCTTGGGAGATTTTTTTGGAGCAAAGAGATAGTGTGGGTCTGGTGAACCAGGGGAGAATCAAAGCATTGTACCAGCAGTATGGGTATCTGGGTGAAAAGAAAATAGGCGAAGAAGGGGCTTCTGATTTTTGGATATCTATTCAGCATGCCGATAATGATGTTGAATTTCAACAGGAAATGCTGGAAGCTATGCAGAAAGAGATCGAAAATGGCAGCCAGGATAAATATCATTATGCTATGCTAGAGGATCGTGTAAATGTGAATCTTGGAAAGCCACAGCGTTTCGGAAGCCAGCTGGAATACAATGAGTTAGGTCAAGCCATTCCAAAGAATGGGCTGGTAGATTCAGCAAATGTTGAAGTTCTGAGAGCCGAGTATGACATGCCTACCTTCAAGGAATACTACAATGGCATGACATCAGCTCACTTTGAAATGAATAAAGAGTATTTCCTTGGTAAAGGGATAACCGAGCCGCAGTTATATAAGTAGACAAAAAATTTTCTATTCGGATTTGTAATTTATGTAAGTACTTTTATATTTTTATGAAAGTACTTTTATAAATATGGATATAGTATCAGATCTGGGATATCTTGCTAGTGCAAGTCGGTTTAGAAGAATCAGCGAGCGTCTATATCACGATGGTGACAAGATTTACCAGAAGCACTCGGTCAAGTTTAAAGCAACATGGTTTTCAGTTTTCTATGCTTTGGCCAAAAGCCATAAACCACTCACCATTTTAGAAATCGCTGGGCAAATCGATTTTTCACATGTTGCAGTCAAAAATGTCCTTCGAGAATTAGAAGCCGAAAATCTGATTCTAGTACAACCTAACCCAGAGGATAAACGCTCAAAGATTGTCTACCTCAGCGATGGCGGTAAAGTTCTTCTTGATGAGCTTAAGCCCGTCTGGGAGGAGTTTACCATCCAATTGAAAAGGACTTTCGAAAGTGGACACAGGGATATTCTTAATATTCTGGACCGCATTGATACCGAAATCAGCACCCGACCGATACACGATCATGCGATTAAAGAATCATCTGAGGAAGTAAGGGTATTTGACTATAGCCTGGGATGCAAGGGCAAGTTCTCGGAGATTGCAAAACCATGGCTTTTAGGAGTACTTGATGGAAAACTTGAGGAAGAAGATATTCTTAGCCTGGATCGTCCAGATGAAGCTTATTTGTTAAATGGAGGATTTATATTTTTTGCCTCGTATAAAGGTGAGATCGCAGGATGTGTAGCCTTAAAAAGATTAGATGAGCACTCTTTCGAATTTGCTAAGCTATTTATACTACCGAATTTCCGAAAACTTGGAATAGCAACTAAACTGATCGAAAGGTGCATTACGCGTTGCAAAGAGAATTACATTCCTGAGCTTTGGCTGCAAACCACCAACTCCATGCCTCAGGCTCATAAGCTTTACTACAAACTCGGGTTTAAAGATGAACCAGCTCCTCCACAAATGGATGTTCTCGATAGGACTGAGAAAATAATGGTCCTTAATCTGTAAAAAAGATTCAGGCCTTTTGATATTTTTGGCTTGTATGGAGCGAAACAAGCATATTGAACGAGATAAAAACTCGGGAGTAAAAATCTTTGATAATCGAAGCCTGGAGGTAGATTATCGCACCCTCAAGCCTTTTTTGGAAGAAGGAATGCGAGTGTTAGATGTAGGCTGCGGGACTGGAGCGATTTCTAAAGATATCGCTAAAGTTGTTGGCCCGAAAGGTAAAGTCACTGGGATCGATAATACTGAGAAGTTCATCTTGAGTGGCAGAGAGACCTATGGAGAGGTTTCCAATCTAGAGTTACTTCATAAAGATTTTTATGATTATGCCCCATCTGAAAAGTTCGATCTGATTGTTTCTGCTAGAATGTTTCAATGGCTGAATAATCCCGAGTCAGCCATGAAAAAATTAAAAAGCCTACTTAAGGAAAATGGAACCATTTCAGTTTTAGACTATAATCATGAGGAACTCGAATGGAACCCTAGGCCCCCTGATTCCATACAAGAATTCTACAATACATTCTTGAAATGGAGAAAGCAATCCGGACTGAACAATCGAATGGCAGAGGACCTATCGGATGTCATGAAAAGTGCCGGATTGGGATCTATCGAAATCTTTAATTCTGATGAGTTCTACGATCGGGATAGACCAGATTTCCATTCTAAAGTGGGCATTTGGTCCAAGGTTGCCGGATCGACTCAAATGGTTGAAGAAGGCCTTTTAGATAATCAACTCAGATTAAAGGCTATCGAAGAATACGATGATTGGGTGAAGAATGAAGCCGTTTCTATGTGTATGAAACTAAAGGAAGTGAGAGGAAAATTAATCTAGAGCGTGACTGAATTCCTTCCCATACTTCAAACTACTGTACATTATTCCCTGCATTTCCTGGCTCCGGGACTCATAGCCTATATATTTTTCAGAGAAAAATGGAAAAAGGCATATTTGATCATGCTCTTGACCATGTTGGTGGATTTAGATCATCTTCTTGCTGACCCAATTTTCGATCCGAATCGATGCGGAATCGGGTTTCATCCGCTACACTCCTATTATGCGATTGCAGTTTATGTGATTCTTTTGTGGCCAAAGAAAACACGAATAGCCGCGATTGGGCTTCTACTTCACATGTTGACGGATGCTCAGGATTGTCTGTGGATGAGATTACAAGCCTAAGCTTTGCGTCCAGCAAGTGGATGTTCTGAGAAAGGAACATGATGCTCCAAACCAATAATTTCCACCTTCCCTCCCAGCCTTTCGTAGTCTTCCTGAAAAAGGTGCAAAGAGTCCATCACAGAATGATCCACTAATTTGGTTTGGCTAAGATCAATGGAAATTTTCTTTCCTTTTTCAAGGTTTTCTAACTCTTGTTTGATGGGAAGAAAATTCGAAAATATAGCTGCCTTGGAGATTAGGAATTTATACTGATCAGAGTTTGCCTCTTTATCAAAATCAGCCTTAAAAAATGATCTCAATGGAACTCCATTGTAAAGATGAATAATGATTTTCACCAAAATCCCCGCAGCAATTCCCACCAGTAAATCCTTAGCGAGTGTAACGATGATAGTGGTTACGAAAATCGCCAATTGATCCATTCCTATTCGATAGGTCTTTACAAATTCCATAGGATGGGCAAGTTTGATTCCGACAGCAATAAGCATGGCTGCCAAAGCCGCATTAGGAATCATTTCTATGACAGGAGTCGCGACTAATACGAAGACCAAAATAAATAGGCCATGAAAGACATTAGCCCATCGGGTCTGAGCCCCGGTGGAAACATTTGCGGAGCTTCTGGCCACTTCAGAGATCATGGGAAGCCCACCAAGAAAAGCGCAGAAAGTATTCCCAATACCAATCGCGATAAGGTCCTTATCATTATTGGATTTCCTCTTGTATGGGTCAATATGATCAATAGCCTTTACTGTCAACAGAGACTCTAAGGACCCTACCAATGCGAACATTGCGACATATTTGATGAAGATCCCGGTTTCTGAAAATCCAGCAAAGTCGGCATTGAATTGAAGGCTATTCGCCAAATCTCCCACTTTTAATAAGGCAAAAGGACCTTCGGTTTCGCTAAAATCAAAGCCCAATTGAATAGGAATGACAATAAGCAAAACCACTAAAGGTGAAGGGATTTTATGAAGGAAGGCATTCGGGATTTTATCCCAGACCAGCATGATGATCAAGCTAATAATTCCCACCATAGCACCTTCAGGATCTAAGTTCAAAATGAAGGATGGAATATTTAGAAGCATCTCCACTATTCCTTGGCCCGAATAGATCACCGGATCAAGATTCAGAAGAACAGGAATTTGCTTGATAATGATGATGAGCCCAATGGCTGCCAACATCCCATGAACGGCCGCTAGCGGAAATACATCAGCCAATCTCCCCAATTTTAGCAAACCAAAAATCACCTGGACTAATCCTGCAACGACCATGGCTCCTAAAGCAAGTTTCCAACCTTCAATTCCTCCACCGAAATCCGTGACCGAAGCAGCTACTACCACAATTAATCCAGCAGCAGGACCTTTAATTGTAAGTTTGGAACCAGCGAATAAACCAACAAGAACACCTCCGATGATCGCCGTGACCAGCCCCATGATAGCAGGAAACTCCGAAGCTTTTGCTATCCCGAGACTAAGGGGCATAGCCAATAAAAAAACGACGAATCCTGCTTTAGAATCCGCCATTATATTTTGCCTCAGGCCGGCAAAACCGTCCTTAGGAATTTCACTTTGCTGCTTCATAATGATGGAGCAGCCAAATTACAAAATCATCTGATTTATCAGGGTTTTAAATCAAGTATGAAAAACAAAATCAGTTTACGATTTCAATTCTACCGCTAGAACATCTCCCCACCACGGTGAATGCTGAGCCGTTATTAATAATCAATTCGCTATCTGAGGAATTATCTCCAACTCTAACTCGACCACTGCTCGTACTCATATCAAAATTGAAATCCCCAAGGATTGAAGGAGTTTGGACTTCGATGTTTCCTGAAGTCGAAATCAATTCGGTGGCAGAACCTAATCCTGAGTCATCACAAACTATTCTCCCGGAAGAGATATCTAAACTTCCTATTTCCTGAACTCGATCCAGGTCTAGGTTCCCTGAGGTCAATTTGGCATTTACCAATCCAGTAACATCATTCAATCTAATGACTCCACTTGAACCCTCAGCATTTACATTTCCATTCACCACTTCAAAAAGAACATTTCCCGAAGAGATTTCAACATCAGTATCGCCTGTCAGATTTCTTGCTTCTACCTTCCCTGAGGTCAGCAAAATATTTATGACAGTTGATGAAATATCGTTGAGATCAAGGTTTCCAGAACTCATTTCGATATCAAACGTGGGACTATTCACTTGGGAAATCCGGTAATCACCTGAAGTCCCAACAAGTTTGAACATGATGTCTTGTGGCCCTGTCAATGTGAGTCTTCCACGATGATTGCCATCTGTACCTGAACCGTTACGTTCCAAAGTAATGGTTAAAACACCATTATTCTCATCCACTTCAATCATGTATCTTCCCGGTTTGCTCGATTCAAGGACTGCATCAATGCTCACCGAAGTCTTTGTGGGATCTCCCACATAACTTACATCTAGAAATCCCGAATTAATCGATAATTCGGTCACTCCCGAATATTCTTCATTTATCGTCTGTACAATTTCAAGAGATCCTTCACAGGACGAGAAAACCGTCCCAGACACAGATATTAGGAATAGAAATAAAAGGTTTCTGCTAGTTGGTTTCATAATAATTGGTTTAAAATCGGTATCAAAAAACTAAGTAGTACAAGATAAAAAAAAGCCCCGATTTCTCGGGGCTAAGGGTGATGAGAACAACTTTTCTCAAACTCCTTAATTTGAAGAAATCTCTTGGACTAGCTTCAGGTTTAAGGAAACCTATCATCAAACATTTGAACACTAAACGTTTAACTCCTCACTCAATCTATTTTTCGCCTTTTTATCAAAACTTTATTCTGAATTATACTTTCTAACCAACTCAAACCGTATAATATTTTAAATCAGAACTATGTTTTAATCGTCTTGCATACAAATATACGCAAGGCTTTTGAGCTGGTTGCTAAGCTCTTAGCTTATTTGACATTTATCAAATACATTTTTATGTATATGTAATGTTAACGGATGTTAATTTCAGTCATTGAAATCCGAAGGGGAAATGACCATATTTAGCCCATGAAACGCATAGGCATCTATTTATTCGATGAAGTCGAGGTTCTGGACTTTGCAGGGCCATTCGAAGTATTCTCTGTGGCAGCTCAGCTGAGGGATCACAAAGAACACCAGGTAATCACGTTCTCTGACAAGGGTACGACAATTACAGCGGTTAATGGTCTATCGGTAAATCCAGATACCAGCCTGTTTGAAGTGGAAGATTTTGACTATTTAATAATCCCCGGGGGTCAAGGAAGTAATGCGGTAATCAAGAATAAAGAATCCATGGCCAAACTGGATGAATTAATAGATGCCTCCAAATGGACCATGAGTGTCTGTTCAGGCTCAAGGGTGCTCGGAGTACTAGGCTATCTAAAAGGCAGAAAATACTGCACGCATCACCAGGTTTACAGCAGCATGGCAGAAATAATCCCTACCGGAGATCCTCAGCCAGACATGAGATTTGTTCAAGCCGCAGATGGAATATTCACCTCAGCGGGAATTTCTGCTGGAATAGATCTGTCTTTTTACCTATTGGAAGCTACTTTCGGTAAAGAGCTAGCAAGTGAAACAGCCGAGTACATGGAGTATCTACCCTATTTACAAAAAACATGATTGCAAACACCCCAAAAGCACCTTATTACGCCGTAATCTTTTCAAATGTGCGAACTCAAATCAAGGAAGGATACGAAGAGATGGCGGAGGCTATGGTAGAACTCGTCCAAAAACAAGAGGGCTATCTAGGTCATGAAAGTGTTCGAGATGGCCTGGGAATAACCATAAGCTATTGGGACAGCTTAGAATCCATTAAAATGTGGAAACAAGTTCAGGAACACTCAGTCGCACAGAAATACGGCCGTGAGAAATGGTACTCAGCCTATAAGACGAGAATCTGTAGAGTGGAAAGAGATTATGGCTTTGGCCTATAAGACCTAAAAAGCATAACCAAAGCTTACACCAGCAAAAAAAGGCCAGAATACGCCATTACCAAAAAACGGAGTTAATGCGACTCGGAAAAGAAAGCCTCCATCGGTAGGTTCTCTTCGATACCCTATAGTCATAGTTCCGATAAATTCATCATCTGTGGTCCGATCATCGCCACTGGCGAAGGTATTGCTACTGTCAAATCCAATGCCATAGGTACCCCCTACTCCAAGCTCAAAATACTTTCCATTTTTGCCTAGCAGATAATTCAATCCAACAGGAAAAGTAGCCACTCCATCCCCATCCACTGCCACATACGAGGCTCCAACCCTGAAACCCAGGCCATCTAGTCTTTGCTCAAATCTTTGATCATAATTGAAGGAGTAAAGAATGCCATTTCCAAATAATTCAGCATAAACGCCTCTTCCTTTAACCCGCTCTGTTTTATCCTGCGCAAGTGCAGAGCCAGCCAAAAGAAAAAGAAAGATAAGGATCACTCTAAAACGCATAACCAAATCCTACTCCAGCGTAAAGCGGCCAAAAACCATTATTGTTAAAAATTGGATTTAAATTTACCTTCCAGGTAAAGCCCCCATCCACAGGAATTCGCCTGTACCCAAAGTTTAAGGTTCCCATAATGCTTGGACTACCATCGACGTCTAAAATATAGCTGTAAGAATAGCTTTCAAACTGAGAACAAACCCAATTCCCATTCGAGTCAATGAATCCATCTATACAATAAGAGTCATTATATGAATCATCGAAGGCAAAAAAAGTCATTCCAAAACCCAACTCGAAATAATGAGGTCCGCTACCGTAAAGCTTATTAACCATAACTGGGAGGGAGAAGAACGACTCATCTGTCGTACTATATCCACCTGCTCCAATTCTCATTCCCCAGGAATCAATCCGATTTTTATTAAATCTAAAGTCATAATTGAAACTGTAAGGGAGTCCAGCACCACCGAGTTCTAAATAAACGGATTGAGTTGGTGGCCTATTCTCTTCTTGGCCAGATACTGAAATAATTAGGGCAGAACAAAAGAAGAAGGTTAGAAAAAAGAGTTTCTTCATGCAAAAGGGATTTAGAATATAAAAGTAGAACCTAGGGTGTTCTCAAATGTATACGATAAATAAGGATTAAGATTCAAGATCTGGACAAATAATTCTTATTTAATTATTTTTGGTATATGCGGATTCAAAAAGTTGCTCCATCTCTCATTAAGAAAGCTTTAAGCCTAACATTTGGTTTATCGATTTTCTATTTGTTGGTTTTGGTCACCACCGCTTGTGAAACGGATCCGAGTTTACAGAATCCATTTGGAGACTGTGGCCCCGTGGCAAAAGCAGATGCCATTGACATATCTGTTTTTTTTAGCCCCTATGAAAATGATTCATACTCCATCGAGAGTGACACTGTCTATGTAGATGACTTTGCATTCAATTTCCAGTTAATTCCAGAATTACAGAGTTCAAGCAACAAAGGAATATTCCCTGGACAGGCATATGCACTCTCATGTGCTGAGCTTTATGACTTCCAAAACATCTCCAACATTACAGTAATCCTGAAGAAAGAATTTAATGGATTACCTATTGGAACAGACGTTTCATTCTTGCTTGAGCTCAATGATGGAACGACTCTCGATAAAGTCAGGGATTTTAGTAAGTCTCCAACTTACTATATGACAAAATTAAATGTGTCTCCAGAAAATTTTAGTCAATTAGAAACCCAAACCTTTCTATTTTTGCGCGACGGTACTCAGATAATAGTGGATACCACGAGCCCATACATTCGAACTAATTAATGCAAATCTTAAAAAAAATCTTTCTTGGGGTTTTTGCCTTCGCAATCATCCTGGTTATCGTTTATATGCTCGGACCAAAGCTGGAGCAAATCGATCTTGAAGTTCATTATCCTCAAACCGAGATTCAGGATGTGGAAGAATATATTCGCTCCCGGGAGGATACTGTAAAGGGGTTAAAGCCAGGAAATGGAGCCTACGTAGTTTGGGCAGACTCTTTGACAAAAGCGAAAACTCCAATTTCGATTGTTTACATTCATGGATTTGGTGCGAGTCCAATGGAAGGAGATCCTGTGCATCGATTTCTAGCTACTCATTTTGGAGCTAACTTGTTTGTCACCCGATTACCTGAACATGGGATAAACCGGGCAAATGCTATGGAGTATCTGACTCCACAGGCACTTGCAGATGCCGCTGGTGAAGCCTACAAGGTGGGAAAAGCGATAGGAGATGAAGTGATTATTATTGGTACATCCACAGGTGGCTCTTTAGCATTACTTCTTGCATCACAGCAACCAGACATTAAAGCCCTAGTCACTTATTCACCTGCTATCCGGGATTATGGGCAACAGCTTGAGGCCTTTTATTCTCCATGGATGCAAAAACTTATGGCAGTCACAATGGCTGAAAATGGAGTTCTGCATGTAGATCGTGAAGGAGAGAAAAAGATGTATTGGTCAGAAGACTATCACATGAATGGGTATGAAAGTCTAGCTCAGGTTTTTTATTCCGGAATGAGGGAAGAAACATTTAAAAAGATCGATCAGCCATTATTCCTTGGCTATTTCTATAAAAGTGAAGAGGAACAAGATTTCGTAGTTTCAGTACCTAAAATGCTGGAAATGTACGAGCAAATAAACACTCCAGAAACGCTCAAGGAGAAAAAGGCTTTCCCTGACACTGGAGACCACGTCATCGCTAGCTCAATCACCTCTTCAGACTGGGAAGGTGTCTTATTTTCTTCGATTGAATTCCTTGAAAATGTGGTTGGACTAGTTCCAGCAGAGCAATTCGACGGTGTGGATTTAGAGCCGGTGACTTTGGATTAATCTGTAGATTCTTCTTTTAAAGCTAATCTGAAAGGAACGGCAGGAAGTCCAAGATGATTTTGAAGATTTACTTTTGGATTATCCGCCCATGCATATCGAATCTCCAAAACTTTCTCAGGATCTTCTGAAGCTATCAGAATCTGATTTTCAGAAGCAATCTTAGCAGAAGCTGACTCCCATTCTTTTCCATCAGTGGAAATGATAAAACCTTTTGGGTCTTCAGCTCCAGAATCCAAGCCTTCTCCTGAAGATTCAAAAGTGAGCAAAACACCATCCTCAGTTATCTCCCAAGAAGAAATCTCTGGTCCTTGATCCAGGACTTCCTCACCGAATGAAATGGTTTTGGCTTGAAGCCAAAGCCGCTCTCCCACATCCTTCTTGTTACGAGGGTGAATATCAAATTCATCGCCAATATCGATGGTAACCGCCATGCCTGTATTTGGTAATTCTAACGTCTGCCTTTGCGCTTCGCGCAAATGAGCCCAATTGCTATCAGGCTGGATTTCCTTTCTTTCTAGCCAATTTGCCAATTGAACAAATAGAAAGGGAATATCCCCGAGGCCCCATTTATCTCTCCAGTTTTGGATCATTCCTGAGAATAGTTCCTTGTACTCTTCATGCCTACCCGCATTGCTTTCACCCTGATACCAGATAACTCCCCGAATTCGATAATTCAGAAGAGGATGGATCATTGCATTGTACATGGCACTTGGTTTCCAATTCAATCTCTTCACCTCAGGAAGTTGTGGCTCCACGATATCATTTGAGTAGGTCCAGGTTCCCTCCAAGGACACTTTTTGGTCCCCAGAAAGCACATACATCTCATCCTTTGAACCAATGGCTGGACGATTATTCCAGGTGTTAAAAGTTCTGATGGTTAGTACATTTTGGCCAGCATTCGCTAAGTCGGAAGGAATCTCAACTTCCGGTAAACCACCACCCCAGTTATCATGATATCGAAGCAACTTCCCATTCAAATAGACAAAAGAACCTGCTCCCAAATTTGGGAGAACTAGTGTATTTCCTTCTATTGACCCTAGCCTGAATTTTTTCCGAGCCCAGGCAATATGCTCCAGAGGATTATCTCCTGGCAGATTGATTCTCTTCCAGCTAGCGTCATTATAGTTTAAAGAAGCAGTTTCCTGTGCAGCAAGCGAATCGGGTCTCTCCACAAGTAAATCACGGATTTCTCTTCTTTTCTCATTCTCTGTAATCTCAGCTCCAAAAAGCTCAGGAGAATCAACCATCTCTTTGGCCTCTGCGGCATAGCTACCACCTAATTCAGCCAAAGCCTCAGCTTCGGTCCACCCTTCCGCAGGAGTACCACCCCAATTGGATTCTATAACCCCAACAGGCACATTTTGCTCCTGATGATTCTTCTTGGCAAAAAACCAGGCGACAGCAGAAAAATCAGGCATGTTTTCTGGATTGGCAACCTTCCATTCACCACCAGAAACATCTTCTTTCTTGATCGCACCATAATCCTGAGGCACCTTGAAAAACCGAATTTGATCTATCCCACCGGTTGCATATTCTTCCTCAGCACCCTCCACCTGAAGTTTAAGCGCCCACTCCATATTTGACTGACCTCCAGCAAGCCAGACATCGCCAACAAACACATCCGGAATGATCTCCTGATTAATTTGAAGCTCATAAGGCCCTCCAGCTTCTAAGGCTGGAAGTTCTACTTTCCAGGTACTATCCTCACCGACTAGTCCACTCCCAACTACTCCAGCCAGAGCAATTCTGACCTTTTCACCTGGCTCCCCTTTACCCCAAAATTTTACTGATTCATCCCTTTGGATAACCATGCCCTCTGAAATAAGCCGAGGTAGCCAAACCTGCGATTCATAGCTGATAGGCTCACATGCAAACCAGATTAAAATTGAGATAAGAAAAAGAAGAAAGGACCTTTTCATCAGATTATTGAATAAATCTATTCAGCAGATTTTCGTAGTACTCCTGCTTTCCGCTTGTAGTTTTTGGCTCGCCACTCGCCAAAGCATGATTTCTCAAATCTTCAAGTGTAAGTTTACCATCTTCGAAATCCTTCCCGATTCCAGAATCATAGCTAGCATATCTTTGCTTTCTTCTCTCCAAATAATCAGAATTCTCAAGAATGCTTTCCGCAATGATCATACTCCTGGCAAAAGCATCCATGCTACCAATATGCGCATGGAAAAGATCATCCATATCGGTAGAGTTCCGTCTGATTTTTGCATCAAAATTAACTCCACCACCTTGGATACCATCCGAGGTCAATATCACGAGCATGGACTCGGTCAGTTCCTGAAGGTTCAAAGCAAATTGGTCGGTATCCCAACCATTCTGATAATCTCCCCTGTTTGCATCAATACTTCCTAACATACCTGCATCAGCAGCCACTTGCAGTTCGTGTTGGAAAGTGTGACCAGCCAGCGTAGCATGGTTTACTTCGATGTTCAATTTGAAATCATTATCCAATCCAAAGTGTCTCAGGAATCCAATTACCGTAGCTGAATCATAGTCGTATTGATGCTTCGTGGGTTCCATTGGCTTTGGCTCGATGAAAAAGGTTCCTTTGAAACCATTAGATCTGGCATAATCTCTAGCCATAGTAAGGAATCGTGCCAAATGCTCAGTCTCACGCTTCATATCCGTATTCAATAAGGACATGTAACCCTCTCGACCACCCCAGAACACATAATTCTCACCACTCAGTTTGATGGTTGCATCAATCGCATTCTTAACCTGCGTGCCCGCGAAAGAAAGTACATCGAAGTCAGGATTGGTGCTCGCACCATTCATATATCGCGGGTTACTAAATACATTCGCAGTTCCCCACAACAGCTTGATTCCGGTCTCCTTTTGCTTTTCCAAAGCATAATCCGTGATGATCTGAATATGCTTTTCATAAGTTTGGAGGCTATCTCCTTCATCAATAAGGTCGATATCATGAAAGCAATAATATGGAGCCCCAATTTTTGAGATAAACTCAAAGGCTGCATCCATTTTATCTTTAGCTCTTTGCACAGGATCAGCAGCTTGGTCCCATGGATGGTTAATGGTACCAGGTCCAAAAGGATCTCCACCCGTACCACAGAAGGAATGCCAATATGCTATGGCAAATTTGAAATGTTCCTTCATGGTTTTCCCACCAATCATTCGATTCTCATCATAGTATCTGAATGCTAAGGGGTTGTCAGAGTCTTTACCTTCGAAGGCTATTTTTTTAATGCCTGAAAAATATTCGTTACTCATAAGTATATAGGTTTATTAGGTTTATTATCTTTTAATTAATTCCTCAGAGCAAAAGCTAAAGTGTCTTTCCATTGCTCGTAGGCCTCTTTGTAGGATTCCAGAAAATATGGGTTAGGAGAGAAAGTTTCTAAAAGCTCCAAATTCTCAAAAGCCTCTTCCGCTGAGGCGAACAGACCAATTCCAACTCCAGCTCCTCTTGCTGCCCCTTGAGCACCGTCAGTATCATAAAACTCCAATTCCACCTCATTCATATGGATAAAAGCGCTCCTGAAAACTGGACTTAAAAACATATTTGCTCGCCCAGCCTTAACCTTACTTACTTTCATCCCCATATCTTTCATTATATCAAATCCATACGAGAGCGATGAAACAATTCCCTCTTGAGCAGCTCTGAATATATGTCCTTTCGAATGCCTCAAAAGGTCCAATCCAAGCATTTGCGCACCCAAAAATCGATTTTCTAGAATTCGCTCAGCACCATTTCCAAAGGGAAGGAAAACTAACCCATCAGAACCAACAGAGACTGATTTAGCTAGGGTGTTCATTTGTGGATAATCAATATCCTTTTGACCAAAATTCGTCCTTAACCAACTATTGAGGATTCCAGTCCCATTTATACATAGAAGAACTCCATATGACGGATCAGCTGAGGTATGATTGACATGAACGAACGTATTCACCCTTGATTTAGGATCGTAAAGTGGTTCTTGTGTAATTCCATAAATAGTCCCAGATGTTCCTGCAGTGGTGGCAAATTCACCAGGCTTAAATACATTTAGCGAAAAGGCATTATTCGGCTGATCTCCAGCACGATAAGCAATTGGAACACCGATATCTAACCCAGTTTCAGCACTAGCGTCACTGGAGACGGAGCCTTGATGAGAAAAGGAGGATTTTGTCTCAGGAATCCATTCTTGAGGAATTTGATACTCATCCAATAGCGCCTCACTCAAGGAATTTTGGTTGAAGTCCCAGAAAATCCCCTCAGACAGCCCCGTTTCGGATGTACAGACTTCGCCAGTCAATTTCATAGCAATGAAATCTCCCGGGAGCATGATTTTATGAATTTTTGCTGCAATCTCTGGCTGGTTCTCAATTACCCATCGGAGCTTAGACGCTGTAAAGTTTCCAGGCGAATTAAGGAGGTTGGAAAGACAATACTCTTCTCCTAAGGATTCCAAGGCTTTCTGGCCAACCTCTATTGCTCGACTATCACACCAAATAATGGAAGAACGTAGTACTTTTTGGTCTTTGTCAACCAAGACCAAACCATGCATTTGATAAGCTATACCAATAGCTTTCAGCTCACCAGGCTTTAAATCCGCGGAGTGCCTGATTGAATTAATGACCTCAACCACATACTTCCACCACATCTCAGGGTCTTGTTCGGCCCATCCGGTTTCCGGAGAATCTATTGGCATTTCTTGTTTTGGAAAGGAGTCTGTGCTCACGACTCGACCCGTATCTGCATCAAGGAGAGATCCTTTCACAGAAGAACTACCAATATCTAACCCTAATAAAAGCTGTCTCATGAATTACCAGAATACGATATACAATGCAGCTATGATACCCGAAATCAGGAATGCACCCACTTTGAATGAAGTACTTGTTTTGAAGAGTTCTCGATTGACATCAATAGAATTCGGATGATCCTTTCCTTTTCCTTCGATAAGAGAAATCCCAATCATCAATGCAGCTAAAATCAAAAAGACAACTCCCATCCTATCGATAAATGGAAGATTAGGAAAGACCACCTTCAGAAGTACAGACAAAGGAATACTGAGGCCAGCTCCAACAAGGGCTGCATTTGAGGTCGTTTTCTTCCAGAAAACTCCAAAGAAGAAAATCGCAAAAACACCAGGGCTAATAAAACCAGTGTACTCTTGGATAAATTGGAATGCCTGATCTAATTGCCCCAAAGCTGGTGCAACCATCGCAGCAATAACGAAAGCAACAAGGGCAGTTAAACGACCCACTTTTACTTGCTTCTTCTCACTTGCCTCTTTATCAAAATACTTCTTGTAAATATCCATCGTGAAAATGGTTGAAGTACTATTGGCCATGGAGGCCAAAGAAGATACAATTGCAGCCGTTAATGCTGCAAAGGCTAGACCTTTAAGGCCAACAGGAAGCAATTGGAGCAAAGTTGGATAAGCTCTATCTGATTTCACCAAACCTGTGCCTGGATCGGTCATAGATTCAACAAAACCAACATCAATCCCATCTTTTACAATCACCCATGCCGCAATACCTGGAATCACCACTATTAAAGGCATCAACAACTTGAGAAAACCTGCGAAAATCATCCCTTTTTGGGCCTCATCTAGGCTTTTGGCCGCTAAGGCCCGCTGAGTAATGTACTGGTTAAAACCCCAATAACTCAAATTCGTGATCCACATACCTCCGATTAAAACACTGAGGCCTGGCAAATCGAGATAAGCATCTTTAGTGCCTCCAGAACCATCAGGAATCATCATCTCTCCCTTCGATAAAATCATAGAAAAATGTCCAGGGACTTCTTTTCTAAGTAGACCAAGTCCCTCCCAGGCATCTCCTCCTCCGACCATTTGGAGGGCGATATAGGTTGTAGCTAGGCCTCCACAAATGAGGAAGACAACCTGTACTACATCAGTCCAAGCCACAGCTTTCAATCCACCATAAATGGAATAGACCATGGCAAAAAGAGCCAATCCAATGATACCATAAGTCAACGGAACATTAAGAATCGTATTCAAACTGAGAGCTCCCAGATATAATACTGATGTAAGATTGACAAAGACATATAGCAGAAGCCAAAAAACTGCCATCGTCGTTCTTACCCTGGCATCATATCGATCTAAAAGAAAACCAGGCATAGTGTAAATGCCCTTTTTAATGTAGACGGGTAAAAAGAATATCGCGACTACCAATAGCGTGGCTGCAGCCATCCATTCATAGGTGGAAATGGCTAGTCCCAGAGCGAATCCAGAACCCGACATCCCGATGAATTGCTCAGCTGAAATATTAGATGCAATAAGTGAAGCCCCTACCGCCCACCAAGGCAAAGCTTTGGATGCTAAGAAATAATCGGATGAGTTCTTTTCATGTCCTTTTTTCTCTTGCGACACAAAAATCCCCATACCAACGATTAGTAGGCAATAGCCTATAAAAACGACCAGGTCTAATGGTTCTAGTAACATAGTTTAGGTTGATGGTTGAATAAAATCCTTTAGATTTTTCTAGATAAAGCGAATAAAGATAATGTTTTCATGCAAACGTATGCATAGATTTTCATTGAGGATTCAAAACCAGCTGATTTTGAGGTAAAAAGCTTTAAAATCTAAATATCCAGCGCGAAAGAAAGCATGAGCTACCGGATTCGACAATTCAATGAAGATGGTATTCTGAGGTTTTTTGTCCCAAAAACGAGCGTTTTATAGTTCGATTATGAACACTTTCGTATGGTGTCAGCTTTATTAATGAATAAAGAATAATTGAAAAGTGCCATTTAATGGGCTTAAAGACTGCTGATCAAAAATAATATCAGCATTCCAAGTAAGGATTTACCTTAGCATTATAATTGAACAAAGGGTGGCATGTCGAATAAAAGTAGTGTCTTTGATATGATTGGGCCAGTGATGATTGGACCATCTTCTTCGCATACTGCAGGCGTAGTAAGGATTGCTCGAGCAGCGATACGAGTTTTAGGATATGTTCCAGATTCTGCTGAGATCACTTTCTATAATTCTTTCGCACGCACCTATGAAGGTCATGGAAGCGACAGAGCCATTATTGGAGGCCTTTTAGACTTTAAGACAGATGATCCCAAGATAAAGGATGCATTGGCAATTGCTGAAGACAGGAAATTCGAATACAAATTCAAGTCAATTGGAAATTCATCCATCCACCATCCTAATACCATCAAGTTAAAATTGATTAAAGGTGACAAGATCATCGAGGTGATAGGTGAAAGTCTGGGCGGAGGAGTAATCAATATAGCCGAGATCGACGGATTTGTAGCTAATTTTTCTGCACAGAACCATACACTGATCATCAAGGCTGATGATATTCATGGGGCAATAGCCTTCATATCAGCTGTGATCACCCAAGAAAAAGCCAACATTGCTACAATGTCGGTTTCAAGAAAAGGAAAAAATGACCTAGCTTGCCACGTCATTGAAATGGACTCAGGAATTAATACGATTACGGTCGAATATTTAAAATCTCTGTCCTGGATAAAAGAATTAATTTACATACCCGATATAGACTTATAAACCAACTATGAAAAAGCTTTTTCTGAGCTTCCTGATAGGTTCTATGTTTATGGTTTCAGGCCACATTATGGCACAGTCCGATAATGTGTACGACTTGGAGTCTGCTGTTCAAACAGCTTTAGAAAACAACTTGAATCTTCAAAGAAGCGAACTAACACTACAAAGTTCAGAAGCTAATTTGCTTCAAAACAAAGGGCAAAGATGGCCTTCCCTATCAACTGGAGCCAGTTCCGGATATAGATGGGGTCGTTCCATTAACCCGGTAACTAACCTTTTTGAAAATAATAGGATCGGTAACGTAAACCTTTTCGCTAACTCCAATGTGACAGTTTTTGGAGGGGGGAGAATCAATAACAATATCAATCAGTCAAAAAGTGATATTGAGTCCAATACGTACAATATTGAGGCAACCAAAAACACTATTACTCTCGATATTATCAATCTCTTTATCAATGTAGTTTTCAATCGAGAGCAGCTAAAAATTGCCGAGAACCAGCTTAAGACTACTCAGGAGCAGCTTGAGCGTACGACGAAATTGGTCGATGCTGGATCACTTCCATTTTTGGACCAGCTGGACATTACCTCTCAAAATGCGACAAATGAACTCGAAGTAATCAACGCTAAAAATAGCTTAAGAATTTCCAAGTTGAATCTAGCTCAGGCGATGCAAATCCCCTTCACGGAAGACTTTGATGTAATCGAACCAGAATTTGAAATCAATGAAACTCTTATGAGTACCGAAACTTCTGAGGGTATTTATGAGGTAGCCGTTGATTTAATGCCGGAGATCAAAGCGGCAGACGCAGCGGTTGAGAGCGCCGAATATGGAGTTAGAGTGGCGAAGGGAGCCTTCTACCCTACTATTCAGGTTTCGGCGGGCATGTTCTCAAACTATGTGGATCAGGTTTTTGGAACAGAAAGGCCAAATTTTGGTACCCAGATTGAAAATAACCTTTCCCAATCTTTAGACATTAGATTGAATATTCCAATATTCTCAAACCTCAACAACAAAGCTTCCTTACAAAGAGCAAGAGTGCAGCAGCAGATTAGTGAAATCTCTGCTATCGAAGCTAAAAATCAGCTGAGACAAGACATTGAGTCTGCCTATAACAGCGCACTTGCAGCAGAAAGATCATATGAGTCTTCTTTGGTACGGGTAGAGAGTCTTGAGGAATCTTTTAGAATTGCTCAGCAGCAATTTGATCTTGGAGCCATTAATTCAGTTGATTTCCAGGTAGCGCAGAACAATTTCTTTAATGCCCAGGCAGATCTTTTAAACGCAAAATACACCTACATATTTAGAGTGAAAGTATTAGACTTTTATCTCGGTAACCCTATTAATCTTAACTAAACCATGGCCAATAAAAAATCAAACAAACTTCTTTACTACCTCCTCGGAGGTGTAGGTTTAATCATCGTCTTTGCCATCATAGGTAGATCAGCAGGATGGATTGGAGGAGTACCAGAGGTGGAAGTGGAATTTGCAAAAGCCAAAACAAATACCATTGTTGAAAAGGTAAGTGCATCAGGAGAAATTCAACCAGAAGTAGAGGTAAACCTTAGCCCGGATGTGGCAGGAGAAATCATCGAATTGAATGTGAAGGAAGGGGACTCTGTCGCCGTTGGTAAGCTTTTGGTAAAAATCAGACCAGATAACTTCATTTCTGCCCTTGATAGAAGCAAGGCGAACTTGAACCAACAAATGGCAAATTTGGCCCAATCAAGAGCTAATCTTCAAAGAGCAGAAGCATTATTTGGTAGAACGGAGCTAAATTACAATCGTCAGAAGGTGCTGTATGAGCAAAAAGCGATTTCTGATTCAGATATGGAGCAGGCTGAGGCTGATTTTGTAACTGCACAGAAAGATTTAGAAGCTGCAAAGCAAAATGTCCTTGCTTCGGAATATGTTGTGAAAAGTTCTCAAGCAACGGTTAATGAAGCAGCAGAAAACCTTCGCCTAACCAATGTTTACTCCCCAGTAAGTGGTATCGTTTCCAATCTTCTTGTTGAGCAAGGGGAAAGAGTGGTAGGAACTCAGCAGATGGCTGGTACAGAGATGCTAACTATTGCCGATCTTTCAAAAATGGAGGTTAGAGTTGACGTAAATGAAAATGATATCATTCGTCTGAGCCTGGGAGATACTACCATTATTGATGTAGACTCTTATTCAAACATTAATAAGACGTTCAAAGGCATTGTTACCAGCATCGCTAACACTGCGAACCCAAAAGCTACGGCGGATGCTGTGACCGAGTTTAAGGTAAAAATCAGAATCCTGAATGAATCTTATGCCGACCTGGTAGCCGGTGGTAATAAGTATCCATTCCGACCTGGGATGACTGCTTCTGTGGATATCATCACCATGTCAAAAGATGATGTTCTTTCAGTTCCATTGGCTGCTGTTACCACCAGACCTGACCAATTGGATACTTTGGCAGATGGTTCTACTAAGGTTCGTGAAATAGTCTTCGTAAATGATGGTGGAACTGCAAAAATGAAATTTGTGAAAACTGGTATCTCTGACTTTGAAAACATTGAAATTCTGGAGGGAATCTCCGCAGATGAAGAGATTATTTCCGGCCCATACTTCGCAGTAAGTAAAACTCTTAAAGACGGTGATAAAGTCAAGAAAGGTTCGGGCTTTGGAGCTGCGGCTGATGGAGAAGGAAGTGGAGTTCAGGTGGAAATCAATTAATCCAACCTTAACTAAAAAAAAGCCTCAAAATCTGATTTTGAGGCTTTTTTATTACCATTTTTTTAATTGCTCGTAGACCAGATGTAGTGGAAATCCCATGACATTAAAATAGGATCCCTCTATTTTGCTCACTCCAATAAAGCCGATCCATTCCTGGATTCCATAAGCCCCTGCCTTGTCAAAAGGCTCATATGTCTTTATGTAATGCCAAATCTCTTCCTCGGTTAGCATTTTAAAAGTCACCGAAGTTTGATCTTCCAGCGTGATGGTCTTTTGAGAGTCGCGAAAAGTCACGGCAGTCATCACTGTATGAGTTGCTCCTGAGATGCTTTTAAGCATATCAAAGGCTGCATCTTCATCTTTTGGTTTACCCAAAACATGATCATCTAGGACCACGACCGTATCTGACGTGATCAGAATTTCATTCGGATTAAGGGTATCTGGAAAAGAATCGGACTTTAGCTTTGAGAGGTAGGCAGCCACAAAGCTAGCCGGAATTCCTTCTGGAATTTCCTCATCAACTGAATTTGGCTTGATCTCAAAATTCAATTCAAGCCCTTTCAACAATTCCTGTCTTCTCGGAGAACCTGAAGCTAGGATTAAGGTTTTGTTTTTAAGTTTTTCTAAAAAAGGCTCCATAATCAAAGTTAAATTCTTCCTGATCTATACTTGCCATTACTAAACCGCCTAATGCTTTAGGATAAAAATAGGTGGACTTCTGAGGCATAACTTCACCGGAATTACAAACTTCAAGGACCTGTTCCATTTCTAATTCCCTCGCGATCACCGCAAAGCTAGCTCTTCCACTTCGAACTTCAGACAGACACCTGGTGAAATTTCTTTCATAGGCGATCTTTGGAGATTTTCTCTGATCCTCCAGCGGTATACCGAGTACTCGATCGAAAAGGGCATCATGAAGAATCGCCAAATCCAATTTCCTGACTGGTTCAGCTTTATTTTGATTCAACAGTTCAAATTTCTCTGGCTTAAGCTCTATCAAAAAACATGATTCCTTGAAGACTAAGCCAAATTTCCCTTGGGTATGAAAAGCATAATGTTCGAGTTCTTCTGGATCACCAAAGGCTTTCACCTCAAACCAATCCTCCACCTTCTGAAGAAAACCTTCTTCAGATAATTCTAATCCATAAAAGAGACGATGGGTTGGCAAAATCTGGATATGATTACCTTTTGCATTCGTGAGATACATCATATGAAAATCTGATGCAGTCCACTCCTCTTCAGATGAGTCGTGATTTTCTTTTCTGAATGAAATAGCGCTTTGAAGCCGATGATGACCATCCGCCAGAATTACCTTTTTGGACCCAAGAACTTCAAGAAACTTCCGGATGACATCAGCATCCTGAATTACCGCAACCACTTCTCTCACCCCTTGATAATCCTCCACTTCGTATAATGGAGATTCCATGGCCGCATCCATAAACCTTTCGAGTTGATTCTCTGAATCTTCGTATAATCCATGGGTTGGACTGGACTGAAAAAGCGTTTCTCGAAGAAGATCCATTCTATCCCCGACTGCAGATACAATGGTATTCTCATGTCTTAGGATTTTCTTTTCCTCCCAATCATAAGCTTTGATCTGTGCGATAAAGCCCTTGCGACATCTCTCATTGTGTTCACCGGGAACCCGGAAATATTGATAGTAGACATAAATTCCAGGAATCAAATCTTGAGTAATCACTCCGTCCTTTTTCCATCGCTCTAGGGTTGCTTTGGCCTTTAAGGCCGGATTATCTCCGGAAGGAACCGAAATATGAATACTATTCAAGGGGTTCTCATAAAGCAGCTGTCGCTGTCTCTCAGAAACCACATCAAACAATGGAGCCGTCAGTGAATCCAGGTTCTTCGAGAGCTCTTGATTATACCGCCAACCTTTGAATGGTAGTATCTCAGCCATGCAATCTCTTTTTCCAGCCCGATTCCTTCTTCTGATTTGAAACAGTTGTTGCTACATTAGATTTCTTCTTTTCTAAAAATCCAACAGAAATCGCGGTAAGAACAGCCTTCTCTTCTTCAGTAAAATCAGTATTTAAAAATTCAGGCTTGAAGTATTTTTCCACAAACTTCGTATCAAAATTTCCTGAAGTGAAAGCCTCATGAAGAATGGCAAATCGACAAAAATCCAATGTGGTCTTTATACCCGTGATCTGATATCCATCTATGGCTCTAACCATTCTCGCGATAGCCTCTTCTCTTGTCCCAGCATGCGTAATTAGCTTTGAAATCATCGGATCGTAATATATAGGAATTTGCATACCCTCTTCAAATCCATCATCTACACGGATCCCTGGACCATTGGGTCTTTGGTATGTCTGAAGGTTTCCTATATCTGGCAAGAAGTTATTCTGAGGATCCTCGGCATAAACTCTTACTTCCACAGCATGACCATTGATTTGTAAATCTTCCTGTAAAAATGAAAGCTCCTTGCCTTCTGCAATCAGAATCTGCTCCTTTACCAAATCCTTACCAGTAATCATCTCAGTGACTGGATGTTCTACCTGAAGACGAGTGTTCATTTCTAAGAAATAGAAATTCAGTTTCTCGTCCACTATAAATTCTACCGTACCGGCACCCTGATAATTACATGCCAAAGCCACTTTCTTAGCCGCCTCGCCCATTGCATTTCGCATATCTGGAGTGACTACAGCTGATGGCGCCTCTTCAATTACCTTCTGGTGTCTCCGCTGGATGGAGCATTCACGCTCAAAAAGATGTACGATATTTCCTTTAGAATCACCCAAAATCTGGATTTCAATGTGTCTTGGCGACGTAATGAACTTCTCAATAAATACTGATCCATCTCCGAAGGAAGAAGTTGCCTCGGAAACAGCACGATTCATTTGATCTTCAAAATCTGTTTCACTTTCTACCACCCGCATACCTTTGCCCCCACCTCCAGCGCTTGCCTTAATAAGAATGGGATAACCAATCTCTAGAGCTTTGCCCTTGGCTAGTTCAATATCTGTTATGGCCTCCTCTGTACCCGGTACCAAAGGAATATCATATTTCGAAACTGCCTGCTTTGCGGCAAGCTTACTACCCATTACTTCGATGGCCTCCGGGCTCGGCCCGACAAAAATCAGATCGTTTTCTACAACTTTTCTAGCGAAATCAGCATTTTCGGAGAGGAATCCATATCCGGGATGAATAGCATCTACTTCTAATCTTTTACACTCTTCGATAATCTTTTCGCCCAGTAAATAGGATTCTGATGAAGGGGGCGGCCCCAAACAAACTGCTTCATCCGCAAATAAAACGTGAGGAGAAAGTCTATCCGCTTCGCTATAAACTGCCACAGTTTGTATGCCCATTTCTTTGGCGGAGCGCATGATTCTCAAACTAATCTCTCCTCTATTTGCGACAAGCAGCTTTTTTATTTTGGGCATGATTCTGAGCTATTTGGGTTTAGAATTGATGGCGAAATAAGCGAAAAACTTTAAGTATTGCCTCATCTTGGTTGAAACCAAGGGGCATTTTTGCATGGCAGGTATATAAGTTTTATTTTTGGCGAATTTTACATTGCAAAAGAACTTAACACCTAATTAAATACTCATACATTGGATTTATTCGCAAAACTACAAACCAATCTTGGGCCTCTAGGTAAACATTCAAAGTTTTCCGATGGTTATTTCTCCTTCCCAAAACTTGAGGGAGAGATCGCACCAAGGATGAAATTCCAAGGTAAAGAAGTGCTTACCTGGAGTTTAAATAACTACCTGGGATTGGCAAACAATCCAGAAATCAGACAAGCGGATGCTGAGGCTGCTGCTAAATGGGGAGCTGCCTACCCAATGGGTGCAAGAATGATGTCAGGTCAAACTTCTCTTCATGAAAAATTGGAGGATGAACTTGCCAAATTCGTTAAAAAGGAAAAAGCATATCTTCTGAATTACGGTTACCAAGGGATCATGTCCGTGATCGATTCACTATTGGATCGAAAAGATGTGGTTGTATATGATTCAGAGTGTCATGCTTGTATAATTGATGCATTGAGAATGCACATGGGTAAACGCTATGTTTTCCCTCATAATGATATCGAGAACTGCGAGAAGCAGCTTGAAAGAGCTACTAAGCTTGCCGAAGAAACTGGTGGTGGTATTTTGGTCATCACTGAAGGTGTATTCGGAATGACTGGAGATCAGGGTAAGCTTAAGGAAATCGCTGCCTTGAAATCAAAGTTCGAATTCAGGTTGTTGGTAGATGACGCTCATGGCTTTGGTACAATGGGCCCTACAGGTGCAGGTACAGATGAAGAGCAAGGAGTTCAAGAACATGTAGACCTTTACTTCTCCACTTTCGCAAAATCCATGGCAAGTATCGGTGCATTTATCGCAGGTGATGATCATGTAATTCATTATCTGAGATATAATATGAGATCTCAGATTTTCGCGAAGTCTCTTCCGATGCTTTTGGTAGAAGGTGCACTGAAAAGACTAGAGCTTCTTCAGACCAGACCAGAGATGAAAGAAAACCTCTGGAAAATCGTAAATGGATTAAGAAATGGTCTTCATGATCATGGATTCAGTACAGGAGCATCTAATTCTCCTGTAACCCCAGTAGTATTGAACGGAACTGTAGGGGAAGCGGCTTCCTTGACACAAGATTTAAGAGAGAATTTCGGAATATTTTGTTCAGTAGTAATTTACCCTGTGGTACCTAAAGGCATGATTATCTTGCGTTTAATTCCTACGGCTATGCACACTATGGATGATGTGAACGAAACCATTGAAGCATTCGCTGCTATCAAGGGAAAATTAGATGAAGGAGTTTACAAGAATTCCGAGCTTGCGGTTTCTTTTGGTGAATAAAAAAAATATCCAAAAAAACGGCCATTAGGATTGATATAGCAGTTTTTTGGACTATATTCACTGCATATAAACTTATCATCAACCTAAAAACAAAACTTTTACTATGAGCAGATTTAGTGAAGTAAAGGACCTCATCCATGGTATGGAGGAAGATTTCGAAAAGTTCTATGAGAAAGGCAACAAAGCAGCCGGAACTCGAGTGAGACAAGGAATGCAAGAACTTAAGAATATCGCCCAAGACATCCGTAAGGAAGTTCAAGAAATCAAAAACAAAGGATAATTAAATAATCCATAAAAAAAGGAGGCTCTCGAGCCTCCTTTTTTTATGCCTAGACTTTTTATTTGGGCTTGTACACATTGTTTTCTCGCTGAACATCAGCCATTCTTTGGGACGGATCTATTTCAATGGTCCGAATTGAATCATAGTCACGTTCGATTTTTATGGTTTTGGTGTAATTCGTCCATGGCCAGTCTTCCGTAACAATTCGTTCTGGCATTCCCTCTCCATTTTGTTTTTCGCCCCTCATGATTCGAAGTGGGAAATAAAGCTGCTCCTGACTTCCATCTTTATAAGTTATCATCACATCGATAGGCATTGGCATTAAACCAATACGTCGAAGTACAATCTCAGTTCCTTCATCCATATCATTCACAGCTTCAATGCCATAATCAATAGTTTTAGTACTGAAAGCAAAATACTCTCGATACCAATCAAGCTCTAAGCCACTCTCCTTCTCCATAATTCTGATAAGATCATTTGAATTTGGATGTTTGAATTTCCAGGTATTGAAATATCTAAGCAGTCCACGGTCTCTGGCTTCTTCTCCTATCACATACCCTAATTGGGCCATGAATACGGCTCCTTTGCTATAAGCAGCTCTTCCGTATGCAAAGTTGGTGTTATAGTGATCTGAATGTGTGGTTAAGGGCTCTTCCTGTCCTGATTTAGCAAGGGAGAAATAGCCTCGATAGGATCCACCATGTACATCGCCAGTTTCCTTATAAATCGCATTCATACAGAGGCTTGTTGCATAGCTTGTGAATCCTTCATCCATCCAAGCGTAAAGAGATTCATTGGAAGCAAGAACTCCATGATACCAACTATGTGCTAGCTCATGAACCATCACTCCAACCAAACTCTGAAGGGTTCTTTGTCCAGTGACCAATGTCGACATGGCATACTCCATACCTCCATCTCCCCCTTGAACGACTGAAAATTGCTTATATGGATATTGGCCGAAATTCTCGGATAGATATTCTATAGCTTTAGGTGTATACTCTTTGAGCTGCTCCCAAACGCGAGTAGTCTTCTCTCCTGGTATGAAAAAATGATGAACTGTTATTCCATTATCCATCAGAATTTTATCATGCTGATAATTTGGATCGGCTCCCCACATAAAATCATGAACTTGCGGAGCTACAAAATGCCAGGTCAAAAGATCCCCTTCTGGTCTTTCTACCTGCATCCCCTCGTCTTCATAGCCGTGACCTATCTCCTGAGGATTTTGTAAGTAACCAGTTCCCCCGAGGACATAGTCTTTGTCAATCGTAATTTTTACATCATAATATCCCCAAATACCATAAAACTCTCGACCGATATAAGGATTCGCATGCCATCCTTGCTCATCATAGTTGGCCATTTTTGGATACCACTGAGACATGGAGTATCTCACACCCTCTCTTCCATCTCGTCCTGACCTTCTGATTTGTAAAGGAACCTGACCCACAAAATCCATCTCAAAGACAGTTTGTGAATTAGGAAGGATTGGTCTATCCAGAGAAACTTCCAGAACGGTCCCATTCTCAAAGAATGAAATCTCTTCACCATCCATTTTCAAAGACTGGACATGAAGAAAACCTATTTCATCCGGGCTTAATTTTGAAATCCGATCACCAACTCTCCTATCTGGATCGTTAATCGTTCTTGATCTTACATCCATCATACTTCCTGGCTGGAAAGCGTTAAAGTATAGATGGTAAAATACCTTCTTTAGAGTGTCAGGAGAATTATTGGTATAAATAAGCTTTTGATGGCCTTCATATTGGTTCCTCTCCACATCCATTTGGATATCCATCTCGTAATTCACTGCTTGCTGAAACCTTCCAGTTTGGGCTATGGCCAAATCAGAAAAAAGCAAACATAGAAAAAGCCCCATCAAAGGCTTAATTAAAGGTGATCTCATATATCTAAATTTTTGTCGAAAATAAACCATATCCCTACGACTCTCAAACCAACTATCAAATATTAACCAGACTACCAAGGATAAGGTATTATCCATTCAGGTAAAATTCAATCCAATTCATAGCGGATTTTACTTTCTTTGGCACTCATAAAAAAGCAGAACATCACCCTTTACTTGAAATCAAACAATATGAAAAAAGCCTTAGCATTAGTTTTTAACCTTTTCCTCAGCCTGACCATTATGGCTCAGGAAGTGGACATGGAGCAGTTCGCCTCAATGAAAATGCGGAGCATAGGACCCGCGGGAATGAGTGGGAGAATTGCTGCTATCGATGCAGTGGATACTAACCCCAATATCATTTATGCTGGAGCCGCATCGGGAGGACTCTGGAAATCGACTTCAGGTGGAATTACCTGGGAGCCCATTTTTGATGATCAAGCCGTTCATTCAATTGGCTCCATTTCTATTTATCAGAAAAATCCAAATATCATCTGGGTTGGAACTGGAGAAGGTAATCCTAGAAATTCTCTAACCATGGGCTATGGCGTCTATCGATCCTTGGATGCTGGTAAAACCTGGGAATTGATGGGGCTTGAGAAAACAAGAGCGATTCACCGAATTATAGTTCATCCTGATGATCCTAACACCGTGTTTGTTGGAGCCATAGGTTCTCCTTGGGGAGAACAAGAAGAAAGAGGGGTTTACAAAACAACAGATGGCGGAAAGACATGGGATAAAATCCTTTATGTCGATGAAAAGACAGGAGTTGGTGAAATGATTATGGATCCGAATAATCCAAATAAGATTTTTGTCAATATGTGGCAGCATCGTCGTTATCCTGACTTTTTTGAGTCTGGAGGACCATCTTCTGGATTATATGTCACTCATGACGGAGGTGAAAACTGGAAGAGATTGGATGATAGTAATGGCCTTCCAAAAGGAGATTTAGGAAGAATGGGTCTAGCTATTTCAGCCGCGAATAGTGAAAAAGTTTATGCCTTAATAGAGTCCAAAAAGAACGCTCTTTATGTCTCTATGGACGGAGGTAATAAGTTTGTAATGATCAATAGCGGAAGTGATATTGGCGACAGACCTTTCTATTACTTTGAAATTCACGCCGATCCGAAAAACGAAAACAGAATTTACACCCTGTATTCTCGGGTGGGAATGAGTGAAGACGGAGGAAAATCATTCAAACAGATTCTCCAATATCAAGGAGTGCACCCTGACCATCACGCCTGGTATATCAATCCTTATGATCCGAAATTATTAATCGATGGGAATGACGGAGGACTAAATATTTCAAGAGATGGTGGAAAGGACTGGTACTTTGCCGAAGGCATACCTGCAGGACAATTCTACCATGTAAATGTGGATAATGAGATCCCATATAATATTTATGGTGGGATGCAGGACAATGGTTCCTGGGTCGGTCCTTCCTATATCTGGAGAAGAGATGGAATCAGAAATACCTATTGGCAGGAAATCTCATTTGGGGATGGTTTTGACGTAGTACCGCATCCAGCTGATTCGAGATATGGATACACCATGTCACAGGGAGGGAATCTACAGTTTTATGATAAAGAAACTGGTCACAAACGATTTATCCGACCAACTCATCCAGACAAGGATGTCTTTCTTAGATTCAATTGGAATGCTGCCATAGCTCAGGATCCGCATGATGAAAATACCGTGTATTATGGATCGCAGTTTTTGCATAAGTCCACGGATAATGGAGCAACTTGGGAAATTATTTCTCCGGATTTAACCACGAATGATTCCACTAAACAGAGGCAACAAAAAACCGGTGGTTTAACCTTTGACATAACAGGAGCAGAAAATCACACCACGATTTTGGCCATAGCCCCTAGCCCTATCGATCCAAATGTGATTTGGGTAGGGACCGATGATGGTAATCTTCAGGTAACCAAAGATGGTGGCGAAAACTGGGAAAATGTGGGGAATAAGCTGGATGGGCTTCCTGAAGGCTCTTGGATTCCACAAATTAAAGCCTCCAAATATGATGTAGAAGAAGCCTGGGTGGTAGCGAATAACTACCGAAACAATGACTTCTCTGCCTATGCCTATCATACTGATAATTCAGGGCGAAACTTTACCAGAATTGCGGATGATGAAAAAGTTTGGGGTTATACCCTATCGATTCTTCAGGATACTGAAGTTCCAGAGCTTGTTTTCCTGGGTACTGAGTTTGGATTATATGTGTCTTTCGACAAAGCCCAGACATGGAATAAATGGGAGCATGGTTATCCTAAGGCAGTTTCTACTTATGACTTAGCCCTTCAGGAAAGAGAAGATGATCTTGTGATTGGCACGTTCGGGAGGTCATTCTGGGTACTCGATGATATAAAACCACTTAGAGCTTACGCTCAAAATGGAGGTCAGGCACCAGAAGGAACTATCACTGCTCTGGAAGCAAATGATGCCTATCAATCTCAAATTCATCAGCCACATGGTGAAAGGTTCCCAGCAGATGGAAAGTTTGCAGGGCAAAATCGTCCATTCGGTGGCATACTAACTTATATTCTAAATGCTGACACGGCAAAGTTAGATACGGTTACGGTTAAGATTTATAATCAAAAAGGTGATCATGTGAGGACCTTGAAATCAAATCCGAAGTCCGGAGTGAACAGGGTGACCTGGAGACTAGATAGAAAATCAACTATCGAAAGACCCGCGAACAAAAGCACCAAATTCTCCGAGCCTAGCGGTGGCAGCGCTTTACCAGGGACATACCGGGTAGTATTTGTATACCAAGAAGATAGTGCTGAAACTGAAATTCAGGTTAAGAGTGATCCAAGAATTGAAGTAAATCTGGCCGATCTTGAAGCTCAACAAGAATTTGCTCTAAAAGTGGAAACTCTTCTTTCAGAGGTAAATCATGCCACCTATAAATTGGATGAGGCTGAAAAGACCGCCAATAAGGTAATCAATTTCACCAAAGATCTCGAATCCGAAGAGGCGAAAGAGTTGTCAAAAGCAGCGAAAGAAATCAAGAAGGAAATTGCCAAAGTGAAGGAAGAGTTTAACGGCCCAAAAATGGAGGGTCAAGGAATCGTAAGAAACCTATACCCTACCACGGTTTCTAGAACAAGATCCATTCGTAGGTATTCTGGTTCCTCCTATTCTAAGCCCGGAGCAACTGAAGAAAGGCTTTATTCTCAAGCTAAAGAGGCTTCTGATGCAGCCATCGGTGTAACCGAAGAATTTATGGCTGTAGAATGGAAAGAATTCGAAGAAAAAGTAAAGTCGACTCAGATCAATCTTTTTGAAGAATTAAATTAACCAACCTTAATCCTAGAAAAAGGTCTCCAATTTTGGAGGCCTTTTTTTATTATGTGGATTCATGTCCGACCCTAACCAAAAGATTTCCTGGAAAACGGCCACAAGCATCGTGGTGGCAAATATGATTGGCACTGGGATTTTTACCAGCTTGGGTTTTCAGCTTACTTCATACCAAAATACCATTACTGTTCTCCTGGCATGGATTATTGGTGGAGTAATGGCTTTAAGTGGAGCTCTCATTTACGCTGAATTGGGTACGCATTTCAAGAAATCAGGTGGGGATTACATCTTTTTGAGTGAAACGATCCATCCGGTTTTTGGCTATTTATATTCCTGGGTTTCTCTCACGGTTGGCTTTTCTGCACCCATAGCCATAGCTGCCATGGCCATGAATAAGTACTTGACTCCAATCACAGGTGGCTCGATTCTGCCTGGGCTGATCACTCTTCTGGTCGTACCCTTCGCGCATATAATTTCTGTTCGAAGGTCAGCTAGGTTTCATAACCTATTTACCATCTTCAAACTAGGATTTATTCTAGCTCTAATCATTTGGGGATTCTTCGCGGCTATAAACACGCAGTCTGCATTAAACTTGTCAGGAGATTGGGTTTCCCAAGCCATGACACCGGGATTCGCTGTATCCATGGTTTATATTTTCTATGCCTACACGGGCTGGAATTCTGCTGCTTATGTCGTTTCAGAGATAGAAAACCCTAAACGAAACCTCCCCCGAGCCCTGATTCTAGCATCTGTACTTGTTACTATTATCTACCTGTGTTTTCAGTTCGTTTTATTAAAACTTGGGTCAATTCAAACTCTATCAGGTGAAATTGAGGTAGCCTTAATTTCATTCGGCACCAAGACTTCTGAAAATGGAATTCTAATTATCGGTTCTTTAATAGCCATTCAGCTCATAGCAACCATAAGTGGGTATCTGTGGGTCGGACCCCGGGTTACTCAAGCCATGGGAAAGGACTACAAATTCTGGAAAATCATAGGGACCAATAACCGAAATGGTGTTCCGGTAAAAGCAATCCTTCTTAATACGATGGTCAGCTTGGTCTTATTCCTCTCTGGGTCATTTGATCAGGTAATGGTTTATGCAGGATTTGTGCTTCAATTAATGGGCTGCATTACCATTTACTCATCACTGAAACTGAAGAAAACTGATGGCTTCAAAGCACCTTTTCGGCCATGGCTTCAGATTGTCTATTTGAGTATCAGTCTATTTATACTGGTTTATATTTTCTGGGAGAGACCAACGGAAAGTATTTTGGGTTGCGGCCTAATCCTAATTGGAAGTCTTCTTTTTTTGCTGGATAAAAAAAGCCCCTCGCAGGAGCAAGAGGCTTGATTTTTTGATTAAGACTGATAGTGCTCCTCGTAGTAAGATTGATATTCACCAGATGTAACATGATCCAACCAATCCTGATTATTTAAATACCAATCGATGGTAATTTCTATCCCTTCTTCGAACTGAAGGCTTGGCTCCCAGTCCAGCTCCTCCTTAATTTTAGTAGCATCAATGGCATATCGAAGATCATGACCTGCTCTATCTTTCACGAAGGTGATCAGCTTTTCAGAAGTACCCTTCTCCCTTCCCAGTTTTTCATCCATCTTCTGACAAAGGAGACGGACTATATCAATATTCTTCCATTCATTAAAGCCACCAATGTTGTAGGTGTCTCCGGACTTACCCTTATGAAATACGGTGTCAATAGCCCGAGCATGATCTTTCACAAATAGCCAGTCCCGCACATTTTCCCCTTTACCATAAATAGGTAGAGGTTTGTTGTTTCTGATGTTGTTTATGCAAAGCGGAATAAGCTTTTCGGGGAAATGATTAGGTCCATAATTATTGGAACAATTAGAGATCACAGTTCGCATTTTGTAAGTATTGGCATAAGCCCTCACAAAGTGATCCGAAGAAGCTTTGGATGCTGAATATGGTGATTGAGGATCGTATGGAGTAGTTTCCAAAAAGAAGCTGTCATCATGTAGGGAGCCATAAACTTCATCCGTCGAAACATGATAAAAAAGATGCTCATTGAGGTTATCACTCCAAGCTTCCTTGGATACATTTAGGAGATTTACTGTTCCCATAACATTTGTTGCCACAAAAGCCAAAGGATCGGAAATAGATCTATCCACATGGGATTCCGCTGCAAGATGAATCACATCAGTAATTCCATGTTCTTGAAAGATCTTTTTCAAAGTTTCTGAATCTTGAATATCAGCCTTCTCAAAATGATAATTGGAAGCTCCTTCCACCTCTTTCAGGTTCTCGAGATTTCCAGCATATGTCAAAGCATCCAGGTTGACAATTTTATACTCCGGATATTTTTCAACAAAAAGACTTACAACATGGCTTCCAATGAACCCTGCTCCACCTGTGATAAGAATAGATTTCATAATTACTTCGAATAATAGTTTTGATACCATTTAAGGAATTCTGCAACTCCTTCTTCGACATTAGTCGTTGGTTTATATCCCGTATCCTGCATCAAATCTTCGACATCAGCGTGCGAAGCTGGGACATCACCCGCTTGCATAGGTAGGAGTTCCATTTTGGCCTTCTTACCCAGTCCTTTTTCTACCGCATGAATGTAATCCAGAAGTTCTACCGGAGAAGAATTGCCGATGTTATAGACCTTGTAAGGGGCTTTGGATTTACTCACATCTCCACTGAGCTCAGAATAATCAGGATTTGATTTGGGAGGTCTATCAGCTACTTTTAGCACCCCCTGTACTATATCATCCACATAGGTGAAATCTCGTTTCATTTCACCTCGATTAAAAACCTTGATCGGTTCACCTTTCAAAATTGCTTCCGTAAAAAGAAAAAGTGCCATATCCGGACGACCCCAAGGACCATATACGGTAAAAAATCTCAATCCCGTGGTCGGCACCTCAAAGAGATGACTATAGGTGTGCGCCATTAGCTCATTGGACTTCTTAGACGCTGCATACAAGCTAATTGGATGATCCACCGAATCTTTTGTAGAGAAAGGAAGCTTTTCATTGGCACCATAAACAGAACTTGAGCTAGCATAGACAAGATGCTTAACAGGATGAAAACGACAAGCTTCAAGGATATTCAAAAACCCAATAATATTACTCTCCACATAGGCCTCAGGGTGAGAAAGAGAATATCTCACACCAGCCTGAGCTGCGAGATTGATGACTACATCAAACTTTTCGTTTTCAAAAAGATTCAACAACGAATCCTTTTCAGCAAGATTTAACTGAATAAATGAAAATTGGCTGGTGGAGTTAGAAGCCAGAACACCAGTAGAAATATTGTCTTTACTTATCCCTAATTCATTGATTCGGGCAAACTTGAGGTCTACATCGTAATAGTCATTTACGATATCTAAACCAACTACCTCATCCCCTCTATCTAAAAGTTGTCTGCAGACATGAAAGCCGATAAATCCGGCTGCACCGGTGACGAGGTATTTCATAAATTCTTTTTGAGATTTCTCACCCTAACTTAAAGATGCTTTTGATATGCTTCAAATATTGACTGATGAATCTTTGATCGTTCGTATTTTTCTTCTATCTCGACAAGCAGATTATTGGCAAGCTCAGCCATCTTTTCCCGCTTAACAAAAGCAAATTCCAAAGCCTCTCTCAAAACATTCTTATCCTTTACCGGGAAAATTAATCCTGTTTTTTGCTGTGTGATTAGGTCACGATTGCCAATGATATCTGAGCAAATGATGGGAAGTTGCATCGCTCCAGCTTCCAAAAGAACATTCGGAAAACCTTCCCGATGCGAAGGATGAACCAAGACATCGGATAGCGCCATGTAATGTGCCACATGATCCGTCCAATCAATCTGCACTATTCTAGGATGATCATCAATCTTTTTAGTTGTATCGGCAGGTAAAGGATCCAATTCCTTCTCATAGCTTCCTAGCAAAACCAGCTTTGCCTTATTCACAATTTTGGATCCGAGAAAGGCATCCACTAACTCCGCTATCCCTTTATCTCCTACCAATCTACCGACAGCCAAAATGATAAAGTCATTTTCACCAGGCATTATTCTCATGGTCGCAGCTACCAAGTGATTCTCCTTGAGCACTCCCCTGTTGAATTGGCTTAAGTCCACTCCATTTGATGACCCGGGACCTATTATTTCTAGTTTGTCCTCCGGACAAAGCTGCTTTTCAACCACAAAATCATAGAGACCTTTGGAGTTTGGCCACACCGCCGTAGCAGCGTTATAAGTCCATTTTTCAGCTTTCTCCAGTAATGACTTTTTATTCCCTTCCGCAGCCATGGCTGGAATTCCAGCAAGGGTATGAATTCTTGCCTTGATTCCTGCACGCTTTGCAGCCATCATTCCTATCAGACCTGCCTTAGGAGTATGCGTATGCACAATATCAGGCTGCTCCTTTTTGAAAAGCTTTGTGAGAGCCATCAGACACTTTAGGTCTTGTAGTGGAGTTATCTGACGTGTAAAAGGAATCACCTCATGCCTACACCCTTCTACTTTCTCAATCTGAGGGATTTCCCTTCCATCCGCGCTTACCATAATTACCTCCCAGCCTTGCTCTGACATATACTTCATCTGTCCTGCAAGCAGTAATTTCAAAGAAAGAGGAACGGTGGTTACCCGGATTAATTTTGGCATGAAAAAGATTGTAAAAGCCCAAAGGTAAGACTTCTATAAATCAATTATAGCTCTGAAATAAATTTTCCTAGGTAAAATTATTCCCAGTCATTATCCTCGAGTTGGAATACCTCTTCGAGGGTGGTTTCGAAGGTCGAAGCAATCTTAAGTGCGAGAACAGTGGAAGGGACGTATTTACCTGATTCTATGCTGTTTATAGTTTGCCTAGAAACCTTAATCCGGTCAGCCAGATCCTGCTGGGTAAAATTCTTTTTGGCCCTTTCTACCTTGACAGTGTTTTTCATATCAAAGCGCCAAATGGAATTTTTTCTGTCGATACATCACCCATCTGAACCTGGCAATGAAAATAATTTGAATCAAGAACAGATTGAGGACTAGAAATTCAAGATAAATCAATCCGTAAAACACTAAGGTTCCTAAAACCAAGAATGCTGAGTATACATAGAAGGCAATCAATAAAGATTCCAATCTGAGCTTTTGAATGTATTCATCTTCTTGTTTTTCCTTTGAAAAGGCGATTAAAAAGAGAGATAAAAAGACACCTAGAACTGCTAATTCATTCGTGAAATTTTCTATATCTGAGAAGAATATTTCCCCGTCCCCAATGCCTTCAATGGCAAGCCAAGGAATTTCGTATTCATAATAACCATTGGCAATCAGCAGAATGACTGTAGGTAATAATAGGCACCAACCGATTATTTGAAACCTGTTTGGTAAAAGAAATGAAGTAAGCATAATTATGTTGGTTTAGTTATTTCTTGATAGATATAGCTGGTAACGGAATGCTGCATAGATGTAAACATTCAGCAGAAACAAGACTAGATATGGTGAGAACCACTCGGAATCCAAACTACCAGTCTGCCAAAAGCTTATAATCACAATTGCCATAAGTCCCCAAATGGTCCAATAAAAACCGGTCTGAAAAGCCTGCAGTCGGAATGATTTGATCATCTCATCCTCTTCGGGCTCCTTACACAAATTCAAAATGATAAAGCCCAAAGCCCAACCTGCATAGATTAGTTGTCCCAGGTGATCCGGAGTGAAGGTATCCTTAAGAATCCCCAAGGATATTCCCAGAATGACAGTTAATGGAAAAATAGATAGGGCTAACTTTTTCCATTTGGGAGAGAACATAGGGACTTTGAGTACTGAATCATCATTCATAACGTAAAGTAATTTTTACCAAATGTAAATTTTACTTTACATTATGTCAAGAATATTATTCAAAAAATTGTTAAAACGATAGCTCATCTACCAAGTGACAGAAAAATGAGAATTAGCATTTTTATAGAAATCAATCCATTTCCCTACCTTTATTTCATTAACTCAAGCCCATCATTAAGAAAATGAAAAAAACTATCGCAATCATAGGTGCCGGTAATCTTGGGAAATCCATTGCAAAAGGACTGCTCAAAAATGAAAATTTTAAAGCTGAACAACTCATTCTGACCAGACGCCAACCAGAAACGCTACATGAATTTCAATCTCTAGGCGTCACCATAACTTCCGATAATCGTCTAGCAGCAGAAAAAGCAGATATCCTAATTTTAGGCGTCAAGCCCTTCACCGTTCCCTCCATTCTCCACGAGCTTAAAGATATTCTTGAGTCCAAGAGACCAACTGTAGTTTCTTTGGCTACTGGAGTTACCCTTGATGAGATTTCAAGTCTGACGAGCTCAGATCAGGTCATTTTCAGGGCTATGCCAAACATTGCAGCGGATATACAGGAATCGATAACCTGTCTTTGTTCAAGAAATGAGACGGACCAACAAAGGGATGAAGTTGAAGATCTATTCAACCATATAGGTGAAAGTATCAGTATCGACGAAGCCCTTATGGAAGCTGCAACTGTTCTAGGTGCTTGTGGGATTGCCTATGTTCTGCGATTTATGAGAGCCATGATTCAAGGAGGGATTCAAATCGGCTTTGATTCCAATACAGCGAGTAAAATCGTGAATCAAACGGTCAAAGGTGCAGCAGAATTAATGATTAGAAGCGAAATGCATCCAGAGGAGGCTATTGATAAGGTTACCACACCTAAAGGATGTACCATAGTAGGGCTTAATGAAATGGAGCATCATGGCTTCAGTTCTTCCATGGTTCGGGGAGTTCTAGCGAGTTTTGAAAAAATCGAAAAGTAGTTCGGAATCGATTGTATTGGAAATTTTAATCAAAATCTCGAAAAATTAATATTTAGATAATCTTCAATAAGTTTAAGATTGTTTTTCTTTTGAATCTTTTTACTAGTTTTGTCATGGGTGATAAACAACTTTTAAAAATTCCTTTTTGAAAGAACGATTTTTTAAGGAAGGACTGTTTGGTATTTTTTATCCTTCCTTCTTCTTATTGGACAATCAAAAAAGCTCTCGAAGATCGAGAGCTTTTTTTATAAGAATATGAATGCAATTATTGAAATATCTCCTCCAACTTATTCTCTAAGGACTTGCCTCGTAAATCTCTAGCAATGATTTTTCCTTCTGGATCAAGTAGGAATGAAGCTGGAATCGCATTAACCTTATAGGTAACCGGTGCCTCACCATTAAAATATTTGAGTTCTGAAACTTGCGGCCAGCCCAAATTATCATCTGCAATGGCCTGTACCCAAGGTTCTCTAGCTCTATCCAGAGAAACTCCAAATATCTCAAATCCATTATCTCTGTACTGATCATACATTCTTACAAGATTTGGATTCTCCGCACGACAAGGCTTACACCAGGCCGCCCAGAAGTCAATCAAAACATACTTACCTCGATAATCAGATAGTTTTAGTAACTCCCCATTAGGATTAATTGATTCAATCTCTGGGGCAACCTGTCCGATGGATAATGCTCTCAACTCATCCAACTGCTGCTTCATTTGAACAATCATTTTGGTATCCGGATACCTTTGATTCAACTCCGCCACTAAACTATCTATAAAAGGGAAATCACTTTTTGTATTGAGAAATCCAATCGCTGCCAAGGAGGCAAAACTATCTCCCATGCTGTTTATTGTCTCCTTTACTTTGGCTGATTGGTTATCCTCGAGTAAAAGGGCTTTCTCTTGAATGCCTTTAATCGCCTCAGTATCATTTGCGCTCATCGCCTGATAATACTCATCATTCAGGGCTTTGACTTGATTCTCATAGTTTGTCATCAAAGACTCAATTTTAGTCATCTCCTGACTATCCTTTGAGCCTTCAATCTCCAAACTCTGATCATTAGAGAAATCATAATTAATCTCAACGTCTTCCTCGAAAAGAGCGAGTCGCACTGTTCTTGCTCCCTGTAAATTCAGTTCTAAGAAGGTAGGCGCATCTAGTTCAAAAGTATATTCAAATTTGCCATCGGTAAGGTCAAGTGTATCCAAAACCTCAGGACGACTATCTGTGAATTTCGAAAGGATCACGTCTCCGCCCGGAGCATTAGACAAAGATCCCGAGATAGTCACTTTTCCATCTACTGCCTGTTTTGCTCCTCCCTCACATGAACATAAGATCAAGCCCAAAATCAGGGCAAATGATGTAATGGATGATTTCATATTTAATCTTCTAATAATTCCTTTAATAACTTTTGAGCAACTTTTGGATCCGCTTTTCCCTGAGACTTTTTCATTAGTTGTCCCATAAACATCCCCAGAAGCCCTTTCTTACCTGATCGGTATTCTTTGACTTTCTTCTCATTCTCCTTAATGACTTCTTCAATTAACGGAACTAAAGAAGATTCATCACTTTCCTGAATCAAGTTCAAGCGAACCGCAATTTCCAAAGCACTTTCATCCGACTCTTTGAAGAGTTCAGGAAAAACACTTTGCGAAGCTGCTGAAAAGCTAACTTTTCCAGACTTCACCAAAGAAATCAAATCAGCAATTTGATCTGGCTCGATAGAGAAACGATCAATGCCTATTCCAAGTTCATTCAAAGTTGATTTGACCGGACCCATCATCCAGTTTGATGCTGCTTTGTATTCTGAAGTGCTTTCGCAAAGCCTTTCAAAGTATTGAGCCATTTCCTGAGTTTCTGTGAGGAAAAATGCATCGTAGGCAGGAAGTCCAAATTTTTCGACAAACTGCTGATGATATTCTCGAGGAAGAACCGGCAAAGTATTTTCTACCTTTTGAAGCCATTCCTCGGTTAATTTAATAGGGCTTAAATCAGGCTCAGGGAAATACCGATAATCGTTCAATTCTTCCTTGGTCCTCATTCCAAAAGTCTTCCCCTTATCAGCGTCAAAAGTTCTGGTCTCAGAAATAACTTCCTCTCCCTTTTCAACTAATCCGACTTGGCGCTCGAATTCATGATTGATCGCTTTGGAGACATTCCGAAAAGAGTTCATATTTTTCACTTCGACCTTCTTCCCAAATTCTTTTGATCCCTTCAGACGAATGGAAATATTAGCATCGCAACGAAGAGAGCCTTCCTCCATATTTCCATCACAGATTCCAAGATACATCACCAGCTTTCTCAACTCAGATAATACGGTAGTTGCCTCCTCAGCTGAATGCATATCTGGTTCAGTAACGATTTCAATTAATGGAGTCCCAGCACGATTAAAATCAACCAAGGTATCACTCTCTCCAGCCAAATGGATAGATTTACCTGCATCTTCCTCCATATGAATCCTATTCAGCTTAATGTCTCTTTTTGAGCCATCCTTAAGTTGAATCGGCACAATACCTCCAAGGCAAATCGGGCTTTTATCTTGAGTGATTTGGTAGCCTTTCGGCAAATCAGGATAGAAGTAATTCTTTCTATCAAAAATATTGGTTCTGCTTATTTCACATTTACAAGCCAGACCCATTCGCACGGCATACTCGATCGCCCTCTTGTTTACTTTAGGTAAAGTTCCTGGGTGCCCAAGAGTAATTTCGGAAACCTGAGTATTTGGATCCTGACCATAGACCGTAGAATCACCGGCAAATATTTTGCTCTGGGTAGCCAACTGAGCATGGACCTCAAGCCCAATTACCAGCTGATATTTATCCATTATGTCCTGCTGCGGCATGAGGAGAAATCAATTTAAAAAGAGAGTCTCAGCCTTCTGTACCACATTATCCAACCCGTCTAAATTCTTACCACCTGCTGTCGCAAAGAAAGGCTGGCCGCCTCCCCCACCTTGGATCTCTTTGGCAAGATCACGAACAATCTGTCCTGCATTAAAGTCTCCGGACTGAAGAACTTCATCAGAAATTGCTACTGATATTTGTGGCTTGCCAGCGATATCAGCAGCAAGAATAATGAGCGAGTTCTTCAATTCATTCTTCAACTCGAAAGTTATCTTCTTTAAAGCATCTGTACTTGGAAGAGCAATTTTTGAGATAACCAGATTCTTTCCATCGCTCTCCTTAACCTTTGAGAGCAGTTGAGTCTTTAGCCCGGAAGCTTTTTCCTGATGGAGACTTTCTATTTCCTTCTTGAGATCATTTCTTTCTGCAATTAAACCTTCAACAGCTTTCTTTAGATCTTTAGGGTTTTTTAATACCTCCTGAATCTCCTTCACCAGCTTTTCCTGATCTCTTAGATAATTCTCAGCTTTTATAGATGTGATAGCCTCTATTCTCCTTACTCCTGATGAAATTGAGCCTTCAGAAAGAATTTTGAAAAGACCTATTTGACTAGTGCTCGGAACATGCGTTCCTCCACAAAGCTCAACAGAGAAAGATGGATCAAAAGTGATTACCCTTACAAAGTCTCCATATTTCTCTCCGAACAATGCCGTAGCGCCTTGTTTTTTGGCCTCTTCAATGGGTACATTTCTTTGCTCACCCAATTGAATATTTTCTCGGATCTTATTGTTCACGATTTCCTCCACCTTCTGAATTTCTTCATCGGACATTTTAGAGAAATGTGAAAAATCAAAACGTAATACCTGATCATTTACCAAAGAACCTCTTTGCTGAATATGGTCACCAAGAACTTCTCTGAGTGCAGACTGAAGGAGGTGCGTAGCGGTATGGTTATTCATTGTAAGCTTTCGTCTACCATAGTCCACTTTTGCATCAAAGATTTCTTCAGGGCTTTGCGGAAGCTTATTTACAAAATGAACGATAAGATCATTCTCCTTCTTGGTATCCAAGACCCTAATCTCTTCGGCATCCGATTTCAAAACCCCGGTATCTCCGACCTGCCCTCCACTTTCAGCATAGAACGGAGTTTTATCCAATACGATTTGGTATTGATTTCCTTTTTTCCCCTTTACCGTTCTGTATTTGATGATTTGAGATTGAGATTCGAGAAAATCATATCCGATAAACTCCACACCAGAGTCTGGATGAACAGAAACCCAATCACCCAACTCCTGCTCTGAAGCTGCACGAGAGCGCGTTTTTTGAATTTCCATTTCAGCTGCAAAACCTTTTTCATCCAGAGATAATCCACTTTCACGAGCGATTAAGGATGTCAAATCAAGAGGGAAACCGAAAGTATCGTATAGCTCGAAAGCAACAGTCCCAGGAATCACTTTCTCACCTTTGACGGCAAGTTCTAATTTGATTTGATCAAGTCTTTTGAGTCCATTATCCAGTGTTCTTAGAAAAGAGCTTTCCTCTTCAAAAATGACTTTTGAAATAAATTCTTTCTGAAGTCTGACTTCAGGAAATGTATCTCCGAAGTTCTCAGAAATCAAATCGCATAATTCATAAAGAAATGGCTCGTTGAACCCAAGGAAGGTATAGCCATATCTCACAGCTCTTCTCAATATTCTCCGGATGACATATCCAGCTTTATTGTTGGATGGAAGTTGCCCATCAGCAATTGTAAAGGAAATAGCTCGGATATGATCAACGATAACTCTAAAGGCAATATCAGTTTGCTCATCATCGCCATAGGTCTTTCCTGATTTCTTTTCCAGCGCTTTCAGGAAAGGGCCAAATAAATCAGTATCGTAATTTGAAGCTTTATTTTGAATGGCACGAACCAGCCTTTCGAAACCCATTCCCGTATCCACATGCTGAGCGGGGAGATTTTCTAGGGATCCATCTGACAATCGATTAAACTGCATGAAGACAAGGTTCCAAATCTCAATGACCTGCTCATGATCCATATTCACAAGATCTCTTCCTGGTACCTTTGCCATTTCTTCTTCAGATCTCAAGTCCATATGAATTTCAGAACAAGGTCCACATGGCCCAGTCTCACCCATCTCCCAGAAATTATCCTTTTTGGAACCCATAATTATCCGGTCCTCCGGAACAATTTCCTTCCAGAAATCGAAGGCTTCAGAATCCATTTCCAGGTTATCGGATTTATCTCCTTCAAAAACAGACACATAGAGCCTGTCCTTGTCAAGTCCAAATACTTCTGTTAGCAGTTCCCATGCCCATGCAATCGCCTCTTTCTTGAAATAGTCACCAAAGGACCAATTACCAAGCATTTCAAACATGGTATGGTGATAGGTATCCACTCCCACTTCTTCCAAATCATTGTGCTTTCCGCTTACTCGAAGGCACTTTTGACTATTTGCGACACGAGGAAACTTGGCGACTTCATTTCCGAGAAAAGCATCCTTGAATTGGTTCATCCCCGCATTTGTAAACATGAGGGTAGGATCATTTTTGACAACTATGGGGGAAGAAGGGACATATTGGTGCTTCTTCTTCTCAAAAAAGTCGATAAAGGTCTGACGAATTTGTTTGGCTTCCATGAAGTGCTGCAATCGCTTTAATCTTTCCGGAATACGGAATTTCCTGTTCAATTATTGGGCAACAAAATTAGAAGATTTGATGGTCTTTATGGCATATCATAGGAAAATACCTAAGCCCATATCAGGATAATCACCGTATTTAAATTCTTGCATAGCCTTTCTCCTAATCTTTCGCATATTTAGCCTAGACTTAAACCTAAACCCTAGCTAATGTCCTACCTGGATCAAATCACTTCGCCTACCCTTCTACTCGATGAGAAAATTTGCAGAGCCAACCTTCAAAAAATGGCTGACAAAGCTAAAAGACATGGAATGCAACTCATTCCCCACTTTAAAACCGCTCAGTCTCATAAGATTGGAAATTGGGCGAAAGAGTATGGCATAACTGAAATAACTACTTCTAGCATTAAGATGGCTGAGTACCTTTCCGGTCAAGGTTGGGAACGCATTCATATCGCATTTCCATTCAATCCTCTGGAGGCAGATAGGTTAAATGAAATCGCAAGCTCACAGGGCATGTCCGTTCAGCTTATCAACACGGAAACAGCTCAAAAACTCGCCGACACCTTAACCAACCCAGTCAGCTTTTTCATTGAAATCGATGCAGGATATGGGCGTACCGGAGTGGATTCTAAAGATTATTTAGGGATTCAAAAGATTCTTGATATAGCCAAGAGTTCAACCAACCTCAATTTCAGGGGCTTTTATCTCCATCCTGGACATACGTATTATGGAGATATTCCAAGCATCTATGAAGAAACGAGAGAGGCCCTATCCAGGCTAAAAAAGGAATTCAAATCTCAATACCCAGATTTAGTGACGAGAACAGGAGATACTCCCGGATGCTCAGTGGTTGAGGATTTCGGGGATATCGATCAGCTTGGACCTGGAAATTTTGTTTTCTATGATTTAATGCAAGCATATTTAGGAAGCTGTTCAAAGTCAGATATCGCCGTTGCGATGGCAGTTCCAGTAGTTGACATCAAGAAGGACAGGAAGGAAATTCTTGTACATGGTGGTGGAGTTCACTTTGCGAAGGATGTACTCTCGCGTGAAGACGGAGGCAAGAATTTTGGCGAGCTGGTTTATTTGAATGATGACGGATGGGTTATCCCTGAAGATGGATCTCATCTCAAAAGCATTTCACAAGAACACGGAGTCCTCAAGGCTTCAGACGAATTATTGAACAAGGTAAAGGTGGGCGATGTGCTTGGAATTCTTCCTATACATTCCTGCATGACAGCTGATTGTATGGGAGCTTATTTGACATTGGACGGAAAATGGGTTGATCATGCAGAAGGAAGCAAAAACTAAAACAATGAAAAAACCAATCGCATTAGTTACTGGAGGATCAAGAGGAATTGGTTTTGGTATTGCTACCGAGCTCGCCAAGAACGGATTCAATTTGGCAATAAATGGGGTTCGTGATGAATCAGCTGCTAAGGGTAACCTAAAAAAGCTTGAAAAGCTTGGCGCCGAGGTCATCTATCTACAAGGAGACATTTCTAACACCTCAGATCGCAACTTTATTCTGGATGGAATGAAAAAAGGATTTGGTCAGATAAATCTTTTGGTGAACAATGCTGGGGTTGCTCCAAAAAACCGAAATGATGTCTTCGAGATCACTGAGGAAGAATACGATTATGTGGTGAACGTCAACGAAAGGGGTACCTTTTTCCTTACTCAAATCTTCGCTAAATGGATGGCTGAACTTCGTGGGGAGAATCCTTCATCTCCAATGTCCATAATCAACGTTACTTCAGTATCTGCCACTTTGGCCTCCACCCTTCGAATGGCTTATTGCATGTCAAAGGCCGGAGCAGCGATGATGTCTAAGACCATGGCTGTAAAAATGGCTGAGTTTGACATTCCTGTTTATGAAATAAGGCCTGGATTCATGGATACAGATATGATAGAAAAAGTGCGTGAACAATACCTTGAATTAGCTAAAAGCGGCGCAACCCTAGAACCTAGAATCGGAAAACCTGAAGATGTCGGCAAAGTAGTCGCGGCTTTGGCCACAGGCCAACTCCCCTATTCCACAGGACAGGTAATCAGCATAGACGGAGGTCTTACTCTTGAACGGATGTAACTTTTTTATCCAAATCTATGGGCTCAACCCACCAAAATGGAATACCGTCCTCTGTTACTCCTTCTATTCGAAGATTGATCTCATTTACGCCCGTAGGAAGGAAAACTTTGAATTCATATTTACCTTCTGACGTAATGGCCGATGGGTTCCAATAAAGCGTTTGCCTTTTATTTAATGGCTGTCCCAAACTTGGTTCATTTGGGAAAGGAGTTTTTTCGGCATACCCCCTGATAATAAATTTATTGAACCCGTAGTCATTGAAATTTCGATCCTCGTCAGCCACAAACCTATCCCCTCTTATCGTTTCTATTAAAATAGCTCCTCCAAAACCTCCCATTCCAAAAACAGGGGCACTGAGAGTGTAAACTCCAATGGATTTCACTTCATCGGTAGTGTAGGTTTGTAAGATTTCTGCCGCAGTTTGGGTAGTCGAATCCGTGACATACCTCGAGCCGTCAATAATCAAAAGTGGGTCTCCACCATTGAGTCCGAAATTAAAATTTCCAAGGGCACCATTCCCAAACTTCATTCCTATTACCTGATCTAGGGTCATACCAGGCCACATATCAAGATCCCCCTTGGAGATGGCAACATCAGGCTCTCCGTATCCATAGTAAGTATCTGCCAAAGTCTCGATTTTTTCATCTTCCGCAACAAATTCATCCAGCAGGATAAAGTCTCCAAAATCATCATAAGCAGTCCGGTTAGAAGAAGTCTCGAATACCGAGTAATCTAATTTTGGAGAAGAACCCCTGAAAATAGGTCTGACCCGAGGAATTAGTTCCACTGATCCATATGGTTTTTGCTTATCATCAACGGCCGCAATTGATACAGTGTCCCATTCGAAGAAATTCATGCCAGTGGCTCGGAAATAACCTGTTGTATCGGTCGAAACAACCCCAAAATCTTCCAAATCTCCTCTAACAATGGTGATTGGATTAACATCTGGTTGTCTCCTTTTAGATTTCGTAAATCTGCCTTCTACTGATATACCATAATCAATTGAATATCTCGGATTTATCGATGCAGAGGTGATTTCCTCTTCATCAAACCAGTCAAAAAATTCAACCGGATTATCTGAATCTTCAATTTGAGAAACGAGTTGTTTATCAGTTCCCGAAATCAGAAAGCTCGCATTAACTGGCTCATCTAAGGCATCTATCATATCCATCGAAATCGCTACGACCTTTTTCCCATTTTCAACATAAACTGAGTCTTGAAATATGAAATTTAAATCTCCTAAATAATCCTCGTTTTCTATAGGCGATTTCTCCACATTAGTTCCTTTAGCCAAAACGGGAATAGCTCTCTGAAAAGCATCCTTTTCAGGATAATTCCGCATCCATTCCGTATAAGTTTTGATGAAATAATCACCTGGAGGTAAAGAGTCTGGAAGGGTAAGTGACCCTTCTATCATCCCATTTCTTATTGGGTACATTTCTTCCAAAATCAGGTTTGATCGAGAGCTCCTCAATTCTAAATGCATCAAACGGCTTAGGGTATCCTTATAGAATTGATTTTTGTATAGCATCATTCCACCGAGCCATATTGTTTCCCCTGGATAATAGTAGGGTTTATTCGTGGTGACATAGGGTCTTTCTCTTAAGTTCTCCCATCTGTTCGCTTGAGCTTTAGTGATATCTAATTCCTCTGCAAAATTCTCGAAAATTCGAGGCGGAACGTAGTCATGGGGTAAGGTCCTACCCATCCTGGGTCTACCTATATATCCAGAAAGAACAACCTGAGTAGGATGAATAGGAATCCCATTTCTATCAATGTCGAAATATCCTTTAGGGGCTGAAACCCATCCTACTGGATGATATATATCCATATAATATTCATTTCTCCAATTCTTCTTAAGGAAATGAACCTCAACTCGATCTGGCCAAATAATTCTAAAATTACCGTTTTCTAAAGGTATTCGACGAATTGAGTCCTGGGCTAAAGGAACGATGGATTCCCCTAATTCTACCGTGTAAGTATTGGTCCTACGACGGTTCATCTGCTCGGGATAAGTTTTATAAAGATCAAAGCCTTGTTCATCTGCTTCCTGCAAAAGCAAGGAATGCATTAAATGCTTTAGAGATCCCTGATAACTGGTTTCCTTCTGGAGTTGGTATTCGTTAATGATGGTAGAATCTGGTTCATCAAGCTCCTCAAAAAAGGCTAACCCAAAGTATTGTGACTTGTCTTTATAGAGCTTGTAATCTTGCAAATAGTACTCAACCCTGTAGCCCAAGGCCTTATTTTCAATAATAAGAGGTTCTTGAGCAGTCGCCTGTATATAATTAGCCCCTTTGTCCGGTTTAACTTTTTCAAACTCTAGAACCCATGGATTTAAAATTTCCTGCTTTGCGGCTATAGGATCATCAGGCAGAGCCAAAAACACTTTTTCAAATCGCTTTACATTTCGCTCCCAAGGCTTGTCTCTTCTGCTTTTGAGTTCCACCTCTGTTAAAACGGACTCAAGCGGAGCTAATGAAAAATCAATGGCTACAGTTTCGCCTGGACCAATTGAAACTTCTTGGGACTCAGCTCCATATCCAACGAAAGAAACTACTAAATCAAAAGTCCCTGGAAGATCATCTCTGGAAATCTCGTAGAAGCCATCATCATCGGTAATCGTACCAATAGTGGTATTATTAATAAAGACATTGGCAAAGGGCATGGGCTCTCCAGTCGAAGAATCCTTAACGGTTCCTTTGATAGTTTGGGCAACTAAAGAAAATGAAATAAGACAAAAAAGTAGGGTAAGTCTTATGGGTTTAGCGTACATAGGTCGAGTCAGTCAGGCTTAGTATTTCATACGGAAAATATTTAAAAAAGCCTTTTTTACGACGAAAATTGGATGAACGGTAAATTGAAATTTGCCCTTCGCAAGAGTCAGATTTAGGCCAAAACAAATTGCTTTCAACTCCAAATTTTTTGAATTGTAAAACAGCCTATTTTGGCTACTTTTGCACAAAATATAAACCCAAGAATCAAGAGATTAATCCAAAATGCGAGATATCAAACTAGTCGAAGTTCGTTCAGAGTTAGCAGCAGGAACCAGAGGTGCCAGCCTTGGTATTGATGCGCTTAAAGTTGCCAGCTTGGATAAAAAATCATCATTTTTCACGCAGTTTGAGCCTATAAATGTTCCAGATGCCAACAACTATTTATGGAGAGATAATCAGTTTCCTTTTGCTAAGCATATAGACGGAGTTTATCAGGTTCTGAATAACGTATTTAATACCATTGAACTACTGAGATTGGACGGTAAATTTCCAATCGTTCTCGCAGGAGATCATAGCACGGCTGCTGGCACAATCATGGGTATTAAGGCTGCGCATCCCGAAAAAAGACTGGGCGTGATCTGGATTGATGCGCATGCCGATTTACACACTCCTTTCACCACTCCATCCGGAAATATGCACGGGATGCCCCTGGCCATGGCAGCTAGAATTGACAATAAAGACGCTCAAGTCAATGAACCAAATGAAAAAACCATCGACTATTGGAATAGAATCAAGAGCATCGGTGGAGACTTTCCTAAAATCAATCCTCAGGACATAGTATTTATTTCTGTTCGTGACACAGAAGAACCTGAGGATCAATTGATTGAAAAACATGGTATAAGAAATTTCCCCACGAAAGAAGTTCAGCAGAAAGGTGTGGCTCAAATAGCGCAGGAGGCACTAGAGCACCTAAAATCCTGTGATCAAATCTATATTTCGTTTGATGTAGACAGCATCGACAGCAATATTTCTAAGGGGACTGGAACGCCTGTTGAAAATGGATTGACTATTGACGAAGCCGTTTCATTAAATGCGGAGTTAATTAAAGACAAGAGAGTTTGCTGCTGGGAGATAGTAGAGGTGAATCCTACGCTAGATTCCGCGAATGCCATGGCTGAAATCGCTTTTGATGTTCTTGAAACTACAACCAATTCTTTGGTAGAAAACTTTTAATAAACCTATTGAATCAGCCTGCGGGCAAAGAAAAATGAATACACAAGAGGCTATCCAGCAAGGAATCAAAGATGCTTTCAAAGTATGTTTTGAAGTGGAGCTTTCAGATGAGCAAATTTCTCTGGCTCCCACCAGAAAGGAATTTGAAGGGACTTACACCTTTGTAGTTTTTCCATTTTTGCGAAGTACTCGAAAGAGCCCTGAGGAATCAGCTAACCTTATTGGGGAGTATTTGAAGGAAAATGTGGCTGAGGTTTCCGATTTCAATGTGGTTAAGGGTTTTCTGAACCTTGTTTTGGGTAACGCTTCCTGGATTGACCTTTTCGAAAAGATTAGAAGCAATCCAAGCTTTGGCCAGCGGCCAAAAAATGGAGAGAAAGTGATGGTGGAATACTCCTCACCTAACACTAACAAACCTCTTCATCTCGGTCACCTTAGAAATAATTTCCTAGGATATTCTGTGGCCCAAATTCTAGAAGCCAATGGTTACGAAGTAATCAAATCCAATCTCGTAAATGACCGCGGAATCCACATTTGTAAATCCATGGTGGCCTATTCCAAATTCGGGAATAATGAAACTCCGGAGTCCTCTGGACTGAAAGGTGATCATTTGGCGGGCAAATACTACGTTCTGTTTGACAAAGAATATAAGAAGGAAATCCAAGATCAGATTGATCAAGGTAAAACCAAAGAGCAAGCGGAAAAAGAGGCTCCTATCCTACTTGAGGCGCAAAACATGCTCAGATCATGGGAGTCGAATGATCCAGAAGTAGTGGCGCTTTGGAAAAAAATGAATTCCTGGGTGTATCAGGGTTTTGATGAGACCTATGAGAAGATGGGGGTTTCTTTCGATAAGTATTACTACGAATCCGATACATACCTTCTTGGGAAGGATATCGTGGAGGAAGGACTCGAGAAATCAGTTTTCTTCCAAAAAGAAGATAAGTCCACCTGGGTAGATTTAAGCGAAGAAGGCCTTGATGAAAAACTAGTCCTTAGGGGTGATGGGACATCGGTCTACATGACCCAGGATATGGGTACAGCAGATTTGAAATACAATGATTTCAAGTTAGATAAATCAGTGTACGTGGTGGGCAATGAGCAAGATTACCACTTCGATGTGCTTTTTAAAATCATGCGAAAGCTTGGCAGGCCTTATGGAGATGGACTTTTTCATTTGAGCTATGGGATGGTTGATTTGCCTTCCGGCAAAATGAAATCCAGAGAAGGAACTGTGGTAGATGCGGATGATTTGATGGATGAAATGATCCAGACAGCAGAAAACCATACCAAGGAGCTTGGGAAAATCGATGGATTCACTGAAGAGCAGGCTTCTGAGCTATACGAGATTTTAGGAATGGGTGCTTTGAAGTATTTCTTGCTTAAAGTTGACCCAAAGAAAAGAATGCTTTTCAATCCTCAGGAATCGATAGAATTCCAGGGAAATACTGGCCCATTCATTCAGTATTCTCATGCTCGGATAAAATCTATCCTTCGCAAAGCTGAACAAATCGGTTTGGATCACGAGTCAACAGACTTCAGCCAGATACAATCCATCCAGGAATCTGAGCAAAATCTGATTTTCAGTTTAAGTGAATTTGAAAAGAAAATTCAGTTGGCAGGTCAAGATTATTCTCCTTCCGTGATCGCCCAGTACCTATTTGATCTGGCAAAAGATTATAATCGATTCTATGCAGACGTCGCCATATTCCAGGAAGACGATGCTACCTTGGTTTCTTTCCGAGTTGCACTTTCTGAATTGACCGCAAAAACAATAAAAAAGGGCATGAGTTTATTGGGTATTAGTGTCCCTGACCGAATGTAAAATGAAAAACTCCATTTTAATTTTATGCCTTCTCGTGCTCTTCAGCTGCCAAAAAGCAGTTCAAAGACCTGAGACCTTAGAAGCAAGTTTAGCCCTTAATCCTGAAACCATGGAAAGTAGTTTTTATGATTTTGAAATGCAGGATCTGGAAGGAAATACCAGAACCTTTTCAGAGTTCAAAGGAAAGAAAATCCTCGTTGTCAATGTCGCTTCTAGATGCGGATATACTCCTCAATATGAGGGACTTCAGGAGCTTTATTCAAACTTTTCAGATAAGGTTGTAGTACTCGGTTTTCCAGCAAATAACTTTGGTGGTCAGGAACCCGGAAGCAATGATGAAATCAAAGAATTCTGCTCAGCGAATTATGGCGTAACCTTCCCAGTTTTTGAGAAGGTATCGGTAAAAGGCTTTGATCAGCACCCTATCTACAGATGGCTTAGTGACCCTGATATGAATGGATGGAATAGCGAAGAGCCAAGCTGGAATTTCTGCAAATATCTTCTGGATGAAAAAGGAGAGCTTTTGAAGTATTACCCTAGTTCAGTTACTCCTCTTGACGAGGATATTTTAAGTCTTATTGAAGCTTAATTTTAAGTGGAGGTAGAAATCAAGGACAGAAAACAGGCATGGCTTCATGCCATTCGCCTCAGAACTCTACCTCTGGCTTTAGCTAGCATTTTGGCGGGTTCCTTTGTGGCTTACCAGCAAGGAGTCTTCCGATGGAGTATTTTTTTATTAGCTTCTTTGACCACCATCTTTCTTCAAATTTTATCCAATCTCTCGAATGATTACGGGGATACAGTTCATGGAGCAGATCATGAAGGTAGAGAAGGTCCGGTAAGGGCAGTTCAGTCTGGGCTTATCTCACTTAAAGAGATGAAAAATGCCATGTATCTATTTGGCTTCTTCTCCTTGATTACCGGACTGGTACTCATCTATCTTGCCTTGCAAAATCTTTTGCTTTTCGGACTTTTTCTAATCCTCGGTTTATTAGCCATTTGGGCTGCGATTACTTACACCTCGGGAGCAAATCCTTATGGTTATTTGGGCCTTGGTGATATATCCGTTTTCTTGTTTTTTGGACTACTAGGGGTAATTGGTACGTTTTTTCTTCACAGCAGTGACTTCTTCTCACCTGTAATATGGATTGGAGTTTCATTAGGATTCTTTAGTACAGCTGTACTGAACATTAACAACATTCGTGACATCGAATCCGATACTGAAGCGGGTAAAAAATCCATCCCAGTAAGAATTGGAAAGCAAGCAGCCATCCGATACAATTGGTTTTTGATTGTAGCAGGCAATCTCACACTCGGTTTATTTATTCTGATCACCCAGGATTACGGAGCACTTTTAGCTCTTCTGGCAATGCCACTGATGATCAAAGTGGGATTAGGTGTTCAGAAGGCTAAAAGCTCAAAGCAAACTGACCCTTATCTCAAGCAAATGGCACTTTCCACTTTGCTTTGGGTTCTCTGTTTTGGGGTAGGAATTCTTTTTTTATAAATCTGACAAATGTCCTTTTAGAGTTAGGTTTTTTCCTATAATTTGGAGGAAAACCCAGAAATATTATGACAAAGGTTCTAGTACCCTACGATTTTTCAGACCAGGCAAATCATGCGTTAAACTTCGCTACTAAGATTGGCGAATCCATGGATAATATTCACATAGAAGTGCTTCATGTGATGGAAATACCAACCAATACCAGTTTTGGAACAATGGGTGGAGGAGAAGAATTTCCAGACCTGGAAAACCAAATGTTTTTCATGGAGCTCATGGAAAGAAGGAAAACTCAGATCAACGAGCTCAAAGAAAAATATACAGAAAAGGCGTTTAGTTTTGAAGCGAAAATCAAACTCGGAAACGCTTTCCAGGGAATTTCGGATAGTATCAATGAGGAAGAGCCTGATCTGGTGATTATGGGATCAAAGGGCGTGACTGGAATGGAAGAGGTTTTAATCGGTAGCAATACTGAGAAAGTGGTAAGAACAGCGGCTTGCCCAGTTGTAACCATAAAGAGTGAAACCGACCCTAAGGATATCCATAAGATCGTTTTCGCGAGTGATTTCAGCAATGAATCAGCAGAAGTGGCCGCGAGAATCAAAAGACTTCATCACCTTCTTCAAGCTGAATTATACCTCGTTTACATCAATACACCAGGAAACTTTGAGACCAGCAGAGAGTCCATCGAAAGAATTAAGGAGTTCGCTTCAAGTAATGGTATCGATGATGCCAAAGCCGAGATTTATAATTCCCGATCTGAGGAGTCCGGTATTTTGGAATTTGCCCAGGATATCGATGCCGACCTGATCGCGATGACCACTCATGGCCGAACAGGATTCCTTCACTTGGTGATGGGTAGCATCGCGGAAGACGTGGTGAATCATGCGAAAAGACCGGTCTGGACTTTTAAGGTTGACTAGTCTCTAGACAATTCCATTTATGGGTAGAAAAAATAATGACTGGAAAAATCGGAGTGGAATGGTTTATTCCACCAATGATGATTTCGAATATAACGATGGTTCCGGTGAGGAGGCAGAGACACTTGCTCCGTCGGAGCAAAGCCTAAAAGTAATGCTTGATAAGAAAGCCCGAGGTGGAAAAAAGGTCACACTCGTGGCCGGCTTCGTTGGTTCTGAAGAGGATTTGAAAGTATTAGGGAAAGAATTGAAGAGTAAATGTGGTGTTGGTGGATCAGCAAAGGACGGTGAGATCTTGATTCAGGGTGATCATCGAGATAAAGTCTTCGATCTACTTTTGAAGGGAGGATATCGTGCAAAAAAATCCGGTGGCTAAACCTAAAAGTCCATATTTCTTATTTCAGGCAAAGCTGTATCCAGTCCTACCCTATTTAATTTATAAGGCTAATCAAGTCAAGAAAACCTACCCTACTCCCCCGGCAATGAGCAATCATTTGAACCTTGGTAGTTCGGACGAAAAGTACCTGATTATTGGGGAATCGACAGCCGCTGGTGTGGGCGCCAAAGATACCACCGGTACGATTGCTCACCGCATTTTCGAGTCATTTGGGAAGAAGGTAGAAGTTATAAACTTTGGAAAAAATGGTATTCGGGTGAAAGAAGTCATCCCTACCTTCAGACATCAACTCGAGGCTATCGAAGATCCCATGGAAGGAGTTTTCATTTATATGGGTGCAAATGATTGTTTCAAACTTACTTCTCCAAATGAATACGAGCGATCACTTTTGAGACTTTTGGATCAGGTAAAAACTCAATTCAATCCTAATTGGATTTATCTGGCTGATATCCCACCTGTCCAAATTTTCCCAGCATTTCCCTCTATCCTCAAGAGCTATTTAAAAGATCAGCGTTCATTCCTGAGATCTCAGATGAAAAAGATTGCTCAACAGGACGATAGTATAGTTTTCGAAGAGATAGAATTGGACTTAGATAAGTCATTCTTTTCAGAAGATCTTATTCACCCTTCATCCTTTGGATATTCCGCCATCGCAGATTTCTCCATTGCTGGACTTAAGCGGGCGAACAAAATATAGATAGGCCTTTAGTCACAAAACTTTATTTGGTCTTGTAGGTTATTTCACCATTCCTATCTTTGCTGAAGAAATGAAGAAATCAAACGCTTATATCGCTCTTTTTCCCGAGACACATTATGGTCTTGCGGCTCATCATTTCCACCATTCCTGCTAAGGAATATTTTTACACCTACCAGGTATCGTCGATGATAGGGATTCCATGATACCAAAAGAATTACCCAAATTAATTTCAAAGCATAAATTGCATTATGGAAAACATAATCCGTATTGCCGTTCAGAAAAGCGGCAGACTTTCAGATGATTCTCTAGGCCTCATTAAAGAGTGTGGGGTCAAATTTTATAATGGTAAAGGAAAATTAAAGGCCTCCTCCCATAACTTCCCTATTGAGTTTCTATTCCTACGAGATGATGACATTCCGGGATATGTGGCTGATGGGGTTGCAGATATTGGAATTGTTGGAGAAAATGAATTGGCTGAAAAAGATAGCCAGGTGACTGTTTTAAAGAAGCTTGGTTTCTCTAAATGCCGACTTTCTCTCGCTATTCCAAAAAGTATTGACTACCCAGGTCTTTCATATTTTGAAGGAAAAAACATTGCCACATCGTATCCGAAAATCCTTCAGGACTATTTGACTAAAAATGGAATTTCAGCCGAAATTCATGAAATCAGTGGTTCTGTAGAGATTGCTCCAAGTATTGGACTGGCAGAAGGAATATGTGACATCGTAAGTTCAGGGTCAACACTGATGATGAATGGACTGAAGGAAGTAGAGAAAATCTTCAAATCAGAGGCCGTTCTAATTGGAAATCCTGATTTAGAAGCCTGGCAGAATGAAATCGTAGAGAAGCTCCTTTTCAGAATCAATGCTGTCCAGCAGGGCAAAAGCACGAAGTACGTTCTTTTAAATGCACCTAATGAATCGATAGACAAAATTATTGAATTGATTCCTGGTATGAGAAGTCCTACAATTCTTCCTTTAGCTCAAACTGGTTGGTCCTCCGTACATTCTGTTCTTAATGAAGACCAATTCTGGGAGAATATTGAAGAACTCAGAGCCGCAGGTGCAGAAGGTATTCTGGTTGTTCCAATTGAAAAAATGATCCTTTAATTATTCGATTCCATGAAAATCCTCATTAATCCGAGTCCAGATAAGTGGAAAAAAAGCCTTGAACGACCCGTTCAAAAAGCCAAGAAAATAAACAAGGTGATCAAGCCTATTTTCAAGGCAGTGAAAAAAGATGGAGACAAAGCCCTATTCAAATTTTCAAAAGATTTTGACAGGGTTAAGCTCGATGAAATTCTAGTCTCAGAAGGAGAGTTAAAGGCTGCAAAAGATCAAGTTTCCAGTGAGCTGCAGGAGGCTATTGAAGTGGCGTATGATAATATTTCCAAGTTCCATTCAGCTCAGAAGCAAGAAGAGCTGATTAAGGCAGTGATGCCTGGTGTGGTCTGCAGTAGAAAAAGTGTTCCTGTTCAGAAAGTGGGTTTGTACATTCCTGGAGGAACTGCTCCTTTATTCAGTACTGTACTTATGCTAGCAGTGCCCGCGGTAATAGCTGGCTGCAAGGAAATTATTCTATGTTCACCGCCAGATAAGAATGGAAATATCCATCCTGCTATCCTTTATACAGCAAGCTTAATCGGGCTAAAAAAGATAGCGAAGGTTGGCGGAGCTCAGGCCATTGCAGCATTAACTTTTGGTACTGAATCCGTTCCGGCAGTAGATAAAATCTTCGGACCTGGTAATCAGTATGTGACGGCTGGTAAGCAAAGAGCCACCAAATATGGCGTAGCAATAGATATGCCCGCTGGTCCCTCAGAGGTTTTGGTTTATGCAGATGAATCTTCAGAGGCGTCATTTGTGGCAGCGGATCTTCTTTCGCAGGCCGAGCATGGCATAGATTCGCAAGTAGTCTTGGTGACACATTCTACAGAATTTGCAGAAGATGTTCTTAAAGAAGTCGATAGGCAAGTTGAAGGTCTTCCGAGAAAGGAGATCGCCAAAGAAGCCCTGAAAAATTCTACGGCTGTGGTGGTTGACAACCTTGAAACAGCATTAGAAGTGATCAATGACTATGCGCCCGAACACTTGATCATCAGTGTGAAAAATGAAGAAGAGGCTGTAGAAGGAATTGTAAATGCAGGCTCAATTTTCGTTGGAAAGTATACTCCAGAATCTGCAGGTGATTACGCTTCAGGAACGAACCATACCTTACCTACCTATGGCTATGCAAGAAACTATAGTGGTGTATCCCTGGATAGCTTTGTGAAAAAAATCACCTATCAAAAAATTACTGATGAGGGCCTAAAGCTCCTCGGTCCTACGGTGGAAGTTATGGCTGAAAATGAGCTGCTTATGGCTCATAAAAACGCGGTCACGGTTCGTTTGCAATACCTTAAGGATAGATCATGAGCTTTGATTTAAGTGCATTACTCAGGCCACATATCCGGAACCTCAAACCTTATACTTCAGCTCGAGATGAATACAGCGGCACAGAAGGTGTTTTTCTGGATGCAAACGAAAATCCATATGGCTCCATTACGGATGAGGATTTCAACAGGTACCCGGACCCATATCAACAAGGTCTAAAGGATAGAATTGCCAAAATCAGAGATTTAGATTCTTCCAGAATCTTTTTAGGAAATGGTTCTGATGAAGCGATTGATCTTTTATTCAGGGCTTTCTGTAATCCAGGAGTGGACAATGTCATTCTTCTCCCTCCTACCTATGGAATGTACGGAGTGAGTGCCTCAATCAATGCTACAGAGACCATATCCGTTCCTCTGACCGAAGATTTTCAACTTCAGTCAGAGAAAATTCTTGAAGCATTTAATGAAAAATCAAAGATTCTCTTCATTTGCTCTCCTAATAACCCTTCAGGAAATTCTCTAAATCATGATGAAATTGAAAAACTGATTAAAGAATTCCCTGGAATTGTGGTGATCGATGAGGCTTACGTTGATTTTATGTCTGAAGAAAGCTTTGTCAAGAAACTTGATGAGTTTCAAAATCTCGTTGTGCTCCAAACTTTTTCCAAAGCCTGGGGTCTGGCTTCCTTAAGGTTGGGGATGGCTTTTGCAAGTGAAGAAGTCATTCGTGTTCTGAATAAGATAAAACCACCTTACAATATTTCTGGTCTTACTCAAACCACTGTCTTGGACGCTCTCGGGAATATTGACCAGATGAAGAAAATGGTGGCGAATATTCTCGAACAGAGAAATCACCTTCGATCTGAACTAGAATCAATTGATGGAGTCATCAAAGTATTCCCCTCAGACGCGAATTTCCTTTTGGTTAAGATCGCAAATGCCAGCAAGGCCTATCAGGACCTAATTGAAAGGAAAGTAATCTTAAGAAATCGATCCAATGTCATGCTTTGTGAAGATTGTCTTCGTGTGACCATTGGCACAGCTCAAGAAAACGAGATATTTTTATCCGAGCTTAAAAACTGGCTCAGCAAAAATTCCTAGCAAATGAAAAAACGAGTCCTTTTCATTGACCGAGATGGTACCATAATCAAAGAACCACCAACCGATTATCAGGTAGATAGCCTTGAAAAGTTGGAGTTTCTACCAAAAGCTATTTCCAATCTCAGAAAAATTGCCGAAGAGACAGATTATGAACTGGTGATGGTGACCAATCAGGACGGGTTAGGGACTGATTCATTTCCTGAGAAGGATTTTTGGCCGGCCCAGTATAAAATGCTCAAGACCCTCGAGCAGGAGAATATCTTCTTCGCAAAAATTCATATTGATAAGACCTTTGAGAGTGAAGGTGCGGAGACCAGAAAGCCTGGAACAGGGCTTTTAAAGGAATATTTTTCTGATGATTACGATTTGGCCAACAGTTATGTGATTGGGGATCGGGAGTCTGATATGGAGCTAGCGGTAAATCTAGGCGCAAAAGGAATTTTTATCGGTGAGGATAATTCAAGAGCCAGTTTTGAGACTACGGACTGGGATGAGATTTATGAATTTCTAAAGTACCCACCGAGGAAATCTGAAATCAGACGGACTACTTCTGAAACTGATATTTCCATTGCTCTAAATCTGGACGGAAAAGGAAAATCTAATATTTCCACTGGTCTAAGTTTCTTCGATCATATGCTTGATCAACTCGCGAGACATGGAAGCACAGACCTAGATATTCAGGTAAAAGGTGATTTACACATTGATGAGCACCATACAATAGAAGATACGGCATTGGCTTTGGGCGAAGCCTATCTCAAGGCCCTCGGTGACAAGAAAGGTATTTACCGTTATGGTTTTTGTCTGCCTATGGACGATTCTCTGGCCCAGGTAGCCATCGATTTTGGAGGAAGGCCATGGATTGTTTGGGATGCAGAATTCAAGCGTGAAAAAGTTGGGGACATGCCAACTGAAATGTTCTTTCACTTCTTCAAATCTTTCTCAGATACTGCCAAATGCAATCTGAATATCAAAGTGGAAGGTGATAACGAACATCACAAAATTGAAGCGATTTTTAAGGCCCTAGCCAGAGCTATCAAAATGGCCGTTGCCAAGGATAAAGCCAACCTCGATCAGTTGCCTTCAACGAAGGGATCGCTTTAATAAAAAATAACTGCAACAAAGTAGGATTTGAAAGCGTTATTTCGTTTGTTGAACTATGATACGAAATTTACGTAGAACCACTATTATTTTAATTATAATTATCTTTTCCTCTTGCAGAAGCGACCTTAATGATATCCAAGCAGTCTTTGAGAAAGGAAATTACGAAGAGACCATTGATCGATTGGATACCTACCTATTTTTTAATGTGACTGACGTTAAAGCTCTTCACATGCGTGCGCGATCCTATGAGGAATTAGAAATGTACGAGGAAGCTAAAAGCGATTTTGAACGAGTTATTCAGCTCAATCCGGACTATGCGCTCGCATACGCAGGTTTGGGAAAAATTGAGTTTGAGGAAAAAAATTATAAGCAAGCTGAACTGTATCTACTCAGGGCAGCCACACTCGAGGCCGATAATTTTGATATTCTGTACATGCTTGGCCGAGCTCAAATAATGACCGGAAAGTATCGGAATGCTGAGGAGTTCTTGCGTCAGGCGCTTGATATGAAACCCGAATTTGGAAAGGTTAATTTTTACATAGGAATGAGTTTAGCCTTCCAGGGTGATGCCCTTGGTGCAGCAGCGGCCTTTAATCAATATGTACAATATGAGCCGGACCATATCACAGGCCTTTATAACAGAGGTTTTGCATTGATGAGAGCTGGTTTTATTGACTGGGCTATCGATGACTTTAATACCGTGCTGTCACAAGAGCCAGACCACTGGGATGCCATGGCACAAAAAGGAATTTGCCTAAATCAATTGGGTGATTCGCAAGGCTGTGTACTTCTAAACAAGGCAGCCGCTGAAGGAAGCATGTATGCTCTTGCTGCAGAAAAACTTTGTAGCTAAGAGAGCAACTTGGCTTTCAATGCTTCCTTGTAATTTTCTCTCGCTCCTTCTACTTCATCCAAAAACAGATAGGGTTCAATCATCTCTAATTCCATGAGATGAAATTCTCCGTCGATTAAAACTCCGTCAACTCGCACGTAAAGTGAGTCGGAACAAAATCGATTTACTAGATTCTGGGCAGAAGCCAAAAGATTATCATCAGGCTGTATCTCTTTCACAGTTCCCCCAAAGTAATGCTGCACTCTGAAATCTTCAGTTGCTGGAGTTTTAAGAACGGCATGTGAAAAAGTTGAATTGAAAAAAATCAGGGAATACTCTCCTACCTCAGCCACCTCCCTGATGTACGGTTGAACTAAAAATGACTCTTCTTCAAGTAGCTCATTTAACTTTGGAAGAAAGCCATTCATCTCCTTCTTATTGATGCGAAAGGTGTTTTTGGCTCCACCTGAAACGGCAGGTTTGATCACGAATTCATTATAAGGCAGCTTTTGAAAGTTGTCAAACTTAACTGAGCTTTGAGCTGCAAGCTCCTGACCACTAATTACTCGAAACCCAGCATTTTCTACTTCAAAGAGATATGATTTATTGGAATTCCATTTCAGAATTTCAAGACTATTCAACACAGGAATCTTGAGCTTCTCTATCTCATTCAACCAGTTCAGAAACTCGGCATAGTGATCAAAATAATCCCATGTGGATTTAATAAGGAGGCAATCAAAATCAGACCATTTGGCTAGTTTATCGGACCATGGAATTAGCTCATGCTCAATCCCCAACTCACTTAAAACCTCAGAAAGAATTTGATCCTCATCAGCTGTATTGTGATCGTATGTCCCCTGAGAAACATATGTCACGATGGCCACCTTTTTAATCATTAGATTTTTTTTGGTCAATTGTAAAAGAACGCTAAAAATATCTACCGCTGATCTAAAAAAACACGTATTTAGATATAATTTTAATTAATTCAATTTATGCAAAAAGAGAAAATCGTAATCGTTCCAACTTACAATGAGGTGGAAAATATTCAGGAACTCATCGACACGGTGATGTTTCTTGATGGCGATTTCAATCTTTTGATTATTGATGACGGTTCCCCGGACGGTACTGCTAAGCTTGTTGAAGAAAATCAGAAACACTTTTCAAATAGACTATTCCTAATTCAGAGAGAAGGAAAACTAGGATTGGGTACAGCATACATCACAGGTTTCAAGTGGTGCCTGGAAAATGGATATCAGTACATCTTTGAAATGGATGCTGATTTCTCTCACAATCCCGCTGACCTGATCAAGCTCTATGAGGCTTGCGCCAAAGATGGCCATGACTTGGCAATTGGCTCACGATACATCACCGGAGTCAATGTCGTGAATTGGCCTATCGGTCGAGTACTTATGTCCTATTTCGCGAGTGTTTATGTGAAATTTATTACAGGGCTTCCTGTGAAAGATGCGACAGCCGGGTTTAAGTGTTACAAGCGCCAAGTCCTAGAAGGAATGGACCTTGATAAAATTCGATTCATTGGCTACGCTTTCCAAATTGAAATGAAGTTTACGGCCTGGAAACTAGGCTTTCGAATTACTGAAGTTCCCATCATTTTCACTGATCGCACCAAAGGAACTTCGAAAATGAGTCAAGGGATATTCCGAGAGGCGGTTTTTGGAGTGATTTCGATGAAAATAAAAAGTATTTTTTCACCCTATAAAATCAATCAAAGCGAATCGATTTTATCGGATCAACCTTCGAAATTGCCAAAACTGGAACAAGAGTCACCAGCATCGTCAAGAGGCTAATTCCGATATTCAGAGCTATGAATATGGGCCAATTCCAGGAAATGGGAACATAGGCCATGTAATAGCTGGCGGCATCAAGAGGAATAATTCTAAACTGATCCTGAAGGAAGCCAATTCCTAAACCTATCGCATTACCAATCAGTAATCCTCTCAATAGAATCCTGAAACCATTCCAAAAAAAGATTCGCCTGATCTCTTTATCCCGGGTGCCCAAAGCCTTCAAAACTCCGATCATTTGAGTTCTTTCCATAATCAAAATGAAAAGAATAGCACCCATATTGAAAATGGCCACGAAGCCAATCAAACCCACAAATACATAAACATTGGTATCGAGAAGTTCGAGCCAATCGAAAATTTCTCTAAATTTTTCGCGGCTAGCCACCAACTTCAAATTAGAATCTAAAACTGTTTCTATCTCACGAATTTGGCTTTGCGAGGCTTCAGAATTATCCACAAAAATCTCTAAGCCCCCAATTTGATCTTTAGACCACCCATTCAGATTTCTGATGGTTTGGAGCTCTCCTATCACCACTTTCTGATCAAAATTCTCAAGGTAAGTTTCAAAAATCCCTACAACAGTTACTCTTCGGAAACGTGGAGGGTTTTGGACAAAATAAAGCGTCACCCGGTCACCTAGCTCAATCAGCAATCGATTAGCCAAATACTTGCTAATCATTACCTCATTTGAAGTGCCCTCATCTGGAATCTGAAGCATCCTTCCTTCAATCAGATATTGCTTGAAATCCAAGGAATCAAAATCAGCCGCCATCCCCTTCATCAGAATTCCTTCCACTTCCTCCTCACCTTTCATTAGTGCAGCTTTATTCGCATAGGACTGAACCCTGCTCACAAAGGCTAGATCCTCATAGCTGTCGAAAAAACGATTTTCATTACTAAAAGGCATCTCCTCGAATGCATTACTCATCATGTAACGCTGAATCTGATAATGGCCTGTAAAGCCAAATACTCTTTCGGACACCGTGGATTGGAAACCTCCAAGAATCATAAATGCGAGAATGGAAACACCCAGTCCAAGAGCTAAACTACCAATCGCAATTCGATGGATAGTTGCAGAGAAACCTCCGGCTTTTTTAAAGCTCAATCGGTTGGCTATGAAAAATGAGAAATTCAAACGGCTATTTTGTCGTTAGTAGAATAACGGGTGCTGAAATATTCAGAGCTAAGGTACGCAAGATTTGAATCTGCCAAAAGCACTTCGATCAACTTAAAAATTGACTGAAATATTCACACAGCCCATCATTTTAACTAGTTTTGAATATTCACCATAGCAAATTCCAAAAGTGAAAAACACCGGCATTTTATCTCTAATTCTTATTGTTCTTATCGGCATTTCCAGCTTTGCGCAAAGCAATGAAATAAAGGTCGGAGCGGAAAGATCCGACTTATATCTGGATGATCTGAAAGGTAAAAATGTAGGAATCGTAGGCAATCAAACCAGCATTTTACCAGGGAAGGATAATATGCACCTGGTAGATTATTTACTAGCCGAAAACATACAGGTAAAACGAGTTTTTGTCCCTGAGCATGGATTTAGAGGCAAGGCAGATGCAGGTGAATTGGTCGATAATTCAACCGATTCAAAAACCGGTTTGCCCATTGTGTCACTCTATGGAAATAACAAAAAGCCTTCACCTGAACAGCTTCAGGGGCTAGATGTCATCATCTTTGATCTTCAGGATGTCGGTACCCGATTCTACACATACATCAGTACGATGCATTATGTAATGGAGGCTGGAGCTGAGAATGGTGTTGAAATAATGGTAATGGATCGACCTAATCCTAATGGAGACTATATCGATGGGCCGGTGCTGAAAGAGGGCTTTGAAAGCTTCGTGGGAATGCATCCTATCCCGATAATCCATGGTTTGACTGTAGGTGAGCTAGCTCAAATGATAAATGGAGAGAAATGGCTGAAGGGCGAAAAAACAGCTGAGTTAAAAGTTATTCCAATAGAAAATTGGGATCATTCCACAACCTATTCCTTACCTGTGAAACCATCTCCAAATCTACCAAATGACCTTTCGATAAGACTGTATCCAAGCACATGTTTTTTTGAAGGAACAAATATCTCGGTTGGTCGAGGGACCTACTTCCCATTCATGGTCTATGGTTATCCAGATGCGGATTTTGGGGACTTTGAATTCACTCCAGTAAGCATAGACGGAATGGCTAAATCTCCCAGATATCAGGATAAAACCTGTTTTGGGGTCGATTTAAGAGATGAACCTATGACTTCCCAGTTCACTTTGTCTTATGTTTTGGATGCTTATGAGCGCAGTAATAACAAAGAAAAATTCTTCACTAATTACTTCAATACTCTAGCTGGAACAGACGAATTGAAAAAGATGATTATTGCTGGAAAGAGTGAGAAAGAGATTAAGGATTCCTGGAAGCAAGATTTAGCTGAATACAAAAAGCTTCGTGAGAAATACCTGATTTACGACTGATATACCATTCGAATGTCTAAAGATTTGAGAATTATCTACATGGGCACACCTGAGTTTGCTGTGCCCTCTCTTGAAAAATTAGTAGCTGCAGGATGGAATGTCGTTGCAGTGATTACAGCTCCGGATAAACCCAGAGGCAGAGGTCAAAAACTAGTTCCTTCACCTGTAAAGGTGGCAGCAGAGAATTTGCATATTCCAGTTCTTCAACCGAAAAACCTTAAATCCGAAGAGTTTCTAGAGGAGCTTCGATCATACAATGCAGATCTTCAGATCGTGGTAGCATTTCGCATGCTGCCAGTAGTGGTTTGGGATATGCCCAAGCTTGGCACTTTCAACCTTCACGCTTCTCTCCTTCCTGATTATCGAGGAGCAGCTCCTATTAATTGGGCGATCATCAATGGTGAAAAGGAAACCGGGGTTACCACCTTCTTTTTGAAACATGAAATCGACACTGGAAGTATTCTCTTTCAGGAAAAGACTCATATCGGCGAAGAAGAAAACCTGGGAGACCTTTATGAGAGGTTAATGGAGATAGGATCAAATCTGGTGGTAAAAACCGTAGACGCAATCGCTTCTGAAAAGGTAAACCCATTACCTCAGGATGAATCCAAAGCTAAAAATCATGCGCCAAAAATATTTAAAGAAACCTGTGAGATAGACTGGACGAAAAGTGCTGAAGACATCCATAATTTGGTCAGAGGCCTATCCCCTTTTCCAGCTGCCTTCACCCAAATAAATGGTAAGAACTGCAAGGTTTACAAAACCTCCTTTCAAACAGGCTCGATTCAAAGTCTTACTTCTGGAGAATGGGCTACCGATCAAAAGTCCTATTTGAAATTTCAGACTGCAGATGGAGTTTTACTCATCGAGGAACTTCAAATGGAGGGCAAAAAAAGAATGAAAATTGGAGATTTTCTTAGGGGTAACACTCTTTAAATCAAATCTATAGACTTTTGAATTAGGGTTGATTTTTCAGATATTGAAGCTTAGAACCTCACTATTCCTTTTTTAATTATGAAACTTCGAATTGTCACCTCTATCCTCCTTTTAATTTTTGTTTCTTATTCGACACCGTCTTCCGGTCAGCTGATTAAAAAGCTGAAAAAGGCTGCCTCAAGGGGGGTAGAAGGCGCGTTAGAGGATAAGGTCGAAGAAGAAGTAAACAAGTATGTCCAAAAGCAATTAGAAAAACAGCTCGAAGGGCTTTACAGTGAGGATGGAGAGAGCACTCCGGTATCTCTTGACATGAGTATGATTATGGCGGGTATTGGAGAGGACGTTGATACTCAAGATTCTTATGCCTTCAATGGCCATTCAAGGTTTGAGGTGCTGAGCACCGATAAAAATGGAAAAGCAGATGATCCACTTGAGATTGTTTCCTTTCTCACAACAGACCCGAATTACACTGCGATGCAAGTGGAAGATATTGACGGAGAGCAGAATAATGTGGTCATGATTTTTGATCTGGCGAATAAAGCCAATATCCTCCTCATGGAAAACGACGGACAAAAGTCCTCCTTTGCTTATGGATTGGATCTAGAAGCCACCATGGATGAGGCCACTGAGGCGAGTATGGAAGAAATAGAAATGAAAAATTTCAATATTCAAAAGACAGGGAATACTAAGGATATTATGGGCTTTGCTTGTGAAGAATACGAGGTATCTACGGAGGATGGAAGTGGAACTTATTGGATGACTGTGGAAACCATCGAGGGCTTTGCAGCATTTTGGGGAAAGAACAGTCCTTTTGTTACCACCCAAACAAGACAGACCTATGCTGAACAATTCTCACAGCTTCCTGATGGGAATTTTATGGAAATGGATTTCACATCAAATGATGGTAGTAATGTGAAAATGAAAGTTTTGGAAATTGAACTGGATTCTGAACATGAATTTGTAATGTCAGAATACCCAAATTTATTGGCCAGCCAACAATAACAAATCCATTTATATTTGCTTATGTATTTGATACGTCACCCCAAACCACAAGCATTTTTTTAATGAAAATTTCATTGATCGCAGCTGTTGCAAGAAACCTGGCGATAGGCAGAGACAACGAATTACTTTGGAGGCTACCTGATGATTTTAAAAGATTTAAGGATCTAACAAGTGGTCACTACATTCTAATGGGTAGAAAGACATTTGAATCCTTAGGTAGAGTTCTCCCAAATCGAACCCACATAGTAGTTACAAGAAATAAAAATTTTGTAATGCCAGAGGGTCATTATGTTTTCCACAGTATGCAGGATGCTTTCATATTTACATTGAAGCAGGGTGTGGAGAAGCTATATGTAATAGGTGGAGGCGAGATTTACAAGGAATCCTTAGACATTGCCGATGAATTGCAGCTGACACTGGTGGATGCTGAACCAGAAGGAGATGCTTTTTTTCCTAAATGGAAGGATGAGAACTGGGAAGAAACTTTTAAAGAGTTTCATCCAGCCGATGAAAGACACGACCATTCATTTACTTTTTTAGACCTAAAACGAATCAAACACGAATAAATGTCCAAAAAAGTAATCTGGATAACAGGAGCTTCGTCTGGAATCGGTGAGGCTTGCGCAAAGAAATACAATCAAGAGGGCTGGAAAGTAATTCTATCAGCCAGAAATGAGCAAGAACTCCAAAGAGCCAAATCCGAATGCCCTAACTCTCAGGACACCGAAATCCTATCATTGGATTTATCGAAAACTGAAGAAATTCCCGCCAAAACTTCTGAAGCCATTAACCTTTTTGGACATATAGATACTGTGCTCCATTCAGGAGGAATCAGCCAAAGATCCTTAATCAAGGACACTTCACTTGAAGTTGATAGACGTTTAATGGAAGTGAATTTCTTTGGCACAGTGGCCCTTTCTAAAGCTATACTACCCCACTTTATGCAAAGGAAATCTGGTGCATTTGGAGTAGTAAGTTCCTTAGTGGGAAAATTCGGAACTCCATTTAGAAGTTCCTATGCTGCTTCTAAACATGCACTTCATGGATTCTTCGACACTCTGAGAGCTGAACTCCACAAGGATAACATCCAAGTGACCATGATTTGTCCAGGTTTTATTAAGACAAACGTCTCAATAAACGCACTCACAGAAGATGGGAGTCCATTAAATCAAATGGATGACGCTCAGGCAAATGGAATGAGTCCTAAAGATTGCGCCGATAAGATTTACTCAGCCATGCGGAAAAAGAAGCGTGAGGTAAACATTGGAGGCAAGGAAGTTTTTGGAGTCTATGCAAAGCGTCTTTTCCCAGGCATTTTTGCAAAACTAATCCAAACAGCTAAGGTTAGGTAAGGCATGGATCAAATCAGAGCTGAGATTGTAGCCATTGGAGATGAGCTCCTTTATGGGCATATCGTTGATACAAATAGTCATTGGATCAGTCAGGAACTAAGTCAGATAGGCGTTCGGGTAGTGAGAAGGACGACTATTGGCGACAACCGTCTGGATATGCTCACCGCCTTTAAAGAGGCTGAATATCGTGCAGATGTGGTCTTGATTACTGGCGGTCTCGGACCTACGAATGATGACTTGACCAAGCCCCTATTAGCGGAATACTTCAATACTGAAATCGTTGAATTTCCTGAAGCCGTGGAGGCTATTACTGCATTTTTCAAAAGCCGAGGAAGAGAGATGACTACTTTAAACACTCTACAGGGTCATTTGCCAAAGATTTGCAGGTATGTTCCAAATGAAGTAGGAACGGCTCCGGGAATGTGGTTTGAGCGAAATGGTACCTACTGGATGAGTATGCCTGGAGTCCCACATGAGATGAAAAAGCTCATGAAAGACTTTGTGATGCCTGAGATCGGAAAGGTATTTTCTCTTCCCGTTATCCAGCATAGGATGATCAAAACCGTGGGAATTGGTGAAAGCTGGCTTTCAGACCTCATCAAAGATTGGGAGAATGGACTCCCAGATCATATTAAGCTAGCTTACCTCCCATCTTTAGGTCACGTTAAGTTACGTCTTACGGCCTTCGGCCAAAGCAAAGAAGACCTATCGAAGGATATTGAAAAGGAAATCAAAAAGGTCTTGCCGACCATTTCTAAATATGTATATGGGTATGATTCTGATACCCTTGAAATAGCGATTGGAAAATTACTCAAAGAACAGAATAAAAGAGTTGCAGTCGCAGAAAGCTGCTCAGGAGGATTTGTGGCTCATCAAATCACAAGTATTCCTGGCAGTAGCGAGTATTTCGACGGAGGAGTAATTCCTTACCATAATCAATTCAAAGAGCAAGTAATCAATGTTAGCCATGAAACTTTGGTGAAGCATGGAGCGGTAAGTGAAGAGACGGTGATAGAAATGGCACAGGGAGTCAAAAATCTGTTCAATACAGACTTTGGACTTTCGAGCAGTGGAGTCGCAGGACCCGGAGGAGGCTCAGATGAAAAACCTGTTGGCACAGTCTGGATTGCTTGTGCCACAGAAGGGCTAGTCAGAACCAAAAAACTTCAACTTACCCAAGATCGTCTATTGAATATTCGATTGACAAGTGTAGCTTTACTTAACCTATTGAGAATTTGTATTCATAAGACAAGCAAATAAAATTTTATTCAAATGGTTTGTGATAGTTTTATTTAGAATATAATTTTATAGGTGGAATAAATACCCAATTTAATTACAGAGTGTTATGGCTAGCGTAGAAATGCTAATGCCCAAAATGGGAGAAAGTATCGTTGAAGGAACTGTACTTACCTGGCTAAAAAAAGAAGGTGATTTTATCGAGGAAGATGAATCAGTTTTAGAAGTAGCCACGGATAAGGTTGACACTGAAGTTCCCTCCACCCATCAAGGCACCCTAAAAAAGATTTTGGTAAAAGAAGGCGAGGTCGTTGCTGTAGGAGCACCTATCGCTGTTTTAGAAACATCTGGTGAAGCAGCAGCAGAACCTGAAGAAAAAGTGGAGCTGTCCGAGGCCGATTTGAAAGATGAGCTAATGGAAATTGTTCCAGAGCAAACGGCGAATTTGCTCGGATCAACTTTGACGGAGCCAAAAGAAAAAGAAGCTCAATCGGATGAGCGATTCTACTCTCCTCTAGTAAAAAATATCGCTAAAGAAGAAGGTATAGATGCAGCTGAGCTTTCCAGAATTCCAGGAACAGGTAAAAATGGTCGCGTCACCAAGAAGGATATGCTGGCTTATTTAAAGTCCAGATCTGATGCTCCAGTGGTTTCCGCACCTGCTGAAGGCCCATCTATCTCTGAGCCTAAAGTTCATGTGAGCATTTCTGGCCAGGATGAGATCATCGAAATGGATAGAATGCGGAAAATGATTGCGACTAGGATGGTCGAGTCTAAGCGCATCTCTCCGCACGTGACTTCATTCGTTGAAGCCGACATGACGAATATCGTTCTATGGAGGAATAAGCATAAAGAAGCCTATAAGCAAAAGTTTGGTGAGCCAATCACTTTTACCCCCTTCTTTATTGAGGCTATCGCCAAAGCCATCCGCGATTTTCCGATGATAAATATTTCCGTGGATGGGGATAGGATCATAGTCAAAAAAGATATCAATATTGGAATGGCTGTGGCACTTCCATCGGGAAACCTTATCGTACCCGTAATAAAAAATGCAGATCAGCTAAATTTGGTGGGTATTTCGAAGAAAGTGAATGATTTGGCAGCCAGAGGACGATCGAATAAGCTTTCTGCAGATGATTTAGCCGGAGGAACTTATACAGTTTCAAATGTGGGATCTTTCGGAAATGTGATGGGCACCCCTATTATCGCACAGCCTCAGGTAGCCATAATGGCTGTCGGTGCTATAGTGAAAAAACCAGCCGTAGTCGAAACTCCAACTGGAGATGTTATAGCCATCAGGCACAAGATGTTCCTATCCCACTCTTATGATCACCGAGTGGTAGATGGATCCCTCGGAGGAATGTTTGTACGTAAAGTGGCAGACTATCTTGAAGGGTTTGATATAAACACAGGATTATAAAAAAAGCGGACCTTAGGGTTCGCTTTTACTTTCTTTTCTGTCCAGGCTTAAGAATGTATTCTTCAGCATTTTAGCTAATTCGGCGAGTCTGATAGGTTTGGTTAGATAGAAATCCATTCCCATTTCCTCCGCCTTTTTAAAATCCTCATCAAAAACATTTGCCGAGAGCCCCACTATAATGATGTCATTTTGAATTTGTCCTTCACGTATTCGTTTAGTTGCTTCGAGCCCATTCAAAAAAGGCATTTGGACATCCATTAAGATGACATCATAATTTTTCAGTTTTATTGCATTTAAAGCATCGAGTCCGTTTCTGGCCGTATCAAATTCATAGTTTAACTGCTCTAACATTAGAGTCATAAGCTCTAAATTTAAATCATTGTCCTCTGCTAAAAGGATATTCAATGGATACTTTTCACCCTGATCCGAATCAATACCTTCATCAGTTAATTCGATAAAACCTAAATCACTAACCTGGTTTTCAGTTTTACTTAGGAGGACACTGAAAGAAAAAACTGATCCCTCACCTACCGCGCTCTCAATTGTTAAATCTCCGCCCATTATCTGGACGATCTTTTTAGCAATAGCGAGGCCTAACCCTGTTCCTTGGTAGGCGCGATCTGAAGCGCTTTCTACCTGAAAAAATGGGTCGGTCAAGTATGGGATTTTTTCTTTTGGGATTCCTATTCCGGAATCATGAACTTCACAATGAATGAAGTGTGCAGCATCTGTAAGGTATTCGGTACTTAGCCTGACAAATATTTTTCCTTTCTCAGGGGTAAACTTAGTCGCGTTGCCTAAAAGGTTCAATAAAACTTGCTGCCACTTGTCCCTATCGCCTTCAAACCAACCCATAGCCTCATCTGAAACCTCATATCTCAGTTGAATATTCTTTTTCTTTACTAAGCCTAGAAAAATATCCACCATCTTTTCCAGCTCTTTTCCAGGACTAAATTTTTGATCATTGAGATCAATTTTTCCTGCTTCGATTTTAGAATAATCGAGTATGTCTTTGATTATCCCTAGAAGACTATTCCCAGAATTCTTTATGATGTCCAGATATTGTTTTTGCTGCTTGTTTAACTTGGTTTGTTCTATAAGATCAATTATTCCCAGCAGGCCATTTAAAGGAGTCCTGATCTCATGACTCATATTGGCAAGGAATTCAGATTTAGCCTTATTGGCTTTTTCTGCGGCATTCATCGCTTCTACCAAGCCCTTTTCCCAGACCTTTTGAGCAGTAATATCTTTTGACAAAGACATCATTTGGCTATTGTCCAATGGGAAAAAGCGTACTTCAAAATACTTCTTAGTTTCATCAACTCGAATAGGCCACTCCACAGTTTTAATTTTACCAGTCCTTCGTGCAAGCTCAAACGCTTCTAAAACTTCTGCCTTTACCTTTTCACCCACTACTTCCTCAAGCCTCTTTCCAATGAATTCCTCTGAATCGGACATGAATTCAGTTTGATCCTTTATATCAAGCGAAAGAATTTTACCACGATTATCATAGATTGAAATAACATCAGGAATATTTCTAATTACGTTCCTTAGCCTATTTTCACTATTTATCAATTCCCTTCGAGACTCGTATTGCTTGGTAATATCTGTGCAAATTCCATTACCCCCTAGAAACCTGCCATCAGAATCATAGGACAACTTCTCGAAAATTCTCAGCCTGATCTTTCGCCCATCTCTTCTTACGTAGTCATATTCAAAGTCCAGGTAGGGAACCTTATTTTCAACGGCTTTTAGTACATAATTTCTGATCCTTTTTACATCTTCAGAGCGGCTGTCCTTTTGAAAAGCTTTGTAAAACTCATTCAAATTTCTTCCTAAGATGGTTTCCATCTCATCCGTGACTCGGGTAATCTTTCCCTGATAGTTATGAAAAAATACAAACCCTCTTAATTCTTGGAGTAGCAAGCTTTGTCTCTGGAAGAGATCAGAAATTTCTTCACTTTTTATCTCCAGTTCCTTCCTCGCCTTCTCATTATTAGTAATAGCAAGACTGAAGACAACAACAGTCCCCACGAGTATAATTACCAGGATACTGAAGAGGAAAAAATAGGTAGAGTAAATACCTGAATTCAGATCATCAATTTTCAAAAGGAAGACCAAGGAGGCATCTCTTTCAATATCTCCAAAATCAAAGGGATACTGCGCCGCTTGAGCCATTCCGGATGAAAGAGAATCATACCAGTTAATTGAATAAACTCCTTTTAATCCAGCGGTGACATCATCAAAAATTTTCGCCTTTGAACCCTCGGTTATGGATATGGGATTTTTTGATAAACCAGAGCTCAGATAAATCAATGAGTCATTGATAATCAAATATTTAGATCCATCTGTATCCAGATAAAAATCTTGTACAAATCGATTGGTATAAGACGGGAGATTGATAAAAAACTCAACCCTTATATCTGACTCTCCCTCAACATCCACCATTACTAAACCACTCTTGTCAATGCTATCCTCAATCTCTCTTCGAATGAAGTTGTTCCTTGAAGTCATATGAAATGAAATCAGGGAATCTTTGAAATGGACATGACTAGAATCAATAAGCCCTGGATAGGAATTAAAAACCCTTCTAACTACTTCAGAGAATTCCTGGCGGAAATCCTCTGGATCCATATCCTCATCATCCACAAACTCCCTTACCACTTTGGCGTCCGCTTCGAATTCATCAATTCTCATTTCAAGCTGTCGCGAGACTAATTCTGTCTGCTTCTCCAGAAATTCCTTCCTGGATGATAGTTGAGAATTGCGGATGGCGACAAAAAAATTGACAGCTAGAACAACAACAGAAATAATTATAAGAGAACCAATGGAGATGGTTACCCAGAAATCCTGCTGATATTTTGACTTAAAAAGCTTCAATTCTTTTTGATTTCAATTAACACCCAATCCACCATGTGAAAGCGAGAGACATTAGCACAGCATAGGTCAGTTTCGAACTCAAAATCGAATCGGTTTTCACCTGATTTCAATAAACTTTGGGCCATTTCCCGTACCTCAGGGCTTTTGCTGTTATAAAGATTGTAATCAGAAATTCGAAAATTATCTGATTTTATGGTTTCGGTATAAACATGATTTTTCAAAGGAGGAAAACCTAGCTCGTTGATGGCCACTGGAGAACCCCAAACGATATCTCCCTTCCCTGTTACAACCAAATAGTCTCCATTTTCTGAATTCAAGTATTCTTCGAGCACCTCAGACAACTTAAAATCAATGCCAACAACCAATTTCAATTCATCTTTTACATAGACTGGAGAAACTAAAGAAACTATCCATCCTAATCCTGCTGGATCAATATAAGCTTCCGGGAGCCATTTAGCCACCCGCTCAGGGTTATTGGTTTCATCTGCTCCATAATAGAAATTAAATGAGGTAAGATCTAAATCCGGTTCCAACAGATTTACGGCATCATAAGCAGGATAAAGACGGGAAATCTGAGTTGATGAATTTGTGTAAATCTGAGCGATCAAAGGATATGCGAAACTTATGCTTCTGAAAACCGAATCTAAAGGATTTGTGATCCGAATCTCATCAAAAACCAGTTCTTGATCTTCCTGTAAAGTAGATACAAAAATGGTGCTTTTATCGGAGGGATCACCTGGTCGATTATCTGACACCCCATCCACGATATTATAACCAAGTGGAGCAGAAAAATTAACGGTATCTTGATTTATAAATAAGCCAGCTGCAAAATCAGAAACGAAGAGTATTTCTTCCATTACTATCCTACCATCGGCTTCCAGACTTTCTATAATCTCATCCAGATGAGAAGTGTCTACTGCTGCGTCCTGGTTATTTTTTGTTTCACAACCGAAAATACCAAGAAAAAAAAAGACCCATAAGCTTTTCCTCATGGGTCCAAATTAAGTCTTTTCGCTTAAAGCTTCATTAGCTCCTCTCTAAAAGAGGTTCCCATTTCATGAAATCGAGACTTCACTTTTTCAAAAAATTCTCCCTTCCAGAATACTTCCAGTTCGGCTTGATCTAAAACATCCATCTCTGGAACCTTAAAGGTTTGTTCCATTGGGCCAAGTTCATACTTGATGATGTACTTATTGTTCCAGGAAAAAAGGCTTATTCGAATCTCTTCCTGTAACCATTCCCGTATTACCCTCATGCTGGTCTCTGGACTTCTGAAGTATAGGTAATTTTGGATTTTAATGAGGAGGCTACAGAGCAATATTTATCAACCGCAAGAGCTACGACCTTTTGAAATTCCTCATCTTTTGCATCGGGAGAGATCAATACAAAACGCATACTGATATCGGTGAAATACTCTGGAACACCGTCATTTCTGGTACCCTCAACTTCTACAAAATAATCAGTAACTGTCTTTCTCTTCTTCTTCATCATCAGGACCGCATCTACAGATGCACAGCCACCCAAGGCTGAAAGAAGTAAGTCCATAGGCGATTGGGCTTCCTTCTTGTCCAAATCGTACATATCAATCTGAACTGTATTTCCCTGTGCGTTTACCGCTTCGTACTCATAATCGGCCTTCATTGTGACCTTTACATTCTTTTTCGCCATGGTATTTCTGAATTACATATTTCTTCTATACTGCCCACCAACTTCATAAAGGGCATTGGTGATTTCACCAAGAGAACAATACTTTGAGGCCTCCATGAGTTCCGAAAAGATGTTTTTATTTTGAACTGCCGCTACTTTTAAGTTAGCAAGTAGCTCCTCTGCCGTCTCTCTTTGATTGCTGTGCAAATTCTCCAAAGTTCGGATTTGATCCTCTTTCTCGGATTCATTTGCCCGAATCACTTCGCCGGGAGTCACAGTTGGTGAACCTTCGGAAGAAAGGAAAGTATTAACTCCTATAATTGGATATTCTCCGGTATGCTTCAGCATTTCATAGTGAAGACTCTCTTCCTGAATTTTACCCCGCTGATACATGGTTTCCATTGCCCCAAGAACTCCACCTCTTTCAGTTATTCGATCAAACTCCAAATAAACTGCTTCCTCAACCAAGTCAGTCAGCTCTTCAATGATAAAACCACCTTGAAGGGGATTTTCATTCTTGGCTAAACCGAGCTCTTTATTGATGATAAGCTGTATAGCCATTGCCCGACGAACCGAAGCTTCCGTAGGTGTTGTGATCGCTTCGTCATACGCATTGGTATGAAGAGAATTACAATTATCATAAATAGCATACAGTGCCTGGAGCGTGGTTCTAATGTCATTAAAATCAATCTCTTGCGCATGAAGTGACCTTCCGGAAGTCTGAATGTGATACTTAAGCATTTGTGAGCGCTCATTTGCTCCATACTTTAGTTTCATTGCTTTCGCCCAAATTCTTCTAGCCACACGCCCGATGACCGCGTACTCAGGATCAATTCCATTGGAAAAGAAGAATGATAAGTTAGGAGCAAACTTATTGATATCCATCCCGCGACTCACATAGTATTCCACATAAGTGAATCCATTAGAAAGGGTAAGTGCCAATTGGGTGATTGGGTTCGCCCCTGCTTCAGCAATGTGATAACCGGATATAGAAACGGAATAGAAATTTCTCACCAGATTTTGGATGAAATATTCCTGAACATCCCCCATCAACCGCAATGAGAATTCAGTTGAGAAAATACAAGTATTCTGGGCCTGATCTTCTTTTAGAATGTCTGCTTGAACGGTACCTCTAACCTTAGCTATGGTATCAGCTTTTATCTGGAGATAAACATCTTTTGGTAAAACCTGATCACCGGTCACTCCAAGAAGCATTAAACCTAAGCCATCATTTCCTTCAGGTATTTCCGCGTTATATGTGGGTCTTTTCTTGCCCTTGTAAATTTTAGCAATCTTCTCTTCTACTTCCTTTTCAAGACCATTTTCCTTGATATAAACCTCGCACTGCTGATCAATGGCGGTATTCATGAAAAATGCCGTCATGGTAGCCGCAGGACCATTAATCGTCATGGATACTGAGGTCTTTGGATCAACCAAATTGAAGCCTGAGTAAAGTTTCTTTGCATCATCCAGACAGCAGACATTCACCCCAGAATTACCGATTTTCCCATAGATATCTGGACGATAATCAGGGTCCTCACCATAGAGGGTCACAGAATCGAAAGCCGTTGAAAGCCTTTTTGCAGGCATGTCTTGTGACACATAGTGAAAACGCTTATTCGTTCTCTCAGGGCCACCTTCACCGGCAAACATCCTGGTAGGATCCTCTCCTTCCCTCTTGAATGGAAAGACACCTGCTGTGAAAGGAAACTTACCTGGAACATTTTCTTTCAATCCCCACTTCAACAAATCACCCCATGCCTCATATTTTGGAAGGGATACTTTTGGAATTCTTGATTCTGAAAGCGACGTGTGATAGGTCTGCACTTTGATTTCCTTGTCTCTGACTTTAAAGACATAGTAATCGTCCGAATATCTCTTTGCTTCAGCCTGCCAATTTTCTAACCAAAGCTTATTTTTTGGATCAAAATCCAATTCAACTTTAGCATAAACTTCCTCTAGCTCTTTGATCAATCGATCCTTATCCTCAAGATTTCCCTCGGAAATGGTCTCAATGGATTTTCGGATGCTGAAAAGCTTTTGTGCAATTTCTTTCTGCTCATCTACCCATCGATCATAATTTCGATTGATTTCAGTGATCTCAGAGAGGTAGCGGGTTCTTGCCGGAGGAATTATGTAAATCTTTTCTGATTGACCTCCGGTCAAAGCAAAATTACTTTCCCATCCTTCATGATCTTTTGCTACCTCTTGAATTAAGGCCCTGTAAAGCTCATTCATTCCAGGATCGTTGAATTGGGAAGCTATGGTACCAAAAACAGGGATTTCTTCATCCTTGGTGTCCCAAAGGTTATGATTGCGCTTGTATTGCTTTGTTACATCTCGAATAGCATCCAGAGCTCCCCTTTTATCAAACTTGTTCAGCGCGATAACGTCGGCAAAATCAAGCATATCAATCTTCTCCAATTGGGATGCTGCACCGTATTCCGGAGTCATCACATATAGTGATAGATCCGAATGTTCGATTATTTCCGTATCAGACTGACCGATCCCTGAAGTTTCAAGAATCACCAAATCAAATCCTGCAGCTTTGACCGTATCAACGGCATCCTGCACATATCGTGACAAAGCCAAATTAGACTGTCTAGTGGCTAAAGACCGCATAAATACTCTAGGATGGTTAATGGCATTCATCCGAATTCTGTCTCCGAGTAAGGCACCCCCTGTTTTTCTTTTGGAGGGATCGACAGAAATAATAGCCAAAGTTTTGTCCTCAAAATCAATCAGGAATCGTCTAACCAATTCATCCACCAAGGAGGACTTACCAGCCCCTCCAGTTCCTGTTATTCCTAAAACAGGAATAGTCGATTCTTTGCTTTGCTTTCGAACTGAATCAAGGAGATTCTGAGCATTTTCCGGAAAATTCTCAAAAGAAGATATGGCTCTTCCTATGTAGCCCTTATTCTCTCTATCCAATGAAAAGCCTTCAGGAAGTTCATTTCCAATTGGAAAATCGCATTTTTCGACCAGATCATTGATCATGCCCTGGAGACCAAGCTCACGGCCATCGTCAGGAGCATAAATTCTATCGATGCCATAATCTTGAAGTTCTTTAATCTCTTCAGGCAGGATCGTTCCTCCACCTCCTCCAAAAATCTTGATATGACCCGCCCCCTTTTCACGAAGGAGATCATACATGTATTTAAAAAACTCTACATGCCCGCCTTGATACGAGGTAATGGCTATAGCCTGCACATCCTCCTGGATAGCACAATTGACTATTTCCTGAACGGATCGATTATGCCCCAAATGGATCACCTCACAGCCCGTAGACTGTATGATCCTCCTCATGATATTTATGGCTGCATCGTGTCCATCGAAGAGCGAAGCCGCCGTAACTATTCGGATGTGATTTTTGGGAGAGTAAGTTTTGACTTGATTTGTCATTATTCGGGTTTATAGCTTGGTTCAGTAAGGAAAAGGTGAACAATATTGATTCTCCTTCCTATCGCGAATATAGGAAATTTTGTGCAGGTCAGCAGATGAAATTTTACCTGAAACCAAATAATCTTCTGCATTGTAAAGATTCAATTAATTGGATGGGCTTGCTAAAAAATTATCGCTTTCCAGAGTATAAACTTCCTATTTAACAATCCGATAAGGTATTTACACTTGTCTTATTTTGAAATCGAAGGCTTCTGGTTAGATTCGTGATTCTCCACCAACCCAAAAAAACATGAAGATAGGTAAGTATGCCTTTTTTGTATCCATCACTGCCGCCTTGGGTGGCTTTCTTTTCGGTTTCGACACTGCCGTAATTTCAGGTGCCGAAAGACAGATTCAGGATGTTTGGCAGCTTAGTGACTGGATGCATGGCCTGGCAATCGCCTCAGCGCTTTATGGAACAGTAATAGGAGCTCTTTTTGGAGGTGTTCCTGCGGACAAATTCGGCAGAAAGAAAAGCCTTCTTTGGATTGGTCTGTTGTATTTCATTTCAGCCTTTGGGTCGGCAACAGCCTGGGATGTCACCTCATTTACTTTGTTTAGGTTTATCGGTGGACTTGGAGTTGGTGCTTCGTCCGTAGTGGCCCCGATGTATATTTCTGAGATCGCACCGGCGAAGAACAGAGGATTTCTCGTTGCTCTTTATCAATTCAACATCGTATTCGGGATTGTAATTGCATACGTCTCAAATTACCTGATTGGAACTGCGGATATTGCTAGCGAATGGCGTTGGATGCTTGGAGTCGAAGCCATACCAGCCTTGATTTACTCGATCATGATTTTCCGTATTCCTGAAAGTCCAAGATGGATCTTGGCGAAGCTGGGAGATGAGGTAAAAGCAAGGTCAATTCTAGCTAAAACTGATCCGGATGGGGTTGATGAAGCAATTGCCCTAGCAATCGAGGAGGAAGAAAAACTACATCAAAAAGGAAGTTTTGCAGCCATATTCACCAAGGCTTTCTTCCCCACTACCCTATTAGCGATCATGTTCGCTTTTTTCAATCAGATGTCAGGTATCAATGCCATCATTTATTTTGCCCCAAGGGTATTCGAAATGGCAGGAATCTCCACTGAAAATGCACTTATCTCCACCATTGGGATAGGTTTAGTCAATCTGGGAGGTACTTTCTTAGGTCTTTACTTAATCGATCGAATCGGCAGAAAAAAGCTCATGTATATAGGCTCAGTAGGATACATTATCTCGCTTTGCCTCATGGCTTATAATTTCCTGGGTCCAGGTATTTCATCTTCCTGGCTTCCCTTTTTCGTGTTCGGATTCATCACGTCACATGCCATCGGACAGGGTTCAGTGATTTGGGTGTTTATCTCAGAAATGTTCCCAAATGACCTTAGAGCTTATGGGCAATCCATAGGGTCCTTTACCCATTGGATATTGGCCGCAGTTATCGCTAACGTCTTTCCATTCTTTGCCAATGAATTCGGACCGGGGTACATTTTCTTATTCTTTGCAGCCATGATGGTTTGGCAGCTACTTTGGGTACGATTCAAAATGCCTGAAACAAAAGGCAAATCCCTGGAAGAAATCCACCAGAACATTCACAACTAGGATGAAGAAGCGAGTCGTTTTATTCGGAGAGATGCTCTGGGATTGTTTGACAACAGGTTCCATTCCAGGTGGTGCTCCCATGAATGTGGCACTGAATCTTCATCAGCTGGGCTACCATTCACAGCTTATCTCAGCGGTAGGCGAAGATAAATTAGGAGAGGACCTCCTTGAGTTCTTAGCCTCTTTCGGCAAGGACATCAGCCTAATTCAAAGAAAAAATGAGGTTGATACCTCTAGAGTGCTGATTGATGATAGTGATTTGGAAAACATCAAATACGATATTCTCGAAAATGTAGGCTGGGATACCATCGAATTATCGGATGAAGCTTTGGGGGCGGTGAAAGAATCGGACGCCTTCGTATTTGGGTCACTTGGCGTGAGAAGTTCTAAAAGTTTTGAAACCTTGACTGCACTTTTGGCAGAGGCCAAATTCAAAATTTTCGACGCAAATTTACGTCCTCCCTACGTTGATTTTTCTAAGATTGAATCCCTCCTAAGACAAACAGATCTTTTAAAAATCAATGAGGATGAGCTAATCGAATTTGCAAATCACTTTGACATCAGCCATGAAATTCCTTCCTTTTGCGAGCATATTTCAAAGCAGTTCGCAATCGAGAAAATATGTATCACCCTTGGTTCAAAAGGAGCTTTGATCTATGATCAAGGTAAAATATCACAAAACTCTGGTTATCAGATAAAAGTAAATGATACCATAGGAGCAGGAGATGCCTTTTTAAGTGGATTCATTTTCAAAATACTTGATGGAACCGAGATCGAAAAGGCTCTTGATTTTGGATGTAAGCTGGGTGCTTTTGTAGCAACCCAGAAAGGAGGAACTCCTAAGTACTCTCTTGACACAATTAAAAGCTTTGACCCAAAGTCAAATTAAGCCATCCCTCCTCGGATAGTTTCAGCAATGTTCGATAATTCCTCTTGGGTCAATTTCAATTTAGGCCGGGTGAAATTGATGTCATCCATGGAATTTAGCGGTACCAAATGAACATGAACATGAGGAACCTCCAAGCCAATTACCGCCACCCCTACTCTGGTGCATTTGATGGTTTTATCGATTGCCTTCGCCACCTTCTGAGAAAATAGGGTAAGGCCTTGCAGGATATCAGGATCTAGATCAAAAATATAATCTACCTCCACTTTTGGTACGACGAGCACATGGCCCTTAACCAGAGGCATGATATCTAAGAATGCGATGTAGTTATCGTCTTCTGCGACGATCTCTGCGGGAATCTCCCGGTTTATGATTTTGGAAAAAATTGACGCCATGGTTAAAAATAAAAAATCCCGGTTGAACCGGGATTAGATTAGTAAGTAATTTCTAATACTTCGAATTGGAGTTTGCCGGCCGGGGCATTTATCTCTGCGATTTCACCGACTTTCTTTCCGTTCAAGCCTTTCCCAAATGGGGAGCCCAATGATATCTTTCCAGCCTTTAAATCAGCTTCTTCTTCAGAAACAAGCGTATAGGCCACTTCCATTCCATTCTTCACATTCTTGATTTTCACGGTACTCAAAATACCCGCCTTTGAGGTATCCATTTGAGAATTATCCAGAATTCTTGCATTCCCAACTACCGCCTCAAGCTTGGCAATCTTAAGCTCCAAATGACCTTGAGCATCCTTCGCTGCATCATATTCAGCATTTTCACTTAAGTCACCTTTGTCCCGAGCTTCCGCAATTTGCTTTGCTATGTCTTGTCTTCCCTTTCCTTTTAGCTCTGCAAGCTCTTCTTTTAGCTTTCTGAGTCCTTCCTCAGTATAATATTGAACTGCCATAACGATAATGTTGATTTGGGTATTAAAACAAAGTAACGGCCACTTTTCAGCACCGTTACCGTGATTTTGTTCTTTATTTGATGGTCAAAGATACGAAAGCTTTGACATTTAGCAAGTTTCTAACTTAGGTCCTAGGTCGATTGAAGCCCGAATTTTTTACGAATTTGCTTGACCAATACTTCATTGATTTTCTCGTAAGACTCAAACGTCCAACCGGCTACATGAGGAGTAAAAAGGACATTTCTTCGAGAAGCTAATCGATCAAATTCTTCCTTTTGGACCTTAGTGAACTTATCGAATTTCTCGTTTTCAAGAACATCTAATATCGCTCCTAAAACCTGTCCATTGTCCATAGCTCGGTTAATGGTAGCAAAAGAAATCACCTCACCCCTGGCGGTATTGATTAGCCAGATTGGCTTTGCAAAGCCAGAAATGACTTGTGAATCAAAGTACATACGGGTCTCTTCAGTTAGGGGAACATGAATGCTCAAAATATCAGCCCTGGATTGCAATTCTTCCCAGGAAACTTCCTGGATTTCAGAATTGCCAAAGTCCTTTTTGTACTTATCGTAGGCCAAAACTTCCACGTCAAAACCTCTCAGTCTTTTGGCAAAAGCCTTCCCCATATTTCCATACCCGATTATTCCAACTGTTTTGCCCTTCAGCTCAATCCCTCGGTTACCTTCTCGATCCCAAATTCCTTTTCTTACTTCAGTATCTGCCTTTGATAAATGATTAAACAGCGCCAAAAGTCCTCCAATGGCCTGTTCTGCAACTGCATCCCGATTTCCTTTTGCAGCGTGAAAAAGCTCAATGCCCCTTGATTCAACATAGTCTTGATCAATCTTCTCCAATCCTGCTCCTGCCCTAGCGATGAACTTCAGATTCTTACCCTTCTCAAGTAACTCTCTGTCCATTGGAGTTTTGGAACGGATAAAAATCCCGTCATACTCTTCCAGAATTTCCAGGATTTCATCACGCTGGATCAAGGGGCGATAGTCGGCCTCTATATTTATATCCGCGAGCAAAAACATAATGCTCGAGTGCATTTCATCGATAATAAGCGCTTTCATGTGGAAATCCTTCTAGAGGTTTAAAAGTGACATTGCAACGATGAAGTAAACTGCTAAGCCAAGCAGATCGTTCGCTGTAGTGATAAATGGGCCCGAGGCCAAAGCAGGATTAACTCCCATACGATTTAGAACGATTGGTGTAACAGTACCCATGAAGGAAGCCAATAAGACTACCGAGAAAAGGGCTATGGATACTACCATGGCGAATTTTGCTCCATTTCCATAAAAAAGTACCACCATCCCAAATACAAAAAGGGCCAATATCAAACCATTCAAAATGGCTACTAAAAGACCTTTAAAAAATCGTTTGGATAAACTGTCATCAAAGGCAGATTTACTCGCTAAGGATTGAACCACCAATGATGAAGATTGAATCCCCACATTTCCCCCTGTCGCGGTGATTAGAGGAATAAAAAATGCTAATGCCGTCACTTTGCTGAGCCCTCCTTCAAAGAATCCGATGAAACCAGCACCCATCAATCCTCCTACGATTCCGATCAATAGCCAGGGTAATCGAGCCTTGATGAGCTTAATGACAGAGTCATTATCATCCACAGTTTCTGTAATACCTGTCATGGCCTGAATGTCCTCTTCAGCTTCTTCGCGGATTACATCAAGAATATCATCTACAGTGATCCTGCCTACCAAAACATTTTTAGCATTCACCACGGGAATAGATTCCAAATCATATCGACGCATTATTTCCGCTACTTCTTCCTGATCAGTATCAGTCTGCACAGAAATCAGCTCCTCTTCATAAATATCCTGAATCAGCGTTTGATCAGATGCCAGAACGATCTTTTTCAAAGAAACCCGACCAAGCAGATGCTGTCGGTTATTGACTACATAAATGGAAAAGATCTTCTCTACATTTTCAGCTTGTCTTCTTATTTCGTTGATGGTTTGGACTACCGTCCAGTTTTTATTGGCTCGGATATATTCTTTCGCCATAATACCACCAGCTGTATCTTCCTCATACTTGAGCAGGTCGATTACTTGTAAACTTTTCGACCGATCCTCAAAATAACCTATGATCTCCTGGCTCTCTTTGTCCCCAAAAAGATTAATCATATCAGCGGCATCATCCGAATCCATCAATTCGATGTAGGAAGCCAACTCTTGATTATCCATGGCCTTTATGACCTTTTCAAGGGTATCATCTTCAAGCTCACTGAGAATATCAGCGGCGATTTGCTTATCGATGGCCTTGAACACATAGAGCGCTTCATCCATGGATAGCTCTTCTAGCAAAGAAGCAATATCTGCTTCATTTACTCCCTCGAAGGACTCCTGGATAAACGTGTCGTTTTCACCCTCAATCGCAAACCGAAGGCTCTCCAGATACTCTTTGGATAGTTCGAATTGCTTAATGGTTTCCACGCGACTTCTCGATTTGTTGTGTTAGAAATACAAAATCATCGACCGACAACTGCTCAGCCCTAAGATCCATCAGAGCATGCTCCTTCAGATCGTCGGCAAGATCAAAAGATTTTAGCGAGTTTCTAAGCGTTTTCCTTCGATTCCCAAAACCTCGCTTGACAACTTTGAAAAAAAGCTTTTCATCGCAATCTAATTTCTCGACCAAATTCCTTCTTAATCGGATTACCCCGGAATTAACTTTCGGCGGAGGGTCAAAGACATGTGGGGGAACGGTAAATAAATATTCTATGTCGTAATAGGCCTGTAAAAGCACAGATAGAATCCCATAGCTCTTTTTACCCTTTGGCGAAGCGATCCTTTCTGCCACCTCTTTCTGCAGCATGCAAACTACCTCGGTCACTTTATGCCTTTGCTCAAGCACTCTAAAGAAAATCTGGCTGGAAATATTGTAAGGGAAATTACCTGCGATGATATATGGATCTGGGAGCACCTCCCGGAAATCATACTCTAGAAAATCACCGTAAATGATCTTTCCCGCGAGTTCAAGATATTTCTCAGATAAATAAGCGATAGACTCTTTATCAATATCGATGAGAAGGAGTTCTTGATCCAATTCTAAGAGGAAATCAGTCAGCACTCCCATCCCTGGACCTATCTCCAAAATCTGCTTTGCATCTCTATGCCCAGTGATGGCTTTAGCGATATCCTCGGCGATCGAGAGATCCTTCAGGAAATGTTGTCCCAGGTGTTTCTTTGCTTTGACCTTTTTCATCAATCGCCTTTTAATTTTTATAACTTGCAGCTAAAATTAAGAGAATATTCTAAAAGGAAATCAGCGCTTTGACAATTGATTCAGGAGTGCTTAGCTGTAGAAAATGAACCCAAAAAATAATAAGCCAAAAATCGGGATTACTATAGGTGATTGCAATGGTGTTGGACCAGAAGTGACCATCAAAGCTCTTCTTGATTCGAGAATGATCAAGAGTTTTATTCCGGTTATTTATGGACATGGAAAAATCCTTTCCTACTATAGAAAGTCCCTCTCTTTCGAGGATTTCAATTTTCATCAAACCAGAGATATACAGTCTGTCCAGTGGAAAAAAGTGAATGTCCTAAATGTAGCGGATGATTGTCCTGAATTGAATCCAGGAACAGAGTCAGAGCTTGCTGGACAATTTGCCTTAAAAGCATTCGAAGCTGGGATTACCGATTTAAAGGAAGGAAAAATCGATGCCCTAGTCACAGCACCTGTGAGTAAGAACAATATTCACAAAGACGAGAAACCTTTTTTGGGACATACAGAGCACTTAGCTAGAGCAGTTGGATCTGAGAAAAGTCTGATGATGATGGTTTCAGAAACCCAAAGAGTTGGTTTAGTGACTGCCCATATGCCTTTATCTCAAGTCGCTTCTTCCATTACGAAGGAGTTGATAAAAGAAAAGTGCGAATTGATGATTGCAAGCCTGAAGAATGACTTTGGTATCAGCAAGCCGAAAATTGCCGTTTTGGGTCTAAATCCCCATGCAGGAGAGGACGGGATTCTGGGAAAAGAAGAAATCGAAATTATAAAACCTGCCATCCACGAGTTGAAGGATAAGGGACACTATGTCTTTGGACCTTATGCGGCAGATGGGTTCTATGGAATGCTTCAGCAAAATAAGTTTGACGGAGTCCTTGCTATGTACCACGATCAAGGGCTGATTCCCTTTAAATCGATGAATTTTGGGAATGGGGTGAATTTCACTGCTGGGCTCCCTGTAGTGAGAACTTCGCCGGATCATGGTACTGCCTTTGGGATAGCCGGAAAGAACCTGGCGGATGAAGGATCTATGAGATCAGCCTTATTTTTAGCAGTGGACATTGTCAAAACTCAAAGACAGGAAGCGGAATACGCTGAATAGTTTGAAAAACTTCAAAAAACAGAAGAATATTTCTCTAGAAAATTCTAAGAATGAGATTTAATCTCTAAATTTGCGGTCTTAAATCTGGGGAGCATGGATAAGTTCTGGAAAAGCTTCGAAATCGAAGTGATAAAATATACAGAGGGAGTTCACGAGATTGATTTCCAGATTGATGATTCTTTTTTCAGCCATTTCGAAGAAAATGAAATTGCCGAAAAAGGAGATTTGACCGTAAGGGTCAAACTAAATATTGGAGCAAATCTCATTGAAACTGATTTCTTTATCAAAGGTGCAGTAGAGTTGGTATGCGATCGAAGTCTAGAAAGCTTTGATTACCCACTGGATCTGCACGAGACTATCATTTATAAATTTGGTGGAGAAGAAAAAGAAATCAACGAAGAGGTATTTATGATAACCAGAGATACTCCTTCGATCAATGTGGCTCAATTGATCTACGAATTCATTTTGTTGGCCATTCCTTCAAAAAGAATTCACCCGGATTATAAAAATGAATTAGACAATGATGACCCAAGTATTCAGGGAGGGTTTATCATTATAGATAGAGAAGAAGAAAATCAGGAAACTGAAAAAACGGTGGACCCGAGATGGGCAGCACTGAAAAATTTAAAGAAGTAAGCATAATCATAAACCACAGATACGATGGCACATCCTAAACGAAAAATTTCAAAGACCAGAAGAGACAAGCGAAGAACGCATTATAAATTGGAAGCCAAAGGTTTGGCAAAGTGTCCTACTACTGGTGAATTCCACCTTCCTCACAGAGCATTCTGGCTAGACGGAAAGCTTTACTACAAAGGACAGGTAATCATGGAAAAAGAAGTATTGGCTTAAGCCAACTCGATAATTATTTAATCCATCCTCAATCGGGGATGGATTTTTTTTTGAATTTTTCTCAAAATAGCCCTCAGGCAAAGGAATGTGCGGTTCCAATAATTCTTTTGGTGGTAAAGGACAATTGTAATATTTTTGACCCTTACGTTGGAGCATAAACTCCAGCCAATAATTCAGCACGAGCCTTCTGATTGGCTTAAAAACACAAATATTGAATGGACAAAACTAGAGCCATGATCACCGGAATTCAGGGCTATGTACCTGAATATGTTTTGACTAACAAGGAGTTAGAAACTCTAGTCGAAACAAACGATGAGTGGATTGTCACCCGAACCGGAATCAAGGAAAGAAGAATCCTTAAAGGAGAAGATCAAGGAACTTCCGTAATGGGAGTTGAGGCAGTAAAAGGTCTTCTGGAAAAAACGAATACAAAGGCGGAGGAGATTGATTTGATCATTTGTGCCACAGTTACACCCGACCTTCCTTTTCCAGCTACCGCAAATATTATTGCAGATAAAGTAGGCGCTACAAACAGTTTCAGCTTCGATCTTGCAGCAGCATGCTCAGGTTTCCTATTTGCTCTAAATACAGGTGCTCAATTCATCGAGTCAGGTACTCATAAAAAGGTAATTGTCGTAGGTGCCGATAAGATGTCATCTATTGTAGATTATTCAGACCGTACCACTTGTATTCTTTTCGGAGATGCAGCTGGGGCTGTGCTACTCGAACCTACGACGGATGAGTATGGAATAAGGGATTCAGTGCTTAAGTCAGACGGATCTGGTGAACCATATTTACATATGAAAGCTGGTGGAAGTAGACGTCCTGCTACGCATGCCACAGTAGATAGAAAAGAGCATTTCGCTTATCAGGAAGGAGCCACCGTTTTCAAATTTGCCGTAACCAATATGGCTGATGTGAGTGCGGAGGTTATGGAAAGAAATGGTCTCAAAGGAGATGATATTGCCTGGTTAGTACCACACCAAGCCAATAAGAGAATTATCGATGCTACGGCCAACCGAATGGACATTGGACCTGAGAAGGTAATGATGAATATCGAGCGCTATGGAAATACCACAGCAGCCACGATTCCTCTTTGCCTCTGGGAATATGAAAAGCAATTGAAAAAAGGAGACAACCTCATTCTTGCCGCTTTTGGCGGAGGTTTCACCTGGGGAGCAACCTATGTTAAGTGGGCATACGACCCGAAATAATCTATAAACTCAAATAGTTATGGCTAGTACGGCTGATTTTAAAAATGGCTTGTGTCTGGAAATGAACAATGACATTTATGCCATTGTAGAATTTCAACATGTAAAACCTGGAAAGGGACCAGCTTTTGTGAGAACCAAGCTGAAAGGCATGAAAAGCGGAAAAACTCTGGACAAAACGTTCACCGCAGGTGAAAAGGTAGTGACCGCACGTGTCGAAAGAAGACCACATCAGTATTTGTTTAAAGACGACATGGGTTTTCATTTTATGGATTCCAATACTTTTGAGCAGATTGTAATCCAGGAAAGTTTAATTGAAAGAGCTGAGCTGATGAAGGAAGGCCAAATGGCTGATATTCTTATCCATGATGAAACCGAGACTCCGCTTTCCGTCGAGCTCCCTCCTTTCGTTGAGTTGATGATCACTTACACCGAACCAGGAATCAAAGGAGATACCGCCACGAACGCCTTGAAACCAGCTACTTTAGAAACTGGAGCTACGGTTATGGTTCCTCTGTTTGTTGATCAGGATATCCTGATCAAAGTTGATACCCGTGATGGATCATATTCTGAGCGAGTAAAATAATTTTGTTTTAAAATTGGCTTTCAAAGCCATATCTGATAAATAATCAGTAAACCACCTTAAAAACCTTAATCTTCATGAAAGCAAAAGAGATTCAAGAACTAATCGATTATATCTCAAATTCAGGCTTGGCTGAGGTAAAAATCAAGACCGGAGAGTTTGAACTTTCCATTAAGAAATATGCTGATGCAGCTCAGGTACAAACTGTAGAAGTAACACCAGCCGCTCCTGCGCCAGCACCAGTTGCTGCTCCTGCTCCTGCGGCTACTCCAGCCCCTGCCCCTGCAGAAAGTGCGGCTGAGACGCCATCAAATCTAGTAGAGATTAAATCGCCAATGATTGGCACCTTCTACCAAACGCCAAACCCAGACGCGGACCCATTTGTCTCAGAAGGCAGCAGTATCAAGGCTGGAGATACAGTTTGTATAATCGAGGCTATGAAGCTTTTCAACGAAATCGAATCTGAGGTTTCAGGTAAAATCGTCAAAATCCTTGTTGCGAATGCCACTCCGGTAGAGTATGATCAGCCATTGTTCTTGGTTGATCCTGCAGGATAATCCCATTTTTCACCTAATTCATTGTTGTGTTTAACAAAGTCTTAATTGCGAACAGAGGAGAGATTGCCCTGAGGGTAATTCGTTCCTGTAAAGAAATGGGCGTCAAAACTGTGGCAGTTTACTCTACCGCAGACAAAGACAGTCTCCATGTAAGATTTGCTGATGAGGCCGTTTGTATAGGACCTGCTCCTAGCAAAGACTCATACCTGAATATCCCAAATATTATCGCAGCTGCGGAAATCACGAATGCGGATGCAATCCATCCAGGCTACGGTTTCCTATCTGAGAATGCTGAATTCTCTAAAATCTGTGATGAGTACAACATCAAATTCATCGGTGCGAGTGCGGAGATGATCAATCGCATGGGCGATAAAGCTACCGCAAAAGAAACCATGAAAAACGCCGGTGTTCCTACCATCCCAGGTTCTGAAGGCCTTTTGGAATCTGTGGAGCAAGGAATGGAGCTTGCCAAGGGTATTGGTTATCCTGTAATTCTCAAGGCTACCGCTGGTGGTGGAGGTCGAGGAATGAGGATCGTTAAGGAGGAATCCGAATTTCAGAAAGCCTGGGACGATGCCAGAATGGAATCGAGTGCTGCCTTCGGTAATGATGGAATGTATCTTGAGAAATTCATCGAGGAGCCGAGACATATTGAAATCCAAGTAATCGGAGATCGCCGCGGGAAGGCCTGTCATCTTTCTGAAAGAGACTGTTCCATCCAGAGACGTCATCAGAAGCTAGTAGAGGAAACTCCTTCTCCTTTCATTACTGAGGAGCTTCGTGAAGAAATGGGTAAAGCAGCCATTAAGGGAGCTGAAGCCATTAAATATGAAGGAGCTGGTACCATTGAATTCCTAGTGGATAAGCATAGGAACTTCTATTTCATGGAAATGAATACGAGGATTCAGGTGGAGCACCCGATTACCGAAGAAGTCACTGATTTTGATTTGATCAAAGAGCAGATCAAAGTTGCTGCTGGTGAGAATATCAGTGGTAGAAACTACTACCCTAAGCTTTATGCTATGGAATGTAGAATCAATGCAGAAGACCCAGCAAATGGATTCCGTCCAAGCCCTGGAATGATTAAAAACCTTCATATGCCCGGTGGCCGCGGTGTCAGGGTTGATTCGCATGTCTATGCAGGTTATATGATCCCACCGAATTATGATTCTATGATCGCCAAGCTTATTGTTAGCGGCCAAAGTCGTGCAGAGGTAATCGTTAGAATGAAGAGGGCTCTCGAGGAGTTTGTGATCGAGGGAATCAAAACCACGATCCCATTCCATATTGCGTTGCTAAACGATGAGCAATTCAATGCTGGAAACTTTACGACGAAGTTTCTCGAAGATTTCGATTTTGATCAGATCAAATAGATGATCAATTAATATTGAAAAAGCTAACCGATCGGTTAGCTTTTTCTATAAAGTGCCACCTGAGAAACCTCCGAATGACATAGAATTTAGGCTTAGTACTAGAATGGCTATAATGAAAGCAGATCCAGCGCCAAAAAACACCCATGAAATTTTTATTTTTTCTACCGAGACAAGTCTTGAAAGGTGCACGTTGTAAGGAATTTCACTCGTAACCCTCTTTTCTGTTGCTGGATCGATTAAGAGTTTGGTTTTTACCGTATCACCAACAAGTTGTAAATAGGTAACCTCATATTCCTTTCCTGAGTCTAAGGTAATTTTGATATCGTCACCTTTTTCCAGTTTTCTAAAATCATTTCTGGAAAAGGAGCTTTCCTTAGAATAATCTGAATCGCGTGGTTCTATTTTTTGAATTGGCTCATAAGCCGAGCAGCTAAGTAGAATAAAAAATGAAAGGAAATAGGATAGATTTTTCATGTCTTGGATAAGTTCAGCTTTATGATGATTTAGCTGGCTTTTTTTCAGCAGCAAATACGGTCATCACTAAAGGATAATTCATCACCTGCAATTATTGCTATCAGTGGTAGAATCACGACCGTTCCAATACCAAAGGCTAACCAAGGAAACCTACCCTTTTCAACAGATTCGATATTTGAAATATGAATATTGTAAGGAATCGGATTGTTGGTTTTTCTCTGGGTAGCCGGATCTATAAACAGTTCGGTTTTTAGTGTGTCTCTCTCGAATCCGACGAATTTCGTTTGTATTTCCTTTTCTGAGATGAGAGTAACCTTGATATTATCACCTTCTTCCAGCTTTTGAAAATCCTCTTTTGAAAACGGATTCTCTTTAGAGTAGTCTTCTGCCCTGGGCTTTAGTTTTTGAATGGGCTGATAAGTTGTGCAGCTAAAAAGAATTAAAAATGAAAGGAAATAAGATAGATTTTTCATGGTATGGATGGGTTTGTATCTAAGGAAAGGTCAAATTCTGTAAAAGACGGAAAGTGATAAACTTGGAAAGACAGGAAAGTCCAGGTCAAACCAACTAGAGGTTTGATTATCTTTTAAAATTTCTTTTTTCTCCAATTCAAAGGTCGCTCCTACATCCAGCCCAATTCCAAATTTTTCAGAGACGTTAAAATCTCTCCCAAATCGAGTATTAAGGAAGGTGTATTTTTCAATTTCTCTTGTGGTCTCCGTTCTCAAATAATTCAATCCAGCCCGGAAGTACCAAGGTCGTCGGTTAGAATACTCTGAAGATCCAGCGAAATGATAGAATATATCTCCCGAGATGGAAAGGTTCTTCTCATCAGAGACTGGGACCGATCCGACACTAAATCCTATTTGCGTTTGATTCGCATGAAAGCGAACCCCGGCATTTAATAATTCCGGTAATCCAAAACCAGCGGATATATTGATTTTCTCTTGTCCACACGAGAGACTCATTCCTGTGCAATAGAAAGTGATCAAAAGAATGAAAAAACGTAAATGCTTCATGACAGTACCATTTTCTTAAGAAGGTACCGGTAATGATTAGGCTGGCCCAAAAAGCAGAGAACTGAATTCCGCAGTTTTTACCAATCCGAAAATTCAATTCTGCAAAAAATACTAAAGTGGCCTAATTTGAATTTTTAGGCTTATCATAAGAGATTTTAATATCTAAAAAATATCATCAGCCGATTCTCGCCGTTTGCATAAATAATCTAAATATGACAGGAAGGCACCGAGACTTTTTTAATTTTTTTCCATAACTTATTCTTTGCTACTCTCGAACCTATGAGACAGAATTCAACCCTTTATTTCTTTTGCCTCTTTTCCCTGGTTTTGCTTTGGTCCTGCGGACAAAAATCAGCTGAAACCATTGAACTACAAGGTGATGAGCAGATCAGTTATAACTTTCACGTTAGACCGGTGCTTTCAGACAAGTGCTTCGCTTGTCACGGGCCAGATTCGAAGAAGCGCGAAGCTGATTTAAGACTTGACACAGAAGAAGGTGCTTTCGCTGCTTTGAAAGAAAGCCCAGGCTCTTTTGCCCTTGTTTCAGGAGATCCGCAAAAATCGGAAGTCTATCATAGAATTTACTCTACCGATCCCAGCGAGATAATGCCTCCACCAGAATCGAATCTGGTTCTTACAGAAGGTGAAAAGGAATTAATTACGAAATGGATCGAACAAGGAGCTAAATACGAACCGCATTGGGCATTTGAAAAGCCCAAAAAGGCCTCCCCTCCTGAAGCTTCTGACTGGGCCATAAATGAAATCGATCAATTCGTCTTCGCCAAAATGTGGCAAAATGGTTTAGAACCAAACCCTGAGGCGGAACCCCATGAATTGATTAAAAGAGCTTCTCTTGATCTTACCGGCTTGCCCCCTAGTCCTGAAATGTTGGATCGGTATGGCGACTTCTCTGAGGAGAGTTATGATGACCTGCTGGACGGCCTTCTAAATGAACCAGCCTTTGGTGAAAAATTGGGCATTCTCTGGATGGATATTTCCAGATACTCGGACAGTTATGGCTATCAGGACGATAATATCCGAACTCAATGGCCATATCGTGACTGGGTTATCCATGCCTTAAACGAAAACATGCCTTATGACCAGTTCCTTACCTGGCAATTGGCAGGAGACCTGCTACCAAATCCCACGAAGGAACAAATCCTGGCGACAGCATTTAACCGGAACCATAAATACACAGAGGAAGGTGGTGTAATCGATGAGGAATACCGAATCGAGTATGTTCTAGATAAAACCAATACAGTGAGTAAGGGACTCTTAGGGATTACGATGGAATGTGCCCAATGCCATGATCATAAATACGATCCACTATCCCAAAAAGAATATTTCGAGTTTTTTGCCTTTTTTAATAACAGTCCTGAAAAAGGATATGAAGGAGATGTAAGCCAATCCAAGCCTGCTAAGACCCCAATCCTATGGGTGGATCAAGAGGATCTTTCAGGTGTAATGGATTTCATTAACCATAAGGATACCACTGATCTCAGCATCTCTGTTATGGATGAACTCGAGGGTGAAGAGGCAAGAACTACTTACATCCTAGATCGAGGAGTTTATGATGCACCTACGGTTGAAGTAAAACCCAGTACCCCAGCTTCCATTATGGAATTTGAAGAAGGGTTAGAGAAAAATAGATTAGGGCTGGCCAAATGGATTACAAGCGAACAAAACCCATTGACCGCAAGGGTTTTCGTGAATCTGATCTGGCAAGAAATATTTGGTACAGGGATCGTGAAGTCAGCCGGAGATTTCGGAATGCAGGGAGATCTGCCTACTCATCCTGAATTATTGGATTGGCTAGCGGTGGACTTTATGGAAAATGGATGGGACATCAAAAGGCTACTTAAGCAAATGCTATCATCGGCTACCTATCGGCAATCTGCTGAAATAAGTAAGGATCATTTAGCGATAGATCCAGAGAATCTATATTTGGCAAGAGCCTCAAGGCTCAGGCTGCCTGCAGAAAATATTCAGGATTTGGTTCTAGCCAGTAGCGGGCTATTAGTTCGGGAAATCGGCGGACCAAGTGTCAAACCCTACCAGCCCGATGGAATTTGGGAATCTGCGACTTCTGGTCGTGGAGTATTAGCAAAATACATCCAGGATAGAGGGGACAAACTTTACCGTAGAGGGCTATATAATTTCATTAAACTAACGGTTCCTCCTCCCAAAGCAATCATCTTCGACTCTAGCAATAGAGATCGTTGCGAGCTGAGTCGAGGTAGAACAAATACCCCACTTCAAGCTTTGGTTATGCTGAATGATCCAATGGTGCTTGAGGCCTCGAGAGTATTGGCGAGTAGGCTTATGAATGAAAATGAAGATTCTGATGAGGCAATTAAGGACGCTTTCAAGCGAATCGTTTGTCGGGATATCAAGGATTCGGAAGAAGACATCCTGTCTGACTATTATGCTGATCAGCTCGATCGATTTGAAAAGAATCCGGACCAGATTCGGTCAAGCTTAGAGGTGGGTGAATATCCACTAGAAGAAGCTGACATCAAGGCTGAGACGGCTGCATTAATGCAGGTCATTGTGACCATTTATAATTTAGAAGAAACGATTACCAGAAGCTGATATGGAAAAGGAAGTTTTAGAACATGGGCTTGGTATGAATCGGAGAAAGTTCCTCTCCAGGCTAAGTTTGGGGGTTGGAAGTGCTGCTTTGGGCTCACTGCTTATTCCAGATCTTTTCTCGGGCGGAAAGCCAAATGAAGACGCCATCATGGATGCGCTGCCTCACTTTGCCCCTAAGGCAAAAAGAGTGATTTACTTATTCCAGAATGGTGCTCCTAGTCAATTGGAGACTTTTGATTATAAGCCATTACTAAGGTCAAATATGGGAATGGAGCTTCCTGCATCCATTCGAGGTGAGCAAAGGCTTACGGGAATGACTGCTGGGCAAGACTCATTTCCTCTGGTAGGATCGTACTTTGATTTCGATCAGTATGGTCAATCCAGAGCATGGATTTCATCGCTATTTCCTCATACCGCAAGCGTGGTCGATGATTTATGTATTGTCAAGTCCATGCATACGGAAGCGATTAATCATGATCCTGCCCTTACCTTTTTCCAGACGGGAGCACAAGTAGGAAATCGCCCGAGTATGGGATCATGGCTCAGCTATGG
>CAKZRQ010000038.1 GCA_937146645.1 uncultured Cyclobacteriaceae bacterium
AACCCACCATTTTATAAGAAATTACTGTATAAAGGTAGTGTAGAGGAAGAAGCTCTCAATGCTACCATAGCGAAGCAGAAATTGGCAGAACAAGAGTCAGAGCTTCGCACAATGATTATGTATCGCTTCGGCAGTAACGTCTACAAGGAAATGATAGAATTACGCCGTAAGATACGAAGGCAACGAGAACAGGAAGTATATCGTCGCAGAAAAGCATGGCGAAACCTGTGGGAAGGCATAGCAATAGTTGTACTATTGGCCTTAACATCAGGGGTTATATTTTGGCTTATATGGTTAATAAAACACCATTCAGCTTGAGTAAAAGCCATAATTAAGATATAATAAGGGCACTAGCAATGCGGTAAGAATACTAATATAAGTGACTTACTGATATGAAAAAAATTTCTAATGGCCCTGTACTCGACGGATTGTTCTTGTTTGCTAAATCCGAAGATCATCGGTGGTACTCGGTAGCAGAATTCTACCAATATTTCATCTACCCACTGATGTATGACAAAATTCGGTTCTTTTACGATGATGAAGACCCAAATAAAGTTGTAGGACTGTTTACTTGGGTTTTTCTCTCAAAGGAGAAAGCAGAGGATTTTCTCGATGACCGTTATGTAATTCAAGAAGGTGATTACAAAGCGGAAGACGGGGATGAAATATGGGGCTTAGAATTTATTGCACCATATGGTCACGCTAGGAAAATGGTTGCTGACCTAAAAAAGGAGTACGCGGATAAGTATGGCAAACCCCGTCCTATTTATTGGCGTAGATTAAACAAACCTTCAGAACGAAAAAGAGGTAAATTATAATGGGTGGTGGTTCTCCAGCTCCGGCTCCTCCTCCTCCAGCACCAGATTACAGCAGTCAATTTGCTGGTCTGCGTAGTGGACAGGATACGATCCGGTCAGATATTAGAGCGACTGAAGATACGTTCCAGAACGAAGCTCGTGATCTCTCGCGTGAGATTACTGGTGGTTTCGGCGAAATGGACGATAGATTCGATGATGTCGACACAGGTATCCGTGGCATACAAGGCACGGTTGATGACGGTTTTGCAGGTGTAGGTACAAAGATCAGTGATCTAGGTACTGGCATCGATAATACCATGAAAGCCTACGGTGACCAGATGAATACTGGTTTCACAGGCGTTAATGAAAATATGAATACTGGTTTTGGTAACCTGAGTAATCAAGTTGATACTCGCTTTACCGAACTAGGTACTGGCGTAGGCAATGCGTTTGATGAACAGAATAACCTAATCAGCACAGGCTTCACAGGTCTTGGTGATGTGGTTACTACTGGTAATCAGGCTATCCTGTCAGGACAACAGGAAGGCTTCAATAGCGTTAACGAGAATGTATCTAATGTAGGTGCAAACCTCGGTAATCAGCTTACTGAAACTTCTGACAATGTTCTTACAGGTCAGGCTAACATTGCTGATCTTGTTAAGCAGTACGGTGGTAATCTAGATACTTACTACGCGGCACTGGCACAAGGTCAATCTGAATCTGCGGCTCGCCAAGCGGCTATGCAAACAGGTTTGGATCAGTTCCGTAATGACTTCGATAAATCTTCGACTATTGCTCAACAGCAACGCGGCCGTATTCAGGACGCAGTTATTGGTGGTACTAGTCAGCTTCAAGATACTATCGCGGCAGGTGCAGATGCTACTACACAAGGCATCTCTAATGTTCGTGCAGACGTATCTGGCGTTCAGTCTGATGTACAGGCCAATGCGGCTCAGACTACAAAAGACTTCGCTGATGTAGCTCGTAAGATTACTGTCGGGTTTGATGACGGCACTCAGCAATCGCAGAATTTGCGTAATGAGTTTATTGATCGACTAGATACTGCGCGTAGCATTCTCTCAGATCAGTCAATGAACATCGACGCTAATGTTCGTCAGAATTTTGAAACTCTGGTAAATTCATTTGATGAGACAGGGCGTCTGATCACTAACAGCACTAACAACAACGGAGTTCAAGTTGCTCGTGCTATTGATCAGCAAGGTAACCTTCTTCTTGCCGCGTTTAACCAAGCGGGTCAGCGAGTAGAAGACGCCTCTCTAAACATCAACGAATTGATGTCTCAGATGGATAGATTTGGATATGTGGCTGGCAGTAATGCCATGATGGGTCAGACAACTGGCGGAAACGCTCAGGTCTACTCAGGTTTAGCATCTCCTTATTCATCGACACGTTAATTAAGAAGTGAGCACCAGAGACACTATGGATGAAAATGTAATAACCATTACAGGTGTCCCTACTTGGACCATTGTATTATTACAAAAGATTTTTGAGCTAAAAAATGCGGATAATATCCTTCAGGTTTGGCCAAATCTTGAGGTCTTCTTCCATGGTGCGGTAGCTTTCGGTCCTTACAGATCAGTATTCGAAAAACTTATCCCCTCATCCAAGATGAGATACATGGAAACCTATAATGCATCAGAGGGTTTCTTTGGACTACAGGATCAACCAGATTCTGACGAGTTACTATTGATGTTGGATTATGGCGTTTTCTTTGAATTTATACCCATGGAAGATTGGGAAAAAGAAGACCCAAAAGTGGTCTCTTTAAAAGGCGTCGAAGTGGATAAAAACTATGCCTTACTCATAACAACCAATGGTGGTCTCTGGAGATACAAAATAGGCGATACCATTAAATTCACTTCTACCGATCCTTATCGATTTAGAATCTCTGGAAGAACCAAGCACTTTATCAATGCTTTTGGAGAGGAGGTAATCGTGGAGAATGCCGAAAGAGCAATTCAGAAAGCTGCAGACCAGACCTCTGCCTCCATTTCTAATTTCACCGCTGCCCCAGTTTATTTTGACAGAGATGGCTCAAAAGGTGCTCATGAATGGATCGTGGAGTTTCACTCAGAACCCACTAACATGGAAGAATTCGGCTCTCTCCTGGATAAAAACCTAAGAGAGATTAATTCTGACTACGATGCCAAAAGGTATAAGGATTTGGCTCTCACAAAACCGATAATTCATCTTGCACCAGCAGGTATTTTCGATAGCTGGCTGGCAAAAAGAGGGAAGCTAGGAGGACAACATAAGGTACCCAGACTATCTAATGAGCGGAATTTTCTTGAGGAAATCCTAGAAATGATTCCTGAAGAAGCTAGCTCCTGATTATCTGGCGGTCCAGCCTCCATCCACAGTTAGCATAGATCCTACCATATAGGTTCCGGCATCACTCGCCAAATAAATCGCTGCTCCTTGAATTTCTTCCAGTTTACCCCATCGCCCAAGAGCGGTAGCTCCTACCACAAACTTTTTGCCTTCTTCGGTATCAGCGATCGGAGTATTCATTTCTGTTAAAAATGGTCCAGGACAAATGGCATTAACCGTAATGTTGAAAGGAGCAAATTCCAGTGCCAAGGCTCTGGTCAGTTGCACTACAGCTCCTTTGCTCGTGGCATAAGGAGTTCTATTCGCGAGACCAACTAATCCAAGTGTACTTGCCAGATTAATAATACTTCCCTTCTCGGCTTTTTTCATATAAGGTGTGACTGCTCTGCAAGCATTCCACGTTCCATTCACATTGATGTCCATCACCTTTTGAAAATCATCAGGTGTTAATTCATCAATGGCTCCCCGGATATTAATTCCGGCACTATTGATCAGTACATCTATTCGCCCAAATTCATCAAAGACCTCTTTTGCGATTTTTTCCAAAGCAGGTAAATCCGTTACATCGGCAGAGAATGCTCTGGCCTGAACACCGAAATTTTTCGCAACCTTTTCCGCTGAGGCAGCCCCTTCATCCCCATTTCTACTCACCAACACCACATTACATCCTGCAGACGCAAGTCCTTCCGCCATAGCCAGGCCAAGCCCTTTAGAGCCCCCGGTGATGATGGCGGTCCGCCCGCTTAGATCAAAAAGTTTAATTCCTGGTAATGGTGTGTTTGCTGTACTCATTTTTATGGTTGGGTTTTAATTTTTTAAGTAAGTCCAAGTTCAGATTTACTGTAATCTAAACAAGCGATAATATTATTTTCTTCATTGGCGAGCTTTTCTTCAGAAGTTAAACCCTCCAGCTTTGGCAGCTCTGCCGCAAAGCTTTGTTCACTTACAAATTTCATGGTTTCTTCAAGGTTTTTTTCTGACTTTTCCCCGAAGGTCTCCCAATATTTATCCGTCTTACAGGGCACTTTCAATGGATCTCTTGTGATCATTTCTAGGGAAAACCGGATATTTGAGT
>CAKZRQ010000039.1 GCA_937146645.1 uncultured Cyclobacteriaceae bacterium
AGAGAAACTTGCATCTGAAGGAAGAGGCAGTAAAAAATGGCTTTTAATTTTTCTTCAAGAATGGCTAGATCAAAATAGGGCTTGATTAAATACTATGAAAAAGGCATTATTCCATTTTTTAACAAGGAACAGAAATAAAACCATCAATAGGTTTATTCAAGGAAAGGTGGATTTTATTTCTGATGCTCATTCAAATATTAATAATGATCATAAAACCAATGGAGAACTATGGATCCAAAAAAAGGCAATTGACAGTGGTTTTAAGATTTTTTTTGATGTAGGAGCGAATAAAGGAGAGTGGTCAAAAAATCTATTTTCTCTTTCACCGAACATTGAAGTTTACGCCTTTGACCCGAATCCTGATGTTTTTTTTAAGCTAGACGAATTATCAAATATTAGTAATCTTACCGCATCTCAATTAGCTTTGGCGGATACAGAAGGTGAAGAGGAATTTTCCATCAATCTTTCAAATAGTATTTTTAGTTCTTTTTACAGGCGAACAGATTTTACTGATTCTCAAACTATTAAGGTTGAAAAAATAAGGGGGGATAGCTATTGTGAATTGAAAGACATAAGCAAAATTGATTTTTTGAAAATTGATGTGGAAGGATTTGAATTTTCAGTTTTAAATGGATTTTTAAAAAAGCTTGAAAGCAATGAAATTGGCCTAATCCAATTCGAATATGGAGTGATGAATATTCATTCGAGAACTTTTTTAAAAGATTTCTATGACTTGTTAATCCCTTTCGGTTTTAAAGTTGGCAAACTTTTTCCAACGAGTATAGAATTTCTTAAATACGATTACTCCATGGAAAATTTCAAATGGGCAAATTATGTTGCAGTTCATAGTTCCGTAATAAATAAGTTTATTTAGAGATTGGAATCCTTAAATGGGAAGAGAGTTTTAATTGCCCTTCATCGGTATTCAATTGGGGGTGCTGAAACACAAGCACTTTATCTAGCTAAAGGATTAAAAAAAAGGGGAGCCTATGTAATAGTTATTGCTTTTTCTCCTGGTTCAAAGGAGGGAAAGGATAGATTTCTTAATGAAAATCTATTTTGTTTAGATTTCGGGTTTAGTGAAAAAATCATTCTTGACTCGAAAATGTCTTTTCTTTCTAGTCTGAGGAAATATCGATACTTAATTAAAGCTATTCTTAAAATCAAGAAGTTAGATGCCGACGCTGTGGTACCATTTACCTATTTACCAAATGTCTTTTTTGGTTTGTATTCGAAGTTAATGGGTGTCCATAAATGTTTTTGGAACCAAAGAGATGAAGGCCGACTATTTTTAGGAAGTAAGAAAGAGATCAAAGCCCTCAATAACTGCCAAGCTATAATTTCTAATTCGATTGAAGGAAAGCAGTTTTTAGAGTCCTTTACAAGCACTCCGATCGTTCATATTTCGAATGGATTAGACTTAAGAAAGTGGAGGAAAGTCAATCTAAATTCTTTATCTGACAATGTAATAATGATAGGGAACATACATGGATACAAAGACCATAAAACACTAATTGAAGCTTGGGCCTTAGTTTCAAAACGTTTTCCAAATAAGAAATTATTGCTGGCCGGTAAAAAGGGAAATAAATACCAAGAGGTTAAAGAGTTGATTGACAAATTAGAGTTGGAGGATAATATTAAAATTCTTGGTGTAGTCGATGATGTAGAAGCTTTATTGAGTGATTGTTGTCTTGCGGTATTTAGTTCTGAAAATGAAGGGGTTCCAAATGGGGTTTTGGAGCCTATGGCTTGTGCTTTACCAGTGGTTTCAACAGATATAAAGGGCTCAAGGGAAGCCCTTGGATCAGAATATCCATACTTGGTAAAAGCTGGTGATGCTATAGCATTATCAAGTGACATTATTTCACTTCTAAGTAACCCTAATGTGTCAAAAAGAATTGGGCAATTGAATAGAAGCAGGGTAGGTAAATTTTATTCAATGGATAAAATGATCGATCAATTCGAATCACAAATTAAGTGGTAGATTCAATTATTCCTTTAGGAGAATCAAGGGTAACAGTTCTAATGCCTGTTTATAATGCTGAAGAATATCTACCGGAAAGTATTGAAAGTATATTAAATCAAACGTACTCGAATTTTACCTTCTTGATTATTGATGACGGGTCCACTGATAATTCTAATGAGGTTATTCAGAAATATTCTTCGGATCCTAGGATTGAAGTTATTTCTTTGTCAGATAATCATGGTTTGGTTTATTGTCTTAATCTGGGGTTGGATAGAATTAAAACTGAATTTATAGTCCGTATGGACGCCGATGATGTTTCCCACACTGAGAGAATTGAGGTCCAGGTAAAATTGATGGAGACGAATCCCAATTTACAAGTAATAGGTTCAAAAGTTATAGGATATGACGTGGCTTTCCCAAAACTCGAAGAGTTAAAACTCGAATTGACCGATCAAAGAAAAATAAATTCAATAGCTTTTTTGAACTGTCCAATTGCCCACCCCACAGTAATTATGAGGCGTGATTTTTTAGTTTTAAAATCTCTAAAGTATGATTTGGACTACAAGCATGCAGAAGATAACGCTTTATGGTTAGACGTAATAAGTGAAGGGAATATTTCAGAAATACAATATCCGTTCTTAAAGTATCGTCATCACCTTAATCAGGTTTCAAACTTGGAAAACAGAATTCAAGAATTGAATAGTGCCAAGAAAAGAGCTCAGCTAATATTTAAGCTCACTTCAATTAATTTTTCTGATACTGAATTAGCAAAATATCGATATTTGAGCTATAAACATGATACTTTAATGCTTTCTGATTTTGAAAATTTCAGTGCGTTTGTTGTCAAATTTCGAGAATCCGTTTTGAATCAGACTGAAATTCAAATCGATAAATATTTTTTTATCAAATTGCTGTACCAGAGGGTTTCCTTATTGTATCTGCGAAATTCAAAGATTGGGACTGTTCTTCTATGGAATTATTTGAGAAACTTTGGAATGGATCTTAATATTTTCATTTTTCCTAGATTATTACGTCGTGTAATACATGGACTTTAGAGTGTCAGTAATTATTCCAGTTTTCAATCGTGAAAATTTCATAGGAGAAGCAATAGATTCCGTTTTGAGATGCGCTGAAGTTGGTGAAGTAATTATTGTTGATGACGGTTCCTCGGATAAGACATTGGAAATATGTGAAAGCTATTCCAAGAAGTCCTCGATCGTTAAAACCTTTTGGCATTCAAGTTCTCAAAATTTGGGTCCGTCAGCAACAAGAAACCTTGGAATTCAAAAGTCAAAGCTATCCTATATAGCATTTTTGGATTCTGATGATCAATATAGCCCCAATCGGTTTAAAGTGGACAAAGAGCTTTTTCATAGTGACTCCACAATAGATGCAGTTTTTTCATGTAGTGCAGAGTTAGGTAAACAAGAGGATAATTCTATCTATTATGGAGTTAGTTGCGAAGCTAAGGGGAAGCTGGATATGTTAGGTGATTCCTTGTCATTCTATAAATGTGTCATTAGGAACAAGCTAATTCTATTTGATACAAATAGCGTGACATTTAAAAGGAAATTTTTAGTGAAAAATAAGCTATTTGATGAACGGCTTTTTCTACACGAGGACACCGAGTTATGGAAAAGGTTATTACGTATAGGTCGTTTTAGGGTGGGATCGTGTTCTGATCCCGTAAGTTTCTTCAGGCGTCACTCCAAAAACAGTATAACTTCTCGTGATCACCTCTCCAAATTGAAGATGTGGGCTGTGTTGATGGAAAATATAGACATAGACTCTCTTCATAATTTTGAGCTAGAAGATGCTTTCAAACGGATATGCAGGTTGGAAAGTGAGACTTTCAAAAACGTGTGGTTTAGAAGAACATATTTTTACTCTCAATTACTGTTTTATAGCCTAAATCCAAAGAAGGTTTTAGAAAGAACCCGTGTTAATTATGCTAAAATTTAGTGTAATAATTCCTGCCTTTAACAGAGAAAAGACACTCGAGCACACCATATACTCATTAAACGAGCAGGTTTTTAAGGATTTTGAGATTCTTGTCGTTAATGATGGTAGTGTTGACAGAACTGGTGAGATTGCCAAGAATTTTGCAAAACAAGGCATAATCAGGTATTATTTTCAGAATAACCAAGGTGTGAGTTCAGCTAGAAATTTGGGAGCAAGTAAGGCACAGACGGATTGGTTACTTTTTTTAGACTCAGATGATTCCTTGGACCCAAAAGCAATACTTGAATTTGACAATTTCCTGAAAGAGATTAGGAGTCAACCCGATGCAGTTTTCGCAGGATATGTCCGGGTTAATTCAAAAACAAATGAAAAGAATGAATATTTACCAGGGGAAGGGAATTACTCAAGATTGGCCGGTACTTTCATAATAAGGAAGAATGTTTTTGATTTTTTAGGAGGTTATGACCCTTTGATAAAATTTGGGGAAAACACGGAGTTCTTTCATCGTTTTAAACTGTCAAATTTTTCAAGTTTAACACTACCAAAGTTAACTTTGGTTTACAACGACCATTGGGAGGGAGGAAGTAATAATCTACAGAATTCGACGGAATCAATTGAGTATGTCTTGAATAAGCATGGTGATACATTGTCCACGAAAATCAAATTTCTTTATCGTCAAATTCTTGGCGTTAATTATATACGTCTTAGAAACTTTGAACTGGCAAAAAAACACTTGAAGGAGGCACTTAAAAGTAAGGAAGCCAGATTCAGTACTAATCTGCGGCTATTGATTGCATATTTACCGTTTTTAGCAAGGATCGTTTATCCTAAAAGTGTTAAATAAATGAGGTTTGGTGGATTTATTATTACCTATAACAGGCCTAAAATCATTATTGAAACCATCCAGAAAGTTTTTGGACAAACTTATCCACCGGAACTTCTGTGGGTTATTGACAATTCGGAAGATTTAAAAACCGATCATGCCATAGCATCACTGCTGGATTCAAGAGTAAAGTATTTCAGGATGGGCTATAATGCTGGCCCAGCAGGTGCCGCTGGTAAAGGTTTAGAGCTCTGTGCTAAAGATGGTGCAGACTGGATTTACTGGGGGGATGATAATGATCCACCACTCCCAAAAGACTGTTTTGAACGTCTGCTAAATATTGGCGATACAAACCCATTTTGCGGTGTATTAGGATCGGTAGGCCAGTTTTTTGATCGAAACAAGGGTAAAATATTAAGGGTGCAGACACGGCTATTAGAAAAAAAGAAAGTCCTCAGTCTAGATTATGTAGCGGGAAGCAAGAATATGATTGTGTCGGGTGAAGTAGCCCGCAAAGGAATCGGACCCAATCCAGAACTTTTTTTTGGATTTGAAGAGTTGGATTTTTGTCTTAAAGTGAAAAGAGTGGGATATGAGATATTGGTGGATACATCATTGTTTTTAGAAGCTCGGAAGTCTTCGAATAGGCTTGATTTCAAACGGCCATTATATAAAAGAAAGGAAAATTTAATTAGAGAGTATTATAGTTTAAGGAATCTTCTGATGATTTCGGACACGCTTACATTGAATAAGATGAAGTTTGAGCTATATAAGAAATGGATAGCTAAATCATTTTATGGCTTTCGCTTTGGATTAGGATATGGTTCTAAAAACTTCTACCTGATTTGGCTGGCATTTTTTCATTATTGGCGAGGTATTTCTGGTAAAACCATTGACTTGTATTGAAAGTACTCTTTGTACAAGACACTTTAATCAATGCAGGAACTGAAAAGAGTTTATTAAATATCCTTCCCTATGTCACAAGTAATTTGGAGGCAAAAGTGGTTTACCTTTATCCCAGGCACGATTTGCAAGAAGATTATTCTCGAGCGGGCATCTCTATGATTTTTTTGGATTTAAAGGGTAAGTATGATTTTGTCAACGGAATAAAAAAGCTATTCAAACTTGTTAAAGTTGAAGAACCTGACTTGCTAGTTTCATCACTCCTTAGAAGTAATCTTTTATCTAGGTTTGTGAGCTATAAAACTGGAATACCTTTAGTCGGCACTTTTGTAAGTGATAGTTATCATCCTGATTCAAATTTGTCTAGGACAAAAAGTCAAAGGTTGAAATCTGGGATTTTTAAAATTTTAGATAAATGGTCTTCAAACATTCCTATAAAATTTATTTCAAATTCAGAAGCTATCGCTAAGGCACACTTGAAAACTCTTGGTGTTCCATTTGAGAAAAGTGTAGTGGTTTATCGCGGGCGTCAGATTCCAAGTCAATCTTGGAGTAAACCCAATAATGAGTTTTATACTTTTCTATCCTATGGTAGATTGATTCCACTAAAAGGTTTTGAAGAATTGATAAAGGCCTTTTCAAGGGTTTATCAAAAGTTTCCTCAAACCCAATTAATCATTTATGGTGAAGGGAACTATAGAACGCAGCTTGAAAAACTCATTCTAGATTTGGATTTGATTGACTCAGTTAAACTTCCTGGTGTCAATAAAGAAGTAACCAAAGAACTCTATAAATCAGACTGCTTTGTTTTTCCCTCCTGGTATGAAGGATTTTCAGGTTCCCTAGTCGAAGCAATGCTTTCTGGTATTCCTATTATCGCATCGGATATTCCAATGAATTTGGAGGCCATTTCACCTGATGAAACGGCTTTGACCTTTCCAGTAAAGGACCTAGATGCACTGGCGGCGAAAATGGTTTGGGCTATTCAAAATCAGAATGCCATGGCTGAATTGGGCAAGGCCGCTCGTGAGGTGGCGAAGGAAAGGTTTGATATTCGGGAAATTGCAGCAAAGTATGAGCAAACACTTTTTGATATCTATCATGAGTCTCAAGCAACTCAATAGGATTCTTGGCTGAATTAAGGATTGGACTTTTACTGGATAGCTACCTTATCCCAGCCTGGGCTTTTAGAATGCTTCAGGAAATACAGGAAAAGGAACTCGGGGTTATTTCTACCATTATCCTTAACCAAAACCCTAAGTCATCAGGAAAGAAATCAGGTTTTCTCTACAGAGCATTTAGAAATTTAGACAGGAGATTTTTTTCTGTCAAAGAAGATGCGTTTAAGAGGTTGGACATTAGGGAATTGAAGTTAAACCAGTGTGAAGTAATCTCCATAAACCCTATTCAAAAAAAGTACTCGGATTACTTTGGTCAAGTGGATCTGGAAAAAATTCAAAAGCAAAAACCTGATGTTCTTATCCGTCTGGGCTTTCGAATTTTAAAAGGGCAAATCCTTAAGGTGCCCACTCTGGGAATTTGGTCTTTTCATCATGGGGATAACTTAGTAAATAAAGGTGGTCCTCCTTGCTTTTGGGAGGTCTTTCTGGGCTGGGAAACAACAGGATCAGTATTACAGATTCTCTCTGACAAGCTTGATTCTGGACAGGTGATTTATCGTTCATGGAGCCGAACCGATCCTCTTTCGGTTAATCGAAATTCAAACAAGGTATATTGGAAGAGCTTATTTTTTGTGCCTAGAAACCTCCAAAGGATAAAGGAGATCGGGATAGAAGCCTGGAAAGCTGAGACTAATAAATGGGAGAATGCTGATCAGGTTTCCAAATCTTCACTTCGAAAACCACCTTCAAATATTCAGATGATTCAATTATTACCTGGGTTTTTATGGAGAAATCTCAATAGGAAATACATAGAGTTAAAGAATAAGGAGCAATGGAAGATTTGGTTTGGAAATAGCTTGGAAGGCATACAGACTGGCAAAGGAACAAAAATACCAGGCCCGGCCAATGGATACCTAGCTGATCCCTTTCTTTTTGACAAAGACGGAATAACCTGGTGTTTTGCAGAGCGATTTGATCATGACAGAGAACAAGGAAGCATTGTGGTCTCAGAGATTAAAGATAATCAAGTGAAAGGGTTTCAAACTTGCCTGGAAGAGGATTTTCATCTCTCTTATCCTTTTTTATTTGAACATGAGAAGGTGAACTATTTAACCGTTGAGAGCGCGGAGAAAAATGAATTGCGGATGTATAAGTCATTAGACTTTCCGATTCACTGGGAACTGGTTAGCAGGCAATTCAAGGGGCAGAGCCTTTATGACCCCACTATTTGCAAAAAGGATGGTCTTTACTGGCTTTTTGCGAACCGAAAAGAACATGCTGAGGCGTCATCTTTCGATGAACTTTTTCTGTACTGGTCGGAGAATCCTTTAACAGATAATTGGATTTCTCACCCTATGAATCCTATCGTTTCTGATGTCAAATCTAGTAGACCAGCTGGAAAACTATTTAAGCAAAGTGGTCAATGGATAAGGCCAGCTCAGGACTCTGGAAAAAGTTATGGCCATAGAATTAAACTTCAGAGAATCACGGATTGGGATAAGGAGAAATATCAGGAAGAAACTCAGGAGGTGATTGAGGCGAATTGGGATAAAGGATTATTAGGAACTCATACCCTTAGCGAGGTAAGAGGCTTGGTTGCTTTGGATACCTTCCAGAGATGAAAATACTCCAACTAGTAACATCCAGAAAGTACCGAGGCGCCGAAATATCAGCAGCGCAATTATCTGCAAAACTTGTCGAAAATGGACATGAACTTTATTTCTACGGACTTTTTCCAAGTGGAGAAGAAATACCCTTGAGCGTACAGGGTGCAGAGAACGGCTGTTTTAATGGCCATAAAGAAAAGGCAATCTCCCTGTCTTTGTTAAAAGATCTTCGAAAGCTAGTATTAAGGATTGAGCCAGAAATAATTCAAGCCAATGGATCAGATACATTGAAATATGCATTTGCTGCCACATGGGGCTTAAAAAAACCAAGACTCATCTATAGAAATATTTCTCAAATGAGCTATTGGTTGGGTAAAAGGCCTATTCTCCAGCGTATTTATAACCGAACGTTTTACAGCTTTTCGGCATTGGTTTCTGTAGGAGAAAAATCCCAAAGGGATTTGATGCAATTATTTCCAGTGCATTCCCAAAAGTGTAAGGTTATAAAAAGGGGAATAGATTTAAATGCATCGGTTTTTCAAAAAGGGAGAGAGGAGGTTTTAAAGGAATTGAATCTATCCCCAAACATTTTTGTGTTGGTGCAGGTCGGAAGTTTAACTCCAGAAAAGAATATTTCATTTTCCATAGAGTTGTTGGAGACCCTTGTTACTAAAGATCCAAACTTTCATCTTTTAATAATCGGTAGCGGTCCTGAGGAAAAACAGCTCAAGACTCAAGTAAAAAATTCGGAACTTGAAACGCACATATCTTTTTTGGGCTTCAGAAAAGATATTGACAAGTTTTTGATGGCCTCAGACTTATTGCTATTAACAAGTCTTGTTGAAGGTATTCCGGGGGTAGTTCTTGAATCAGGAGGACAAGGATCGCCTGCTATTTGTGTGGATGTTGGGGGAGTTTCAGAAGTAGTCATACATGATCAAACAGGCATTCTTATCCAAGGACACTCAGTCCAGCAGTTTTCAAACGCTATTTTGGATTTAAAGGGTAATGCCAAAAAATTGAATCAATTAGGTAAGGCTGCTAGAAGTTTTGTGGAAGTAGAGCATGATCTGGATTTACAATCTCGAAAGTTCGAAAAGCTCTATCAGTCAGTTTTGAATGAAAGCTGAAAAAGCCATCAAAAAGGATAGCAAAACAAGAATTCTTCACCTGATTAAATCCCTTGGACGGGGAGGAGCGGAGAAGCTTATTCCCGAGACCGCTAAGGTTCATAATCAGAAGAATTATCAATTCTACTGTCTCTATTTCTATCATCAGAAAAACAACATTGTCGAGGAACTTGAAGATTCAGGAATTAAAGTGGAATTGATTCCTTCAGGAAATTTAGGTTTGTTTTTCCAGGTGCAGCGAGTTCGAAACTTCATCTGGGAAAATCAAATTGATATAATTCATGCGCATTTGCCTTGGGCTGGTATTTTATCCAGACAAGTAGGGAAGAGCTTGAATATTCCAATTGTCTATACCGAGCATAATACATGGGATCGATACAATTCCATTTCCTATTGGGGTAATCGACTTACTTTTAAAAAACAGGATGTGGCCATTGCGGTGTCTAATGAAGTTGCACTTTCCATGCAGCTGAATTCTATTTTCGATCCTTACCAAAGAGGTGGAAGACTAAAAGTGAAAGTGATTCAGAATGGGGTGAATACTGACGAATTTAGAAGAATAGGGATTAGAGAGAAGGGATTAGGGTATAGTGAAAAAAATATTCATACTTCCGAAGTGAGGGGAAGACTAAGAGATGGCGAGACTGAGAGATTAGAGAATAGGGATCCCGAAAGCTATCGGGATGGAGATGGAGAGATTAGGAGGCACAACGATTTTTCTGATATGACATCAAAATCTCTTATTCCCTTAGTCTCTGAGTCTCTTGCCTCTGGTTATGAGATTTCCCCTTCCTTCGATAATCGAAATGATGAGATTGGAAAACTTAAATTAAGCTTAAACATACCCGAAGAGTCTCCAGTTATTGGCAAAGTCGCTGTATTCCGTTCTCAAAAGAGGTTATGGATCTGGGTTGACTTGGCGCTAAAGATTTTAGAGATGAAACCTGAAACTCATTTTCTATTAGTTGGAGATGGAGAATGGCGAGAAAGAATTAAGGAACAGATACAGACGTCTGGATTCGGGCATAATTTTCATTTAGTGGGGGTACAAAAGGAAGTGATTCCTTATTTATCCATTATGGATATTTATTTAAGCACTTCTGAATTCGAGGGCTTGCCTATTGCGATGCTTGAGGCTATGTCTTGTGAAGTGCCTGTTGTTGCTACCAGAGCCGGTGGGATAGGGGAGATTATCCAGCATGGAAAGCAGGGTTATTTATCTGAGATAGATGAATACGAAGATTTAGTGGAACATTGTTTGACTCTTTTGGAAAATGAAGATCAAAGAATGTCCATGGCTTCAGCTGCTCGACAGCGAGTGGTTGATGAGTTCAGTATGAAGAGAATGGTAGAGGAGATTGAGGGGGTGTATGAATCGGTATTAAATTGAAGACAACCCACCCCTTTCCCCTCCCGGGAGGGGAGTGATTCGTCTCCAGATTATCTTGCTGTAATGAAATTCAGGGGTGGGTATTTGAAAAAAATAAAAACAGATTCCGGTATTTCTCTATTGCCTTTCGAAAACCGGAATAACGGTTTTAGTGCACTCGTCACTGCCCGCCTGGCAGAACGGACAGGCGAGAAGGAAGAATGACGACGAAGCAGTCTCTTAGTTTATAATATAAAAAGAGATTACTTAGCTGCGCTCGTAATGACGTTTTAAAAGAACCAAAAGATGATCCTATTACACTTTCCAAAAGAAACAGATTGCCACGCTTCGCTCGCAATGACGCTAAAGAAGTCGGTCCCATTTCCAAGCGATAAAACTTGAAAGTCATTGAAACTTAAAACCAACAACCTAAAACCAATCGTCAACTCACAACCACCAACTGACAACCGATAACTCACAACCCACAACAGGTAACTGATAAATGCTCGGCGCAGTCATACTCATATTGATACTTTTTGGCATAAGCCAACCGGTGCTAAGTAATCTGCAAAAG
>CAKZRQ010000040.1 GCA_937146645.1 uncultured Cyclobacteriaceae bacterium
CTCCACTGTGGCACCTTAAATGCCTGTCTGGTGGATGTGAAGATTTTAATTGCGTTAGCTGTGAAATCGTTTGCATCATCGCTTATCATCGCTCATAACCATCCATCCGGTTCTCTACGGTTATCAGATTCAGATGTGCTGATCTCTTATAAAATCGCTGCCGCCTGTGATCTGATGGATATAGAATTCATGGATCATCTGGTGATGACTCGTGAATCCTGTATTTCAATCATAGAGACTTTGAACGCTTCTTAACTTAACACGAATAAAAAAAGCCCTGGGAATCTCTCAGGGCTTTTATAACAAACAATTAACCAGCAAAAAAAGGATTAAGTAGTTCTACCATTCACTCTCACATATTCCTCTCCGGCCAGATAGATGTCACGGCCTGAGAGCATTCCTTCTACCACGACTTTAATTTCTTTCATCATACCCATAGCAGCGGTCTGTCTGGCATTCGTGATGCTGCCAAAGCCTGAAGGAGTAAAGAGTTCCGGTCCTCGTTCACCTACCAGATAGGGCTGACCCATCTGCACCGCTCCACCCATTGCTCTGGCTGGAACAGTTGTGGGATTATCCAGTGGACCTCCACCATTACCGCCTCCACCTGCTAAACTTGATGCTCTGCTTGAAACTGCTCTGGATAAAGCGAGTAATGCCACACCAGCAGCAATAGCACCAATACCTCCTAGAGATTTTAAGGCAGTCTTTATGGCCTCCACTGCTATACCTGTTCCGATGGCTAACCTTCCAAGTTCTCCAAGTACTCCACCTATAGTATCTAAAAGCATATTTCCCACATCACCAATTGATGCGGTTCCTTTCATTAACTCTCCGATACCTGCTCCAAATGATGCCAAACCATTTACAATCCCATTATTTATAATTTGATTAAAAGAGTCTGTTAAATCATGTGCATTCTGCTGCACTACAGAGTTTAAGGAAGCAAGTTTTTCGGGTAGTTGTTCTATAGAATTTATAGCTGATCCCACAGTTTGGTCACTAGTGGCGTTTAAAAACCTCCCACCTTGTGAATCTATTCCTGAATCAGAGGTTCTGTTTATTTGTGGTGATGGAGCATTAGCCAGCTTGGTCATATTGTTATAGGCTTCCAGAGCTTGATTTCCCATCTCCTGGATGGCTGATCCGGTATCCTCCACGGATTCCTTGGTCTTCCCTGCTAAGTCTTTCACCATAGATGCTGCTACCGCTTCTCCATGTTGCTGCAGGGCTAAGAGTGCGCCTCCGGTCGTGGAAGAGAATCCTGGGATAGCAGAAGCCAAAGTGTCTAAAACCTGAACCACCTTAATGGACCCATCGATGATTTCCAGTAGGGTGGATTTCATCGCAAACTTAAATCTATCCCAGTCGGAAATAATAATTCCAACCGCTAAGGTTGTAGCAGCAACCACTGCGCCTATCGGACCGGTCAATGCTGCAAGTGCTAATCCAATAGATGGAAGAATTTGAGCCAAAGCACCTAACCCTAAAAGCACTGGACCTATAGCAGCTGCAAAACCAGCCATCACAGTAACCACTTTTTTAGTCTCCTCATCCATACTGGATAACCACTGGACCAGGTCATTAATTTTGTTTATGACTTTGGTAGCAATGGGCAGAAGCTTTTTACCAAGTGATACAGTTAAATCTTCTAATCTCGCTCTGAAAATTCTAAGCTGGTTAGCGTATTGATCCTGAGTTCTAGCAAAATCTCCTATGGCATTTGCAGATTGTTTAAAAGCTAAATCCAGCGTAGCCTGAGCCTTAGCCATTCGTTCCGATTCAAAGGTAAGACCTTTGGCTGCATTAGTGGCCATTTGTTTTTTCACCTCATTCTCTGTGATGGCTATTCCCAGAGACTTGGCTGCTTCTCGTTCGCCAAGCAGTGCGGATGTCAGAGCTTTAGATGCTCCTTCTGCACCTCCTGAGAAATTAGTGAAAGATGCCAGATCCACAGCCAGCTTATTCACTTCCTCGGACATAGTGAGTGCTGCTTCCTGAGAGAACCCAAAGCCTGTGAGTAGGTCTCCGGTATCTGCCAGAAGCTGCTGTGATGCTCGGCTGGATAGTCCATACTCATTCCTGAGAATCTTCATAGACTTCTGAGCATCCGCCTGGATATTTCGAAATACAGTGTTAAACTTAGACTCTGTTTCCTCCGCATCTGAAGCTGCCTGGAGGGATGCTGCACCGATGGCAGCAATAGGGAGCGTGACTCCTATGGTTAAACGCTGACCAATCCTCTCAAGATTCTTTCCTGTCTTCTTCAGCTGCTTCTCCATCTTATTGATGTTGCGCTGAAAGTTATCCAGGTTTACTCCAAATTTTAAGTTTACCGTTGCTAATGACATGACTTAGAATATTTTTTCTGCTACCTCTTTGGTGTATTCCTCCACGTTCTTTTTGAAGTTTCCTATCACCTGAATCTTAGTGTTTTTATAGGCTGGCTCCATGTAAGGCTTTGGCTTCGCTGCTCCTCTGTTCAAACCTGATGTGGTTTTACTTACTCCTGCCACTATATCTGTGAAGGATCTAATTTTCGCTCTTCCTCTGGTCCTTCTTTCCGTGGTGCCAAATTCTACGAAATGACCATGATGACCCTTGTGACCTCTTTTCACTCGTGGACCTACCATCACATTTACAAATGTCTGTGATTTACCTGTGAACATTCCCAGAGAATCATATAGATTTCCGGTGAGATCAGGGTTCTGAGATTCTATCTCTATCTTAGCCACATTCCGCTGAGCTGCTGCGAGAGTTGGCTTTGCTGATTTCTTTATGATACTGATCAGCTTCCTACGCTCTAAGGATATTCCATAGACTTTCATCCTCTTCTCCAGTTCATACCATTCAGTCATGTCTATATCTACCAGCTTCTGAACATCGTAAATATCCTTTCCTCCACGAACTGACCCTGTAGAAAAACCGCTTGAGGTGGTCATCCTACCGCTACTTCGCCCTCTGGCTATGGCGTAATTTCTAAGGTTATTTACTAATGGCATTTTTCTTCTTAGCTAAATGCTGATACTTTTCACTTTTCTGATACCAGAAGTCTGGAATCCAGTCCGTCTTTCCTCTGCGTGTGGCGAA
>CAKZRQ010000041.1 GCA_937146645.1 uncultured Cyclobacteriaceae bacterium
TGAATACCGTATATTTGCATTGTCCGGGTCGCTGACATGTTCAAACTTCACAATTTAACAAAATACCGAGTGAAGCCCTCTCCAAAAGCAGGCCTCACCTCGAGTTAATCGAGGCCTCATCGTAAGATAGGATAACAGTGGAAGTTTGCGGTTTCTAAAGGCAGCTCAAATCTTGTCTATATGGAGGTTTGTAACACTCTAAGATCCGGACAATTTTATTTTATTTTTTAGCCATTCCCACTCGGTTTTGCCCACATTTAGTAGCATAGAAAAGAAGGCAAATCGAACAATCACCAAAATAGAGTAGATCAGAATTTCCAGAATCGGGTGGAGGTCCAGAAAGTCATAATGGCTTACTGAGAAGATTCCTACCACGAAAATCCTGAATGTCTCATCTGTAAAAGGATTGAAATTTAGCTTTGCTTTCAGAAGGCCAAACTTGATCAGATTAAATAATAAGATTACCGCCACAGAAGCCACAGCAGCTCCCTCGATGCCATAAATTGGGATAAGTAAATAATTGAATAGAATAATCAGAATACTCATCACCACGGTGAGTATCAGGTTCACCTTGTAATATTTTGAGAAGACTAGAATCTCACTGTTTGAGGAGAAAACGGCATCAATGAGTTTCCCAAAACCAATGAGCAAAACCACATTTCTTCCTGCCTCATAGACATCTCTGTTGGGGATGAAATAGTAAATACTGTCGAGGTTATTCTTCAGTAAAGCAAACAGTAAAATGCAAACGTAGAATTGGCGATTAGCGACTTGCTTATAAAGCGTATCGATCTCCTTATGTTCATTCTTATTGAAATGCTCAGCGATCACTGGCATTACTACTTGGGAGATTGCTCGCCTGGGTAATTCGATCACCAGGGCCATACTGAAAGCAATAGTGTAAATGGCATTCGCTTCCAGGCTGATCATCGAGGTTACCATTACACTATCAATTTTCATGATTAGGGTGGAGGCAGCAGTTCCTAAAAATGTAATGAGACTAAATTTTAGAAAAGAGCTTCTGAAGCCTTCCGGAAAGCTTTTCCAGCTAAAGTCAAATTTCAAGACTCCGAGCCAGATCAAATAGACCATCACCCCAAATAGAGCTAAGAAATAAACTCCCGCCAGCCCTATCATGACCTGATCAAAGCTTATCCATCCCAAGAGATATACAGCTACCAAAAGGCCCGTGATCAATCGTAGAAACACCTCTCTGAAGAAGGTGGGTATCGCTACTTTCAAATAGGAACGGCTATACGAATCCAGAATGCTATTCAGCAGAGCAAAAAGAGTGATTAGCAAAACCACTCCGAGGAAGTCAATTATCTCAGGAGAATTTGTTGCGAAAAGCTCAATAATCTGAGACCTGAATCCAAAGAAGGTTACTGCCACGAGTGCAAATCCCAGTAGGGAGATGAGCAATCCATAGCTTAGAAATGCCGATTGATTTTTTTCAAGCTTTGGGAAGTAACGGGTGATTCCATGTCCGATTCCCAGCTGTGCAAATGGCACGAAAAGAAGCCCAAGATCCTGAATGGTCCGGAAAATTCCCAGCTCATTGGGATCAAAAGCATAGGGGTAAAGCCAAAGTACATTAACATATCCGACTACTACACCAATGTAGGAAAACAGACTGGTCTGAATACTTTGCTTGGCTACTTTGCCCATGAAACTAAAAGTATGAAAAAATGCTGATTAGCCAGAAATCAGGGCTTGGCGCATTTATCGCAGCCGGGTTCAGTCTTTGGTTTGAAGAAAAACTTTCTGACCAGATAGTAGCCAGCACCTAGGAATAAGAGACCGGTAAGTAAGTACTGCCACATATCAGGAAAAGATTTGATAAACTACCAAAGCCGAAACATAAGCCAGGGCAGTCATGTAAACTGTCTGGATTAACGGCCATTTCCATCCCTTAGTTTCCCGATATACCACAGCGAGGGTACTCATGCATTGCATGGCAAATGCATAGAAAACCATTAAAGAGAAAGCCGTTGCAGCCGTATATACTTTTTCTCCCGTATCAGCCCAGGTTTGTTGTTCGAGTTTTTGACGGATCGTGAGGTCATCTTCCACGTCTCCTTCTATACTGTAGATCGTAGCTATGGTCGACACAAAGACCTCACGAGCAGCAAATGAGGTGATCAAAGCAATTCCGATTTTCCAATCATAACCCAATGGCTTAATCACCGGCTCTATGGCTTGACCCATGATGCCGATGAATGAATTTTCAAGAAGCTGTGAACTGATTTCAGCCTCGATTTCTGGAATCTGTTCTTCTGAGGCCTGTGCAATTCTCTGTTCACCTTCAGCTCGTACTGCATCCATTTTTGATGGCGGGCCATAGGAGGCTAGCACCCAAAGGATAATAGAAATCGCCAAAATTACCTTTCCAGCTTCCATCACAAAGGTTCTTGATTTGTTGTACATGGTAAGAAGTACATCCTTCCATCTTGGAGTTCTGTAGGAGGGAAGCTCAACCATCAGGAAGCTTTTTTCTTCAGTTTTAAGAATCTTCTTCAGACCAAATGCGGTGATCAAAACACCGAAAACACCAAGTAGATACAAACCTAGTAAGGCAAGAGCTTGAAGATTTACAAACCCAATGATAAACCGATCTGGCACTGTCAGCCCAATTAAGATCACATATACCGGCAGTCTGGCAGAGCAACTCATCAAGGGAGTCACCATAATGGTGATCATTTTTTCTTTCCAGTTACCAATGTTCCTCGCAGCCATAACACCTGGAATAGCACAGGCAACTCCAGAAACCAGAGGAACAATGCTTTTGCCATGCAGCCCAAATGGACGCATCCAGCGATCCATGAGAAATACTACCCTGGACATATAGCCGGTATCTTCAAGGATGGCAAGGAAGGCAAAAAGCAAGGCTATTTGTGGAATAAAGATGACCACTCCTCCTATTCCAGGGGCCAGACCTTCAGCTAACAGGGAGGTGAATGGTCCTTCCGGGAGCGTAGCCACCAACCAGCTACTAATTTCCGCAAAGAGCCCATCAATCAGGTCCATGGGGACCGAGGACCAGGCAAAAATCGTCTGAAAGATTAAAAGTAGAATACCAGCGAAAATCACATATCCTAAAACAGGATGAAGGAAAATCTTATCGAATCTATTGGTTTTGGCCTCTGGAGTTTTAGCCTTACTGACCGACTTCTCCACGAGACTATCAATCTTTTCATAACGAATTCGAGTCTCTTCTATCTGTGCTTTTTCCAGATCAAAGTCTTCAGCATCGAGAAGATTTTTTATGTAGTCTTTGTCCTCAGTGGAAACAGTTTTGTCAACCAATCCAAATCGAAGCATCTGGTAAGCCTGGTATTTATTTTCGAATGAAAACTTGCTTTGAACTTTGTTCAGAATATTTGCAGATACTATTTCCTCCACATCGATAAACTCAGCAGGATTACTGAATTTGCCTTCATGAATTAATTCTTTCAAAGGTTGTAAACCTTCAGCACCTCGAGCATCAGTAGAAATGATCGGAACTCCCAAATCCTTGTAAATCTCAAAGGTTTTAATGTTGATTTGCTCTTCAGCAGCAATATCAGCCATGTTCATGACCAGAGTCAATTTGATTCCCAGATCTATGAGCTGGGTAGCAAGAAAGAGCCCTCTTGATACCTGCGTAGAGTCAATCACCATTAGCACATAGTCTGGACGAACTTTAGTGCTTAGCTGGTTTAGTACCCTGTGGGCTATGATTTCATCCTCAGAATTGGGAAACAAACTGTATGTTCCCGGTAAGTCAATGATTTCGTAGCTCACACCTTTGAAATCCATTGTCCCAACTTTCTTGTCGACTGTCACCCCCGGGTAATTACCAATTTTTTGACGGAGGCCAGTGAGGTGATTGAAAATGGTGGATTTCCCAACATTAGGATTCCCGATTATTGCTATTCTTACTTTTTGATCTACACTATGGACTGAAGCTTCTGACATTAATTCTGAATAGATTCGATTTTTATCAACGAAGCCTCAGATTTTCTCAAGGCCAAAGTGCTCCCATCCATCCTAAATGCCATGGGCCCACTTGCTGGGGCTATATGACTCAGCATGATTCTTTTACCGGGTAAAAAACCCATTTCCAGAAGGTTGATTTTCAAAGGGGAATCTGCAATGTCAATGATTACAGCGGATTCTGAAAGTTTGAGCTGGTCTGCGGATTGGGACATGTTATCGATTAGGTGTTGCGAAAATAAGACTACCTAGACTTATTCTAAAGAAAATGTCCCAAGTTTTATCTGATGTTCAGGATCTCATCTGTGAGTGGAAACTCCCTCCCTGATTCAAGCTGGACTCTGATGGTAAATTTTAGATTTAACTCTTCTTGAGGTGCTACAAGCCATTCGAGCTTGAATAAATCATCCTGGTAGAGTTCTAAAGTTCCATCCAAGAATTCTTCTATGGGTTCTGAACCCTCCTCAAAGTAATAGTTCATTCCAAAAAAGTGACCCAAATCGTCACCAGTAACGTAAGTCTTTCCGTCTGGGCCAACGAACTCCTGAAGATTTGTGATTTTTACATCAGCAAGATTATCTATCGATTGTGGTAGGGGAAGAGAGCAGGCAAAGGCTACACCAGGAATGGAAGAACCAGAAGTATCATTAGTGGCGACCGTCTGAAAATCTTTAATCCTAACTGCCTTGACCACAAGATTATAATCGAATACGTTCTGGGGACTCACTCTTTGACCATTCGCCACCAACGTCAGAGCTTCCATCTCAATTATGGTGAAATCTTTCACCTCAAATTGAGGTCCGCAGCCACACGGGTTATTACAATCGACTCCACAGCTAATTGGCAATAGTCCTAAAAATACTACAATACCAATGGAAGCAGATATTTTCTTTAATAGGTTATTCATGGTCAATCTTTGGGTATTCACACTAGAAACTTCTATTTCACCTAAAAGGTTGAAGCCAAACTAGATATCCTCTCGCTTTTAATTAAAAAGTCGCGTTGATGCCCAAAATAAAATTCCTTCCCGGCGCGGTTATGCCAGAACTATAGGGCCTATATCTTTGGTCGCTAATGTTTTCCACTGATGCTGAAATTTGAATCACCTTACTCAAATCGAAAGTTGAATTTGCGTTGAAAATTGCCCAATTAGGAGTGTATGGATTGCCATTTTCATCTTTTGCATATAGATGTGGTTTTGAAATTTCTTCAATCGGCATATCCTCAAAATCAACTTGCGCAGCGTATTGTGAGGTAAGTTCAGCCTTAAACTTACCTTTTCGATAAGTGATTCTGGTCAAGCCAAATGCCGGAGCTGCATGCCTTGATGGGCTGGTGCTTTCATCGTCGAGTTCTTCTGTTCCTTTCTGCCAATTGTATCTGGAGGTCAACAATAATTCAGGAATAATGGAGTATTCTAATCCTGCCTGGAAGCCATAAACCTTTGCCGAGGCGGCATTTTGAATAGCCAATACTTGACTGAGTTCTCCATCATAAATTATTTCTGACTCACCATCCAGTGTAAATTCTCTTCTCACTAATGCCTGATCTAATAGCGTGTAAAATCCAGTGAGTTCAAATCGTAGCCGTTGATTAATTCGGCCATTGATATTCAATTCCCAGTTATAGGCATATTCTGGTCTCAAATCAGGATTTGGTACCAAGACAGCCCCCGGTTCTGAATCGAATATCTTTCCAATATCATCAACATTCGGAGCCCTGAATCCAGTGGAAAATACTGGAGAAAAGCTAATCGCTTCACTGGCCGCGAAGATAACACCAAGGCTTCCTGTAAGCGCTCCGAAGTCCGATTTAGATGTCTCAAATGGCAGTGGGTAGAAGGATAGATTTTCGGAGAAATCTGCGTTGATTCGATTATAATTATATCGAAGCCCTGCCTGAAGTTTTACTTTCTTGGAAAACTGTCTATGATATGTGCCATAGATGGCTGCTGAAAGCCAGTCTGAATCTGGGTATCTTCTAGATGCCTCCAGAACCTCACTCGAATCTATGTCCATTTGGGATGCTTCTGAGTTTACACCATTGTGAACAATTTCAGTCCCATAGCTTAGAAAGTCCTCTCCTTCCAGACTTTTGATGAAGTCAGCATTAATTGAGAGGGCATTGATGGACTCAATTCTGGTAATTTCATTGGAAGTACCAAATCTTCTGGTGATCCTACTTTCCTCAAAATACTGATGCGCCAGCCTGATCTTCGCTTGATCGAAGAGTACGGATTTGTTTTCGAAATTAATTCCTAAGGTATTCATCATCCATGTTTGAGGGCCATAGTCCCATCTAGCTGACCTCAAATCATCAGGACTACCTTGAATTAGGCGATCATACCTGGGTATATCACTTGTGTTGCTGTAGTGGAATCCATAATCCAAACTCAAACCGGAATTCGGTTGGAATCTTACTTTTTGCATAAGATTGAGCTGATCGTAACCACTGAATAATTGAAGTCTAGGATTTTCATTCTGAAGGATTTCATCCTGACCATCTATTCGGCTCGCGACAGTAGGCCTTAAATAATCATCGGGACCATTATTACCCATCCTTAGGTCACCATATTCCACATAGGAAAGACTGCTAAGGAAAGCCCATTTTCTAAGGCCTAGAGATATATCTCCATGAATAACTCGCTCGTCATTTGCGGAGGCCACTCTGGTATTCAGGTTTCCTGACCATTCAGCTTTGTCACCATCTCCCAGCCTTGGGTTTAAGGTCTGAAATGACATCACTCCACCTATGGCATCACTTCCATACATAACCGAACCTGGACCAAAAAGAACTTCAGTATTAGCAAGCGCAAAGGGGTCGAGTGAAATGACATTTTGAAGATTTCCGCTTCTGAAAATGGCTGTATTCATACGAACACCATCCACAGCGTACAAAAGTCGATTAGCCGAAAACCCTCGGATCATGGGGCTACCACCTCCTTGCTGACTTTTTTGTACAAAGACTTCTCCTGAGCTTCCAAGCCAGTCTGCAGTGTTTGAGGGATTTCTTAGCGTAAGATTGTCACTTGATATAACCCTTGTTTTGGTGGCTATGTCATGATCATTCTGCCTCCATCGGTTGGCTGAAACTATGGCCATATCCATGGCTATCAAGCTTTGCGACAGGTAAACCAAATAGTTTGATTCCCTTATTTCTTCTGGTTTGTAAGATTGGCTTTGATACCCAAATAGCTGGAAATATAGAATTTCCTCATCGCGAAAAGCCTCAAAATCTACTGAACCGTTTTCATCGGATATCCCACTATTCTGAGGGTTTGCACCAAAAACCAGAACTCCTTCTATGGGTTCTTGTGTTTCAGCATCAAGGATTTTGATGCTTTGGGCAAAAGAAAGAATTGGAATAGCAAAAAGGCAAATTACCAAAAGGCTGCGCAACATAGAGCAGGGTAGGAATGATAAACTATGGGCAAATCTAGTTTAAAGAGAATTGTGAAAAAAAAGCTTTGTACAAACGTTAAAACTTTGGTCTGAAAGGTAAGGAGTGCTCAAGAATCTATATCTGTGACTTTTGATACCGATCAATAAGTTTAATTTTAAAAATATTGCAACAGAAAAAAGGAAATAATGAGTATTGAAGAGTTGAAGGGATATTTGCCAGGATTTACAGATCCCGAACTGTTAAATGGTCTTTTGAATGATGGTAATCTCATGAGACTTGAGCCGGGGCATGTCCTGATGGAGCCGGGTCAATATGTGAAGATGGTTCCTATAGTTCTAGAGGGGTATATAAAAATTTTAAGAATGGATGAAGAGGGTAAGGAGCTTTTTCTTTATTACTTAGATCCAGGAGAGACCTGCGCACTTTCTCTCACATGCTGCTCTGCATCTAAACCAAGCGAAATCAAAGCAGTGGTTGAAGAGTCGACACTTCTTTTGGGGATTCCAATTCAGACTCATGAAGAATGGACTTCTAAGTTTAAGCAATGGAAGGATTTTGTTTCTTCTACTTACCAGAATCGCTTCAATGAAATGCTGATTGCATTGGATGCAGTAGCCTTTAAGCGAATGGATCAGCGGCTTATGAAATACATAGTCACCAGAATGAAGCAGTCCGGTTCTAACGAGCTTGGGACTACACATCAGGAAATTGCCACTGAGCTTGGAACTTCAAGAGAGGTGATTTCAAGATTGCTGAAGCAGCTTGAGAAGAAAAAGTGGATCGAATTAGGACGAAATGTAATCTACATACGTGACGATTTCGAGGAGTTGATCAGTAATTGATCAAATCAAGATAAGAAGCGGTGTATTCGCGGCATAAGCCAGTTCAATCGACTGGCTTTTTTTGGTTAGCTGATTCCAGAAATTTTTATGCTCGTGGCAAACAACTAAAATAGTATCAGGATTTCTTTCCAGGTGATTATTCAAGCCCTCTTGCGGGTTTTCTGCCGATTCCGTCAAATAGTTGTAATCACCGTCTCCGTGGTTTTTCTCGACATAACTTTTCAGGCCAATACAGGCGAGTTCTTCTCGAAATGTGGGATGGCAAAGAATATGTAGAAAGGACAATTCAAATTCCCAAGATTTACAAATGTCAACTACCCAGGCTAAAAATTTTCTTTCATGCTCTGAGAAGTCCATCGCGAGAGTTAAGCCCCTAATTTGAGTCAGATCTGCATTTTTTGGGACAACCAACACCGGAATGGTTGACTCCTTAATTAGATTTACAGTGGTGGATCCAAACACTATTTTTACAGCCCCTCCGGCACCTTTGGTTCCCATCACAATGAGGTTTTTTCCTGTTTCCTGAGCGTATTTGGTTATTGTGATAGAGGGTGACCCCTCCTTAATCACAAAGGAAATAGGAACTCCTGAATCAACATATTTGGATTTTAATTCATTGAGAATTTTGTGCGCATCAGTATGCATGCTATCAAGCGCAATAGCGGCCTGGCTCGCGAAGTCATAGACTAGGTCAATGATATGAATCATTTCCACTGAGGCTTCCTTTTTTTTAGCTAAATAAATAGCGTACTCAAGGGCTTTTTCAGCGTCTTTTGAGAAATCTATTGGCACCAGGATGTTCATATCTTTTTGGGTTTTTCGTCCTCCTTGAGCATTAAGTTAAAACTAATTCAAAAAACTCTGAAATGATTTTATTTAAGAATTCCTCGCCTTAATTAATCCTTAACTTTGAAAGCCTGGGCGTGACAATTGTCACTCCGAACTTGATGTCTTCCGAATACTTTTGTGACATCAAAATCAAAATAAATGGACATAATAACCATTCTTGGGTTTTTAGCGGCTGTTCTGATTGGAATTAGCCTAGGACTGATAGGGGGAGGGGGATCTATTCTGACGGTCCCTGTTTTTGTTTACATTATGGGAGTACAGCCAGTGTTGGCCACAGCCTACTCCCTTTTCGTGGTGGGAAGTACATCCCTGTTCGGTTCAGTGACATTCATGCGTAAAAAACTGGTGAATTACAGAACTGCTGTGGTTTTTGCCATTCCTTCATTTTTAGCTGTTTTCTTAACCAGGCTATACCTGGTGCCAGCTTTGCCTGATCCTTTGCTGAGCTTAGGCTCTGTCAATGTTTCAAAGGATGCTGGAATCATGGTTTTTTTCGCGTTGATTATGTTAGCTGCGGCCTATTCTATGATTAAGAAGCCAAAGAAAAAAGCGGAAACGACTGAAGCCGAAATAAATTATAACTATCCGATGATAGCCCTCGAAGGAGTACTTGTGGGAATACTTACAGGTATTGTTGGTGCCGGTGGTGGTTTTCTGATTATTCCTGCTCTTGTTTTGCTGGCAAAGCTTCCTATGAAGATGGCTGTCGGAACATCATTATTGATTATATCTGTTAAATCTCTGATAGGGTTTTTAGGGGACTTAGGAAATCAAACCATTGACTGGCAATTACTGTTAGCATTCACAGCACTTTCTATTGTCGGTATTTTCATCGGAAGTGCTCTTTCTAAAAGAATAAAAGATCAAGCACTCAAGCGTGCATTTGGATGGTTTGTAGTGGTAATGGGGTTGTTTATTTTGATCAAAGAAGTCTTAAATTTCTAGCATGAAGTATTTCCAAACGTTTCTTGATGGATACTTTGGATATTGGAATTATCTCAAAACTGAAATTCTAAATCCTTCCTGGGGCAATTACTTCTACTGGCTCATAGGTCTGTCACTTTTCGTGTATGCTCTTGAGCTGATTTTTCCTTGGAGAAAGAACAGAGGTGCATTCCGAAAAGATTTCTGGCTGGATGCGTTTTACATGTTTTTCAACTTCTTTCTTTTTTCATTGGTTGGCTATAATGCCATTTCTAATGTGGGGGTGGAATTATTCAATGACTTTCTTGGTGTATTTGGAATCACCAATCTCGTGGCTATCGAAGTGAGTACCTGGCCTGTAATACTGCAGTTTTTACTCATGTTTGTTGTGGCAGACTTCATCCAATGGAATGTACACCGCATGCTTCACGCAGTACCCTGGCTTTGGGAATTTCACAAGTTACATCATTCGGTAAAGGAGATGGGTTTCGCAGCACATCTCAGATATCATTGGATGGAAACTATTGTTTACAAATCCGTCCAATATATCCCACTAGCCATGATTGGGTTTGGTTTGGATGATTTTCTGTTGCTTAACATTTTCACCATTCTCATTGGTCATTTAAATCATGCCAATGTTAAAATCACCTATGGGCCTTTGAAATATGTGCTCAACAATCCTGTGATGCACACCTGGCATCATGCTAAAACTCTTCCCCATGGGAGTTATGGTGTGAATTTCGGAATTACGCTCAGTCTTTGGGATTATCTTTTTGGGACTGCATATATCCCTAATTCCGGGAGGGATGAGCCTTTGGGATTTGACAATGATGAAGAATATCCAGACACTTTCTGGAAGCAGATCACCTACCCATGGACAAGAAAAAAAGCTTCATAAATTGGCTGAAAAAGAGTTGGTCTCTTTTTTTGATCCTGAGTTTGACCTTAGGGCTTGCGCCTTTTACCCCGGAGCCACATTTGTTCGGTAAAATCAGATGGGTATTTGGCGGTGCCAAAGGAATGCAAGCCATGGATTGGTTTGATCTATTTATGCATGCCACTCCATGGATCCTTTTCCTTTTATCTATTTCTCTTCTTTTGACCGATAGAAAGAGTAGCCATTCTACTAAGTGACTTTGGTTACCGACTTTCTTTCAGGGGGACTCTACCTTTGAAAAAAGATTATAATCATGTTTAGTATTTTCAAAAAGAAAGAGAAAAAGTATCAGGATATAAATCCTGAAGAGTTTCTTGATAAAATGAGTAGCACCAATGCCGTGGTAATTGATGTTAGAATGCCTGCTGAGCTATCATCTGGAAAAATCAGAGGTGCCAGGAATATCAATGTTATGGGTCGCTTCAAAAGCAAAGTAGTGAACCTGCCAAAGGACAAAGAATACCTGATTTACTGTAGAAGTGGTAATCGCAGTGCAAGCGCGGCTCAGATCATGACAGACCTTGGGTTTGAATCGGTTTCAAACCTCCGGGGTGGTGTAATGGCCTGGCCCTATGATCTGGCTTAATTAACTCTAGCGTTTGCTGATTTTATTGCCAGCAATAGATTTCTGCATTTTCGACCGGAATCGGTTTACATCGTCTTCGGTTTTTTGTTTGTGCTTCGTACTCCTTCCTTGAACTCGCTTTCTCCACATTTTAAAGGAGCTCTCCTTCATATTTTTCCGCATTAATTTGATCACCTGTTTTTCAGGTATTCCAAACTGAGACTCGATCGCATCGAAAGGAGTTCGATCTTCCCAGGCCATTTCAACGATACGGTCGATCTCTTCGGCAGAAAGTGTCATTTCTTTTTTCACAATTCAAAAACTTTGAGCCAGAGGTAAAGTTTTAAACCTGTGGAAAAAATCAGCTTAGTTTGGTTTAAGAGAGATTTGAGGTTGAAGGATCATCCACCTTTGAGACAGGCTATTGAGTCAGGGTTTCCTGTGCTGATGATTTATGTTTTCGAGCCCTCTTTAATGCAGGCTGCCCAAAGTGATCTAAGACATTATCGGTTCATTTGGCAAAGTCTGGAGAATTTGAACTCCAGCTTGCAATACCTACAGACTGAAATTCAGTTGTTTAAAGGGGAGGTTCAAGATCTGTTTCCGGACCTCTTTGAGAGATATGACGTTCAGGGTGTTTATGCACATCAGGAGACTGGAATAAATATCACCTTTCAAAGAGATAAGTGGGCAAAGGGATTTCTGGAGAGCAAGAATATTCCCTGGCATGAATTTACTCAACAGGGAGTACGAAGAGGCAGAACAAATCGGGATGATTGGAGAAAGGAATGGTTTGCTTACGCAAAGCAGAAAATTCTAAAAACTCCTCTGGAAAATGCCTTATGGGCAAATCGAAATGCCGCTCTAATCGAAAATTTTGGTTTGGGAAACGAGGTTAAGGCTTGGTCAAAAGTCAATCCATCCATGCAAAAGGGTGGAGAACAAATGGGGTGGAGATATCTGGAATCCTTTCTTACGGGTAGAATAAATCAGTATAATCGATTCATAAGTAAACCTGAAGCGAGTCGAACTTCCTGTGGTAGACTTTCTCCTTATTTGGCCTGGGGTAACTTGTCTATTCGTCAAGTTTTTCAGGCATCCGAAAAGCTTCAAAAGAAAGGGGAGAAGAAATCAAGGAACTTGATCAATTTCCAATCGAGGCTTCGTTGGCATTGTCATTTCATTCAAAAATTCGAAATGGAATCCAGAATGGAATTTGAATCCATCAATAGGGGCTTTTTTCAATTTGAGAATGAGGGGAATTCAGAATTTATTCAAAAGTGGGAGCAGGGCCAAACCGGATATCCCCTGGTAGATGCGTGTATGAGATGCCTGATAGAAACGGGATATTTGAACTTCCGAATGAGAGCTATGCTGGTTTCCTTCCTAACCCATCACCTTGGTCAAAGCTGGAAAAGTGGAGTGGATCATTTGGCGAGAATGTTTCTGGATTTTGAACCAGGAATACACTACCCACAATTTCAGATGCAGGCTGGTGTCACCGGGATCAATACGGTAAGAATATACAATCCTGTGAAGCAATCTCAGGATCATGATCCTGAGGGGCTCTTCATTAAAAAGTGGGTTCCAGAATTAGAGACATTGCCTATCCAATTCATTCATGAGCCCTGGAAAATCACCTCAATGGAAGAAAGTTTTTTGGGTTTCAAACTCGGAAAGGACTATCCAAAACCTGTTGTTGATTTGCAGGAAGCAGGAAAAAAAGCCAGGGATATCATCTGGAAAAATCAAAAGGATCCTCAAGTCAGAAAAGAAGCATCCAGAATTTTAAAAAGACACACACTTCCAAACAGATGGGCATGAAAAAATCGAATCTCCCATCTAAGAATTGCATTCAATGTGGACGTCCTTTTTCCTGGAGGAAGAAATGGGAGAGAGACTGGGATGAGGTAAAATATTGCTCGAAGCGATGCTCAAGAGAAGCTAAGAGTGCTCGCTCTAACGATAGGCAAGGCTATACCAAATAAGCCAGATAATGAGCGGTATGAAATAAGAAACTACTACGACTATGGCTGAGGCGGATAGACTTCTTCTGCTGATCATGTGGAATCCGTAGGTCCATAGAATGCCATACAGAATTTCAAACACGTTTATCGTAGCAAGCGCATAACGATACTGAGGTTCGACGTTCTGAGCTCCAATTAGGGATAGAACCGAAAGAGCACGATATTCCTCTATTTCCTTGTAGGTTACTCCAGTATTTGGTTCGATGTAAACCAAAAGCCGAATTAGCTCAGGAAAGATGAATACAACCTCAGCTACAAGGGCAAATTGCCAAAGTTCCTTATAGGACACTTTGTAGCCGAGCATAAAGCCCCCAAACCAAAACAGGAAAGAAATCACTGTGAACTTCCAAAGAAGAGCAAAAGGTGTCCAGATATAATTCAGAGCATTGAAAATATAAAAGAAGGTAAGGCCTCCTTCAGCTTTGATTCTCTCCGATTCGGGTATGGCATCCACCACCAATACATCGGTGAAATACCGGATGACTAGAAAAATTAAGACTAGAAGAACAAAATAAATCCGTTTATCGAAATCTATTGTTTCTTTGAGACGTTGTGCTTCAGGAGAAAGTGGTAAGGCCATCGTGCTAGTGTGAGGCTTAAAGCTAAAGAATGTTTGACAATAGTATAATTTTGTGACCCAAGAATTATTTCAGAGAGAATTGAAAAGGCTGTTGTTGTCCATTTGTATCCTGCTGGCTTCCCTGATCAGTTTAAATGCCCAAGTACTGGACTCGGTCATTGTAGATCCAGACAATCCAAATAATTATCTGCTGTTAGATAAGGGGCTTCAATTTCGAATCACCGAGTCAATTAATCAGATGTATAATTTTGACTTTGCGGAAGCAGAGCGAGATTTTGCAGTGATAGGGTATCAATACCCACAACATCCGCTCCCAGATTTTTTAATGGCCTTAGGTTATTGGTGGAGGATCGAGGTGGACGTGACTAATGAAAAGTATGATGACATCTTTCTTTCGTATTTGGAAAGAGCGACGGAAAAGGCAGAAAGGATGTTTGATGCTGATGAAAGTAATAAGGAGGCAGCGTTCTTCCTTGCAGCAGGCTATGGTTTTCAGGGCAGATTATTCAGCGAACGAAAGAGATGGACCAAAGCTGCTTTTGCAGGAAGGAATGCTCTCAAGTATATGGACCTAAGTCGAGGAGAGGCCGAGTTTAATCCAGAGCTGCTGCTTGGTGATGCATTATTTAATTATTTCTCAGTTTGGATTCCTGATAATTATCCATTGTTGAAACCTGTAATGGCCCTATTTCCTAAAGGAGATAAGGAGCTAGGTTTAACACAATTAGAAGAAGTAGCTACTAATGCATTTTATACAAGGATTGAGGCCATGTATTTTCTTTTTCGACTTTATGCTTCACAGGAGAAAAAGCCCTATGAGGCTTTACGGATTACTACCTACCTACACGAGCAATTTCCGGATAATCCCTATTTCCACAGATCCTACGCTAGACATTTATACACTGTAGGTAGATGGAATGAATCAGTTCAGGAGTCTTATGAAATTCTGGAAAGAATCGATGCAGGAGAGGAAGGTTATGAATCCAACAGCGGCAGATATGCAGCCTTCTATATTGCTCAGTACTACGATCGGGTCAAGGATAAGGAAAAAGCCAAGGAATTTTATTTGAAGACAGTCTCTTATGGAGAGGAGTCTGAATCTCAGGAAAGTGGCTACTATTTGTTCTCACTTTTGCATCTTGGAGAGATGGAAGCAGAGGCTGGAAACAAGAAAGAAGCTAAGGCGTATTTCAAAAAAGTGAAGAAATATGCCAAGCGAAAGCACCCCGCTCATAAGGAAGCCCGAGAATATTTCCGAAAGAATAAACTTTAAGCGCGGCAATACCGTTTAATAGGCCTGTTACAGGAGAATATTTGATATTTTCACTGTGGTATAGAAAGTTTCATTTATTTCTTTGCCAAAATCACCTGATTTCATAAGAAAGTTTTGATTTTCTTCTTTTTATTCGGATGAATGGTTTTAAAATAAAATGGAATTATATTAAATTTGCACGACATAAAATTTTGTAAAAGAAGGAAAGATGGAGAATAGCGTAAGAATAAAATTTGACAAAATTGACCGGGCAATCCTGGAAATTCTTCAGGCTAACGCCAAAATAACTAACGCTCAGCTTTCCAAGGATATAGGGCTTTCACCCGCCCCAACTTTGGAGAGAGTTAAGAAACTTGAGCAGTCTGGAATCATCAAAAGCTATCACGCAAAGCTAGACCCAGAGAAAATCGGATTAGGGGTAAGCACTTTTGTATTGGTAAGTCTGATTGGACATAATAAGGCGAATATCGATGCCTTCATGAAAGAAATTAACTCCATTCCTGAGGTGATTGAGTGTCATCATATCACAGGATCAGGAGATTTTATCCTTAAGATTATTGCGAAGGATATCACTGCTTACCAGAAATTAATGCTTGAAAAAGTTTCCGAAATCAAAGAAGTAGACTCCATGCAATCCATGGTAATTTTATCTACTTTCAAAGATTCGAAGGTATTGCCAATCCCGATGTAATCGAGAGTTTTAACATGATAGGGTGGCGAAAGTCACCCTTTTTTTTTGAGAAAAATGTACGAGAACCCCTGGAAAACACTGTCGAAGAAAGACAAATACGAAAATGCCTGGATCCGAGTGGAGGAACACCAAGTAATCAACCCTTCCGGGAATGATGGCATTTATGGAAAAGTCCATTTTAAAAACTTTGCTCTGGGAATAATTCCAATAGATGAAGAAGGAAATACCTGGCTTATAGGCCAGTTCAGATATACCCTGGACGAGTATAGCTGGGAGATTCCGATGGGTGGAGGTCCAGAAGGTATCGACCGCCTGGAAAGCGCTAAAAGGGAGCTTAAGGAAGAGACAGGGATAATTGCTTCGGAATGGACTGAAATTCTTAGAATTCATACCTCGAATTCTGTCACTGATGAAGTTGGATGGGTGTATCTGGCTAAAGGCCTGGAACAAGGAGAAACTGAATTTGAGGAAACTGAAAAACTAGCGATAAAAAAACTACCTCTTTCTAAAGCCATTCAAATGGTTATGTCCGGGGAAATTACCGATGGAATAAGCATTGCCGGACTTCTCAAAGCAGGAAGACTGTTAGGAATATGATCTAATGACTACAAGAGAACACTTCAAAATCACCTTCAATCTGGCCTACCCCGTCATGCTGAGTCAGCTGGGACAGGTATTGGTTGGGGTTGCTGATTCCATGATGGTGGGTCAGCTTGGAGCGGTTCCTCTTGCGGCATCTTCACTTGCCAACAGTATCTTTTTTGTAGTGCTCATGTTCGGGATGGGTGTGAGTATGGGCATTACTCCTTTGGTGTCCAAAGCGGATGGAAAAGGCAAAAGCAAACGAATCAGCCAGCTTTTTCAGCATGGGCTCTGGATGAATATTGCAACCAGTGTGGTGCTTACGCTGTTGCTCGTTGGGTTAGGAGAGATACTCTATTTCCTCGATCAGCCGGCTCAAGTAGTGGATCAGGCAATTCCATATCTATGGGTGATTACCGCATCGCTTTTCCCATTTATGATCTTTCAGAATTTCAAGCAGTTTGCCGAAGGGTTATCTCAAACCAGACAGGCCATGTACATCACCATTTTCTGCAATGTGATCAACATAGCCTTGAACTGGGTGCTGATTTTTGGTAAGCTGGGGTTTTCGGAAATGGGGCTTATGGGAGCGGGGTATGCGACATTGATCTCCAGAATTCTGATGCCGATTCTTATGGGGCTTTATGTTCTGAAATCCAGAAGGTATCAAGTTTTTGATTTGAGTCTTGGGATAAAGAAATTCTCTCGATTACTCTTCGTAAAGATTTTGAATATCGGAGTTCCAACAGGTTTCCAGTACATTTTCGAAGTGAGTGCTTTTAGTGCCGCAGCCATTATGATGGGCTGGATCGGAGTAAATGCTTTAGCGGCACATCAGATTGCTTTAAATCTGGCGGCTATCAGCTACATGATGGCTTCTGGTTTATCTACGGCAGGAATGATCAGAATTGGTAATCAGATCGGGAAAGGGGACATGAAAACCATGAGAGATGCCGGGATGATGGTCTTTAAGATGGTTTTGGTCTTTATGTCCATGAGTGCACTGATTTTTATTTTAGGCCGTTTTTTCTTACCCACACTTTATATCGATGACCCGGAAGTCATTTCTCTGGCAGCTACACTCTTGATTATTGCTGGGCTTTTCCAGCTATCAGATGGAGCACAAGTGGTTGGTCTGGGAGTTTTAAGAGGTATGGAGGATGTGCGTGTACCCACGATTGTGACTCTTTTGGCGTATTGGGTTTTTGGGCTTCCTTTAGCTTACCTTCTGGCCTTTCCTCTCGGATTGAATGAGGTAGGGATTTGGTATGGATTGCTGATTGGGTTGAGTTTTACGGCTGTGCTACTTTTCATCCGATTCCATCGATTGAGCAATCGACTTATTGCTGGTGGAACGATTTCTCAAGCTTCGCAAAAGGCTTAAACAAATTGACTTTGATCGGTATCTAAAAAGTCTAACTTCAGGGCTTTAATTGTAGAATTATGCTCAGAAAGTTACTCTTCTCTTTTTTCGTTTTCACGATTTCATTTGCTGCTATTTCTCAGGATTTGGCTGTTTTGTCTCAGAAAGATCAAGCTGAAACCATCGATCTTTGGCTGGAAGATAGAATCCAAAACCTGCTTCCCAATCTAATGACTGAAACTGGAATCGACATGTGGATCGTGATGTCACGCGAGTACAATGAAGATCCTGTCATCCGAACGCTCTTGCCAGCCACCTGGATGGCGGCAAGAAGACGGACTATTTTGGTCATGTATCAGCCTAGCCCAGGAGCGGAAGTCGAGACTTATGCAGTGGCTCGCTACGATGTGGGTAAATCTTTCAAACGAGCCTGGGATCCTGAAGCCCAACCGGATCAGTGGGAGGCCCTGATGCAGCTTGTTTCTTCTAAGAACCCAAGTAAGATTGGGCTAAACTTCGGTGAGGATTATGGTCATGCGGATGGGATCACTTACACGGAGCACAAGGTATTTATGGAAAATCTGCCTTCCGAGTATCAGGATAAAGTGGTTTCTGCCCAAACTTTGGCGGTACGCTGGATAGAAACGCGAACTGCTGCCGAAATGGCAACCTATAAGCATATTCAGGAAATAGCGCATTATATCATCGGAGAGGGGCTTTCTGAGCGTGTGATTACTCCTGGGGTGACCACGACGGATGATGTGAAGTGGTGGTATCGGGAAAAGATTAGGGAGATGAAGCTGACAGCCTGGTTTCATCCAACTGTGGATATTCAGCGGCCCGATCCTGATTCCAAGGAAGCGCAAAGGACTTTCGATAAGCCTGCCGCTCAAATGACCATCATGCCAGGTGATTTGTTGCATATAGATTTTGGGATTACTTACCTAAGGCTGAATACGGACACGCAGCAGCTGGCCTATGTGCTCAAGGCAGGTGAAACGGATGTTCCGGATTATTTGATGGATGCTTTTAAGGTAGGAAACCGGCTTCAGGATATCCTCACCAGCAACTTTGTTACAGGGCGAACTGGTAATGAAATTCTTCGCGAATCGAGGAATCAAATGGAGGCTGAAGGAATTCGTGGAAGCATTTACACGCACCCTCTTGGCTATTATGGACACTCTGCTGGCCCTACGATTGGGATGTGGGATAATCAAGGGGATACTCCCGGTGCAGGTGATTTTCCTCTTCATGCCAATACCGGTTATGCCATAGAACTGAATGCCGTGGTTTATGTAGAGGAATGGGGCAAGGATGTTCGTGTGATGCTGGAGGAAGGCGCGCTCTTCGATGGGGAGAAGGTCGTTTACTATAATGGCCGCCAAAAGAAGATTATGGCGATTCCTCGTGTGAGTACTTACATGGGTTATTAATCCTTATCTTTTTTTACAAAAAGCAAAGCGATAAAGGCTACAAAGGCCGTTGTTGCGCTGGTCAGGAATACCAATGGAAAGTTTTCCACCTTATTCGCAAAGAGGTAACCGGAAACCACGGCTCCTATGCCGATTCCTGCTTCCAGGGCTATATACATGGTCGCCAAAGCTCTTCCACGAAACCGGTCCAGTGAGCGGTCCACCACCCATGCAGCGGTGGTTGGGCTGTACATTCCTACGGCGGAGCCAAAAAGTACCCCAGAAAACATCAGGGCAGTTTTAGTTTCTGCGAAAGCCATAAGGACCATGGCCAAAATCATGGTGACACTTGCCACTCGCATCACCGGAACCCGACCATAACGATCAGAGGTCTTGCCGGCGATTAGACGAATTCCCAAAGAAGAAAGCGTAAATACGGCAAAGAATAATCCCTTATTCTCAATACCTAAGTGGGCTGAAAAATCAGGAACGATGGTCAGCACCACGCCAAATGAAAAGACAGAAAACAGAAGAATCACAGACGGAGTCAACACCCTTTTCTCGATAATCTCATCCCGCTTTAATTTGAAAAGGTTAAAGCTCAGTTTTTCTCTATCCTCTAGCGTTTCTTTCAGCCTCCAGAGAATAACGATAGAGCCGATCGCAGTAAAGGCAGAAAGATAGAAAAGGGTTTCCACCGGCCAGAAGGTAGCTACCCAACCTCCAATCGCCGGTCCGGCAGCCATTCCAAGCGAGCCAAACAGAGATTGGATTCCCATGGCTTCTCCACGCTTCTGAAAAGGAACAATATCGGCAACATAAGCCGATGCTCCGGTAGGAGTGAATCCTGCTGAGAATCCATGCACAAAGCGAAGGAAAAGAAATCCTCCCACAAAGCTCAAGAGAGGGTAGAGCAAGCCAACAACGAAGCAGACAGATGCTCCAAACATCATCACAGGTATTCTACCTACCTTGTCAGCTAGCTTTCCACTAAAGGGTCTGGATAGTCCAGCAGAGAGCGTGAACAAGGCGATAATCAATCCCTTATATTCTTCCCCTCCCAATGAAGTCAGATAGGCAGGAAGCTCGGGAATGATCATATTGAATGAGCTGAAAAACATAAAGGAGCTCAGACAAAGCAGAAAAAAGTTTAATGTGAAAAATGAAGGCAGCAGCTTCCCCATGCCGCGAAAGTAAGGAAAAAGAGGGTATGAATTAGATTGGGGGTTTTATTCTTGGGTGGGATGCTAGAAAAGAATGTAAGGATAGCGACCTAGGCTAAACTGCGTGTTAATGTGGTTTAGGTTTTGTTGGCGGTAGTTGATTTTCAAGTATTTCTGCGGATGTTTTAAGCAGACCAATGAATCCTATTCCCAAAACAATCATTCCTATTGAAATTTTATAGGTTCCACTGTCATTTTTTATAAAGTAGAAGTTTAGACCGAATGCTATAAACATAATGGCTAGCAATACTATCAATGTTAGGGCAATAGTACCCAACTTCCTGCTTGACCATATTTTCTTTGAGAATTTACCTTGGACCTTGGAAGTATCCTGTAGGGTAGCAAATGACATTGATAAACCAACAAGCAAAAGGATGTTGTTCATAACAATCCAATCAACTTCTCCCTTGAAAAGAGAAATCATAAATATCACATAGTATACCATGGCAGCAAATCCAAAAGGATGCTGCAAAAGACTTAGAAGGTGAAACGTTTTTTTTAGTTTTTTCATTTTATTAATTACCGCCAACGTTTATGCATACGCCACTCTGTGCTGTTTACATTTCATTTAGATGTTGAAAATTTTTATTAGTCGGCCTATTTGGTTGGTTATCAGGAACTCTAGGAATTCTCTATTCTTTCTCAAAACTGTAGTCAATAGCCTTACCACTTGCCTTCGTTGCTCCTTCAGGCATTTTTTGAGTCATAAAGGTGTAATCTCCAGTTTTTACAAATGGGGAATTTGGCTTGGCTGTACCTCCTGACATATCCGTCACTTTCGGGGAACCTATGGTGTCCGATTTGATAAGGGTTCCGTCCTCTGCATAATAGCTGAATTCAAACTCAACTGAATAAATATCCTGATCCGTATTATTGGTCACTGTGAATACCACAAGGTCGTTCTGGTATTTCTCTACATCTACTTCCACGGGATCGGTTGTGCAAGCAGAAAGCCCGAGTAAAACGAAAAGCAACCAAAGGCTCAGATTTTTCCTCTTCTTCATAAAAATCCTGATTAAGGTGAACGGTTTTTTTAAAAGTTAAACAAAATCATGGAAAACGATAAAAAATCAAAAGTCTAGGGGTGATAAGATTTCAATTTTCACTTCGCTCTTTACTCCATTCTTTTTGATATTGTAACAGGAATTCAATATCTTATAAGTAGCTAGTTTTTAATACGTTACAGTTTTTTAAGGTCGCTTCTGAGATTCTGCAATTTTTAGATATCCAAATTCATTTTTATCCCCTTAAAAGGGATTTAGAGGTTTTTTATCTGCAATGCCTGTTTAGATTCGATAACCTGAATTTTAATTTTTTAGAAACCGGCTGGCAATTATTTCCAAATTTTTAAACGCTACGATTATGGCAAATCTCCAAAATGCTACGGCTTCATCTCCTTTAAATAATTTCAAACTGACTGATCTTTTTGATCAGTTTAATATCCCGAATGTTGGGGAGTTTGTGTTCGATGGAGTAGTTCTTTCACTTGATAAAGGCACGGTTACTTTTTCGGGAAAACTCAAAATGGAAGGCCCTATGGCAGCCTTTCAGAAGGAATTTGGTCTGGCAGATTCTCTCGACGTAACCGCCACATTAAAAACCGTGAACAAGGATCTAAGCACTAAGCTTAAAACTCAATCTGTGACGTTTACGGCTACTGAACCCTTCTTTAAGGAATTATTCTCTGGTGTCACACTCACCAAAGTCTTTTTCGAATTGAGCATCAGTCAGAATGCTGGGGCATGGACCATCACTCCCGAAGTAACTGGTGAATTTGATGTAGATGGGATTACCGATTCGGATGATGGAAAACTGAAATTGGACATAAAGGCCGAAAAAGATGCCTTGCAGTTAAATGCTACGGCCACTTCCATCACGGGTGTATTTGGCTTGCCGGGACTGGTTATCGAGGATGTTGAGATCAAGGGTGCTTTGGCTTCGGCCTCTTCTTTCTCTCTAAGCTCTAAGTTTCACTCGGGTTCTAATGTATTCGAATTCTCAGGAGTGATCAATGCAACCGGAGTGGGGATCAAGGCCAGCGCTTCTTCCTTTGGCCTAACCGACGTCACGAATTTCTTCAATGAGATTACTCCTACTGGACTGGCCTTGCCGGATTTCGATGTTCAGTTTAAAGATACTTCCATTTCTCTTGCAACAGCCGCCTGTACCATAGATGGTCAATCAGTACCAAAAGGGCTTGTGGTTTCGAGTACGGTAACGGCACATTCCTATTCTTTTAAAAGCAAGGCCCAGATAAGCACATCCGGGGTGGTCTTCGACGGAGAGCTTGGGGATTTAAAGTTTGGTCCGGTGGACTTGAAGAAAACCAACCTGGACTTCCAGCTCTACAAGAAGACTATGCAGAAACCTGCTAAGTTCATGATTAAGGGAGAAGCCGTGATTGAAGGACTAACTCTGGATTGCGGAGTTTACTTTGAAAAGGATACCACTACAACCACGGTTCTTTACGCCATCATCGATGCAAGCTCATTTAACTTTGCACAAATCATTCCTGCTGCTAAGGGCACCTTTGTGAATGACCTGAGCTTCTCCAAAATAGGCTTCATCTATGCTTCAGCAGCATGTAAGACAAAGAATGAAGGCTTTGAATTTGATGTGCAGGAAGGACTTCAGCTCATGGCGATTCTGAATGAGATTCCGGCACTTTCTGATTTGACCGGTGAGAAGCAGGTGGGACTGGAGCTAAGTGCGCACTTTGGAACCCCAACGGATATTGCCATCGCCATTCCGAATACCCGTCTGCATTTAGGCGATTCTGTCACCACGGATCCTATGAAAATTCAGATTAATCTTACACCTGAACCAGCTTTGGTTTTGGTGTTTGGAATGGATGTGGATGTGCCAAATCAAAATACTCCTCTTCATTTTGCCATGTCACTTGCGGTTGGCCTTTTGGAAGCGAAAGGGGCGGTGCAAATGGATAACTATTGGAAGAATCCATTTGGTGTGAATGGGATAAAGATTGGTCCGCATGTGGCTCTGCAGCTGGATATCATGTATGAGCAATTTGTCAGTACAGGAATTCCTTCAGGATTTGCTGTGGCAGGAGGGCTAGTGGTAGGACCTACTACTGTGGATATGGCGGTTTCCATTTCCGAAGATCCCATGGATGAGATTCTCTCAGGCAAGCTGGATGAATTGAATCCTTCAGATCTGATCAATTTTGCAGCGCAGATCATCGACCTGAAAATAAAAGAGGTCCCAGACTTTTTCGATTTGAAGAAGCTAGAGCTTTACATTGCCCCAACTGGGGGCACCATAGGTACTATAGTTTATCAGAAAGGCTTTAGTTTTTCCGGGGATATGGTCATTGGTGGTGAGGAAATTTCTATGTACACCTCGATTTCGGATGAAGGAATTAAAGGCTCAGGAATGATCGAAGGAATGACTTTAGGACCACTAAAAATAAGTGGTGAAAAGGGTAAGGATGCGAAGGTAGATTTGGAATTAAGTACTGCCAATCAGGAAATTCTAATTGATGGATGCTTCCAGTTCCTGAATTCTTCTCAGGGCTTATATTTGTCCATTTCCAATCATGGTTTAGCATTTCAGTTCTCTATGGACTTTGCGAATGCTTTGGAATTTGATATTCAAGCAGCTAGTTCAGGTCATATTTCCGATCCCTCTTCATTGGATTTTGAACTATCAGGCTCTATGCAGCAGGACATCATTGATTATCTGGAAACAACCGTGGTGAAGGAGATTAACGATACTTTGGATGAAGGAGAGGAGGATATCACCAAAGCTCAGGCGAAGGTGGATGAAGCCCAAAAAGCGTATCAGGCGGCTTTCGATGATGCCAATTCCAAATTGAGCTCCGCTCAAACAGCAGCGGATGCTGAATTAAAGACCCTCACAGATAATCTCAATACGACTAAGTCCGAATGGACTGGTAAAATCAATGATGCCCAAAATGCCTTAAATACAGCAAAGGGTGCTTATGATAAAGCTTTCTCGGATGCACAAAATGCCGTTACCGCAGCTCAACAAAAATTCGATGCTGGAGTGGCAGATGCTCAGAATAAACTCAATGCTGCTCAGACTACTTTTAATAACGGAGTAGCAAGTGCCCAAAGTGCACTGAATAAGGCAGAGGCTAAGTACAATAGCGCATTCCAAAGCGCCGAAAATAAAGTAAGGAGTTTAAAGAAAAAGGCTGATAAGCTACCTTGGCCTTTAGACAAGGCTGCAAAAGAGGCCTTGAAAATTGCTGAAAAAGCTTTAGATGGAATTAAGAATGGAGGGGATTACGCAGCCTTTCAATCTGCTAAAGCGGCTCTATCGGCAGCTCAGACCGGAACCAATTATGTGGCCTTAGAAGCCGCGAAAAAGGCACTGACCGCAGCCCAAACTGGTGTAGATTATGGAGCTTTGCAAACTGCAAAGGCAGCACTGAAGGCCGTTCAGACCGGATCTGATTACACAGCCTGGCAGGCGGCCCAGAAATCCCTTTCCGCTGCTCAGGTGGCTGGTAAGGATGCCATTGATGCTGCGAGTCAGGCGCTTGCCAATATTGGTAGTACAGCCGCTTATGTGGCACTAGCAGCTGCAAAAACAGCTTTGGATGCTGTGGAGAATGGACCTCTTGCTGCTGCCATGAAATCGGCTCAGGCGGCGCTGGCTGCAGCAAAGCTTGGAGCACAAGGTGTGGAGGCAGTCACAAATTACCTTGCGTCTATCACTGATAAGATGCTTGATATCAATTCCTTCACTTTCTCTGCAGGATTAAAAGCGGTGGAATCCGGAGATTTATTTGATGCCGAGATCAAAGGAAAGATTACGGGTGAGCCCTTCGACTGGAAAGTAGACCTGGATGTGCAAAACGTAGAGGACTTTATAAAAGTCGTTTACAACAAGGTATTTGATGAGCTAAAGAAATTGGCGAAGGTTTAGGGCTTGAACGGT
>CAKZRQ010000042.1 GCA_937146645.1 uncultured Cyclobacteriaceae bacterium
GCCGCCATGATAGACAAAATAAAATACATTGCTGCCTATCAAACCGCCCCTATTTCCGCCATTACCCACGTCGCCGAAGTTGGCTCCATCGAAAAATGGAAAGACACCAACAAATACGTTCTCTATTTCAAAAAGCCTGCTGAAAAGATTGGCCCCATAAAACTATCAAAAGATAAAGATGGCCGCGGCATGGCTCCTCAAGCACCACGATATACATCATATGAACTGCTAAAATCCGCTAAGACGCTGTTGGATGTTTTTTAACCCTTAAAATGAATTGTTCATTGCTTTAGTTTTTGTAAAACAAAAAACATAAAAAAATAATTTAATTGATAGATATTCTATAAGACTATACTAAGCTTGTCTCTTGTCACTATTCAACACTCCAGTAATATCACAAGTTTAAGATTTCTTAAGTGCAGTTTTCATTTTAATGTTTATAAACATATCGGATATTATTTTCCCAAGAGTAAAACTACATTCTACCAATTATTATTCAAGATATAAATGTAATAATATCTTGATGACAATCGAAGGAAAACAAACAATTGAAAATGATCTTCCTTCAAATTACCGCATATAAGACGAACGCTCGCCGGTACCAGTAATAAATAAATCCATTATTGCTCTAGTAATGGTTGTGTAAAGAAGAGATTTTTCTAAACTTAAGTAGTCCATTTTTTTTTGTTGACTCCAATCTTGAAAACCAAAAGGTTTCATAGGACAAGTTCTATTATTTATATCTGCCAGTATAACTATTTTATATTCCAAGCCTTTTAAACTATGGAATGTACATAAATGTATACCAGATCTATTCCCTGTTTCATCCCTTACATCAAAGTAATCAATTCCAGCCCGATGTAATTGAGACATTATTTCACGATATGATTCCTTTGTTCGGGTTGCGATAACAATACTGGATAAACTAAGGTTACTGCCACTCTGTGTGATTTCACGGACTTTGTTTAAAATAAATTCATGCTCATCATTCTTAGTGTCAAAGGTTTGATACAATGGTACTTTCCCGTGAAAGATTGACACATATCCATTTAGGTTCTCTTCTTCTCCGTCAAAATTATTACAAGAAACATCATCTAAAACTGACAATGCATACTTTTTGATTTCTTCAGTAGTACGATAATTCACTTTTAACTTTTTACTTCTTCGACCTCTGATGTTAACTCCTGCTTGAGAGAAAACTACTTTATTACCATAAATTGATTGATATGGATCCCCTACTAAAAACAAGTCATTTTCATGTTTATCTGTGAGAGATCTTATAAATCGAACTTCAACATTTGAACAATCCTGAACTTCATCTAGTACTACATGTTGATATGGTCTTTTCTGAGGATTATGATTTAGATATGCAGAGACTTTATTGAATAATTCATAACGGTCAATGATCTCATTCTCTGATTTATACCGTTGATACTTTTCAAAAAGTTTCCAGACTTCTAATCTTTGTTTTCTTGTAATGGGCGTTCCCCTTCCAGATCGAGTTTGACTGAAGTACGCTTTACGGTCAGTTAAGTCGTAATAATATAATATCTGATTTACCTCATCTATCAAGAAATCTGCATCAAAACTACTTACCTCTGTTTCTAATACCTTCTCCCAAACATCTTTGCTTGAGATACTATTTGATAGTTCAGTGATCGTTGAATTTTCTGATAATATACCTAGGGACCTCCCCAACCCTTGTGCTATCGCATCAATAGTCGCAAGATCATATTGAGATGATTCTATATTTAGTTTGCTAATTTGATTCTCAAGATTTCTTTTTAGAGCATTTGTATAAGTAGCAAAAAGGATATTACGACCGGATCCATATTTACCCACCAGATACTTAAGCCTATGAATGGCTGCAACTGTTTTACCTGTACCGGCGCCACCAGTGACTTTTACCTCACCATTAAAATCTTTGTTCACAAGAGATCTTTGGGATGGATGTAGAAATAAAGACCATTTTTCTAAATCACCTTCAAGCATTCTTTCTAATAGCTCATCATCAACTTCAACATAAAAACGTTTGAAAGCCAGGGTGTCCCCATTTTCACTCTGTTTGGACTGTTCTACCTCATCAATTACCTCGGAATAAGGTACTCCATCTAACAGGTAAAATAGATTTTCAAAAACGTCTACTGGTAAACGTTTCTCCATCTTTTCAAGCTTCGCGAATGAATCAATTAGATTCACATCATTTGCAAGCTTATCTGGAACACCTAATTTTAACAGCTCTTCCTCTGATAGGGATGTAATAGCTTCGTTTTTCTTTGGTTCTTCATATCCATAAATCTTAGCCCAATCAGGCTCAGTTTCTACCTCTTTTTCAGCTGCTTCAACAGTATATAATTGGGGTGTATTAGTTACATCATTCCATTCAAAGGTTTTATTTTCAGCCCAAGCCATTGCTTCATCATGGTTATCCACCCACAATATATAGTAGTCTTCCCGACCTTTTATAGTACCAATGATGGCTCTATACTTTTGATCTATTCTTGCTGTACGCAAAGATTGGTCTTTAAAAGTTGAAATTGACTCAAGATTGATGGCCGCGGATTTTCTGTTTTCCTTAAACTTGTCTTGAAACTCAACAACTTTCTTTTGAATCCGCTTTGGTAGCTGTATAAAACTATCGAAAAATTTGTCCCCAATTAGTAGTCTCATGATTGTAGTCTGTTTATGTCAAATGTTTCTGGATTGGCTATTTCATAACCCAGTCTTATAAACTCTTTTTCATCTTGATCACTAAGAGGGTTAAATACCACCTTAGGATCATCAAAGCCAAGCTCCGCCTCTGCATGTCCATCATCAAATACCACCAAATAGCTGCCATTTTCAGAGATCATTATTTCTGATTCTAAACATTGCTTTATCAGGTGATGAAGCCCTTCATCATATAATTCAAAGATAAGTTCTCTATCCACATCCTCTGATTTCTCAGTTTGAATTGATTTCTTCTCGTCAACCTGAAAATTTCCGTATTGGAGGATATTCCATAAACTCCAAAATTTATTCCAGTCCTCCTTATCCACTTCCTCCAACAGATTCTCATCATACCATAATCTCCCAAAAAGCCCTGCTTTTCTTAATAATACTGCGACTCTACTACTGTAAAATGAAAAATCTCCTGACCAATCTGATGTCATATAACTATCAGCTAACTGCCCCCCACTAACAGATGTTTCTTTAGATGGTTCTAACCTCTTTTCCAGAAAATCAGAAAGCTCTTCATCTTTAACATTGGGGAATGGAAATGAGGGCATATAGCGCATAGCTGCCACACCAATACTATTTGATTTATGATCTTCCTTAATAGTCAGAATCCCCAAAAACCTGCTTAAACTATTATCTAGAAAAGTGCTTAATGGCTTATGAAATTCCCATTGGGGGGTTTGCTTTAATCTATTTGTGCTATTGCTAAACTCAGGACGATCTGGAGACAAACCATCTCTGTAAAATTTTACGTCATCTTCATCTAAGCACTTGATAAAACCATCAATATCATCCCAGGTAAAGGTCCATACTTTATACCTGTTGCTATCAAGAATGGCTTTTCTCTTAATGATATCAGACTGGAACCTGCTATGTGCTTTACTTGCATGGTATTGGTAGCCATCAAGATAGATCGCAATATCCTGAAACTCCCTATATAGCTCTTTATCTCCATCCGTTTCAACTGGTGTAAAAACGAAATCAGGTCTTGTAAATACGCTAACACCATCAGAAGCTCCAAGATTTACCTGAGGCTTGATCCAATAAGTTATATGACCTTCTTGTCCTGATAGTGGTATGGATAAGTGATATGACTGGATATCGTTGCCATGATGTTTTTCGAACTTCCATCCGTCTCGTTTGCACCACTTTTCTAGAGCCAACAGAAAACGTTCTTCTAGTTCGCTTTCTTCAATCTGACCATTCTTTGTCACATTGGATAATGAGTGATCCAATTCTTTCCAGTTTGAGGAGTGTTTTAATAGATCCTTAAATATATCCTCCGCCCTCTGTCTGCTAAGTACTGAAGATACATATTGGTTTCTGTAGGAATACACACAGTGATAGCAGCCATCTTTACCTTCATGCTGACAGCTGCAATTTTTAATTTTCAGATAGGCCTTTTCTAATATTTCTGAAAAATTCTCTTTATTAAATAACTTACTCAAATATCCGGTCCCACCTGGAACTCGATCATATAAAAGTAAATACTGATCGAACTTGTTAGTTGTAGGATTAAACTCACGGTACTCCAAAAATGATAGATGAGCAGGATTTCCTTTATAAAATTCTTTTAGACCAAGCTCTATTCCCGCTTTAAAGATATGTCTGAATTCATCTGTTGCGAAAGTTTGTACGGGCAACAAAATCTTTAGAACCTCTGTCTGTTGCTTTCGGTATAGAAATACCTCTTCAAAAATATCATTTTCAGCTCCATTGTATGGAGTTGCTCTATGTTTACAATAGGGGTAGTGAAATTTGTTCTTACTTTTGTTGCTAGGACTACTTTCCCTGCCCGGTTGATTTGTTGAGTACCCACAGGTTTTGCATGTTATGAAGCCGTGACGTGGAACGCCTTCATTATCATTAATCTGGATTTTTGTTGCATTAATGGTATCTATTAAACCAAGGTTTACATCATACAGTAATACATTTTTAGCCAGTTCTATTCCAAATGGTATATCTACCAGTGCTAATGAACCGCTATTTCCTTCATTAAAAATGGCATGGCGAGAAATCTTATAAAAAGCATTACTGCGTTCATCACTACTATCATCAAGAGCTGCTTTGTCTCTTATAACCTCTGACTTAACGCCCGACATTTCAGCAAACTGATGAACATTCGAAGCTGCGCCAAATGAAGGATCACTACATTTTGGACAGTACTTCTCGTGGTTTTCAGTATCTAACGTAATAAAATCGCAGTTAGAGCAAAACCGATACGGTTCAAGTGTTGATCTCTGCCCACCCCATTCATGAGTCATCAATCCTTGAATGGAGTACTTATAGCCCTCCGCGACAAAGGTATTATGTGGAGCTAATTCTCTGATAGCTTGAGAGGCTGGACGCACGTACTCCTTCGAAATGTTGGTTGCATTACCATCAGCGCCTTCAGGTTTAGGTTGAAATACCCTTGCAGCTAATTCAACTCCCTTATCCGGAAATGAATAGTTTGGGAGTAGGCCTGACAACGTCATGAACTCCAAAACCTGCTGACTATTTAACTTTTTCTGAGTCTTAAATAGAGCTCTCTTATTATCCTCAAGTAATATCCTCTCCTCATCTCCTTCAGCAAGGTTTCTGTCTTTTATGTAATTATCAATATCCTTCCGTTGATTTTGTATTTCAACTAGACGGGCTTTTAAAGAATAAAAAGGAGATAACACCCAATCATTAAATCCTCCATGTTGAACAACTTGTCGAAGCCTTGTTAACTGCTCTTCGTTGAGTTCAGGTTTATATACCTGTTCCAAATCTATTAAAATCTTATCCAGGTTATTATTGATGAACATTAATAGCCGATTTAGGAAAAGTTCGGAATCCCGAAGATTGGTCGTAAGTAATTTTACATGACCGATGAATATGGGAATTGTGTGATTCTCTGGAGATTCACCCACCCATCGATCAATACAATGGGCCAAAAATTGCCTTTGTAGAATTTCCGGGGCATTCAAGAAACAGCCGGGAGTATGAATATCCCCATCCATCATTTCAACCGGAGCTTCAAAATAATAGAGATCATGAGGATTCTTTTGGCTTACAAAATTTGAAATAAGTGAGCTTCCCGAACTTCTACCAGCACGACCTATTCTCTGCATATAATTAGCTGATAATGGAGGAAGACCCACATTGAATGACGTTTCCAACTGACCTATATCAATACCCATTTCAAGAGTAGATGTCGCAATTAATGCATTTATTGAGCGGTCCGCCTTATTACTCTTGAAACTCTCTTCAATTTCCTCTCGAACTTCTCTTTCCAGAATACCTGTGTGTTCATGAGAGATTACTCTTGGTGAGTATTCTCTATTAAAAACTTTATTGTAATAGTTATACTCTTGCTTTACTTCTTTAGAGTACTGGCCACCACAACGATACTGCTGACATTTGCTGTAACCAAGGTATGGATCAAGTTCAGCCGTTGAAATTTTATGGCCGCACCTGTCACATTCTCTAACTTTTAATTGAGTACTTACATTGAAGATATCGGGATTTAGTGCATAGCTAACCTCATTATTCCGGTTTGCATGCTTTTTGTTTGTCACCCCCAGCGCTGTTAAAGCCTCTAATAATTCTACATAAAATTCATTTCGAATATTTTGATTATCTACAATTTGGAATGATTTCTTAAAATAATCGTGGTACCAGTTTTGGTAATTGGTATGAGTGGTATCCAGTATTCCACTACTATGAGGCAGCGTAGTTAATAGTTTTGGAAACCGACTCTTACTTTGATGATAAGTTCTATTCAGAAAGTGCCGCTTATCTCGTAACCAGTTTAAATTCCAGACGCTAATCTCTTCTTCTCTAAATTTGTTTAAAAATGGATGATCTATCCCCCCTCGAACTCTTAGTCTATAAATTAATCCGGATACAAATAGCTTTAAATCTTCCTCACTAATATCTGCCATCATATTACTATCCATCCATGGCTTTAGTTTAGCGAAGATATCCTGAAAATAATCTTCCTGGACCCAGGGGGCTGATGATCCGGTTTTTTCAAGGGTACGTCCTATTAACGTACTAAATCCATACTCTGAAAGAATTTCCCAACTCATTCGAAGGTCGAATTCTTGTTTAAACCTGTCTATGAAATCACCGGATTGAGGATGTTTATAAGCACTAATTGGTGCTTTTTTTGCACAGTCGTCAGGGTAAAGACGATAGTAGTATGTTTCCTCCTCAGTACTTCTTTTTTTCCAATAGGACTTAAATGTTGTGATTAAGTCGGTTAGTGAAATCTCTCCTGAAGTTTCATTTACTACCTGCTGTAATGAAGTACGAAACATAAATCGATAGTTTCTTGCCTCAATAAAGCCGGCGTTATGAGCAGCGTCCTGAACTCCATTGGTAAAAGCTAGCAGTTTTCGATGACCATAGGCTTTCTGATTCAGATTTGAGGACAATGCTTGACTCACTCCAACAGAAGTCAAGGTTGCAGATCTTGTACCTACAATACTTATTGAATTTCTATTTCCACACTCAGGACATACATGGTCACTGTACCCATTGTTATCGAGTTTTCTAAGTGCAATCATTTTTAAGTGAGAATCATCACCTACATCCTCATTTGAAAGTTCGAGTGTCTCCTTTGATACTGATTTTTTATGAGTCGTCGTCGCATTATACTCCTCAATAGGCTGGTGTTCATCCGTATCAGTATTTATGAAGTAGATATTCTTATGGTTCTCAAAGTAGTCCTTAAATATTTCAGCCGTATCCGATTCAAACTTTTCGTGGTTATCACTTTTCTTACTCAACCAACCTGAAGCTCCACATTCACGGCAATAATACATTGGCAATGCTTTTACACTCTCTTCATCCGCATCCTTTTTATCTTTCCACGTAAAAGTAGGTTCTGCATCAATTACACGCATGACGCCACTAAGCTCGCGTATCCATACCTGTACGCGCAATAAAAGAAAAGGCCACTTACCACTTTCATCTGATTTTGCAAAGGAAATTAGTGCTAACAAAGATTCTACTATCACATGTCGTGGTGACATCTTAAACTGGTCATCCCATTCTGCAAGATCCTTAAACCGGATATTTTTCGCCGCTATCCTGTTTATTAAAGTCGAGACATCACACAAGCCTTTATCTGCCGCTTCTAATAAATCATGAAAAACCTGAAGCTCTTTTAAAGACTCTCCAACCTCAAAAGTCGTGGCATCTTCTTTTATATCCCATAGCTTTAACTGCTTTCGAATGTAAGTATCGTAGTCTGCCTTTTCTTTTAGCCGGCTTTCCTCGATCCGTTCTAGCCTGGGCATTGGCTTTTTCTGGCCTGAACTTCCTTTTAAAAACTGATCAATGGATAGCCGCTCTTCAGTGATTACTGATTCTTCCGGAAAGGATTCTCCATAGATTTTTCCCGCATAGTCTGTTAACAAACTAATAGATTCCACACCTTCGCCAATGGTTGCTGAAGTTCCAATTGGGCATAAATCACCACGCTTAAGTTGAAGCTTTAGCTTTAGTCTTCGAATTAGATTGGCAACATCGGTTCCCTGAGCTCCATCATAGGTGTGGAGTTCATCCAGTACCAAAAACTTTAACAGAGTGGGATCATCAAAATTATGCGTCCATAATGAATGGTATCGGTTCCGCATCAACCCGTAATCCAGCATCTTGAAGTTGGTAAGTAAGATATCTGGCTTCGTATCAATAATACGGTCTCTATTCTCGATAATATGATCAGGCCCCATGTCCGAGTGGTACTTTTTATCTCCGCTTCCGGTTCCGATGAACAAACCCGCCGTGATATTTCCTTTTAATCTCTCATCTTCCCAGATAGCTTCTGCCAGACGTTGGGCCTGGTCAGTAGCCAGCGCATTCATCGGATAGAGGATGATAGCCTTAATACCTTTCTTGTCTCGGTTCTTATAGCAGTAATCTAAGATTGGAAATAGAAATGATTCCGTTTTACCCGAGCCGGTACCGGTTGTCAACAGCGTTGGCTCAGGCTGACCATTTACAGATGACAAGCGCTTAAAGGCCTTTGACTGATGCAGAAAAGGAGTGAAATCAGGGCGGATTTCAAGGGGAATTTCTTCCTCTGGATCTGCTTTTTTAAAGGGGAGATCTATGGACACATACGGCCCTTTAAACATTCCTTCTTTGGGGTGATTAATGAACGTGTGGAATGCATCATGTACCTTTTGTTCTCTAAAGGTAAAGGTGGCCTTTAAGTACTCCGAAATCGCGGCTCTTAATTCTTGCGCCTGTTGTAATGGAAGCATCTGTTACTTTCAAAAAATGATCATTTTATAGCCCTAAATATAATTTATTTAAGATTAAATGCAGCCTCCATTAATCGCCTCTGAGCTGATGGTATTCCGATATTAGTAGCCAATTCTTCCCATTTTGAGACCGCCTCTTGTACTTCCTCAATAATGGCATCCATCTCTTCATTCTTGAGATTAAAATATTCTCCAACAGATCGAGCGAGATCATAGTCCAACGCATTCAATTCTAAATCAATATTTAGAGCGAGACCGGCCTTATCAATTGAAGGATTCATGTCATAAGCCGGAGATAATCGCCAACCTTCCTCCGTAATAATAAAACCGTGATTTCGCATATGATCATCCGTATTGGATATCGCAATATTGAATACAATTCTTCTCCAGAGTTGTTGCAAGTCCTCATCTGGCGATGCTCCGTAAAACTGAATGAATTCTGCTAACTCCAGGTAACTTGGTGGTTCCTTTTCTTCCCCTTCAAAACGCCCAGTCATTGTCATGGCGGAAGCAAAATGAATACGCTCCCCACCTTGTCTATCAAATCGCTTTGAAAGAAAGGTGTGATATTTTCCCTCAACGCTCATTATTTCGGCTTCTGGAACTATTATTCCCGCTTGTTGGGCAAGTTC
>CAKZRQ010000043.1 GCA_937146645.1 uncultured Cyclobacteriaceae bacterium
ATCTACTATGACATCATCAAGATCATGCCACAGGACCGGAGGCGATGGCTTCTGGTAGAATGTGAGCAGAAGGATAACGAAATCACTTTGGCCACATGATAGGAAATAGCATCTATAGTCTCCTTTCAGGTCATGCTGCTCTGACTGCTTTGGTAGGAACCAAAATCTATCCGGTTCAGGCTCCGCAAGCGGTGGAGGAACCTTTCCTGGTCTATGGGATTTCGAAAACCCAACCAGAGGAAACCAAGGCAAATGCCAGTGCTGAGGATTGGGTCACTGTTCTGGTAGATGTCTATGCCAAAAATTACGATGTGATGCACTCCATCACCAGAGAGGTGAGAACCGCACTGGATAAGCAGTCAGGAACCATCGCAGGAAATAGCATCTCGGATATTGTATTCCAGGACTTTAATGATGCCTGGGAGTCAGATCGGGAAAGCTACACCGGAGTGAGTGAATATTTAGTCATTAGCACACCATAAGATGAAAAAGAAACTACATACCTATCAGTGCATCATGGACTTCAGAAGTCTGGACACTGGTCTGAGATATAAGCCAGAAGAGCAGATCAAGGCTCCCAAAGAATTTGGAGATAAATGGGTCAAGCTTGGTGTGGCCAAAGAAATTAAAGAATCAAAACCTAAAACCATAAACGAATAAAACCATGAGCATGAACGGAACCAATGTCCTGACTAAGCTGGGAGCAGCTTCCTCAGAGACTGCTGTTGTGGGTGAAGTTTCCAATTCAGTGGACTTTGCTTTCGACATGATTGAAACCACGGTAAAAGCTTCTACAGCTAAAGCCAAAACCTATGAAACTGGAGAGTACGGTGGAACCTTCTCAGTGGAGGCAAAGCTAAACCAGTCCGATGGAACGACTGTAAAAGGTCTGATAGATGCTGCCAAAGCTGGAACAGCACAAAGCACCATCATATCCTCAGAGGTGACTGGTGATGTAGAGATCACTGGTAATGCCCTGATTTCAGGAATCAGCATAGGAGATCCACAGAACGATGTGAGAACCATCTCCTATAACCTCCAATTCACCGGAGAAATCACAGCCACAGTCATAGCCTAAGTCAAAAGCCTCTCTCAGGAGGGGCTTTTGCATTAACACCTAACCAGTAAAAACCATGATTAAAGAAATCAAAACATCAGATGGACCTAAGTCCATGCTTTTAGGATATGAGGTTCTGAAGCAGATCAGTAAACTTCAGCAGAAGGGAATGGACGAATTCGAGCTAATGGAAGAAATAGCCCTGCTTGGATTTAATGTTTTTGCCAAGCGCAAAAAACAGAAAGCCATCAA
>CAKZRQ010000044.1 GCA_937146645.1 uncultured Cyclobacteriaceae bacterium
ATGTATTTGGATTAATTGAAAAAGGTTTGGCAAAAAATATTTTGGAATTATCCGAATATTTTAATGAAGCACAATAGTAGAGCTTGTAGCTAACACCAAGATTGTAGCCGTGCGTAGCATGGCTTCAATCGACTGTCCCGATGGCTATCGGGAGGCGCCGTCTCTCCGGAGGAGATATGGCGGAGCTTGTCTGAGAAAAATACTTCCGCTCGTGGAAAAATGAGGTCATCGGTAACGGTGACCTCTTCTTTTCGTTATTATGAACTTCATTATTTTATCACTTAACTACTTTTCTTTATGGTCAAACGACGCAAGAGCCCATTTACTGCTGACGAATGGGCGGTATCCCGATTCAAAATCAAGTACTGTCTCACTTCTCAACCCAAGGTAATTCTGGACAGCGAAGATGCTGCCCGGGTGTTCCTTCGGATGTGGGATGAGGATCTGATGAATGTACAAGAGCAAATCGGAGCGCTGTACCTGAACTCGAGGTCTCAGTGCCTGGGGTTTAGACTGATCAGCACAGGAAAGCTTAACTTAACCAACCTGGACACTCCGCTTCTGCTGAGTTGCGGATTACTGTGCAGGGCCCGATCAATCATCCTGGCTCATAATCATCCTGCAGGAGATCCTACGCCTAGTCGTATGGATATCCGAACCACGCTGCAGGTGAAGAAATCTATCGAGCTGGTGGGTATGGAGCTTCATGATCATATCATCCTGAGCCAGGACAGCTGGCACAGTATGGCTGATGCAAGGAACTTCATTCCTACCTGGATGAGTGAGCAGGCGAGATAAATGATGTTTAACCAGTGGCCGGAGAGATCCGAGTTACGAATGAGGGGGCTTCGGCCCCCTTCTTTCTTAGAAAAGTACATAACTAAGAAGTTAGAAAAAATAGAGAAAAAGGGTTGATCTTATTCTCTGTGAAAAAGTGCGTTACAATGTTACATTCTGTTGTGTAGTATTAAAATCATTAAATAAATAGAATAGAGGGGGTTTAAGTGACAACAAAATGTAACAAATGTCAACAAAACGCTGACTTCGGTTTGTTACATGCAACAAAGTTGCACAACAAAATGTAACAAAAACAACGGAGGTGACAACAGGATTTGTTGTGGGCTGATGTGACTGATAATCAGAGAAGTTAAGGCCTAAAAAAAACAGGTGACAACAATGTAACGTTGTTTTCAAGTTTGGTGAAAAATGCGTAATTTGGGAAAAATCACTTACGATTTCCACCAACTTAGAAAAGTGCAAAAAATCAGGTATTACTTCAGTGCGGATCAAAAGAAGGCTTACAAGCTGGAATCAACGGGCTCTGGTGCGAAGCTCTTCTGGGTGACGGTCTGTCTCTTTGCGGATGGGTCTTTCCATCTGTCCAGGGGTTGTGATCTGCTAGATTCCTATGATAAGGGGCTTGCAGCCTGTGAAGCGATGGCTGAAGAAAGTACTGAGGAGAAGTATCTGAACTATCTGAAGGATTACTTTGGGGTGGATAAGCAGGTGAGGGAGGCTTTCATCAAAAAATATAATCTGTGAGAAGCTATAGGTCAGATATGTCCTGCTTTGGGCTTTGGCAGTATGCAGAAATCACCAAATGATGAAGGCTTATGAAATACCTGTCTCTGCTCCGGTGCTGAAGATGCTCCGCAGGGACTTTGGCTATAGCCGTCATATCAATATCAGCCGGTGGGTATTCACCAAGGCCATGGGTAATCCCCAGGAATGGAACAGGTACCTGAATGATCCGAAGCCGTCCATGGTTCCGATCACGGTGGTGTGCAGGTATGCAAGCCCAGGGAGGCTCTATACGACTGCGCGTCTGATGGAATATACCTTTCAGCGAAAGATGGAGCTGTATGTGGAAGCTTCAGTGGATCTGGGAGGACCTGCCCAGGAGGCTATCAATAAGTTCATGGATAAGTATGATCTGAGTGAGGATGATCTGAGCATGGAAACAGCCTATAAGCGATGGCAACGCTATAAAGCCAAAGAACAAGAACGCAACTTAATCCCTCTATGGTAATGGAAAGAACGTCAATCATCACTGTATTACTTCTCGCGGATGCGGCTGACTACGATCAGCTGACTCTCGTGGATGGCCTTCCGGATGCTCAAAGTATGGTGGATCACTTCAGTGCTGCTGACCTGGTGCTGGAGAAATCACAGATCAGGGAGAGTACGAGTGACAGTGATCAGGGCCAGCTGGTGAACTTTGAGGTGAGTGCTGCGATCTATCGAGACTCGAACTTTCATGAGGGCTATGCGCATAAGGAGGTGCTGGCTTATGTGGAGACGAGTAATGGAGAAAAGTATCTCCTGGGATCTCCTGACTATCCTCTCTCCTATAACTACGATAGAAACAGCGGTGAATCTGCGGCTGATGTGCGCGACACGCGCCTGATCATGGGTGTCACAAAGCCTGTATAGGCTAAATCTGTCCTACTGAGCGCTATGGTGAATGGGTAGACTTGGGTCACTGAAGACTAGACCTAAGTCCTAACCTAATGTAAAACCCATGCGCAAAACCTTCTATGAGATCACCAATAAGGCTGCTGACAATAGCTCAGTAGATCTGCTGGTGTACGGATCTATCCCTGACTGGGATGAGGATAGCTGGAAAATGAAGAACCGAGCTGAGCAGTTCTTGAAGGACTTTAAGGCTTTGGAAAAAGACTTTGATCGGATCAATATCCGAATCAACAGCCCAGGCGGATCTCTGTATCATGCCTTTCCGATCTTCAATGCGATTCGCAATAGCGAGAAGGATATCCATACTTACAATGACGGACTAGCAGCCTCTGCAGGAGGTCTGCTACTGATCGCCGGTAAGACGGTGCACTCTGCCAAGAATGGCTTGCTGATGATCCATAATGCGAACAGCTATGGATTCGGTCATGCTGAAGATCTGCGTGAAGTGGCCAAGCTTCTGGATACCTATGATGGTGTGATCGCCAAGCTCTTTGCGGAAAAGACCGGAATGAGTGAGGAGGATGTAAAGGCAAAATACCTGGACTACAAGGATCACTGGATGGATGCGGATGAGGCGAAAGAATACGGATTCATCAATGAAATCGATGAGTATGAGTCTGAGGATGCACCTCCATCAAACATTGTGAATATGGCCTTTGGTGAGGTGATGAACCTATACCAGAAGAAGGAAGAGGAGCCTAAAGCTTCTTTTCTGGAAAAAGTGGTGAATCACGTAAAGTCGGCTTTGGCGCCAGCCAAACCTATAGAGGAGCCTGCTCCTCCTGTACCTAGCAACCTAACCCCCCCTAAAGATAATATGGACTTTAAAAATGAATTGGAGATCCTAAACAAGGATACTCCTACTGCTGAAGAACTGGCCAGTGTGAGAGCTGCTATCGAAGCGATCACTGGTGAGAATGAGGTCTTCACTGCCCAAGAGGTAAAAGACCAGGTGACGGCAAAGACTGCCGATCTACAGAAAAACCTAGACGATGTGAAGGCTGAGAAGGAAGGTTTGGACACGAAGGTGACTGAACTGAACAACCTGGTGGAAGCCTACAAGGCGACCGGCGTGAAGCTGGACCAATCCAAAGGTGGTGATCCGGATCCGGTACCTGGTGAAGAGGTGGAAAACTTCCTTACCGAGGCAGATCTTGAGGCTAAGAAGCTTCGCGAAAGTGCGGGATTACCCACTGCCGACTAAATCAAAAACCAATTAAACCAACAACCATAATGAAAACAATCAAATTCATGATCGGGGTGCTGTTTGCGCTATTGATCGGAACTGCAGTCCAGGCCGAGACCGGTCTGAATGCGTTTGCAGTGGGTGGAACTGTCCTGGCTTCAGGTGCGGTCCTTCCACAGGTGGTCAAGAACCTTCCTAAGGGAATGGCCTTCATGGCTGTGACTCCAGCCACAGATATCTCTGCACTGCAGGGCTATATCACCAAGTATTCTACTACACTGATCAATCAGATGCTGAATGGTCTCGATTTCATCCGAGATCTGGCTGTAGAGCGAACGGTAAGAGAGCCAAGAGCGCTACCAAAAATGACAGTGGATGAGGGTGTACGAAGGCTGAATGTATCGATAGAAACTGCCAAGGGTGGAAGAACCTGGACTGAAAGGATCCTTACTCCTCACCTGGGAATGAAGATCATCAAGATCATCCCTGAAGAAGTAAGAGAATCTTTCATGAGTGCCATGCTCGACCCGAATGCCAAGGAGCTTCCTTACGCACAGTGGGTGTGGGCTCAGGAGTTTGCGAAGATCGCAGCTGAGCTGAACGATAACTTCTACCTGAACACCCGTCCGACTGTGGTGGATTTCGATGCTGCTGCTACCTATGCTGTGGGTGCTCACATCCTGTATAAAGATGTCATCTACAAGCAAGTATCTGCAGGAACAACTACAGCTGGGGAGTCTCCAGAGAATGCTGCTGCCAAGTGGTCAGATGTAGATAATAAGGTGCTCTTCGACGGACCAGATGCGATCATCAAGGATGCCATCGCGAATGATGGACTGCTTACCGTGAACACCGGTACTTTCAATGAGACTGATGCCTACGCTTATGTGAAGGAAATGTGGGGAACTGTGACAGAGGCTCATAAGAATAGAGGAATGGTGGCTCACGTCTCCTATGATGTGCAGCAGGACCTGGCTGAGAATATCAACACACTCTTCGGATCCGGTAAAGGAATCGGTGGTGTGGATGTGGAAGAGGGTAACTCTTTCATCATGAAGAACACCGGTGGACGATTGAGAATCGTGCCTCATACCTGGATGGGAGATTCAAGAAGAATCATCATCACGCATCCTGGTAATGCAGTGCTAGGCCTAAATCAGGCATCTGATGCTCAGAAGATAGGCAAGGTAGTGGAGACGCTACACGGCTACAGAGCGATCGTGAAGTTCATCATGGGCTTCCAGTTCCGTGACATCGAGAACTTGTATGTAAACGACCAAGACTAATCAGATAGATCATGGCAGAAAAAACTACAGAGCAGCTGACTAAGGAGTTGGCTGCTCTTAAAAAGGAAAACGAAGCTCTAAAATCAGAGCTGGAAGATGCCGCAAAAGTGGTGGCTGATCTTAAGGAGCAGCTATCAGACAAGGGCACTGGTGTACTCACTGTGAAGGTGGGTAAAGAGAAGTTTAAGGTAGTCGGTGGTGGATTCCACAAGGGCAAGCCTTACACGAAGGATCAAATCGCAGCAGATGCCAAGGTAGCCAAGGAATTGGTGGAGAAGGGGTCTGGGTTACTCATTAAAATCAAGTAAGAGATGGATTTATTCGACTTTCAAGGCGTAGTCAATCTCGAGGAGTCCGCAGGACTTCAGATCGAGGTGGGTATCGCTGATTATAGAGATGTAGAGACCTGGCCTGCGCTTCCAGACTTGACTGCCGGCACTGAGAATGCCGACTATGTGGACGTAGGTACTGAGGTCTTTGGCATGGCAACTGGAACAAAGTTCTACAAGTTTCAGGGATCACTGGAAAAGAATGCCTTCAATTCCAACCTGGTAGGCCCAAGAGGAGCTAAGTCCTTTGAGAATACGCTTACGGTGATCCGTAATGCGGTGAACAAGGACTTGACCGGATGGCTACGAGCTAACCGAAACAGACCTTTGGTGGTGGCATTCAGACCACTAGGTGAAAGCCAGTGGGTGTTCTTGGGTTACGAAGGCCTTTGGGCTGAAGTAGACGAGGGACAGATGGATATTCCGGGCGAGATAGCCGGTGAGAAGATGACGATGTTCACGGTAAGATCGATCTTCCATCCACCGATCTATATCGATGCGATTCCTTTCACTGAAGCAGTCTAAGTGATGGCTAAGAAAGGAACAGCGATACTGGACGGTGCTTACGAGGTGCTGCATGTAAAACCCGGAGTGATTGGGTTTGGCAAGAGCTTCGTGGACCTGGGAAAACTGACTCCTGCCAAGGCTGAGGAGCTGGTGAAGGCCGGCTGCCCCTATCTGCGCAAAGTGGAGAAGAAGTCTAGCCGCGGGAAGGATAAAGAAAATGAGAATTCATAGTTAAATGGTAAATAGATAGATTTAGAAGCCTCCTGGTGTCAGGGGGCTTTCTTTGTTTAGGGTGATTTGGGGCTCACCCTTCGGGTCGGGCTATCCGTGCTACATGGTACTTACTCCTATCCCTGAGCCTGTCTGATGGACATGTGGACCTTGTCCTGATGGATGCAATTGCAAGGGATTAGCTTAGGGATATGTTGAAGGAATTGCAATCCATACTAGGCGAATTCGAGTATGATGAGGCTTTGGAGTGGTTTACCACTCATGTGCCTGGGAAGTTCTTTGTAAAAGATCTGCTGGCCACAGGTGAAGATGTCTTTAATCGGAAGAAGTTGATTGAAGAGCTGAGGGTGGTTGAGGAAGCTTTGCTCGAAGAGCAGAAAACTATTCCAGAGCCGGAGAATCCAGGTCCTGTGGCTCCTGCCGCCAGTGCTTCGCCGGTGGTGGCCAAAGCTGCCAGTACG
>CAKZRQ010000045.1 GCA_937146645.1 uncultured Cyclobacteriaceae bacterium
TGTACACGCGGAAGGTGTGAAAGTCATTCTTGATATTCAGTTAGTTAGGGCTGGATGTTGAAACCAGGTTGAAATATTAGGAGGTGAGAAGGTTTAGAAGTTCGGCCTTCTTCGAGGCTGGAACCTGGATAGTTACCGAGATACTTTCACCATTAGATTTACCTTTTCGAATCGTCTTCTTATACTCTTCAGAAGGCTCTGCTGCGACCTCCATAATTCCCTTTGGGCTGGTGATATTTAGCTCCTTTAATTCCTGTGCGAGTAGCTCATATATGTTAATATTGAGTGCTCGGGAATAACCGTCTATCACAGATTGGTGTAGGGCGTCCTTCTTCAAATCCTTCCGGACTGCCGTCTCAGACTTATTCAATTCCTTCGCTACATCAGCAACTGAAAGTCGCTGTTTGGTCAACTCCTGCTCGATAAAATGTCCAATGTGCATAACAATTAGTTCTGTGTTTCTCAACCTTATGTTGACAAATTTGGGAAAAAAATCACCCCTTTCGGACGAAAAAACAGCCTAAAGAGTTGTGAAAAGCTACCCAAAAAGGGTAGATAAATACCCTGTATTGGGTATAAAACACACCTAAAGTTCCGAGAAAAAGACCTTTAAGTTTGTAATTATGAAACAAAAAGTTCTTATTTGATATCAGATATAAGAACCAAAAGTTTCGAAATGAACCGAATTCAGAATGTATTGGAGGAAAAGGGGATAGAAGAGCTCCGTCCGTCCAAAAAAATCCTAAATGAATGGGGAGTCACTTACCGCACATGGAATATGTGGGTGAAAAACCAAGCGGATCCGAGAGTGGACCAATTGGTGAAAATCGCGGAATGGCTCCAAGTGCCTGTGAGTGATTTGATAGTCTCGAAAACAGCAAGCCATGCGTAGGGAGGGAAAGGTTGCTGTCACCCTTAGACGCTTTGCGAACGCTCGGGAAAAAGCGCTGACCATCAGTGGCTGCCTGAGCGGTCCCAAAGCTGCTGCCATCGCTAGAATCAAGCAGGTGGCGTCCTTCTTTAAAAACTCATCCGACCGGATGCAGCTCCGCTGTGTACAGCAGGTGGAGACTGAACTCTATGAGATCCTTCCGGATCCTGAAAGTCGCTTTGCGAAGCAAGCCCAAAGCATCATCAACCTAATCGCTAAAAGTCATGCTGAATCAAATCAAGGAGTGCATTCAGAACGCTGAAATGTGTCGTGTGCTCAGTAAGAATCAATACTTCAACTCTGTCCATAATGTATGTCCTGCAGCGAGGGAAAGATCCCAGCTGGAGTATGACAAATTCATATCCGCAATCAGAATGTGGAACGGAAAGGTGGTCGCGAAATGCGATGACTATATGAGTAATGAGGAGCTCTATCATTTCCTCGATTCCCAAAACCTAAAATTCAAGCAAAAATGAAACTCTTTAAAGGAGTGACGCTGGGCTTTGTCCTGGTGGCTCTCGGTGTGCTCGTGTGCAAAGCTCTGGGCGTGATTTCGCTGCCCTGGATCTGGGTGATCCTGATATCCCTTGGTATTCTGGTGGTGTATGTGGTGGGATTCTTAGCTCTAGCGATCTGGGTGATTCAAACTACTGAGTGGGAGTAATGGATCCTCGGGATAAAATCCGGTATGTGGAGCTAAGGGTGGGTCCTCTCCGCATCCAGGGTCGTGAGTCGAAGGTCCATAACTGGACGATCGTGATAGGTCTGGTCGTGTGTATGGCGGCTGGTTTCGTAACGGTGACCACTGAGACGCTCGTTGAGCGGAAACAGCAGGTGGTCCGAATGATCAGAAATGCCCGGACGAGATCGGGCAGAAGAAACGAAAATGAAATAACGCCATGTACGTATCAGTAAGTACAGAAAGAGCGGGATCCGGATGGAAGGATCCCCTGCTAGCTCACTTATATAGCTATGCAAATCAGGCAGGACAGAAGTATGCCCGTGGCCTATTACTATCTATGGATGAGGTGTTCCAATTCCTGGAGAACCGACTGGTGGAGTATCTGGAGGAGAATCCGGAATACCGAAAGCCAGCGAATCTCTTTATCACGTATTCGAGGCCGAGCTGCTGCAGGCCGAGCATCCATATCAACTATATGGATCAAAGTATTCGGATTACCGAGAAGGAGGAAAGTGAGCAGTCTACAGTGACAGTGGGCAGTGAAGGAGAGGAGGTGAGTCGTGGGTAAGCAGTACTTCTTACATATGGGCGATGATCACCGAATGACGAAGAATAAGCTCCAAGCAGAGATTCGAGAACGAATCAGAGACGACTTCAACCATCGATTGACCTCTAATATCGATGAGACTGTATTGGAAATTAAGGCGATGGTAGAAGCTGCGAATTTGATGCATCCGCGGTGTAAACCTATGACTTGTGAGTATTATGAGGCAAAATCATTTAGTAAGCGTCGTAGGACGGTCTATGTGCATGGGCTATTCGCGATGTCTTTCCTAGAAGTGAAAGGAGGTGACCGTGGGTAAGCTAAAGCCGAATCAATTCGAGTACTGGCCTGGTACGGTGATTACTGAGCGGCCTATTCTCTTTCAAACGGATATGGTGAGAGCTATTCTGGAGGGAAGGAAGACGCAGACCAGGAGAACGAAGGGTCTGGAGCGAATCAATGATCCTGAGGAGAAGGACTGCTACTCAAGTCTTGAGCATGTCACATCGGTAGATGATCCGACAAAGAATGGGGTGTTTCTTGAGCTTAAGGCTGATTCGTCCAGAGGATTATTCGTGCCTTATCCTTATGGTGCAATAGGTGATTTGATCTGGGTGAGGGAAACATTTCTGGCATATCCGGATAAAGGCTTTGCGTATAAGGCTAGCACTGATTCCGAAGGTGAAGAGCTAAGAAGGGCTTATGTGGATAAAGGAGAATTGTGGTGTCGATGGAAGCCTTCCATCCATATGCCTAAAGAAGCTGCAAGGATCTGGCTGATGGTGGAAGAGGTTCGTGTGGAGCGGCTTCAGGATATCAGTGAGGAGGATGCGATTGCTGAGGGCGTTGAGTGGGTTGACACTGGTAGTGCTATATCACATGGGTATAGGGATTACATGTCTAGGGATCTAGACGATCTTAACTATGCTGATCCTACAGATTCATTTGACTCTCTCTGGGAATCGATTAACGGTGAGGAGTCCTGGGAGAAGAATCCTTGGGTTTGGGTGGTGAAGTTCCGGGTGCTGTCGACGGAAGGTAAGCCGAGTGTGGATGTGATTCGGGAGAATTGGGAGTCAGTCAACAGTAGTCTGTGGACAGTTGACAGCCGAGAGGAGGTGAAGGATGGTTTGGATTAGTACTTCAGTTGATTTGGACCTGAGCGAAGTGGATGCAGAGGAGATATTCACCGAGGCTACCGACAGAATCATGAGTCTGGTTCATCGACCAAGACAGCTGCAGAAGCATGAGTCGGAAATTGAGGATTTGATAGATGAATTAGAACCTGTGAAAGTCATGATCAATTACAAGAATAAGGCGCAGAGATCACTTGCAGACGAAATGCGGGATGAGTACCTGGAAGAATTAGGAAAGGAGTTCACTGAGATGCAGCTACGTGAAATGGCTGATATGTATCGAAGAAGAAAGGAGGTGAAAGATGCCTAAGATAAATGGAGAATTCGAGATGGAGGTTTCGGTATACAAGTTCCTAATGGAGTGTGATCTGACTGAGCTGCATGAGGTTCAGCTGATGGTGGGCAATCATATTGCCCGGAAGGAGAAGGAGCTTGCCGAAGCTCAGGAGGAAAGGGAAATCATGCAGGACATCAGTCGCTCTGTGGGCTATGAGTGGGAAATGGATAAAGGTGTCTGGAATTCACTTGCCGGAGATACCAGGACTAAGTTTCAGAGTCTATTGGACTTCTTTACTAAGAAGAAGAGTGCATTTATCGCTGGTTTCTTTACCATCATGCTATGCCTAGCCTGTGTAGGATCACAGCCGATTACTACGGAGGCTGAGGGGATTGTGATTACGGTGGAGCCTGATCGGGTGCAGGTGGCATTCCAGGTGGTGAGTGAGAAGCATGGCAGTCAGGCGATCAACTGGTTCTACTGTCCTGGACATCGCTACCAGAAGGGTGATCGATACCCAGATCTGGAGAAGTATTCGAAAGGAGGTGATCATGACTGATCAGGAAATCCAACAGAAGCTGCTGGAGATTGCGCTGGCTGAGGCGAAGCTGTGGCTGGTGAAGATCCCGAAGTTGGATCACTTTCATATCGGGCAGCGGATCCTGGACTGTGTGGTCTCCAAGTTTAAGGAGCATCAGGTGAGCCTCTGGTCGTACTCCTGCATGGAGGTGGCCGATATGGAGTATGAGGTCAAGGTGAATGTCGGGATCGAGGCTACACTGCTGATCAGAGAGGAGGAAGTGGATGGCTGAGCAGAAACCACCAACCGGCGATCCACTTCAGATCGAGCTCATGCAGCTCAGTGATCGCAGACAGAAGTATGTAAACCAGCTGGAGTATCTGGTCCTGACCGATGCTCAGCGTAGCGATATCCAGGAGGATCTGGATCGAGTAGAGGAGCTAATTAAGGAGAGGAAGGAGGCTGTGGGTGAGTGACACCTATAAATACAGCCTGGAAACCGGATCGAAAAAGCATTACTGCCCGAGCTGTGGGAAGAAGACCTTTGTGCGGTATGTGTATTCGGAGAATCGAGAGTATGTGGGTGAGGACTTTGGTCGCTGTGATCGGGAAAACAATTGTGGATATCATCGAAAGCCGGACACTTCTAACCCTATTCCCCCGAACCCCCTGACTAAGAAGAAGCTTCCGCCGCCGAAGCTAATTAGGCCGGGTGAGGAGTATCTGAATAACATCAGAGTGAATTCTCGGGGCAATTTCGGCAGGTTCTGCAAAGAGCAGCTGGGAATCGATGATCATTTCCTGTCTAAATGGGGAGTGGGAGGTAGTGGACCATTTACGGCTTTCATTCTTGAGAAGAAGGGAGGTTCGGAAGTTGGGAAGTTAGAGGACGGTGAAGTTGTGAATGTGAAGTTCGTGGTGTATACCCAAGAGGGGAAGCGGGATAAATCTGAGGGGACAGGGGGCGCACCGAAATATTACCCTCATTACCTGGGGAAGAGCTATCTGCGAAAGCAAGCCATCGAAACGGATGAAGAGAAACTGGAGCATTGGCAGGATTACTACCGATTCGATCGCTGCTTCTATGGAGAGCATCTCTGGGATCCAGAGCTGGACACTTGTCTGGTGGAGAGCGAGAAGAGCGCGGTGATTGCTGCCTGGTTCTTTCCGGAGTTCAACTGGTTGTCTACAGGCGGTAGCAATGGGATGAAGTTCACGCAGTTTGATCTGTTCCAAGGGTATCGAGGACGCATTTGGAATCTGGTGGATAATGATATCGCGGGGATTAAGAAGTCCAAGACGATCAAGTGGCTGGACCAGCTGGCTCTGATGCGAGATGATCCGCAGGAGATCCTCAGTGTGAATCTCTTCGAGAAGCGTCCGAGCGGTTGGGATATCGCAGATGCGATCATCTATGATGACTATCGGGATCCGAAGCGATTTAAGCAGGAGCTGCTGGATGCGATCGACTGCAGGAAAGAGGTGGATATGAGCACCGGTGAGGTGGTGCTAAAGGATAAGTGGCCGGAGAAGCATGCGGATCCGAAGGAGCTGAAGCGACTCAGGCAGTGCGGGGATCGCATCTATGAGGGAAAGGTAAATCTGATTCTGAACCCGAATGTGAATAGTCTGGACGTGCTTCAGGCTTTGGCCTACTTTAAGGAAGAAGGTCGGGCGGTGGCAAAGAAGATGTATCTGGCCGCTGAGCTGGATGAGGAGATGGCTGAGGCTGCCTATGATCTGGCACTGCTCACTCCGCAGCCGGATGCCCGGGAGCTTTGGCGACTGCTGAAAGCTGCAGGCGTGGAGACGCGCTATATCAAGACGGCCAGATCCGAAGCGGCTGAGGGAGCTGAGGGGATTGATTCGCAAGACTGGGTGATCACCTGGCCGGATGATATGGAACAGCAGGAAGGTTTCGATGAGTGGAAGTATCGAGAGCAGCTCTTTGCCTATCTATTTGTCGAGTACAAGAACTGCATTTGGTATGCTGCTCATGATAATAAGAATCGGCAGATAAGCTTTAACCGGATATCTAACTTTGTCATCCGACCCCTGTATCTGATCAAGAGTAAGACGGATCCGAAGCGGCTCTTTGAGGTGAAGAATATCTTCGGGGTGAAGTACATCCTGGATATTCCTGCTAAGGCTTTGGTCAGCATGACCGAGTTTCAGGTATTCTGTGAGAGTCATGGGAATTTCCTCTTCGAAGGAGGCAAGACTCAGTTTACGAAGATCAAGCGGAAGCTGTACGATGAGACCAAGGATGCCGAGGAAGTGAAGATGCTGGGCTGGCAGGATTCGGGGTTCTATGCCTTTGCCAACGGCGTGTTTGAGGAGCGATTTACGGCGGTGGATGAGTATGGGATCATCAAGCATATGGTGAACCAGACGGAGGAGGAGGCTGAGGAGAAGTACTTCTTCATCCCGGCGATGTCGAATATCTATAAGGACGAGAAGGATCTGTATGATCTGGAGAAGAAGTTCGTGTATGTGAAGCGTCCGGAGGTGAAGTTTGCCCAGTGGGCAAAGCTATTCCACGAGGTCTACGGTCCGAATGGGGTGGTGGGGATGTGCTTCTATATCTCCAGTCTCTTCCGGGATCTGATCTACTCCCGATTTAAGTTCTTTCCTCATCTGTTTCACTTTGGTCCTCCGGGGACCGGAAAGAGTACCATGTGCTGGAGTATCCAGTATATGTTTGGTCTGGAGCGGAAGCCTTTCATGCTGAATGCTGGGACGGCTGTGGGCTTCCACCGGACCTTTGCGCAGTTTCGGAATGCGGTCGTGTGGTTTGATGAGTATAATAACTCGATCGAGTTTAAGCGGGTGCAGGATCTGAAGAGTGCCTATGATGGTGCCGGGCATGTGAAGGGTGAATGGTCGGCATCGGGTGGAAGCAGTACGCGAACCACCACCACGCCAGTGGAATCGGCCTGTAATATTTCAGGACAGGAGCTGCCTATCGCGGATAATGCGCTATTCAAACGCTGCATCCTCCTTCAGTACTACCAGACGACCTTTAGCGATGAAGAGAAGGAACGGCTCACGGAGCTGCAGAAGCTGCAGGAGAAGGGCCTGTCTCATATGACTGGTGCCATGACGCGCTTTCGGGATGAGATGGAGGCCCGATACTTCGATGTATTCGATGAAGTGGAGCAGGAGATTCTCAAAGCTCTGGACGATGATCCCACCATAGAATCACGAATCGTGAAGAATATGGCGGTGATCGCTACGACCTATAAGGTGCTGCAGCATGAGCTGCCCTGGCCATGGAAGTGGCATGAGTTGATGACGGTGATCGTGGAGAATATCAAGAGCCAGAACGGCCTGATCACGAATGCGAAGGAAACGAGTCAGTTCTGGGACATGGTTGAGTACTGCATCAATGAGGACGAGCTGAAGGATGGGGAGGACTATAAGGTGAAGGCCCTGAACTCGGTGAAGATCACGCTGGATCGGAAGATGGTGGAGAAGAATCTGGGGAATAGCACGAAGGTGCTATTCATCCGAATAGCCACGGCACACCCGAAGTATATGGAGGCCCTCCGGAAGCAGGGCGAGAAGAAGGGCATGGATAAGGGTTCGCTGGCGCACTATCTGAGTCATAGTCCGGGGTTCATTGGTCTGGTGGGATCCACGCGATGGCAGAAGGGCACGAAGGGCTTTACCAGTTCGGCTTATGCCTTCGAGTATGAGTATCTGGAGAAGGCGGGTTACAACTTTGAGCGGGCGTTTGTGGCGGATGATGACCCCTTCGACGCCGCTCAGGGTGACAAGTCAGAAGGGCAGAAGGAGGAGGAGACGCCGTTCTGAGGTCAGAAGTGAGAGGTGAGAAGTATGAAGTATAAAATCTGAAATGAGAAGTGTGAATATCAAACAGGAACTACTTAAGGAATTGATTGAAAGGGGAGCTCTATTCTTCTCCAGTCATTCCGGAGGGAAGGACAGTCAAGCGATGTTCTCCTATCTAAGGACAATGATTCCAAAGGATCAATTGATAGTCATTCATGCACATCTTCCGGAGGTAGAGTGGGAGGGTACTGTTGACCATATTGGACAATACTTAAATGGTCACCGATTTGAGTTTTGTCAAGCTAGGAAGACCTTCTTTGAGATGGTAGAGCATCGGCAAATGTGGCCTTCAAGTTCTACCAGGCAATGTACTTCAGACCTTAAACGCGGACCATTAGAGAAACTAGTTAGACAAATCTGTAGGGATACAGGGAGGAATCTTGTAGTGAATTGCATGGGTATGCGTGCTGAGGAATCTCCAAACCGAGCGAAGAAGCCTGTATGGAAATACTCCAAGCGTAACTCAAGAGCTGGTCGTGAATGGTATGAATGGCTTCCAATTCATTCATGGTCTGAAGACGAGGTATTCCAGTGTATCAAGTCTTCAGGAGAGAAACCCTTCTGGACTTATGCGGAAGGGATGAAGCGCAAGTCGTGCTGCTTCTGCATCATGGCGTGTGATAGTGATTTGAAGTTGGCTTCGAAACTTAAGCCAGAACTATTCAAGCGAATAGTCGAAACCGAGAAGCGAATCAATCACACATTTAGAGCACCAACGAAGTCGAAGGGAAGTAGGACTTTGGATGAGGTGTTAGGAAGCAGTGAAAGCAGCCTCCCCGCGAGGTAGGGGAAAGTGTTCAAACGGTTCAAACGGTTCAAACAGATTCAGAAATAGGCTTAGAATTAAGATATATGATGATATGTATGATTAAGAAGCTGGAAATCTGTTTGAACGCGTTGGTTTCTGTTGGAACGTGTTTGAACAGCCGAGGCCGTTCCAACGCTGTGCGAACGGATGGATTTCAGGAAATCGCCGAATGGAGGGAATGAGGGGTGATTTGGCGGTTTGTTGGAACTGTTTGAACGGATTGACACATATCTGTGTCCTGGAAATTTGGAGAGGTTAAAGTGGACAGGTGACAGTGGCAGTAGACAGTTAGTTAGACGAATTAAGAAAGATGAAGTATGAAAGCTGAAAAGATGAAATTCAATGACCGGAGGGCTAAGCAATCCAGCCTGAAGGAATTCAAGTCATTACATAGAACGTATTATGATAAGGCAAGATCAGCTCCTCTGTTAAGCCAGCGATTTAAAGCATACATGGGCGTTGAGAAGAAGCTTAGGGAAATAGTCAAGTTGATCGAAGGGATGGAAAGCTTATGAATACTGAGCAATTGACTATAGAGCTGCGGCAGGTGGTGCATATTCATGAGCTGATGAAGTCGAAAGATGGTCAGCTGGTTCGTCGGCTGGGGCTGGTGTACTGGCAGGAGATCGAGGGGAAGTTTCTGCCCAGGGTAATTACTGGTCGCACGGATGGGGAGTGGCTCCGTGGTATCATCGCTGAAGGAAGAATCTACATAGATCCGGAGACTGCTAAAGCTGAGATGGGGTGAGTCAGTTGGCAGTTGGCAGTAATCGGATGACAGTCGACGGTCGACAGTTGACAGTTGAATATGACAGCTGCTATCGAGGGAAGCTGGAGATCTGGAAGGATAAGGATGGGAATGTGGTGAGGGTGAGGATAATTCGTTAGTTATCGGTTTGTAGTTGGCAGTGGAGCACGCGTTTACTGACGCGTGCTCCATAGGTCTGAAATTACAGCTTGACTAGCTTCAAATACGTTTCGTGATCCTTCATTTCAAGGATTACGGTTATATCCTTTGCCCAAGAGTCGATCTTGGATGAGTACTTGAATTCAATTAAACGATCTACTACCAGATAGGGGATTTCTTCTTCTCCTTTATTATCAAAGGTTACATAGTCTCCTACAATAGGTACTTCAGCCATGCTATCAACTAGCATGTATTCTCTATTTATAGATTCATCAGTTGGTCGTTCACCAGGTATTCTTGCCTGAAAGTTCACATGTACAATTGGATTGTTGTTTGGTTCTACCATTGTAATTTATTTAGGGTTGAAATTGTATTGATTATTCCTTTACAAACCAGCTGGCGACGTAGGCGGTGAAGGTGCCGAACATGCCAATGCCGGTGATCATGAGTATTGCTGCGATGATGCGTCCAGTGAGCGTGACTGGAAAGTAGTCGCCATAGCCCACGGTGGTGATGGTAACGAAGGTCCACCAGAGGGCATCTCCTGCGGTGAGGATATTGCTGTCCGGAGCGGTTTCCACCTGCAGGATGGTGATGGAGCTGAAGATGAGCATCAGGATCACCACGATGGCTGCTGAGTTCAGCGTGCCCTGGGCTTTGTCAGCATAGAAGCTGTCGATGAATTCCTTGAGAGTCTTGAAGGCTTTGATGATTCGGAGCAGTCGGATGACTCGTAGGAGTCTGCCAACCCGGAAGGCATCCACCATGGGAATGCTGGCCACCAGATCTATCCATCCCCACCGCATGAATTTCAACTTATCCTCTGCCTGGTAGAACTGGATACAGAAGTCGATGAAGAAGACGATGCAGATGGCAAAGTCAAAGAGCTGCAGCAGCCTGGACGTTTCCTCCGGAAGGGTAAAGAAGGTATCCACCACCAATGCACCGAGTACGTAGATGGATAGGATCAGGATCAGTATCTGGAGGAAAGAGACGCGTGTGGTCATAGATTCCCCAGAATATACTGTACTATAAGAGTGCCGATTACACCTATTGCTGCAGAAAGCAGTAGCATGGGTAGCCAGTTGTCAGCCATGAAGAGTTGTGACTCGTTCAGCTTGTGCTGGGTATCTGCTCTTTCTTCTTCTTTGGCTTGCCTTACTTCTTCTTCCTTTCGCTGAGCATTCAGCTCATCGAAGAATTCCTTCAAAGTATAATACGTACCTGCAGTAGAGCTCAGGCTGACAATAGTATGGCCTCGGCTAAGTTCGGAGTGGATTAATCCATATTCATGGAATAATCTAACGATTCGATGACCAGCCTTAATCTTCTGAGGATCATTCTTTTCTTCAGGTTTCAGAGCCATCTCGCGAAGTACGGGTTCTGGCATTCGCTTATCCTCCTTGATAATCTGAAACATTCTTTCTGCTAAATCGAGCTCTTCTTCTGTCATACCTGAAATTAATTGAATATTAAATCATTAGGAATCAACGGAATAAATAGGGTTAGAATACGAAACATATTGTTTCGAAACAGAATAATTACGATCTTAAAGAAACCTAAAGTTGTCAATGGGTCGCCATTTGGATCTTACTATTCCGATCAAGCCTCACCTGAAGGCGTATATCCTTGACTTCTACACGCTGCCCTATGTGCTCAACCAGAAGCATGATTTAGGGCTATTCCTCTATCAGCTCTTACGTCGTCGGCAGTTCCGGGATCGGAAATACTTCAGCCTGGATGAGTGTACAGATGAGATTCAGATCAAAGTGAGTAAACGCCATGGATTTAATCATGGATGCATTATTCTCCATGAGTACCAGGTTCATCTATTCAATAAGTATCTGGAGGGTCAGATGATGAATCATGCCATTACCTGGATTCGAGCTGCAGAGATCGCGGGTATGGATAATAAGGCAGCGATCTATCAGTGGATCGCAACCTATGATCTGGATGATGGCAGCTCGGACTGGTACCATCGAATTAAGCAGTTATACTTTCGCTTCAGAAAGTCCAAAAGAATCGGTGCGCCCTCTGTCCCCTGATTTACGGTGTTTAACTGACATATTTGTCTATGAATCTGACCTTTCCGGTAACGGGTGATAACTATGGAGGTGTGGACCGTTTCTGGTTTGCGATCGAGGATGATATTGCCGGAGTGGATGAGCAGGGCCAGGTGGTCCTGAAAGAGGGGAAGTTCTGGAATCTAGGTCGAGCAGTGAAATATACCCTTGACTTTAGCAATCCACAGAATACGCGTAGGGGTGGTACCACCTTTCGGCCTGTCCTCCGGGGACTGGTGAAGAAGTACCGACCGGAGCTGGAGGAAGTGCTGGCAGCTATGCGAGGAGAGCGCTTTGCCCTGATCGTGAAAGATAAGAACGGGTACCTGATTCAGGTAGGAAGACCCGGGGAGCTGCTGACCTTTACTGCAGACCAGGCCACGGGATCTATGCCTTATGAGGGTAATCAGTTTGCCTTTAGCTTTCGCGGAGAGACCTCCGCAAAGCCTGTGAACTACCTCTCCGAAATCGAGGTGGATCCTACGACACCCGCTGAGCCTGTAGAAGGCAGCCCGGTGCAGATCTATCTGAATGGAGCCCTGGTGGCTACGGTACCTTCAGGAGGGAGCTTTGGGATTACGACTGAATTCACATTAGAATATACCATACTGCCATGAGTACCTGGACTGACACCGTAGACTATATCAAATCCCAGCTGAGACCAGGAGTGCTCGGCAATACCGATGTACAGAAGATCTTGAATTCCGTGCTGGCTGTGGTAAATCAAATCACTGCGGGCTATGTGGATCCGTCTACAGCTCTTTGGGATGCTGAGACTTCCTATGCTCAGGATACGGCTCCGGTGCTTTGGCAGGATCAATGGCTGGTTTCGAATATTCCGAATAATACAGGCAATGTCCCGATCAATACTTCGGGTGTGGTGCATCCGAGCTGGCGTGTGATCTCTTCCAGTCCCGGAAGTGGAATCGCTGACTGGTCAGCTGGTGTGTATCCAAATAGTCTGGAGATCGTGTTTGTGGCGGGATCGCTGTATTACCTAGATAGAAATGAGGTGGGTGCAGATCCCTTCGTTTCCTCTGACTTCGCCAATGAGCTCGCTGCCAATCAATGGGTGACCCTGACGGGTGGTGGTGGATCCGGTGGGATGGTAAATGCTGTGGTGGCAGGAACCGGCATTGAAGTGAATGCCAGTGATCCGGCAAATCCGATCGTTGCTTTATCTGCTGCGGCGGTGTTTTCTCTGGCTAGAGCTGATGAGGCGCATGGGTGGGGTAATCATGCTAATGCAGGATATCTAACTGACGCACCTGGAACTGGAGGACCCTATGCCAGACAAGCAGGAGCCTGGGTAACTGTAACTCCTTTCGCACCAGGAGGAACTCCTACAGATGGTCAGGTAGTCACTTGGCAGGGAGGTAGTCCTGTTTGGGCCGATGCTGCTGGAGGTAGTGGGGGATCAAGTCCATGGACTGTATCTGCTAATTTCATTCATAGAGATAGTCCTGTCCAAGTAGGCAAGGCTACCGCAACAGATGGCGGAAATACAAACAATGTCACCTTCTTGGTTCAGTCAAAGTTTGATAATTCCACTTATGAGATGATTCAGTTCCTTGCTTTAGATGGTACTAAGAGATTCTATATGAGGGATAGTGGACTGTCGTTCTTTGAAAATGGTGTAGGATACGGTACGGAGGGCTTAGTTAATGCAAGAGCTATTTATAAATCTGAAACTGACACGAGTGGGTCTATAGCCGTCAGAGCGTTAAATGCTTCTGGAGAAACACTCTTCACTGTTGATGGTAATCAGACGAAGTTTCACACTAATCCAGTTGGCTTCCACAGAAATAGCTTGTCAAATTTCACGATCGCAGTCCAATCTAATAATGCAGGAGGTGGAAGTATAATCATATACAACCAGGCTGGAAGTCTAAGGGCAGATTTTGACAATGATGCTAATTTCAAGACTTTAGCTGGCGCGTACTTTGGCCGTCGACAAAAGCCTAATGGCGCACAACAAGTAGTCATTAGGGGTAAGGGCACTGGGACTGGAAGAAATCTAGAATTAGAAGATTCAGGAGGAACTAAAAACGCCTACTTCTATGATGACGGGAATATTGAATTCCTACGGCTTCCGACCAGTATTTCAGGATCAAATAGGCTATATGTCTATGATGATGGCTCACGAAAATATGTCTGTATTTCTTAATAATAAATTCAAATGGTACAATTAAATGACACAGCCTATGGCTATAAGCAGAGGTTACTGATTGGAGGGATTAATTCCTGGAACGTATTCAGTAAAACGTTGATGGTAACTTTCTTTATTGAGATCCTTGATCAAAACGATGTCAAAGTTGTCGATAAAACTATTCATCAAGACAGGGAGGTATCCTATGAGCTTTCTAATATCAATCGTGTAGATGGTCAGTTCAACCCTGTGGAATCAGGAGGGAGTGGTGAATATGATTATTTCCTGCAAGCATCTACAACTATTCCAATCCCGACCCTAGTAGGAACACTGGCTGATAAGTTGGCTGCAAGAGGAGTATTTAATTAACCAAACCATATACTTATGAACACTATTAATTTAAACCTGCCATTAAAGGCACTAGACGGCACTCCAGTCATGGAGGGATTGAATGAACTTAATCTTGGCAAATCCTTAGCAGGATGTCTGATTCAGGGCCAATCCAAAGACCCTCTAAAGACTTATGAGATCTGTATGAAGTTGAGTGCAGGTGATGAGGTTCAGCTGGACTCTTCAGATTTGGAGGCCTTTAAAAAGCTCATAAAAGAGAACCCACTTGCCACAGATCTTCTCAAGGGGCAGGCTCTCCTGGAGATCCTCAAACAAACGAGCTGATCACTGCCACCATTTCTTGAAGCCTCGTTTGTCGCCTCGGCGGCGGTTCTTGTAGCGACCGAACTTGGATAGCCACCATGAGGCGGCTATCCATAATAAGGCAAACAAAGCAATCTCATACCAGTCCATTACTCCAATATACGTAATTTCTTTAGTTCTCTGATGGTCTTAGTTAATCCATGGTTATCTCCTTCGTCGATCTGTTTTATGCCGAGGGTGAGGAGATCTCTGATTTCGCGGCCTTTGCTGAGCCTGTCGTACGGGAGGTCCTGATGGGTGATTACGATCTTCCGGATCTTGGCCTTTACACGCTCTCGCTGGTGTTCCATCTTCTTCCTTAATCCGTAATTCGAATCCTTCATGCTCTAATGTACGAAGGGAGTGGATTGGGTATGTGGTGAGTGACGGAGGTTGGCGGTGATCAGTTATCGGTTAGCAGTTGGCAGTTGGCAGTTGAGATTGCTTCGCTGCGCTCGCAATGACGGTCGAATAGGGTGTGATTTCAGATGTCCTCTAGGAGGTGAAATGCTGGGATTACTTTGGTATCGTGATTAAACCAGAGGACATAACGGCTTCCCTAGAACGCTTAGGATTACAGATGATGGCTATTCATGAGCCTTATCTGAGTGCTGGTGCTCGGATGGAGCCTATACCGGATCCCAAGGCTGAAGCTTCAGTAATCGAGAGTTTCCTGGATAAGCAGAAAGCTAGTTTGAATATCGGATTTGACTGGGAAGCGAAGACCTACTTCGTGAAGTCTCATCCTGAAATTGCTTTGATCCCTATCGTGGGTGAGACGAGCAAATTCGGTAGCTGGTCGAGCACTGGAACCCAGTGGCTTTCGCATCTGCTTTCAGGAGCTGCCAAATCTGAGAAGTACAAAGCCGCGCTCTTCTACATAGATAGTCCGGGTGGTGCTGTAGATGGCATCCAGGAATGGAGCACTGAGATCAGATCTCTGGGCATGCCTACCCTGTCATTCATCGATGGCACCGGAGCTTCTGCAGGTCTCTTTCAGGCAGTCTCTGCCGACGAGGTCTATGCCAATTCCTTAAACCAGAATGTGATTGGGTCCATCGGGACTCAATATATGCATGTGGATAGACGGGAAGCTGCGAAGACTCAGATCGGAGAGGTGACTATCTATCGTGCGAGACAGTCGACGCTTAAGAATAAGCTAAGCAGCTGGGAGGAGATGACCAAGGAGAAGGAGGAATGGCTGGTGGATCGACTGACTGAAAGCGCGGATGTGTTTATCAGCTTTGTCCAGGAACGCAGACCAGAAATCGATGCGAAGTCTGATGCCTTTAAAGGGGAAGTATTCTCCGGACCGGAGGCAGAGAAAGAAGGTTTAATCGATGGACTACTTACTTACCAGGAAGCGATCGAGCTGCTGGAGTCCAGAATCCCAAGAGGTACAAATCAATCCAAAACCAATAATTCAAAACAGACCATGAAGTTCAAACAGACATGGGCTTCCATACTCGGTGCAATCGGGTTTGGAGCCGTGGCTTCTGAAGAGGAGGCCCCACTGGTGACTGAGGAACGACTGGAGCAGCTGAATGGTAGTCTGGAGACTGCTAATCAGAAGATCACGGACTTAACGTCTGAGGTTACCCAGCTCAAGGCGGATCTGAAGTCTGAGAAAGATTCTCTGCAGGCAGTAGAGAAGGAGCGCGATGAGCAGAAAGCTCTCGCGGAGAAGTATGCCAAGCAGGCAGGCGCGTCGCATCAAACACCTAATCCAGGTGATCCTGAAGGTGGAAATGATGATCTATCAGAAGAGGAGAAGGCTATTGCAGCTTTGCCTCATAACGCTGAGCTGGACGGTAATCCACTATTCAACTAAACCACCAAAGAAATGGATGTAGCAAATATTGTAGCGGAATTCGGAGCGTATTACCTGAATAATGGCCAGAACATGGCCAGACTGGTAAAGCAGCTCTATGATAAGAGTGTAACTGAGCAGGCGTTTACGACTGTGGTTACGGATGAGACTAAGTGGCAAGGATCAGAATCTACGATTGGTAGAATTCTACAGCCTTTCCAGAAGGCTTGGACTCCAACTGGAGCGGTAAGCTTTGAGCCAATTACCATTGATGCCTTCAAGCTGAAGATGGACTTTGAGGACTACCCAGATGAGCTGGAGGCAACCTGGCTTGGTTTCCTAGCCGATGGTAACCTTGATCGTAAGGCCTGGCCTTTCGTAAGGTGGCTGGTAGAGGTACATCTCCTTCCAGGTCTGCAGAGAGATTATGAGTTGAATGAGATCTTCTCTGGTGTGTATGCCGCACCTACTCCAGGAACTGCCGGAGCAGTGAGCACTGCTATGAATGGTATCAAGCAGATTCGAAATGCTCATATCGCGGCTGGAAGAATCACTCCTATTGTGACTGGAGCTTTGGCAACAGACCCTGAAGCGTTTGTGGACCAGATAGAGGCTTTCGTGGACTCTATCGATGATCGTTACTGGAATCTTGATATGGAACTCAATGGTGCTCCTGCACTAGAGAGAAGATATATCAGAGGAGTTGAGCGAAAGTATGGTCGTAACCTGGACTATAAAGGAGCAGGTACAACGATTGAGGGAACCAACATGAAGTTTGTGGGGCGTCCTTCGCATAGAGGATCAGATATTCTTTGGGCTACGCCTAAAAGCAATGCTGTGAGACTGGTGAAGAAGAGCGCGAACATGAACCGTGTTCGAATCGAGAATGTGGACAGAAAGGTAAAGCTGTACACTGACTTCTGGACTGGAATCGGATTCCTGATTCCTGAGACGGTATTCACTAACGATCTGGAGACAGTTTAAGAAATCCGGGGAGCTGAGAGGCTCCCCATTCACTTAACCATATAGACAAATGGCACAAGCAAAGAATAAAACTCCAGAGGAGCAGATCGCAGAACTGACCACTCAGAATGCTGAATTGGTGGCTCAGAACAAGGCTCAGGCCGAGATCATTAAGGAGCTGAATGAGACTGTAGAAGCGAAGGATGCTGAGGTGGCTAAGGCCATCAAGAAGCCGGTGTTCAAGGTAAACAAGAAGAGCTATGTTCTTCAGTTTGCGAAGTTCACTCATAAGGTGGATGGTAAGCCTGTAGAGATCACTGAAGAGGTGCTCAGAGAGAGTCCAGAACTAGTGAAGGAGCTCATCGAACTGAAGAGCGGCGCACTACAAGAGATGGGAGGTAAGTAATGGGCTTTGAATCTCTAAAGAAGAATAAGATCCGCGATAATGCGCCAGGCCTTCGAAAGGATATGCTCCTGGCAGAGCGGGAGTGGTTTGATGATGCGGCTGATGGCTTGAAGAAGCCTGGAGCAGCCGCCAATCCAGGGGATACGCTTCGTATCACTGAAACTCATGCTTTCGTGGCTGGTAGGGGATTCGTTCCTTTCCACACTACGCTAGGTACGGGCCAGCTAACTGGTGAAATGGTGGGAGATAAGGAGTCTCGTACCAATAAACCTACACTTGTAGGAAAGCATCCCGGCTTGACTGCTGAAAATGTCGAGTTCTATCAGAAGTTGAAATCAGGTGATTACATCGTATTGGTTCGGACACTTGCTGGTGAATATATCCAGCTTGGAGAAGATGGACTAGAGGCAGAGGTGATGTTCAGCTTTGACTCAGGCACCGTGGAAAGCGGGTACCAGGGAATTACGGCGACCATAGAGAACTATGGAAAGCTGTACTTCTATGAGGGAGATATCACATTACATCCAGCAGCTTAAATCAGGAAATCATGAGTGCAAATACAGAAAAGAAGACTCCAGTGCTACCCAAAGATGTAGCAGAGAAATATGACTGCCTGATAGTACCCACCGTGGTGCATATTCAGAAGCCGAAGGAACTCGCTGGTCGGTATGATCTGACTAAGATCAGTCTTCCGCAAGCGGAAAAGCTGGCCAAGGCCGGCAAGTATCTGAAGGCGAAAGGTTCAGGAAAGTAAGCGTTTAAATAGATGATTGGGAAAGGGCTGTTCCGTGTGGGACAGCCCTTTGTTTGTCTAAAATCGTGTGTCCTCTGAGGGGCAATTGCCAAAGGTTAGGTTCGGAGTATGAAGAGAACTAAGAAGATTACTGCGACGCTTAAGGCAATTTCCAATGGATTGCCAGGACAAAACTACAGTTACCATGGTCGAATCTCAGAGAAGGGTGATCAGATCCTGCAGAGAGGCGTGGATAAAGATGGCGATGGCCTTCCGGTGCTTCCGAACAAGGAGTATATCCGATCGGTGGCCATGGAACGAAAGGTGAATCACTTCCGGAGGCTGAAAAGTGCCTTTGACTCGAATGGTCTGGAGGGGATCAAGAACTACCTAGGTCAATTCCTGAAGCCTGAGAAGAAGAAGGAGTATTTCAAGGAACTGGAGCTGCTGTTTTGATTACTGCCCTAGAAAACTGGCTGGAGAATCCTGACTATGATGCCGGTGTGGCTCTGTATAAGGAGCTGGGCGGTGATGATCCGGTACTGCTGACGGTCTTTGGGCTACCGGAGACCTCCTTTACGATGGGGAAGCTGGAGCAGGCACTGCAGGAGCTTTGCCCGAAGGGCGTAAAAGAAGAAGAATCCAAAACCAAGACGCAAGAGCATCCTCCTGTGGTGCTGAAGCTGATCCGAGAGCGGAGTGGGCTGCATAGTGCTCTGGAGGGGACGAGCTCAATGAGTGATCGGCATAAGATGTGCAAGCGGATTCTGGAGATCGGGCATAAGCTGGATGGGTGGTATGATCATGGCCAGCTGCCGAGGGGTGAGGCTGAGAATGAGCTGGACGAGCCGGATCTACCGAGGAATGCGTGGGAGCTGCACCAGCTGATCAATACGAATATGAGCTATATCACAAAGAATGGTCGTCGGGAGGATAAGCAGGGTGAGGTGTCCAGGCGCAAGCGGATGAATGTGGGGATCGAGGAGCGGCTAAAATCAATGGAGTATGAAACTGAAGGATAAGGTAATAAAATCAGAACGTGTGGCCTGGAGGTCACTGAAATGGCTTCAATCTGAGGAGCTGAAATCACCGGTGAGCATAGAGAAGCTGGTGGAATCACTAGTGAAAAACGGCCTAATACGAGGCTTCCATATTTGGGAAGATCCGGAGGGTGAACGGTGGATCCTGGACGGGCATCATATGAAGATGGCCCTGGAGCAGATCGAGGAGAAGAAACTGCTGGAAATCCCGGATGATCTGACCTGCTACTTCATAGACTGCGAGGACCGGAAGGAAGCCGGTCGAATCGTGTTGCTACATAGTGCTACTTATGCAGAGCTGACCGCGACCGGCCTGATGGAACACCTAGCAGACTTTGATTTGAATCTAGATGAGCTGGATAGTATGATCAGTCTGGAGAGCTTTGCCCTGATGGATGCGGAGCAGCTGGCTCTGGATGAGCTGATGAAATCTCAAGGTCTGGACGAAGATGCTGAGGATGGCTTTCAGTCGCTGCTTCCAGAAGCGGCCATCAGTAAAGAAGGAGATCTCTACGAGCTCGTGAGTGGCGCAGGAATGGTTCATCGAGTGATCTGTGGAGATAGTACTCAAGCTGAGGTGGTGTCCAGACTGATGGATGGCGCTCAGGCTCATATGGTGGTGACTGATCCGCCCTATGGTGTGTATTACGACCCGAGCTGGAGAGCCAAAACAACAGGAGGGAAGATTAAATCTACCGGCAAGGTGAAAAACGATGATCAGGCGGACTGGCAAGTGGTGTATGCACTCTTCGATGCCCAGGTGATTTACGTCTGGCATGGAGGTCTGCATTCCCATACAGTGGCTCAGAATCTGATCGACTGTGGGTATAGCCTGATTGCCCAGATCATATGGAATAAGCAATCTCCTGCGATGAGCCGGGGAGACTATCACTGGAAGCATGAGCCCTGCTGGTATGCAGTGAAGAAGAACCGAAAGCATCACTGGCAAGGGGCGAGAGATCAAATGACGGTTTGGGACATCCGAAATCTGTCTGCCAAATCCGTGCAGGAGCAGGAGGGTCAAACTGGTCATGGTACCCAAAAGCCGATTGAGTGTATGCGACGGCCTATGGTGAATAATTCGAGACCAGGTGATCTGATCGCAGATCCCTTCCTGGGGTCTGGATCATCGCTTATCGCAGCTGAGCAAATGCACCGGGTGCTGTATGGCTGTGAGCTGGATCCTTGCTATGTGGACGTGGAGATTACTCGCTGGATCCACTGGATGGAGAAAGAGGGCAAAAGATGGTCGATTCGACTAAACGGAATCGAGCTGAATCAAGAGGAAATAAACGAAATCACAGACAATGTCGAAAGAGCAGCTGTTTCCGGAGAATAGGGGTAAGGTAGAAGTGAAGATGGATACTCCGGAGGATCGGATATCCGCATTCATGATTTCCAAGATCGATAAGGATGATCTGCACAAGGGTGATGAGCAGATTATGCGGCGTTGGTTGAAGATCTGGAATCTTCTACTGAACTACCACTCCGGATCCCAGGCTGTGACGGCACACTTGAAGATGTGTGCTGAGGACCCTGAAATAGGAGCGATATCAGAGCGCACTGCCTGGTATGATCTGAAGAACGCTACCCGGATATGGGGTAACCTGAATGAGGTGCCTTATCATGCTTCATTGGTGCTACTGAGTGAATATGCCATGAAGAGCTTCCAGCTGGCAGCTCAGCAAAGGAATGTGAAGGAGATGAATCGGGCAATAGCTGAAATGCGGGAAATCAAGAAGGATCTTCACAATATCTCTGATGTGGGTGATCTGGATACGCCGACTTCTCGATTTGTGCTGATCATCCAGTCCGGGAAAGAGGGCGAATCTCCCAGAACCATCGATCTGGACGATTACCAAGAGCTGCCTGAAGATGTTGCTGCCGAGGTGATCGATGCTGTCCAGAATCAAGAGGTGGGCAGTGAAGAATTCATGCAAATCGTGGAAGATTCGAGAAATGTGAGTGAGGAGGACTAATGCTGAGGAGCAGGCAGACGATATTCAATAAGCCTCAACAGCTCTTTCAGGTACTGAAGCCTAGCAGCTCGAAAAACGTGTGGTCCAGGGGAACAGGGAAGTCTTTCCTGATTGCCTGGATTATCCATATGATCGTGAAGCATATGGCGAGGTCCAGCTGGGCCATAGTGGGTAAATCCTATAAGCAGCTACTTACCCGGACCCTTCCTACTACGATCTCCACGCTTGAGAGTGTATTCGGTTATAAAGAGGGTAGGGATTACTTCGTAAGAAAGCGTCCGCCGAGAAATATGCGATTTGACCGACCTTTCAGTCCACCCTTGGATTACGATCACTGTATCATCTTAAAGAATGGCACGTTCTTTCATCTGGTCTCTCTCGATGGAGGCGGATCTACGATTAGGGGCCTCTCCATAGATGGGTATTTGGGGGATGAGGCTCTGGAGATCAATAAGGAGAAGATGGACAGTGAGGTGGTGCCTACGAATCGTGGAAATATTCGGTATTTCAAGCATATCCCGTTTCACCATGGGTCGTTCTTCTTCAGCTCGATGGGATATGGGCATGAATTCAAGTGGATGCTTGAATCGGGGAAATACTACGAGAATGACGGGTTTAACTATCGAGGGATCCGTCAGAAGATCGTGGAGAAGGAGCTGGAGCTGGTGGATTGTCCTGATAAGTCCAGAATGGCCGTTCTGTGGGAAGAGATCCTCAAACTGAAGCGTCAGCTGAGGTGGTACACGAATAAGAATGGCTTCCTGTATATGGAAGCTGATGTATTCGATAATATCGAGAACGTTGGGTGGGCCTATATCAAGGAGATGCGTAGAACGCTGCTTGAGTTCATCTTCATGGTGGAGATGCTTAACTGGTTTCCAGAGGGCGTTGAGGCAGGGTTCTATTTCGCGCTGAATAGGGCAGACCATGGATACTCGAATAAGTTCGATCAGGGTTTCATAGGATCCCTAGCACCTGAATCTGAGGCCCTAAAGAAGCCTGACTGTAGGATGGATAGTGATCTGGTGGCAGGACAACCGCTCAGAATAGCAGTGGACTGGGGTAGTAAGATCAATTCCTTAACCATAACACAGCATCTGCAAAGCATCAATACCCTAAGGTTTCTGAAGAACCTGTATGTGAAAGGGGAGATCTTGGATGTCCTGGCTAATGACTTCTGTGATTACTACCAGGCACACTTCCCCAAGGAGGTGTACATGAGCTATGGTCACGATGGCAATATGACCCTTGCCAACAGTAAGCTCACGTATGCAGAGCAGTTCGCTAAGATTCTGGAGAGCAGAGGATGGGTAGTCCACATGTCGAATGAGGCCTATCCCATGTCTCCAATGGAGAGGTATCTGCTGTGGGCTAAGGTTCTGCAGAATACCAGCAATGCAAAGAAGGGTCACAATGTGGATCCAAATCTTCCATTGGTTGAGTTTAACCTGGACAACTGTAATGAGACATTTGTGTCCATGCAGAATGCGCCTGCCAAAGAAGGAAGGAATGGGATCGAGAAGAATAAGAACTCAGAGCGCAACCCCCTGATACCCCAAGAAGAAGCCACCCACCTAAGCGACACAGCTGACTACAATCTCACCGCTATCGTAAGAGATCCCTTCTCTACACTCCCTCGCTACATTGGTTATTGATCATTGGTTTGAATCCATTGATGAAGGATATGTGATTTCGTATATCCTTGTTTTGCTTATGGCAATTTCCAATCGCTCACAGATTACAGGCGGGGCACAGGTTCAGAGTATTGCAGAGAAAAGAAAGGCTGAATAATTCAAAGAGCTAAAAATCAATTAGTTATCTGAAAATCATTTGCAGTAAAAAAAGTTGAAAAAAATCTGATTTCTACTGTCCTCCAGATACTTAATTGCCTTCTCCATATTCGATCATGAATAATATCATTCACCTGAATAAAGCTCTAGAGGAAATGGAGAAGCCAGAGTCTTTCTCTATCTCTTACTGGAAGTGTGACTTGAGCAGAAACAAGGGTGGAGATATTATGAAACTGGATGACGTGATTCTTTCTACCAATGAGCATAAGATGGATCGGCCATTTGCTGAGTCAGATCCTCCGAAAACAGAATTCTCAAAGAAGCCGAATCACTATGAGCATGCCACTCGAAATGTCCTATTGAAGAATGGGATGAGGCGTAAGTTTCACATCCGGTTGCTGCGTGAGTTTAACGGAAAAAAGGTCTTCTACTGATGAGCAACTTAATCGAAGGAAATGGTCTTGGTGTAGTCTACTCCAAGGCATCTGGAAATATCTACCAGACTACCCAGAAGAAGGCACACCAGTTCCCAAAGGTGCCTAGCGATAAATCAAACGTCAGTTCTGAAATCGTTCAGTGGGGAACGGACAACCTATTCCCTCAGCGAGTACTCAAGGAGATTCGAAAGAACACCATCATCGGACCGACTTTAAAGAAGCAGGCCGAAATCGCCTATGATGAGATCATCTATGGCTTTGATGAAGACGACGGCAAGGGTAATGTCAGGTTCCGAAGAGTGATCGACCCGAAAGTCGAAGCGTTCTTTAAGCGATCTCACATTCACAGGTACTACCTGGAGGCACTGAGAAACTTCTACTTCTTCTACTTTGCCACTCCAAGGCTAATATTCACTGCGGACCGATCAGAGGTATACTCTCTGACTTGCTATAAGACCTCACATTTCCGCTTTGCGAAGCCAGATAAGTCGGGACACATCCCTAATGGCTTTATCTGTGCTGATTGGGAGACGGTCACATCGACGAAGTCGGAGTACGTGGAGTCCCTTCCACTCATTGATATCTATGCGGACCCTGAAATGTACCGAGAGGACAATAAGTTCAAGTACATCTATCCACTTGCTTATCCCACGGAGGACGAAATCCACTATCCATTAGTCGACTGGAACGGCGCACGGGAGTCTGGATGGCTCGAGGTAGCTCAAAGCATCCCGAAGTTCAAGAAAGCTCTCATGGAGAATCAGATTAGCCTGAAGAATCTCATTCAGGTGCCGAGCTGGTGGTGGGAATGGAGACATCCAGGCTTTGACAAGATGGATGATAAGAAGCGAATGGAAATCATGGACCTTGAAGTGGATCGATTCGAGAAGTTTGCCAAGGGCGATGACCAGGCAGGCAGCTCTATGATGGTCACATTCATCTCAGACCCAAAGCATCAGAAGGAATACCAGGGCTGGAAGATTGATGCCATTGATAATAAGATTAAAGACGGCCTATACATCGAGGATTCGAATGAGGCAGCTTCTCATTTGCTCTATTCACTGGGCATGGACCCTGCGATCATCGGTTCGCAGCCTGGTACCAAGATGGGTGCAGGCTCCGGATCCGATAAGCGGGTAGCTTTCAATATCTATGTGGACACCATTCGTGCCCACCATCACCTATTACTGGAGCCTCTCTCCTGGATAGCCGCCTATAATAAGTGGGAACCTTACAAGTTCAAGTCCAGGAATGCATTGAACGCCAGCTCCTCAGCTGCTGCGGACCTACCACCATCTAAGAATCCTATTTCCGAACCCTCTCAACAAGCATCCTAATGCCAAGACTAGTCACCACCATCGCGGAAGTTCAGGAATACATCAGAGTTGGCAATGGCCTTGACATCAAGACCATTACCCCATCACTGAACGAGGTAGAACTGCAGGAATTAACCTTCTATCTCGGTACCGATCTTCTAAATGAGATCATTACCCAGAAGGATGCAGCTTCCTACACCTCCCGCATCGAGAAGATCGCTCCGTATGTCATCTCAGCTCATGCATGCCTGGCAGTTTGGAAGGGTGGACCAGAGATTGAAGTTCAGGTTTCGGACAACGGCATCAATCGCATAGAATCTGATACCGAGAAAGCCGCATATGGTGGACAGGTTAAGCGTTTCCGGGACGTGGCTGCAGACCGTGGCTTCAGTTCCATCGATTCCTTCCTTGCCATCCTTGAGAAGTACGAACAGGACTATCCCGAGTGGCTGGAATCAGATTACTACGCTCAGAAGAAGGGATTATTCATCCGTTCGGCTGTCGAATTTGAGTCTGCTGGTGAGTCCATTCAGGGATCTGCTTTGACCTACCAAGCACTAAGACCCACCATTAAGGATATCCAGGAGATCACGATCAAGTCAGCCCTGCCGGAGACATACTTTAATGAGCTGCTCACCCAATTGGATGAGGATTCTCTGACTGCAGATAATGCCCTGATCTTGGACCAGTACATCAGGCCGGCTGTTGCAAAGCTTACTCTCCTGGATGGTCTCTCCACTTTACCGGTAGAGATATCCTCTCATGGAGTTCGGGTAAATCAACTGGAGCTGGCAGGAGATTCTCGGACCTCGAAGATGGCAGACCTGGCATCTATCGAGAAGAAAGCTTACAGTCTCCGCGGCCGTGGGGAATACTACCTGAATCAGATGAAGGAATACCTAAATGAGAACGCCTCAGCAACCAAGTATTCGATCTGGTTCAACTCAGATCATTACTCCAAGACCCTCAAAGCACAAATTGAAGAAGAATCTATTGAGCCAAGTGAACGGCGAATATTCAGAGCATGAAATCATTCATCCCGGAGATCATAGGAATAGTTGTTACACTGACCGTGGCCATGATCAGTTACTTTGGAGGAATTAAAGCAGCGAAGATCAGATCACAGGCCAATCACCCACTGCTGAAGACCAATGTCATGATCGCATTGAAGACATTCATGCGGATCAATTCACTCGTACAGCAGATGTTTAAAGAGACCACCGCAGACAGATTTCTGGTCCTCGGTGCGCATAACGGGAAGTCACACCTCCGTTTCGCCACAGCATATTACGAACAGCATGACACACGCATGGAGTCCTCTGAAGAATCCTCTGTTCTAAGCTATGGTGCTGTATCCAGATATGTGAAGTTTGAATTCGACCGCTTCTACAGGCAGATACTGAAGCAAGCTGAAGTCGATGGAGTGGTGAATCTGATCGTGGCAGATATGCCGAATTCAGACCTGAAGAGCATCTACCTCAGCGAAGGTATTAACCATTCGAAAGTATTCTTCCTCCGTCGTCAGGTGAATTACGATGGTAAGGGCAACGACCTCTTACTCTATTGCTCCATCGCTAAACATGGGCTGGAGGAGTACCTACCTGAAGAGAAAGTAATCATGCGCACTTACATCTCCCAGATCAGGGAAGTCCTCAATCATTCATTCAACTCATGACCAAGAAAGAAAGCACATGGTTTAGCGACTTCATCGCATGGCTTAAGCCTAGTCTCTCCGGATACGATGGCAATTCCAGCCATAAGAGACTCACCGTCCTGAACTTCATCTTCGTGGTGAACTACATGGTCTATAAGACTGGCCACGGAGTAGAATACCCCGATATTGCCTGGATGGTTGTAGCCGGTGGCGCCGGAATCTTCTCCGCACTCACCACCTATCAGAATATCAAATCTGAATCACAGCATCCACCTAAGCCGCCAAAGTCATGAACATCGCCGCGGCCATATCCATCGTCCGAACCACCAGACAAGAGAATCAGATTCTCGGCCAGCTCCTCGTTCTCGATGAGAATAATCAGGAGCTCTTTCGATGTGTGACCCTCGAACTCCCATGGAGAGAGAATGCTAGGCGAATCTCCTGCATTCCCCCAGGTAGATATACACTTCGCCCCAGATACTCCCAGAAGTACAAGCATCACTTGCACGTCTTGGACGTACCCAATCGGGATTGGATACTCATTCACGAAGCCAATTACGTTACACAGCTCCAAGGCTGTATCGCCGTAGGCAGAAAGATATCAGACATCAATGCAGACGGAACACTGGACATTACCAGTTCGCGCTTAACCAAGCAGAGAATCATGGAATTCATCGACGGAGACCTCGAATTAATCATCTCATGAAACACTGCCTGCTAATCACCGTCTGCTGTCTTCTGGCAGTCACCAGCTGCCGCTCAGTCAAGAAGAACCGCAGCTCCTCTTCCACCACCATCTCCACACAGACCGAGCAGACCAGCGAGCGCAACTCGGAGACCGATATCGTCGCCACCTCAAAGAGATCCCTGGACACAAGTATCAAGGAACTGCAGATCGGAGAGACGATCATCATCCCGGATGGAGAATTCACCATCACACCAGACGGCGAATTCAAAGGCAAAGCCAAGTCCGTATTCATGAAGAAGGCCTCGCAGACCGAGACCGACATCTTGCAACAGGACTCCACCGGCACAGCCACCAATATCAAAGACGAATCAACCGACACCAGCTCCAGCTCATCAGATCTGGACCAGAAGGATACCGAAACCCAAGTGGCCCGAAGGCAGGATATTATGGCCTACGCTGGTTTCGGAGTGCTCATTCTTATAGTAGTCATCGGACTTCACAAGTACTTTAACCGCACCTAACTATGGAATCAAGATCATTCAGGCTTTCGGAAATGGTTATGAAGATTTATTATCCTGCTGACAAGCCGATCCCAAAGGGAACAGCTATTCATCTCGTCGTCCCGGTTGATGACATGGAGGAAGTGACCGAAGACATTAAGTATCCCCAGAATAAGACTGAGCCAGTGCCAGCTCCAGATCCGGAAGAAGCCGTTACCACTGAACCTCCTCTGAATAAGGTGGAAGAAGTACCACCCACAGAAGAGCCAGTCAAGGAAGAACCAACAGACACCATCCCAGATGACCTTCTTCTTCAGTCTACATTCTTTCGAAAGTTTGACGATCCCAAGTTCAGAAAGGAAGAAAGGAGATTCGAGAAGCTGGGTTCTGCTACTGAACTGAACCTCAGCGGTCAGTCATGGACCATGAGACTAGCCGTCACCTTTGTGGACTTCGGTTCTAACCAACGAGTAATCGGGTCTTCTAGCCATAGTGGACCAGGATCATCTCTTCAGATTGGAACACTCAAAGGAGGAAGACTTTGGCTTGACACCTTCCAGGGTGCCATCGTAGGTCCTATCCTCGAGAAGAACATTCAGTATGATCTTTGGGTGTCCATGGACCATGAAGGCAGAGAGATGATGTATCTGGGAGATGAGATCGTTGCTTCAGGCAAAGTACCCAACTTCGTCAGCAATGGCGATATCTACGTGGGACGTTGGCTGAACTCCTACCATTCATTTGATCTGGAATCAGTCACTATCTATCCATACCTCATTCAAGAAGACATCAGAGCCATCCGGTCTTCTTAGATTCCACTGTCCTCCGATCTCTCCACAGCTTTCTGAATATTCATACATCATTCAGACTCCTCATGCGATTGATCGAACTCAAGTATCACAGGCCTATCCTCGGTGCCACCACCTACTCGGTACCGGTACCCACCAGTTGGGAGGAACTCACACCTGAGCAGCTCCTGCGCGTTGGGCATCTGCTATACGCCAGAAAGCTCGATATCTATCGCTTCAGAGTCGAGTTACTCCGAATCTTGGTCCAGCTGAAGTGGCATCACCTCATGATGCTCGGTGGAGCCTACCTCGTAGAGCTCTTTCCATTTGTCAGCTTCATCGAGGAGAATATCGATCTGAGAACACAGAAGATTCCCGAAATCAAGATAGGACTCACCCGATACTTTGGACCCATTGGGGACTTTGCCACCCTCAGAGCTGAGGAGTGGACTGCTTGTGATGAAGCCTTCCTTGACTTTAAGGAGTCGCAGGATCCTACGCATCTGGATAAGCTGGTGGCCATCCTCTTCCGAAGAAGACAGAAGGGCATGTGGACCGGCCATTCACAGTGGGCAGGCGACTATCGGGAGCCATACCGTGAACACACCGTGGCCAGAAGACAGGAAGCCTTCCAGAAGATCGACCAGCGAATCCGCTATGCCACACTCATCTGGTGGATCGGATGCCGGCTAGAGTGGGAGGAGCTCTTTGAGCGCGTCTTCAAGTCGAAGTCCGAGGGTCCTGAATCCTTTGGCTGGGAGGAAACACTCATGAAACTATCCGGTGCCGAGTTCGGAACAGACTCCGAAACCCGATCCACCCATATGTATAAGCTCATGCTCAAGATGGAATCCAGCCTGAAGGATGACGAGTACCGCCGGGAGCAGGAGAGACTAACCCGTAGAAAGCATGCTCATTAAAGACCATCAGACCTATACCGAGTTCTTCCGAACCATGGCCAGGAACCATGTCAGGATCCTGCATACGGATGAGGAGATCCACTTCGTGCGGATGAACCTGTCCGCACATCCGCTCCTGGCAAAGGAAGACATCAACGAATTCCTGAAATCCATCCGGAATAAGCTGGAATTTCCTGCTTTGCTGCTGAATACCTATGCAGTTAAGCCCAATGCTGAAGATTCCTACGATGCCAAGCGAAAGACCATCCAGGGGGAGTTCTTCATCATAGATCGCATGCAGAGAGACGATTTCGATAAGCAAGACGAGGTATTCCAGGATACGGAGGAAATCGGCACCGATATCCTCGCATTTCTGGGCGAATACTATGAGGCCAGCCCACATGAAGGATATTTCGAATGGACCGACAGCATGATCGAGAAGCTCTCGAATCTCACTGTGGATAACCTTGCCGGTAGCAAGTTCTACTTCACCATCTCCATCCCAGCTGAGCAGGCACTGCAGCTGAACACCGACCGATTCTTACCTGAACTATTCTCCTGATGAGCACTAAGACCTACAGCTATACCTACCAGGGATCACCCGGCACCGTCGATGTCACCGTCACCATCCCTTCCTGTAATATTCAGCAGACAGCCAACGGTCGGGAAGGAACGCTCGATGTCACGGCCAGCATCCCTGCGGCTCTGCCATTTCCTCTGCTCGTCTATCTTGACGTTGATCTCACCTATATATATGAGACCTCGCAGGGATCGCAGTCCTACCAGCAGATCATCACCATCCCCGCAGGCCAGACCAGCGTCCAGGAAACCAAGCGTTGCTTCCTGGAGCAGACCGTGGGATCCTACATGTACGAGGACTTCACCTTTGCATTCGCAGATCAGCCGGGCAATCAGGACGAGGGCAGTCCTTTGGCAGGATCTATCGACCTGCAAAGCGACCTCACTTGCTTCGAAGCTGCCAATGGTCAAATCATCGTTTCTGCTTCCGGAGGATCAGGAGGATACACCTTTACCTGGGCAGATGGGCCTACCGGCCAAAGCAGATCTAACCTCCCTGCAGGTACCTACGAGGTGCTCATCGAGGACTCGGACAGTAATCAAGTGACACTCTCCGGAATCGTCATTGCACAGCCCACTCAAATCGAACTCACGCCAGTGGTCACCGACCCTTCCTGCTTCGGTGGATCAGATGGCGCCATCACCACAAATCCTTCCGGAGGAGCTGGTGGATATTCATTCGCTTGGTCAGATGCATCCACCGCTCAGAACAGATCCGGCCTTTCACCAGGCACCTACACCGTCACAGTCACAGACAGTTCTGGTTGTTCCAGACTTTTCTCCATCGAGGTAGGCCAGCCACCCGAGATTCAGATCACGGTAAATAAGACCGGAAAGAATATTGCGAATACCATCTCCGGTGGTACCCCTCCATATTCATACCTCTGGTCAGATGGAGTCATCCTGAAGGATCGTACCGATATGGCAAACGGAGTCTACACGTTCACGGTCACCGATGCCAACGGGTGCCAGCAGACCACCACCATTGTCATTCAGGACTTTAAGTTCTTCTTCTCGAAGAATCCCATCTGGCTGCAGCTCTCCGTGGATAGCCTGGTCGGCAAAGAGAACCTCAGCTTTGTCTGTGAAGTCTATCTGGAGGAAGTCTACGAGTCCGGAATCTTCTCTCTGAAGTACAGCTCTGAGCATCCTGCCAAAGCCGATGGTACCACTGATTTCAATGTCCAGCAAGTCCTAAATGCTTTCCTGGATTCTCAGGTACCCGAATTCGGAGATCAGATCGTCCGCACCGTCAGCGAAGCATTCAAGCGTTTCTATCTTTCCTACTTTGAGAAGTATGGAGATCCACCGGCACCGGATGACACGACCACGAATGAGACCTTCTACGTGCTCTATGGAGGCCTGTCCGAGCAGGAATTTGCGAAGCAAACCTTCTTCGATTCTTACCTGGACACCATCAAGCCATTCATGTCCTGGTCCCCACAGACGCAGCCCATCGCCGATGATCAGCATGCCTATCTCCATTTCGTAGTGAATAACTCGGCCTATTCTACCCTGAATCTCATGGGTACTATCCGATATACAGACGGCACATCCACCGTTCAGCTTCTCAGGTCAGTCACAGCGGTAAAGCCTTTTGAGGTACTCAGATTCCCTGCAGGTATCCAGCAGCTCCAGCTTCAGAACCTGAACCCGTCTAAGATCATCGCATCCTATGACCTTCAGCTGATGTCAGACGAGATCGAGCTTTCCGAGCTCCGGACCTTTGAAGTATATGGTGCCAAAGCCCACTATCGAAAGCTCCTCTATTTGAATTCACTCGGAGGATGGGACCACGTACTTTGCTTTGGCCGCGGTAAGCAGGCCCTCAGAACAGCAGAGGAAACCATTTCCAGAGAACTACCGGTGGGCTTCTCCTATACGGATCGTGAGGAGGAGACAGTGTCCAAGTCAGGAAGGCTCACCGGCCAGCTTATCATCGCCACGCTGAATGGATCACAGCGTAAGCACCTCATCGACCTCGCCATCTCCGAGCGGGTATATGAGCAGACAGCCACAGGATACCTTCCGGTCCAGGTGAAGTTTGACTTCGATCCACAGGACGATTACGAGAACCTGGACGAAATCGGGCTGGAAATCCTTTACCCTGAAATCCGTCGATACACACCCGAACTATGATATCCATCTCAGTAAATGATGAACGAATCGATATCAATGAATCCGCCAGCTTTACCATCGGTGGCAGATCGCCCTTTGTCTCCCCCGGAGAGCTTTGGGGACCAAAGGTCTATAACGTATCTGCCCTGGATTCGCGTCGCAATGCACGAATATTCCAGTTCGCTTCCATGCTTAACAACACCGACCGTGTCAAAGCTTACGACAATGCCGAAATCCGTCTTGCAGATCTCCTCTGGAAGCGTGGTACGCTCAAGCTTCGGGACTTCGCTTCTGCCTACAACTTCAGCTTTCACTCAGACGCAGGAGACATTGAGGCCAGGATTAAGAATCTTACCCTGCAGGATCTGGACCTTGGAACCGCTCCCACGGATCTGAACGTCACCGATTCCTATCCCACGGCGAATCACGCCTACTTCACGGTAAAGAATCAAAGCTTCTACGGCGATGCCAATCCCTCATTTAATGGCTACATCAATCGTTACGACACAGCGAATTCACGGCTCTTTAATCCCACAGCAGACGGCAACGATTATACCATCACGCCATTTCCATTCCTGCTCTATGTCCTGGATACCGCATTCAAGCAGCTGGGATACTTCGGAATCACCGGCTCCTGGACAGAGGACCCCTTGATCCGGAAGGTGGTCTTGTATAACAACTTTGACCATCGAACGCCCACCATCACCTACGCCGAGCACATGCCGCCCATATCTGTGGGTTCATTCCTGATTGATGTGGCCGTGACCTTTGGGATCACCTATAGGGTAAATCCGGTCACTCGATGGGTGGAAATCGTCCGCATTCCCGACTGGCTGAATGATCAGTCCTACACCGAATTCGATCGCGCCAATGCCCGATATAAGCTGGAGCCAAACGAGAACGATGGCTTTTTATTCCGCATGGCTGCCGATTCAGAGGATAAGCGATTTGACACACTGCCGTCCTGGATGACTTCCCGATCAGGTAATGGCTCCGAGACAGTGGACACGCAGGCCTCGCCGCTGGACATGATCACCGAAACCAATCCCATGGGAGGAGATTGGACCATTCCGGTGGTAGACCAGGCGGGATCGGGACCGGCCTTTGGGCTGGAAGCTGAGGCAAGAGGAGGATTGAGGTTCATGATCTTTGATGGGATGACCACCGATTCCATGGGTAATGCCTTTCCACAGGGCCATTACATGACTACAGGATTATCCCTCAGATGGGAGGGAACTGACGGTATTCTGGAGCGATGCTACACCGAGTGGATGGAATGGAAGAGCTACACAGAGTATATGGACCGCACGGTGGATCTATCCTTGGTAGAGCTCCTGCAGCTGGATACCCAGCGCAAAGTCATGATCGACGACCTCAAATGGGTAATCGATGACTTCGAAGCCTCCGTCACCGCCTCCGGAAACCCCGACCGCATCAAGACCCGACTGAAACTATATAGCATCAAACTCTAACCTCTTATCCCCGGTCTGTGTCTCCACAGACCGGTAGTATTCCATGTCCCAGACCCTAAACATACACCAGAAGATCAACCTCAGAGCCTTAGCACGTGAGTTTCCACCGATCGCGAAGAAGGAAATGGGTGACAGATTCCGAAAGCTGAAGATTGGACAGACAGGAGAGTTGCAGAATACCATGACCTATAGAGGTAAGTTACTTGTCAATGGTGTACTGTTAGAGATTGACTATTGGTACTACGGAATATTCACGGCATTGGGAGTAGGTAAGGGGATGTCACAGGGCGATGTAGCGGTAGCTAGATTGGTAGGTTCAGGCCGAAAGAGAAGGAACTGGATGGTAGGAGTAGGGCATGCCAGGCATCGATTAGGAGAGCTCTACTCCCAGATCGCTGCCGACGAAATCTCCCAGCACGTCAATGGCACCTACGACCGTACACTTAGATTTAAGTTGTAGTTCTCAGCTTTTCCAGATATCTTTTAGGTAGTTAGTTTATTTTTCAATAACGTTTTTCAATCTATCTATGGACATTTTACCTCAACTGAAAGCTTTGGCTGAGAAGGTCAACACACTTCAGGATCAAATCGGCACAGAAGAAGCCACTAAGAACGCTTTTGTTTTACCATTCATCAACCTGCTTGGGTATGATATTTTTAATCCGATTGAAGTGGTACCTGAATTCACCGCAGATTTGGGTCTCAAGAAGGGAGAGAAGGTTGATTTTGCAATATTTGAGAATGGTAAACCTATTCTAATCATTGAATGCAAACACTGGAAAGAGAAACTAGACATTCACGGTTCTCAGCTTTTTCGATACTTCCATGTAACCAAGACCCGATTTGCTCTTCTCACCAACGGGGTTAATTATCGATTCTATTCTGACTTGGAGGAAACCAATAAGATGGATGAACGCCCATTCTTGGAGTTTGATATTACTTCGGTAAGAGATAACCTGGTTTCTGAGATATCTAAGTTTCATAAGTCCAATTTCGATGTGGACAAGATTATAACAAATGCTTCAAAGCTGAAGTATTTGAAAGGAATCCGAGCAACCATTGATAAGGAAATATCAGATCCATCTCCAGACTTTGTGCGAATATTTGCTAGTCAGAATTATTCAGGAAGAATTACAGCTCAAGTGTTAGAGCAATTCACAGAACTGGTTCAACGTGCGTTTAATCAAATGCTTTCGGAGAAGGTTAATGAGAGGCTCACTAAGGCCCTGAGTAAGGAATCAGAGGAAGCTGAAGATCATGTAACAGAGGAAATGGAAGAGGAATCTAAAGTAGTTACAACTGAGGAGGAAATGGAAGGCTTTAGGATTGTTCAAGCTATTCTAAGACGTATTATCGACAAGGATCGAATCGTGGCAAGAGATACTCAAAGCTATTTTGGAGTACTCCTAGATGATAATAATAGGAAACCACTCTGCAGACTTCATCTCAATAGTTCCAATAAATACTTAGGAGTCTTTGATGAGAATAAGAAGGAAACCAAGATTCCACTTGATTCGATCGATGATATCTATAAGCACGAAGAACTGATTCTTGCTGCAGTTGGATTCTATGAATCTAATTAGATCGATTATTTAAGCTCTCCTCAATCAGCTCCAGATAGATTTCTTCCAGTGTTTTCCGAATTCCCTCGTCCTCCAGGTCGAGCTGGATCCGCTTTATCTTCCGGTGAATATGATCTGGAATGTTCCTCAGAGTGATTGCTGCCATAGTTCTATCATTTACTTCGAATATAGTAGTTGTTGCAATCGCTTCGAGATTTGCAATATTTGTAGCAAACACTATATTTGACCATGGGCTCTGAGAAGACCGATATCCAAGTACTCCGTGATCAGCTGGCAGCTTCTAGTCCTACGCTTGCTGACTTTAAGATCATCCAAATGTGTCAAGACTATGGGATTAACTATGATATCCCCGATGTCAATACCTATAGACTATTCGCCATCATCGCATCTGCAGAACAGATGCTTCTAAAGAAATCGGAGGGCAATACTTAGTTCTATCTTAACCTTATCCATTGTCCTCTGATAGCCCGGTTTTCCGGGCTTCTTTTATGCCAAAGCTCCCGCTATGGCCACTAATACCGAGAAGAGGAAGATTCAGATACTTGCTGATGGACAGCAGGTTAATGCCACGTTTAATCAGATGGCTGCTGCCGCAAAGCTGCTGCAGAACCAACTACGAAACCTTCCCAAAGAATCTGAGGAATTCGCCAAGAAATCCGAACAGCTCAAGGGCATCAAGAAGAACATGAATGAGCTAAAGGGTGATGTCTTTGGTACCGAGAAAGCCCTCGCTTCCATGAACCAGGAGTTCCTGCAGATGACTCCGTTCGGACCCATGATTAACACCTTGACCAGTTCCCTGGGAAAGGCTAATGCCATGGTGAAAGTACTCACTGCGTCCACGAATCTCCTAAAGGTCGCCATTGCCGGTACCGGAATAGGGCTTCTCGTTATCGCGTTGGGATCCCTGATCACTTACCTCACCAGTACGCAGGATGGAATTGATAAGGTGAACAAAGTTCTTACTCCCATGAGAGTCATCTTCGAGAAGCTTCAGGGAGTGGTTCAGAACTTGGGAGGTAATCTATTCAAGGGACTCGGAGAACTACTTAATGGTGATCTTAAACAGGGATTCTCTACCATTACAGACGGTGCCAGACAGGCTGGTGACGAGCTTTCAGATGCCTTCACTGAAGGAATAGAGCAGGGTGGCCAGCTGGCTGAGATGAATATCAAGATAGAACAGACAGAGATCGAACTCACCAAACAGCGTGCGATCCTCAACCGTCAATACCAGGAAGCAAAGGAAGCCGCTCAAGATCTATCTCTCGAAGATGATGTCAGACTGAAAGCTGCCAAGGAAGCTCAGGACGCTCAGAACGAATTACTCGATTTGGAGCAGGCATTTATCGATCAGAAGATCGAGCGTATGAAGCTGGAGCAAACCTTCAACGATACCTCCCGAGAAGACTATCAGGAGTTAGCAGATCTGGAAGCTGAGCGAACCACATTTGAAGCCACAGCTGCCAAGCGTCGGGCATCAGCCAAAGCTCTGGAGAATACCGTGAACCGTGAGATTCATGCTGAGAATCAGAAGAGATTGAAGGAGGAGATCAAGGCAGAGGAGGCAAATGCCAAACGAATCCAGCAGCTTAGAGCGGAGTATCTGAAGGCTGAATTAGAACTCCAGAAGCAGCTAGAGGATATCGAGATCGCCATGATGGATGAGGGCTTTGCAAAGCGAGAAGCTCAGCTGCAGTTGAACCTCGAACGTGAGATGCTGGCATTGGAGCAGAAGAAGGAAGCTGTCCTGGCAAATGAGACACTGACTCAGGAAGAGCGTCAGGCCATCCTTGATCAATATACGGAGTTGGAAGAGCTGAAGCGTCAGGAGAACCGCGAGAAGTTGAAAGAAGCAAAGCTTGAAGAGCGGGAAGCCGATTTGGAAGAGCGATTGGAGCAGTTCGACGAAGAACAGGAAGTAGAGATACTTCTCATGGAGAATGCCTTGATCAATGCGGTCGATGCCGAGTATCGAAAGAAGGAAGCTTTGCTGGAAATCCAGCGTGAATACGCCATGGAGAAGCTGGCTTTATTAGAGGAAGCTGGTGAGGGTGAATCTGTCCAGGCATTGAAGCTGAAGAATACCATTGCCAAGATAGATAAGGAAATCGCTGATAATAAGATAGCAGAGGCCCAGAGAGCCGAGGATTTCAAGTATGAAATCGGTATGATGGGAGTGGAAGCTGCTCAGGGATTCCTGCAGCTCGGTCTGGAGTTGATGGATAAAGAATCCAAAGGCCGAAAGGCTCTGGCAAACACCATGAAAGCTCTCGAAGCAGCCCAGGTAATTACGGCTGGAATTCGAGAAGTCCAGGACATTTGGAAAACCGTAGCTAAGCTTGGACCAGTTGCTGGACCAATCGTCGGTGGTATCCAAACAGGAATTGCGGTAGCTCGAACAGGTATCGCAGTGAATAGAATCCGAAGTACCCGATATGCCGAAGGTGGAGCCACTGGATTTGGCAGCACTATTAATATGGTGCAGTCCGCAGGTGGTACCTGGTACATGCCAAACGGTCAAGGCACCCGAAATGTAGGCAGCTTTGCTTCAGGTGGACCGGTTAGATCTGCTTCCTTCGGAGTGATAGGAGAGGCAGGAGCTGAGTGGGTAGGACCGAACTGGATGATAAGATCTCCGAAGTATGCGAATCTATTCAGCTACCTGGAGGCAGAGCGAAGACGCGCTACACCATTTGTATCAGGAGGTAGTACCGCAGCTCAGCCACAGATTCCAGAGAATTCATCTGCCACAGCAGACCTGCAGCAGTTCATGGCCATGGTCGAAGAATTCAGTGAAATGAGGGTGGTTATGGAGCAGATTCGAGATGGTTTAGCCTCATGGCCAAGAACATTACGTGTGGTGAACGATCCCCGGGATATCTTGGACGGAATTGGAGTCCTTAACGAAATCGAATCTGATAGCCGCATAAATCGCTAGTCACGGTGCAGGAACTTGCTGATTCGCATGGCTTCAGCCTTTCTTCTTAGATCCCTAATCTTTACATATTTCTCAGATTGCCTGGTGGTAGTGTGTCCCATGAAATCTGCCAGCAGACTTAAACTTCCATCATGCTCCATGAATAAGGTAGCAAAGGTCTCTCTTCCCACTTGAAAGCAGACCTCAGTTTGAATCTCTAGAATATCCCGGATCTCTTTGAGATAGTCGTTTTGCTTCTGCTCACTTGGATATTGGAACATCTTCTTATCCCCTATCTCGTCGATTTCATCCGCCAGTAGTCCCAAAGATTCCTCTGTGATAGGTAGGCGAACTCGGGTGCCATACCTTCTGGTCTTATGAGGTACGAAATCATAGAATTCCCCATTAATCCAGTCCAAAGTAAACTTCCGAAGATCTCCATGCCTCATCCCGGTGACGCAGGTGAACAGGAAAGCCCTACACACTACCCTGTGGGTAGGGTGAATTAGCGGATCCTGATAATACTCCCAAAGTTGCAGCAGCTCGTCTTGCATAAGAGGTTGATGCCGACCCATTTCCTTCTTCGCTTTGAAGTAGATGTATGGATTCTCCAGCTCAATGTGGTCGATCTCATTGGCCTGATTCAGGTAAGTCTTGAAATTCTTATGATGGGCCCATCTGGCATTGAGGGATTTGGCACCGGTCTTTCGAAGCATCCAGGTGTCAAAGGTTTGGGCTGTTTTGTGATTTAGCTCAGAGAAAGATAGGAGCGGTTTCCACAGTTTAAGCTTTCTATAGGTGGACAAATGATTGTCTCTGCTGCTCTCCTCGATCTCTCCGGATCGATATCGTTGGTGGATCTTGGAGAACATATACTCCAGAAAGAGCTCTTTATTGATTCCACTATGATATTCCTTAAGAAATACTTCTAGGGATAGTGGCACCCTTCTAAGTCTATATTGAATGAATATCTCATTGGCTTTAGCTTCTTCATCGGCTAGTGTAAGATTCTGATCCTTATACAGCTCATCCTCCTTGCTTCTCGGCCTGCAGCGTCCCGATTTCTTATCGAACCGATCCACCGGCCAGTACAGCTTTAAGTCGATATCCTTCTTCTTCCTATCCACGATCACTCTCATATATAAGAGTACGCTACCGTCTTGTCGGACGCGTTGTGGGTTATAGACGATCTTCGCACTACAATTAACCATGTTGAAACATTGTTGAAACCAAACATTCAATAAAACCTAGTGGCCGTATGCCTCTAAGTGTGCCAGAGCCGCATTTTAAGCGACTCTGGCGTGGTCTCTCGACCGATGTACACGCGGAAGGTGTGAAAGTCATTCTTGATATTCAGTTAGTTAGGGCTGGATGTTGAAACCAGGTTGAAATAT
>CAKZRQ010000046.1 GCA_937146645.1 uncultured Cyclobacteriaceae bacterium
CCAACTTTCTGAGTTTGGTAGCCTTCATCGCTCTATTACTTGGTTGCGTAGGTGTGGCGAGTGCGGTAAATGTCTTTGTGAAAGAGAAGCTCGCTTCCGTGGCCGTTTTGAGATGTCTTGGAGTTTCTTCCAGAGATGTGCTTCTGATTTACCTGACCGAAATTAAAATTATGGGTCTGGCAGGGGCCATTTTAGGAGCCATTTTCGGAACCCTTCTCCAATTTATCCTTCCTGCGGTTTTTGCTGATTTTCTTCCTGTGGAGGTTGAGATAGGGATTTCATGGCTTTCCATTGGATTTGGAATTATTACAGGTTTGTTTGTTTCCATTCTTTTTGCCTTGCTTCCTTTACTGAAGGTGCGGAATGTATCTCCCATGGCTACCCTTCGCCCGGAGGCTACGAATACTTCCCTGTTGCGGGATCCACTCCGATGGGGTGTCATTGCCGGAATTTTGATTTTCATCTGGGGATTCAGTTTCTATCTGCTGGATGATTGGAAGCTTGGTTTGGGCTTTACGGCTTTTGTGGTTTTCGCCTTCGGCGCCCTGTGGGGCCTCGGCAAAGTCATTATGTGGGTGGTTCGACGATTCTTACCCATTACTCTTACTTACACTTTGCGACAAGCTCTGGCAAATCTTTACAGGCCGAATAACCAAACGATCTCTTTGATTGCTACAATCGGCTTAGGAACAGCAATGGTAAGTACCCTTTTCTTTTTGCAGAACTTATTGCTCGCCGAAGTGAGTTTTGCTGATAAGGAAGATCAGCCGAATCTATTGATGTTTGATATTCAAACTCAACAGTTGGAAGCTGTGAAGCAAAAAATTACTGACAAAGACTTGCCCATTATTCAGGAGGTACCCATCGTCACCATGCAGATTTCAGAAATCAATGGTGTGGACAAGGTGGAGAATAATGAGCTTTCGGATGAGGAAAGAAACCCAAGATGGATTTACAACCGGGAGTTCCGGGTGACCTATCGGGATACGCTTTCTGCAACCGAAACTATGGCTGAGGGCGAATTAAGACCGTATACACCTGGAGACTCAATTTTCGTAAGTTTCTCAGCGAGCTGGGCAGAAGATGAAAGAATAAAAATCGGGGATGAGATTGAGTTTAATGTTCAGGGTAGGCCATTAAAAACGTATGTGGGTTCCCTCAGGAATGTGGATTTCAGTCAGGTCTCTACAAATTTCATTGTCCTTTTCCCAGATGGAGTTTTAGATGCTGCACCAAAGTTCCATGTGCTAATCACAAGAACGGATAATGACCAGGAATCAGCCGACATCCAATCAGCCGTAGTTCGTGAGTTTCCAAATATCTCAGTGATTAATCTTGGGACCATTGTAGAAACCCTGGAGGAGATTTTAGATAAAATTGGGTTTGTGATTCAGTTTATGGCCCTGTTTTCCATCGCGACTGGGATACTGGTTTTGATCAGCTCTTTGATCATTAGTAAATACCAAAGGATGCGTGAGAGTATCCTACTTAGAACGCTTGGAGCCAGCTCTTCCACAGTTTCACAAATCAACACTCTGGAATACTTCTTTCTGGGTAGTTTGGCTTCGCTCTCCGGAATTGTCCTGTCTTTTGTGGCGACCTGGTTACTCTGTGAGTTTGTATTTGAAATCACCTTTACCGGAGCCTGGCTGGAAGGATTAGTGCTATATCTATCCATTACGGGTTTGACCATTGTTTTAGGTTGGCTAAACGGTCGAAAAATCATCAATCAACCTCCAATGGGTATTTTGAGGGGGAATACTTGATTTTTTCATTTAAATAAATTCTTTTAACTGGTATCAATTGTGGTTTATGGTACATCCATTTCAAAGCAGTCTTTCAAAATCCGAGCAAGCATTTATTGAAATGCATGGACTAAAATATGAGTGGCTTTTTGATGCTCAAGGTAAAGGGCTGCCATTTTACAAGGTGAAGATGGAATTATTGGAAAAACGAGTTGCTTTCAATACAACGCCATGTAAGGATTATGGTCATAAATTGCGGAGTAGACATGGTCATTGTCTCCAATGTGATGAAAAAAGAATTGCGTGGGTGACTCGAAAAAGAGGATTTACCTACCTGGCCTTTTCGAATTCTCAAAAACTGGTTAAAGTTGGGTTTTCAGAAAAAATTGAGAACAGAGAGGATAGTTTAAATAGGACAAAATACGGAGGGATCGCTGATTGGAAGGTCTTTTGTCATGTAAAGACTAATCAAGCTTTTAAATTAGAAAGTACTGTTCAAAAAGCGCTTAGAACGACCCAAGTTATAAGAGAATATGAACATGGAGGATTTAGACAATATGCTAACGAACTTTTTAAATCAAGTCCTAGTGATTCTTTGGAGTCTTTAACAAAAAGTATGTCCGAATTGTCAATATCGATTAATAAATTAGTCTTAGATCATAATTTTTCTAACCTGATTTAGATTATCAATTGCTCTTCTCAATTTCATCCTTCTAGAAAACTTATAAAGGGGTGAGCGCAGTTAAAATATTATTGCAGATTTTTCCCAGTGATATTTTATCAGGGATACTTAAAAATCTTACTTTATCAAGCGAAGTCCTTTATTGAAGAATTCATATGTTGAGGAAAAACAATGGCCAGATTCATTTTCAAATGAAAACAGAATTGTTTTACCTAGTAAATTATCAGGTACCAAAGGCTTCAAAATTTCATCTGCCTCCATATGATTGCCTTCCAAGAATTGTTCGTAGCTAACAACTAGCTCAATCTTCTCATACGGTGGAAGGTTATTGACTTTTGGAAGAGTGTCAATTCTAAGCCTTGGGATATCAGACTCAATTTTAATATTGAAAGCAGGGCTGGTAGAATTGTTGAAAACGTTTAAAGTGAAATCTGAAGTGATCCCCCAATGAATCACCAAAGGTAAGCCTACAAAGTAAGGGCCTTCGCCAAATTTCTCTCTATTCTTTTCACTGAAGCCATGATTCTTGCGAATTGAATGGCTCCAGATCAAGTCGGGTTGGATTCTTGGTTTACCGCTTGGACTTTTAATGCCCTGGATCTTTTGAAGAGCTTCTTTTTCACTATCTGACTTCCATTTTAAAAGAAGGCTAGTTGGATATGAAATAGGATCTCTATCGATTAGAATAGAACAATTTGAACATAGCCAAATTCCATTTTCAATCGAAATTCTATCGGCTTTGGATAAGTTTGGATCAAAGCGCGGGCCCTTTGGAGCAGCAGCTGTAATATGAGCGGCAATGCCAATTTTCACAAACGAATCAGAAGTACCACCTGGGCCAACAGTTGCTGATTTGCAGGAAGGATTTGAACAATTATATCCAACTCTTTTTGCAAGAACTTCCTTTGTAGCTTCTTTGAATTCGTGTCTGGATTTGTTGGCCATAAAAATTAATTCTCCTTTTCGATTCTTTAGAAGTCGTTTCTGCGATCAAAAAGTTCAAAATTTGAAAAAGAAAATTGTGTGCCAATAGTTTGCAAAAAAAAATAAAACCCCTTCAAAAATTAATTTGAAGAGGTTTTTCGTACCCAGGGCCGGAGTCGAACCGGCACGCCCGAAGGCATTGGTGTTTGAGACCAACGCGTCTACCAATTCCGCCACCTGGGCTTGTGGAACCCTAAGTCTACCATCCCGATAGTTATCGGGACCGCCACCTGGGCTTGGTGAGATTGTTATCTCATCCGCTACTTGCGTAACGGGTTGCAAATATGGGCAAAGATTTTTTTTCGTACAACATCAGAAATTCACTTCCTGAAGTTTTTTTGAACTAAAGGCAAATGGCTTTTCAGAGAAGAGCGTTTTGGTAAATGCCCATACCTTTTTGAAGAGCTCGGAATCACGATATCGGTTCAGCGCTTCCTCGTTTTCCCAATGACTGTAAGTCATAAACACATTGGGTTTATTCTCATCTCTCCACAGCTCTAAATGATGACAGCCTTCAAACCCTCGGATCGCTTTCTTATTCTTTTCGAAGTTCTCTAAAAAGTCTTCAATTCGATCTTCCTGAAAAGTCATTCTTACCACTCTGATCAGCATAACCTAGTTATTAGAATGGAAAGTAACATAAACTGCACTGTCGTGCTTTAGGCCCAAAAGGCCAGAACCATTTCCCTGATTAATTCCTATCTCCAGTAGTCCCAGACTATTAAAAATCACAAAACAGTCTCCAGGCTCTACTTCGTCGTACCTCTTATTTAATCGATTCAATTTTTCCCGATTGAAACCAATGGTATACGATCCTGGATTTAGTTTTTCGAAGTCACTCTGACGGATATTTGTGATTAGATTTCCATACCCATCCACATGGAGTACATGGCCCAGAATTTCCTCTCGTGTTACCTTGGTCTGTCTGGAAATTAACTTCTTCAAATGATCCAGCGGGCCTCCGAAATCATGAATGGACGCCCCGCTTGCTACCTTCGCTGCGATAGGGGCTAAGATTTCCTTCTCCGGAAAGCTGCTCTCACGAATATGCTGATCAGCAAAGCGAACCATTATTCCGGGTTCCTGATCCGCGAGCAGGCTTAGGATTCCATTGTTGGGTCCGATAAATATGTGCTCTTCCAATTTTATTCCTATAAACCCATCCGACAAACCTTTGGTAGTCTGCATGGCTACGAGATGAACAGTACCTTTTGGAAATTCACGAAAAACTGATCTCAGCAGAAAGGCTGCAGGAGCCAAATCGAAGGCTTGGATCCGTGAAGAAATATCTATGATGTTTAGCTGTGGATTTACTGCCAACATGCTGGCTTTGACGGCAGGTAAATAAAAATCATTATCCCCAAAATCAGAGAGGATTGTCACTAATGCCATAGAAATGGGTAAATTTATTGTGTACTTTTGTACAACGAGCAGAACAAAAATAGAAATTTTATTCTTTAGCCTTCAAGGATAATTCAATTCAAAAAAGACAAGTTTGGTCGAAAAAGTAATCACGTTAGAAAACATCCCTTTAGCCGAATTTTTAGGTACGGCAAACGCGAATATTAAGCAGCTTTCTGCGGCTTTTCCGCAAAGCAAAATCATTTCTAGAGGTAATGAGGTCCGCATTCAAGGCGGAGCCCCTGAGATTCTTCGAATCAATGAAGTGTTCAATCAGCTTCTGGCGCATTTTGATCAGTATGGCAAGCTAAGTCCAGATAATGTAAAAGACTACATTGATGCGGATGGCGTAGCCACAGAAAAGGCCAGCCATGATCAGGTGATCATATTTGGAAACAAGGGTTTGGTCATCAAACCAAAGTCTGCTAATCAGCGGAAATTGGTTTCGGCAATGGTAAAAAACGATTTGGTTTTCGCGCTAGGGCCAGCCGGAACTGGTAAAACTTACATCGCAGTAGCTTTGGCAGTCAGAGCCTTGAAGAATAGAGAGGTCAAAAGGATTATCATTACCAGACCGGCAGTAGAAGCAGGAGAGAGTTTGGGATTTTTGCCTGGGGATTTGCAGGAAAAACTGGATCCATATTTGCGACCTATTTATGATGCGCTTCAGGATATGGTGCCGCCAGAAAAGCTGAAGTATTATCAGGAAACTCGTGTAATTGAAATAGCTCCCTTGGCATATATGCGAGGTAGAACTCTCCATGATGCCTTCGTGATTTTGGACGAAGCGCAGAACACCACGAGCGAGCAGATTAAGATGTTTTTGACCCGAATGGGACCAAATGCCAAAGTGATGATTACCGGAGATCAAACTCAGGTTGATTTACCTGCGCGGCAAAAGTCGGGTCTTTCTGAAGCATTGAGAATACTCAAAAATGTGAAGGGGATTGGAATGGTAAACCTTAGTGGAAAGGATGTAATCCGCCATAAACTTGTCAAAAGTATCATAGAAGCTTACGAGAAGAACGAAGAGGTGAAAAAGCCAGGAAATGAGTCTCGAGGTAAATAAAATTCGTAGCCCAAAGGCCTTTAAATCTGCTTTTGCTATCAGGGAACAAGCATTTGTCGTAGAACAGGGCGTTCCTCCTGAAGCAGAGTATGATCAGTATGAGGAGAGTTCTACGCATTTTTTAGCCACGAGTGACGGTGATCCTGTAGGTACTGCCAGGTGGCGATTTACTTCAGAGGGAATCAAACTGGAAAGATTTGCCGTGAAGAAAGACTATAGAGGCCAGGGAGTGGGTACTGCTTTGGTCAAAGCTGTCCTTGAAGATTTGGAATCTAATGAGGAAGCCAAGGATAAAATGAGGTATTTGAACGCCCAGTTGAAGGCTGTTCCACTTTATTTACACTTTGGTTTTCAACAAGTTGGCGAGATGTTTGAAGAATGTAATATTTTACATTACAGAATGGAATTGAAACCATAAACTATTATATAATGAAAAAGCTAATTTTTACGCTGGCATTTTCCGCGATGAGCTCCACAGTACTTTTGGGACAGGATGTAGTTTCTAGCAGTGGAAGTGGGGGATTTGGAAACAAAACCAATGAAATCAAACTCAACTTTGTCAATCTGATTATTCTTGGATCTTTTGAAGTGGGTTACGAGAAATTTCTAGGGGACGATTATTCATTAGATCTTCAGGTACATATCAACGATCGTTTTGGATATAATTCTCAAAACGACGATAAGAATTATAAGACCAATGCGGTTCAGGCGGCTATGAATTTCTATTTCGGCGACAATCCAAATGGACGCTTCTTTTTATATCCTTTGTTCAAAGTACGTTTTGGAGAGTTTGAGGAAATGAAGGATGGGGATATGGTCACCACCAATATGAACGCCTTTATTTTCGGAGCTGGTGGAGGTTATAAATGGGAGTTTTCAGAAAGCTTTGCCTTCGGACCTTACGCTAGTATTGCCAGAGGATTTAGCGATGAAGTTTCAGATAGATTTTCTAGCGTTGAGGTGAATGCAGGCTTTAGTCTAGGTTATAGATTTTAACTATACTCATCAAAAATAATGAAGCCCCAATCGGGGCTTTTTTTATGCTTGAAATTCACTAAATTCATAGGAGTTATTTTTTAATATGAACTTCGCTGAGTTTCCATTTTTACGCTACCTGTTCTTTTTCATTTCAGGGATTTTAATTTCAGAAAAAGTCGAAGTCTTAGACCTCTCACTTATTGGCTGGGTTCTGTTTCTTTGCTGGGGGATTTATTTGTTGATTTTGCTTTTTGCAAAGAAGAAAGTCAAAGGCACCTTCGCTCCTCTTGCTTATTTGTTGATTGCAGTTTTTGGGTATTATCTGAATTCACTGGAACATTCGAGAACGGAGAAATTGCTTAATCAGCCACTTGAGAACTCCACCGTATATCTGGGCGAGGTTTTGGAATTTGATCTCCAAAAGCCTAATTCCAAGCAAAATAAATTGAGGGTAAAACAATGCTTAATCGCGGGTGAATGGCAAGAGGTGGAGGCAGACATTTTGATTTATCATCAACTAGATTCAGCCCTCATGCCAGGGCAAGTTGTTCTAGTGAGAGGTGGTCCTGAGCTTATCCCGGAAACCACCGGTCCCGCACAGTTTGATTACAAAGCCTTCTTACTCAGAAAAGGCATAGGTTTCCGGCAATTCGTAGGTAAGGAGCTTCGACTGGTTGGTCAGAATCCTGATTTTAGCTTCAGAAGATTTTTAAAAGAAACCCGAAATACTTTATCGATTAGAATTGATTCTTCATTTGAGGATAGAGAGGTAGCCTCCGTAATTAAAGCCTTATTAATCGGACAAAAGGAGAGTCTTGATAAGGAAACTAGAAAGGCCTACGGAAATGCCGGTGTTATGCATATTCTGGCAGTTTCCGGATTGCATGTGGGGATCGTGTACATGATTTTCCTTTTCCTTGCCAAGGTTCTAAAGCTATCTGGAAAGCCTAGAAAAGGCTATCTGCTTTTGGTAATTCTTTTCCTCTGGTTTTATGCTTGCCTAACCGGGCTGTCTCCTTCGGTTGTTCGGGCTTCCACCATGTTCAGCCTTCTGCTCCTCGGCCAAATGAGAAGGAGTGAACCTCCATTTTTCAATATTCTTGGTTTCTCAGCTTTATTAATGATTGCCTATTCCCCACAGGTGATTTATGATGTGGGCTTTCAGTTATCCTATCTGGCAGTTGGAGGAATCGTACTACTCCAGCCTTTGATTCTAAATCTTTGGCTACCAAAAAACCGAGTAGTGGAATACTTCTGGCAATTGACCAGTGTGAGTCTGGCTGCACAATTGGCCACATTTCCCCTGTCTGTTTATTACTTCAATTATTTCCCCACTTTTTTTCTTATTGGAAACTTACTGGTTTTACCTCTGGCATTTCTGATTATGCAGATAGGAATTCCATGGCTGATTCTGGGAAGTATTCCCTGGCTTGGAGAAGGACTTGCCTGGGTTTTGGACCTATTGGTCAAAGCTCAAAATTTTTTAATCCATCAGGTTTCTGGGATAGATTTTCTAAGGATGGACCGATTGACTATTGGAATTCCAACCATGTTGTTTATCTGGTGCATACTCCTGATAATCACTGGATGGAGTGAATGGAAAAAGAAGGTTTCCATTCGAATTCTAGGGATTTCTGTCTTGGTATTTCTGGTTTTCCAGTCATTCATCTTTATCCAAAAGCCTAATGAAGAAATCATCATTTATCCATCCAGAAATGGGTTTTTGGTGGATTTCTACCATAAGTCTGGATTATCATCTTTTTCTAAAGGATTTGACCCTGAGGATATCAGCTATTCCGTGGATCCATATCGGATCAAGAAAAAGCGAAGTATAATTCCAGAACAATTGGAGAGTATTGGTAAGGATTCTGTTTACTACTTTCCTGAATTAGGATTTTCCTATAATCTTGGTGAAAGGCTAATCAGCTTTGGCGAGAGCCACCAACCAAGAGTCTATCAATGGGGTGGTACTGGTTGGGAAAAAATATCCGGCTATAAGCCCATCCATATGGAAAAGAATGCCATTCGTATTCTCCATTGAGTATTTTGCCATTCTTTCTGTATCGCATAACTTGAAAAGTGCAAATCAACCCATAATGGTAAAGACCCATAAAGAGAATCGAATAGGCTATATCACCCTTAATCGTCCTGAAAAAAGAAATGCGCTGGGCCCTGAAATGGTCAAGGGACTTTCTGAAGCTTTTGACTTTTTTTCTGATGATGAAGAGGTAAAACTCATTGTGCTAAAGGCTGAGGGGAAGGCATTTTGTGCAGGTGCAGACTTGGCCTATTTGAAGGATTTGCAATCCTATACTTTTGAAGAAAATCTGGAAGATAGCCGGAGGCTGATGGAACTTTTCACTAAAATCTATGAGTATCCAAAAGTGGTGATTGCTCAAGTCCAGGGACATGCTATCGCAGGAGGTTGTGGGCTTATGACAGTCTGTGATTTTGCCTTTTCGGTTCCCGAAGCCCTTTTTGGATACACGGAGGTGAGAATTGGATTTGTGCCGGCTTTGGTTTCGGTTTTCCTTAATGAGCAAATCGGTGGTGCAAAAACTCAGGAATTGTTACTGCATGGTGGTTTGATTGAGGCCCATCAGGCCAAAGCTTATGGATTGGTCAATGAGATATATTCTCCTGATGAATTAGAGAGCCAAGTCGATTCTTTCGCTCAAGAACTCATTGAGAAGAATTCAACGAATTCCATGAGTCAAACCAAGGCACTTTTGCGCCAGCTGAATCGAGAAGAAAGGAATAAGAATCTTCAGGATGCAGCAAAACTGAATGCTGAAGTTCGTGCACATCCAGACTGTGTGCATGGGATATCCTCCTTTTTAGAAAAGAAAAAACCTCAATGGTAAGTGTCAAAGTCTCCCGAACATATCCTTCAGGAGGTTTTTGGACATAAAACTTTCCGTCCTTTACAATCCGAAATTATTCACTCTGTCCTGGAGAAAAAGGATGTGCTTGCCTTGTTGCCAACTGGTGGGGGAAAATCGCTTTGTTATCAAATCCCGGCCTTAAGTGTGGAGGGTATTTGTCTGGTGGTTAGTCCGCTAATTGCCTTGATGAAGGACCAGGTGGATATTCTGCGATCTTACGGAATCAAAGCCCAGGCGATTTACTCCGGCATGAATAAGCGGGAGATTGATCGGGTTCTGGATAATTGCATTTATGGGGATTATAAGCTTCTCTTTGTTTCTCCAGAAAGACTCCAGACAGAATTATTCATAGAAAGATTCAAGCAGATGAATGTGAATCTCATCACTGTTGATGAGGCTCACTGCATTTCACAGTGGGGATATGATTTTCGTCCTCAATACTTGAAAATCGCATCTATTCGTCAGTATCATCCACATGCTCCCATACTTGCTCTGACAGCAACAGCTACGCCAAGAGTAAGCCAGGATATTCAGGAGAAATTGGAGATGAAATCTCCAAAGTTCTTCCAGGGGAGCTTTGCCAGGCAAAACCTGAGCTTAAGTGTGCGATTGGTAGAGAATAAATTTGAAAAGGGGGTTGAGGTTCTACATCGCCTTCATGGATCAGCTATTTGGTATGTAAGAAGTCGTCAGCTCACACATCAGATTTCTCACGCCTTAAATCAGCTGGGTTTTCAGTCAGGCGTTTATCATGCTGGACTTACGGTTAAGGAAAGGGACGAAATCCAGAAAAAATGGATGGAAGATTCCATTCGGATTATGGTTTGCACCAATGCCTTTGGGATGGGAATCGATAAGCCAGATGCAAGGATAGTTATCCATGGTGATTTACCTGAGAATATTGAGAGCTATTATCAGGAAGCTGGAAGAGCTGGAAGGGATGGAGAGAAAGCTTACGCAGTCTTGCTCAGCAATCAAGGTGATTTCGAAAAGATGATGGAGCGGGCTGCTCTGGTCTATCCACCCACGGATTTCATACGGCGCGTGTATCAGTGTCTTGCTAATCACTTCCAGCTGGCGGTTGGGAGTAAGGTAGACGAAGGCTTGAATTTTGAGTGGAGTGATTTTGCCAGGAAATATGAGCTGGGAGTTTTGGAAGCTTTTTATGGATTAAAGGTGCTCGAGGAAGAAGGTTTTATTTCCATGAGCGATAGCTATTACTCACCATCCCGAGTCCATTTTTTAGTCGATAGTGATACGGTTTACCGAACCCAGATCGCTTATGCCAATCTGGACCCGGTCATCAAATTACTATTGAGAACCCATGGTGGAAATCTATTCACTGAATACATTAAAATCAATGAAGCATCCCATGCCAAAGCACTTAACATTTCTGTCCAGGAATTTGTACGAAGGCTGAAGCAACTAGAGCAGATGGAGATTCTGGATTATGATCATCGCGAAGATCGGCCTCAGATATTCTTTTTGACTTCCAGATATGATGCGAATAATCTGCCATTGAATGTGCGGCGAATTAAGGAACGCAGAGGCTTGACTTTGCAGAATGCCGAGAATATTGTCCGATATGCTCATCAGGAAGAAGTTTGTCGAATGGAATTTCTGCAAAGCTACTTTGGAGAGAAAAACACAGAGCCCTGTGGAATTTGCGACATATGCCTAAAAAAGAAGAGAGATTCAGATCCGATTAAAAATCTAAATGCACTTAAGTTGCGCATTATAGAAACCTTAAAGAACAAAGGAGAGTTATCACTTCAGGAATTGATGAGTGAGGCGGGCACGCCAGATACCAGAGAAAATCTGGACCATATCAGAGGCTGGATAGATTCAGGAGAGCTCATCAAGAATCCAGCTGGCAAAATCGCTCTTAATGAATAAGTATCTTGATTCCATTTTAGGAAAAGTCTTTGGGTCAACCTCAGAAAAGGTCAGCCATAAGGAGAATTATTCTCTGACCGAAGAGCAGGTTTACGAGGCAGAAAGATGGTTTTCTAGTGAAGAGGGTTCCGAGCTAATAAAAAAAGTACTTAAGAATTATCATTTCAAAAGAAGTAATATAAATGAGCATCCTCAGGTGCACATTTTCCAGAGCAAGTACGCCAATGGCTTTGCGGTAACCTTCGAGGATCCTTTCAGTGAGGAATCCTTTGAGAAGCTCTTTCATAGCTTTGCAGCTCGCTGCTTAAAAATTGGCTATAAGAAAGTAAGTCTGGATAGAAAAATAGAGGAGCAAGGGCAGAAGGTGATCGAAATAGAGAAGTTCTATTTCAAACCTCCGCTTCAGATGCCTGAGGAGGGCGAGCTAATTTCTCAATTGTATGGGAATGTAGCGGTGGAGAAGTATTCTGTAGACAATAGATCCAGCTACCTTAAAGTGCTGGTGACAGTATATTCGGACAGGCTCTATCAGGATGCCTTGCCCTTTGATGATTTTATGGATCAATTATTCGATGTAGCAAATGACTGACCGAGAAAGACTTTACGATCAACTTTCAAAATACCGAACCCCATATGAGGATGAGTCCAGGTTTATCCCTGACTTCATTGATCTTCTGCACGATGATGATGCCTTTGTTCGTGATCGTTTGGCTGGTCACTTTACGGCCTCAACCTGGATCGTGAACCCTGACCGGACTCATGCCTTGCTGACTTTGCATAAGAAGTTAGGAAGATGGCTGCAGCTAGGCGGTCATGCAGATGGTGATGAGAATCTTCCAAGAGTCGCCATGAAGGAGGCTACAGAAGAGAGTGGCTTATTGTCGCTTAGGTTGGTCGATCCTGAGATATTTGATATCGATAAGCACATCATTCCTGAGCGGAAGGGTGTGCCTGAGCATTACCACTATGATGTGAGATTTTTGATTGAGGCTGACCTCAATGAACCGCTTGTTTTAAGTAATGAAAGCATATCTTTGGCTTGGATAACATTTGACTCCGTCCAGGATTTGATCGGTCATAACCCATCTATTCTCCGGATGCTAGAAAAAACAAGCCGCTCAGAAATCATACTTTGATGCCTTTAAACTCTGATCTTCAGCTCGATCAATTTTCATTTTCTTGTCCCCTCCAAATTCGATTCTCGGATATCGATGGCTACATGCATGTCAATAATGGCGTGTACTTCAGTTACTTCGAACATGCTCGCGGGTTATACCTTCATGAAATAGCTGGCTGGAATGTGATGGAAGTTGGAACTGTGGTGGGGAAGACCACCATCGAATATTTGAGGCCGATTCACCTTGAGGATAAATTCAAATGTTTAGTTCGATGTACCCGACTGGGCAATTCTTCCTTCGATCTGGAACAAATAATCATCAGCGAAGGAGAAACGGATTTAAAGGTTTTTTCTAAATGCCACACAGTAATGGTTTCTGTAGATATGAAAACCATGAAGCCGACTCCAGTACCCCATCTTTATCGGGGGAAGCTTTTGCCGGCAGGCTAAAAAGATTCCTATCTTTGCCAAAAAATTAAAGGCTCGTGCGGAAAATCTGGACCCTTCTTTTACCCGTTATTTTCATTGCCTGTTCTCCGAGTGAGGAGGAACTCATGAAGGCTGGAATTACCGAAATGGATGCTCAAAATTGGGAGCAAGCTATAACATATTTTGATCAGGCATTGGAGCAAAATGCTTCCAATTCAACAGCCCTAAATGCGAAAGGTGTGGCGATGTTTCAGCTGGGAAATATAGAAGAGGCTATTCCGGTTTTTTCAGCATCTATCCAGGCAGATTCCATTTCTTATAAGCCTTGGTTTAATCGGGGAAATGCAAATCTGGAACTTGGGAATTTCAAGGAAGCCATTTCAGATTTTAATCTTGCAAATGGCCTGGACCCTAGCCAAACGGATATTTATTACAATCGTGGTCTCGCACTTTTAGGATTAGAAGAGTATGAGGATGCATTGCTTGACTTTGATGCTGCCCTCCAGGCAGATCCTAATCAGGCCCTCACACACTTTAATCGTGGAAAGGCACTTTTGGGTAATAATGATCCTATTGCAGCCATTGAGGCTTTAACAACTTCTTTGAATCTGAATCCTGATAGCGGTTCTGCATATTATCTTTTAGGTATCACCAGGATGAGTGCCTTGAACCAAAAAGAAGAAGGATGTGCTGATTTGAAAATGGCAGCTTCGCTAGGCGTGGCTGAGGCGCAAAGTTGGCTGGACGATTTTTGCGAATAGATGGCAGTCATTTCCACAGACATTTCTGAAGCGGTTCATGCACTTAATGAAGGTCAGGTAATCGGTATCCCGACGGAGACGGTTTATGGCCTTGCCGGAAATGCATTGGATGGAGATTCTGTGGCTCGAATCTTCGAGGTGAAGGAAAGACCAAGTTTTGATCCTTTGATCGTGCATATTTCAGACCTTGATCAAGTTGATAAATATTGTGAAGAAGTTCCTGAGTCTTTGGCAAAGCTGGCAGAGAAATATTGGCCGGGGCCATTGACTTTACTGCTACCGAAAAAAGAGATTATTCCAGATATCGTGACTTCCGGATTGAAAAGGGTGGCCATACGCGTTCCTTCTCATTCGCTCACTCGTGAACTCCTGCATCAGCTGGATTTTCCACTTGCCGCACCAAGTGCTAATCCATTTGGCTATATCAGCCCAACTAGCGCAGCTCATGTGGAAGCTCAACTAGGAGCAAAGATTTCTATGGTTCTGGACGGAGGAGAGAGCCAGGTTGGTTTGGAAAGTACCATCGTTGGGATGGAAGAAAATGAGGTGGTGGTTTACAGGCTTGGGGGGCTCTCTTTGGATGAGATTGAAAGTGAAATTGGGAAGGTTAAGGTGAAAAGTCATAGTTCTTCTAATCCTCAAGCTCCGGGATTACTGAAAAGCCATTACGCTCCAAAGGTTCCTTTTTTGCTTGGCAATATCTCAAAGTTCCTGAAGGATATTAAGCCAGAGAGTAACAAAGTTGGGATTCTTAGCCTAAATGCTGAGTTCTCTGGTTTCCCTGAGGTAAATCAAATTCAGCTTAGCTCAAGTGGTAATTTGAATGAGGCTGCTCAAAATCTTTTTGCGGCGATGAGAAAATTAGATGACCTTGATCTCGAGTTAATTTTGGCGGAGCCAATGCCAGAAAAGGGTCTGGGGAAAGCCATCAATGATAGACTGAGAAGAGCAGCAGCCAAGGGCTGATTTCAGAATTGATTTCTGTCCATTTTTTCAGCGATTTGATATAAACTTTAATAACTTCAAGATTTTAAAAAATTGCTTCAAACCGATAATTCCTTTTTACCATGAATCCAAGAATTAAGAATGTGGACAACCTCAGTTTTGAGGGAAAAAGAGCGATCATGCGAGTGGATTTTAATGTCCCTTTGGATGGTGAGTTCAATGTGACTGACGATACGAGAATTCAGGCGGCATTGCCAACCATAAATAAAGTTTTATCCGATGGTGGATCAGTTGTATTGATGTCACACCTGGGACGTCCGAAGACAGGGCCCGAAGATAAGTTTTCTCTCAAGCATATTTTGGTTGATTTAGAGAAAGCCTTGGGAGTGCCGGTAAAGTTTGCTCCGGATTGTATCGGAGATGAAGCAAGAATGCTTTCTGAGGGTCTAAATCCAGGGGAGGTGCTTCTTTTAGAGAATCTCAGATTTTACAAAGAGGAGACTGCAGGGGATAAGGACTTTGCTGAGAAGCTTTCACATCATGGAGATATTTATGTAAATGATGCCTTTGGAACGGCTCACAGAGCCCACGCTTCCACAGCGGTAATCGCTCAGTTTTTCACTGAGAAAGTTTGTGGCTACCTCATGCTTTCTGAATTGAAGAATGCAGATAAGGTTCTCGAAAATCCAGAGCGACCACTCACTGCGATCATGGGTGGAGCAAAGATTTCTGATAAGATTTTGATCATCGAGCAGCTACTCGAAAAGGTGGATAATCTGATTATCGGTGGAGGTATGTCCTATACTTTTGCTAAAGCCCAAGGCGGCACCATCGGAGATTCCTTGCTCGAAGAAGATAAGCTGGACTTTGTGCTTGAACTTATGGAAAAAGCTAAAGCAAAAAGGGTGAATCTGGTCCTTCCGGTTGATACGGTGATTTCTACGGCCTTTGCGAACGATGCAGAACAGGGCTTGGCGAATAAAGGAGAGATTCCTAATGGATGGATGGGATTAGATATTGGTCCAAAGACCAGAGAGCTCTTCTCAGGAGTTATTGCCGAATCCAAGACTATCCTTTGGAACGGTCCAATGGGAGTCTTTGAAATGTCCTCCTTCGATAAGGGAACAAAGGCGATTGCGGAAGCCGTTGTGGCAGCGACCAAAACTGGCGCATTCTCATTGATTGGCGGTGGGGATTCAGCCGCTGCGGTAAACAAGTTTGGACTTGGTGATGATGTTTCCTTTGTGTCAACAGGTGGCGGTGCATTGCTAGAACATATGGAAGGAAAAGTTCTTCCGGGTGTAGCGGCTTTGGAGCCTTGATTTCCGAAAAGTATAAAAGAAAAGCTCTTCAGAAATGGAGAGCTTTTTTATTTTCAGGTTCGTCATGGCGATCCCGAGAATCGGGTGAAGAATTCTCCTACTCTGATTCAATTTTCTATAAAATTTTTAGAGACTGCTTCGTCGTTCCTTCTCGCAGTTACGATTCATTTACTTTTTGGTAAACTCCACCTCGGCTACAACCGGGAAGTGATCTGATGGATATTTTTCTCCGTAACTATCCTCAATGATTCCATGTCTGGAAACTACAACCCCAGCGTTCACGAAAATGTGGTCAATAATTCGGTCGTCATATCCCTTCCATTTAAAGCCTGTGAAAGTTCCCCTTGGGCCAAAAGATTCAGTTATTGAGACTAATCTCGCGTCTTTCCATTCGTTTTCTAAAATGACTTTATAGGCATCATTTTCTGGGGTCACATTAAAATCTCCAATCCAAACTGTTGGTAAATTCTCAGGATTAATCTCTTTGACTTTCTCAAGAACAAGCTTACTGCTTTCTACTCTTGCTTCCTGACCGATGTGGTCATAATGGATATTGAAGATATAAAAAGTTTCTTCTGACTTACCCTTGAATTTTCCCCAGGAGCAGATTCTATTCAATGCCGCATCCCAGCCTTTACTTGGTTTGTCTGGAGTGGGAGATAGCCAAAATGTACCTTCATCCAATAGCTCATACTTTTCCGAGTCGTAAAGAATCGCGGTAAATTCCCCGGCTTTGGCACCATCATCCCTTCCTACGCCAAGAAAGTCATAGTCTAGTCCATTCGTTAATTGGTCAACCTGATGTTCCAATCCTTCCTGAATTCCAACGATCCCCATGTCATATTTTTGGATGACCCCAATCACATGTGGCAATCTATCCTTCCAGAGATTTCCTTCATCATTCGGATTATCCCAACGGATATTGAAGGTGGCGATGTTATGAGTCTGGGCTGCAGAATCAAAAGGAATCAGACCGGTGACAGCTATTGCCAGAAATAGAGTGAAAAGAAATCGTCGCATGAGAGAACCTTTTGGCGCAAAAATTATTTTCAAGTAAACTGCATTGATAAACCCAAGATATGAAAACCTTTTATCCCGGAGAGTTAAAAACATCTGAATTTCATGCCCTGCTTCAGGGAAGTGTGGCTCCACGTCCTATTGCTTTTGCGAGTACCATTGATAAAGAAGGCAAAGTGAATCTAAGCCCATTCAGCTTCTTTAATCTCTTCAGTACCAATCCACCCATAGTCATTTTTTCTCCTTCGCGAAGAGTTCGTGATAACACAACAAAGCACACCTTGGAAAACGTACTCGAAGTGCCAGAAACCGTCATTCATGTGGTCAATTTTGATTTGGTAGAGCAGATGTCACTGGCAAGTACAGAATATGAAAAGGGTGTCAATGAATTCGTTAAAGCGGGTTTGACCTCAGTTCCTTCGGAGAAAGTAAAGCCGCCAAGAGTCGAAGAAGCACCTATCGCCATGGAATGCCGGGTGAATGAGGTGAAGCCACTCGGTGATGTGGGAGGTTCAGGTAATCTGGTGATTTGTGAGGTGCTGGCACTTCATGTAAGTGAAGAAATTTTGGATAGTGCTGGAGCAATAGATCCAAATAAGCTGGATGCCGTGGCGAGACTTGGTGGAGCCTGGTATAGTCGGGCTAGTGGAGATTCGCTTTTTCAGATTCCAAAGCCACTTCGGACCAAAGGAATAGGAGTGGATCAGCTGCCTGAGGAGGTAAGAAATAGTGCGGTTCTAACTGGAAATAATATTGGCCGACTGGCTAATGTGGAGGAGCTACCTTCAGAAGAGGAAGTAAAAGAAATGTCTAATCACCCGGCTATCGCGGATATCAAAAGAAGATTTGTGAATGACAGAGAATCCTATTTGAATCACTTGCATGAATTAGCCAAGGATCATCTTGAGAGGGGAGATGTGGAAGCTGCTTGGAGGGTTTTACTTCAATAGCTTAATGAAAAAAATAAACTACCTGGTATTATTATTTCTCTTTTCCTGCGGAGGAATGGATGAATGCAGGAAGTCGGTGTCAATACCTGATTTAAATAAAAATTTTGCCGAGTTTCTTGATTTTAGTTCATGCGGTGATCAAATAGTTTACTATGAATTAAGAATTGAAGGTGAATTTTCAGGGAAGTTTTTAATTAATTCTCATTTTGTTCAATCGAATGGCTCCATAGACACTGTTTTTAGGGGTGATCATTATGGAAATCAATTCCCTTTAGAATACCTTCCGTATGGAGAAATTATTGGGGATTTAGAAATTGAAGTGATCCTTATTTGAATCACTTGCATGAATTAGCCAAGGATCATCTCGAACAGGGAGATGTAGAGGCTGCTTGGAGGGTTTTGTTACAAAATAGCTTTATATAGAAATCAGATGAATCCATACCTGAAAATTTTGTATAAGTATTCTTATCATTCGGTTGAATTGGGGGGCTCTTCTAATTCAAAACCTGAGCTGATTGCAAGGGCGGATAGTAATAAAAAAGAAAACGAACGAATCCAGGGCAAAGCCCAGAAATTAGAAGTTAAAAGGTTTAAGAATCAGAATCTTTGGGATTTGTTTTTTGAGAACTTAAGGTCACGGAAAGAATTTGGAAGAGTCGTTTCTCGTCCGCAAGTCCGTTTTGGCTATAAGGTGGAAGTTTCATTAAAAAATGGGTTAGGAATTGGTTTTTGTGCAACCTATATGGGAAAGATTTCTGGAATTTATTATACCTCGCATAATCCTGATTCTTTAAATCCAATAAGAGAATTCACTACTGATTTCGATAAATCGATTCGCTTTAATAAGCATTTGAGTTATCATCCATTTTCCCAGGAGCAATTTGAAATAGCAAAAGAATTAGATTTAAATTTCACAAGGTTTTTCCCAGACTTTGTTCCTTTCAACAACTTCTTTGCGGATCATGAATTATGGAATATTGTGATAGGGGAAGATTTCATACCTCGCACTGATCTTTTTAGGGCCTTCTTTTCAGATTCTATGATAATAATCTGAAATGCGGGGATTGATTTTTGGCATCTTATCTTCCTTTTTTTTATTCTCATGTATCGGAGATAAATGCCCGATCAAAACTGAAAAATTTGATTTGAAAAAATCATACATCGAAGTGCTGGATTTTCAGCATTGCGAACTTGAAAAAGTCACTTATCATTATATTCACGTGACTGGAGAATTCTTTGGGGAAGCTTACATTGGTGGATATTTCCATCTTGTTGGAAATGGCAGAATTGATACATTAATAACAGCTGACTCCTATTTTGATAAGTATCGATTCAATTATGAGCCGGTTGGAGAGGTAAGTGGAGAATTGGAAATTGAGTTTTGGCTGAGATAACAAAAACTACTTATGTTCCGGCAATGGCTCAGATGCTAAAAAATCGAAATGACTTCAAAGGCTAAGTTAATTCAGGTCATTTACATGATTTTTATCCTCATCCTTTCATTTGGATTATTGACGGGATTTGAATTTGCTGGGTTAGCAGATTTTCAATTTTACGATACCTATTATGTGTTTTCGAATATTCAAATTCTAATTTTCATTACCCTTTGCCTATTGACCATCTATTTGATTATAGTTGTATTTAGTGAATTGGCATCAAGGAATAAGGGGCTAACCGGTTTCGCAGTCTTCCTCTCAAGCTTATTTGGGCTAGCTTTCTTCCTGTGCTTTTTGTTTATCGTATTTACTCATGTCTCTTCTTCTGGAGCTGACCCAGAAACAAGGGACTTTGGACTTCTAGTCCTTGTTCTAGGGATATCAGGAATATTTTTTTCAAAGTCTTATGAAATACGAGCCATGTCATTGCTTTAGGCAAATTGATGGAGCCATCAGAAATGATAAGCACTCAAATCTGTCTACAATGAGATATTTAGTAATTGGTTTAATATCTATCTGCGTTGCTTGCAATTTCAATAAAGAAGAAAACTGTGTCGATTTAATAATTGACGGTACCCATCAAACCGATTCATTAGTTTTAAGCACAGAAGATAATTTTCATATTTCCGCCGTCAAGATGGAAATAGTTGGGCAAATCACTGAAGAGATAAGGATAAATGGATTCTCTATTTCAAAAAGGGTTGTCGATACTACTATAGTATCAGACCATTATAGCCCAGTTTACTACGCAGATATCAAAAACCCGAAAGAAGGAGAAGGGAATCTGATGATATGTGCAACACTATATGATTAAGCATAAAAAAACCGGCCTAGGCCGGTTTTTAATTTATTTGATAATTAGCTCCTGAGGCATTCGAACCTGAATACCCTGTAAATGTTTGAGTTCTTGAATTTTCTGGAAATAGGGATAGGCATCTCCTAGTTGTGACTGGATGATTCGGGTACTTACATTGTTTTCCAAATCTTTCATCAGCACTTCAAACCAAGGCTTTTGCTCCGGATAATAAACTACTCGGTAATCATCTCCTGCTTCTATTTTTCCAGCGGCGATTTCGATGGCGGTATCTAATCCCCCCAACACATCCACAAGTCCTCTTTCTTTGGCTTGTGTTCCCGTCCAGACTCTACCCGATGCTACAGCTTTGACTTGCTCCTCAGTCATTCCTCGTCCTTCTACTACCTTAGAGATAAAAGTCTCATATCCGTCTTCCACACTTCGCTGTACGATATCCATCTCCACTTGAGATAATTCCCTTCCAGGATTCATGAAATCCGAAAGCTCTCCGGTTTCTACCACATCAGTAGTGACTCCAAGTTTATCGGTAACCAGTTCCTCAACATTAAAGAATAAGCCGAAAATTCCGATAGATCCGGTGATGGTATTTGGCTGCGCCACAATGGTATCCGCAGGGGCAGAAATGTAATAGCCTCCTGAAGCGGCTACCTCACCCATGGATACGATGACTGGTTTTGCCTTTTTGGCTTCTACCATTTCTTTCCATATCACTTCAGAGGCGAGGATAGATCCTCCTGGAGAATTCACTCTCAAAACGATCGCGTCAATGTTATCATTTTTCCGAGCTTTTCTGATTTCTCTCGCGAATTTATCTGAGCTGAGCATCCCATCCACATCACCACTAACTATTTGGCCTTCAGCCAAAATAACCGCGATTCGATTCTTAGACGTAAGATTCTTGCTGCTCACCGTTTTATTGAATTCCGTCACCTTCATGGTTGGGATTTTGGCATCCTCTTCCAGACCAAGTTTCTCACGGATTTTTGCCAAAACCTCATCTTCATAGGCTTCAGCCGTAGCCAATCCATACTTCACAGCATCTTCAGGCTCACGAACCAGCATTTGATCGTTGATCAGGGTAAGACTATCCAAATTGATGTCCAGACTTTCAGAAATATCGGTTAGAGCCTGCGAGTTGATGTCATTTAGGAAGGATTCCGTTTGGAGCCTGTTTTCTGGACTCATTTGCTTAAGGATAAAAGGCTCAACGGCACTCTTAAAATCCCCCACACGAAATACCACAGGCTTGATTCCTACTTTTTCAAAGAAACCCGTAAAGAAGATAGTCTCAGATGCAAAACCATTAAAATCAATTCCTCCGAGGGGATTGATGTATAGCTCATCTGCCACCGAAGCCAGGTAATAACCTCCTTCACTGTAAGCCTCGTCATAAGCGATGATGAACTTGCCTGATTCCTTAAACTCCTCAAGAGTGTTTCTTAGCTCCAGTAAATTGGCTTGACCTGTGAAAACCAATCCGGCATTTAGGTAAATGCCCTTTATACTCTCGTCCTCAGCAGCACCCCTAATTGCTTTTTTGAGGTTGTACATTCCTGCCGTCATCGGGGTATTAAAACCTGGGAATGCCCCGAAATTCAGATCATCATCATTGGTACGTTCTACAATGGTTCTTCCATTAAGGTTGATATGTAAAACGGTATTTTCTTTCACTGTTACTTCCTGCTCTCCGGAAGCCACGATGGCCCCAAGAATTCCGAAAGAAATCAGGGTAGCTAGTATGGTAAATACAAAAAGGCCGACTATAACCGCCAGCACATTTCCTAGAAATTTCATAGTCTTTGATTAAATGAATGGCAAATAAACTTAATTTGATCCTTGATTACAAAATGATTCTAAAGCCCAATTGTTTATGAAATCGGTTTTGCTTTTAGGGGGAAATATGGGAGATCGGGAGCAGATGCTTTCGCAGGCTAGGGCTGAGATTTCAAAGCTTATGGAAATCGTATCCACTTCTAAGCTTTATGAAAGCGAGGCCTGGGGGCCAAGTGCGAATGATAATTTTTTGAATCAGGTGGTTATTGTTGAGACTACACTTTTTCCGGAAGAGCTTTTGGGTAGGCTTAAGGCCATAGAAAGTGATCTGGGAAGAGTACGAAAGGAGAGATGGGCAGATCGGAATATAGATATCGATATTCTCTACTATGGAGAAAAGATTACCAAAGCACCTACACTCCAGATACCCCATCCACAGATTCCGAATAGAAGATTTACCCTTGTTCCCCTGGTTGAATTATTACCAGACTTTATCAATCCTCTGGAAGGTCGAAACCATAGACAATTGCTATTTGACTGCAGGGATGAAAAAAAGGTTTGGGAGTATCCCCCCAAACCTTGAATTCCATTACAACTTAGATTTCTAGATGCTGGAGACTTCCGCTTCTCTGTGGATTTTTTTGACTAAACCTTGTAGCACTTTCCCAGGACCACACTCCACAAATTCGGTTGCTCCATCGGCGACCATATTCTGTACAGATTGAGTCCATTTAACTGGAGCCGTAAGCTGAGCAATCAAATTCTTTTTGATTTCCTCGACGTCTGTCACCGCTGTGGTAGAAACATTTTGATAAACCGGACAGGAAGGATTCGAGAATTCGGTTGCAAGAATCGCTTCCTGAAGATTTTGTCTAGCTGGTTCCATCAAAGGAGAGTGAAAAGCACCACCAACGGGAAGTGGTAAGGCTCTTTTGGCGCCAGCTTCTTTCATTTTCTCACATGCGATTTCGATTCCTTTATTACTTCCGGAAATCACCAGTTGACCTGGGCAATTGTAGTTAGCAGGAACTACGATTTCCTCCGTGATGGATGCACAAACTTCTTCCACTTTCTCATCTGGCAATCCCAAAATAGCGGCCATGGTAGAGGGATTAATCTCACAGGCTTCCTGCATAGCTTGCGCACGCTGAGAAACTAGTTTTAATCCATCTTCAAATGTCAGGACTCCATTGGCCACTAAGGCTGAGAATTCTCCCAGAGAGTGGCCTGCGACCATATCAGGATTGAAATCTTCGGCAGTCAATGCAAGAATCACAGAATGTAGAAAAATAGCTGGTTGAGTAACCTTAGTTTGCTTCAGCTCCTCGGCTGTTCCTTCAAACATGATGTCCGTAATCGGGAATCCAAGAACTTCATTTGCCTTATCGAAAAGCTCTTTGGCCTTTGGGTTATTCTCATAAAGCTCCTTTCCCATTCCTGGGAATTGGGCCCCCTGACCGGGGAAAACAATTGCCTTCATTTGATATAAGTTTTTTGAGAGGGCAAATATAGGCTTTTCCGAAAAGAGGGGAAATCCTTAGGTTTCTGGGAAGTGCTTCGCAAAGAGACGTTCCTTATTTTCAGAAATCCACCGAATGAAGGCTAGAACTGCAGGTGAATGCTTCTTTTGCTTTAGCCATACCATATCCCAATTCCCGACAATCGGAAGACCGGGATAGTCTAAAGTCACAATCCTTCCTTCTTCCTTTTCCTGATAAATAGAAAAGTTCGATAATACTGAGGCGCCTAATCCAGCCATTAGCGCTTGCTTCACGGCCTCGTTTGTGGCGAATTCCATTTTACTTTTGACAGAGATATTTCTTTGATTAAAGAATTTCTCCATCATCACACGGGTGCCTGAGCCTTTTTCCCTAAGTACAAAAGGAATGTTTTGCCATTGATTATTTTCGATCTGCTCTCGATAGTATTCAGCATTTTCTGGGGAGCAAGCAAGCTGCCAGCGGTTCTTAGAGAGCGTAACCTTTTCAAAATCGAAATCATCCGGAAGCACGGAGACTATGGCCAGATCTGTGCTATTTTTCTGTAGATGTGCAAATACGGTTCGTCGATTAGAAACTTCCAGACTAATCTCCACATGAGGGTGCAGCTTCATAAAGTCTGAAATCAGATAAGGGATAATATATTTCCCGGTAGATACTGCTGATATGCTGATCTTTCCTGCTAAAAGCCCCTTCAGATCTAGCATTTTTTGTTCTACCTGATTGATTTCTTTAAAAATCCTTTCTGCAGTTTCTACCAGCTGCTGACCAAATTCAGTCATGTAGATTTTCTTTCCCACAACTTCCGTGAGCGGAACTTCAAATTGTTCCTGAAGATTTTTTAATTGGATAGAAATAGCTGGTTGGGTCATACCGATGGACTTAGCCGCTTTCGTAATGCTATTGTGCTCAGCCACCAGCTGCAATGCGCGTAGTTGTTGGAATGAAATATTCATAAGTAAAATCTATATAAAAAAACTATACGAATAAAAAATTGTTATGTTAAGACTTTTATTTTATTGATTTACGGCGAATATTTGTTCTATGGATTTTCAACTACTCATTAACAACCTGACCAACCCGAGTTTGCTCTTTTTTGTGCTCGGGATTCTTGCAGTCAGATTGAAGAGTGATCTGGAAATTCCAGCCACCAGCTCGAAGTTCATCGCCTTGTATTTAATGCTTTCCATCGGCTTTAAGGGCGGGCAGGAATTATCTCATTCCGCTTTCGATGTAAGCATTCTCTGGGCCTTGCTTTTTGGTGTATTCCTTTCCGCAGCAGTTCCTTTTTACACCTTCTTCATCCTTAAAAGAAAACTTTCTACGGCTGATTCTGCGGCCATTGCAGCAGCGTATGGTTCCATTTCTGCTGTGACCTTTGTGACGGCGGTATCCTATCTGGAATTACAGGGAGTGATTTTTGGTGGACATATGGTGGCTGTCATGGCACTCATGGAAGCACCGGCTATTATTTCAGGAGTAATTTTGTTGGACAAATACAGCGAGAAAAAAGCGGGTGGCGACTTTAAGAAGATAATCATTCACGCTTTTACAAATGGGAGTGTGCTATTGATACTAGGAGCTTTGGTGATCGGATTGATCGCAGATGAGAAACAGGCTGAGGGAATTGAACCATTTGTGACAGATATTTTTAAAGGATTTCTTGCTGTTTTCCTTTTGGACATGGGGATTAGCAGTGGTAGAAAGCTTAAGGCCTTTTTCAAGTATGGGAAATTTGCGCTGCTTTTTGCTATCCTCATTCCATTGGTTAATGGTCTTATAGTCTCTGTGGTAAGTGCGTGGATTGCCCCTGAGGCTGGGGATAGATTTATATTCGCTATACTCGCGGCAAGTGCTTCTTACATTGCAGTTCCTGCCGCAATGAAACTAGCCAACCCTAAAGCCGACGAGGGCCTTTATATTCCCATGGCGCTGGCCATTACCTTCCCATTCAATATCACAATAGGGTTTCCAATTTACTGGATGGTGATCCAGAATTTTTAAGCGGGTGTGTTTGCAGCAGAAAGAAATTTAGCCGCCTCTTCAGGCGTTGGAAGACGACAAGTATTCTTTTTTCCGAACCATTTGTAGCGATTCCTAGCGATCCAGTCATAAACTACATCCCGGAATCCTTTAGGCAGATAGATTAGGGGGTAAAGGGCTGGCCACCCTCCAGAGAGATGTTTCGCGATTTTTAGGGCTGCAGTACTCTTAAAGAATATTTCGTCCTCCTCGACGAGAACTAAGGAGTCCATATAATCCTGAGGAACATCGAATTTACTTGTAAGCTCCTTTCCTTCTTTTTCCTGGAGAGGGCCTACAAGAAATTGGTCATTTTTGTCTCTTTGGATAATGAAATCGATGGAGGAGTTGCAAAGGTTGCAAACTCCATCGAACAAGATCACGGACTTATTGGTCATTTCAGAATTTGAATCGTACCCTTCAGACTTTGCTGCTGTAGCGACTCATCTAGTACATCAAATCTAACAGACCCAGAGTAGAAATAAGTTCCTGCTGGCAAGTCGTTTCCGTTTTTGTCTTTTCCGTCCCAGCGGATGAAAACGTCATTTTCAGCTGATTCAAGACTATTATAAGTGAAGACTTCTACTCCCCATCTATTCACAATAAAGATCTCCACTCCAGTCACAAATCTTGGACACTCAGAGAATGGATTATCAAAAGCCTGGAAGGTATCATTTACTCCATCATTGTTGGGGGTAAATGCATTTGGCAGCGTGTAATTAGGACAATTCTCGACGCAAACTGTATTAGATGGTTCGCTTTCATTTCCTGATCTATCGACCGCAGTGATAAAGTAGCAGCCTCGATAAGTGGTTAGCCCGGTAATGGTAGCTTCCAACTCTAAAGAAGAATACTCGCCAATTAACTCAAAGTCACTTTCCTCACCTCGATTTGTGAAATATAATCTGTAGCCACTTAGTTCGTCATCACACTGACCTGTGAAATCTGGAGTCCAGCTCAGATCATGCTCATACGTCGCAACATTACAAGGCTGCTCACTTAGATATTCTTCACAAACAGGACCTTCAAATACTAAAACGGGAGGGCATGGAAGCCGATCATCATCAGGCTTAGCACAGATTATTTGGGCCTTATTCAGAAGGGGGTATTCTAATCCTTCAACATTATAGGCACCTTCAGTTCTTACGTAATAGCAGTACTCAGTATCTCTATCCAAAGGCACACCGTTAAAGCTACCATCATCAAGGAAGGTAAATCCGCTTTGGGTAACATCCACCTCTCCGATCAATTCAAAGGTATCCTCATCTGCTGCATCCGGATCAGTTCTATTTCTATAAACTTCGTGTCTGAATTCACTTATGGAATTATTCCAAGGCACCTCGAAAGTCCAGTTCAGTTCAATTGCTTCATTAATGATTGAAGGTTCAAGTCTCACCGTTGATGCAGATGATGATGTGTCTATTTTGGTATCACCATCGTAAAGAACCACTCGGTAGTTGTACACCAAGTCTTCTGTATTCAGACCGGTGTCCGTGAAAAGGGTATCCGAAGTAACCCCTAGAGAAGTCCTGCCTTCCGTTCCGGTAAATCCATCATGCCTTAATAACTCATATTGATAAGGTCCAGGGAATTGTGTCTGATCTATATCATAGGGTGGGGTCCATTTGATGAAAATTTCTCCATTTTCAGGGTCAGTTTCTTCGATATCTACATTCGTTATGATAGGTACATCTACATCAATGGTGATACATATCTCGTCAGACACTACACTTTCTCCAGCTCTAGGTTCTGGATAAGCAGCCACTAGTCTATAACAATACGTATTTCCTGGAGCAAGGCCTTCCCCTCCATTCAAATCTTCAAAGTTGAAGGTTTCCATGTCAGTAGTACCAATCAGCTCATACCCGGCACGGATGCCAGTTTCACAACTATCTGGCTCATAAGGATCAGAATTGATTCTTCTCCAAACCTGCATTTCATTTGCCGAATTGGCACAGACATACGGATCCCAATTAATATCTACCGCCCTTCCTGGTAGCTGCTCGAGTTGATCAACCACAGGAGGTGGACCAATGACCTTGATTCTCCACGTCTTAATATCTACCAAAGCTGGACCTGCACGTGGCTGATCTGTAATTCTTACTCGCACGTCATATTCTCTTGCTCGGACGTGATTACAAACCGTTTGCCATTCGAAGTTCACAATACCTGGTGAAGGCTGGAAGCTTCCATCGTCTGGAGAGAATGTAGCGGGAGAAGTTGTTATTTCAATTGGCTCTCCAAAAACTTCAATTTTAATGGGATCTCCATCTGGATCGGAACCCTGTATAATTTCTTCAATCAATGTCCCCGCCTCCACACAGATGTCTGGTGGCAAAAGCAGTTCTGGTCTTCGATTATCAGAATTTTCAATGATAATTTGCATATCACGGACTACATATCCGATTTCCTGCCATATACCATCAAGTTTTCGATACTCTTTGATTCTGAATGCAACATTAAATTGGCCAACAGTTCCCGGTGCATCCCAAATTAAATCACCAAAAATTGGGTCTAGTGTCAAAAATGCGGGAGTACTTCCATCTTCCTGATTGAAGCTGAATTCAGGAGAAGCTGGGCTTCTATAATTATTTACTGGTCGCTGGAAAGCCTGCTTAGGAATATCCATTTCATAGGCAAGGCTATCACCATCAGGATCAAAAGCACCAGGATTGTGGATGTACCTTACATTAATGGCTCCATTATCCACGGGAGGAATAGTAAGAACCGGAGAGTTATTGACTCCTATGAAAGGGTCTATGGTAATCTGGGTTTCCACATAAAACGGAGTATCCACAGAATTATCCATGTTTAGGGTCAGGTCATTTCTATTGAATTCCTGAAAACGAATGGTATACACTCCAGGTCCCTGGAAAGTGTGAGTTACGACAAAAGTGTTTTTCTCAATCTGATTTCCTAGGGATTCGACTAATGAGAAGTCACTTTCTGTGTTTAATTGTACTTCACGACCATCTCCAAAATTCACTGTACCAGGACCGAAAACTACACTTGATCTCGTATCGGTATAACCTACTACTGTAATACGGTAGGTTAATGCCTGAACGGAAATACGTTCAGCTATGATCTCTCCAGCTCGAATGTGAGTGGCATAGGTACTGGTAATTCCTGCGAAAAAAAAGAGGAGAAGGAGCCCCCAGGAATACTTCAGAAATTTGATCATTTGGAGTGATTGTTTTTTATGAAAACGCAATGCTTAATAAATGGTTAAGTCTTCAGCAGAGCAAATTGGATTTTAGTTTAAATCCGAAAAGGAAAGTAACTAGAAAAACATGAGAAATTCAAACAATGGAAATCAACAAAAAGTTGATTACATAGCTGATTTAAGAGGATTTTGATTTTCTATTTAGAACCTTTTAAAATAAAAAAGAGGACATAGATCAGATTGTTTGGCATTGATTGCAGATGTATTTTTGATCTTTGAAAGAAAGAAAATCACGTTCTCAATTAAATAGAAAATATTTATGAGTTGGGTTACCAGGACCTTAAGTAGTACACTAGGAAGAAAGCTAATGATGGCCCTAACAGGTCTTTTCCTTATTCTGTTTCTAACAGGCCATGTTTCAGGCAACTTACTTCTCTTTAAGGGAGATGGAGGTGAAGCTTTTAACATTTACGCAAAATTCATGACCACGAATCCGGCAGTAAAGATTTTATCTTATCTGACCTACATCTCAGTGATCGGTCATGTGATATATTCTATTTGGCTTACCCGCCAAAATAAGAAAGCAAGACCTGTTGGGTACGGAGTATCAAAGCAATCGGGGAGCAGCTCCACTGCTTCTAGAAACATGGGGATTTTAGGAACTATCATTTTGATTTTCCTTGTAGTCCACATGCAAAGTTTTTGGTACCAGATGCATTGGGGCGATATGCCCGTAGTCACGATTGAAGGCGAGCAATACAAAGACTTATTTAGCATTGTATCCTTTGCCTTCCAAAATGAATTAATGGTAATCGGGTACGTAGTGGCGATGGCTTTTCTAGCCTTCCACCTATCTCACGGATTCGCGAGTGCCTTCCAAACCTTAGGGTTAAATCATAAAAAGTATTCACCGGCAATAGAGACGTTGGGAAGATTGTATAGTGTTGTGGTGCCTCTACTATTCGCCAGCATGCCGATTTATATCTATTTCACACAGAGCTAATCAATAGTCAAATGATTCTAGATTCCAAAATACCTGCTGGTCCTGTCGCTGAAAAATGGACCAATCATAAGTTTAGTAGTAAGCTGGTCAACCCAGCAAACAAAAGAAAATACGATGTGATCGTAGTGGGAACCGGACTTGCTGGTGCTTCTGCGGCCGCATCACTCGCAGAGTTAGGCTATAATGTCAAAGCATTTTGCTTTCAGGATAGTCCAAGACGAGCTCACTCCATCGCTGCTCAAGGCGGTATTAACGCTGCCAAAAACTATCAGAACGATGGTGACTCTGTCTTCAGACTATTTTACGATACGGTAAAAGGTGGTGACTACAGAGCAAGAGAGGCAAATGTTTACAGACTCGCCGAGGTTTCAGTAAACATTATCGACCAGTGTGTGGCGCAAGGTGTTCCCTTCGCAAGGGAATATGGTGGTCTTTTAGCAAATAGATCTTTTGGTGGAGCTCAAGTATCGAGGACATTCTACGCCAGGGGTCAAACAGGACAGCAGCTTCTATTGGGTGCTTATTCCGCATTGAGCCGTCAGGTGGCCAATGGCAAAGTGAAGCTTTACCCAAGAACGGAGATGATGGATCTGGTTAAGATCGATGGCGAAGCCAAAGGGATTGTAACCCGAAATCTAATCACAGGAGCAATTGAAACTCATGCGGCGCATGCTGTTCTTCTTTGCACTGGCGGATATGGAAACGTATTCTTCCTATCTACCAATGCGATGGGGTCGAACGTGACTGCGGCTTGGAGAGCACATAAAAGAGGTGCTTTCTTCGCTAATCCTTGCTACACGCAGATTCACCCAACTTGTATCCCAGTGTCTGGTGATCACCAATCCAAATTGACCTTGATGTCTGAGTCCCTCAGAAATGACGGTAGAGTTTGGGTTCCTAGGACTGTTGAGATGGCTGAAAAGCTTAGATCCGGCGGCATCAAAGCCAATGATATTCCAGAGGATGAGAGAGATTATTACTTGGAACGAAAGTATCCTTCCTTCGGAAACCTTGTGCCGCGTGATGTTGCATCTAGAAATGCAAAATACGTTTGCGATGAAGGTAGAGGAGTGAATGAAACAGGCGAAGCTGTATTCCTTGATTTCAGAGATGCGATAAAAAGAGATAGTGAAGATACCATTCGAGCGCGATATGGAAACTTGTTCGATATGTATCAGCAGATCACTGGTGAGAACCCATATCAGGTTCCAATGATGATCTATCCAGCGGTTCACTACACTATGGGTGGCCTTTGGGTTGACTACAACTTGATGACTACGGTTCCAGGGCTTTATGCTTTGGGCGAAGCCAACTTCTCAGATCACGGAGCCAACCGTCTTGGTGCATCTGCTTTGATGCAGGGTCTTGCGGATGGATATTTTGTGATTCCTTACACATTGGGTGATTACCTGGCGAAAATAGGTCCTGCACCTGTGGATGCAGATCATCCTGAGTTTGCCAAAGTGGCAAAGGAAGTAGAAGAAAGAATCCAAAAGCTTTTGAGCATTAATGGCTCAAAAACCGTGGATTACTTCCATAAGAAACTTGGAAAGATCATGTGGAACGAGTGCGGAATGGCTCGAACTGCTGAAGGTCTTGAAAAGGCGAAAAAGGAGATTAAGGAACTAAGAGAAGAATTCTGGAAAGATGTCAATGTGATCGGTTCGAATGAAGAACTGAATCAGTCTCTCGAGAAAGCGAATCGTGTTGCAGACTTCCTGGAATTAGGAGAACTGATGATCGATGATGCTTATGATAGAAACGAATCATGTGGAGGTCATTTCAGAGAGGAATATCAGACTCCCGAAGGTGAAGCTTTGAGGGATGATGAGAATTATGCTTATGTATCCGCGTGGAGATTTGTAGGTGAAGGTGAAGAAGAGGTGTTGGAGAAAGAGCCACTTGAGTTTGAGAATGTGAAGCTAACTCAACGGTCGTACAAGTAAAGTTTAGAAAAAGAGCAATTATGAAACTGACAATAAAAGTTTGGAGACAGAAAAACGCAGCCGATAAGGGCGGTTTTGTGACCTACCCATTGGATGGTATTTCTACAGATATGTCATTCCTTGAGATGATGGATGTTTTGAATGAAGAACTTTCCGAAAAAGGAGAGGATCCGATTCACTTCGATCACGACTGTCGAGAAGGTATCTGCGGTATGTGCTCCTTATATATTAACGGTAAACCACATGGTCCATTGCAGACCACCACTTGCCAGCTCCATATGAGATCTTTCTCAGATGGTGAAACGATCACTATTGAGCCGTGGAGAGCAGCAGCTTTTCCAGTCGTGAAGGATTTAGTGGTAGATCGTGGAGCTTTTGACAGAATTATTCAAGCGGGTGGATACGTTTCGGTGAATACTGGAGGTGTGCCTGACGCAAATGAAATTCCAATTCCAAAGGTGGTAGCGGATGAAGCTTTTGATGCAGCTACTTGTATCGGTTGCGGTGCGTGTGTTGCAGCGTGTAAGAATGCTTCTGCGATGCTATTCACTTCGGCTAAGGTTTCTCAACTAGCCATGCTTCCACAAGGGCAAGTAGAGAGAAAGTCAAGAGCAGAAAAGATGATTGCCCAAATGGATGCTGAAGGTTTTGGTGCTTGTACCAATACAGGTGCTTGCTCCGCTGAATGTCCAAAGGGAATTAGCTTGACAAACATCGCTAGAATGAACCGTGAGTATTTCTCTGCAGCGGTGAGCAGCGATAATGTTTAATTGAAATTCATACTTATAAAAAAAGGGTGTCGAATTATCGACACCCTTTTTTTGTTTCTTCGAGTTTTGTTTACTCACTCTCCATGCTGTTGATCCAGTCCCTGATCAACTGAACGCCTTCTTTGTGAATGGTAGTTCTACCAATCTCTGGCATCGCTACACCTACCTCGGTGCTATTCATTCTATGTGTCATGATGGATTCATCGCCATGGCCTGGATAGATATCGAAAGTGAAAGACCCAGCACCATTTCCTGCAGCAACAGGAGTTTTATTTATCCCTAGTTTCATTGGGTCTTTTTGATCATGAGTAAGAAATAAACCGGAGGTGCTAGCTGGACCTTCAGCGCTATGACAGTGTGAGCAATTAATATCCAGATAAGCCATCGCTCTATCATCAAGCGGAAGAGATTCAGTTTCATAATTGATCATGGCAGGATGGGCTTCCAGACCTTTGAACCCATTCAAATATCCTTGCTCAGACCAAAAGGCTAATTGATTTTTAGTCTGAGATCCATAATCTAATTCATTGTTCAGGTGCTTTACCTTCACACCGATAGGAGCCATGATTTCAGATTTATTATGACAGCTTTTACATTGATTTTTGTTGGGTACGATGTAATCTATCAGCTGTTCTTCTCCTGCAGCATTTGTAAATGAAACTTCTGTCGATCCACCAACAACTTTCAGAACTGCATCAGTTTGTTCATCATTCCAGATATATGGCCAAGCTTCCCAACCTTCTTCACCATTAATCATCAATCTGGTTTCGATGATTCGCTTGCCTTTCTCAGGATCCCTAAAATCTACCGGATAGTAGAAATTCTTGATGATGACTGATCCTTCCGGAAAATCGATTTCTTCCTCGTTGTTGATTTGGGCTACTTCTCCTTCAGGGAAATATACAAATCGGCTTTTCCATGCATAATCAGTGAATAATGAGGATGCAGGTTTGTAGAGAACTACATTCTCCCCGGCTGCCAAATCAGTTATTTCACCTTCGAAAAAGCCGTAGGTCGATAGTCTTTTGTATGGGTATTTTCCATCAGCTTCTTCAGCCTCCAAAACAGCAGTAGCCTTCTTAACTTCTGTTTTTTCCTCTTGCTGGCCGCAGGCAAAGCCTAGGATTATCAATCCTAAAAGTCCCAGGTATGCACTTATTTTTCTCTCCAACTTCATCATCACTTCAACTTTTTATTACATGGAGGCCAGGCTTTCCACCTGAGTATTCACGGTTACCTGACAATTCTGGAATGGGGTATAATCCGGAGATGCCTGAATGTTGTCTTCTCCTTCAGACAGGTCGAAAAGTGTGAAATGCATTTCTTCCATTCCTGCTTCCGTGATACAAACTCGCATCGGATTGCTAGTAATATCAGCTCCCAAGTCAGGATTGAAAATTCCATCATAAACGATGTCCTGCGTCTTGGCCTTTCCATGTGCATTGTATACACTGATCAATTGGCCAAGCTCTCTGGTCAAATCTGGAAAGTCCATGGTTCGCTCATAGGTATTGTCATGGACATAGATGTCAGTGGTGTATGGAGACCAGTTCGGCGCTTCACTTGGAAAACCGGTAATCTGATAGCTCGCAATAGCTACCCCGGTCGTCTTGTTCCTTAGGATATTATTGTTGAAAATCTCTACCTCTTTCGCTGCCAAAAGTACCACACCAGATCCGGGAGGAATCATAGTCACCGTATTTCCATTAGGCTCATCACTAAGGGCTGTCGCAAAGTTTTCATGGTTATTTTCGATGATCTCGTTGTTATAAATCTTGGTGCCTTTTCCATCTGCCTTTGGCAATCCTGGAAGATTAAACACCAAAATACCCGCGGCATTGTCTCTGGCCACGTTGTCGAAAACCTCTGAATTGTCGCAGTTTTCGATTTCAATTCCTGCCACATTACCAAAGGCCAAAGAATTCTTAACTATGATGTTTTCTGATTGTCCCACATAAATTCCGGCATCTCTGGAATGCGATGCAATCACTCCATCGATCATCACATTCTTGCACTGAACTGGGTAAATGGCATAAGTGCCATTCTTTGATTTATCACCATTAGTCCAGGTAACATTGATCTTTCGAAAAGTCATGCCATCGGTATGCTGAGCTTTGACCCCGTCACCAGGAGCATCTTCCACTGTTAGATTCTCGATCGTAATATTATTTCCTACCAATTTGATCCCTTCTCCACCAGCTTTCAATTCTCGAAAGGAAAGAACCGTCTCTTCCATTCCCTGACCTGTGATCGTAATGTCAGTTTTATTATCGATGATCAGCTGAGTATTGAAAGAATAAAATCCCGCAGGGATCTCAATGACGTCGCCATCTTCGGCCATAATAAAGGCCTCTACGATCTTCTCGACTTCCTCCACACTTGCCCTGTTGAGTTGGCTGGAATCAAAAGTTTGCTCGTCAGAACTAGTACTACATCCTACCAGGATTAGTCCTGATAATAAGAGGGTTAGACTCAAAAATTTCTTCATGGTGAATTCTGGGGTTAAGTGATTCAACAAAAGTAGATAATGAGATACCCTTTGTCATTGACTAAAATCAAATTAACTAAATTTTGGAACGCACCCTCGATAGGGTCTCTATACTCATATCTAGATATGAAGCTATTTGTCCTACGGAGGCTTTCTGAATAATTTTAGGACGGTTTTCAATTAGTTCGAGGTATCGGTCTTTTGCGGATTTGAATTTTGTGAATATCAGCTGCTCTTCAAGCGCGATATAGTATTTCTCCAGAATCAGTCTGTAGGTATGCTCAATTTCTGGGAATTGTAAAAAGAGGGTTTGCAGGTCTTCATGAAGAATTCTGTGACATTGGGATTTCTCAATGCATTCTATGAATTCATATGAGGGCTTCCTTGTCACAAAGGAGTACATGGAAGTAACAAATTCACTTTCAAGACTAAAAGAAATCGTGATGTCACGCTTGTCCCGAATATAATAGCTCCGAGCGGCCCCTTCCTCTATGAAATATAGGTAATTGGAAACCTGACCTTCTTTTTCCAATAAATCACCCTTTTGAAAAGTAATCGGCTCAAATTTTGATTTGAAGGCTGCAATTGCTTCTGGGCTTACATTCGGGAATGATTCTAAAACTGTTTCTAAGCTTGCCATGGTAGTAAGAAAAAATTGCCGGATAACCCGGAATTTTCAAAAATGTAGAGTTAGTTTTATCCTCAATTTAAATAATTGACATAGATGAAAAAAATATTCTTAGTGTTGCTCGCCTTTGGACTCTTTCAATCAGCCCAGGCTCAGTTTGGAGTTCGTGCAGGATGGAGCTCGGCAAATTTCGAAGATACGAACTTCAGAAATAAGTCAACCTTTCATGTAGGAGGGTATTATCGAGCTGAAGCTGGTGCATTCTCGATTGAGCCAGGGTTGCAGTTTTCACAAAAAGGATATGAGACTAATGATGGTCAAACTGGAGCTAAAATTGATGAGCAGTTAAGCTATATAGACGTCCCTTTACTCTTCAGGTTAAATTTTCTCCCTTCTCTCAATGTTTTTGCCGGACCCCAAGGTTCAATATTGATTTCACGGAAATATACCGATGGAATGGATACCAATACTAGCACAGAAATCATCCGTGGTTATGATATTGCCGGTGTCGTCGGGCTTGGAGTTTCCCTCCCCTGGGGAATAAATGCTCAGGCTAGTTATGACTTCGGTTTTACCAGCCTTAACTACTTTGATACCAATGTGACAAACAGAGTGTTCAAGCTATCACTTGGTTGGGATTTCTATTAATCACCAATTACTTCTTTACCCGATCAGGATTATCTTCCACGAAAGATTTCCAACCCTTACTCCGGCCTCTGCTTTGGACTCTTCCCTCATGAAAGTGATGGCATAAGGCTACAGCCAAGGCGTCTGTCGCATCTAAATACGTAGGTAATTCTTTCAAAGAAAAGAGGGTTTGGAGCATCGCTGCTACTTGTTCTTTGGAGGCATTTCCATTCCCTGTTACTGACTGCTTGACCTTTTTTGGAGAGTATTCGGTGATTGGGATTTCTCTGGACAGAGCTGCCGCCATAGCCACCCCTTGAGCACGACCTAATTTTAGCATAGACTGCACATTGGCTCCGTAGAATGGGGCTTCAAGCGCAACGGAATCAGGAATAAAGTCTTCAATTATTGCAGAGATCCGCTCAAATATCTTCTTGAGCTTCACCTCATGGCTTCCATATTTTTTTAGCTGGATGACACCGTATTGGATGATTTCGTAGTTCTTGCCCGTGGTTTTGATTAGGGCATAGCCCATAACATTTGTACCAGGGTCTATCCCGAGGATTATTTTTTCCTTTAAGGCATTTTTAGGAGCTTTACTCACATGCGCAAGATACTGTAATCATGTTGTTTTTTTATGCCTTTTTAAGTCTGGGATATTTTGCGCTTTTGCTTTGGATGAGGAGTCAATGGAAAGGCAAACAGCATGTGGATTCTCCTTTAAATCAACTCTCGGTCACACTGATCATTCCTTGTCGAAACGAGGAAAAGAATGTGACGGGGCTAATCGATTGTCTTGCTGAGCTTACTTATAGTAATCTTGAAATTATTTTGGTCGATGACCAAAGCGAGGATAACACCTATGATTTAATCTCTACAAGAATTTCTGGAAAAGATAATTTTCATTTGATCTCAAATGAGGGGTCTGGTAAAAAGAAGGCGATTTTATCTGCTATAAAAAAGGCAACCGGGGAGATTATCATGACTACGGATGCAGATTGCAAAATTCACCAATCTTGGGTTGAAGAAATGGTGTCTGGATTCTCAAACCCAGCTATTCAGCTAGTGGCGGGACCAGTTCTTCCTGAATTCGATAGTGATAAGTTTTCCTTTGAGCTGATTGAATGGGGGAGTATTTTACTCACCACCCAAGTTTCTTTTGCGCAAGGAAGTCCTTTCATGTGCAGCGCAGCAAATTTGGTTTATCGCAAGAAAGCTTTTGAAGAAGTGGGAGGATATGAAGGAAACTTAGACGAGCCTTCGGGCGATGATGAGTTTCTGTTGAAGAAAATTATAGCTCTTTTCGGATCTGATTCTGTTAGGTATCAAATCAGTGATCATAACTTAGTTCGAACACAACCCCAAACTTCATTTGAATCTCTTATTTCTCAACGTTCTCGCTGGGCTGGAAAATGGAATCAGAATAATGAATTCATTCATCGATTGGCAGCAGTTTCGAGTGCTCTTTTGCAATTAATTTGGGTGGCTTCAATAGTCCTTACCGTCACCGGAGTTTTTACTTTGCCAGAATTGGCTATTATCTGGACAACAAAAGCCTTAGCTGAATTTTTATCCCTTAATAGAGTTCTCTATTCCTTTGATTTGAAGAAGCCTATTTGGCATTTTGTCCTTACCAGCCTTATTCATCCTATTTTTGTCCTTTTCGTGGTGTCAAAATCCTTTACTGGAAAAATAAAGTGGAAGGGCAGGGAAATAAATAGAAACCCTAATTTTGTCTGAGCTGATATGACAGACGATCAATTTGACCTTATCGATGAACTGTACTTTGTGCAGGATTTTGATTACCTCCGGGATGCCATGTCTTGGGAGGATGGTCATATTTTGGATGTGCTACAGAGTCTTTTGGACGAAGGATGGGTGAAGGTCTTGAAAGGTCCCGATGAGGAGCTATTTGGAGAAATTGATTTAAAGAGTGATGGAACCTCATTGATGTATCTTGCCACTAAGGAAGGATTGATGAAACATAATATGGGATAGCTTGGCAGAAGAAACCTTTAAATATCAACGTAAAGAGTTAGAGCTTAAAGCTTTGTTGGAAATAACTCAGGCGATCAATGAGAATCAATCAGAAGCTGTTTTGGCTGAGATTTTCAAGTTCACCTGTTTGGTGCACCTTAATATCAAGTCCCTGATTCTCTATGTTTCCAAGGACGGACTCTTTGAACAAAAAATCCAACATGGTGTGAAAGGGGATCCTCCATTTTCCATTATGCCTGATGAGGTTTTGGTTGATGAGGAAAGTGGAGAGATGAGAATTGAAGCTGCTGAGGAGTATTCCTTTGGTGATCTCGAAGTGAACCTGCCTGTTTATCATAAGGATAAAATTCTCGCGATTCTACTATTGAGTCGGAAGAATAAGGAGGAAGGTCTTGACTTAGATTTCACCCAGGCATTGTCGAATATTTTGGTTGTAGCGCTGGAGAATAAAAGATTTGCCAGAAAGCAGCTGGAGCAGGAAGTGGTTAATCGAGAGATTTCTATTGCGAGCCGGGTACAACAAATGCTTTTTCCAGCAGAGCTGCCATATGGAGAAAGGCTGAAAGCACAGGTGACGTATTTTCCATTTAGACAAGTTGGCGGAGATTACTATGACCTGATCATCAAGAATGAGTTGGTTTATTTCTCCGTGGCAGATGTATCTGGTAAAGGAATTTCAGCGGCACTATTAATGTCCAACTTTCAAGCAACTTTGAGAACACTGTTGCGAAGTAAGGCAAGTATGAAAACCATTCTTCATCAGCTTAATTATACGCTATTTGAAAATACCCAAGGAGAAAGATTTATCACCTTCTTTTTAGGGTGCTATAATCGGGCAAATAAGACATTGACCTATGGAAATGCAGGACACAATCCTCCCTTGCTGTGTCTCCCTGGAGAGGAAGAGTGTCGAGAATTAAATGCGGGTACTACCATCCTTGGTGCTTTTGAAGAGCTGCCTTTTCTGGAGATCGAAACTATCGAAGACGTTGATGAATTTTACATGCATCTCTACACGGACGGGGTTACCGAAGCCGTAAATCCAAAAGAGGAGGAATTTGGAGAGGAGCGACTCAAAAGACTGGTGAGTTACTATTCGGATGTTGAGCCCAAAGAATTTCATGGGAATTTCATTCAGGAGGTTCAAAGTTTTACTGGCTTTGTCCCGCTGAGGGACGATCTGACACTTTTGAGTATAAAGGTTCAGTAATGGCTTGGCATTATGTTCCCGGTTGGATCCAAAATTTTTATCCTGACCGAATGTGGAGGAAGGAGAATTCTTCTGATCAAATCTATTTGACTTTTGATGACGGACCTGTTCCAGGGGTGACTGATTATGCTTTGGATACTTTGGCAAGAATGGGAATGAAGGCTACCTTTTTTATGGTAGGGGATAACGTCAGGAAATATCCCGATTTGGCTAGGAGAGTATTGGAAGAAGGCCATGCTATAGGGAATCACACCTTTAATCATCTGAATGGCTGGAGGACTTCTGATCAGGAGTATCTAGATAATGTGGTACAATGTAGCTCGATAATTAAGGAAACCTTGGGGATCGAGCCACTAGTTTTCAGACCGCCTTACGGCCTCGCTTCCTCAAGTCAAGCCAAGGAAATCTCTAAAACCATGTCGGTAACCATGTGGGATGTGCTCTCAGGAGATTATCAAAAAGGAATTTCAGCCGATCAGGTTCTTTCCAAAACCAAAAAGTATTCTACTGTTGGAGCTATAGTCCTTTTTCACGATCAGCAGAAGACAATGGATATGCTTCCCAAGGTACTTCCTGATTATCTTGATTTTTTGATCGAAAAAAATCTGAAAACAGCCCTGTTATGATTTGGCTGCTGATGGGAATCTGTATTTATGCCATCCTTCAATTCCAGATACTTTTTTTCTTCGTTATTCTGAATTGGAAGGATCACCATCGGGAATTAAAAGAATTTCCAAGTGCTTCCGTTCTGATCACCAGTCGCAATGAATCCAAGAATATTGATCGATTGTTGACTTCCCTCGACGCTTTAGATGTATCAGGAGTTGAAGTAGATTTCTGGATGGCTGATGATCGAAGTGAAGATGACACCAGAGAAAAGCTTAAAAGCTGGTGCGAGCTTCAATCAAGTCGGAATTTTGTGGCGATTTCAAAATCTGACGAAGGGAAGTATAACGAAAATGGAAAAGCGAATGCCTTAGCCATTCTTTCCGACAAAGCCAAAGGGGACATTTTCTTCCTTACGGATACGGACTGTAAGCTTTCACCACAATGGATAAAATCCGGCTTGAGTTCTTTTCCTGATGATTCAGCCATGCATCTTGGGATTACCGAAGTGGAAAGTGCATCCATCTTTGGAAGCCTTCAGGCAGTGGATTGGCTTCACACTCTTGGGATTGTTAAGGTGATGAATGATTTGGGTGTTGGTTTGACAGGACTGGGGAATAATATGATGGTCCGAAGGAGTACGATGGAAGAAACCGGAGGCTTTAAAGAAATCTCAGGATCTTTGACAGAAGATTTAGAACTGTGCAGATTGTTCTTAAAACAGGGTAAAAAGGTTTCGCAACAAGTTAGCCCAGGGATTCTGGCTAAGACCAAAGCTCAGGAACCATTGACTGAATTTCTGGATCAGCGAAAGCGATGGATTTCAGGTGTGATGACATTACCGATTTTTTTAAAGTTGCTTCTCACTCTGGAATTACTCTTTTTTCCTTCCATCATCGCTCTGCTATTTATTCAACCTGTCTTTGCTTTGGGCCTGTGGGCCTCTAAAGCCTTGATGCAGTTTGCTTTCCTTAAAACCTTTGCCCAAAAATCAGGTCAAAAAACTCCAGCACATTATTTCTTTCTTTTCGACTTTTATCAACTCTTCACCGGGCTAATTAGTATCCTTTATTATTTTTGGCCGAGCAAAATAGTCTGGAAATCCAGAGAATATTGATGACTTATATAGACACTCACGCGCATATTTATTCCAGAAAATTCCAACATGATCTTCCTGAAACCATGCAGCAGATCAAGGATTCCGGTGTAGATAGAATTTACATGCCTAATATCGACGTAGAGTCTATTCCTCAAATGCTTCAAATGGAAAAGGATTATCCGGGTATTTGTATTCCTATGATGGGACTGCACCCATGCGATGTCAAGGAGGATTGGGAAGCGGTACTCGCCGAAATGGAGCCCTGGTTTGAGAAAAGGAAATTCGCTGCGGTAGGTGAAATTGGGACAGATCTTTATTGGGATAAAACGCTATTCGAAGAGCAGAAAGAAGCCCTTCGAATTCAGATTGGCTGGGCAAAGAAATATAATTTACCTATAGTTTTGCACTCCAGAGATTCCATTGATGAGACGATTGAATTGGTGTCTGAAGAAATGGAAGAAGGATTGACTGGTGTATTTCATTGCTTTACCGGAGATCTTGCTCAGGCCAAAAGGATTATTGAAATGGGATTTTTTCTTGGGATCGGAGGAGTAGCGACATTTAAAAATGGAGGACTGGATCAGGTAATTCCCCATATCAGTCTGGATCATTTGGTGCTCGAAACTGACGCGCCCTATTTGGCTCCTGTTCCTTACCGAGGAAAAAGGAATACTCCTGCTTATATTCCGGAGATTGCTCAGAAAGTCGCAGACTACCTTGAGTTGTCTGTAGACAAAGTAGCTTTGGCCACAACAAACAATGCATTAAAGTTATTTAAGGAGTATGAACCAGAACTTTCCAAATTGGGTTAAGCTCAATTCCTTATGAATTATAAGATCGTTCGACTTAAAACCGGAGCTAGCTCCACGGATTCTTCGGTACTCATTATATATACAGGTGGCACCATAGGAATGGCCTATGATGAGGCAGGTGCTTTGCTACCCTTCAATTTCGGAAAGATACTGGAAAAGTTGCCCGTCATTTCTACCATGGATATGGCCATCACCGTGATTTCCTTCCCGGAGCCGATTGATTCCTCAAATGTCACTACAGTTCAGTGGTCGGACATGGCCTATATCATCCAGGAGAATTACGATAGCTATGACGGCTTCGTGGTTTTGCATGGGACGGATACTATGGCATACTCGGCCTCGATGCTGAGTTTTATGCTAGAGGGTCTGAATAAACCTGTGATTTTCACCGGTGCACAACTTCCGATTTCTGCCATGCGATCCGATGCCAGGGAAAATTTGATAACCTCTTTAGAGATCGCTGCTTCTAAAATCGATGATAGGCCAATAGTTCCGGAGGTTTGTGTATTCTTTAACCATGTACTTTTACGCGGAAACCGTGCAAAGAAAGTTCAAAGTCTGCATTTCGATGCATTTGAATCTGAGAACTATCCTGTTTTAGCGGAATCGGGAATAGTGATCGATTATAACACTGCTTATATCCGGCCTTTCGAAGAGGGGAAAAAGTTACAGACCAAGAATGTTCTTGATAATCATGTGATGATTCTAAAGCTTTTCCCGGGCATCACTGAAGATATCATGGATGCATGCTTCGCGATAGAAGGTTTGAGAGGCGTTGTCTTAGAAACCTACGGATCTGGGAATAGCCCGAGTGACGATTGGTTTATGAATTCGTTGAAGAATGGAATTGAGCGAGGCTTGATTATCCTGAATGTCTCCCAATGTAATGGTGGGCGAGTAATTCAAGGTCGATACGAAACCAGCAAGGAGCTTCTTAGTCTTGGGGTGATTAGTGGAACGGATATGACCACAGAGGCTGCTGTGACCAAGTTAATGTTCTTGCTAGGTCAGGAGAGCGACCCGGATAAAGTTAAAGCAAGATTGGATGTGCCCCTTGCAGGGGAAATGACAGCTTAGATTTTAGGCTAATTTCTGAGTAATTCTTGGAAAGGGTGGTAGAAATAATTTTCTTTGCATCCGATTTGAGGGAAGCTCAAATTATAAATACAGAGAGGTGGCCGAGTGGTTTAAGGCGCACGCCTGGAAAGCGTGTTGGCGGCAACGCCTCGAGGGTTCGAATCCCTTCCTCTCTGCAAACAAGCCTTTTCGCATAGCGGAAAGGCTTTTGCGTTTAAGCCGCCAAGCTTGCTTGAGCGGATTTAGGGCATAAAGACTTATGCGAACAAAGTGAGCAGGCTTGTTTGCGCTACTTTTCCATTTGGGATCGACGAAGTCAATCCCTCTCGAACCAAAAGAAGTTTGGGTGAGGGGATAAGACTACAAACAGTCGAACGAAGTGAGAAAGGTTTGCTTTGTTCTGGATAACTCTATGGGATCGACGGAGTCAATCCCTCTCGAACCAAACAAAGTTTGGGTGAGGGGATAAGACAACAAACAGACGAACGAAGTGAGAAAGGTTTGCTTTGTTCTAGATAACTCTGTGGGATCGACGGAGTCAATCCTAGCGAACCAAACGAAGTTTGGGTAAGAGTTTAAAGTCCCTCAACCTCGAAATCAGGATTTTTCTTCATGAAATCCATTACCTCTTCGTAGTTATTAAGGTTTCCGTTGAATGCACTTGCATTTAAAGCGGGAATAATAGCAATCCTAAAAGTCTGATCATCAGTAAATGACGATGAAAGGTCATCCAGATTCGTATTACCATCTAGGAATAGGAATATTTCACTTATGGTATGTTCATAATTGTATACTACTTGTCGTCCATTACCTACAAAAAAGCTTTGTGGGAGGGGAGTCCAAATGTCTTCTCCATTGGTTACGCCGTTGAACAAGAAAGCCATCACAATATCAGTAGGGAAAACCTGAATAGTGTTCGGATACTTGATTACGTTAGTATATCCATTTTGCGGTGTGAAATCTACCGTGACTTCGAAAATGCTTCCTAATATTCCATCGGCACCATCAGCTCCTGGAGGACCTTGAGGGCCCGGAGGTCCTTCTGTTCCAGTAGTAAGGTCACAGCTAGACACCGCGATAATAAATATGAGAACTAAAAATTTTTTCATCGTTTAAAGAATTTGTTTTTAAAAGTATTTCGGTAAGAATTAACTGTCTTTTAAGTTACCGATTTTCTTCGACTTTTAGCCTAGATTTGTCCATTCTAGACAATCTTGGATGTTTGTCCTTCTCAGGAATACCAAAATTGTGATAGTTTGATTTTTCGATTTGATTCCGGTTTTATTCAGAACCGAGTTCAAATGATTGTTCTTATAAAAACCCCATTTGTGTAAAAACTCACACTATCTGAATTTAAAAGGCTCATTTTTAAGAAAAAGTTAAAGTCGGTGGTTGCTTTTTGCATTTAAAAAATGATAACTTTAACGCTCGATTTTATTATAGAAACCATTTAACCTTTATTTAAAGTCTTAATTAATTTCACATTATGAGAAAGTTATTCGCTTTGTTCATGCTTGCAGGAATCTTGTTTGTACCTGCTTTCGCTAACGCACAAGAAGAAGAGGCAGCTGAGGCTGACACAACAGCCATGGAAGAGGCTGCGGCGCCTGTAGAAGAGCCAGTACAATCACCCACAATTGTAGACGATGAGATCGTTGCAGAGGAGCAAAGCTTCCACCAGGTGGTAAAAGAGAAGTTCATCGAAGGTGATCCAGTTTACATGACTCCTGTATTGATCTGTTTGATCTTGGGTCTTGCTGTGGCACTTGAGAGAATTATCACTCTTAACCTATCCACAACCAACACTAAGAAGCTTCTTCTGAAAGTAGAAGATGCATTGGCTTCTGGTGGTGTAGAAGCTGCTAAAGACGTAACTAAAGGTACTAAAGGACCTGTTGCTTCTATCTTTACACAAGGTCTTATGAGATATTCTGAAGGTATCGAAATGGTAGAGAAGTCTATTATTGCTTACGGTTCTGTAGAAATGGGCCGATTGGAGAAAGGTCTTGTTTGGATCTCTCTTTTCATCTCTCTAGCTCCGATGCTTGGATTCATGGGAACGGTAATTGGTATGATTGGTGCATTTGACTCTATTGAGGCAGCTGGTGATATTTCTCCATCTCTTGTAGCAGGTGGTATTAAAATCGCCCTTTTGACGACAGTTGCTGGTTTGATCGTTGCGATTATCCTTCAGTTGTTCTACAACTATTGTGTAGCAAAAATCGATTCTTTGGTTAATGATATGGAAGATGCTTCTATCTCTTTGGTAGACATCCTAGTGAAGCACAAGTTGACTGGAAAGTAATCCAGATCCGATTTTAGTTTCATTTAATTATTAACCCCAAAGAAATTTATTATGGATACTTATGACATCTTCTTATACGTCGCTTATGGCCTCATTATAGTAGGCGCGGCTGTGGGTATCTTGATGCCATTAATCAAGTCTTTGGATAATCCAAAGAGCTTGCTTAAAACTGGCGTAGGTATCATTGGAATTGGCGTGTTGTTCTTTATCGCTTATTCCATGGCTAGCAGCGAAGTGCTTCCTAAGTTTGAAGCAGACCCATTTAACCTGACTCCAGGAATGGCTCAGGCAGTGGGAGGCGTATTAATCACTACTTACTGTTTGGCTATTCTTGCCCTGGTAGGTATTGTAGTTACTGAATTAAACAAAGCGATTAGATAATATGGCTAGAAAGAAAAATAGAATGAGCCAGGAGGTCAACGCAGGGTCGATGGCAGACATTGCATTCCTGCTCCTGATCTTCTTTCTCGTCACTACAACCATCGCATCGGATAAGGGTATTTTGAATATCCTTCCTCCGAAAATTGATCCTAACCAACCACCACCAGAGATTGACAAGAATGAGAGAAATATCTTTACCATTCTTATCAACGCTAATGATGATCTTCTTGTAGAAGGTGATTACCGTGAGACCTCTGATGGACTGGATCAGGAAGTTAAAGAGTTTGTTTTAAACTTTGCGATTCCTGATGAGGAGACGCTTCCACTTTATAATGGACTACCTGCTTCCTTGAAAGCAGTTTCCAGAAAGGATCCAGAATCTTCTGATAATCCTAAAGAGGCAGTAGTTTCTATCAAAACTAATCGAGGTACTAGCTATGAGAAGTACCTAGAAGTTTTTGATATGGTGAAGAAGGGCTACTTTGATATTTACGCTGAAAGAGTAGGACTAGATACTGATGAGTATAGAGCGCTTACTGGAAAAGATGACGCGGAAAAAGCTCTTCAAGATCGAGGAAAAGAAGGAATCCCTATGGCGATTTCAATTGCAGAACCAGATAAAATAGGAAGTTGATATGGCAAAGTTTGGAAAGAAAAACAAAGTATCGGAAAATATTCCGACCTCCGCACTGCCTGATATTATCTTCATGCTTCTATTCTTCTTTATGGTAACTACCGTATTGAGAGATCAGGAGATTTTGGTAGAGCAAAAGCTTCCTCAAGCTACTCAGCTACAGAAGCTTCAGAAAAAGTCTTTAATCTCCTATGTATTCATTGGTAAGCCAAAGAATACTGCGCTTTACGGTACAGAGCCAAGAGTTCAGGCGAATGATGCCTTATTGAACACTGATGACATTGTGCAGTGGGTAAACAGAGAGCGGGATGCTTTAGCAGAAGCTGATAGAGGTTTGATAACTATTTCTATGAAGGCGGACCGAGACGTAAAAATGGGTCCAATTTCTGATGTTCAAACTGAACTGAGAGAAGCTGATGCCAGACGAGTGCTTTATGCGTCTGTAGGTAAGCTGATTCAAAACTAAAAGAAACATTTCTGTATATTGAAAGCTATTCCGATTATCGGAATAGCTTTTTTTGTGACCATGTTTAAAACCACCAAAGACAAGAAGCGTGTCCAAAACGGATGGGCCATGTATGATTGGGCCAATTCCGTTTATTCGCTCGTCATCACTTCCACAATTTTTCCGGTTTATTATAACAGTGTCACCAGCACAGAAAATGGTGGAGACGTTGTTTCTTTCTTCGGGTTTGAAATTGTCAATACAGTACTCTACTCATATTCAATTTCTTTCTCTTTTCTGCTAATAGCTCTGCTATCTCCTTTGCTTTCTGGAATTGCCGACTCTAGCGGTAAGAAGCTCACTTTTATGAAGTTCTTCTGCTATTTGGGTTCATTCTGTTGTATAGGACTTTTCTTTTTTGATGGATCCAATCTTGAATGGGGAATTTTCTGCAGTGTGATGGCCTCAGTGGGTTATGCAGGAAGTATTGTTTTTTATAATGCATTTCTTCCTTTGATTTCTTCGGAGGATGAATATGACATGTTAAGTGCTAAAGGATTTTCTTTGGGATATATAGGGTCTGTTATTTTGTTGGTTTTCAACCTGCTTATGATTCAGAAACCTGAATGGTTTATGATAGCTGATGATGGAATTGCTGCGCGGTTGTCATTTTTAATTACAGGTCTATGGTGGGCAGGTTTTGCTCAGTTCACATTAAGAGTTCTTCCTGATAATCCATACAGGAAGAAGATAACTACTGGACTTTTGGCCAAGGGCTATCAAGAAATTCGAAAGGTATTTGGTGAGGTAAGACAGATGAATGTCATGAATAAATTCCTTTTAGCCTTCTTTTTCTATTCTATGGGAGTGCAAACAGTTATGTATCTGGCTGCATCTTTTGGAGACAAAGAGTTGGGATTGCCTGGAGACCAATTGATTTTAACGATTCTGATCATTCAGATTGTTGCCATAGGTGGTAGCTACCTTTTTGCATTTCTATCAAAGAAATTCGGGAACAAGCTAAGCTTGATGATCATGGTATTTGTATGGATAGGGATCTGTATTGCGGCGTATTTCGTTTATTCTTTGTATGAGTTCTACTCACTAGCTTTCGTAGTAGGCTTAGTCATGGGTGGAATCCAGTCTATCTCCAGGTCAACATTTTCTAAGCTTATCCCAGAAACTACTACTGATCATGCATCCTACTTCAGTTTCTATGACGTTACCGAGAAAATTGCAATAGTCCTCGGTACATTTTCTTATGGATTCATTGAACAGATTACGGGTAGTATGAGAAATAGCTCCTTGACTCTTGGAATATTTTTTATTGTAGGACTTGGGTTCTTGACTTTGGTGAGCATTCCTAAATCCGAACTTTCAGAAAAGAAAGCAAGCGTATCATGATCAAAATTCTTTCAGGCGGTGAGATTTCAGCTCTCGATAAGAGGCATCTTGAGATTTCAGGCCAGGAAGGCATTGAATTAATGGAGCAAGCGGCAGAGGCTTTTTGCGAATGGTTTCTGGCAAAATTTGATAGATCAAATACTATAAATATTTGGTGTGGGCCTGGAAATAATGGAGGTGATGGTTTTGCCGTAGGAAGAATCCTTCATGAGAGAGGGTATTCAATTTCAGTCGTAGAATGTTTTGATGAAACTGATAAGCTTTCTCATGATTGTCATGAAAACAGGGAAAGGGTCAGAGCAACCTTACCATTTTTTCATTGGACGGATCAGAAGCCCGAGTCTTCAATTGTAATTGATGCGTATTTGGGTGTTGGGCTAAAAGGCGATTTACGAGAAGGCGCCATTCAAAAGATCAAAGCGATTAATTTATGTGAGGGGTACAAAATAAGTATTGACATTCCAAGTGGGTTGAAGGCGGAGGGACTCTCAGATTCTGTGGTCGTTATTGCTGATTTTACTATTTCATTTGCTCAACCAAAACTTTCACTCCTTCTTCCTGAAAACGAGTTTTGTATGGGTAATTTGGCTGTCTTGGATATTGGTATTGACCAACGGGTTTATACTGATTTTGAATCTGATTTCTATTTTCTTCAGAGGAGTGATGTAAAACCGATGCACAAAACCTTTGGTAGGTTTAGCCATAAAGGCGATTTCGGGAAAGTGATGTTGGTTGGTGGTGGCTCTGGTAAGATGGGAGCGATTCTACTTTCTGGTGCAAGCGCATTGAGGAGCGGATCTGGATTGGTCTTTCTGAATGTGAACTCAGGCGAAAATATTATTGCCCAGTTGGGACTGCGAGAAGCCATGACATTAACGGATAAGTTTCCAAGTCTTGATGGATTGGATGCAATCGGAATTGGTCCAGGGTGGGGAATCCTTAACCGTGATGAGCAATTGGAATACTTTCTTAAAAAGTCAGTTTGTCCACTGGTTTTAGATGCGGATGCACTAAATGTCATCGGTGAAAATCAAGAATTGTGGGATTCGATACCGTCAAATACCATAATTACGCCTCACGTTAAAGAATTTGACCGACTTGCAGGTGAATCGGCTGACCAGCTTGAAAGGTGGAAAAAGGCCAAGGAACTTGCCATCAAGTATTCGATCATTATCGTGCTTAAGGGAGCCAATTCGTTAATTTCTTTTCCTGATGGAAGACAAGTATTCAACTCATCAGGGTCCCAGTATATGGCGACTGGTGGATCGGGTGATGTTCTAACTGGGGTACTCACCTCTTTTTTGGGACAAGGCTACTCGCCTGAGAAGGCTGCTTTATGTGGTGTTTTTCATCATGGCTTAGCCGGCGAGTTAGCGGGGAAGGAATACGGTAGAGGCACTATTGCAAGGGATATTATAGCAGCTATTCCCAAGACTTTTTCCGAACTTGGTATTTTATAGAGCTCAGAACTCTAAAACCCTTAACATTTGATCAATTTTTTCTAGCCATGCGAAATGAGAAGCTAATACTCTGGACCCTGGCGGGAATCAACTTTATTCATATTGTTGATTTCATGATACTAATGCCTCTTGGCCCTCAGCTAATGAGGATTTTTGAAATAACCCCTCGAGAATTTGGCTTACTAGTTTCGTCATATACTTTTAGTGCAGGCACTTCCAGTTTCTTTGGAGCATTCTTTCTGGATAGATTTGACAGAAAAAGGATCCTGCTTTGGGTTTATGTTGGTTTTACCCTGGCTACCTTAGGATGTGCTTTGGCAAATTCTTATTCAGTTTTGCTTGCTGCCAGGATCCTTTCCGGTCTTTTTGGAGGCTTAACTACGGCGTTGATACTTGCTATAATCGGAGATGTAGTTCCAGATGAGCGAAGAGGCAGAGCGATGGGTTTGGTAATGGCTGCTTTCTCTGTCGCATCTGTGCTAGGAGTTCCTCTGGGTCTTTTCCTTGCAGGCTTATCTGATTGGCATACTCCTTTTTACATCCTTACTGCATTATCAGCCGGCAGTCTCCTTATGATTCTACAATTCATTCCAAGTATTGCAGATCATTTGAAAAATGGAGTGAAAAGGCCTAACCCCATCTTGGTTGTGAAGAAAGTGACTAGCAATACCAATCAAATGAGGGCAATTTTGCTTTCTGTGATGATCATGTTTGGGCAGTTTATGATTATTCCTTTCCTGAGTCCTTTCACGGTGGCGAATGTAGGATTTACAGAAATTGAACTTACCTACATTTATATTGCCGGAGGAGCAGTAACCATCTTTACTTCACCGTGGGTTGGAAGGCTCGCGGATCGATACGGAAAGCTCAAGGTGTTTACCGTGTTCATGTGTTTGAATATTATTCCTATCGGCGTGATTACTCATCTTGGGGTTACCCCCATCCCGTATGTGCTCTTGATTTCGACCATGTTTTTTGTGACATCAAACGGGCGATACGTACCTGCTGCAGCTATTATTACGGGGACCGCAACTGCGGAAAATAGAGGTAGCTTTTTAAGTTTTAACTCCTCTATTCAACAAATCGCCACTGGAGTGGCTTCATTGATTGCAGGCCTGATTATCGGTGAAAATGCTGCAGGAGAGCTTACCAATTACGACATCGTAGGATATTTGGCTATCTTTTTTAGCCTTCTCTGTATTCCTGTGGCCAGAAGAGTCAAGATTGTCAGCTAAAAAAAAATCCCCATCAACTGATGGGGATTACCATTAAAATTCGGCATTTCCAGGAGTTCGGGGGAATGGAATGACATCACGGATATTTCCCATTCCGGTGACGAACTGGACCATTCTTTCAAAACCTAATCCAAAGCCCGAGTGTGGTGTAGATCCAAATCGTCTGGCATCGAGGAACCACCACATTTCTTCTTGAGGAATTTTCATCTCCTCCATTTTTGCGGTTAGCACATCCAGTCTTTCCTCTCGTTGAGATCCACCCACTATCTCCCCGATTCCTGGGAAGAGAATGTCCATGGCAGCTACAGTTTTTCCGTCCTCATTCTGTCTCATGTAGAAAGACTTAATTTCCTGAGGGTAATCTGATAGGATTACTGGCTTTTTGAAATGCTTTTCCACTAAATATCGTTCGTGCTCGGATTGAAGATCAGCACCCCACTCGTCAATCACAAATTGAAATTTCTTTTTCTTATTAGGCTTTGAGTTTCTTAAAATTTGAATTGCTTCTGTGTAGGTGACTCTTTCAAACTCACTATCAGATACAAACTTCAGCTTATCTCTCAAAGACATTTCAGACCTCTGATCTGCCGGCTTCGACTTTTCCTCATCAAGTAGCCTTTTCTCAAGGAATGCAAGATCGTCTTGGCAGTTTTCCAGAACGTAATCAATCAGGTATTTCAGAAAATCCTCAGCGAGGTCCGCGTTGTCTTCCGCATCATAGAATGCCATTTCTGGTTCAATCATCCAAAACTCAGCAAGGTGCCTTGTCGTGTTTGAGTTCTCCGCTCTGAAAGTGGGGCCGAAAGTATAAATTTCGGATAAAGCCATCGCTGCGAGTTCTCCCTCTAATTGTCCTGATACAGTCAGGTTTGATTCACGCTCGAAGAAGTCTTGCTTAAAATCTACTTCACCGTTCTCATTCTTGGGTGGATTTTGTAAATCTAATGTGGTAACCCTGAATGTTTCTCCAGCACCTTCAGCATCGGATGCCGTAATAATTGGAGTGTTGATGTAGAAGAAGCCTTTATCGTTGAAGTACTTATGAACAGCAAAAGATAAGGCATGACGAACTCGGAATACCGCACTAAATGTGTTAGTACGCATTCTTAAATGCGCTATCTCCCTAAGAAACTCCAAGGAATGCTTCTTGGGCTGTAGGGGATATTTTTCTGGATCAGCTCCGCCTAGGATCTCTATAGAATCAGCCACCAATTCGGAGTTTTGTCCTGAACCCTGGGATTCGACTACTTTTCCGATGACCTTAATACATGCACCAGTTGTACACGATTTCAGTATATCCTCTTGGATAACATTCGGATCAGCAACTATCTGAAAGTTGTTGATCGTAGAGCCATCATTAAGCGCAATAAAATTCACATTTTTATTACCTCTCTTCGTTCTGATCCATCCCATAACGGAGATGGAATCTCCAATACGGCTTTGCTCTAATAAGCTCTTGATTTTTACTCTTTTGTTGAATGCCATGTTATCCTTTTTTTAGGCTTTTGGGACTCGTATAGGCCGATTTATTTAGTCTGCAAAAAAACGATTAAATAAGCTTTTTATCAAAAATTAGCTTGATTTTTCTAACTTTGAAATGAAGCCAGTCACCTAATTTAAGGCCTTTCAAATTGCGTTTTTTGGTGTTATCTTGATCTGAATGCAGAAGCTAAACCTAAGTCAATCTCTTTCCCAGAAATTATCTCCTCAGCAAATCCAATTCATAAAGTTGCTGCAGGTACCAACTGCAGAATTGGATACTAGAATTGAGGAGGAGCTTGAGGTGAATCCTGCCTTAGAAGAAGGAAAGGATGAAGAGGGTAAAGAGGAGATTGAGGATACCTACGATGAGGAACCGATCGCTGAAGATAGAGATGTAAATCTTGAGGATTATTTATCGGATGACTATGGAGGTTATAAGATGCAGGGTGATGGCAACTATAACCCAGACGATGAAGGAAAGGAAATTCCTATTTCAAGTAGTGCTTCTTTGCATGAGCTACTGATTGCTCAATTGAACTTTTTGAAGCTCGATGAGAGACAAAAGCTTATCGGAGCCCAGTTGATAGGAAGTATAGAGAATGATGGGTACATCCGAAGGGATTTAGAGTCCATCATCAATGATTTGGCTTTCAGCCAGAATATAGAAACTGATATTGATGAGCTTGAAGAATTGCTTCGCAAGATTCAGAACTTTGATCCGGCTGGCATTGCATCACGAAATCTTCAGGAGTGTCTTTTGCTTCAGCTTGAAAGAAAGGAGCATCCAGACGATCCAGCGGTGCAGCATGCCATGATGATAGTACAGGATTGCTTCGATGAATTTACAAAGAAGCATTATTCTAAAATTCAAAAGAAGTGTGATCTCACGGATGAGGAAACCAAAGAGGCTGTTAATTTAATAACTAAACTAAACCCTAAGCCAGGAGGGATTTCGGATGGTTTGGTCAAAACCCAATACATAATTCCGGACTTCATATTGAACTCTAGTGGAGGGAAGATGGAGGTATCACTGAATTCAAGAAATGCCCCTGAACTGAGAATATCCAGGTCCTATTCTGAAATGTTTGAGGCCTATGACAAGAGTGACAAAAAGGATAAAAAACTAAAGGAGACTGTCACCTTTGTGAAGCAAAAGTTAGATGCCGCAAAATGGTTTATTGATGCCATAAAGCAAAGGCAGAATACCCTTCTGAAGACTATGGAGGCAATCCTAGAATATCAAAGTGAGTTTTTTGTGGACGGGGATGAGACAAGGCTCCGCCCGATGATTCTTAAAGATATTGCAGAAAAAATTGATATGGATATTTCTACCGTTTCCAGAGTTGCGAACAGTAAAGCTATACAAACCGAGTTTGGCGTATATCCCTTAAAATACTTCTTCTCTGAAGGTATTTCCACCGAAAGCGGAGAGGACGTTTCGAACCGTGAGGTTAAATCAGTTTTGCAAGGACTGGTAGATTCTGAGGATAAGAGAAAACCGCTTTCAGACGATAAGTTGGTGAAACTACTGAATATCAAAGGATATAATATTGCTCGCCGGACGGTGGCCAAATATCGAGAGCAGCTACAGATTCCCGTAGCCCGATTAAGAAAAGAACTATAGTGCTCAGGCAAATAGCATTGGTAATATCGGTTGTGTTTCAACCCTTGGTTATTCCATCCATGGTATTTGCCCTGATATTTTTTTCTGTACCGGAAGCCAGTTCTATTCCTCTTGATTTCAAGAATAGTTTATTCATTCTCATAGTCCTGGCCACTCTATTGATTCCGTTGATTACTATTATTGGATTTAGATTATCAGGAGCTGTTAAAAGTCTGCACATGGCTACCATGGCAGAACGTTATATTCCCTTTAGTATAATCTGTGTCTATTTTGGTCTGACGACTTACTTTCTTTACACTAAGGTCGAGTTTGATCCAGTGGTTTGGAAATCTTTGTTTGTGATTACCCTCACCATTATCGGACTGACGATAGTAACTTTTTTCTGGAAAATGTCGGCTCATATGACTGGGGTAGGAGGTTTGGTAGCAATAATTATAGTGATGGGATCCTTTTTTCCGACATTCCAAGAGTTGTATTATTTACTGGGAGCAATATTACTATCTGGGATCGTAGGTACTTCTAGATTGTACTTAGACGCCCATAAGCCTCAAGAGATTTATGCCGGGTTATTTTATGGCTTCTTTTGTTGTTACATAGGTTTTCAATTTGTTTGGGCATAAAAAAACCGGAGAAATTCTCCGGTTCAAATTCATTTCTTTTCCCTTAAAATAAGGTCACTGCCACACCAAAATTAATTTGGCTTGCCTGAGAACCATCGGGGCCTAGACCAGGCTGGAAAATTTGATTAAGACCGAAGTATCCCCAGCCATAAAATCCAGGAGTCCCAGCTTTCACACTAATTCCATAGCGGATTTTTTCCAGGCCATAGTTCTGAGAATCTTTTAGCTTTCTTTCGAGACCATTGCTATCCTGGTATTTTATTTTTGAGTGTGCATTGTAAAGGAATCCAATCTTACCTCCTACACTTGCTCTGAAACCAGAGGTGTAATTCGATTTATTGAAGTGATAAACAATGTCTATTGGAATATCGAAGTAGTTGGCAGCAAAAGTATTGGTGTTGATGACAATATTATCCCCCAATACATCTGTCACTGGAAGTAGCTGGCTTGATTCGTTTCCTAGATCTGGATTATTGAAAAGATTCTGATCATCCTGGAAAGCCATTTTATCCGTACCGATCCCTATTCCTGGTTTTAATACAAAACCTGAATTGTCTCCGAAGAGATTGATTGGGTATTGGTAGTAAATATTAAAGGTCCTTGATTGAAAGAAATTCACTCCAAGGTCTGCTGCTCTATTTGTTAGCTGATTAAAGCCGAATTCCAATGAAAGATCACTTGGGATATTAGGCCGACCGCCGATGGGGGTCTTAGGAAATTTATTTTCTTGATCCTGAGCCTGAATGCCTTTAAATAAGAACGTCAGGATTAATAAGGCGTATATTTTTTTCATCAATCGAGTGAGACGAATTTGTAATTCAACGCCGGCAAAAATAGGAAATATCGCAGGATTTCTGCCTCTTTCCCTCTTAATTATTCTTAAGCTTTCTTCCGATTTTCAACGTCAGGAATTTCATGATTATTGGTTGGCATGGGAATTTTAAATACCTTTGCACTCGCAAAAGGCCTCGTAGCTCAACTGAATAGAGCACCTGATTACGGCTCAGGAGGTTTCAGGTTTGAATCCTGACGAGGTCACAAAGC
>CAKZRQ010000047.1 GCA_937146645.1 uncultured Cyclobacteriaceae bacterium
AGCTGCCAGTCCTCCGCCCATAGTGGCTTTTTTCAGCCACGACCTTCTTGATAATCCTGCCATAATTATTCTCTTTTCTTGTGAATGTAATAAAACTGAGTCTGTGATATTAGAAAATTTTTATGATAGGATAAAAATTATTGTGAATAATCAAATTTTGATAATTACCGTTTATGACAAAATATATCCTACTATAATTCCAATGAACCGAATTTAATTTTTAAATTATAGGAGACCCTTAACCCAAATCACTGAACTATGAGAAAATTATTTGCGCTTATTTTTTGTTCGACCCTGTTGGTTGGGGCAGCCCTAGCCCAGGAAAAAAAATACATGGTATTTGAGTTTATCCATGTAGAAAATGACATGCTCTTTGATTACATCGAATATAAAGACTTGATGGAAAACGTTTACCGTCAAGCTTTAAATGATGGAAAGATTGATGGATGGGACTTTTGGTCCTTGCAGTCTGAAGGTGATGATAGTGAGTTCCAGCATATAATGGTTACTTACTTCAATGACCCAGTTAATATGATGGAAGGTTTAGATCAGACTTCCATGATTAATTATACGAAAATTGCCTACCCCCATCTTACAGAGGTACAAATCGCTAAAATGTTTCAGGATGCCCTTGAAATGCGCGATATGCCCATGCGTTTGTACATGGTTGAGATTGTTTCTACCGATGATGATTTTAAAATGAAGCCAGGAGTTCTCGCTTCTTTCGATTTAATGAAAGCGAGAGAAGGAAGATTTGAAGAGTATGAGAAGGCTGAAATGGAAGTCTTTAGACCGATACATCAAAATAGAATAAAGCAAGGTGTAATGGGACACTGGAGTTTTTTAAGAACAGCTTTACCTCAAGGATCCCAGGCAAAATCTACTCACCTAACACTAAACATGTATAAGGATTATATGCAGTTTTTTAATGGTCAGGCTTATGCAGACATGAATCAGGATGATTCCCAGAGGGATGCTGTTAATGCTGGTTTAAACTCTAGGGACCAAAAATGGGTTTACTTAGCAACATTAGAGAATGTAGTGCGATAGTCCGGTTCAGACATCGTAATTGAGGCTTCACCTGGAGCCTCTTTTTTTTGTGCCATAATTCAGGCTCACCAACCCGATCAAAGGACCAAGGAATAGAAGCCCTAAAGCGCTAATAATTCCAAAATTTTCAATTTGATTTTCTATGAACTTAAGGCTAAGCACAGTAATTCCAAAGCCAACTGAATTGACTATAGTGAGTGCAGTCCCTTTGTATTCAGCTGGTACACTTTGAGCAACTAAGGTAGAAAGCTGAGGCGAGTCTGCAGTCACGCTCACTCCCCAAAATAGCAATAAGCTGATCCATATAATGGGCACCGAAACAGGAACAACAAGTACTAAAAGACAACATAGGCCTGAGCCGATCAAAGCGAGCGATGCAACAAATCGGCTATTTGTTCTTTTTGCAAAATAACCTCCGACTGCACAGGATAATCCACCGCAGGAAATAACAATAAACGTAAGTAACTCAGGAGAGACCTTACTTACTGAATTGGCATTAAAAAAAGCTACTAGAAGAGGGCAGAAGGCCCAAAAAGTATAGAGTTCCCACATATGACCGAAGTATCCGAAGGCTGCCTTTCTCAAACTGATGATTTGAAATAGCTTCGGAATAAGCCGTAGGTCAAAGTTTGGCATCGGTTTTCTGTGAGGCCCATCCGGTACTAAAAAACCAACAATCATTCCCCCTGATACCGACAGAATTGATGTCGTGATGAAAATAAATTTCCAGGAAAATTCTAGTTCTAAACCAGCGATCAAATAGGGGAAAGCCGTACCAAGAACCAATGCACCTACCAATAGACCTAGAGCTACACCTAATCCTTCCTTGAAGTAATCAGAAGCAATCTTCATCCCTACAGGATATATACCTGCAAGAAAGAAACCTACGGAGTATCGAGATAGATAGAGAAGCACAGAGGAAGGTTCAACTATTACAGGCAATACATTTGCTAAACTGGCAAGAATAGAACTCACCAAGAATACTTTAGAAGGAGAGAATCTATCCGGAAAAGATAACACCGCAAAAACCAGAGTTCCAGTGATGAACCCGAGCTGGACAAGAGATGTCAAGGTACTTGTTAGCTTTTCGGTTTCCAGAATAACCTCAAATTGAGGTATTGCCGCATTTCCCGCGAACCAGACAGAAGTTCCCAGGAACTGAGCAATGACAATCAGTTGTAAGGCTTTTCCCCGGCTAATAGATTTCATTTAGAAGCTAAAATAGCCTCAATGGTATCGATTTCCTCCTTATCAAAGCTTGTGTTTTCTACCGCAGCTACATTATCATAGATTTGCTCTGATCTGGAAACTCCAATCAATACAGAAGTGATCCGATCATCTTTCAGAAGCCAACTAATCGCCATCTGAGCTAAGGTTTGCCCTCTGGAAATAGCAAGGTCATTCAACTGTCTTATGATTGATAATTTCTCCTCAGAAATCTGATCAGCTTTCAAGTATCTACCATCTTTTGCTGCTCTGGAATCTGCTGGAATTCCTTTCAAATATTTATTGGTAAGTAACCCTTGCTCGAGGGGAGAGAAGGCAATGCTACCCACACCATTTGTTCCTATGACATCCAATAAACCTTCTTCTACCCATCGATCAAACATGCTGTACCGGGGTTGATGAATGAGCATAGGAGTCCCCAAATCGTTTAAAATATCAATAGCTCTTTGGGTATCCTCAGCTGAATATTGGGAAATTCCAACATATAAAGCCTTTCCTTGCCGCACCAACAGGTCAAGCGTGCTCATGGTCTCTTCCAAAGGCGTCTCTGGATCCGGTCTATGATGATAGAAAATGTCCACGTAATCCAGCCCCATTCTTTTCAGGCTTTGGTTTAAGCTTGCAACGAGATATTTCTTAGAACCATAATTTCCATAAGGGCCAGGCCACATATCCCAACCTGCTTTAGATGAAATGATCAGTTCATCACGATAGGGGAGAAAGTCTTTCTTAAACATCCTTCCAAAATTTTCTTCTGCGGAGCCATATGGAGGGCCATAATTATTAGCAAGATCAAAATGACAAATCCCGAGATCAAATGCTGTCCTTAAAATTTCTCGTCCTTTAGTGAAGTCTGCATTGTTTCCGAAGTTGTGCCAAAGCCCAAGGCTTAGTTCAGGGAGCATAAGACCACTATTTCCGCACCTGCGGTACTTCATTTTTTCGTAGCGGCTATCTGCCGCTGTGTAAGGTAAAAGTGGGGCTGAGTCGTTGATTTTCATTTTACGATGTTTAAAACCAATAGATTGAAAGAATAGAAATTGCTAATCCTAATCCCAGAATAATTAAAACTGGTTTCCAAATGTACTTAAACCAATGATCATAATTGATTCCTGCCGCCGCAAGAACGGCCATCATTCCACCATTGGTCGGAGAGAATATATCCACCAAACCTGCTCCGTATTGATAGGTGAAAACGGCTACTTGTCTTGAAAGACCCAAAAGATCGGTTAGTGGAGCTGCAAGAGGGATAGTTAAAAGGGCTTGCCCGGAAGTGCTGGGAACTGGGAAATGGATTAATGAATTACTGATCATCATGCCAGTTACGGCTAATGGGGCTGGTAGCGTTTCCAAAGGCTGAAACAATCCGTAAATGATAGTGTCGATAATTAGAGCGTCTTGCAAAACCAGATAGACGCTTCTTGCCAAACCTACTATCATCCCAGCGAAAATCATTTCGCTAAACCCTTCCGTAAAAGCTCTGGCAACTCCATTGGGGCCAAGTTTTCCCACCAAGCCAGCCGCAATTCCAACGGCAAAAAAGCAAGCGGACATTTCGTTGAACCCCCAGTCTTGTGATATGATTCCCCAACCCATCGACCCAATACCAACCAGGGTTAGAAGTAAAATTATTCTATGTCTTGCACTTAATGGTTCGGCCTTTATTGCCTCTTTTTCAGCCTCTTTAGAAATATTCAATTTGCCAGCGCGAATATGGTAGGTCGCCCAAATGAATATGGCCAGCCCAAGGAACACTAACCTGAAAACAAAGCCTTCTGATGGATCTAATTCGGCTGTATTGAGGGCCAGGAGGGACCCAAATGGATTTAAAGGCGAAAAACTAGCGCCAATGAGGGAGGAGCCCAAAACAATCGCTATCACACTTCTCAAATCATAGTCGATACGTTTACTGAAAATGATGAGAACAGGCGCTAATGCTATAATTTCCTCTTGCATGGCAAAGGTGGCTCCACAAACAGCAAAGAAGACAGAGAGTAAATAAAAGAGAAGAGATTTTGCCTTACCGAACGTCGAAATCAAAGCCGTCAGTCCAGCTTCTAAGGCCCCAGTTTTTTCAATGACGTAAAAGGCACTCCCTAAGAGTAGGATTAGGACAATTATATCCGCCCCTTCGATAAAACCTTTGGGAACCGAAAGAAAAATATCATAGACGCTAGCATTCCTATCTTCTATTTCATGATAGCTTCCCGGGACTACGACTTCTCTTCCCGTTTCTTCATTCAATTCGCGATCATACTGTCCAGAAGGAATTATAAATGTCGCCAAGGCAGAGAGGACAACAAATCCTAGAAGTATAATAAACGGGTGCGGGAATTTGATTTTCATGATTTATCCAAAGCTCTAGACAATCACTTCCTTTTCCACTTTCGCAGTTTTTGATATATAGTCTTTTGGAAGGTGTTTTTTGAGTGCTTTTATGAAGAGATGATAGTCGACTGTTATCGTATGCCTTGGTGTATTCACCTGTTTGTAATGAGGGTTTTTTACTTCTTTTTCACAAAGCTCCTTCATGTTTTCTGGGCGATTCCACTCTCCACTGAGATTTCGTGCCATTAGTTTGGATTGTAATTCGGCCCCTGGCCAAATACAGCCAAGCGGTTGGAACATCCCAATAAAGAAAAGATTAGCATACTTTTCATGGAACATCTTTAGGTATAATGGAACTGGACCACTGCTGTAATCGATGAATTCTGAATTAAAAAATGGATGACTTAGCCAATATCCTGTGCATGCGACAACGGAATCAAATTCTTCCTCTTTTCCATCTTCAAAAATGACCTTATTTCCATCGAAACGATTGATATCCATCCTAGGCTTAACTTTCCCGTGACGAATTTTATGAAGTAACTCATCATTAATCGTTGGGTGCGTGGCACCAAAAGGTTCAGTGACGGGACGAAGACCATAAGCCTCATTATCACCAAGCATTATTTTGAGTAACAGCTGATTCAACCACATCCTAAGCTTTACAGGCATCCATTTGGTTTGTTCAGCTACTTTGTCTGAAGGTTTGCCAAAGAAAAATTTTGGTACAATTCTATATCCTCTTCTCCAGCTTATCGCTGTCTTTTTACTTACCCGTGAAGTCTCTACTGCCACATCGCAAGCAGAATTTCCCCCACCGATCACCAGAACCCTTTTATCCTTGAATGGAGCTGCTTTTTTGAAATGATGCGAATGGATAAACTCACCAGAAAATTCTCCAGGATAATCCGGATATCGTGGTTTCCAGTGATGTCCATTACAAACCGCCAAATCTGTAAATGTCTCTTTGGTTTGAATTCCGTCTTTTTCGGTGGTTATTTCCCAAGTTTGATCATCAACCCATTCACAGGAAACAACCATGGTGCCAAACCGAATGTGAGGGTAGAGGTCAAATCTTTTGGCGTAAGCCTGAAAATATCTCCTTAATTCATCATGAGAGGGGTAATCCGAAGTCTCTGGATCAAACTCATCAAAAGTGAAATCCTCGTACTGAGATAGCGTTTTGGATGAGATAATATGTGTAGTCTCAAAAACACTGGAATGACTCTCAGACACTGAATAAATCCAGTTTCCACCCACTTCTGAATTCCTGTCAAAGGCGACAGCTTCGATTCCTTTGTCCAATAAATTTTTGAGCGCAGTGATCCCGGATGGACCTGCTCCAATGACAGCTACTTTACGATTCATTAATTTTTCTCCTTAGAATTTGGCTTCAAGAGCCTCCATATCCCAACCGGCTACTTTTGCACCCGCATCATAGGATGAATTTAAAAATTCTAAAAGAGTTTTGTTACCATTGGTAGATTTTTGCACCTCATCATAAGAAAGCATGAATTCGCCAAGGGTGTCATTCCAATAGGCTTCTTTGGGCTCAACCTTCTGCTTTTTAAAATCCTCCAGATTAGGATAGATGTAAGCATAGAATGAAGGCTCAGGAAATTCTTTATTTCCGGGCCAAAACCCTACACTAAAAAGCTCATGGGAATATGCTTCAGCCATCACATCCTGTGGCATATTTGGAAGTTCACCTTCAAACTTTGGCGCGAGCCTTCCTGAAAAACGTGTATACGCAAGGTCGAAAGAGCCCCAAAAGAAATGAATAGGACTACATTTTCCAGCGAAAGATTCACCGAATTCTAGAAAGGTCCTTTTCATACAAATTAAAGCCTTCCAGAAGTTTTTTGCGGCAGCTGGATGATACGGAAGCTTTTCGGTATTCTCGGGAAAAGGGATGGCATTAGGAATCTCATTCGGCGAGTTATGAATCTTGACTTCAATACCCAAGTAATCCAGTTTCTCCATCAACTGATCGTAAAAGCTCGCCACCGTTTGTCCACCCAGTGCAAATTTATCCTGCCTTCCTGAGCTCGTTTTAATTTTTAATTCGTGTCTGTTAAAATCAAATTTGATTTCAAAAAGGCCAGGACCATACGGAATAGGGCCAGTAGTAAGGCCTTCTGAGTTCGGATAAAGTGTGACATGCCATGAATGATTTTTCTTAGGAGAAAGCTTCAGTCTGACTTTACCGACCATTTGAGTCCACTGATGGAGGAGCTGAAAAGTAGTTTCGCTCTCCTCAAAATTGATTTCAGGCCACTTCATAAATACCTGTTTAAAAATGATTCAGACGTAATTTAGAAGAAATGAATATAGTTTAAAACTTGTGCTCCCTATTTAGTATTGATTTAAACCTTTCTATACCCTTGACTGCCTTCTCCTGAATCTGAACAACATTGCTGCGGCCATAAGTGGAAACAGGCTGTGGATCGATGAGATAGATTGGGTTTGAGTTAGGAACAAAATCAATCAAACTTGCTGCTGGATAGACTTGCAAGGAGGTACCGATCACAAGGAAGATATCGGCTTTCCTGGTTATTTCAATAGCAAGATCCATTGCAGGGACTTGTTCTCCAAACCACACCACATTTTGTCGAAGTTGACTACCTTTTTCGCAGGTATCACCTAATTGTATATCCTTGGTAGACAGATCATAAACTAAGCTTGGGTTAAGTGAACTTTGAGCTTTGAATAATTCTCCATGTAAGTGAAGAATGTTTGAGGATCCAGCCTTTTCATGAAGATTGTCGACGTTCTGCGTTATGATGTAAACATCAAAGTTTTCCTCCAATTCTACCAGGGACTTATGAGCGCCATTGGGTACACATTCTCGAGCTTGTTTTCTTCTTTGGTTATAAAAATCCAAAACTAATTCCGGATTCTTTCTCCACCCTTGTGGTGAAGCAACTTCCATCACATCATGGCCTTCCCAAAGACCCCCACTATCTCTAAAAGTCTTGATTCCGCTTTCTGCAGAAATCCCCGCGCCAGATAAAACCACCAATTTTCGTTTCATTTACCTGTTTTTAATATCTGATGATTCATTGACTTGGGTTTTATCATTCCATGGTACATTCTCTGGTAAATAGTCTAATGGCATCAAATCTCCGACTTTTTCCCAAGCCATGTATCCTTCGTAGAGCAAACCGAAAGTATCTGAGTAGTTTCCGTTGGAGAAGATCTCAAAATCTGAATTGAGCTGCTCTATTATACTGGTTTGGTGAGTAGGTCTTGCCCCCATAGAACCAACATATCTCATCTCTTCATTTTCTTTCATATAGCTTACATGAAGCAAATCCTTGATTGCAAGGAAGACTTTTCCATCCTCAGTTCGACGTATGAATGATTCAGGATCTAATTCGATATCTATTAATTCTCGAGCAAATTCAGGGAGACGTTCTTTTCTGATATAATTTCTTCTTAAGGAGTCTTTTTTCTTGACATCCTCGGTTTCTCCATAAGCTATTTTAGCTGCATCTATTAATTCTTGAGAAGGTCTCTCAGGGTTTGGGATTCGTCTTAGCTCTCTAAAAATATAACCTTGAGCCTTGGCCTCCCCAAAATAAAGGGATTGCATTAAGTGCTGGATGCTACCATAGTAAGCCCTATCCCTATTTCTAATCACTTTCTTAAGTTTTCCTTTTCTCAGGGTCGTATCTGTTTTAAAAAGAGCATTACCTCCATATACTACCTTTCCTTGATTTCTTGAGTAAACAAATTGGCTGAGTATATAATCAATCTTGTATCCTAGATTTTGATTTAGAATGGTGATTACCTCATTGGAGCTTACCTTTAAATCACCTACCGAACTCTCAGAATCTAGGATTAAAGCTTTCTCATTCAAGATCTCAGACTTCATTGCATTGATAGAAAAACCAAGAAAATTATTCTTAAAGGTTTTCAGGTTTCTATACCAAACATCATCTCGTTCATCTTCTACTTCTATAACTTCTAACTCCTGTTCGCTTTCTGCTAGTTCTATTCGATACCCTTGAGCAGCCAGTTCACTCGTGTTAATGAAAAAAGTGAGAGTCTCATAACCCAAAAGCCTGACGATGACCTCATAATTTCCATCAGGAATTTCTAGGTTAAAAGCTCCTTCAAGATTGGCCACAGTGCCATAAGTGGTGTTATTAAGATAAAGAGTGGTGTAGGGGATAGGTTCTTTGGAATTCGCCTCTACTATGGTTCCGTAGAAATTATTTTGTCCGTTGGCTTGAAAAAATGGGAATAAAAAAAAGGCTAAAAAAAGTGTTGTTGACAGATTCTTTAGCCTTTTCCTTATCATTATTCGAATTCTATTTCTTTTTTGCGAATCGACCTTTCTTTTTTGGTTCAGGTTGATTTTCGATTATTTCAACTGTTTCAGCGTAAGTCAAATCCTCTGCTACTTTGTCCTTTGGAATCTTATAATTCTTTTTGCCAAACTTAATGTAAGGTCCCCAACGCCCATTCAACAGTTGAATGTCAGGGTTTTCATCAAAGGTTTTAATATGCTTTTTGGCATCTGCCTCACGCTTTGCCTTAATTAACTCAATCGCCTCATCCTGGGTTACACTGAGTGGGTCATATTCCTTGGGTAATGATACGAAAGAGCCATCATGCCTGATGTACGGTCCAAAACGGCCGATCGCAGCCACCATTTTCTTATCCTCAAACATACCCACATCCCTTGGAAGCTTGAAGAGCTCCAAAGCTTCCTCAAGGGTAATATTCTCTATAAACTGACCTTTCTTTAGACTCGCGAATTTCTTGTCTTCATCTTCACTATCTCCGATTTGAACTAAAGGACCGAATCGACCCAAACGAGCTGTAACAGGTTTTCCATTTTCAGGATGGGTTCCAATCAATCGGCTTGATTTAACATCTTCTCTCGCCACCTGCTCGGTCTGCTCGACTTTTGGATGGAACTTACCATAGAAGTTGTCGATCATATCCTGCCAAACAACACCACCGTGTGCGATATCGTCGAACTCCTTTTCGACACTGGCAGTGAAGTTGAAATCAATCACATTTGGAAAGTGATCCACCAGGAAGTCGTTGACTACCATAGCTATATTTGTAGGGAAAAGCTTATTCTTCTCAGCTCCAGTGATTTCAGTTTTATTTTCTTCTCTGAACTCACCGTCTGAGATGTGCATCTCCACGTATTTTCTTTCCTTTCCATCTCTGGCTTCTTTGATCACATATTCCCGTCTCTGTATCGTTGAGATAGTTGGAGCGTATGTAGAAGGTCTGCCTATTCCAAGCTCTTCAAGCTTTTTCACTAAAGATGCTTCTGTATATCTCGGGGCTGGTCTGGTAAAGGATTCACGGCCCTTCATCTCCACCAAGTCAAGAGTTTCCCCAATTTGAATAGGAGGGAGAATTCCTTTTTCTGATTTTTCGTGATCATCTTCCTCTTCATCGGTATCTTCTAGATATACCTTTAAGAAACCTTCAAATTTGATGACCTCACCATGTGCCACCAGCTTTTGAGGCTGATTGGAAATTCTAATTGTTACGGTAGTCTTTTCTAGCTGAGCATCAGACATTTGAGATGCGATAGCTCTTTTCCAGATTAACTCATAAAGTCTCTGCTCATTTCTATCGCCTGAAGCCTGATGAGTGGAGAAATTAGTAGGTCTGATGGCTTCGTGAGCCTCCTGTGCACTATCCGATTTACTCTTGTATTTTCTTGGGTTATGAAAGTCAACTCCGTAAGCAGACTTAATTTCATTTTCCGCTGATGCCATAGCCTCATTTGAGAGGTTAAGGCTGTCCGTTCTCATGTAGGTAATCTTTCCTGCCTCATATAATTTTTGAGCAACGGACATAGTCTGCGCTACAGAGAAATACAGCTTTCTACTTGCCTCTTGCTGCAAGGTAGAAGTAGTGAAGGGCGGGGCAGGAGATTTTTTGGCAGGCTTTTTCTCAAGATTGTCCACAGAGAATTCTGCTTCTAGGCATTTTTTGAGAAACTCTTCTGCTTCTGTTTTGCTTGGGAACTTCTTTGGAAGTTCAGCCTTAAAGCTTTTTCCATCGGCCTTAAATATGGCGGTAATCTTAAAGCTAGAAACCGCTTCGTGCTTTTCAATTTCCCTCTCTCGCTCCACAATCAGCCTCACAGCAACCGACTGTACTCTTCCCGCAGAAAGTCCAGTCTTTATTTTCTTCCAAAGAATAGGAGATAGCTCAAAACCTACCAGTCGATCTAAAATTCTACGGGCTTGCTGAGCATTGACTAAGTCATAATCAATGCCTCTTGGGTTTTCTATGGCTTTAGAGATCGCATTCTTCGTAATTTCCCTGAAAACAATCCTCTTTGTTGATTCTTCCTTTAGGTCCAAAACCTCCTTTAAATGCCAGGAAATGGCTTCTCCTTCGCGGTCATCATCACTAGCCAGGTAGATAGTTTCAGCTTCTTTTGCGAGTTTTTTTAGATTTTTAATGACATCCTTTTTGTCGGCAGTTACCTCGTAAGTGGGGCTGAATTTATTTTCAATATCTATAGCCTTATCACCCTTCGGGAGATCACGAACATGCCCATATGAAGACACGACTTTGAAGTCCTTTCCAAGGTAACCTTCTATGGTTTTGGCTTTGGCTGGGGACTCGACTATTACTAGATTTTTTGACATAAGTGAGGATTTATGTTCCTTGATTTTGGCTTAAAGAACAAGCCAAAAATAGATGGCATTGTTTTCTCCTCCAAATTAATAATTCCATTGAGGAGTGAATTGGAGGAGTTTTTGAGGTAGAAATGGGAGAAAATTTGATACTCAAAAAGGTGAAAAAACTATACTTATTAAGGCATGGTGAAGCAGGTTTTGCGAGGACGTCTGACTTCAACAGGGAGCTTACTAGCAATGGTATTAACCAACTTATTGAGCTGACCATAGCGGTGTCCAAGGAAGTACAGAGTATTGATTTTTTGCTTTGCTCCACAGCCCAAAGGACGAGGCAAACTGCTCAGGTAATCGAAGAAGGAATATCTATTCTTGAGAAAGAATATCGCCAAGAAATCTATTCAGGCAAACTGAAAGATATGGTCCTAATGATTGAGGAGCTACCTGAAGATTGCAACTCTTGCCTGCTGGTAGGACACAACCCTATTATTTCTTTATTGCTTGCACAACTTACTGGCGCTGATTATAAAAATATGGCTCCGGGGACTATGGCCGCATTACAACTTGAGGTGTTGGAGTGGAGGATGATTGGAATGGATACTTGTTCCATCCATTGGATAAAAAATTAAAGGCTCTCCAAACCAGGAGAGCCTCTTTCTATTTTTTTAGATTAAAAATCAGTATCTGGCCCTTTGAGCTTCATTTCTTTAATCCAAATGTTTCTATACATCACATCGTAGCCTTCAGCCTGAAGTTTAAGACCACCAGGTCGATCTGTTATTCCTTTTCCTCCGTCATTACCACCATCAAGCCCTGAATTAGGTCCTCCCCATACCTGTTGAATTTCTTTGTCTTCATGGATTTTCACACCATTGAAATAAACGGTTGCTCTTGGTTTCTCAACTAATTTACCATCCTTGAACCGGGCAGCTCTAAACATGATGTCGTAAGAATTCCACTTTCCCACTCCATTGTAGGCCTCTTCTGAGGGAAGATGCTCGTTAATCAAAGCAGCCATTCCATGCAGCCCATAATCACCGTCGAGAATTTGAACCTCATATCTATTTTGTAAATACACTCCGGAGTTTCCACCTTCTTCATTAATGAGGAATTCAACATGGGCTCGAAAATCAGTGAATTTATCCTTTGTTACAATATCGGCTGCACCATAAAGTCCGCCTTTTGCAGCAGGGTCATTACTGCTGATCACCGCGTCACCGGTTTCGGGATCCTTGGCGTCAAGCCATTTTATGGGCATTTCGGTAGAAAACCTTGGGCCTTCCCAATACTCCCAATGTTCGTTAAGCATCTCACGGCTTCCATCCAAGTAAACTTTAGCACCTTTAATTGGCTCTGCTCCCACACCTATTTGGCTAAAAGCTGGGACACAAAGTGCCGCAAGAGAAATAGATAATAGTAATTTTTGAAAATCAGATTTCATTTTTTGACTGGGTTTCTTAACAATAGTCAGTAATTTAAGTCTAGAGTGATGATTTTTGAAGGATTGAGTAATTTTAATTAAAACCAATTTTTTTAACGCATGAAATGGCAAGGTAGACGGAAAAGTACCAATGTGGATGACCGAAGAGGTCAAAGTGCCAGAGGAGGAGGTGGTGGATTTAATCCTATGTTGATAGGGCCATTGATTAAAATCCTTTTCTCAAAGACTGGATTAGTGATCGTTGGAATAGTTCTGGCTATTTCATTTTTCACAGGAACTAACCCACTGTCCTTTCTAGGAAATTTTATCGGTAACTCAGGAGTAGCATCTGAAGAAGCCTCGAATTACAAGCCAACAGCAGAAGAAGAAATGATGGCAGATTTTTGTGCTACTATTTTATACGATACGGAAGTGGTTTGGAGTAGCCTGATTGATAATTATGAGGAGCCTACCTTGGTTTTATTCACTAATTCAGTCTCTTCTGCTTGTGGTATGGCATCCAGTGCTTCAGGTCCCTTTTATTGTCCTGCGGACAAAAAACTTTATATCGATGTAAGCTTTTTTAAAGAAATGGAAACCAAGCTGAATGCCCCTGGCGACTTTGCCTGGGCTTATGTAATAGCCCACGAAGTAGGACATCACGTTCAAAACCTAATGGGTATTACTGATGAAATGCAAAGAATCCGAAGGCAGGTAACGGTTAAAGAATACAATGAGTATTCTGTCAAACTTGAACTTCAAGCAGATTTTCTAGCAGGAGTTTGGGCTCATCACAGCCAAAAATCGGCAGCCATGATGGAAAAGGGTGATTTGGAGGAAGCCCTAAATGCAGCGAATGCTATTGGTGATGATAGGTTACAGAGAATGTCAACGGGTCGCGTAATCCCCGATTCCTTCACTCACGGTACCTCAAAACAAAGGATGAAGTGGTTTTCAAAGGGGTTTGCTACTGGAGACCTGAAGCAAGGAGATACATTTAATGCCAAAGATCTTTAGAAAGGTCTTAAGTAAAAACCAAAGTCACACTCTTAATTCCAAGTGCTAGGGTCAAAAGCCAGATGATTATTCCGATTATGATACCCTGCTTTTTCGTAGCGTAATTCCCGAGAATTCCTTTTTGGGCTGAAAGCCAAAGTATCCAAGCGCTTACCAAAGGCAGTAAAATCCCATTTGCTAGCTGAGCGGTGACGATTAATTGAATAGGGGTGATACCGATAGATGAAAAGGTGATCCCAAGAAGTACTGTTGTGATCATGACCCATCTCATGGGTTTCGAAGAAATCTCTTGATTCCATCCAAAAAGTCCGCATACCACGAGTCCCGTAGCCAAGGGAGCAGTGATAGAAGAAGTAATTCCTGCTCCGAATAAGCCAATTGCCGTTAAGAATTTTGCCGCTGGCCCAAGGGTTAGTTCCAATCCTTTGGAAAGGTCAACTGCGGATCGGATCTCCTCACTAGGATTAGAAGCACCAACTACGATAATTGCCATGGACACAATTCCTCCGAGAATAACCGAAATCCAGATGTCTTTTCGCATAGCGCCTATTTCCTCCGATCGCTTCCATCTATTCTTTGCCAGACTTGCATAGAGAAAAAGGTTATAAGGAACCACAGTCGTACCAATCAGTGATGCGATAAGGAGGATGTTTTCAGAGTTTATACTTGGGACAAAGCCTTCAGCTAGTGATGAAAGATCAGGCAGAACCCAAAATGCAGTTATCAGAAATGAAATGGAAAGCATGATTACAAGCCCTGTCAGCACCTTCTGCAAGGTTTTAAATGAGCCGAACCAGAGCAAAAATAGCGTGAAGACTCCAACGAAGAGATTCACTGGAGTTAATTCAAAACTTCCTGGAATTAAATCTTCTGCCTCATAGATCACCTCTAATCCTAACGCAGCCCCAGTTAAATTTCCAGATTCATACGCTGCATTTCCAATTCCAATCGCCAGTAAAACAAGCGGCAGAGCAAACCATTTCAATAAAGCTCCTAGATCAGAATCCTTGAGAATTTGGCTCAAATCCTTTCTCGTAACTACTCCAAGACGACCGGAAGCCTCTTGAAGGAAGCCTGTAATCAAAATGGAAATTAGCATCGCCCAAAGCAGGCTATATCCCCAGTTGACACCTGCCAAAGTGCAAACAGTGACCGTTCCGGGACCGATAAACGCCGCCGCTACTATGGGTCCTGGACCAATGGATTTAAAAATATTCCTGAGGTTCAAAAGAGTGATTTTTCGAAAAATAGAGATTTATGGTACAATCTCTGTTTTATCAGATCGAATTGTAAATCTTTACTTATGCTGAAAAAGATTCTAAAGGTTGTTCTTTTCTTGATTCTAGCCATCGTGTTCTTTTTAATGACGCTTTATCGGCCAGATCTTACTCCTGATTATATCGAAGGTAAGTATGAAACGCCTGAATCTATTTTTTTGGATATAGATGGACAGAAAGTTCATCTTCGATTAGTGGGGGAAGGGGAACCTGTATTTCTGATTCATGGAAGCTTTTCATCTCTTCATACCTGGGATGTTTGGCAGAAAGAAATGAGTCCATATTTCTTGACCATATCCATCGATTTGCCTGGTCATGGTTTGACGGGCCCAAGTGAAGAAAAGCGGTATTCTGTGAAAGATTACAGCATTTTGATTCAGAAGATCACTGATAAGTTGGATTTGGAAAGCTTCCATCTGGCCGGAAATTCAATGGGTGGCGCTGTTGCCATGCAGGTAGCTAGTGATAATCCTTCCATGGTGAGATCACTGAATCTGGTCAATTCCGCTTCGGCCCCAAGAAAAGCTGTAGAACCAAGGAAATTGGAAAATGGAGAAGAACCGAAAAGAGATGAGATCTTCATTTTTAAGCTAGCTCGTAACCCAGTGTTTTCTAAACTTCTTCTTAAGTGTACCCCGAAGTTTCTATTCAAAATGAATATGGAACAGGTTTATTTTGATCAGGAAAAGATATCTGAGGAAGTGCTGGATCGGTACTATGAGCTCATGCTTCGAGAAGGAAATAGACAGGCTACTTTAGATCGTCTCCTAGGGGCAAGGGGTGCAGATATTGATTTTGAAAAATTGAGGATGCCCACATTGATTACCTGGGGAAAGCATGACAATTGGATTCCGTTGAGCAATGGCAGAGCTCTTGAGGAAACTATTCCCGGGTCAAAATTGAAGGTATTTGAAAATGCGGGGCATGTCCCGATGGAGGAGATCCCGACGGAATCTGTCGCAGAATATCTAGCTTTTTTGGGCGTAGAGGTCAGAAACGATTACTTTTCGGGCCCACAATTGATCTCTTCTAATGAGTGATTTCTTGCTTGTTGCAATTCTTGTTTTCCAGATTCTGATCCTTGCTGTGATACTTTTGAGGTCAAGGGACAATCAATCTCAAAAGCGAATGAACGAGGATTTTGCCTTGCTTCGCACAGAGATGAGCGCTGAAATCGCCTCCTTAAGAAAAGAATCGCAAAGCAATCTTACCCAGCAGTTTTCTCTGATTTTCGAAAATCTTGATCGTAACTCCCGAAATCAGTCGGATGGACTGAAAGAATTTGGTAAGCTGTTTAAAGAGAATGTTGAATCACTTAATAAACTCCAAAAAGAGAAGTTTTCTGAATTGAATTTTAATCAGAAAGAACTTCTTTCTTCTACTGAAATACGGTTAGAAAAAATTCGTGAAACGGTCGACGAAAAGCTACAAAAGACTTTAGAGTCCAGGCTTGGGCAATCTTTTGAAATGGTCAATAAGCAGCTTCAAGCCGTACAGCAAGGACTTGGTGAAATGCAGAATTTGGCGCAGGGAGTAGGGGACTTGAAGAAGGTTTTAACCAATGTAAAATCCCGTGGTATGCTGGGAGAGTTTCAGCTTCAGGCCATTTTGGAAAATGTGATGAGCCCTGAACAATATCTGGTCAATACAGCTGTCATTCCTAATGGGAAAGAACGTGTGGAATTCGCGATCAAAATGCCTGGAGATGATCATTCTGTACTTTTGCCTATTGATTCTAAATTTCCACAGGAGTCCTATTTACGTCTTGTGGATGCTTATGAAAGTTCTGATAATCAATTGATTAATTCGAGTAGGATAGAGCTTTTTCAGGCAGTCAAAAAAGCAGCAATGGATATCCGTCAAAAGTATATTCAGCCTCCTTACTCCACTGACTTTGGTCTTTTGTTTTTACCCATGGAAAGTCTGTATGCTGAACTTTTGCGTGAGCCGGGTTTTATTCAGAAAATCCAGATTGATTATCAGGTGGTGATCACAGGGCCAACCACCTTGACGGCATTGCTGAATAGCCTACAAATGGGTTTCAAAACTTTGGCCATTCAAAAGAGGAGCTCGGAGGTTTGGCAGATCTTAGGAGCTGTCAAGACCGAATTTTCTAAGTTTGGTGATCTCCTGGACAAGACTCAGAAGAAGCTGGAGGCCAATTCTGAATTAGATAAGCTTATTGGAACCCGAACAAGGGTGATTCAGCGAAAGCTTAAAGATGTTCAAGAATTGACTGAAGATGACCGATCTAAGCTTTTAGATTGAGAATTTTTAAGAATTGTTAAATATCACTATCCCGTGAAATTTTTGTACTCCTTTCCGGGTTTTATCCTTGAAATCAAAAAGAAACACTTCAAAGTCTAATTGACATTCAGAAAGATGTTAATTTTGACTTCGAAACAGCCTTTAAACCTAAATGGGTCGGAATATAGTGATTGCTGGTTCAGGAGATATGGGTTATCACCTGGCTGAGCAATTGAGTTATGATGATAAAGATATCATCCTTATAGACACTGATAGAGAGGTTTTGGATTATGTCTCATCGAAGCTGGATGTATTGACTGTCCAAGGAGATGCTACCTCTTTCGAAGTTTTAAAGAGAGCGAATGTGGCCAATGCGAGTATGGTTTTGGCCGTCACCACCTCTGAAAAAACCAATCTAGTTACTGCAGTTTTAGCTAAGCAGCTTGGAGCAAAGCGTGTGATGGCACGTGTTCGAAATCACAGCTACTTAGGTGAGGAGAATGTTGAATATTTCGAAAATATCGGAATCGATAATCTCATTTCTCCGACCATGCTTTGTAGTCGGGAAATCTACAATATGATAGAGAATTCCAGTTTTACCGAAGTTTTTGACTTTGGTGGTGGAAAGCTCAATATCGTTGGTATTACTCTAGACAAGTCTAATTCTTTGGTGGATCAAAGAATCATGGATACCAAATCAGATCCGATTTTTGAGGATATCAGGATAATTGCCATCCTCAGAGATCAGAAGACGATTATTCCACGCGGCAGCACCATTATTCGAAATGGAGATCATGTATTCTTTATCTCCAATAAGAAGAATACTGAAAGTGTTCTCGAGCTCCTGGGGCAAAAGAAGGTAGCCGTAAAAAATGTAATGATCATCGGAGGAGATGACATGGCATTGACTACAGCTCTGAGATTAGAAGATAAATTTAGGGTGACTCTGGTGAATAAGGACAAAGAGAGATGTAAGTGGCTGGCTGAGCATCTGAAAAACACTCTGGTAATTACTGGTGACTATAAAAATATTGAGCTTTTGATCGAAGAAGGTCTTGAGCAGATGGATGCGTTTTTGGCTTTGACGGAGTCATCAGAAACCAACATCATAACCAGTCTATCAGCTAAAAATCATGGGGTTTATAAGACGATTGCCCATGTGGATACCCGTGAGTACATCCATATCTCTCATAGTATTGGAGTCGATTCCTTGATCAATAAGAAGCTAGTTGCCGCAAATGAAATTTCACGATACCTGAAAAAGGGCTCTGTGGAGGCGGTATCAGGGATTTATGGAGTTGATGCCGAATTTATTCAGTACAGTGTCTGTAAGAATAATCGACTGACTAAGCATCCGCTAAGAGATCTACATATCCCCGAAACAGCGATCGTAGCTGGTGTGATCAGGGGAGAAGAAGTCTTTATTCCTGATGGTGATTTCACCTTGCAGATGAATGACAAAGCGATCGTTTTGGCATTGCCGCAAGCAAGGAATACCTTGGAAAAACTTTTCAATTAACGAATGATTCATTTCAAGGAAATTGCCAAGATCATGGGAGCATTAATGGTGCTCATTGGTCTCTTGATGCTCCCGGGAGCTGGCTTTTCTTTGTATTACGGGGAGAAACTAGCTCCGATACTGATTTCAGCCTCTATTTCGATGGTCTTAGGGCTGGTGCTATTTTTCTCCTTTTCCAAAGACGATAGAAATATTAGAAAGAGGGAAGGTTACTTAATCGTATCTCTTAGCTGGATCGTCATGTCAGTCTTTGGGATGCTACCATACTTGCTTAGCCAAGAGATTCCTTCGATTTACGATGCCATTTTTGAGACTCTCTCAGGACTTACCACTACGGGAGCCACCATTCTCACTGATATTGAGGCCATGCCGAAGGGATTACTTTTTTGGCGCAGTATGACCCAATGGATCGGTGGTTTGGGAATTATTGTTTTAACCGTTGCCATATTCCCACTTTTAGGGATAGGTGGTATTGAGCTATTTGTGGCTGAATCTCCAGGACCAACTTCTGACAAAGTACACCCTAGAATATCAGAAACAGCGAAGCGCCTATGGTATTTGTATGTGGGCTTGACCCTTCTAGCAATGGGCTTATACTGGATTGGTGGAATGACTTTTTACGATGCCATTAATCATGCTTTGACCACACTGGCAACCGGAGGTTTTTCGACCAAGAATGATAGCATGGCATTTTATGATTCTGCTTTCATTCAATACACTGCTATTCTTTTTATGTTCCTCGCAGGAACCAACTTCACCATTATCTATTTCGGATTTTTGGGAAGATTCCGACGTGTTTTAAGAAGTGATGAATTCAAAACTTATGCGTTTGCTCTTTTAGCCATAACGGTAGTCTTGTATTATCCCATTGCTCAGAGAGTGGATTTTACAGGTGAGGAAGCCTTCAGAGCTTCATTATTCCAAGTAGTTTCCCTCGTGACCACAACAGGTTACGTCACTGATGACTACACCCAATACGGGCAAGGTGTGACATTCCTTTGTTTCATGCTGTTGTTTTTAGGTGGTTCTGCGGGTTCAACAGCCGGTGGAATTAAGTTCGTACGTCACCTTACTTTTATCAAGAACTCATGGTTGGAGTTTAAGCGGTTAATACATCCAAGAGCTGTGGTTCCACTTTTGATTAATGGAGATCGTGTAACTGGGAGGATCATTACTCATATCATGAATTTTCTCTTGATATACCTTCTCACCTTCGTTTTGGGGGCTCTGGTATTATCCCTGATGGGGTATGATTTACCAACTTCTTTGGGAGCGGTTGCTACATCTCTAGGAAATGTCGGACCTGCCATAGGGGATGTAGGACCGGTAGATAATTTTAGCTTTTTCTCTCCATTTGCGAAGGTGTTTTTAGCCTTCATTATGCTTCTAGGAAGACTAGAGTTATTTACAATCCTTATTCTTTTTACTCCATTCTTCTGGAGAACCAATTAATCCTGCACACTGAATTCAGCTTGGATCTTCGCTATTCTGTCTTCAATGCTTTCTGATGAAATGCTGGTTCTACTTAGCCTATCAACCATGATTGGGAATGAAAATGGGGTAAACTGAACCGGCTTACGAATCTCTATTTTTTGATTATTGATTTTTGAAAGAGCTTCAAACATCTTGTCCTCTTCCATCTGATCATTGATTGCTTCATTTTGTGCTTGGCGCAAAAGAAGGTTGTCTGGATCATACGTTTCAAAAACCTGAAACAGTAGGCTAGAATTTGATTGGATATGCTTAAAAGTCATGGGCTTACCAGGGTAACCCTGAAAGACCAGGCCAGAGATTCCGGCGATTTCCCTGAATTTTCTTCTGGCCATTTCGCTTTCATTTACACAGGCTAGAATATCCTCTTTCATATTCTTTGTGGTGAACAAATCTTCTGCAAGTAGTTCCTCTATGTCAAGATAGGAATCAGATAGTAGCTCAAAACCATAATCATTCATGGCTATGCTAAAGGAAACCGGATAACTCACGGATATTCGATAAGCCACCATGGCACTCATCAGCTCATGAATCATTCTACCCTCAAATGGATAAAAGAAGAGATGATATCCTTCTTTGGACTGATGAGACTCGATTAGGAATTGGTCTTTATCCGGAACTATGGAAAGTTTTGACTGTAAGTCAAGAATAGGTAAGACCTTTCTCGCTTCTTCGGATTCAGCTTTTCCCATATTGTATTCGACGAGAATGTCACGGATTTTATCTGCAAGTTTTGAGGACAAGGACATTCGCGCACCCATCCAACTTACCACATTATTGGATTTCTTTTCGGAGACTTTGACTATGGCACTCATATCTTTTATTTGAAGCAATTCTAGGCTTCGTCCAGCAAAAAAGAAGCGATCACCAATCTTCATTTTGGTAATGAAATATTCTTCGACAGAACCTAAATAAGCGCCATTTTTGAATTTCACTTTGAGCGAAGCCTCTGAAACTATGGTGCCCATAGAAAGCCGATGCTTCATGGCAATTTTCCTACTATTTACCTTGTAAAGGCCATCAGCCATGATTTCTACCTTTTTGAAATCCTCATAACTACTCAGGGACTCACCCCCTTGGGTAATGAATTCCAGAGCCCAATTCATTTCTTCCTCGCTTAGCTTCGCAAAGGCATGGGTAGTTTTTAGGATTGGGTAAACTTCTTCAGGCCGAAATCCCTCACCGACTGCCAGTGTAACAAGAAACTGGATAAGAACATCATAGCAAAGGGTGGGGGAGCTTTGAGATTCAAGATCCTTATCTTCGATCGCATTTCTTAAGGCTGAAGCCTCGATTAGTTCTAGGGCATTGGTGGGTACAAAAAAGGCTTCCGATGGTAATCCTGGCTGGTGGCCAGCTCGACCAGCTCTTTGCATAAATCTAGAAACCCCTTTTGGGCTGCCCACCTGGATGACTCGATCCACAGGTCTAAAATCAACACCAAGATCAAGACTGGAGGTGCAGACAACAAGTTTTAGCCTTCCTTCGTGAAGTGCATTCTCCACCCAAGAACGAACCTTCTTATCCAATGAGCCATGATGCATGGCAACCCATCCGGCCCAATCAGGTCTGGCCTCAATTATCTTCTGATACCAGATTTCGGTTTGGGATCTGGTATTTGTGAATAATAAACTTGATTGAGCTCCCTCGATAATGGGAACAACCTTATCAAGCATTCGAATGCCTAAATGACCAGTCCAGGGATACTTTTCGATTTCGTCTGGATAGACTGATTTGATTACGATTTCTTTTTCAATGTCCGCCTTTACCACGTTTAGCGGTAGTTTATTTCCAAGAAGTACTTCTCCAGCTTTTTTAAGGTTTCCAAGGGTGGCAGAAATCGCCCATCTTTTAAATTGATTGGGACAAATAGCTTGAATGTAGCTTAAAGCAAGTTGTAATTGAACACCGCGTTTATTGCCTACCAGTTCATGCCACTCGTCGACAATGACTGATTCGATGGTTTTGAAAAGCCTTTTGTGATCTTTTTGTGCGATGAGCACATGAAGAGTCTCAGGTGTGGTAATCAGGCACTCAGGCGGATTCCGTTTGATCTGAGCACGGGTCTTGGCATCGGTATCTCCATTTCTCACCTGAACTTGCCATGGCAAACCAATGGCTTCACAGACTTCCTGCATCGCCAGTTGGATATCTTGTGCCAAAGCTCTCAGCGGGGAAACCCAGATGATTTGAATTCCATTTTTTCTTGGCTTTTGCCAGTCATTAGGGTGCTTATGGATATAATCCAAAATGGCTGGAAACCACAGCGCCAAAGTTTTGCCAGAACCCGTGGGCGCATTTAAAAGCCCAGACTTTCCATCCATATAATTGCTCCAGGCCTCAAGCTGAAACGGGAAAGGTTCCCAGCCTTTGGAACGGAAATATTGATAACCTACCTCAAATCGTTTATCCTCCATAAAGATTTAGCAAGTCTTTCAGATTATTTAGGGTATTCGCCTCTTCCTTGGGTTTATCCTTTCTCCACCTGGAAATTCGAGGAAAACGAAGAGCAATTCCACTTTTATGTCTTGGGCTTTTTTGAATTCCTTCAAAAGCAATTTCAAAAACTAATTCCGCTGTGACTGTTCGTACGGGCCCAAAACGTTCCCGAGTATTTTTCTTCACAAAAGCATCCACCTCTTTCATTTCAGCGTCTGTCAGGCCTGAATAAGCTTTTGCAAAAGGAACCAAGGCATCACCATCCCAGACTGCGAGCGTGTAATCGCTATACAAATCAGCTCTTCTGCCATGACCTTTTTGTGCATAGATCATCACCCCATCTATGGTTAAAGGATCTATTTTCCATTTCCACCAGCCTCCCTTTTTCCTGCCTACCTGATAAGTAGATGTCTTTTCTTTGAGCATAAAGCCTTCGGCGTAATGCTTTCTTGATTCTTCACGAAGTTCAATAAGGTCTTTCCAATTTTCACCCTCAATTGGAGAAGAAATTTCCAGGTTTGGATGTGGATTGTCTTGGACTAGTTTTTCTAGAATCTTTCTTCGATCCTGCAAAGAAACTTTACGAAGGTCCTCTCCATCAAATTCAAGTAAATCATACACCAAAAGACTTATTGGAGCATCATTTAGAAGTTTTTTACCAACTGTTTTTCTACCTATGCGTGTTTGGAGGAGATTGAAGGGTAATGGTTGCCCATCCCGAAAGGCCAGAATTTCTCCATCCAGAACGGTGCCATTTGGTAGAGACTCTCCAAGACTAATTAGCTCAGGAAATTTATCATTGACTAACTCCTCACCACGGCTCCAAACGAAGACCTCATCCTCTCTTTTGATGAGCTGACCTCTGATCCCATCCCATTTCCATTCCACTTGCCAGTCTTCAGGACTTCCTAATTCCTGAGGTTCCTTTTCCAGTGGATGAGCTAAAAAGAAGGGGTAAGGTTTTGAGATATCCTTTCTCGAATTCTCAGAGCTCAGTAGTTCTTCAAAGGAAATCGTCTCAGGGTTCCATTCTCCCATCAGACAGTGCGCTACAGTCGATTTATCAATATCCAGATGAATGGAAAGAGCTTGAGTCATCAGATTTTGGCTTACGCCAATTCTAAAACCACCAGTCAGAATTTTATTAAAAATGAAGCACTCGATTTTATCTAGTTTCGCCCAGGCTTCTAGAATCTCCTCTTTTTTTTCATTCTCTTCTTTCCCATTTAAGGCTATTAGTTTCTTAATCCATTCTGAAAGGGATATTTCAGATTTCTTATCCGGATGGGGCAGAAGGAGAGCTATGGTTTCGGCAAGATCACCTACTGTGTGATAGGATTCGTCGAAAAGCCATTCGGGAATTCCACTTTTTTCCTGACACCATTCGCGGAGTTGTTTGGTATTTACTTGCCTTTTGGGTCTTCGGTGAGTGAATAGGGCTATTGCCCAAACTTTATCCTCATCACTTGCCTTTTCAAAAAAATCAGTCAATGCATTGATTTTATCCTTGGTTTTGTTGGATTGGTCAAGTGCAGAGATGAGTTGAGCAAAATGATGCATGCGATTTAAACTACCTCGATTGCGAGAATTTGTTTTATTTTACGACAAAATGAAAGAAACAGCGAACAGGAAAGCTAACCTTTTCGTTACCAAGACATATGAATAATCTGAAAAGATACTTATTGATCCTCCTCGGACTTGCTTTCTTCACTGCTTGTGATGGAGACTCCGATCCAGATCCTCTTCAAAATTCTATTCGATTCGAACTTTTCCAAAGCAGTGATTTTGAATATAATGGGGTTTTGGAAGTAACAGAATTGAAAGACGGAAATCTTCAGTTAGATATTTCACTGGATGGAGCTCAAGCCTCTGGAATTTCCTTTCCTGCCCATTTGCATTTTGGGGCTTATGATGCACCGGTTGCTGAAATAGCTTTTTTGCTTAATCCAATAAGCGGAACCAGTTTGCAAAGCTCTACCTTGCTTGGGACTTTAGCAGATGGAGAGAAATTGACTTTCGATGATTTTAAAAGCTTTGATGGCCACATCAAAATTCATTTAGCCGCTGATGGGCCTGATTATGAAACCATCCTTGTTTCAGGAAATGTAGGTATGAACTACACTGCTGGAGTAGGATTTGATGTCAGCAAAATCACAGTTTGTTCTCCGGAATAAAAGAGAGATATAAAATTAAAGGCAACCGATTGGTTGCCTTTTTTTATGTCAATTGTATTCAACTGGAAAAGTTAAATCTAAATCTGAACTTCCTCCAGCATCCTCGAAACCTTCGAAGTTAGGATCATCAGCTCCAGGCCAATCTTTGTTCAATTTGTATCTAAGGACTAAGCGCATTTGCCCGGCAAAAATCGAGGTGAAGGAGACTCTTACATTCCCATCTAAACCTATTTGGTCATCATTGTAATTGTAATCCATCGTAGCTGAAGAACCGATCATAGCAGACCCGAGAAAGAAAAACTGGTAATCCTCCGGATCATTTAGAATCTGGAAATTAATATCCCCATTATTGATGGCATCATTCAGCTGAAGTCTCAATCGATAAGACTTCCCTTCATCAATTCGAATAGTTTCCAGTGGTGTTTGATTCAGTTCGATACCGCTTGGGTTCGTAACATTGAAAGTTAAAACAGTTCCAGTTGGATTGCCAGTATCATCCAGCTCTTCAAAATTCAAGGCCAGATCAGTGATAGTGCCTCTTGGTTGAATCGGTGCAGGATCATCGCTATCACAACTCGCCAGAACGATCACAGAGAGGACTAAAAGAAGTAATCGGAGATTTTTCAATTGAATCATATTTTGAACTTACAGAAAACTCAATTGACTAACCAAGCCAAGCACTCCAAGGAATTCTAGAAAGAATGAGGACAAGCCCAATGGCATAAGCCATATAAACACTTCTGAATCTTGCCCTTGGCAAAGTCAATTTCTTTGCCCTGATGTAACCAATGGAAATGATGATGATTGCCACAATATTGATAAGCGGATGCTCCAAAGCTGTCAATCTTGCAGCCGAGTTAGACATGGTTCCCTCTGAGGTTAATAGCTGGAAACCCAAAGGACTGACAAAGTATAAGATCAATCCAACCAGCAGCTGGATATGAGAAAGGATAAATGCAATCATGGCTATTTTTCTATCCTTTTCAGTGAATTCCTTTCCACTTAATGATCCAATTAGTGCATAAATAAAGACTCCTGCTAAGGCTAAAAGAGCCAAATAAGCTACTCCGGAGTGTAAATGAAGAAGACCTGTATACATGTTTTAGTGTTGTTGATGGGTGAAAATCCTCGATTAAAATACGAATCTGAACTTAATCCACATAAAGCACAAGACCCTTTAGATATTCGGTTTCAGGGTGATATATATTGACCGGATGATCCGCTGGCTGGCTTAATTGATGTAGAATTTTAATGGTTCTTTTTGATTCCAATGCAGCCGCCACGATAGTATTTCGGAACAAAGCTTTGTCTACTACCTGACTGCATGAGAAAGTAAACAAGATTCCTCCCTTTTTGATTTTTTTAAGGGCCTCTAAATTCAATCTTTTGTAGGCTTGAACGGCATTATGTCTCGCTTTCATATTCTTGGCGAAAGCAGGTGGATCGAGCACTATCACATCAAAGTCATCACCGATTTCACGGATGTATTTTACCACGTCAGCCTGAATCGATTTGTGATTACCTTTTATTTCTGGATTGAGTTGAAAATTTTCTTCGGTAAGCTGAATAGCGCTTTCAGAAATGTCCACAGAATGAACTTCGCTGGCTCCGGCAAGTAATGACATCACGGAGAAAGCCCCTGAATAGCAGAAGGTATTTAAGACCTTTTTATCTTTTGAGTACTCTCCGAGCAAAGCACGATTCTCTCGTTGGTCAATGAAGAATCCTGTTTTTTGACCCTTTTCCCAATCAATTTTGTATTTGGCCCCGTGTTCAGAAACTAAATCTGTTTTGGGCTCACCCAGTATAAATCCGTTTTCACCATTTCGAAATTCCTTAGGAAGTACGTCTTTGCTCTTATCATAAACTCCCTTCAGTCTATCTCCGAGATTACTATCTAATGCTTTGGCAATGGAGTTTCGATACTGAAGCAAAGCTGGGTCATGGCATTGCATTACAGCTGTTCCATTGTAATAGTCAATGATTAGACCTGGAATTCCATCACCTTCTCCATGTACCAAACGGAAAACATTGGTCTCCTTAGACTCCAGAAGCCCAATTTTGGATCTATGGTTGATGGCTGAGGATAATTTTTGATCCCAAAACTCCTGATTAATCTCTAGGTCTTCGAAGCTTATGATTCTCACCATGATCGAACCTTTGGCAAAATGACCAAGTCCGAGAAAATCATTTTTGAAGGAAACTACCCTCACTAAATCACCAGCGTTTAGGGAATGGCCCCTGGAAGCTATGGCTCCTGAAAATACCCAGTGGTGCCGTCTCCTTAAGGAAATCTCTTTTCCTTTTTTGAGCCTTATTTCTGGGATTGAAGACATGTCTTTTGGATAGAGATTAGGCGTACATCTCTTCACGCACTGATTTTACCTGCTCACTTTCGAGGTAATCATCATACTCCATTCTTCTGTCTATAGTCCCTTTTGGAGTGAATTCGATGATTCTGTTTACCGAAGACTGTACAAATGCATGATCATATGAAGACATCAATACTGTACCGTTGAAGTCCACAACGGCATTGTTAAAGGCAGTAATTGATTCAAGATCCAGGTGATTGGTAGGCTCATCCATTACCAGTAGGTTAGGATTTTGAAGCATCATTTTAGAAATCATGCAACGAACTTTTTCCCCTCCAGATAAAACGGATGACTTCTTGAATGTTTCTTCACCCGTAAAAAGCATTCTGCCAAGGAAGGTCCTTACATAGGCCTCTTCCTGATTATCTGAATATTGGCTTAGCCAATCGATCAGGTTTTGGTCATTATTGAAGAACTTCGAATTATCATTTGGGAGATAAGCCTTATTAATAGTTACACCCCATTTCAGACTACCGCTTTGAACAGGAATATCACCCATGATGGTCTGGAAGAATTTATTCACTGCCTGTTTGGTTTTTGACACAAAGGCGATTTTATCTCCTTTATCTACCATCAAGTTCACGTCAGTGAAATAGGTTACCCCATCCTCAATCAGTTCCAAATTTTCTGTCATGAAAATTTGATCACCCGCTTCTCTTTCTGGCTTAAAAATGATTCCAGGATATTTTCTTGTCGATGGCTCAATATCATCCACATTGAGCTTTTCAAGCATTTTCTTTCTTGAAGTAGCTTGCTTTGACTTTGCCACATTCGCAGAGAACCTGTCAATAAAAGCCTGTAATTCCTTTCTCTTTTCCTCGGCCTTCTTATTCTGATCTGCTCTTTGCTTTAGCGCTAGCTGAGAAGACTCATACCAGAAGGTGTAGTTTCCAGAGTAGATTTTAATCTTTCCAAAGTCAATGTCGACGATATGGGTGGAAACGGCATCTAAAAAGTGCCTATCGTGTGAAACGACGATTACCAGATTCTTGAAATTCACAAGGAAGTTTTCCAACCAGACAATGGTCTCGGCATCCAAATCATTGGTAGGCTCATCAAGAACCAGGATGTCTGGATTTCCAAAAAGAGCTTGGGCCAAAAGAACTCGGACCTTTTGGTTACCCGCCAATTGACTCATTGGTTGATAATGCAGATCCTCTGAAATGCCTAGGCCAGAAAGTAGCGCAGCGGCATCAGATTCTGCATTCCATCCATCCATTTCAGCAAATTCAGCCTCTAATTCAGAAGCCTTAATCCCATCCTCTTCGCTGAAATCTGGCTTCATGTAGAGCTCATCCTTTTCAGTCATGATGGAGTACAGTTTTTTGTGACCCATAAGGACTACTTTCAGTACTTCCACTTCTTCATATTCGAAGTGATCCTGCTTAAGTACAGCCATTCGCTGACCAGGAGTGATGTTGATAGAACCAGAGGTGCTATCCTGCTCGCCCGCAATAATTTTAAGGAAGGTAGATTTACCCGCTCCGTTCGCTCCGATTACCCCATAACAGTTGCCAGGAGTGAATTTTAGATTAACGTCTTCGAAGAGAGTTCGCTTGCCAAATTTTAATGAAAGATTATCTACAGATATCATGGATATTTCTCGCTCTAAATTGAGCGGCAAAGATAGCTATTTAATTCAATCCGCTGAACTTAAAAAGGTCTTTCAAGTTCTATTTCTACCATCCTTTTAAGGTTTTAAGCTATTTTCTAAAAGGGGTTAATTATATTAAAATCTTGAAAGCTAAACACCCCTGAATGAGGAGACTTCTACTCGCATTTCTTTTCTTATTTTCCTTCATAAGTGTACAGAATCAGGCCTTTGGTCAACTCTCTACTGTAGGTAAGGAATTTTGGGTGGGTTTTATGGATAATAATCGCCTCCTGCCTGATGCGCCTGATCAAGCGGTAATTGTTATATCAGCCAATGAAGACGCTACAGGGACAATTGAATATTTGGGTAGAACCATTGACTTTGATATTCAGCAGGGCGAACAATTTGCTCATATCGTCCCTTCCACAGAAGTTGATTTATTGCATAGGGTCAGTGGACTGAGAGAAAATAAAGGTGTATACATTCTTTCTACAGGTAAGATTGCGGTTTATGCTTTTAATGAAAGATTCCGAAGTGCTGATGGAACCGTAGTATTACCTATCGGTGCGCTAGGGAAGGATTATCGAATTACTTCCCACTATGAGGTTCTTACAGGTGTACAGTACAATGGAAATATAAATGATGAGAGTCAGCTTCTTGTCATTGCGACCGAGGACAATACTGAGATTGAAATCACACCAACAGTTAATACGTTGAGTGGAGGCTTGGCTGATATACCTTTTACCCTTTCCCTAAATCGAGGCCAGAGTTATCAGCTTAAATCTAAATCCGATATGACCGGTACCCGAGTACGGGTAATCGGTGATAATGCGGATGATTGTAAGAAAATTGCTGTTTTTGGTGGTAATAAATGGACCTCTGTTGGAAACTGTGGTGCAGCAAATGATAATCTATTTCAGCAAGCCTATCCTGTAAACACATGGGGTACTTCTTTTGTCCATGTGGCCTTGTCAGGAAGGACTTCAGGAGAGTTGGTGAAGGTTTTGGCTTCTGAAGACGGAACCGAAGTGCTTGTGGATGGAGCAAGTCGTGGGACCATTGATGCTGGGGAATTCCTTTCTCTAGAGTTCGGAATTAATCGCTCTGCATCTATTAAGACAACTAAACCGAGTTCTGTTACAGTTTTTTCAAAGAGTCAAGAGTGCAACGAAGCTGGTGCACCTAATTTCGAGAATGGGGATCCCTTTATGATTACTTACAGTCCAAGTGAGCAATTGTTAACCTCAATAAGATTTAATGCATTAAATCTCCCGTCTATTGTAACCCATTACGTAAATGTAGTAGTAAGCACCGATGCAGCTTTGCAGACTGTCCTTGACGGACAAAATGTGGGAGGAAGATTTTCACCAGTACCAGGCGATCCCTCATTTTCTTACGCCAGAATCAATATCACACAAGGCATCCATCAACTTTCTAATCCGGAAGGATTTACGGCATATGTCTATGGGTTTGGTTTTCTTGAGTCCTACGGTTTTGCTGTTGGTGCGGCGCTGGATAATTTGAATTTTGAAACTGAGTCAGCTTACGAATTTGAGGTCGATGGTGAAAATGTAGCTTGCCTAAATGAAGAAGCAGAATGGTCTGTGACTTCAGAAAATCCAGATTATACTTATTTCGTTTGGGACTTTGGAGATGGTAGTGATCCTGTAGTTGGGCAAACCGTATCTCATACATTTACTGAACCCGGTACGTATCCAGTGAGTGTGGTAGCAGCACTAAGTCCGAATACCTGTGACGAACAAGAGAATATTGATTTTGAGATTGAAGTAAATTCTCTTTCCGCAGAGTTAAATGGTGAGACAAGCGTTTGTCCTGATGTAGAAGAGGTCATTTATAAAATTGATGAGACTGAGAATGTGGGCTTGGTTGAGTTTGAAGTAGAGGGAGGAACTATTCTTGAAAATTATGGGGATTCAGTTTTGGTGGCTTGGGGACCAGCTAATCCAAGTGCAAGGGTTATTGCTAAACCTTTTGCAGCCAATGGCTGTCCAGGTGAGGAATTGGTTTTGGAGGTGGTAATCAATAATCAGCTTCAAGCTTCTCTTCCTGAAGGACCGCTGGATGTATGTTTTGATCCTAACGTTTCACAATTCTATACTGTTAGCAGTCCAGTCGGTGGAAGATCTTATGAATGGGATATTGAGGGCGGAGAAATAGTCAGTGGAAATGGCTCTGCAGAAATTGAAGTACTTTGGAATACGCCGGGGGTAATAGGAAGAGTTCGATATACTGTATCCAGTTTGGTAGATGAAAGTTGTGAAGGTGTCTCGGACTATATTGATGTTAACGTAACGGAAGAATTTGTAGCTACCGTATCAAATGATCCGATTTTACTTTGTAATGGTGATTCGAATGGGATCATTGAATTGGATGTACAGGGTGGGGTAGCACCCTATACTTTTGAGTGGGAGCATGATGGCACAATAGATTCTGGCATTGCTGAAAACCTTGTTGCTGGTCTATACACTGTCAAGGTAATTGATGCTATCGGTTGCGAAAGATTACTTGAAGATATTGAAGTGGTGGAACCTGAAACTTTGGCGATTCAATCCATTGCTTTTGAGGGAACCAGTTGCTTCGGTAAACCTGACGGCACCCTTGATCTCCAAATAACCGGCGGAGTCCCGCCTTATTCTATTGACTTCAGAGACGGGGTTAACACTTCTGGTTCTGTCAATTTTATAGATTTGGAATCTGGTCTTTACACTTGGGAGGTAGTAGATGCCAATGGCTGTATTTTACCAGTAGAGTTTGAAATTACATCACCTGCACCACTAGATGTAGATGTGAGACTCGAGAAGCCTGCATGTCCCGGAGGTTTTAACGGAGAGCTTTTGGCAATTCCAACTGGAGGTACTGGTCCTTATGTTTACACCTGGGGTGATGGTTCGACCGGAGCAAACCTTTTAAATTTAGGTCGGGGTGAATACGAAGTGTCTGTTTTAGATAATGACGGATGTGTTAGTGTTGGAACAGGAAGAGTGTTGGAGACGGCACCTCAGATAAGAATGCCAACTGGCTTTGATCCAAAAAATAATGCTCCACTTTATCAGGGAGTGTCGAACTGTGAAGTGAATTTCCAAATTTGGATATATGATCGATGGGGACAGCTTGTGTACACGGGAACAGAAGGCTGGGATGGGATGCTAAATGGTGATGAAGCCCCAACTGGAACCTATTCTTACATGGTTTCATATTCTTATACCATAGAAGAAACTCCTCAAACCCAACAAAAACGTGGAACATTTACTTTAATTAGGTAAGGATAGAAGGGTAAAGGATTTGATGTGAAAAAATACCTGATGATTTATGTGTGCCTTTTTGGGTTGGTTATCCTTCCCGAAACACTTATTGCTCAGGTTTCAACCATAGGTCGAGAATTTTATATCGGCTTTATGGACAACAATCGTCGTCCTACTCAACCCGATAAGGTTGTGATTATTCTGACTGCTGTGGAAAAGGCAGCAGGTACCATCCAAACTCCCAAACAGAATATCACTTTTGATCTTGACGCAGGACAGCAATTAATCCAGGAATTTGATGGAGATGGAGAGGGAATTATCCATCGAGAAAGTGGGGTAGAGGAATTTAAACCCCTCACCATTACAAGTTCAGGTGATCTTACGGTTCATGCAATTAATGGTCGTGAATACAGTTCTGACGGTACGGTTATTCTACCAGTTAATTCGCTTAGTACCGAATACATGGTGATGGCTCACTATGAAAATTTCCCCCCAGATATCGATCCAGGTAGTAACCAAAACTTTGAAAGTACGCTCTTGGTAATGGCCATTGAGAATAATACCGAAGTAGAGATTATTCCTTCAGCCACTACCATTAATACAGTTCCTGCCGGCGCCCCAATTACGGTAACCTTAAATGAAGGTGAAAGCTATCAAATCAAAGCAAATGATGATCTAACTGGTTCAAGTGTCCGTGTTCTGAATCAGGATGAAGGCACCTGTAAACTTTTGGCAGTTTTTGGAGGAAACAAAACCAGTAGCGCGGGGGACTGCGGAACGAGTGGGGACCATATTTTCCAGCAGGCTTATCCTATTGATACTTGGGGTAAGGAATATGTACATGTTCCGTTGGCGGGAAGAACTTCAGGCGAAATTGTTAAGGTTCTAGCTGCTGAAGATGGTACTCAGGTGAGAATCAATGGAAATCTTGAGGTCACATTGGATGCTGGAGAATTTGACCGTTTTGAATTTGCAAAGGATGAGCTGGCAGTGATCGAAACCTCAAAACCAAGTTCGGTAGCGGTTGTGGCAAAGAGCGCAGCTTGTAATGAGTTTGGCGTAGCGCCTCTAGGTGACCCAAGCTTATTTCTCTTAAGTCCAAATCGACAAAAGATTGAGGATATCACTTTTTCTACGGGAAAACTCATTGGTGAATTCAATCAGGAGATTTCTCATTTCCTAACTGTTTTAGTGGATAATGATGCAATAGGCCAAACAGTGTTGAATGGTCAAAACATAGGCAACCAATTTCAGCCCGCCTTGAATTCAGGATTGTCATATGCTCGAATTGAGATACCCTATGGTGTAAACAGTTTGTCTAATCCTGAAGGGGTCATAGGTTATGTTTATGGCTCAGGATCAATCGAGTCCTATGGATTTTCTGTAGGAACGAACTTAGAAAGTATCCAATTCGAAGCAGAATCTGAATATGAGTTTGAGGTCGAGGGAGAGCAAGTTGCCTGTTATAATCAGGAAGGTACCTGGTCTGTGGTTCCCGATAATCCTGAATTCAATCAATTCACCTGGGATTTTGGTGACGGATCAGAATTGAAAGATGGACAGGAGGTCAATCATACTTTTACAGAGACAGGTACTTTCGAAGTCAAAATTTTCGCATCTACCGGAGAGGATAGATGTGATAAGCAGGATGAATTCACATTTGAAGTGGAAGTGAAAGAAGTTACGGGGATTATTTCTGGCCCTTCATCTGTTTGTCCTGATAATGGTGAGGTCACCTATGAAATTACCGATAAAGCCAATTTCGATCGGGCAATTTGGAATGTTCAAGGTGGAAATCTCATTTCACAGACGGACAGCACCTTAACAATTGATTGGGTTGATCCTGGCACGGGTTTGATAGAAGCTACACTCTTAACTGATGAAGGATGCGAGGGAGAAACGTTGTCTCTTGAGGTTGAGGTTACTGAAGATATCCAACCCGAGGCACCTGAAGGACCTTCAGGTATTTGCGATGGGGTTTTTGAGGGTTTGACTTATTCTGTTCCCTTCCCCGCTGAAGCAAGAATTTATTCTTGGGACATAACCGGAGGAACAATTTTATCCGATGCGGATACTGAGCAGGTGATTGTGGATTGGGATGAGAATAGTCCGGTAAAGCAATTATTCTTTACTGAGACCAGTGAGTTCGATGCGACATGTTCAGGTCAATCGGAAATCTTGACCGTTGAGATTTTTGGGCCTGTAACTATAGAGCAGGATTTCTCAGATCCAGCATGTGCAGGTCATTCCGATGGAGTAATTGAAATTATTCCAAATGGTGGATCTGGTGAGTTTGAGTATTCATGGTCCCATGATCCAGCTTTGGACGAAGGAGTAGCTCGAGGACTTTCAGCTGGTTTTTATTCTGTGGAGGTGTCCGATGCGAGTGGGTGTTTTATTGAGACCTATGAATTTACGTTGAATGATCCTGCTCCCATACGGATTTTGAGTACTCCTGAGATAATTCCTCCATCTTGCGAAGGAGGAAGAGATGGTCAAATCATTGTAGAGCTTTCTGGTGGCACTGGTGATTTACAGGAATTTGATTTTTCGTCTGAGTGGGATGGACGTTTCTTAACCATATCCAGACTTTTTGCCGGACCCTACACGGCTTTTATTCAGGACCAAAGAGGATGTGGAGTCACCATTACAGTAGAAATACCCGAAGGCGACCCCATTACCTTGAATTTTACGGAGGGCAACCCAAGCTGTCCAGGATCAGTGGATGGTGAATTAACTGTGGAAGTGATAGGAGGTGCAGCCCCATTCACTTATTTATGGGAGGATGGACAAACCGGTCAAACTGCAATTAATTTGCCTTCTGGACCTCTTGGAGTAACTGTTACCGATGCCAATGGATGTATTGTGGAAGGGATAGGCACAGTGTCTAGAGGCACACCACAAGTAAGAATGCCAACGGGCTTCAATCCTGAAGATGGTCCTTATGGTCCGGTGATACTTTGCGGAGCGGATTACTCCTTAATGATCTGGAATAGATGGGGTCAGTTGGTTTATTCTGGTTCAGATGGTTGGGATGGAAATATTGCTGGTGAAGAAGCCGCTCCTGGCGTATACTCTTACAAATTAGAGTACGAGTACGTTGAAGGTGGTCAGAATTACAATGAGGTAGATGGCGGAACATTTACCCTGATTCGATAAATCTCAATTAATCCTTCAGGAATAATTCAGATTAAATAGATTTGTCAAAATTTTTAGAATGAAGAAAATACTAATTACCGGTGGGGCGGGGTACATTGGTTCCCATACAGCTGTTGAACTTGTCAAAGTTGGTTTTTTACCAATCATTATCGATGACCTTTCCAATTCTGAGATCGGTGTTTTGGACCGATTGAAGGAAATCACTGGGGTGGAAATGCCTTTTTATCAGGGAGATTGTGGGGATCGAGCTTTACTAGATCAAGTTTCCTCAGACCATGAACTATCAGGAGTTATTCATTTCGCTGCCTTCAAAGCCGTTGGTGAGAGTACCGAAAAGCCCTTAAAGTATTATCAGAATAATGTGGGAGCCTTAGTGACCTTACTTGAGTTTATGCAAGAGCGAGGAATTAAGGATATTGTATTTTCTTCATCTTGTACTGTATATGGTCAACCTGATGTCCTTCCGGTGACAGAAGCCACACCACGACAAGATGCTGAAAGTCCATATGGAAACACCAAGAAGATTTGTGAGGACATTCTTGTTGACACTGTGAAGAGTAAGGTTGGGCTTAGGGTTATTTCATTGCGGTATTTTAACCCTGTTGGGGCACATGAGACTTCAAAAATTGGGGAGCTTCCCAAAGGAAAACCCAATAATCTTGTTCCTTTTGTAACTCAAACTGCAGCAGGAATTAGAGAAAAGCTAACGGTTTTCGGGGGAGACTATGATACACCTGATGGAACCTGTATTCGCGATTATATCCATGTTGTTGATCTTGCGGATGCTCACATGAGAGCTATTCAGTATTTAGATGATCAGGACCAGGATTTTTATGATGTGTTTAATGTGGGTACCGGCAGAGGAAACACAGTTCTAGAGGTGATCCAAAGCTTTGAGAAAGTCAGTGGTGAAAAGCTGAATTATGAAATCGGACCAAGAAGACCTGGAGATGTGATCAAGGTTTGGGCTGACACGACTAAAATCAATGATTTACTTGGCTGGTCTCCTCAAAAATCTCTGGATGATTCCATGAGAGATAGTTGGAACTGGCAGAAGAGTTTATAAAAAAAGACCATCTAAATGATGGTCTTTTTATTTAATAACCCGCGGCTTGGCCGTCTTTTCGTGACTCAGAAGCGCCGTAGTATACTTTGTTGACCGGATCGTAGCCAATGGCTTGATAGCCTCCGTAAGGTCCGACACCAAATTGAACTCTGTGACCTCTTATTTCTAATTCTCTAATCACTTCATAGGAAAAACCACTTTCAAGGTTGAGAGCTCCTCCATTTCGCATTTGTGACCCTGTTGGTTGTGAGGAGCCGACATGGCGCATTCTAGGTGCATCTCCTGCTTCCTGGAGGTTCATCCCGAAGTCAATAATATTCACAATGATTTGAGCATGTCCTTGAGGCTGCACAGCACCTCCCATAAGGCCGAAACTCATAAATGGTTCTCCATCCTTAGTCACGAATGCCGGAATGATCGTGTGAAAAGGTCTCTTGCCTTTGGCTAAAGAGTTGAAGTGATTTGGATCCTGAACATTGAACATCTGTCCACGATTTTGCATCACAAAACCTAGACCATCCGGAACCATTCCAGATCCAAATTCATCATAAATACTCTGGATAAAGGAAACCATGTTTCCATCCTTATCAGCCACTGTCAGGTAGGTAGTATTTCCTTTTTCAATATCTCCAGCAGGATATTCGTCCGCTGCTTCATTCATGTTTATCAGTTTTCTTCTTTCATCAGCATATCCCTTTGAAATCAGATAGTCAACAGGAATTTCATTGAAAGCTGGATCAGCATAAAACTTCGCTCGATCTTCATAGGCAAGCTTTTTTGCTTCGGTCAGCACATGCAAATAGTCGGCAGAGCCAAATCCCATAGATTTTAAATCATAGGCTTCTAAAATGTTGAGCATTTGCAAAGCAGCGATTCCCTGGCCGTTTGGCGGTAGCTCCCATACATCATATCCTCTGTAATTCGTGCTTACTGGCTCCACCCATTCTCCTTCATGCTTCGCCATATCCTCGTAACTGAGATAGCCGTCGTGCTTTTTCATAAAGGAATCAATCGTTTTGGCAATTTCGCCCTTATAAAATGCGTCACTACCACCTTTTGCGATTAAGTCATAAGTTCTGGCCAAGTCAGGGTTTTTGAAAACTTCCCCTTTAATAGGTGTAGATTTACCATTTGGCATGTAGGTTTCTCTAAAGCCCGGTATATCCTGCATTCTTGGCCAGTCGTCGTTCATTTGCCAAGCAATCACTTCGGAAACAGGAAAGCCATTATTTCCATAATCAATGGCTGGCTGAAGAATCTCCTGCATGGAGAGCTTACCAAATTTCTCGTGCATTTTGAACCAGCCATCAATGGTGCCTGGAACAGTGATAGGAAGTGGGCCTAGGAAAGGTGCGTATTTCAATCCTTTTTCTTTATAAACCTCCATGGTCAAGGATTCTGGTGCACGACCACTACCATTAAAACCATACAGCTTTTTTTCCTTTGCATCCCAAACCACGGCGAAAACATCTCCACCTATTCCGCATGCATGAGGTTCCACTAATCCTAGCATAGCATTAGCCGCAATCGCGGCGTCCATGGCGGTTCCTCCCTTTTTTAGAATGTCAAGAGCAGCCTGTGTGGCTAGCGGCTGACTAGTAGCGGCCATACCATTCTGAGCCAATATTTCTGATCTGGTAGCGAAGTTTCTACCTGTAACCCGGTCCTGTGCCATAGTGCTAAAGCCAAAGAGTGCTAGAAAGAGAGAAGTGACGAGAAGTTTTTTCATTCGATTCGAAATTATTGAGAGGCGATTTAGCCAATTGGCTGGCTTCTGTCAATAAATTCTTTTTGAATGGTTTTGTTTCACAAAGGATTATCGGAAGCGAATGCTGTAAAACAAAAAAGTCCCAAATTTCTTCGGGACTTTAAGCGGAACGGAAGGGCTCGTCCCGATAGCAATCGGGACCGCGACCTTCCCGAGAACTCGGGACAGGCATTCTAACTCCTTTAAACAAAAAAAGCCTGATCTTTCGACCAAGCTTTTATGCGGAACGGACGGGACTCGAACCCGCGACCTCCTGCGTGACAGGCAGGCATTCTAACCAACTGAACTACCGCTCCAATATCTTTTGTATGCCTTTTCGGCTGACCTTCTCGATTGAAGTGATGCAAAGGTAGGTATTTGCTTTTTTTCTGCAATACCCTGCTCTAAAATTTTTTTAATCTCTAGGCTATCTGATTCTTTTTCAGACAGATAATTTTAAGAAATTATTACCCAGCTCTTGCTTGATTATTCGGTTTGTGATGGAGAGATAATGTTTATCTTTGTTTCTTCCAAAATCTGATGAAATGGTATTAGAATTCGAACAACCAATCGTTGATCTCGAGGAGAAACTCAAGGAAATGAAGGAATTAGCTAAGGGAAGGAATATCGATTTAAGTTCCGATATTGAGTCTTTGGAAGAAAAAATTCTGTCCTTGAAAAAAGAAACTTTTCAAAACCTTACCAGGTGGCAAAGGGTGCAGCTTTCCAGACACGCGGAAAGGCCCTACGCGTTAGATTACATTTTTGAAATCACCAAAGACTTTATTGAGCTTCATGGGGATAGAAATGTTCGTGATGATCGTGCGATGATCGGTGGCCTGGGAGATATCGATGGACGTACTGTGATGTTCATTGGCCAGCAGAAAGGTAGAAATACAAAACAGCGTCAGGACAGAAACTTTGGGATGGCAAACCCGGAAGGATATAGAAAAGCGCTCCGGCTAATGAAAATGGCGGAGAAGTTCGGAAAGCCAATTGTTACTTTAATTGACACACCGGGAGCATTTCCAGGGCTTGAGGCAGAAGAAAGAGGTCAAGGAGAAGCAATAGCAAGAAATCTGAAGGAGATGTTTATGCTGAAAGTTCCTGTGATTTGTATCATTATCGGTGAAGGAGCTTCAGGTGGTGCATTGGGAATTGCCATTGGTGATCGCGTTTTCATGCTTGAGAACACTTGGTATTCGGTAATTTCTCCGGAATCATGTTCTTCTATTCTTTGGAGATCATGGGATTACAAGGAGCAAGCGGCAGAAGCCTTAAAATTGACTGCCATGGATATGGAGGGGAATGGCTTGATCGATGGAATTATCCCTGAGCCTTTGGGCGGAGCCCATAAAGATCTCAAAGCTGTAGCCGGAACCCTAAAGGATTTCATCCTTAAATCTTTGAAAGAACTCGATAAGGTAAAACCCGAAAAACGAATAGATCAGCGAATCGATAAGTTCTGTTCGATGGGGGTTGTAGTCGAATAAGCAAATCCCGAATGCATTAAGTGTTCGGGTTTTTTATTTCTATGGAATTACACGTTGTCAATACAGGATTTTTCAAGTTGGATGGGGGAGCGATGTTCGGAGTGGTGCCAAAGTCGCTTTGGACTCGAACCAATCCTGCCGATGAAAAGAATCTATGTACATGGGCCATGAGATCACTCTTGGTCACTGATGGGGATCGGATCATTTTGATTGATAATGGAATCGGAGATAAGCAAGATGCAAAGTTCTTTTCTCATTACTATTTGCATGGAGATGATAGCCTGGAGAAAAGCTTGAACTCGATTGGGGTTGGGTTTGATGAAGTCACCGATAATTTTTTGACGCACTTGCACTTTGATCATTGCGGGGGTGGCGTCAAATATGGAGTAGACCAAAGCAGCTATCAAATGACCTTCCCAAACGCTCATTATTGGTCAAATGAAGATCATTGGAAGTGGGCTACCGAGCCAAATCCTAGGGAGAAGGCTAGTTTCTTAAAAGAGAATATCCTACCCATGCAGGAGAGCGGTCATCTTAAGTTTGTAGAACCTAAAGAAGCCTCTAAATATCTTGGATTTGATGTGATTACTGCTGATGGTCATACGGATAAGCAGATGCTCCCAAAGATCAAATACAAGGGTCATACCCTTGTTTATATGGCTGATTTACTTCCTTCTGTAGGCCATATTCCACTTCCGTATGTGATGGGTTATGATACAAGGCCTTTGCTCACCATGCAGGAAAAAGCGGCATTTTTGGAAGAAGCAGCACGTGAAAAGTATATTCTGGTTTTGGAACACGACCCCGTGAACGAATGTTGTACCGTGAAAATGACGGAAAAAGGAGTTAGACTGGATCAAACTTTTAGACTGGATGAAATCTAATCCAAAAATAGGGGTAGCCTTATCAGGAGGTGGAGTTCGAGGTATCTCACATCTTGGAGTGCTTAAAGCACTGAATGAAGCAGATATTTACCCAACTCACTTGAGTGGGTCATCCGCCGGAGCCATTGCGGGAACAATGTATTGCTCTGGATATAAGCCCGAGGAGATTCTAAGAATCATAGTTGACACGAATTATTTCAAGTTTATTCGGCCAGCAATCTCACTTAAGGGGATTTTGACTATGAGTCAAGTCGAAAAGCTTTTGGAGTTGTATATCAAAGAAAATGACTTTGCGAAGCTGGAAATCCCTATGACTGTTGCTGCTACAGATATTCAGAAAGGCAAAGCAGTCTATTTTTCCGAAGGGGAAATCATCAAACCTGTACTTGCTTCCTCTTGTATTCCTGGAATGTTTGAGCCCATAGAATACGATGACAAGTTTTTAATCGATGGAGGTGTATTGAATAATCTCCCCGTAGAGCCACTAGAAGGTGTTTGCGATGCCATCATAGGCGTTAACTGCAATCATCTTCCAGAAGCTAGTAATGTGAAAAATATGCGGAATCTCATTGAGCGATCCGTGATCATGTCCATGAATTACAATGTCTACTCAAGACAGAGCAAGTGCGATTATTTCATCGAAGCCCATGGACTGGGGAAATATGGAGTACTCGATATTCGCAAGGCACCACAGCTATTTAAGTTTGGCTATAATACAGCTGTGGAATATCTTGAAAAGAATCCTTCAATTTTAGACTTGGCAAGTCCTAAAGATAAATCCTTGATCGCATGATGAAGCTTTTGTCAAAATTTGTCTTTTGGGTATCCGGTTGGACTTTTAAAGGACCGTGGCCGGAAGGAGTGGAGAAGGCCGTCCTTATTGCCGTTCCTCACACTTCCAATTGGGACTTACTATACGCAAGAGCTGGATTCTATCTCATGGATATTCCTGTCAGATACACGATCAAAAAAGAGTTGATGGTTGGACCATTAGGTTGGTTACTCAAAGCTTTGGGGGGAATTGCCATTGACCGTAAAAGAATACCCGGAGGAAAGAAGCAGACTTATACTCAAGCTATGATTGACATGCTTCAAAACTCTGATGATCTGGTGATTATGGTTACTCCAGAAGGTACTAGAAAGCAGGTGAAGCGATGGAAAACCGGTTTTTATCATGTAGCGAAAGGAGCTGGAGTTCCAGTGGTTATTGGGTATCTCGATTACAAGAAAAAGGAAGCGGGTGTGGGTCCTATGTTTACTCTGGAAGGAGAGATGGATGATGAGATTGAGAAGATGAAGGAGTTTGGGAGAACCGTCACTGCACGTCACCCAGAACAAGGAATTCTATGAGTTTTCGTTCCTATTTTTTCTGTTTTGTAATACTTCTATTTGGGTTAAGCTCATGTTCTTCAAGTTCTGATAATTCTGTAAAAACTATTCTTGATTGGGATATTGCCAAAGCCGATCTGGACGAATACTTTGATGAGCAACTGGCAAGCAAGGAAGAAAAGAGTCTTAGCGTTGCTTTAATCAATAATGGAGAGTTGGTTTATACTTTTCACAGAGGCCTTATTAATGAAGCTACACAGAAATCAGCTAGCGATACGTCTCGCTTTAATCTCGGCAGTGGTTCAAGGCCGATCCTGTATTTCTTTGCCATGACTCTGGTAGAAGACGGTAGTCTAGACCTGGATAAACCACTAGTAGAATACATCGAGGTTCCGGAAATAGATCTTGATTCTGAATTGAAGGATATTACGGCACGCTCTGTTATCGCTAATAAGACTGGTTTATCCATGCTCTCTAGTAGCAGCGACGTTGGAATTGTGAATTATGAAATTGAGGCCGGTGCGGAATCCTCTGATGCTGAAATTGGCCTGAATTACCTCATGGAGGCTATTATGGAAATTGAACAGGTTGATCGCGGCCAACTTGATTCTATTTTTCAAATAAGGGTTGCTATTCCACTTGGGATGAGGTCCACTCATTTTATCCAATCATCTGATTCAAGCGTATTGAAGTCTGACTTTAATTTGGAAGGTAACTTGTTGGATTACTCCAATTGGATGATAGGTATCATGAATGGAGTGGGTCTTTCTGAGGAAAATATGAACACTTTACTCGATACAATCATTTTGGAAGAAGAAAAGGACTCTTCTGACCTTGCCAAAATAGCGATCGGGGATTACGAGTTTTATACCAATACCGGTCTATCCGACGGAACGAGTCGATATTTTTCTTTCGACAGAAATATTGACTGGGGTTTTATCGTTTTTTCTGGTGAGCATTATGCAAGTGAATTGGGCTTCGCTGCCATGCTTTATTTAGTGATGGGCTCACAGTTTAACCTCATCGTTACTCTTACTTCCTTGTTGATACTTGGCCTAGGAATTGGTCTGGTTTATGGAATTTATCGCTTCTTCAAGTTCGTATTGAATTAATTTGAAGGATTGAAGATCAAGATATTGTCAGACTCATCTTCAATTTCCTCCCGATTCATCAACTGAGGTCTGTATTCACCCTCGACATAAAGTTTTGCCTGATCTTTATAGTAATCACTAAAGCGGTTTCCTGACTGACCCGTAGGCAAAACTGAGATAGATCCCTCAATATCTGCAAAATCCAAAAGAATCCGCATGGCTGGTCCTGACCGAACCGTGTAGATGCCGTCTCCATTAAGGGTAAATGCCAGCTTATTGACTGCCTCTGCATTTGCCTCAAGGGCTTCAGTTTTCACATTGAAAACTTTATCAAGAGGTTTCTGTGCACCTAGTGGATGTGGGTGCTCTGAAATGATGGATTTTTCCCAATCCCACTTCTTCCAGTTTTCTCCGTGTTGATTTTTAAGCTCGTCTATGCTTTGGCCGAGGGCCAAAGTCAAAATGTCGGATTTACTTTCTTCTGCCTCTGTGGAAACATCATCCCACCATTTATTATGAGCATCAGCCAGAAAGAGATTAGTACTTCGAATCATGGCAAAGGTCGTGATGAAACCTTCAAAAGTCTCAAATCCCACTTCATCAGACATGGCAAGTCTGAAGCTGTGATAGAGCCACTTGTAGTAAAGGGTAGGAGCAATTTCGTCTATCGCATGATTCCCATCCCAATTTTTCAATTCATCAAACAATTCCTGGAATCCCGAGAATTCATCTAATCTCGCATCAGCCAGCATCAACTTGGCATTCGCCGGATGGGTAATGTTAACTGTTTCATTTTGAAGATCCTTTAATGTTTCTAAGGTCCAATCTTGCTTATTTTCCAGGGTTTGAGCAATTCGTTCGTAACGATCACCGGCATAGTAGTAACCTGGCACAAACTCTCCAGTTGACAAGGTATCAGGTTGATTGTTCGCAGATACGACATAGCCCCAGGGAGGATTGATACTCTGAGGATTGCTGCTGAAAGGTAACCATCCGCTCGGCTGATCATCCGGGTCGCTACCGTCTCTGAAAAACTTGCTGTTTGAGTCTTCATTCCGTTCGGGAAGTTTGGCCGCAGCCCACCAAGCAATATTTCCATCTGCATCTCCGTACATGATATTTAAACCGGGAGCATGAATCAATTCGGCTGCTGAAGCGATTTCTTCGATGGACCTTGCGCGATTCATTCGGTAGGTAGCCTCTAATGCACGTGAAGGCTCCTGAATGTAAACCCACCAACTAGAAACTGGATTATCAGTAAGCTCCACAATTTCAGGTACCACGGAATTCAAAATTGGACCATGAATGGTCTCTCTTATTTCAAATTCCACGTCCTCTTCATCTTTTACTTTGATGATCTCGGTTCGACTGGAAATAGGGGATGTTTCTTCGCCAATCAGAATTTCATTTGGGTTGTTTGGGTTTAGCTTTTCTTCAAAGAAATCTTGATCATCATTCTCAAACATGGTCAAACCGATGCTTTGAAAATCTGAATGTCCAACCAAAGCGAATGGCATTCCCGCCAAATGATTTCCATAATAGGAGTGACCCGGATACTCGAAATGTGCTTCGTACCAAACTGAAGGAGAAGCAAAACCTATATGAGTGTCATTTGCAAAAATGACTTCCCCACTTTCTGTTTTATCCCCTGAGATCACCCAGGCATTGGAGCCTTTAAGCAGGGGTACCGGAAGCTTTTCCAACATGGCTTGAAGGCTTCCTCCAGCATGCGAAGAATCAGAGGTTCCTGCTGGATAGAAATTTGGAATAGTATAATGATCAGCCAGAGTATTTATGGATAGACTCTTCAAATAATTATTTCCTAGCTGTCTTTGAATTTTGGTCAAAATGGGATCAGTCCTCACAGCCATAGCAAAAGAAAAGGCCATATATCCGGTAATTGAATGAATATCATTTACCGTAAATTCTTTAGGCTCAGCCCCTAAAAGACTGTATTCAACAGGGAGATTACCTCCTTGAATAAATTGATTCACTCCATCGATATACGCATGGGTGGCAGCTTTTAGTGGGGAATCTGGCTGATTGTTCCAATTTTCTGTGCTACGTTCAGCTTGCTTTGGGATACCTAAGGTCCTAAAAAATTTATCCGTATCAATAAGACTTGCTCCAAGCAATTCAGAAAGGGTACCAGTCCCAACTCTTCGCATCATCTCTAGCTGGAATAGCCGATCTTGAGCATGGATGTAGCCAAAGGCCCTGTAGGCATCCACCTCATTTTCTGCATAAATATGGGGAATGCCATAATCATCAAATAAGACTTCCACGGGTTTTTCCAGCCCTTCCAAAGAAAGCTCTCCATCATACCGGGGGGTGTGCATGGTGATAAAGCAGAGCAAGGCAAAAATGGCTATTATGAATAGTGAGCCTAAAACGATTAAAACTTTGCGCATTTATTTTGGGGTTATTTAGTATCTGATTTTTAATCAGGGTCTGGAGTGGGTTTCGATGGCTTCAAGAATGATTTTACAAGCCTCTCGAATTTGATTTTCGGTAATGATTAGGGGAGGAGCTATCCGCATGGAATCATCACAAAATAAAAACCAGTCCGTAATAACTCCATTTTCTATGGCCGTATCGATGATTGGTTTCAACACCTCAAAGGATTCAAATTCCACTGCCATCATTAAACCTTTGTTTCGGATGGATTTGATGGTAGGATGAATCAGAAGTTCTTTAAATAAATTGGCTTTCGATTCGACCTCAGCTATGAGATTTTCTTCTTGAAGAACCTTGATGGTTGCAAGTGAAGCCGCACAGCTAACCGGGTGACCTCCGAATGTAGTGATATGACCCAAAATCGGGTTATTGGCGAAGGTATGCATGATTTCCTTTGGTGCTATAAAAGCCCCAATCGGCATTCCTCCTCCCATTCCTTTTGCACAGCAAACCATATCCGGGATAATTTCAAAGTGTTCAAAGGCCCAGAATTTACCAGTTCTACCGAAGCCGCATTGGATTTCATCGCAGATGAGAAGCGTGCCTGTTTCATCACACTTTTTTCTTAAAGCCTGAAAATATTCCTTGCAGGCAACCATCACTCCAGCTTCTCCCTGGATAGTTTCTATGACCACCGCAGCAGTGTCTTCATCAATCTTCTCCAGATCGGCAAAACCACCATAGACGATATGCTCAACACCGGGGAGCAAAGGTCGATAGTTCCTTTTGAAAATCTCATTTCCCCCAACGCTCAAAGCCCCATGACTACTTCCATGATAGGCATCCACACAGGAAAGAATTTTTGGTTTACCGGTATACCGCTTTGCTAGCTTTAGAGCTCCTTCGATGGCTTCAGAACCGCTATTGACCAAATAGACATTATCCAGCTTTTCAGGTAAGGTATCTGTTAAAGCCTTGGCCAATTCCGACTGAGGGCTCTGGACATATTCTCCATACACCATGAGGTGCATGTATTTGTCAAGCTGATTTTTCGTAGCCTCAACCACTTTTGGATGCCTGTGGCCCACATTACTCACCCCGATACCAGAGATGAGATCCATGAAGGACATTTCATTTGGCCCATACATGTAAATGCCTTCCGCTCGCTCAATTTCTATGAGCAAAGGGAAATCTGTCGTTTGCGCCAGATGTAGAAGGAAAAGCTGCCTAGAATTCATTCAATAAAATTGAAATACCAATGAAGGTAAAGGAGTGATAACAGTTGGGTGAATCAAAAATAAGAAATCATCCGAGGATTCTTTCGATTTCGGATTGGCTGAAGTTCCAAAGCTCTTTAGCTAGTTCTTTATCCCTCGATAATTTACTTGAGGAAACAAGCTTTTGATTTTTATAATAGCCTCCACTAACAAGTTTTGAGTCTTTGTTTTTAGCTAGATGCAAAGTGGTCTGAGCTCCTTTTTTTGGTGATATAAAAAATAGCTTAGTTACTTGGATAATAGCTTTAGAAATGGGGCCGGAATCACTTCCAAAATTTGTCCTTACAGCACCTGGATGGAGAGAATATGCATTTAACCCTTTTTCTCCGTATTTGGATTTTAAGTAATTGGAAAGCAATATGTTATAAAGCTTCACATTTGCATATGAGGTGATGTTGCTATTGGATCGCATTAACCCTAGGTCATCTCTTTTAACCTTCGCAATGTGGTGGGCTTCCGAACTTACATTTATTACTTTTGAAGGCAAAGCCTTCAGTCCATTCAGCAATCTTGTAGTTAGTAAAAAATGACCTAGGTGGTTTACTGAAAAAGTCAGATCAATTTCATCCATAGACTTTTTCTCGGGTGGATACATTCCTCCAGCATTATTGATGATCACATCGATTTTTTCATGATCCCCTTGGATTTCCTTTGCTGTTTTAGCCACAGACTTAAGATCAGCCAAATCCATCAAGTAGATGTGAACTCTTTCTTTGGCCCCAAAGCCTGCTAGCATTTCTTCGGCTTTTTTGATGTTTCGGACAGGTATGATCATGTCATGACCTTCGTTCCAAAGATCTTTAAAAGTTTCCCAACCTATTCCTGAGGTAGAACCTGTAAGCAGTATTTTCATGAAAAAGCAATTAAATAATCCATAAGTCTTTTGAAATCAATTGTATAGCCGAAAGGTTTAATTGGTGGCATGTGAGTAAGATATGAATTCTTAATTTTAGCCTTAATTTAGACCTTTGGATCACCCTCAATTTCTCCTATAATCCATAGAATGGGTAAAAAGTTTATTGATATAGAAAAGGCAATTTCCTCGAAAAACCCCTCTCTTTTGAAGTGGATGCCTGGCTTTGTGCTAAACTATATCAAGAGAGTAACTCATGAAAAGTGGATTAATGAGCAGATGGATAGGATTCATGTTTATCAAGGGCATGACTTTGTGGAAGCGGTAATTGATGTTTTTGATCTGGAAGTTGAATTAATTGGAGCTGAGCATATTCCAAAAGAAGGAGGAGTAATCATAGCTTCAAATCATCCTTTGGGAGCTTTGGACGGAGTCGCATTGATTTATGCTATTGCAAAGTACAGAGAGGATGTTCGATTTTTAGTCAACGATCTACTCATGCAGTTCACTAATTTTCAGCCCTACTTTGTGCCGGTAAACAAGTTTGGTAAGAATTCTTCAAATGCCCTAAATGACATTGATGAAGTTTATCAAAAAGACTATGTTGTTTTAATATTCCCTGCTGGATTGGTGTCAAGGAAGGGTGAAGATGGAAGTATTAAAGATCTTCAATGGAAGAAGAGCTTTATCTCAAAATCAAAGAAGTACAAAAAAAGTGTGATACCATGTTATACGACTGGTCATAATTCAAATTGGTTCTATAAGCTCGCGAGTTGGAGAAAGAAGTTAGGAATTAAAGCTAACCTAGAGATGTTCTACCTGGCAGACGAAATGTATAATCAAAGAGGTAATAAGATCACAATTACATTAGGAGAGCCAAAGCCTTATACTTATTTTGATGACAGCAAAGATGATGGGAAATGGGCTGACCACATGAAAGAGGTGGTTTATGAGATGGCAGAAAAATAATGAGCGAAACGGTAGAAATTATACAGCCAATAGATCGAAAGATTTTGAACGAGGAACTTTCAGAGGAAAGATTCCTAAGATATACCAATAATGGTGATAATCTTGTCTATTTGGTCAATCATCATAATTCTCCAAATGTTGTTAGAGAGATTGGAAGACTTAGGGAGCTAACCTTTCGCACAGCTGGTGGTGGTACTGGAATGGCATTGGATCTCGATGATAATGACACCTGTGAAAACTGTTATGAACAACTAATTACCTGGAATCCAATTGATCAGGAGATAGTAGCCGGGTATAGATTGATTCACTGTAAAAATGCAAAGATGGAGAACGGTGAGCTAAATCTTTCTACGACCCATCTTTTCAACTTCTCTGAACGATTTGTACAGGAATTCATACCCTACACAATAGAGTTAGGACGGTCATTTGTGCAGCCAAAATACCAGCCTAGCGTGGACAACAGAAGGGGGATTTTCAGTTTAGATAATTTATGGGATGGTTTAGGTGCAGTGGTTCTTTTAAACTCTGATGTAAAGTACCTCTTTGGTAAGGTTACTATGTATCCACACTTCAATGCAGAGGGGAGAGATTTACTCCACATCTTCATGAATTATTATTTTCCTGATCATGACTCTTTAGTCACACCTAAGACTGAATTAGAGTTAGGATATAAGACAGATTTGCCGAACCAAACCAATCCTTTTGAAGGCTTAGATTATAAGGCTGGGTATAAACTTTTAAACTCAGAGGTTCGAGCAAGAGGGGAGAATATTCCTCCCTTGATCAATACCTATATGAATCTCTCACCCACCATGATGACGTTTGGAACGGCCTTGAATGATGAGTTTGGTGAGGTGGAAGAGACAGGAATATTGATTCGTCTTGATGATATCTATGAGACGAAAAAACATAGGCATATGGATACCTTCGAAAGAGACCGTCATTTTGGATCCAGAGATGCCCAAGAATAAGACTTTATTGGTTGGAGCGACCACCAACCCCACTCGTTATGCCTATACTGCTGCCGAATTCTTGCGCAGAGCTAATGAACCTTTTGTTCCAATTTCTATCAAGCGAGGTGAAGTTTTGGGTGAAACTATTTTAGACCTCCGGTCAAAGCCTGACTTGGAGGATATACAAACAATCACACTTTACTTAAGTGAGAAACATCAGGAAGAATGGGAAGGGTATTTACTTTCTCTGAAGCCTGAAAGAATAATTTTCAATCCAGGAGCGGAAAACCCAAGATTATCAAAGAAGGCAACTGAAAGAGGAATAGAAGCAATTAACGCGTGTACTCTGGTGATGATCAATACCGGCCAGTATTGACTCTTTTCTTGATGAAATCATCCATATACAGAATATGGGGAAATGAAATCAAAGAGATCAAAATGAAGAAAAGAAGTACAATTTCTTCATTTGAGAAATAGGTAAGCCCAATCCACAGAATTATCGAAATTCCAACCAAACTTATTAAGGTAAAAGGCATCAGCTGCTTTACGAAGGCTGTCAAATTTCGACAACAAGGATACTGCTTTAGGTATCGATACTCTGCTATCATGCTTGGCATGGAATGCCAAAATCCAAAGTAAAGAATAAAGCTTACAGCCAAGGGTGTTAAGTAAAGTAGGACGGGGAGCAAGGTCAATTCCACTAGGTCATTCAAGTTGAATTTGACACTATTGATTCTTTGTAAAATCAATGATAAACCAAATAGAGATCCAAGTATTGCCCATTGAAAGCCTATGATTGATCTAATGTCTATGATAGGATCCAAGATGGCAGCTGATTCTTCGAAGCTTCCAAAGATGATAACCATAAGGCAAAACCCACCACGAGCACTGAATAGTAGAATGCTTAAGAAATTACTTCCTTCTATTCTCGACAAAAAATGAGTTTGTCCAAAATGATAGGCCGACATGGTTAAAAACAATCCTAAGGCGAGTATTGGGAAAAAGTACCAAATAATGGTATATCCAACGATCATTAAAATATACTGAATCAAGAAAGGTAAGAGACTTGATCTGGAATTGTGAGGGTTGGAGGTTAGATGGTCAATGGCACCATGTGGAATTCCTACGGTTAATAGGACCATACCAAATAAAGTATAGTCCAGAATGGGATTATCTAATCCAAAAACCAAATAGACTGTCGCAATGAGTAAACCTATTCCCTTTGCTATTATGCTAATGCTTGGCATAGGAGAAGAGACTTTTTACAAATATACCAAAACGCAACCGGCTCAAAATTTTTATCTCCTCGCTTATGGATGTGTCCTCACCAAGGAATTTGAACACCTGATCTGCCGAGTTTTGCTGAAACAGGTCCAGAAAAACACCTTTAAGTTGTGATGGCCATCGATGTGCGATATTCAAAAGAATATTATCATAAAACTTGAAACGCTTTTCTCTCGGTTGAATATTAAGAGATTCACCACTTTCCAGCTTTTGAATCAGAGCTTCACAATTCTTTTGTATGGTGTAAAAGGTATAGCCCGTTGAGGGTTTTGTCCAGCCAGCTTTGGTTCCTAATGGTATAATTCTGCTTGAGGCATTAACCTCTTTTATGGTCGACATTGGGATCACTCCATTTTCTTCAAATGTTACCGTGTATTCCAGATCACTATAATTGTCGCTTAGATATTGCTTGATTCCTAATTCTAAATCCTCAAGGTTAGTACGCGCTGTATCATATTTGGTAAATTCAATTAGAGCAGAGCGGTCTGAATAGGGCAAAACGTAATAAAAATTGAAATCCTCATCTGTTTTCTCTCCCACCTCCATTAGGCTAAAAGTTGAAGAATCAAAAACTGGGGTTTCAAATTCTACTCTCCATCCTGCAAAAATTTGTTTGAGAGAAGCGTCACTATTTAGATCTGAATCTGAAAGTCTTGAGTCAAAAATGAATGAAGCCTTAAATTTTTTATTTGAAGTTTGAACTTCGATTCCGTCATCCGTTTCGACAATGTCTCTTACTGAATCTTGAATAATTTCGACATTGTCGTGAGACTTGATTATAGGAAGCACATAATTATGAAATTCAACGGAGTTTATGTGCCAGTACTTGAGCGACTCAAGTGGATAAGTCTTTTTGGACCTTTCTGTTCCGATTGAAAATTTGGACCAGGATTGTAATGCGTCCTTTGGGTGGATTGGTAGTGCTTCTTCAGCCCAATAACACCATGTTTTATTGGGGATTTCTCCGATTTTGGGATCAATTAAAAGAATTCTTTTCGATCTAAGGGGACTATTCAATAAATGGTAGACCATACTTAGACCTGCGCAACCTGCTCCAGCAAAGATGTAGTCGAATTCCTTCATATAAAGAGAGCCGTCTCAAAGATGAGACGGCTCTTTAATAGTTGGTATAAATTAAGCGTTTGCTGCTTTAGCCTTAGCAGTTTCAGCAATAGCTACTGAATAAATTACTAGACCAAATCCAATTTTGTTGATTGCGTCAGCAAGGTTATAGAACAAGTCAATAGAGCTTACTTCGAACGCACCTGACAATAGGTTTCCAGGAAGTACCATGTATCCGATTGGATAAATAGACCATCCAAGAGTAATAAAGATTTTCAATAGGAACATTGCTCTTCCTAACGCTTCGCTATTTGAGCTCTTAGCGAGCTTAGCGACGTCGCCTGCGAATACCTCATATACAATGTAAAGGTAACCCACAGTAGACAATACTCCCCAGAATACGTTGCTGTCAATTCCAGATGTCTCGCCAATAAAACCAGTTACAAGCATAACAGCAGAAGCAAGAATCAACTTAAACAAAGTCGAACCCTTTGCTCCAAATGGCTTGGTCAACAGATAAAACTCCACACACATCAATGGAACTGTTAAAGTCCAGTCCACATATCTGAAGGCAGTTGGACTTTCACCCGTAGCCAGGTAGAAGTCTCTCATGTAGTAATAATGGACAGCAGCAATACCTGTAATCAATCCTGAAACAAGTAATGACATCTTCCATTTACCTTCTACGGAACCTCTTTCCACAAAGAAAAAGACGGCAGAAGCGAACATAGCCATATAACCTATAAAGAAGGTTATTGCTATCGGGTCAGCATTAATGATCTTGTCCAAATTGGCCAGATCTGCAGCGATGGTAAAGTTCATAATATTTTGGTTAATTGTTTGGATAATAGACACATAATAGAAACAGAAGATAATTTGTTTAACCATTTAAATTAAAAATTAAACAAAACGAGTTAATCGACCATTTTGTGCAATTAACCTACCTAATATCGTAAATGAACGACATGAAGAATTTTTAAAAATTTTTCAAAATCGAAATAAAATATTGCGAAATAGCAATAATTCATAATCGGATTATTGGTGTTTATATGGACGTTTTTATATCGAACAACTGACTTTTTTTGCTTATCTTGCATAGTAATTTAATCGTCAAAAATCACCTTTTGAAAGCCATTATTAAGGCTCTTTCCTTAAACTTATGAGCGAAGAAAAAGCAAAAAATCCAGCTGAATATGGAGCTGGTAATATTCAAGTTCTAGAAGGACTTGAAGCAGTAAGAAAACGTCCTGCTATGTACATCGGAGACATAGGTGTCAAAGGACTTCATCACTTGATTTGGGAGGTAGTTGATAACTCGGTTGATGAGGCTTTAGCTGGTCATTGTGATACCATAAAAGTGACTATCCATAAGGATAATTCTATTACCGTCGAGGATAATGGTAGGGGTATCCCAACCGATATGCATAAGAAGGAAAAGCGATCTGCACTTGAAGTTGTTTTGACAGTTCTTCATGCCGGGGGAAAATTTGATAAGGATACTTACAAAGTTTCCGGTGGTCTCCATGGGGTGGGTGTATCCTGTGTGAATGCCTTGTCTACGGACTTAAAGGCGACAGTTCACAGAAATGGAGTGATTACCGAGCAGGAGTTTAAAATTGGGATTCCTCAGTATGCTGCAAAGCAAGTTGGTAAAACCGATAAAAGAGGAACCATTATTCACTTTAAGCCTGATGATAGCATATTCACCGTTACTGAATACAAATACGAAACCGTAGCGAACAGACTTCGAGAGATGGCTTTCCTGAATGCTGGAATTCGAATACACCTCTTTGATGAAAGAGAGAAGGAAGAAGATGGCAGTTTTAAATCTGACGAATTCTATTCTGAAGGCGGGCTAGTGGAATTTGTAGACTACCTCGATGCGGGCAGAGAAAAAATTATCGAATCTCCGATATACATCGAAGCAAACGAGGGAGATGTACCTGTACAGGTAGCAATGAGCTACAATAGCTCCTTCTCTGAAAATGTGGTGTCCTATGTAAATACCATTAACACCTATGAAGGTGGTACACATGTTACGGGTTTCCGACGAGCTTTAACCAGAACTTTAAAATCATACGCAGACAAGTCCGGAATGCTGGATAAGGTTAAGTTTGACATTTCTGGTGATGACTTCAGAGAGGGCTTGACTGCCGTTATCTCGGTAAAAGTCGCAGAGCCACAATTTGAAGGTCAGACCAAGACTAAACTTGGTAATTCTGAAGTATCTGGTGCGGTAGATTCAGCCGTATCCGAAACGCTTCAACATTGGCTCGAAGAAAACCCTAAAGCATCCAAAACCATAGTCGGCAAGGTTATCCTTGCTGCGCAAGCAAGACACGCAGCAAGGAAGGCTAGAGAAATGGTCCAGAGAAAGAATGTTCTCGGTGGAGGAGGACTTCCTGGTAAGCTAGCAGACTGTGCCAATAGTGATCCTGCCGTTTGTGAATTATATCTAGTGGAGGGTGACTCTGCGGGAGGATCTGCAAAACAAGGACGAGATAGAGATTTTCAGGCAATACTTCCCCTTAAAGGAAAGATACTGAATGTGGAAAAGGCACAAGAGCATAAGATTTACGATAATGATGAGATAAAGAATATTCTTACTGCCCTTGGTGTAAAATTTGGTACTGAGGAGGATGATAAAGAGTTGAATTTAGAAGGTCTTAGATATCACAAAATCATTATCATGACGGATGCTGATATCGATGGATCGCATATTCGAACCCTGATTCTGACTTTATTCTTCCGATATATGAGAAGTCTTATCGAGAAGGGATACATCTACATTGCTTTACCACCTCTTTATCTTTTGAAGAAGGGTAAGGATGAACGATACTGCTGGACGGAAGAAGAAAGAGCGGCCTTGGTGAAAGAAATGGCCAAGGACGGCAAAGAGGATAGCGTTGCCGTACAGAGATATAAGGGTCTTGGTGAGATGAACCCTGAGCAATTGTGGACTACTACCATGGATCCAGAAGTTAGGACCATTAAGCAAGTGACGATTGAATCAGCTGCTGAGGCTGATCATTTATTCAGCATGTTAATGGGGGATGATGTAGCTCCAAGGCGAGAGTTTATCGAAAGAAATGCTAAATACGCTAAAATCGATACCTGATCCGGAATTAAGAAGTTTAAGGGAAGCAATTGCTTCCCTTTTTTTATGCATAAAACTCTAATTATCAGACAATTTTTTCAGTCTATTTTCCATATTTGTGGCTTGAAAATTTGAAAACTTATGAAAAAACTAATTACAACTGTATTTGTATCATTTTGTATTCTCTTTGCCGTACATGCTCAAGACGAAACCACTACTGAAGAGACTAAACAGGATACGACTTATTGGTTAAAGGAGACCAATGGAGGTCTTAATCTGAATCAGGCATCATTCAGTGGTAATTGGACTGGTGGGGGTGTAAATTCTATCGCTTTAGGCACTTACTTTTTTGCTAGGAGAAATTATAAGAAGGATAAGTGGTCTTGGGATAATACTCTTGATTTACTTTATGGGGTAGTAAGAAATCAGGGAGAGGATGTAAGAAAATCAAATGATAGAATTTTTATAGACTCAAAAGTTGGTCGACAGATAAATGAACGGTGGAATTACTTCGTGTCCGTTAATTTCCTTTCTCAATTTGCACCTGGATATGACTTTGGGGATAATGACCGGACATTAATTTCAAAGTTTATGAACCCTGCCTATCTGACCACTGCTATTGGTATTGAGTATAAGCCAAATGACGATTTTAGTCTCAGGATTTCTCCTTTTTCTCCTCGTTGGACATTCGTGACCGACACTGAATTATACTTAAATGTTCCAGATAACTATGGGGTAGAGATAGGAGAGACGATAAGGACAGAAGCAGCTGCCTTTAGTTTGCTTTTGGACTATAACAAGAAAATTTCAGAGAACGTCATTTTCGTGACACGATACCAGATGTATGCGAATTACCAGAACTTTGCATTTAATGCGATTGATCATCGTTTGGATCTGGCCTTGACGGCCAAAGTTTCTGACCTCATAAATGTCTCTTTAACCAGTTTAATGATCTATGACCTCGATCAGGATGCGGATATCCAGTTTAGTCAGGGCTTGGCATTAGGCATTGCATTTAGCAGAAGTACCTTCCCCGAAGAATAATTAAAAAGTACAATTTTTTATTTGGGGTTTTGATTCTTTAATATTTATAATATATTTGAATTCATTGTGGTAGTTAAATAATAGTTGGTTTAGTTTTCAAATAAAGAGCAGGAGATTTTCTCCTGCTTTTTTATTTTAATTCTTTGAAAAGTGCAAAAAAAAGCCCTGAGAAACTCAGGACTTTTGTACACGCGGAAGGTGTGAAAGTCATTCTTGATATTCAGTTAGTTAGGGCTGGATGTTGAAACCAGGTTGAAATAT
>CAKZRQ010000048.1 GCA_937146645.1 uncultured Cyclobacteriaceae bacterium
GTAGAAATGGTTAGAGAGTTAGTCAGAGACTATGGATGTGAAATCAAGATCACAGATCGAGGATATTCTGAAGAAACAGTGGAGGCTTTGGCATCAGACTATCAGACTAACTACACGAGCGTAAAGCGTTATCAGAGTTTGAATCCCTTCACTATTATCTACATAGATGAGGAGGGTGAAGTTCAGCCACATCACATTGATTGTAAAGCAAAAATTTTCATTCATGCTAAAAGACCAATTGCTAATCATCAGCAGTGAAGATTTACCGGAGCTGGCCAAAGTACTGGCTCCGATGATTAAAGAGCAGATCAGTCAGAAAGACACGGACCCACACCTGACACCTACTCAGCTGGTGGAGGAACTACCAGCTATGTCAGTGAATATGATCAGGACCCAGATCAGAACTGGGAAGTATGGAAAGAAGATAGGGCCCAAAGGCAAACTAGCTGCCAGGAGGTCTGAAGTAATAAAGTTTAACAGACTCTAACCATGAAAAAGCAATTCACAAAATACGCCTATCACATTAAGCTGATAGCAGTACTGGCTCTGTTCAGTACTGGGGTGACATCGGTGATCTCTCATTATGTTCCAGAGCGACAGATCAAGGAGATTCTAAGAAAAGGTAGACGAAGAGTCCGAAGAATGGAGGAAGTGGATTTGAGACTTGAATTTAATTAAAAACGTCATGATTAAAAACTTCAAAAGCGAATCGGAGGAAATACTATTTAAGATCATAGCCATCTGTGTGGGTGGATCAGTTCTTCTCTTCCTGAATGCTACCATACTCTATCTACTCTACATCCACAGATGAATGTTTGGGTAGAACTACTCCTGGAGGTTCAGGAGATGCGAATGCACCAGAAGGACTACAGTAAGAAAAAAGATAAACTGACTATGGCTAAAGCCAAACTCTTTGAAATCAAAGTAGATCAGCTGGTCTCCTCTCTGGAGGAAAACTGTAAAAAGAAAGGAATCAGTTTAGAGAAACCTAAAAATGAATTTGAAGATGAGTTCAAATAAAAAGCAAAGTAATTTACTGAGTATTAACACCTCAGAGATTGATGAAGAGTTCAAAACAATAATGAAAACATTGAAATATGTTTTTGAAGGTCATGCTATGGTTATGCCAAAGGATTGGCTGGAGGTTTATGATTGGTATCACAATAAGTATCCAGAAGAATTTATTATCGAGCAAGAAGAGTTTATAAATCTCTTAAATAAGAGAACTATTGTTTTAGAGTTTTCTAGGGATATCACCAAAGAACTTATTCCAGGATGGGAATTTAAATCTAAATACAGATATGAAACTCTATAGCACCATCAGAAGGGATGGCACTCAGGTATTCTATCTGAATGAGGTTCACTGCACAGTCAGTGAGGAACCAGAAACCTGGTCTAAGCGGATGAGAAAAGCCGCAGGAAAAATTTTGTCTAAGCTCGTTGGTAATCGAAACAAAACCAACCAACATCGAAACAAAAACCAAATACTATGGGATCTGTAAAGAATCATTTGACTAAAAGCCTGAAGGATAGGGTGGAGGCTTACTTGAGAAGCAGGCCGGAGACCAGAAACTCAGATAGGCTGCTCATGGCTATGATTTGGGATATAGAGTCTTTAGGTCTTACCCGAATGGAAATGCTTGCCTCTTTGATAGAAGGTGATCTCAGCAACCCTGAATCCATTCGAAGACAGAGACAGCTTCTTCAGAAGGAGTATCCAGAGCTAAGAGGAACTAATCAGGCTCACCGCAAAGCTGATGAGCAGGAAATAAGGGAAATGGTGAGAGCATGAACTTTTCTGCTAAGGAAATAAAACCCTACAAGGATAAAGACTTCAAGTCACTCGAAAGACTGGCTCAGAAGCACTTTAATTCCTTTGTCCGAAGGAGAGACATGAATCCAGATAAAGTCTCTTTCACTTGCATTTCC
>CAKZRQ010000049.1 GCA_937146645.1 uncultured Cyclobacteriaceae bacterium
CGAACAGAGAAGTTAAGCCCTGCAGCGCCGATGGTACTGGGGTTACACCCGGGAGAGTAGGTCGCCGCCACATTATTTTAAAGCCCTTTGGTTAATCCCAAAGGGCTTTTTTATTGCCCTCTACTTACCCAACTCACCCAATAGAGGAGCCTTGATGACTACTAGGAGCTTCACTTTATTACTAGCCTCAGTCTATCCAGACGGAGGTTTTTTTGCGCCTTGCCTTAAGTTTTCGATCTCTGAATCTGATATGACTTTTATCAGTTTTTGTTCAAGCTTTGGTCAACAGCTAGAAACTGATCCGAGACTAGTTTTGGATAAAATAGTTTCTCATGCAGGTCAAACCAAGCTACGTATCCCAATTTGAATTACCAGATGTTCTGCTTAAGGAGACCTATTGTGAAATTCTAGAGCCTACTTTCTTACCAGGTGGAAGTAATAATAAGGATTGCTATCAGGGAGGAGATCCCAGTCTCATTACCGTAGATCTTAATAAAACTCTTGATTGGTTACATGATCACCCTATTCCAAAGCCATTGGAAAATGAAGTTTGCTCAATACCTGTTTTACTGCATGTAAAGCAATTCTCTACCCAGCATTTGCTTTTTCACTATGACGGGACTCCTCAATCAGCCCGAGTGATCCGTGAGTTTGAAAGTCTTTTTGGAAATCTTATTGGACAATCGAGAGCAACTATCATTTCTCCATCATTTATTCCAAAATCAAAAATTAAGGAAGAAAGAGAGATTATCCAGTTGATTTCTAAGTCTACCAGAGAGACTAGCTTTATCAAGTTCAACTTCCAACGAATCGGTGATTTTTGGTCATATGCTGTAAAGAAAGATTGTACTCTTTTTGTCACCACAAAGAACTATCAGGCTGATCTAGCCAAGGTTCTATTTCATTTCTATAAGGGTGAAATGTGGAGTGACAAGCTATCTTTTTACCTCACTGTTTAATTCATTGATTTAGTGAGATTTATCATTCAAAATAAATTCAAAAAGGCAGAGAGATAGAAGAGGAGATAGATGAGTAGAGAGAATCCAAATATTGTAGAAACTCAATGCTACCACTGTGGTGAGACCTGTGGTGATGATAAAATCCGACATGATGAGAAGGATTTTTGCTGTCAAGGCTGCAAGCTTGTCTACGAGGTATTATCGGAAAATGATCTCTGTAATTACTATGAACTAGAGTCTTTTCCGGGGGAAAGTCAGAAAGCCAAAACAACCAGAGCGAACCGATTTGATTATCTAGACGATCCTGAAGTCGGGCAGAAGCTTCTGGATTTTAAAAATGATGCTGAAACGCATTTCACCTTTTATATCCCGTTAATTCATTGTGCTTCCTGTATTTGGCTTCTAGAAAATTTAAATCAGATCAATCAAGGTGTCATTTCTAGCCGCGTTGATTTTGTTAAGAAGAAGGTACAGATTCGAATCAGCAATGACCGGCTTTCCTTAAAAGAGTTGGTTTTATTGCTGTCAAATCTCGGTTATGAGCCCAGAATTAATCTCTCCGATCTTGGTAAAAAAGACAGACCAAAGGCAGATAAAAAAACCATTAATCGGCTTGCAGTGGCTGGGTTTTGCTTTGGCAACATGATGCTCTTCAGTCTACCTGAGTACTTCTCAGAGAGACAATTACTCGATGAAAGCTTCCAAAGCGTATTTAATTACCTCAATGTATTACTGTCTTTACCGATCGTTTTTTACGCTGCGGGTGATTACTACATATCAGCCTGGAATTCTCTGAAGAGAAAAAAGATAAACATGGATGTCCCTATCGTCATGGGGATAATTGCTCTTTTCCTTTATTCACTTTGGCAGATTTTCATCCATCAAGAGGCTGGCTATATGGATAGTCTTGGTGGACTTCTTTTCTTCTTACTTCTTGGGAAGATTTATCAACAGAAGACCTTTGCATCGCTAGAATTTGATAGGGACTACAAAGCTTATTTTCCTGTTTCAGTTACACGATTCAAAAAGGATTCTGAAGAAGTGATTCCTTTGACCAAGATTAATGTAGGGGACATTCTTTTGGTGAGGGATGAAGAATTGATTCCTGCCGATTGCATTCTGATGGATGAGCAATCTTATGTGGATTACAGTTTTGTTACTGGCGAAGAGGTCCCTGTGAGAGTTACAAAAGGTGAGTTGATCTATGCTGGTGGAAGATTGAAAGGAAGTCAAGTGATGATGACTGTTCAAAAAGCTCCTTCTCAGGGTTATCTCACTGACCTTTGGAACAATGACTCCTTCGAGAAATCAAAAGAATCCGGTCTTGTTCCTTTATCGAATAGAGTGAGTGCAGTATTCACATGGTCAGTCCTGTCCATTGCCTTTGCAGCACTGATTTTTTGGTCGTTCACAGATTTCGGAACTGGAGTAAAAGCTTTTGTATCTGTCTTGATTGTGGCTTGTCCTTGTGCCCTGGCCATGTCCACGCCATTTACCCTTGGAAATACCTTGAGGATTTTTGGTAGGAATAAGCTTTACTTAAAAAATGCCGGCGTTATCGAGCGAATGGCTGTGTCTGATACCATGGTTTTTGATAAAACTGGTACGCTAACTGACCCAGCCCGAGCAAGTATAAAGTATCATGGTCAGGAATTAACCAATGAAAGTAAGAGAATTCTAAAATCCATAGTGGAATACTCGACTCACCCTTTGAGTAATCGAATTAACCAATGGCTAGGTCAAACTGAAAAGGTAAAACTCGACTTTATTGAGGAAAAGCGAGGCCTTGGTCTCGAGGCTAGTTTCTTGGACCAGAAATTCAAGTTGGGCTCTCAGGAGTTCACTCAAGTTGAAATTGAAAAGGACTCCCTTAACGGTAACTTGGTTTGCTTCACAGCGGAAGGATTTTTAATTGGCTATTTTGAGATTCAGTCAGGCCTTCGAAATGAAGCTGAGACCGTGGTAGATGAATTGAGCAAGGAATGTGAAATTCATCTTCTTTCAGGCGATCATTCGCATGAACGAGTGAAATTAAAGCAGCAGCTACCAGGGATCTCTGAATTTCACTTTAATCAAAGCCCAAAGGACAAGCTTCATCACTTGGGCCAGTTAAAAGCAGATGGATCTAAGTCAATTATGGTGGGTGATGGGCTCAATGATGCTGGAGCTCTTCAGGAAAGTCATGTTGGAATAGCATTGACTGATGAAGTCAGCCATTTTTCTCCTGCCAGTGATGGGATTTTAGATGCCAGATCCTTCGGAAGCATACCTAAGTTTTTGGCTTTTTCAAAGTCCACCAAGAATGTCATAAAAGCGAGCTTTGCTTTAAGCATAGCCTATAATATTACCGGAATCAGCTTTGCTGTGCAAGGCCTTCTAAGCCCTGTACTCTGTGCCATCCTAATGCCACTAAGTAGTATTTCGGTTGTGCTATTCACTAGCCTTTCAACCAATGCTATTGCATGGAAACAAGGGCTTTTCAAACTAAAATCGGATTGACATGGAGGTGATATTTCTATTGATAGCGATAAGTATGGTGCTGGCAGTAAGCTTTTTACTCCTCTTTTTTCGAGCAAATAAGGCCGGGCAGTTTGATGATAATCATACGCCAGCCATTCGGATATTATTTGATAATGAACACAAACAAAAAGTAAAGAAAGACCAAACAAAAAAAACCTAGTCCTATGAATGATTCTACTTTAGAGCGGTTTGAATACGACAATAAAATTGTCAAGTATTTCGGAGCTGCTACTATGATTTGGGGCGTTGTCGGGATGCTCGTCGGGGTAATTGCAGCTACGCAGCTATTCTTGCCAGAGGCCAATCTTGGTAATCCTTACACGACTTTCGGAAGGATCCGTCCCTTACACACCAATGCGGTGATTTTCGCCTTTGTGGGTAATGCTATTTTCGCAGGGGTTTATTATTCCATGCCTAGATTATTAAAGGCACCAATGTGGAATAAATTCCTTAGCTGGTTCCACTTCTGGGGATGGCAGCTGATTATCCTCTCGGCAGCTATCACGCTACCACTTGGTTTGACTACTTCAAAGGAGTATGCCGAGCTTGAGTGGCCTATTGATATTGCCATCGCCTTAGTTTGGGTAGCCTTTGGTGCCAATATGATTGGTACGGTGTTAAAGAGGAGAGAAAGACATATGTATGTGGCCATTTGGTTCTATTTGGCTTCATTCGTTACTGTGGCAGTTCTCCACATCTTTAATTCACTGGCTCTACCCGTTGGATTGTTTAAAAGCTATTCAGCTTATGCTGGGGTACAGGATGCACTGGTACAGTGGTGGTACGGTCATAATGCGGTGGCATTTTTCTTGACTACGCCATTCCTGGGACTTATGTATTACTATTTGCCGAAGGCGGCAAACAGGCCTGTATATTCCTATAAACTTTCTATCGTCCACTTCTGGGCTCTGATATTTATTTATATGTGGGCGGGACCACACCACTTGCTGTACACTTCACTTCCAGAATGGGCTCAGGTCCTTGGGGTAGCGTTTTCGGTGATGCTGATCGCTCCTTCTTGGGGTGGTATGGTGAATGGTCTTTTGACGCTAAGAGGAGCTTGGGACAAGGTTCGAACTGATCCTGTTTTGAAGTTTATGGTGGTAGCGATTACCGCATATGGTATGGCGACATTTGAGGGTCCTATGCTTTCCCTTAAAAATGTGAATGCTATTGCTCACTACACCGATTGGATCGTCGGACACGTCCACATCGGTGGATTAGGATGGAATGGATTCCTGACTTTCGGTATGCTTTATTGGCTATGGCCAAAGATGTGGAAGACCAAAATCTATTCTACAAAACTCGCCAACACACACTTCTGGATGGGAACTTTGGGGATCATCTTCTACGCTCTTCCAATGTATGTTGCGGCTTTGACTCAATTCTTTATGCTTAGAGAATTTGATGAGATGGGAAGATTGTCTTATGACAACTTCATCCTTACCGTGATTGAAATTGTTCCGATGTACATGATCAGAGCATTGGGTGGTTTGCTTTACTTAGGTGGTGCGATCGTGATGTGCTACAATTTGGTGAAAACTGCTGCTCAAGGTTCATTCCAGGAATCTGAAGAAGACTCTGCACCAGCTTTGGCGAAAGCCTATAATCCTAAAGGAGAATTCTGGCACAGAGCATGGGAAAGAAAGCCTGTTTTCTTTACTCTTCTTGCCACCGTCGCAATCCTTATCGGTGGTGCGATCGAGATTATTCCTACCATGCTTGTTAAATCAAATGTTCCGACCATCAGTTCAGTGAAGCCTTATACACCACTGGAGCTGGAAGGAAGAGATATTTACATAGAAAATGGATGTGTGGGTTGTCACTCGCAAATGATTCGTCCATTCAGATTTGAGACGGAGCGCTATGGTGAGTATTCTAAGGCAGGTGAGTTTGTGTATGACCGACCATTCCTATGGGGTTCCAAGCGGACGGGTCCAGACCTTCATAGGATAGGAGGAAAGTATCCAGATAGCTGGCATTACTTCCACATGATGGAGCCTACCCAGATGACCACAGGTTCTTTAATGCCTCCATATCCATGGATGGCAACTAATGAGAATGACTATTCGGATCTTCCAGCTAAAATTAGAACGCTTCAAAGTCTAGGGGTTCCATACCCAGAAGGATACGACGAAGAGGCCGTGGCAGAGCTTGAAGCTCAAGCCCAAGAAGTGGTGAGTAACCTGAAGGATGCAGGGATTGAGGTTATGCCGAATACTGAAATCGTGGCTTTGATCGCTTATCTGCAGAGATTAGGTACTGATATCAAAGCTCCAACAGCTGATAACCAATAATTGACAAGGCTATGTATAAAGAAGTATTAAGATCAATCGATAACATAGAAATCTACCCAGTGATTTCCCTTGTCATATTTGTTGCATTCTTCCTTGGAATGTTTGTATGGGTACTCCGAGTACCAAAAAGCCATATCGAGCATATGGAGAAATTGCCAATTGATGAAGACGATAACTTAAATCCCCAGCAGTCATGAAAAAGAAGTTTTTATCTCTATTTGTATTTGTGCTCGCTTTTGTGACCAATTCTTTTGGTCAGGAAGCTTCTGAATCAAGTTTTAGCTATACAGATTTGAGCTCTGATCAGCTGATTTTGATGTCGGTGCTGGGAGTTCTGGTGATTGTTATCATTTTGCTACTCTTCCAAATGATCTACCTCATGACGTTTATGACTGAGGTGATGAAGAAGGAGAATCCTGAGTATGCTAATGAACCAAGCTGGTGGGAGTCCTTCAAAGAGAAGTACGTAACTGGTAAAGAGGATAAAGCCTACAGCAAAGAGGAAGAAGCCAAGTTAATGGCAGATCACTCTTATGATGGAATCCAGGAGCTGGACAATTTTATGCCGCCATGGCTTCAATATGTATTCCTGGGTACGGTAATTTTTGCTGTTTCGTATTTCACCTATTATACCGTTTTAGGTCTAGGTGAAACTGGAATAGAAGCATACGAAGAAGAGTTAAGACTAGAGGCAATCGCAGAAAAAGAGCGAAACGCCTTAGTCACTGAGGTGATTGATGAAACCACAGTGATCTTTGATGAGTCTAGCACCGCATTGACTTCCGGTAAATCCATCTTTGAATCCAACTGCTTTTCTTGCCATGCCATGGATGGTGGGGGTAGTGTAGGGCCAAACCTTACAGATGATTATTGGATTCATGGAGGTTCTATCTCAGATGTTTATTTGGTTGTGAAGAACGGGGTTCTGGAAAAAGGAATGACTCCATGGGAGAGTGTCTTGAGTCCAAAGGAGCTTCAGAATGTATCGAGTTATGTTCTTTCATTAAGAGGTACTACTCCGGCTGCGCCAAAGGATCCCCAGGGCGAATTATACGTGCCCGAGGAAATACCAGAAGAAGTGATGGAAGAAACTCCATCTGATAGTACTGCGGTTGCTACCCCTGTAGAATAAGTTTAAAGCCAGGGAGAGAGCCTCCCTGGCCTAATTACTTTTCAAAAAATGGCTAAGAAAAATCCACATCTTGATCCAGAAATGTTCCGGGATGCTCTCGCCACGGTGAGAGAAGATGGAAAACGGAATTGGGTTTACCCCAAAAAGGTATCTGGTATTTTCTATAAATACAGAACCTATGTGTCGTGGATTCTATTGGCTATTTTATTCGCGGGACCATTTATCCGGATTGATGGAAGACCCTATATGCTCTTCAATATTTTTGAGAGGAAGTTTATCATATTTGGGGCTCCATTTTGGCCACAGGATACCCACCTCCTGATTTTCCTACTGTTGATTTTCTTTGTTTTTGTTATCCTGTTCACGGTAGTTTTTGGCCGAGTCTGGTGTGGCTGGGCATGTCCTCAAACCTTGTTCATGGAGATGGTGTTTCGGAAAATCGAATACTGGATTGAAGGGGATGCTAATCAGCAGAGAATCCTTAATGAAAAGCCTTGGGATCAAGAGAAAATCATAAAGAAGGGAAGTAAAATTCTAATATTCGCAATCTTCTCCTTATTGATTGGACATTTGGTTATGGCTTACCTTATTGGGATTGATCAGGTGAAGGAAATCGTTACTCAGCCACCAACTGAAAATATGGCGGGTTTCATTGGCCTGATTGCTTTTTCAGGAATTTTCATGTTTGTCTTTACTTGGTTCCGAGAGCAGGCATGCTTGGTGGTTTGCCCATATGGAAGGCTTCAAGGTGTTCTTTTGGATAATAACTCCATCAATGTCATGTATGACTATGTACGAGGTGAGCCTAGAGGACCTATCCGCAAGAATGAGGCACCAATTGATGCCAAGGGAGATTGTGTGGATTGTAACCTTTGTGTTCAGGTATGTCCTACGGGTATTGATATTCGGAATGGGGTACAGATGGAATGTGTGAACTGTACAGCCTGTATTGATGCCTGTGATGAAGTGATGGTAAAAGTCGAGCGACCCAAAGGTCTCATTCGATACGCTTCTGAGAACAGTATTCAAGAGGGCATACAAAAGCTTTTTACAGGAAGAGTAAAAGGCTATGTCGCTGTTCTTGGCGTCCTGTTAGTGGCGTTTGTTTCTCTGATCGCAACCCGAGAGATTTTGCAGGGAACTGTGACAAGATTCCCAGGGATGACTTACCAGATGCGTGATGATGGTACTGTTTCTAACCTTTACGAGATCACTTTGATCAATAAGACATTTGAACCACAGGAAGTCAAATTGCAGCCTTTGGTGGAAGGAATGAAGTTAGAGATGCTTGGCGAAGAGAATTGGGTTTTAGAGCCTCAATCCAAGTATGAGGGAAGATTCTTTCTGGTGAAAGATCAGGATAAGGTAGCGACTATGAATCAGGAAGTTGAGATTTCCCTGATACATGGAAATGAGGAGATAGATAAAATGGAGACAAGCTTTATGGCTCCCATGAGCCAAAGCGATAAATAATGAAGGATATGAATTGGGGACACGGAATTTTATTAGCCATCATCGGATTCGTCGCGATCATCATTACCATGGTGGTGATTTCAGTACGAATGACCGGGATTGAGTTGGTCACTGAAGATTATTATGCGCAGGAAATTGATTACCAGAATCAAATTGAAAGAGAAACCTATGCTAATCAACTCGATCGAACTGTAATCGAATTTGACGGTCAGTCAAAGACCCTTCTGTTTGATTTACCAAAGGGCACTGAAGCTAATCTTGAGCTCTTTCGACCTTCAGATGAAACCTTGGATCAGCAGATTGATTTTCAGGTGGATTCAGAATCAAGAACTTCGGTTTCTGTGGCAGAATTGAAACAAGGCTACTGGAGGGTTCAGCTTCGCTGGATCGAGGATGGTGTAGAACTTTACGAAGAAAAGAAAATCAGTATTTGATGCTTTGGACGGCAGTCGTATTAGGATTTCTTGGATCATTCCACTGTATAGGAATGTGCGGACCTATTGCTATGGCTGTTGGTGGATCATCTTCCAAGACTTTCCTTTGGAAGAAAATCATTTATAACCTGGGAAGGGCTTTGACCTATTCCATTTTGGGATTGGTTATTGGCTTTTTAGGCTTTTCTCTTTCATTGGCAGGTGTTCAGCAGGGAGTTTCGATTGCCATTGGAATTGCCATTGTAGCTTTTTCCCTGAGCTATAAAAAAGCGGATCAATTTCTTACCATACCAGCCTTATCTTCTGTGGTCGCCTGGATTAAGGGCCAATTGGGCAGTCGCTTAAAAGCTGGTAGCACTACTGCATTTTTCACCACTGGAGTGATCAATGGATTATTGCCATGTGGCATGGTCTATATGGCATTAGTCGCAGCCCTAGGTCTACAGGATCCATTTATGGGAGCGATTTATATGTTCTTTTTTGGTCTGGGTACCATCCCAATGCTCTTATTTTTAATGCTCTCGGGGACCATGCTCTCCGTCCCTATGAGGCTGAGATTCCAAAAGGCCATTCCCTATCTAGGGATGATCATAGGAATTCTATTTGTTTTCAGGGGACTAGGCCTTGGATTCCATGGTAGCCCGCATATTCAGGCCTTTGACTACGGAAGCCAAACGGTAGAAATCACCATGTGTGGTGAGGATTAAATAGACTTGCTAAAGGTAGATTTGGCTTTCGGTGTCTCAAGCATTTTAAGATCAAACTGAAAGCAAATATTTCGAATGAAGGCCATTCCTTCATCGCTCACTTCGATCCTTCGATCTTCTAAAGAAATCAAACCTTCTTCCTGCATCTCTGCCAGTTTTCGTCGGTTTAATTCTGGAAGCTTATTCCAAATTTCCGAATCGATTACAGCCTCTTGATGGCATATCAATTCTAGAATAAATTCCTTTACCAATAAGTCTGCATGGCTATTTTGATGACTTCTGATTAAGTGATCAACACCATCATTTATTTTGCTGGAATATTCCTTATGATTCTTTTCATTTTGTGCAAAGCCAAGGTGAATGTCACTTATGCTTGTGGCTCCTAATCCAATCATCATTTTACTAGGTGATGTGGTGTAGCCCATGAAGTTTCTGTGAAGTGTTCCTTCAGATTTTGCTATGCAAAGCGAGTCTTCTGGCAGAGCAAAATGATCCATTCCCACTTCCTCGTACCCATATTCCGTAAGTAGATCTTTGCCTAATTCATACAATGCTCGCTTCTCATTTTCATTTGGTAAAAATGATTCGAAGCTCTTTTGAGCCTTGAAAAGAGTGGGCAAGTGGGCATAGCTATAAAATGCGATTCGCTCGGGCTTTAAATCCATGACCTTCTGAAAAGTCTGAGTCAGAGTTTCTTTGTTTTGATGTGGAAGACCGTAGATCAGATCAAAATTGATCGAAGTGAAGCCGATCTTTCTGGCCACTTCGGTAATTTGAGCAACCCTTTCGAAAGGCTGAATTCTATGGATTGCCTTCTGAACTTTGGGGTCAAAATCCTGAATCCCGAAGCTCACCCGATCGAAGCCAAGTTTGAATAAGGTGGATAAATGTTCTTCAGTTGTATTATTGGGATGACCTTCAAAACTGAATTCCTTATCTGAGTCTACGTCACAGCTTGAGATAATTTCATCCAAAAGTGAGTGGAGAGATTCAGGAGAAAAGAAGGTTGGGGTACCACCCCCCAGATGAATTCCCTTGAGCTTTGGCTTTGAGCCAAAACGCTTCAAATAAGTCTTCCATTCCTTTTTTACCGCCTCAAGATATGGGGATTCAACCGAATGATTTTTTGTAATGTATTTATTGCATCCACAATAGGTGCAGAGACTTTCACAAAATGGGAAATGAATGTAAAGATTGATTCCTTCTTCCTTTCCATAGAGCCGGAAAGCCTTTTTTACCAATTCATCCCAGCTGTTCAAATCAAGCTGGTTTTCCCAAAATGGTACCGTCGGATAACTCGTGTATCGAGGCACAGGGGTGTTATATTTTTGAATTAGTCTTTCCTTCTTTGAATCCATCATAGGATTCAAAATTGCATCGAAGAGAAGATGATTTCTCTGTCAATTATGGGAGTAGAAACTGATAAAAGTCAGGAGTTCAGTGAATCGGAAATTCAACCGAAATCTAATCCAATAGGAAATTATTAAGGAAGGAGTTTTTCAGAGCAAACCAACCGAAGAAGGCGATGATTGCCCAGAAAAGATAGGCTCGGTAATAGTCTGAAGTTTCCTTGTATCGATTCTCTTCAATCTCAGCTTTTTCAAGCGTATCGATCCGATTAAAGATATTTTGCAAAGCACCTCCATCAGAAGCTCGGAAAAATTCTCCGTTTCCAATCTTTGCAATTTCTCGCAAGGTAGTCTCGTCTAGGTAGCTTTCAACCATCTGTGGTCGTCCGAAGAAATCAGTACCATAAGGGACCATTCCATCCTTGCCCACTGCTATCGTATAGATTTTAATTTCAAGAGCCGAAGCCAAGTTAGCCGCGAAAAGAGGGTCTACATTACCAGCATTGCTTTCACCGTCACTGAGCAGGATAATGACCTTTGATACAGATTCAGATTCTTTCATTCTGTTTGTGGCAGAGGCTATAGCGGAACCAATAGCAGTTCCTTTGGCCTCCATCATATCAAAGGAAATCTCGGAAATGAGATCAGTTAGAAGCTCATAATCATTCGTTAATGGAGCCAACGAATATGCCTCCCCAGCGAAGACCACCATTCCGATTCTATCTCCGAATCGACCATTGATAAAGTCGTTGGCCGTATTTTTTGCTGCTTCGAGTCGATTAGGTTTGAAATCCTGTAAATCCATGGATTCTGAAATATCCATGACCAACATGATATCTATTCCCTCGGTGAATCGCTCCACACGTTCATTGCTCCTTTGAGGTCTGGCGATAGCGATAATGATCAGCAACAGGCTCAAAAAGAAAAATAAAGACGGGATGATCCTCAAAAGAACCCAAGGATTTCCTCGTCTCACTTGCTTTGGAAGAGAAAGCTCCAAAACAGGGTTTTTGATGAATTTGACGAACTTCCGAATAAGCAAAAGCAATGGAATTAGCCAAAGCAGATTCAATGCCCAGGCATTTTCCCATTGGTAGCTTTGAAGGGTCTCTGGCGAAAACCAAGACCAGCTAAAGAAGTCTCTAATCTGCTCGCTCATTCTTGATTTCTATAAGTTTTTCTTCAAAGGTACTTTTTGCTACTTCCTTGAGATAGTTCGTGGCTTCTTCACTTTCAGGAGTTTGGCCTGCATAAATGATTAAATCAATTCCACGAAGAGCATCAAAGATTTTCTCATCTTCCATCATCTCACTTATCTCGCTTGATGTCCATTCCTGATAAGGTTCCTCCGTCAAATCCTCCATATAAGATTTCCACAAACCAACTGTGTCATCCGCAAGATCAATACTTGGCTCTTTTAATAGATCGCCAGTCTTTTGATCCCATAGCTTTTCGAATCGATTCCATTTGTTTCTTTGACTTCGCTGCGCAAAGAATTTCTTAATCCTATCTGCAAAGAGGAAGTAAAGAATCCCGAGAATAACCAACAGGCCTCCAAGCCAAAGGGAGATGATGATCCAGTTGGTTTCTTTCTCTAGTGGCTGGTAGACGTTATTTTCCTTAAACTGAAGTTCTTCAGGAATACTGTCTAAAGTGAGCTTTAGCTTTAGCTCATCTTCTAGTGGGTAGTGAGCAATGCTGTCATATGGAAGAACCTCATAAACTGGTAAAGCCACATATATGCTGGAATCCAATGAGAAGTTCGAGATGTAATAGACAGCGCTGTCCAAAGTAGTCCCTTCCGTTGTGCTAGTGGAGAAGAGCTGCTTTTCAAGTAGCACCTGATCACCGAAATTAAAGCTGGAATCTGGGAAAAGAATCTGATGTGTCTCAGGGTACTGCGCTTTCAAGACATAACCAACACGCTCTCCAAGCATGGCGGAATCTTGAAGAAAATAGCCTTCTACTTTTACTTGTTGAGCAAAGGCAGAAAAAGACATTAAAAGCAGAAAAGTTGCAGAAAGAATCCTAGCCACGTTTCATGCTTTTATTTCGAATTCGGAATAATTCAATCAGGGGAAGGACGATATCTTGCGTGGTATCAATGCTGAGGTAATTGATCTGATTCTTTTTACAAATGTTCCTCAATCGATCCCTTTCACTCGTGAAAGTCTCAGTGATTTTCTTCGAAAAAGAACCAAAAGCCGTATTCACCCAGGTAGTTTTTCCTCTTTCCTTGTCGAAAACCGGAATGATACCTAATGAAGGCAAAGCTGACTCTCTTGGATCCGTTAATTGAACCGCAACCAAGTCATGTCTTTCAGCCAGAGCTTTGAAAGGCCTTTCATAGTTCTCATCGATAAAATCAGAAATCACGATGATGATGCTTCTTTTCTTGATGAGATTAAGTGCAAAAGTGAACATGGAATTCAAATCGGTTTTCAAGGACTTATTTTCATGATCAAAAATTCCTCTGATCATTTTTACCCCCTGCTTCATTCCTTTGCCCGGAAAAATCAGCGTTTCTTTCTGGTCGGAATAGCTGATTAAGCCCGTCTGACTTCCTTCGAAGATGGCAGCCAAAGTTAGAACACCGGCGATTACTTTTCCTTGATCAATTTTCTTATTGCCTTCTTCTCCAATATCCTGACTACCACTGATATCCAGAAGGAAGTACACACATTGGTCTTTATCTTCCTTAAAAGTCTTAACAAATGTGCCGTGACCTTTAGCCGATACCTTCCATTCTATCGTTCTGATATCATCACCGTATTGGTAAGGTCTCAGATCATCAAATTCTAAACCTGCACCTTTGAAAATCGACTTATAATCCCCCTGAAGATGGTTATTCGCCACCTTTCGGATCATAATTTCGTACTTTCTAAGCTTCTTGAATAGTTGGTTCATTCAGGATTGAATTTGACGGCGTAAGTTAAAGAGACCACATGAATTATAAAATCTTCCTTATAAATACGGTGAGGAGAATTTCAGTTAAAAAAGCCTAATTTTGCCACGTGAAAAGTATTAATCCAATCGTTCTGATTCTCATATTTTTTATCAGCTGTTCGGAGCCTGAAAAACCTGAATACATTCTCAATGAGGAGGATATGGTGAATGTGCTAATTGATATCCACATAGCTGAAGGAATCTCTAGCTCTCTACCTGTGTCTTTTGATTCATCAGGGGTAATGTATTCCTTATTAGAAAAAGATGTTTTCACAAAACATGAAATCACGGATTCTGTTTTTACTCAAAGCATGCTGTATTACCTCCAATACCCAGAGTCCATGGATGATATTTATGCACGGGTTGTGGATTCACTTTCGATGAAGCAAGCTTTGTATAAATCGCAAAAGGAGAATCAATGATTTATCCCCGTTCGATAGAACAAAAAATAAACTTCGTGAAGATTAAGGCTCTTTTGAAGGAGCTTTGTACTTCGGCCCTTGGCCAAAGCTACGTTGATAAAGTATCATTTTCATCGGATTATAAGCTGGTAAATAAGCTCCTAGATCAAACCGATGAATTCACCAAAATCCTGACAAGCGGGGAGAACTTTCCTAGTTCGAATTATACGGACTTAACACCCTACTTAGAAAAAGCTAAGCTAGAAGGTTCTTACCTGGATGAAGACGAGTTTCATGAAATCAAATTATCCCTAGTCACGCTAAAGGGATGCATTAACTTTTTCCAAAAGTTTCAGGATGAATATCCCGTACTCTCGGATCTACTTGGCCTTTTACTCGATTTGGACTTAAATCTTTTGAAAGAGATCGAGGGTGTAATTGATGAAAAGGGAAAGCTAAAGAATAATGCCTCCAGGGAGCTTCAGCTGATTCGAAATCAGCTCATTTACGAAGAAGGAAGACTCCGAAAAGTCATGGAAAGGGTCTTTAAGGAATCTAAAGCTAAAGGACTAACTCCTGAAGACTCAGGAATAACCATTCGTGGAGGTCGCCTTGTAATTCCGGTGTCTGCAGAAAATAAGCGAAAGCTAAGAGGTTTCATCCATGATGAATCTGCCACAGGGCAGACCGTTTTCATGGAACCTGAGGAAGCTTTGGATATCAATAATGAAATCCGAGATCTTCAGCATATGGAGAGGAGGGAAGTTATCCGAATTCTTACTCAACTCACCGATCAGCTCCGGCCTGCTATACCTGCCCTTAAAAAAGCTACAAATTATCTTGGACTGACGGATTTTATTCGTGCTAAAGCCAAGTTTGCATTGAAAATCGAGGCTAGTCGTCCTGAACTTTTACGTACCCGACAGGTCAAATTTTTCAAGGCTAGGCATCCAATTTTGGAATTAGCTCTGAAGTCCCAAGGAAAGTCAATAGTTCCTTTGGATATAGAGCTAGAAGGAAATAATCGCCTTTTGGTTATTTCAGGACCGAATGCCGGAGGTAAATCAGTCTCTCTGAAAACCGTGGCTCTGCTGCAATACATGCTTCAATGTGGTCTGATGATCCCTGTTCATCCAGATTCAAAAAGCAGTTTGTTCACCAATTTCTTCATTGATATCGGTGACGAACAAAACCTTGAAAATGATCTGAGTACATATTCATCTCATTTGATGAGTATGAAGCATTTCAGCAACTTTGCCGATAAAAAGACACTCTTATTCATTGATGAATTTGGAACTGGTACAGAGCCACAATTTGGTGGAGCCATAGCAGAAGCTATTCTACTTTCGCTTAATAAATCAGGTGCTTTTGGGGTGCTTACTACCCATTATGGCAACTTGAAACAAGTGGCTGATAAACATCAGGGCATGGTCAATGGAGCTATGCGTTATGATGTTCGAAAACTTGAGCCTATGTATCAATTGGATATTGGAAAGCCAGGTTCTTCTTTTGCTTTGGAAATCGCATCAAAAATTGGAATTAGGAAGGAAATTTTGGCGGAAGCCAAAGAAAAAATAGGTGACAAGAGAGTGCAGTATGATAAGCTGCTCACCCAGGTAGAAAACGATAAGAATAGATATTCCAAATTGCTCTCTGAGGTCACGGCAAAGGATAAACTTCTTAAAACTCGCTTGAAAGAATATAATGAGCTGAAGGATACACTTGAGAGTACTAAGAAGAGATATGTTCAAGAGGCTAAGCAGGAAGCGAAGCACATTTTAGATCAGGCCAACCGGAAGATTGAGAAGACTATTCGTGAGATTAAAGAAAGTAAGGCGGAGAAGACTGAAACTCAAAAAGTCAGAAAGGAACTGGAGGAGTTTAAGGCTACGGTAAAACCTGAAAAACCTGTTCAAAAAACACCAAAGATTCAATTAATTGGCGGTTCCATTTCCGAAGGTGATTGGGTTCGGGTTAAGAGTAGCGGGACTATTGGCGAGGTGATTTCTCTAGGTCCTAAGGAGGCTGTGATTTCTATTGGAGAACTGAAATCTACTGTGAAGTTGAATCGTTTGGAAAGAATTTCAAATACAGAGGCGAAAAAAGGGAAGAAATCTATTTCCTCTGGAAAAGGCTTAGGAACTTCTTTAAGTGTCGCCGATTTTTCGCCAAGTCTTGATCTGCGTGGTAAAAGAAGTGAAGAGGTAATAAATCTAATCGAGAGTTTTATCGATAAAGGCTTTATGTATGGTGTCCAGGATTTGAGAATCGTACATGGAAAAGGAAATGGTACACTGAAGGATATCACTCGTAATCTCCTTAGAAAAATGAAGACTGTCGATCGAATCGAAGATGAACACGCTGATCGGGGAGGAGCAGGTGTCACATTGATTCGCTTAAAATAAAAAAGGAGCCATTTGGCTCCTTTTTTATTTTGGTTGGTCTGATTTTAATTTCTAGTCAAGTTGAAGGTGTAGCTTCCTGCAATGGCGAAAACCCCATTAATTCTGGTCCCAGGTGCTGGGATATTAAAGTCTAACCTCAGGTTATCACCAGTTTGGGTGAAAGTAATTTCTCTTCCAGCCGCCGGTGCACTTCCTGTTAATTCAAATTTTGCAAAAGTTCCATCTGTAAATGACCAATTACCACTATTATCGAATAGATCATTATTATTCGCTGAAGTGTAAGTTCTAGCAGTACCAGAGTTTAAAGTCAATCTGAAACCATCATAAAGGTCTGTTACTGATTGTCCGTCTCTGGTGACTGAACCGCCATTCTGAAGGCCCCAAGCTTGAGAACCATTCGGTCCTGTTAGTTTTTCAACTGCTATTTCTTCCGCCGAAGGTGGTGGAGGCATAGGGTTTGGCTCATCCCCTCCACATGAAGAAATTACTCCAACAACTACTGCCAAAACGAAAAACCGGGTGATCAATGATTTCATATACTTTATTTATGTGCGGTAAAATTAATTAATAGATAATAAGTTCAAAGATAAGCCTACTTATAATCTTCGAGTTTGATGGTTTGTTTGCAGAAAGTGTATTCCCTTTCATCATTTGACGCCACGAATACTATACGATCATTTAAAAATTCGGATGTCATTTTCTGATACCATTTGATTCCTTTTTTATCCAAATTGGAGGTTGGTTCATCTAAAAAAACCATTGGGACGTCGGAAAAAATAGATAGACCTAATTTTACCCTTTGTTTCATCCCTGAAGAAAATTGAGCAATCTGCTTATCCCGCTGTTCTCGTAGATAAATTTTATCAAGAATTTTTTCTGGTTCCAGACCTCTGTATGGACGTTTGAATTTGAAATGAAATTCTAGCAATTCTTGGAGGGTGAATTCTTCTGGAAGTTCCAAATAGGGAGCTGAAATAGTTACGAAATTAAACCAATCATCTTCAGGTATCAGTTTTCCATTATTAGTTATTTCGAGTTTTCCCTCGGTTAAAGGGATCGCTCCTGTAAGCGTTTTTATTAGGGTTGATTTACCAGATCCGTTTCCACCGGTTATCGCCAGGCTTTCGCCCAGATTTAAGTGGAGATCCAGTTTTTTAAAAACCCACTCGTACTGAAATCTTTTGGAAATTCCTTCAGCCCGTAATGAAAACATCTTAGTTGATGTAACCTTTCATTACACCCCTTTCAGAAGACCGGATAAAATTCAGGATTTCATCTCGTTCCTTAGTAGCAGGCAAGTTCACCTCGATTTCTTCCAAGGCCTTACTATTATTCATACTATTAAGGAAAAGGAAACGGTAAACTTCCTGTACATGCGCGATGGTTTCGCTTGAAAAGCCTCTTCTACGCAAACCAAGGGAATTAACACCTGCATAGGATAGTGGCTCTCTTGCAGCCTTTGTGAATGGCGGCACATCCTTCCGAACCAGTGATCCACCAGAGACCATAGAATGCATACCAATTCTTACAAATTGATGAACAGCACTTGATCCTCCGATTATGGCCCAATCATCGATAGAAACGTGCCCTGCTATTTGAACTGAGTTCGCAACAATCACATGGCTTCCAATTGCGCAGTCGTGTGCTACATGGACATAGGCCATGAGCAAACATCCACTTCCGATCACTGTAGTTTGCTTATCTACCGTGCCACGACTAATGGTTACACATTCGCGTATGGTTGTATTATCTCCAATAACGACGGTAGATTCTTCACCTTTGAATTTGAGGTCCTGTGGAATTCCAGCTATTACACTTCCTGGAAAGATTTTGCAGTTTTTCCCAATTTGAGCTCCTGGAAAAATAGTCACATTTGGCCCGATCCAGGAATTATCCCCAATCACCACATCTTCATGGATCATGGTGAAAGGATCCACCGTTACGTTTTTGCCCAATTTTGCCGTTGGGTCTACGGACGCCATCGGATGGATCATGATTCTTTTCTGGTTATGCTTGCGGTCATTACTGCCTCACAAACCAAGGTGTTTCCAACATAGGCCTCACCACGCATTTTTGCAATGCCGCGTCTGATCGGAGCAAGTAATTCACATTTAAAAATAAGGGTATCGCCCGGGAAGACCATTTTTCTGAACTTACAGCTCTCAATTCCTAGGAAATAAGTCCAGTAATTCTCAGGATCATCCACCGTGCTCAATACCAAAATCCCACCAGTTTGTGCCATCGCTTCCACTTGCAAAACACCTGGCATTACTGGATTACCCGGGAAATGTCCCATAAAAAATGGCTCATTCATGGTCACATTTTTCACACCAGCCACTACTTTTTCATCCAAATAAATCACCTTATCCAACAACTGGAAAGGATATCTGTGCGGAAGAATGTTGCTGATCTGATTGATATCCATCACAGGCGGCAGCTTTGGATCGTAATATGGGATATGAGAAGTGCTGGACTTCTCCATGGCTCTTTTAAGCTTTTTGGCGAAAGCCACATTGGCAGCATGCCCAGGACGAGCTGCGAGAATCTGAGCTTTCATTGGTCTGCCGACCAAAGCTAAATCTCCAACAACATCAAGAAGTTTATGTCTTGCAGGTTCATTTCGATAGCGAAGATCAACATTATTCAGAATGCCTTCTTTTTTTACCTCAACCTTTTGCTTGTTGAACATTTTGGCCAGATGGGCCAATTCTTTTTCCTCAACTACTCGGTCTACGACCACAATCGCATTATTCAAGTCTCCACCTTTGATGAGGTTAGAGTTATAAAGCATTTCCAATTCATGTAGGAAACAGAAGGTACGACAAGAAGCGATTTCTGACTTGAATTGATTTATGTCGGTAATGGAGGCATGCTGACTTCCCAAAACAGGAGAGTTGTAATCCACCATTACGGTCACTCGATAGTTATCAGTAGGAAGAGCGACCATTTCGACTTCTCTTGAAGAGTCTTTGTACTGGATGCTTTCCTGAACTTCAAAAAATCGTCTTAAGGCATTCTGCTCTTCAAATCCGGCTTCTTCCAAAACCTCAATGAACTGAATAGAGGAACCATCCATGATGGGTGGTTCTGGCCCGTCAAGTTGAATCAGGACATTGTCAATTTCTAATCCCACTAAGGCAGCAAGTACATGCTCAACTGTATAAACTCTAGCGCCATTTTGTTCTAATGTGGTTCCTCTTGAAACATCAACGACCAGGTCACAATCGGCATCAACAGTGGGTCTTCCTTCCAGGTCAACACGCTGGAACTTAAAGCCATGGTTTGGAGGGGCAGGTAGGAATGTCATATTCGAGATTACACCCGTGTGTAAACCTACACCGGATAGTTCTACCTGCTTCTTTATAGTATGCTGTTTTACTTTCATTCTTTGTGGAGCTTAATTACTTTTTCAAGTAAGATTCCGACAAGTATTTACTTATGAAATGCCCGCAAATTTACGACTTTTTTTCCAGTTCCTTGATTCGAGAATCAATGGTATCTAGCTTTTTGAACAAAGCATAAGACTTTAAGAAGGACTTGATCTCCATTCCCATATAGCCTAGAATAGTCTGATCCGGTTTTACAATGGATTTGCTTATTCCCGTATTCGCTCCTATGGTAGTTCTGTCAGCAATATTCAAGTGCCCTACAATTCCTGCCTTTCCGGCAATAACACAATTCTTCCCAATCTTGGTAGAACCAGAAATACCAGCTTGTGAAGCGACTACCGTATTTTCTCCAATCTCAACATTATGTGCTATTTGGACCAAATTATCAATCTTTGCACCTGCCCTGATGATCGTAGATCCCATGGTAGCACAGTCGACTGTCGTGTTCGCTCCGATGCTCACATTATCCTCCAAAATCACATTCCCAATTTGAGGGATATCCTTGTACGTACCATCAGGAAGAGGGGCGAAGCCAAAGCCATCCGACCCTAAGACAGCACCAGAGTGAATATGGCATCTATTACCAAGAATGGAATCACTCATGATTCTCGCGCCGGCATAAATAATACAGTTGTCACCGATGCTAACGTTATCTCCGACGTAGGCCTGGGGATGGATTTTTACATTATTTCCAATGGTACAGTTTTTCCCGATGTAAGAAAATGCTCCTCGATAAAAGCCTTCACCTATGCTTGAGCTTTCATGCATGAAGGAAGGTTCTTCCAAACCGACTACTTCACTTTTTCTGAAAGAATCATAGGCCTCTAGGAGTTGGGTGAAGGCAGCATAGGCATCTTTGACCCTAATTAGATTGGTTGAATGTTCCTTAGTAAGTTCGAAATTTTCGTTAATTATGACGGCTGTAGCTTGAGTATCGTAGAGGTGTGGACTGTATTTTTCATTGGCTAGAAAACTGATGCCTCCTTCTTTGCCTTCCTGGATTTTATCCAGCCGATTAACCATTAAAGTCTCATCTCCTTCCACTTTGCCACCGAGCATGGCTGCAACCTGTCCTAATGAAAACTCCATAAATAATTGAAATTAGTTAAGTGATCTTGCATAGCAAACGTAGCTCTTTTCTACTATTTTGCTCATGACTTGGATATTCGGTAAATCTGCAGCATCTGCCACATCAATTACCTTTCCTTTTTTTGTTAAAATATTGATTCGGTCCTCAGCGAGATAACCGTAATTACTGACTTTTCCGGAGGAAAAGAAATAGCTTAAATCCTCTTCCTCTAGGTTTAGCTTTGATTGGACTTTTGACCTCATGTCCTGTAATTCAACTTTGGAAAAAGGATTATTGGTCAATTTCACCTTATAAAGCCTCCGCTCAAGAAACATCCTAGATATTGATCGAAGGATAAAATCATCATGATTTTTCCATTGCTTTACTCCACCCCAAATATCAAAGTCGTCTAACTCAAAGAACTTTGAAATCAATTCAGGATTAGTCTCAAATTCTTTTATTCCAAGTTGATTTTTTAGCAAGAAATCAAAATTTGGACTAATTCGAAGATCAGCCCCCTTGCTGACAAGATGCTTGGCTCTCCGAATTAATTGAATAAGCATTTTTTCTGCGCTGACTGTGGTTTTGTGCAAATAGACCTGCCAATACATCAGCCGTCTTGCTGAAAGAAAATTTTCAATGGAATAAATGCCTTTTTCTTCTATAACAACTTGATCATTTTTCACAGCCATCATTTTGATGATTCGATCGGCTCCTATGGTGCCTTCTGAAACCCCTGTGAAAAAGCAGTCACGCTGAAGATAATCCAATCGATCAATATCCAATTGACTGGATACTAACTGGTTGAAGAACATTCTTTCATATTGGTTCTTGAAAATCTTCAGAGCAAGCTCAAGCTTTCCATTGTAGTGATTATTGAAATATTCAATAGCTAAAACAGAAAGCTTTTCATGCGGAACTTCATAAAGAAGGCTAAATTCTAGTGCATGAGAGAACGGACCGTGTCCAATATCGTGTAATAGAATCGCAATTAATGTCGCCTCGTATTCTTCATCGGAAATTTCGGTGCCTTTATTGCGAAGCTGATCCAGGGTAATGCTCATAAGGTGCATAGCTCCGATAGCATGATGAAATCTCGTGTGAAGAGCGCCTGGATAGACGAAATCGGTAAGTCCGAGCTGTTTGATCCTCCTTAGCCTCTGGAAAAATGGGTGATCGATGATTGAAAAAATCAGCTCGCTCGGTATGGTAATAAACCCATAAACTGGGTCATTTAAAATTTTATGGCTTTTCAACGAGGCCGTATTTGATTACATTCAAAAGTAACTATAATTTCAAAAGAATCAGAAAGCCACATGTCCCAAACATACCACATTCTCTGGGCAGACGATGAAATCGATTTGCTCAAGCCTCACATCCTTTTTTTACAACAAAGAGGCTATGAAATAACCACAACAAATTCAGGTGTAGACGCGGTAGAGGAGGTTGAGAAAAGAAACTTCGATGTGATTTTTCTGGATGAAATGATGCCTGGAATGACAGGACTTGAAACGCTTCAGCAGATTAAGCAGATTAAACCTCAGATACCTGTGGTGATGATAACTAAAAGTGAGGAGGAGCATATCATGGATGATGCCATCGGTGGCAAAATCGCGGATTACCTCATCAAACCAATTAACCCCAGTCAGATTCTTCTTTCAGTAAAAAAGCTTTTACAAAATCGACAACTGATCGATGAGAAGACCACCATGCATTATCAGCAGGATTTCATGAATATCAGCATGTCCTTTGGTGATGCAGAAGATCATGAAGACTGGGCAAATATTTATAAGAAACTCAATTACTGGGAGATACAAATAGATTCCACCGAAAATAAAAACATGCAAGAGGTCCTTGAAACCCAAAAGGTGGAGGCCAATAGTGCTTTCGCAAGGTTTATTAAGGATGAATACATGGACTGGATGAAGGAGTCAAACCCAGATAGGCCACTTCTTTCACATCAGGTTTTGAAAGAGAAGGTGTTTCCTCAAGTAAGGGAGGGGAAGCCCTTTTTTTTGGTGGTGATTGATAACCTACGTCTTGATCAATGGGACGATATCGAAGGCCTGCTGTCGCCATATTTCAATGTCCAGCAAAAAGAAACCTACTACAGCATACTTCCGACTACTACTGCCTATGCCCGGAATGCACTTTTCAGTGGGATGATGCCTATGGATATGGCTAGATTTCATCCAGATTTGTGGGAGAATGAGGACTCTGAAGAGGGAAAGAATAATCATGAGGAAGAGTGGCTGAAAATAAACATGGAGAAAAACCGTATTGGTGGGCGAGCATCTTATCATAAGATTATTCAGGCCCATCAGGGCAAAGCTGTTCTCGATAGTTTCCACTCTTTACTCCAAAATGATTTGAATGTTCTCGTCTATAATTTTGTCGATATGATGTCTCATGCCAGAACGGATATGAAAATGATTCGGGAATTGGCACCAGACGAATCTGCTTATCGTTCATTGACTAAAAGTTGGTTTGAGCATTCTTCACTCATTGAACTCTTTAAGAGAATCCAAGCTGCCGGAGCTGATGTGATTGTAACCACGGATCATGGAACCAAACGGGTAAATCGCCCATATCGAATCATTGGAGATAAAAAAGTCACCACAAACTTACGTTACAAGCAGGGAAAAAATTTGAATTTCGAGGAAGGTAAGGTCTTTGAAATAAAGCATCCAGAAGAAGCGAGGTTGCCAAAAATGAATGTATCCTCAGCCTTCGTTTTTGCCGTTGAGGATTATTTCTTTGCATACCCGAATAATTACAATTATTATGTCAACTTCTATAAGGATACCTTCCAGCATGGAGGTGTTTCCATGGAAGAAATGATCATCCCACTAGTTCACCTTGTACCAAAATAATGGATTTAGAATCCAGTCTTTCATTCGATTTATCTGAGATTGAAGAAGTGGCTAAAAGGCTTCTTCAAGGAGGTTTCGACGAAAAGATTTGGGTATTTGAAGGTGAAATGGGAGCTGGGAAAACCACTTTGATTAAGGCCCTAGCTAAGACTTTGGAAGTAATTAGTCCGGTGAGTAGCCCTACCTTTGGAATTGTGAATGAGTATGATTCAAAAGCTGGAGAGAGTATCTATCATTTCGACTTTTACAGAATCACAGATCCGGAGGAAGCATTGGATATTGGAATAGAAGAGTATTTTTATAGTGGAAATAGATGTTGGATAGAATGGGCAGGGAAAATAGCTGAGTACCTGCCAGCTCAATTCCTTCAAATTACCTTAAAAATGGAAGGACCCACGTCCAGAAACCTTACAATTAGTAGAGTCAATGATGAGTAGAAAAGTCGATATTGTGGAATCTACTGGGATGCTCACCAAAGAATCACCTGCTGCTGTTAAGAAGGATAGAAAAAGTATTACGATAGGTATACCCAAGGAAAAATCCTCCTCTGAAAAGCGGGTTGTATTGACTCCGGAATCAGTTGGGATTTTATCAAACAGTGGGCTGACTGTACTTATCGAAACGGGCGCTGGACTTTCTGCAAAATTTTCGGATCAGGATTTTTCTGATGCTGGCGCAATGATCGTTTACTCTTCTAAGGAAGCCTTGGAAGCTCAAGTGGTCTTGAAGATTGACCCCCCATCTGTTGACGAAATTGGTCAAATGGCTATGGGGAGTTGCCTGATCTCAGCACTTCAGTCTTCAAAGCAATCAGCAGAATTTATTAAAAAGCTGAATGAGAAGAAAATCACGGCACTCGCCTTTGAGTTTCTTGAGGATAAGGTAGGAGGAATGCCAGTAGTCCGAGCGATGTCTGAAATTGCCGGTAGCACGGTAATGCTTATAGCCGCTGAATATCTCTCAAGTGTTAATGATGGCAAAGGATTAATTCTTGGAGGAGTTACTGGTGTACCGCCAACCCAAGTTGTAATTATTGGAGCGGGTACAGTTGCTGAATATGCCGCGAGAACAGCTTTGGGCCTTGGGGCCAATATCAAAATCTTTGATAATCACATATACAAGCTGCGTAGGATAAAGCAGTTGCTTGGTCAGCAAGTGCACACGTCGACTATCGATAACTTTAACCTTACTAATGCTCTGGCCGAAGCCGACGTGGTCATTGGTGCCTTAAGAGCAGAAAAAGGTAGGAATAAAATCGTGGTGACCGAGGAGATGGTGGCCAATATGATTCATGGAAGTATAATCATCGATGTAGGTATCGATCAGGGAGGCTGCATAGAAACTGCCATCCCAACTACCCACGAAAACCCTACATATCTGAAGCATGGGATTATTCATTATGCAGTTCCGAATATTGCTTCTAGGGTAGCCCATACAGGCTCCTATTCCTTAAGCAATATCTTCACTCCAATTATCCTTCAAATGGCTGAGCTTGGTGGTGCTGAGGAGATGATATTCAATTACAAGTGGTTCTTGAGAGGTGTCTACACCTACAGAGGAAGTTTAACCAATGCCTATCTAGGTCGAAAATTCGGAATTCAACACAAGGAATTGCAGCTGCTTCTGGCTGCTAGGTATTAAGACAAAAGGTTCTGTCTTAGAAGAAACTCAAGCTGCTCATTGGATTTGATCAGGGCTTGCGTCAGTCTTTCATTTTCTCTTCTTAATGAATAGACCTCAAAGGCATTTTTAATTACAGTTCTTAGGTAATCTTCCTCCCAAGGCTTGGTCAAATAGTGATAAACCTGCCCTTTATTGATAGCATCAATTACAGCTTGTATATCCGTGTAACCAGTGAGCAGAATTCGAATGGGATTTGGATAATCAGGAATGATGGATTCCAAAAATTCTACCCCTGTCTCCTCTGGCATTCTTTGGTCAGTAATGATCAGATCAATCTCATTATCTTTCAAAACTTCCTTGGCTTCTTTGGCGCTTATGGCCAAAAAAATCTTGTAATCTCTCCTAAAGGTGGCTTTGAATGCTTGAAGATTGTTTTCTTCATCATCTACGTAAAGGATGCGTATTTTCTCCTGTTTGGAATCGCTCATGTAAGTTTTTTGGCTCGAACGCTTAAAAAATCAACTCTGATTTAAAAGTATCTCTTTTTTTTCAAAAAAAACAAAAAGGATCAACTCCCAAGCTCATTTCCCCTTCAAACGGCTCAAATAGGACTAAATACGAGCTATTTTTAGTTGTTCTAGGCTTAAAGCTTTATATTTATCCCTGCATAGTTTTCACCCTTTCTAGTGCATGCATACTTCCAAAAGATTTGATCGCAATGATCAAATGTTTCCCTTGATCATCTCGGCTGATGATCCGGACTGCAACTCAAAATTGGAGGAATGGGAACGTATTCCTTATATAGAGCTGGTGGATGATATTGATCATCAAGTAGGTGAGCTAATTAAAGCGCTGACTCCACAGAAGATTTTTGAAGAAAAAGAGCTCCAATCTGAGATTGAAAACTTTTTCAAAAAAACGGATAGAGAGACCTATGGAAATTGGATTTACTATCCTTGGAAAAATGTAGTAATGAGATTGCTACCTGAGGAAGATTTTATCAGGGTCCGAACCCAAAGGAATAACTATAAAATCACCCATGAAGAGCAGACAACCCTTAGACAAAAAAAGGTTGGAATTGTAGGTCTTTCAGTTGGACAGAGTATTGCCTTGGTGATGGCTTTAGAGCGTAGTTGCGGAGAAATGAGGTTAGCTGATTTCGATCATTTGGAACTCAGTAACCTTAATCGAATAAAAGCCGGAGTGCCCGATTTAGGTCGTCCAAAAACGGTAATCGCTGCTCGTGAAATTGCTGAAATAGATCCGTATTTGAAACTGACGATTTTTAATGACGGAATCACCGAAGAAAATATTGATTCATTCCTGATGGATGGAGGTCAGCTCGATTTACTTGTCGATGAATGCGATAGCCTAGATATCAAAATTCTTGTTAGGGAAAGAGCCAAGCATTTTCACGTTCCTGTAATGATGGAGACATCAGACAGAGGAATGGTGGACGTTGAGCGTTATGATTTGGAACCGGAAAGAGAGATTCTTCATGGTTATCTGGGAGGGGTTTCGAGAAAGGCCTTGAGTGGATTAACTAATCCACAGAAAGTTGGTGTAGGGTTGAAAATTACAGGTGTTGAAACTCTTTCTCCCCGAATGAAGGCATCACTGCTAGAAATTGGTGAGACTATATCAACCTGGCCTCAATTAGCGTCAGCAGTTTTTTTGGGAGGAGCAACCATAGCTCATATAGGGCGGCGGGTACTTCTAGACGAACCAGTTAAATCTGGTAGGTTTTATGTTGATTTAGATGAGATCATTTCACTGGATGAAAATACCGATCTTGACTTAGATGCTTTTGGGAAACCAAAATCATCAAATCCGATAGATAATCTTCCAAAGAATGTCCTGCCATCATCATACGTACTGTCCAGAGAAGAATTACATGGCCTTTTAGAAAAAGCCAATATGGCTCCTTCTGGAGGTAATGTTCAGCCTTGGACTTGGGTGTTTGATCAGAGAGGTGTTTTGCACCTCTTCCATGATAAGGTCAGAAGTCACTCCATGCTCGATTTCAATGGTTCGGGATCGCTTATTGCTTTCGGTGCTGCTCTGGAAAATCTTAGACTCGCAGCGTCAAAAGAAGGCCTCGAAATTGATGTTATTGAGCAGATAAAGGAGTTTGACGAGGATTTGGTTGCTAGTATTCGGTTCATTGATAAAGCTCAGAATCCAATTGAAACCCCATATTCTGAACTGGTAGAAGCTATTGAGCTCAGGAATACCAATAGAAAGAATACCAAGAAACAGTTTTTGCCGAAGGAGGACTTATTAGCTTATTCTAGAATAGCTGAAGAAGAAGGTCTGTTCTTAGATTTCAAGGAAGAGATTGAAGATTTGAATAAGCTTTCTAAGGTGATTGGGGAGATGGATCGGCTCAGGCTATTTCATGAGCAAGGTTTGAAGGATTTTGTTCACGAAGTACGGTGGTCAGAAAAAGAAGCCAAAGAGACTCTTGATGGAATTGATATTGCGACTCTTGAGCTCTCTGGGGCGGAGAAGGCTGCCATGGGTTTGTTAAAAGACCCAAGAACCATCCGATTCTTTAAAAAATTCTTAATGGGTTATGGACTTACGAAGATCTCTCATCAGACTTTGATTTCTTCTTCTGCATTGTTTCTTCTACGTGGGGTGAGCTATGATGCTGATACCTATCTAAGGGCCGGAAAAGTCCTTCAAAGAATTTGGCTTAAAGCAAATCTTGACGGTTATAGCTTCCAACCAGTAACAGCATGTCTGTTCATTTTCCACAGGGTAGAGAAAGTTAAAAATCACGGATTCACAGAAAGTGAAGCAGATAGCATAAAAGACTTAAAAAAATCCCTTAATTCGATATATCATTCAAAAAGCGAACAGAACGAATTATTCATGTTCAGGGTGAACGACGCGGGTCAGCCCAGTATTAGGGCCTACAGACGAGACGTCACAGATAGTTTAATTATCCTCTAGATTTTATGTTTTCGTTTAAAGCATTTCGGGCCATAGATGAACCTGAACTTTGTATTAAGTTCATTGAAGGCCACGCTAATGTTTTAAAGGATTATGGGGTTACAAAAGTTACGTCATCGAACAATGACTGGATGCATAATCCCTATGTTTTCGTGATTACGGTAACTGAAAAAAGTTCGGATAAAGTAGTTAGTGGATTACGAATCCACGTTTCACATCAAGATTTTCCTCTTCCACTTGAAGGAGCCATAAGCCAAGTAGACACTCGTATTCATGAACTGATATCAGAATACAGAAAGGAGGGTACCGGAGAAATTGGAGGGCTTTGGAACAGTCGTGCTATTTCAGGATATGGTATTGGAGCGATCTTTTTATCCAGAGCTTCTCTTGTGATAGCAGCACAGCTTAATGTCAAAACCCTTTTCGCACTTTGCGCTGAATACACACTGAAACCCACCATGCAAAAAGGGTTTGAAATCGAGGAGAATATCGGAAATAAGGGAACTTTCTTTTATCCAAAGTTAGATTTGGTTGCGACATTGGCTGTTCTGAAAGATGTAGAAATGCTTCCAAAAGCGCTTGAAGTGGAAAGAGATTTTATTCTTGAACTGAGAAAAAATCTCAAGATCGAAAGGATGGAAGAGACCCCTAAAGGGAAAATTAGTTTTGAATACGATCTTGAGATCGAAAACCCTAACTGGCAAGAATAAATGCAATTAGCACTACTTCTTTTTTTAACTATTGCTCAATCTTTTTTAGGTAACCAGATATCGGAAGATCAAAGTGATCTTGAAAATTATCACTATCTGATCAGAGATTCAGAGGAGAATATTTCGATAGAGGAGGCAATCCAATCAAATGAATTCATTTACCTCTCTGATGAGTCCATGAATTTTGGAATTAACAATGACATTGTTTGGATTCGCTATGATGTAATCAATGAGACGGATGAAGAGGAAAAGTATCTTTACATCAATAACGCTTCATTAGACAGCCTTAAGTTATTTGTGGTTTCTGATGGTGAAATCTTGAGCACTTACCGCGGTGGCAGATTGGAAGATTTTGACGCTAGACCAATACCATCAAAATCCATCATTTTTAAAATAGACATTCCTCAAAATAGAGAGGTTAACCTCTTTCTGGAAGTAAAGAGTGTAAATAAGAAAATCATTACTTCGACCATCTCGGATCTAGACTATGTAGAAACTATCATCAACAGAGAAAATATTCTGTTTGGGATTTTTACAGGGATTATTGCAGGCTTACTTTTTTACAATCTCTTTCTCTATTTCTCTGTCCGGGATAAAATTTATCTCATTTATGTCATTCATACCATCTTGGTTTGGTTTGCCCAAAGTTCAATCCTTGGCTACACTCAAGAGCTGTTATGGCAGGATTCAGTTTGGTTAAGCTTAAAAGCAGGTGTGATATTCTCATCACTGGTCAGTGTTGTGGGGATTTGGTTTTTGAGAGTGTTTTTATCCACTAAAAAGTTTGTACCCAAGCTAGACCCTGGTTTCTGGATTATTTATCTGGTCTATGGTTTTATCCTGACAAATGCATTTTTCTTTTCCATTACAATTAGCTACCAGACATTGCTTGTCACTCAGTCCATTGTAGTCTTCTTTGTACTTTTTGTGGCGGTAATGGTTCTAAGGGCAGGATACAGGCCAGCTCGATATTATTTGCTTGCATGGTCTGTTTTTATGATTGGGATTTTCCTTTTTGTCTTTAGCGAAATGGGTATTCTGCCAACCAATGATCTGACTGCCTATATTATGCCGTTTGGGTCAGCACTTGAAGTAGTTTTGCTTTCTTTCGCACTTGCTGACAAAATAAATATTCTAAAAAAGGAAAAGGATCAGGAGCAAGCAGAAAGACTTAAGGTACTCGCGGAAAACGAGAAGCTGATCATGGAACAAAACACCATGTTAGAAGAGAAAGTCAAGCTAAGAACGGAAGAGTTAGAGCAAGCCCTGCGCAATCTTCAGGATACCCAAAGTCAGCTGGTAAATCAAGAAAAAATGGCCTCTCTAGGTCAGCTTACTGCTGGTATTGCCCATGAGATTAATAACCCGATCAACTTTGTGAGTTCAAATATTTCTCCGCTTAAAAGGGATATTGCTGATATCGTGGAAATCATTGAATTCTATAGAGAGAATGGCAAAGAGCATTTTGATGACAATGCTATTAAGGAGGCCATGCAGCTAGAGGAGGATCTAGAACTTGATTATGTTCTGGAAGAGGTTGATCAGCTTCTGAAAGGAATGGAAGATGGGGCCAAGAGAACGGTAGACATAGTTAAAGGTCTCCGTTTATTCTCTCGAGTGGATGAACAGGATGTAAAGAAGGTTGACCTGCATGATGGAATTAACAGTACCATTATTCTATTGAACAGCTCCATGCCGAGTAAGATCCGAGTGGTTAGGGAATTTGGTGAGCTTCCTTTGGTGGAATGTTTGGCAGGTAAAATCAATCAAGTCTTTATGAACATCATTAATAATGCTGTTCACGCCTTATCCGATCACATCGATGAGATTCAGGATCCAATCATCACACTAAGGTCAAGATCAACTTTGGATACAGTTACCATTGAGATCGAGGATAACGGACCTGGAATGCCTGAATCAGTTAAAGAAAAAATCTTTGAACCTTTCTTTACCACAAAGGCGGTGGGTCAAGGTACTGGTCTTGGATTGTCCATTGTTTACTCCATCATTGAAAATCACAATGGTACTTTGGAAGTAAATTCCGAACTTGGAGTTGGAACTACTTTTTCAATAACTCTTCCAATCAATCAAAATAGTCGCAAGAATGAGGAGTAATATTAATGTACTGTACATCGACGATGAGGATAATAACCTCAAATCTTTTCGAGCTACCTTAAGAAGAGAATTCAATGTTTTTACAGCCTTGGATGGCCTTGAAGGTTTAAAAATTGCTGCTGAAGAAGAAATTCATGTAGTCATAGCTGACCAAAGAATGCCCGGAATGACGGGTACTGAATTCTTCGAAAAGATGGTGGATATCAATCCCGATCCTATTCGAATTCTTCTTACTGGATATTCTGATATCAGCAGCGTGATCGATGCGATCAATAAAGGTGAAGTTTATCGATTTATCGATAAGCCTTGGAATATTGAGCAGATCAAAAACTCGATAAAGAATGCAGCAGACCTTTTCTTCATGAGAAAAGAGCTGAAGGATAAAAATGAGAAGCTTGCTAAGCTACATTCGGAGATGAATAAATTCGTCTACAGCCTTTCACATGAGCTTCGTGGACCCTTAATGAGTATTGCAGGAGTGGCAAAGCTGGCCAAAATGGAACTCGATAATCCAAAGACCCTGGAATACTTTGATATGATCGAAAGTTCTACTGGAAAACTGGACGACTACATTTTTAAGATGCTCGACTTTTATCGATCTACGAAGATTGATCATAAAATCAGCTTGATCGATTTCGAGGAAATCATGGGCCAACAGATGAAGGCTTATGAAGAGAAGTTTGGTTTGGAGGATTTTGACATTAAGGTTGAAGTCAAACAGGATCAGAAATTTTTATGTGATGACTCTAAGATTCGAGTTATCCTAAATAATCTTTTCAGTAATTGTGTACAGTTCCAGGCTGAAGATAAAGACGAGAAATTTATCAGATTAAGTATTGAAACTAACGAGTCAGAAGCTACCATCATTATCGAGGATAATGGTATCGGTATTGATGACAAGTACATTCAAGATGTCTTCAACCTATTTACTCGAGCAGCTCAACAAAATGTAGGTACGGGGCTTGGACTTTATATGGTCAGAGAAGCAGTTGTTCAGCTTGGCGGGGATATTAATATAGACTCAAAGCTAGGTGAAGGAACTAAAGTGACTGTGACTCTCCCAAATATGAAAGAAGAGAATTCCTGATACCTTAGTATCTTCAAAAAGAATAGTCACTTTTTTAAAGCAGAACAGTATGATTAATCCATGGCATGATGTAAACATTGGAAAATATGCGCCCGAAATAGTTATGGGCGTGGTAGAGATCGCAAAGGGAAGTAAGGGTAAATATGAGCTTCATAAGAAATCAGGTATGATGATGCTGGATAGGGTCCTTTTCTCGGCTGTCCATTATCCAGCGAATTATGGCTTCATCCCGCAAACCTATTGTGAAGACCATGACCCATTGGATATTTTAATTATTTCCCAAATCGATATTCCATCTATGACTTTGGTGGAGGCCAAAGTCATAGGAGTGATGAGGATGGTCGACGGTGGTGAGGCTGATGATAAAATCATTGCGGTGGCTGCCGGTGATCAATCCGTGAATTATATCGAGGACATCGATCAATTACCCCCTCATCTTATGAAAGAAGTCCATAGATTCTTTGAAGACTATAAAAAGCTGGAGAACAAAGAGGTGAAAGTGGAGGATTTTCTGGGTAAGGAGGATGCGATTAGAATTATTCAGGAGAGTATCGCACTCTACGATAAACACTTCCGAAATCAACGATAATACGAAGCCTGAGAGATCAGGCTTTTTTGTTTTTCACCTTCTTCTTTCCCGCCTTCTTTTTTAAATATTCCACCAGTCCGCTATACGAATCATGTTCATGGTTTGAGACTGAAATCGATTGATGATCTGAAAAGGCAATCGTCACCTGTCTGAACTCTTTCTTGTTCGCAGTGATGATTTCTTCTTCCCAGGCCAGAATATCTTTTACATGATAAGCTTTGTGGTAACCTCTTAAAGGAAGCCTGACCTCGATCTTATCCTTTCCCGCAGAAATGAACCTGTATCCAGCCAACATTTTGACTAGAAGCATAAGAAGGACTACCGTGATGATCGTACATGCCACCAAATAAAACCAAAGCCCAAAACTTCCCTTGTATGCAAAATCTCGGAGGATAAATACCAGTCCAGCCACCAAAAAAGCCACAACGAGGCTCAGGGAAAAATAGGTGGATATTTTAGGCTTAATGACAACCATATTCTAATTCGATTTCTTTTAGTTTCCTGGCGGCAAAACTCTTCAAATCCTCAAAGAAAGCCAGAAAAATAATCTCAAATTCATCTTCAAATTCCTGTAAATACAAATGCGCTTCTTCCATCTTGGAATCAAAACGTGTTCGCTTGCTGAGTCCAGTCAAAGAACTCTGCATTCCCTCGATTTTACCATATTGTAAAAGCCAGTTTTGCTGACTCATATATTCAAACATCCCAAGAAATCGTTCGGGTAAAAGCTCTCGATATTTGAAGACAGTTTCATAGGTACGATCAATAAATGCATCGATCGGTTCAGAGGAATACTTTGACCAATTTTTCGACAGAAAGTAATCGAAAAAAATATCGGTAATAACGGTGGAATACCTTCCAAATTTAGGTTTGAGGTAGCTTTGCCCAGCCTTCACCAAAGGGTGAGAATCCGTGTATGCATCTATTCTTCGGTGCAAAAATACTCCGGTTTGGATTCCTTCTGGATAGGAATCCAGGCTATTTCCTTTCACAAAATCACCAATGAAATTACCCACGAGGACTTGTTCCTGATTAAAAGAAAGAAAGGCGTGAGCTAGATAATTCATTTATTGATTTAAAAGTACAAAACTAAGTTCATCCTGCTTAGTTTCATGCCAAGGATATGAAAAGATGGATCAGGTCATCGAGGAATTAAAGTATGGATTGAAGCTCCTGAAGAAGGAGTGGCAAGAGGATTTAGCGCAGTACAAAGCTAAGTTCTTGAATACGACCATTGCTGAGAGAAAGAAGCAGGGGATTACCTGGCATCCTGTGCAGTTAAAGAAGAGCAAGATTGGGATGGGAGAGAGGCTGATTGTTGAAATCGAACGTCTCGATGCGGATCAGGGCTCTGCTTTTGGATCAGGTAAATCTGTATCTTTTTTCAGCACTCATGACTCATACCAAGGTCAGCAAAACCGGGTCAAGGCGGTTGTAAATCAGTTCAGAAAGAATTCGATGATTTTGACCCTTCAGACTGATGAATTACCTGAGTGGATGGAGAAAAATAGACTTGGGGTTGATCTTCTTTTTGATGAGGCGAGCTATCGGGAGATGGAAATTGCCACGAAACAAGTGATTAAGGGAGAAAACAGAAGAGTTGCCGCTTTAAGAGATATCCTTTTAGGAGAGGATAAGGCTAGTTTTTCTAATCAAAGCTTTCAGAACTCTTCTGAGTTGAACCCTTCTCAAAATGAGGCTTGCGCCTTGATTGCTTCAGCTCAGGATGTGGCTGTAGTGCATGGCCCTCCAGGAACCGGTAAGACTACTACTCTGGTACAATCAATTAAGGATTCCGTGAGTAAAGGGGAATCTGTTTTGGTTTGCGCACCAAGTAATGCTGCCGTTGATTTATTGGTGGAGAAACTGGTGGATCAAGGAATAGAAACTACCCGAATTGGTCATCCGGCTAGAGTTGAAGAGAAAATCTTGAACCAGACTTTGGATGCAAAGGAGGTCTTGCATGAAAGCTATCGAGATTTAAAAAAGCTCAGGAAAGAGACCAATCAATACCTATCTCTAGCGAAGCAGTACAAAAGAAATTTTGGTCCCCAGGAACGAGCCCAAAGGAAACTGATGTATGCTGAAGTATCCAGATGTAGGGAGGCGGCGAAATCTCTGGAGGAGTATATTCAATACGATATTTTTCAAACTACCAAGGTATTTGCCAGCACTTTAGTTGGAGCTTCATCCTTCCCATTAAAGGGATTAAGTTTTGATGTGGTTTACATTGACGAAGCGGCCCAAGGACTAGAAGCTGCAGCCTGGATTCCTATTCTAAAGGCTAAAAAAGTGGTTTTTGCAGGAGATCATTTTCAACTTCCTCCAACCATTAAGTCCTATGAAGCTGCAAAGGAAGGTCTTGCAGAAACCCTGTTTGAAAAGGCCATCAAGAGGAATCCTAATACCGCAAAAATGCTGGAACTTCAGTATCGGATGCCTGAGGCCATAATGGGTTTTTCTAATGAGACATTCTACAATGACAAACTTCAAGCGGCCTCAGTAACTGAAAGCCATGTGATCACAGGTCAATATCCAATTGAATGGATTGATACGGCAGGAGCATCATTTTCAGAGCAAAAGGAGGAGGAAAGTCTAAGTACTTTCAATGCAAAGGAAGCACGATTCACTTGTGAGCATTTAAACCGATTGATCCTTGAGATTGGGGTTGGAGTATTTAAAGAAAATGAATGGACTATCGGGCTAATTGCTCCGTATGGAGCTCAGGTGAGGCTGCTCAAAAGTTTGATTTTTGAGAGCTATGATTTTCCTAATCTCAAGGCCTTTTCGGATATGATCACCATTGATACGGTAGATGGCTTTCAGGGCCAGGAAAGAGATTTAATGATGATTTCTCTGACCAGATCAAATGACGATGGTGAGATTGGATTTCTGTCTGAAGAGCGTAGAATGAATGTTGCGATTACCCGAGCGAAGAAGAAACTTGTTTTAATTGGAGATTCAAGCACCCTTGCCTCGAATAAATTTTTCGATCGATTACTGAGTTATGTTGAAAAAGTGGGTGGTTACAAAAGTGTCTGGGAATTTTTTGAGGCTTAACTAGTTCTCAGAGAGGGAATCGCCCACCTTGTAGTAGTAGCTCAACATGCTGAGAACATCACCAAAAGCTTTAGCCGAAGCCAGCTGATCATCCGAAACTTTCTTTCCCAAAAGTCTGCAAAGGAGAAGACCGTAGACGCCATTGAGGCAGATTTGAATCTCATTCCCAAGATCCTGTCCATCTGCCTCCATCACCGCATTTATGATATGAGGCTTGGCAGCATTGTAAGTCTCGAAATACCCCGAATCTTTCTTTAACAAGTCCCAATGAATGGCAGCTAGTTTTTCAACCAATTCATTCAAATAATTCAAGTGTCCTTTTTCCAGAATGCCTTGTTTCTTCATTTGATCAGTTAAATCTGAAAACCAGGCTGAAATATCATTTCTTTCTTCTGCCTCAACCGGATATTTGGTAACCACATATTCATCGATTTCTGCCTTGTTTCCCTGATAAGATCTTATCAAGTCTTCCATTTGATACATGTAAATAATGTACTCTGCGATGTTCTCCGATTTTTTGCTTTCAGCTACAGATTTCATAGGGCAATTTTGAAACCGTAAAGGTAAACAAATGATTAGCTACTTGTGAAGTGGAATAAAATTGAAATGAGCTCAAATAGAGACTAATCCATGATGGAAATATTCTCATTATCTGGGCTTTATTTACTAGTTTTGCGGCCGAAATGAATATGAAAAATATAAGGAACTTCTGTATCATCGCCCATATCGATCATGGGAAGAGTACGTTGGCGGATAGGTTGTTGCAGTTTACCAATACGGTATCTGATCGTGAGATGCAGAATCAGCTGTTGGATGACATGGATTTGGAGCGGGAGCGAGGAATTACCATTAAATCTCACGCCATCCAAATGAAGTATACCCACAAGGGCGAGGAGTACACTTTGAATCTGATTGATACTCCGGGACACGTGGATTTTTCATATGAGGTTTCCCGATCGATTGCAGCTTGTGAAGGTGCTTTGTTGATAGTAGATGCATCCCAAGGTGTGGAAGCCCAGACCATTTCAAATTTGTATTTGGCGATGGGGCATGACCTTGAAATCATTCCTGTTCTGAATAAAATAGATCTTCCTGGTGCTGATCCGGAAGCAGCGGCTGATGAGGTCATTGATTTGATAGGCTGTGATCGAGAGGATATTATTTTGGCCTCCGGCAAAGAAGGCTTAGGAATCGAAGATATCCTGACTGCGGTGGTGGAGAAAATTCCAGCCCCAAAAGGAAATGCTGATGAGCCACTTCAAGCCATGATATTTGATTCGGTTTATAATTCATTTCGCGGTGTCGAAGTAATCTTCCGAATCTTTAATGGCTCAATGAGCAAAGGGGACAAGATTAAATTTGTCAACACCGGAAAAGAATACGATGCGGATGAGATAGGCATTCTCGGAATAAATCAAATTCCCCAAAAGAAAATGTCTGCTGGGGATGTAGGCTATCTAATTTCAGGGGTTAAAGTGGCTAAGGAAGTCAAGGTAGGTGATACCATTACCCATATTCAAAGACCCTGCGCAGAAGCTATTCAAGGTTTCGAAAATGTAAAGCCTATGGTATTTGCGGGAATCTATCCGGTGGATACCACTGATTATGAAGAGCTGCGGGCTTCAATGGAAAAGCTTCAGCTAAATGATGCTTCGTTGGTTTGGGAGCCAGAGACTTCTGCGGCTCTTGGCTTTGGTTTTAGATGTGGTTTCCTTGGAATGCTGCATATGGAAATCGTTCAGGAAAGACTTGAGCGGGAATTTGATATGACGGTGATTACCACCGTTCCTTCTGTTCAGTTCAGAGCGTTAATGACCGATGATACCTACCAGGAAATTAATGCCCCTTCCGATATGCCTGATCCAAACAAGTTCAAACATATTGAAGAGCCATTTGTGAAGGCTTCTATTATTACAGCTGCTGATTATGTAGGTCCGGTAATTCAGCTTTGCATGGAAAAAAGAGGGCAAATCAAAAATCAAGTTTACCTCACTGCAGACAGAGTCGAGCTTACCTTTGATATGCCTCTTGCTGAGATCGTATTTGATTTCTTCGATAAGCTCAAGACAATATCAAGAGGTTATGCTTCCTTAGATTATGAGTTGAAAGGCTATCAACCATCAAAAATGGTGAGGTTAGACATCATGCTTAATGGTGATCCGGTAGATGCGCTTTCAGCAGTAGTTCACCGGGACAAGGCATACGAGTGGGGAAAGAGACTCTGTGAAAAACTCAAAGAATTGGTTCCAAGGCAAATGTTTGAAATTGCAATTCAAGCGGCCATAGGAAATAAAGTCATTGCGAGAGAAACGGTAAAAGCATTAAGAAAGAATGTGATTGCTAAATGTTATGGTGGTGACATTACTCGGAAGAGAAAACTGCTTGAAAAGCAGAAAAAAGGTAAGAAACGAATGAGACAAGTTGGAAATGTAGAAGTGCCTCAGGAGGCATTTATGGCTGTGCTTAAGTTAGATTAATTTAGGAATTCATTTCTTCGGCATTTGAAATTCGGCGTTCTGCATTCATCATTAAACTTCAATTTCGAATTCTGAACGTCGAATTTTGAATAATGAAGTCAGTAGGTTTAAAACCTGACCAATTATGGAGAGGAAATACGATCTTGAATACAGGTTAATTGATTTTGCCTCCGAAATCATTTCGTTCACAGACTCATTGGTAAGCTCTAAGGCAGCGAGCCATATGGGTGGACAACTTCTCAGAAGTGGGACTTCACCGGCCTTGAATTACGGTGAAGCTCAATCTGGCGAATCTCGAAAAGACTTTATTCATAAAATGAAGATTGTTCTCAAAGAACTGAGAGAAAGCAGAGTGGCATTAAAAATCATTGCTAAATCGAAATTGACTGAAGAAAATAATAAGAACGAAGAGCTCCTTGATGAATGTAATCAGCTAATTTCAATTTTTGTAAAAAGCATTGAGACTGCTCAAAGAAATTATTCATAAATCATAAATCGTAAATCGTAAATCCCAAATCAAAATTTCCAATTCCCACTTCGGAAATCCAAAATCATAATTCGTAAATCAACATGGCAACCCTAATAGACGGAAAAAAGACCTCCGCTGAAATCAAGGAGGAAATCAAAACAAGAGTTTCTGAAATCAAATCTGAAGGAGGAAAGATTCCTCATTTGGCGGCCATTCTGGTAGGAAATGATGGTGCAAGTCAGACCTATGTAGGGGCCAAAGTAAAGGCATGTGAGTATGTGGGGTTTGAGTCGACTTTGGTTAGGCTGGAGGATACTGTTTCCGAAGAGGAGCTTCTGAAGACAGTTGAGGATATTAATGAAAATCCAGATATCGATGGTCTGATTGTTCAGCTTCCATTGCCTAAGCATATTTCCGTGGAAAAAGTGACTAATAAGATCAAGCCAGAAAAGGATGTGGATGGATTTACTCCTTCCAACGTAGGTCGAATGGCTTTGAATTGGCCGGCTTACGTGGCCGCGACTCCATACGGAATCGTAGAGCTTTTAAAGCGATACGAGATTGAGACTTCTGGAAAGCATTGTGTGGTGATTGGGAGAAGTCATATCGTAGGAAGCCCCATGAGTATTTTGATGGCTAGAAATGGTTATCCAGGCAACGCAACAGTCACCTTGACACATAGCCGTACTCAAAACCTCCCAGAGATCGCAAAATCAGCCGATATTTTGATTGTTGCCCTTGGCAAAGCAGAATTCGTTACAGCCGATATGGTGAAGCCAGGGGCTGTGGTGATAGATGTGGGAATTCATAGAGTTCCTGATGCAAGTAAGAAATCTGGATTTAGGCTATTGGGTGACGTGAAGTTTGATGAGGTAGAACCAATCGCTTCAGCGATTACCCCTGTTCCAGGAGGAGTAGGGCCTATGACCATCGCATCCTTGTTGTATAATACTTTGCTCTCAGCCGAGAAAAAGGTATACGGATAATATGTGATTTAAAGATTGGCATCTGGTTGCAGAAATTAAGCTGATCTTCTACTTTTGCTGTCCTTAACTGCGCACGTGGTGAAACTGGTAGACACGCCATCTTGAGGGGGTGGTGCTCTATGGGCGTGGAGGTTCGAATCCTCTCGTGCGCACTAATCCCCCTTCTAGCTATCTAGAAGGGGATATTTTTCAAACTGATACAGAATCTGATA
>CAKZRQ010000050.1 GCA_937146645.1 uncultured Cyclobacteriaceae bacterium
TGGATTTATAAAGAAGAGGCGAGAGACAGGCTCGATGACCCTCTGGCAACCTGGAAAGTCCAAGGTGCCAAGTCCTGCCGGTAAAGATATACTTGTCCGGAACTATAAATCTGAACGATGGAAAGGTTTCCCTCCCACAGTTTGAATTATGGTTCTCTTGCGGCCCTTGCTGCGAAGAGTTGTCTTTCGTTCATTTTAATCGATTAACGAAAACATTAATTTAATTTTCAAATTACCTACAAAACCTACAAACTATGTCTACTTATCATTTTGATACTCTCCAGCTCCATGCTGGACAAGAACCAGATCCTGCTACTAATTCAAGAGCAGTACCCATTTACCAAACCACTTCCTACGTCTTCAACTCTGCTGAGCATGGGGCTAATCTTTTTGGACTAAAAGAATTCGGGAATATCTACACCCGAATCATGAATCCTACTACGGATGTATTCGAAAAGAGAATAGCTGCTCTTGAAGGTGGTGTTGGAGCGGTTGCTACAGCCTCCGGCCAATCTGCGCAATTCTTGGCCTTGAATAATATTCTCGAATCTGGAGACAACTTCATTTCAACTTCCTACCTCTATGGAGGTACTTATAATCAATTTAAGGTTGCATTCAAGAGATTAGGAATCGACGCACGTTTCGCTGAGGGTTCTGATGTATCGGCTTATGAAGCTTTGATAGATGACAATACTAAAGCCATCTACTTAGAAACTATTGGAAACCCTGAGTTCAACGTCTCAGATTTCGATGCGATCTCTGCATTGGCACAGAAATATGACATTCCTCTTGTGGTGGATAACACCTTTGGAGCTGCGGGATACCTCTTCAGACCCATAGAACATGGTGCTGCAGTTGTCACTGCTTCTGCTACCAAATGGATTGGAGGACACGGTACATCCATTGGAGGTGTGATCGTAGACTCTGGAAACTACAATTGGGGAAATGGGAAATACCCACAATTCTCTGAGCCTTCAGAAGGCTATCACGGATTGAATTTCTGGGAAGTATTTGGTGAAGGAAATCCTCTCGGACTTCCAAATGTAGCTTTCTCTATCCGTGTTAGAGTTGAGGGATTGAGAGATTTTGGCCCAGCTATAAGTCCATTTAATTCCTTCCTTCTTCTTCAGGGGTTAGAAACACTTTCGCTTAGAGTACAAAGAACTGTTGACAATGCCTTGGCATTGGCCGAATGGCTGGAAGCTCATCCTCTTGTGGAAAAAGTAAATTATCCAGGGCTTCCATCTTCTCCTTATCATGAACTAGGTAAGAAGTATCTGAAAAATGGCTTCGGTGGAGTATTGTCCTTTACGTTGAAGGGTGATAAGGAATCTACTTCAGCGGTCATCAATAATCTTGAATTGATTTCGCATCTGGCGAATGTTGGTGATGCCAAAACCTTGATTATTCAGCCATCTGCCACGACTCACCAGCAGCTTTCAGATGAGGAGCAATTAGCAGCAGGGGTTACTCCTACTCTTCTTCGAATCTCGGTTGGGCTAGAGCATATCGAGGATATCAAAAATGATCTTTCACAAGCATTTGAAAAGCTCTAAAAACAAATGAATCTAAAGAGTCAAGAGGTAGTTCAGGCGATGAATAAAGGAACATTTCACTCCTCAGAAGGATTAACACTTGAATCAGGTGAAGTACTTGAAGAGTTTGATATTCAATACACTACGTATGGATTAAAGAACTTGAAAGGCGATAATGTCATCTGGATAATTCATGCCCTGACGGGTGATTCTAATCCTGCCGAATGGTGGAGTGGACTTGTTGGTGAAGATAAATTTTATGACCCTTCCAAACATTTCATCGTCTGTGCTAATCTTCTTGGATCCTGCTATGGTTCTACAAATCCTTTGAGTCTAAAACCGGGCTCAAAGGATAAATATTTTTATGATTTTCCAGATTTGACCACTCGCGATCTTGCCAAGGGCTTAGATCAATTAAGAGAACATCTGGAGATTAATGAGATTCATACGGTAATAGGTGGATCACTTGGAGGCCAGGTGGCTCTCGAATGGGGATACACTCTAGGACAAAAGTTGAAGAATCTTATTGTCCTTGCGAGTACCGCAAAGACTTCTCCATGGACGATTGGTTTTAATGAGGCTCAAAGAATGAGCTTGGAATCAGATAGCACTTGGGGAGAAAACATTGATCAAGCTGGTCAAGCAGGACTTCGAGCTGCGAGAGCCATTGCAATGCTGAGTTATCGTCATCCAGAAGACTTCGAAACGAAGCATCAGGATCAAGAAGAAAAACTAGACGATTTCAGAGCTTCTTCTTATCTCCGATATCAAGGCCAAAAACTAAGTCAACGGTTTAATGCGTTTTCCTATTGGGTTCTTTCAAAAACGATGGATAGTCACGACCTAGGTCGAGGTCGAGGTGGTGTGGAAAATGCATTGTCTAAAATTGAGGCTAGAACTTTAGCAGTAGGCGTTGACTCTGACCTGCTTTTTCTGCCAAAAGAAACCAGATTTATCGCTAACCATGTGAACACAGGAACCTTTAAAGAAATAAAGTCAAAGGCAGGGCACGATGCATTCCTGATAGAATACGAGCAGCTATCAACTTTTATCGGAGCTTTTTATTTGGAGAAAGTCTGATCTATTTTACCCGAGTCCATTCTACAGTTCTTCCAACCCAGGAAACACCTATATAACCTTTTACTTTAAGGATTTCATTACCGTCTAGTTTGACTTCACAGGAATAGGTTTTTCCCGATTCGGGATCATAAATCTCGCCATCTTCCCAAGCTCCTTTTTTGTATTTAAGTCCCTTAAGGATACTCAAGCCCATCAATGGCCGGTCTCTTAATTCTGGATCTGAATTTTCAGTATCCAGGAAAGGACCCTCTCCATTTTCTTCTCTTGTTAAGGAGACTATTTTCCCCAAGTACTCATCACCGTTTTTCATAATTTCTACTTTGGCGGATTTTTCTGTATTCCACCAGGTTCCTAGAATGGCATCTTCTTCTTGAGCAAAGACAATTTGTGACGAGACAAGGAAAAAAAGCGTCAGAAAAAATGTAATCGAAGTTTTCATGGTTAATCTTGTGATTGAATAGAGTTTGGAACTAAGACTTATTAAATATACAAAATGAACACCCATTCGGTTCAGCTGAATTACCCGAATTTTTCTTTGGAGCTTCTGAAGGAAAAAGTGGTGTGGATTGCCAAGGAAAAAATTCTTCTTATAGCAGATTTGCACTTCGGCAAGGCTGCACATTTCCGAAAATCCGGCATTCCTATTCCTGAACCCATTCATGATCAGGACCTTATCCTCCTCCGTAATCTCTTTGAATCTTTGGCTCCAGAGGAGGTTTACTTTCTAGGTGACATTTTTCACAGTGACATCAATGAGCAATGGACTGTCCTGAATCAGTTTTTAAAAGGGTTTGAAAAAATTCAATTTCATCTGGTTTTAGGGAATCATGATATTCTACCGTCAACTGTCTATGAAAACTCTTGCTTTGAAATTCACAAAGAAACTGTAGAACCGATAGCAGGATTAATCTTATCCCATGAGCCACTTGATTCAATTCCTGAGCAGAGAGTCAATGTTTGTGGACATATCCATCCTGGGGTTTTGATGCGAGGAAAGGCTAAGCAATCGATTAAGCTTCCATGCTTTTACCTGAATCACAATCAGCTTATTCTTCCAGCATTTGGAGTCTTTACAGGTCTCTATACCATCTCGAGGAAAAATGGAGAGCGGATTTTTGGAGTAACACCTGAAAGAGTTATTGAATTGAAGTCTGAATAGGATTGGCAAAATCCTTGCTCAAGTATATTTTTGTTTCAGACTTTACACGTACATGGCTAAAATTCCAAAGAAAAAGAAGCGTCTTGGCTATTTCAAATTTGGCAGCGTTCTTTTCAGTATTACTCTTTCTCTTTTCATAGTTGGACTTTTCGGGGTTATCCTAATCCAGGCGAAAAGCTTAACCACCATGATCCGGGAAAATGTGGAAATTCAAGTTTTTCTAGATAAGAACCTGGACGAGCAAGCCATCCAATCCCTTAAAAATGATATTTCAGGTCGACCTTTTATTTTAAATAAAGGGGATAGCCTCGCCATGAGATATGTTTCCAGAGAGGAAGCTGCTGAAACATTTATAGAGAGTACCGGAGAGGACTTCACACAGTTCCTTGAAGACAATCCACTACGGGATAGCTTTGTGCTTATCATTGCTGAAGAATTTCAAACCAGCGAACAGCTGGAGACCATCGTGGCTGGACTTCAAGAAATTCCTGGAGTTTTTGAGGTTTCTTACATGACTGACCTCGTAGATTCTATAAATCGAAATCTCCTAAAAGTCAGCCTTGTGCTTGGTGGCTTTATCCTTATTTTAATTATTACAGTGGTCATGCTGATTAATAATACCATCCGCCTGGCCTTATTTTCTCAGAGATTTTTGATCCGCTCTATGCAGCTGGTTGGTGCTACTAGAGGTTTCATTCGAAAGCCATTCCTTTCGAGAGCTTTGGCCTTTGGCCTACTTGCAGGTCTATTTGCTTCTATAATTTTATTTGTGTTGGTCCAATACACTCAGGCAAATATTGAAGGCTTTGCAGCGCTTCAAAATCAAGAGCTACTTATCGTATTATTCGGAATTTTGATCTTTACAGGTGGAATTCTTTCGGTATTCAGTACCTTGCGAGCCGTAAACAAGTATCTCAACATGTCGTTGGACGAACTGTACTAAAATGAGCAAATCTGCCTTTCCATTTTCCAAAAAGAATTACCGGTTCATGTGGATCGGAATTGCACTCATTGTTTTAGGTTTTACAATAATCGGTTTAGAATCAGCTCCTCACGGTGATGGATTTCTTGGACTGACCTTAGGCCCTATTGTAGTTCTCACAGGATTCATCTTTGAGTTCGTTGCCATCTTTGCAAAAGATCGGAAAAAATAAACATGGATATTCTTGACGCCATTATCCTTGGAATAATCCAGGGGTTGACTGAATTCCTTCCAGTTTCTTCAAGTGGACATTTGGAGCTTGGCAAAGCTCTTTTAGGTGAGGATCGCCTTCCGGCAGAAAGCCTTCTCTTTACGGTAGTGGTTCATTTCGCCACAGCACTGAGTACCATCATTGTGTTCAGGAAAGATATTATCGAGATCATTGTCGCTCTTTTGAAATTTGAGAAAAACGAGGAGACACTTTTTGTAGGAAAGATCATTCTCTCCATGATCCCGGCAGCAATCGTCGGAGTGGTTTTCAATGAAGAGTTGGAGGCCTTATTCAATGGGCAGATCGTATTTGTGGGCTGTATGCTTATTCTCACAGCTCTTTTATTGTTCCTGGCGGACAAAGCTAAATACACCAATAAACCAGTAGGATTCGGTCAGGCTTTTATCGTAGGAATTGCCCAGGCCATTGCCATTCTTCCCGGAATTTCCAGATCAGGAGCTACCATTTCTACGTCGGTTCTTTTAGGGATTGATAAAAACAAAGCTGCCAGATTTTCTTTCCTGATGGTGATTCCATTGATCTTCGGTAAAATCGCCAAGGACATTATGGATGGAGCTTTATCCTATGATACAGAAGGATTTTCTTATTTAGCTGCTGGATTCCTCGCCGCATTTATCTCAGGGATCCTGGCCTGTACCTGGATGATTAAACTGGTTAGACAGAGTAAACTTTCTTATTTTTCTATCTACTGTCTTATTGTTGGGATCATCGCTATCATCGGTGGTCTTTATCTGTAACCATGCAAGAACCCTACGGAGAAGTATTTCTGATTGATAAACCATTAGAATGGACTTCATTCGATGTGGTCAAAAAAGTCAGAAACACCCTTAAGATCAAAAAGGTCGGACACGCCGGAACTCTCGATCCTTTGGCGACAGGCCTCCTTATAGTCTGTGCGGGTAAAATGACCAAGCAAATAGAAAAGTTCATGGGCCAGGAAAAGGAATACACTGGAACCTTTGAATTGGGTAGTACTACTGAATCCTATGACCTCGAAAAACCGGTGATTCATCAGGCTGAAACAGATCATTTATCCTTATCAGAAGTGAAGAATGCGATGGAGAAATTCACTGGTGAAATTCAACAGATTCCCCCAATGCATTCTGCCATAAAAGTGGATGGTAAGAGAGTCTATGAGGCAGCCAGAAAGGGAAAAGTGGTCCAAATAGATCCAAGGCCAGTAGTCATTAAGGAGTTCGAATTGGTGAAATTTAAAAACCCAACAATACATTTTAGGGTAGTATGCTTCAAAGGAACTTACATTCGGAGTCTCGCAAGAGATTTAGGCGAAGAACTTAAAGTGGGTGCATATATGAGTAGTTTAATCCGAACCAGAATAGGAGATTATAAACTCGAAGATGCATTAGCTCTTCCTGAATTAATCGAAAATATTAAAGCACGGCCCAATGAGAATTTATGAAGGATTAGTCGATCTTCCAGAAATTCCAACCCCGGTAGTCACCAGCGGGACCTTCGACGGAGTACACTTGGGCCATCAAAAAATTCTGCAAAGGATAGTAGAACTGGCCAAAAAGGAAAATGGGGAAACGGTTTTGATTACTTTCTGGCCACACCCAAGATTAGTCCTTTACCCCGATGAGCACAACCTTCGTCTGTTAAGTACCTTTGAAGAAAAGGCAAAACTTCTGGAGGAATCGAGGATCGATCATTTGATCAGTATCCCATTTACAAAAGAGTTCTCCCAACTCACTTCACAAGAGTTTATTCAGAGTGTTTTGGTAGATAAGCTGAAGACCAAAAAGCTGGTGATAGGATATGATCACAGGTTTGGGAAAAACCGAGAAGGAGGTTTTGAATATCTTCAGGAGAATTGCCAATCCTTTGGCTTTGAACTCGAAGAGATTTCAAGAGAAGACGTAGATGATATCGGAGTCAGTAGCACCAAAATTCGAAAGGCTCTTTTCGAAGGAGAAATTGAAACTGCGACAAAATATCTTGGTAGATCTTATGAACTCAATGGCCTAGTTATCAAAGGAGAGCAAATAGGTAGATCTATAGGTTTTCCTACGGCCAACGTCCATATTCCAAATGACTACAAACTAATCCCAAAGGACGGGGTTTACGCTATTGATGTGGTGGTAGATGGAAAAAGCTATCAGGCCATGATGAACATCGGTAACCGTCCTACCGTCAATGGAACCAAGAAGACCGTCGAAGCACATTTGTTTGATTTTGATGGAAACTTATACGATCATCAGGTCACTTTACATTTGAAAAAATATCTCCGCGAGGAGAAAAAATTCAATAATCTGGACGAGCTAAAGGATCAATTGAAAAAGGATCAAATGGCCGCAAGAGATATCATATAAACCCAAATAAATGATTGACAAAAGAGTTAAGAATGCAGAAGAGGCAGTTCAGGATATAACATCCGGCTCTACCCTACTCATGGGTGGCTTCGGACTCAGTGGAATTCCTGAAAATTGCATTGCTGCTCTCGAGAAAACCGACATCAAAGACTTAACAGTAGTCTCGAATAACGCCGGAGTGGATGACTTTGGCATTGGACTTTTACTTCAAAAAAAGAAAGTAAAGAAAATGATTTCAAGCTATGTGGGCGAAAACGCAGAGTTTGAAAGACAATTACTATCTGGTGAACTGGAAGTGGATTTAATTCCTCAGGGAACTTTGGCGGAGAGAGTAAGGGCTGCGGGTGCAGGCATTCCAGCTTTCTTTACTCCAGCAGGCGTGGGTACCGAAGTTGCCGAAGGCAAAGAAACACGAGAAATTGAAGGAAAGACGTATCTCTTGGAAAGTTGGCTTCGAGGAGATTTTTCTTGCGTCAAAGCCTGGAAAGGAGATTATGCGGGAAATCTAATTTTTAAAGGCACAGCTAGAAACTTCAATCCCATGATGGCTGCGGCCGGTAAAATTTGTATTGCTGAAGTGGAAGAGCTAGTACCTGTTGGGGAGCTAGATCCAAATCAAATTCATACTCCTGGAATCTATGTTCAACGAATTTTCCAAGGAGTGAATTATGAGAAGAGAATTGAGCAAAGAACCATCACCCAAACTTCCTAAACCATGCTATCCAAAAATCAAATTGCTCAAAGAATTGCGAAAGAGGTTAAGAATCGCCAATACATCAACCTTGGAATTGGTATTCCAACCTTAGTTGCTAATTACATTCCTGAAGGTCTTGATGTGGTTCTTCAATCAGAAAATGGACTTCTTGGAATTGGTCCCTTTCCTACCGAGGATAAGGTAGATCCTGATCTTATCAATGCTGGAAAGCAGACAATCACATTGACTAGGGATTCTGTCCTATTCAGTAGTGCTGAATCATTTGCCATGATTCGAGGCGGTCATGTTGATCTCACTATCCTTGGGGCCATGGAAGTCTCTGAAAATGGTGATATAGCAAATTGGAAAATCCCAGGAAAAATGGTCAAAGGCATGGGTGGTGCCATGGATCTTGTTGCATCTGCGGAGAATATTATTGTGGCTATGCAGCACTGTTCAAGATCCGGAAGTTCTAAACTTCTTAAGGAATGTACTCTTCCAATCACCGGAATTAGCTGTGTCAAGAAGATAGTAACTGACTTGGCTTTCTTGGAACTACACCCAGAAGGTGGTTTCATTTTAAAGGAAAGAGCACCGGGAGTAAGTGTGGAAGAAATTAAATCTAAAACCGAAGGCAAGCTGATAATAGAAGGAAATATTCCTGAAATGGAATTCTAGACGAACTATCATAAACCAGATTGGGTTGGAATCAGAAATTTGAAAACATGAAGAAATCAGATATTAATTTCCAGGTGTCTCTTGACGAGCAGAATTTACCAAAGAAAATCCTTTGGGAAGCTTCCGATAAAGAATCGGTTGGTTTAGAGTCCACAAATAGCATAAGTCTCAACGTTTGGGACAATTTAAATCAAAGCACTCTTCGTATCGATCTCTGGACGGAAGACATGTCTGTGGCAGAAATGAAACGTTTCTACATTGATATCATGGGCGGTATGGCCCAGACCATAATCAACAGTACTGGAGACGAATATATGTCTGAAGAAATCAAGGCACTTTGCGACCGCTTAGTGCAGCATGTCAATGAGGAAAATAAGAATTCGTAATCGATTGCGACGCTCATTAAGCCGGATTTGATCCGGCTTTTTTTGTATTCCAACGACAAAATGAAAAAAATCACCAAATGTGTTTTTATTAACATTTCCTAACATCTGATTAGGCAATCATAAATATCCTCACCTTTTGTTAAGGATTTACCAGAATATCTCGTCAGTTTCCTAAATCTTTAAAATTTGGGAATGAAACGGGATATTTTTTTTTGACCGAAAAACCTCTTTTTCTTCTGATTTTGGCCTAAATTTCGTCATAAACTGTTATCACCCTTAATCCGCAGTTTTATAATTCACTTCTAAATTTAAACCACATATGAGCAATTTTACTCGTTTGTTAAGTAGGTCAGTTTTTTCACTGGCTCTACTGGTTTCCTTTGGTCTGTCGGCGGCAATGGCTCAAACGACTATCACAGGAACCGTAATTGACGCCGAGACCCAGGAAACCCTGGTCGGTGTAAACATCTTGGTGAAAGGCAAGGTGATCGGAACCATCTCAGATCTTGATGGAAATTTCACTTTGAATGTAAATCAAGAGCCACCATTTACCCTTGTTTTCTCCATGGTTGGATATAAATCTGAGGAATTAGAGGTCACTGGGAATATCAGTGATATAGAAATGGTGATGGAGGAAACTACCATTCTTGGACAAGAGGTAATTGTCTCAGCCTCTAGAGTTGAAGAAGGAGTTCTTCAATCTCCTGTCTCCGTTGAAAAAATGGATATTATTGGCATTAAGAATGCCCCTCAAGCAGACTTCTATGATGCCATAGGAAACCTGAAAGGCGTGGAGATGAGTACTCAGTCTCTAACCTTTAAATCTTTCAACACTAGAGGATTTAACTCAAATGGTAACGTAAGAACTGTCCAGCTTATTGATGGAATGGATAATCAAGCTCCAGGCTTGAACTTCCCGGTAGGTAACATAGTGGGTATTTCAGAACTTGATCTTGAAAGTGTAGAACTCCTTCCAGGAGCATCTTCCGCTCTTTATGGACCAAACGCGATTAATGGAATTCTACTAATGAATTCTAAGAATCCTTTCCAGTACCAAGGACTTAGCGCTCGAGTGAAGACTGGAGTGATGAACGAGTCAATGAGATCTACAGCAACTACCCCATTCTATAACTTTGCCGCCAGATATGCGAAAGCAATAAACGATAAGGTAGCGTTCAAAGTGAATGTAGAATATCTTACTGCTGATGACTGGGAGGCGAATGATTTTAGAGACCAGTCATTATTAAACGGTTCAAGTATCGAAGGAGGGAATAGAGAAAATAATCCAGGATATAATGGTGTCAATGTTTACGGAGATGAGAATGCTGTAAATATGAATTCTGTGGCTCAGTCAATGGTTGCTGCTGGTGCACTTCCTCCAGCTGCCCTGGCATTGATTCCAAATACATTTGTATCCAGAACAGGATACAACGAGGCTGATGTAGCAGATTACGGGACAACTTCCTTAAAATTAAATGCAGCACTTCATTGGAGAATTAATGACCGGGTGGAGGCTATCTTCCAAGGAAATTACGGTACTGGTACCACGGTTTATACGGGTGCTGATAGATACTCCATTTCAAACTTTAACCTAGGGCAATATAAGGCTGAACTAAGAGGCTCAAACTGGTATTTGAGAGCATATACCACTCAGGAAAGATCAGGTGATTCTTATGCGGCTGGTATTGCAGCTCAGGGAATTAATGAAGCATATAATCCAAGTACCATGTGGTTCCCAGAATACGTTGGAGCTTATGCTCAAGCTATTCAAGGTGGTGCCAATCCTTCTGCCGCTCATGGTCTAGCTAGACAATTCGCAGATAGAAATAGATTTCAACCCGGTACAGATGCATTTAATGCAGCACTTGCGGATGTAACTTCAAGACCAATACCAGGTGATGAAAATGGCGTAGGTGCAAAGTTTGTTGATAAAACTAACCTCTACCATATAGAGGGTTCATACAATCTTTCTGATGACATCAAGTTCGCCGAGTTTATCATCGGTGGTAATTACCGTGTTTATGATTTGAATTCAGAAGGAACTCTGTTTGCTCTGGATGAGTCGGGTGAGGAATTCAATATCCGTGAATTCGGTGGATATGTTCAGGGCTCGAAGAAGCTTATCAATGATAAATTGAAAATTACGGCTTCTGTGAGATATGATAAGAATGAGAATTTTGCTGGCCAGTGGTCACCAAGAGTTTCGGCAGTATACACTGCTGGAAACCACAATTTCAGAGCTTCTTATCAAACAGGATTTAGAATCCCAACCACTCAGGATCAATACATTGATCTTTTGACCCCACAAGCAAGATTATTAGGCGGACTTCCATTATTCAGAGATCGATATAATTTCGGAAGTAACCCAGTTTATCCACTTGCATCAGTTGAAGCTTTTGGAGCTGGCGTACTTAATTCTGCTCAGGATCCAGCAATTCAAGCACAGGCATTAGCTCAAGCAACTGAAATAGTTCTTGCTGGAGTTGCTAATGGTACAATACCAAATGATCCAGCTATCATTCAGCAAGCAATTGCAACATTGACTCCTCAATTAGTACCTGTCGTAGCAGCAACAGTTAATCAAGACCTTCTTGAAGAATTCGTTCCACAGGAATGGAAACCAGAACGTGTTAAGTCATTTGAGATAGGTTATAAGTCTTTACTAGGTAGAAGGCTATTGATCGATGCCTACGCTTACTTCAATAGGTTTGAGAACTTCGCAGGAAGTCAGATTCTTGTTCAAGATGCTAATCCTCAACCAGGCAATCCAGCAAGTGACCTTGGATTGAATCTCTTGAGTGCAAACACCCGAACCGTTTATTCTATTCCGGTAAACAGAACAGAAATAGTAGAAACTTGGGGATGGGCCCTTGGACTTGATTACAAGCTTCCAAGTGGATTTGAAATTGGAGGTAATGTTTCCTACAATACTTTGAATAATCTTGATGAGCTAGCAGAATCTGGATTCCAGCCAGCTTTCAACACCCCTGACTATAGATATGTGTTGAACTTCGCTAACAGGGAATTGACTAAAAACCTTGGTTTTGCCCTTTCATATAGATGGCAAGGTGAATTTGCATGGCAAAGCTCCTTTGTAGGTAGATCTGTATCTCAGCAACAACTATCAGTAATTCCTGCTTTCGGAGCTTTCGACGCCCAGTTCAGTTACAAGTTGAAGAGCATTAAGTCAATCTTGAAAGTGGGAGGATCTAACTTATTCAGTAATGGATATACCAATGCTTGGGGTAACCCAACTGTTGGAACCATGTACTTCGTAAGTTTAACTTTCGACGAATTCCTGAATTAATATTCAAAACCACCAATCAGGAAAAGGCCGGATCATTTGATTCGGCCTTTATTTTTGCACCTTGTGGTAATACTCACGATCGAAAATTCTTGAGTAAATCGGCAAAGGAACCAGATCGTGATAGGGCATCAAGTCCTTCAGTACATGCCGCTGGCTGTGGTGGGCCTTCATCACTTTTAGCTTAGTTTCGAAATAGGGCTGGATGTAAACCGCAAAACTTGCATCGGGTAAACCATTTTCTTTATCCTTGGGGTAATTCTTCCTGAAGCCTTCTGATAGCTTCATAGCCATGTCAATCTGCTTATTCGATAAGGTGACTTGATATAGATGCTTTGGTGTGAAACCCATTGAATCGCTATTTCTTCTAAATACATTTTCTAAGGCCAAGCCTGTCAATCGATGGTCCTCATGTCCATAAAGCCCTACTTTCGAATCATAACTCAATAGTATATCAGGGCTCAATTCTTCAATCCAATAATTGGCTATTCTCTCTATACTATCCAGACCCAAAGCTTGCATCTCTCCATCCTTGTAATCAAGGAGAATAAGGCTATCCAGTCCCAATAACTTAGCTGAGGTTTTGATTTCTTCTGTACGAACTTTCGCCAATTCATCTAGAGGGTAATTCTCAGGAGAACTCCCTGCATCCCCTTTGGTCAGCATGACTAAAAAAATCTCGTGACCCTTTTCTTTCAAATCTAGCAGAGTACCTGCCACGGTAATCTCATCATCAGGATGAGGAAAAAACACCATGATCCTTTGCTGGGGGCTTTCAGGCAGCAATTCTGATTTTAAAGGAACCTCATCATCATTTAAATAATGCTGGCCAATTTTGATCAAAATAAATGGGGATATCAGAATGAATATCCCCAAAACTATGATTGAAATGACTAGAAATTTTTTCATTCTTCCCTGAACAAGGTACCGAGATAAGCCACCAAGTCTCTTAGCTCTCGCTTACTTAGCAGAGCACCCATAGGAGGCATACTTGACATGGATAAGTTGCTAGACTCAATTTCGTCGGAAGGAATTAAAACCTCTTCATTCGAAGAATTTAAGAAGCTTATTCCCTCATCCGTTTCAGCTAAATAAGTCCCGGAAATCTCCTCTCCATCAATCTTCTTTATACTTACCTGGCCAAAACCTGGAGCAATTCGATCACTAGGGTCCACCAGAGAGATTAAAAGTTCTTCTCGACTTAGCTTCTTTGCAATTCCACTCAGGTTTGGACCTGCAATTCCTCCCATATCATCATAGGCATGACAACGAATGCACTGTGCTGTTTGGTTTTCAAGGAAAATTGATCTTCCTAAAACTGCATTGCCCTGGGCTAATGCTCCAGAATACATTTTCCACTCTTCACCGCCAGCTTTCTCAGAGAGCAAATTGGTGAAGTTACTTTTAAGTTCTTCTGATTCTGTTAGATCAATGGCCTCTTCTAACTCCACCCAAACAGGCTGTGCTAAGTCATCATCACTAAACCAAGCTAGGATTTTATTCCATTCATCGAATGAAGAACTTCCTTCCATTCCACCTAGAGCAAGTAAGGCTGATCGCTTTTCTACATTCGTTCGATTCTCTATTACTTCCATCAAAAGAGCGATTTTTTGCTCCTCTGGTAAATCAATTTCTTCCAACATGGCAAGCCCCTCAACTCGTAATGGATAGGCCGTGGAGCTTAATGCGAATTCAACTCCTTCCGGTAAAAGTCCAGATTCAATAGTTTGTAATGAATGCAGACTTTGAACCTTCATGTTCATGGAAGGATCGTTCTTTAACGAAGCCAAAAGAGCATTTTCAGCATCTTTAATTTTCAAGTTTCCTAGAGCCTTTGCACTAGCTAATCTTATTGGTTCCTCTTCCCTATCCAGTTGGGCAATTAAGGTAGCTCCTGCCTTTTCAGCTATAAATCCATCATTTCTACTCACTTCTCCCCTATAGCGACCATCTACCCGATCCACCAATGATGGTTTTGCCCAGGTCCCAACAGATGCAATGCCTTCAGTCTGAAGGGTCATTTCTGAATTCGAAGCTTGCACAAAATTTAAAACCTGGTCAAACTCCTTTTCTGAACCGACTCTTTGATTCGCACTGATTATTCTTCTCATCAGAGGCTCATTTGAAAAGGGTGCAGTATTTAAAAGTGCGGCCAAATCAGGTAGAGCTTCAGGAACGGAGAAATCGTCGTGAATAGCTCGAGCAGCTTCGGTCACTATTAATTCATCCTGATCAGAGAGGAAACGTCTTAGCTCAGGAGATGACAGCCTTCTAAGCGAAATCACCGCTCCCATCCTGACTGCTCTGGAAGGATGATCTGAAAGGCTCGCTATTTTATACTCATTCCCTATTCTGGCCAGGGCTAAAGTCACTGCGTGTCTTAAATAAGCATCCTCATCATTATTTTTCTCAAGAACGGCAATCAACTTATCAGTTGCACCCGAGTATTCAATTCTACCTAATGCTTCGGCTGCAAAGAACTGGACCCGAAGACTAGAATCTTCCAGTAAATTCATCAAATCCTCAGCAGGTTCAGCATATTTTATATCACCAATCCATTTGGCTGCTTGAGCTCGAATTTCTTCATCTTGATCAGAAAGATAAGGAACAATTCCTTCGGCAAAACTCATATCATCAAGTCTTGCCAATTGGCTCAGTCCAACAATGGAATGAATTCTAGCCAATTGATTCTGAGAAGTAGAAAGCACATCGTTAAAAACTTTAGCTCCGTCATCACTTCTTTTTGCTAGTTCGAATTGACTTCTTCTACGAACTCTCAAGTCCTGGTGCTCTAAAAGAGTTTGAAGATCAGAATCTGCCTTTCCTGAAAAATCTTCATTTAAAAGGGATTTTGTCTCTGCCTGGATTGCTTCAAGAGATTTAGATTTGGATTCCATCTTCCACATTCTTCCATATCCTTTGGTTCCCCAGCCCATGATCCAATCCGCAAAATACAAGTCACCATCAGCACTGAAATCCATCCCTGTTGGTAGAACTCCTGAGGCTATTTTCTCCGACTTTTCTAATTCAAAGGTGGCTCCTTTTGGTTTAAGCGTGAAAGCATGGATGGCAGATCGACTCGGATTCCCAACGAATTCTACCACAAAAAAATTATCAAAATACTTTTCACTCAGTGCTGTTCCGGGATTATAAACCATCCCAGTCGGGCCGCTAATGTAGTTCGCGATACAAGGAGTTATAAAAGCTGCTTGCTCGTCCCACCTAGGCGTGAAAAGCTTCTCATCCATCCAAACCTTGTAAGGATTGTTATCTGGATCTCTATATTTTCCAAACTGCCAGTTGGTTCTCCAACCTGAATCAGATCCATTGGTTAAATAAACTAGACGCTCTTTTTCCCCGGGATGATCGCCATCATTATCTACAGAGATCAGATTATTGTATTGATCAAAGACGAATTCATGCGTATTTCTAATTCCCATGGCAAAAATCTCAAAATCACTTCCATCTGGATTTGCTCTGGCAATCACCCCTCTATTCGGATATTTCCACTCCTTTCCATCAGGGCCTACACCGTTAAATCCGATATCACCAATTCCCCAATAAATCCTTCCATCCGGGCCCATTTCTAAACCAGACATCCCATGAGCTCCAAATCCTATGTGAATCCCGTAACCATGAGAGAGCGACTCTTTCTCATCGATCATTCCATCTCCATTGGTATCAACCAACTTCCATAAATCAGGTCCCGCCCCAACGTATAATGCCTCATCAGTCATCATAACCGCTCCAGCCACATCCGTAACTTCTTCATTGAAATCTTCTAGTAATCTTTCAGAAAAGTCGGCTCTCCCATCTCCATCAGTATCAGAAAGACGATAAATTTCCTCCTTCTCCACAAGCATATCTTTCCAGTCATGAGAACCATCCTCGTTCAAATCAGCGAGCCATGTGTTTACATCAGATCTTTCTGGTGAAAGCTCTTCACGAAGGAATTTTCTCTTATCCTCGATGGATTGAAGTGCAATGGATCGGATTTCCCAATCCTGATGACCACGAATATCAAATTCAGAATTCTTTTGCCGATTGGTGTGGGAATAAATGATGTCTCCATTATCCAATACTTGGATGGATATAGGATCATGCATAATGGAATCCACAGCCCACATGCTCAATTCAAAATCTTCATGAATAGTTGGATTCAATGTAGCAGATATCTCCTCTGTAAATTGATCAACTTCAGCTTTGCTTAAAGACTTTGTTTGGGGTTCATAAAGATTAGAAGGCTCCGAACAAGAAGCCAAAAAGCCTACACTCAAAAGGGAAAAAAGCCCTATAAAATATTCTCGGTTCATCTTGGGTAATGTTTCTTTCAAAATAGTGAAAATACTGAATTCAAGGACTTTAGCAGGGCTGAAAAATTTAGTCATAAAAAAAACCCAGCCATAAGACTGGGTTTTAATCACTTTAACCACTAACAACCATAAAACAATAGGTTAAGACTTTCTAGGGGATTGAGCTTTCGGAAGTCTTGGTAGTCCGTACGGGAATCGAACCCGTGTTTCATCCGTGAAAGGGATGCGTCCTAACCCCTAGACGAACGGACCATGCGATATGGTAAAGATTTCAAATAAAAAACTACCTCATTTACAGGTAGTTAGTAGTCCGTACGGGAATCGAACCCGTGTTTCATCCGTGAAAGGGATGCGTCCTAACCCCTAGACGAACGGACCAT
>CAKZRQ010000051.1 GCA_937146645.1 uncultured Cyclobacteriaceae bacterium
AGTTGCACCTGTGTCTCCTTGAGCACCAGTTGCCCCTGTAGGTCCAGTAGGTCCTGTCTCACCAGTAGCACCGGTTGCGCCTGTAGGTCCTGTTTCACCAGTTGCGCCAGTGGCTCCAGTTGGTCCTGTCTCACCAGTTGCACCTGTAGCTCCAGTAGCTCCTGTTTCACCAATAGCACCGGTTGCTCCAGTAGGTCCTGTCTCACCAGTTGCGCCTGTAGCTCCTGTTTCACCAATAGCACCGGTTGCTCCAGTAGGTCCTGTTTCACCAGTTGCGCCTGTAGGTCCTGTCTCACCGGTTGCTCCAGTTGGTCCTGTTTCACCAGTAGCACCTGTAGGTCCAGTAGGTCCTGTCTCACCAGTTGCACCAGTGGCTCCAGTTGCACCTGTGTCTCCTTGTGGTCCAGTGGCTCCAGTATCACCTTGCGGTCCAGTTGCACCTGTGTCTCCTTGAGCACCAGTTGCCCCTGTAGGTCCAGTAGGTCCTGTCTCACCAGTAGCACCGGTTGGTCCAGTTGGTCCAGTTGGTCCTGTCTCACCAGTAGCACCAGTGGCTCCAGTTGGTCCTGTTTCACCAGTATCCCCTTGCGGTCCTGTAGGTCCAGTCTCGCCTTGAGCACCAGTAGCTCCATCAGCACCAGTTGGCCCCTGAGGTCCGGTTGCTCCAGTATCGCCTTGAGGACCAGTAGCACCTGTTGCTCCTGTGGGTCCGGTAGGTCCTTGTGCTCCATCGGCTCCAGTTGCTCCTGTAGGTCCAGTCGGTCCTTGTGCTCCATCGGCACCAGTTGCTCCTGTAGGTCCTGTAGATCCTGTAGGTCCTTGAGCTCCATCAGCTCCAGTAGCACCCGTAGGTCCTTGTGCTCCAGTATCACCCTGCTGCCCTTGTGGGCCAGCAGGCCCAATTGGCCCTGGAGGCCCAACTTCTCCTGGGTCACCCTTATCACCTTTATCACCCTTTTCGCCCGGAGGGCCCTGTGGTCCTTCGGGTCCGGTTGAAGTAGGTAGAGTTACCGTATTCCCATCCGAAATGGAAAGTTGGTCACCACTAATGGCAAGTGTTTGTAATTCGTTTGTGATGGATCCGTCTACGGTATCCGTATTGCCGAAATCATCGGTTATGGTAATCGTACCATCACCATTATCGGTTATTTGTGTACGTCTGGCATCAAAATCGAGGCTTATTCCGGCGGCATTTGTGAAAGTGAAGGTGCCGTTTCCGTTATCGACTAAATCATTGTTTGCATTGAAAGTAACTTCAGTACCGTCTTCTGAAGTGTAAGTGAAGGTACCATCACCATTATCCACAAGCGTAGTGATAGTTTGAAGATTTTCTACAATTTCTTCTAAATCAAGAGGTACGAATTCAAGATCCTCATCTAAAAATCCGATAGTCCCATCTTCAAGGATGGTAAGACTACCCTGTAGTTTCATTTTGACATCGTCTATATCCGCATTGATGTCGTTCAGGTTTTCGGTATCCAAGACCTTATTCCAGGTATTATTATTCCAGAAATAAAATCCGGGTTCTATGTCCTCACCTTGGTTGATATTAAACACCAAAAGCCCATCAACTGGTCCCCCTGGCAACAAACTAGCATCATCAGGTGAGTTCAGTGATAGTCTTGGAATTAATACACCAAGGTTCTCGGATTCGATATGAAGAATTGTGGATGGGTGCGGATTTTCAGTCCCGATCCCTACCTGGGAATATGCGCTCCCAAAAAGGAACACCAGAAACCCTGACAGTAGTAATTTTCTCATCTCTTTTTAATTAGATATAATCTTCACTTTCAATTTTTTATATGTTTTGGCCGATAGGCCAAAACTTAATATCAGTTCAAGTCTTCTCGGATTAGTTGGATCCAACCTTTGAAACTTTGGGTGCTGCCATCTTCTTCTACCACCTCTAGGATGTAGAAGTAGGTACCAGCTACCAAATCTTTCGCCTCCCAATCATTTTGATAATTATCAGCCTCTAGAAGAATATCACCCCATCTATTGAAAATGGTGATTCTGTTTGAGGTAAATTTATTTAGGCCCTTGATTTCAAATTGATCATTGAAGCCATCATTGTTTGGGGTAATAGCATTTGGGATGAAGAAGGTTTTCACCTCATTTTCATCCGTATCCACATTGTCTTCAGGGTTCTCGTCTTCCTCAAAAGACTCCACCTCGGCGACATTGACAATTCTACCGGGATCTCCAGCTCTCACTCTTAGTCTAAATGTGGCTTCATCCCCTCCAATGAATTCGGGAATAGTGATAACCACTGTTTGCCCTATCACTTCAACTTCAAATTCCAGAAGCCCGAAGATCGATTCGCCTTCAACGGAAATGTATTCAAGACCGGGAGGAAGGTTGTCCACAAGAACAACATCTGTGGCAGTGACCTGACTATTATTTTGAAGGGTCAATTCATATTCAAATTCATCACCTTCCCAAATGGAGGCCTCAAAAGAGGTTTTGGTAATTCCCAAGTCAGTTTTTCCGACAAGAATACCGAGGGTAAATACACCATTTCCACCAAACTCTACATCAGCTGTAATTATTTGCTCATTGGAATCAATGATCCCTCCTTCGCTTACCCATAGCTCCTCATCAAAATCCCAGCTAACGATGGACAGTTGATTCAGCTCTCCCAAAATAAAGGCCGGGGTGGTGACATCTCTCCAGGAGAGGGTAAGTGCCATCGGCGTCTCCCCAGTATTTAAATTGTCCAATTCCCAATATTCGGCGTCACTAATTAGTTGGATATTCCGATTAACTTGATCTCTAGGATAGAGAGCATCTGGATCATCGAAGAAATACCGTCCGTGTAAATTCAGATTATCTCCTCCAGAGCTTGGTGCCGCTCTTAAAAATCGAAGAAACTCATCATCTCCAACAGGAAAGAAAAAATCTGTGTCGGTCTCTGTGCCTACTTTCCCGTCTACAAAACTTTCATCTGAGGAATTTTGCGAAAGGCCACCCAGACCAAAACCAAAAACAGGGTCAGAATCATTGCTTCTAACAATTCCTGATTGAAAATCGCCAATTCCGAAAACACTAAGGTTGTTTCTGAGATCAAACCCTAGATCATTAGAGAGATTCAAATTCCAAAACTGGAATTCGGATGAACCATTAATTATTTGGTTATCAATGCCTTCTAATCTGCTTAACCCAGTACCGAGATTAGGCGTAAACCCGAACTCACCATCATTCGATATATCTGACTTGAAAACAATAGTCCCATCATTGATCACTCTTCCACTTGGGAGGTTTTCAAATGCGAATCCCGTCCAAAGGAGGGTAGATTCTTTAATATAGAGTTCTCCAGAGTTTACGACTTGAGCCTGCAAATTCGTAGCATAAAGCAGTACGATCAACAAAATCCAAACCGGTGGGTGAGCCCAGTTTTTTTTGTGATGATTTTGTTTACTCATGTCCAATTAAATGGTGATTGACTTTTCCGCTTATCACAATTAAAATTTGGTTTGTGCAAGTAACTAATCCTGAGGCTCTCAGCCAAATCTTAAGGTGCATAAAAATGACTCAAACGGCCCTTTTTTGTGATTAAATTGATGAATAAAGGGTTTAAAGGGTCATTTTGTTCAAAAAAGCTATTTATCTCTTATTTAGAGAAATCACCATTTGAACTACAACAAAAATGGTATGAAAGTAGAATTAGGCTATATGAATAAATCTATGGATTGATGATTAGCAGAAATTGAAGCTTTTTCAAGAAATCTAAAATACAAAAAGTTGGCCATGATATTAAATTAGTAAAAATAAAAATCTTAATAGTGCAATTTTTTAACGGGTATTAGAGCCGCGCTTGGGCTTTCTACGCTTAAAAAATAGAATTGAGACTTCTTTGATCCAACTATTTTGATTTATGTCAAATTTAGTCTGGCTAAATCATCTATTTCTGAATGATCAGTTTTTGGGTCTCTACTCGAAAGCGATCTCCATAAATGCCTTCCGGGAGACCTTTACCGCAGCCAATGATCATACTTATTTCTGATCCCTTGGTAAGCTTTAGTAGCTTTTTGACCCTTTTAGAGTCATATCCTTCCATGGGGCAAGTATCATAACCTTCCGATTTCATTCCCAGCATGAAGGTCATGGCTGCTAAAGCGGCTGACTTATGTACAGAAACTCTGACGTCCGCTTCACTTACCTCTCTGACCATAGGTCGGTTGAACCCGACAAAAAGGGCTATTCCTTGTTTGATGAGTGACCATCCTGGAAATTTTCGGTAAAGTTTTGGAATGAGGTTTCCATAATAATTAAGAGCCTGTTTTTTCTTTTTATCCGATTGATTCTGCGTGGCCTCTTGGATGTATTCATAGTTGGCTTCTGCTCTCGATTTCCAGGCATCTCTGCGAGTAACTACAACTACTAACTCCCTCGCCGTTGTAGCGGCTTTTTGCCTCATACATAATTGAGCCAGAGGGTCTTTTATCGGTGAATTTTCAGGAATCCTGATAAATTGATACAATTGAAGGTTTGAACTATTTGGAGATAGAATTGAAGCTTCTAATGCCTTTTGAACCGAATCATGATTAAATGGTGCTTCTTGATCAAATATTCGCACAGAACGTCTCGCTTTAACTATGTCAAAAAAGCTTTCTGTATCATTCATCGTATTCATTGGTGTTTTTATCAAACTTTTTCCCTGAAATAGGGGCACATTCCCTATATTTTGCCTCGAATTTAACTCAAATAATTATTTGTGCTTATGATTTTAGAATTGATCAGGCTACAGTGGTTGAAAGCATTCCGGTCTACCTCCTTTGGAAAAAGTGCCGCTGTATCAGCTGTTTTAATATTTCTAGCTATACTTCTTTTAATATATGTACTGCTTGCTGGACTATTTTTATCTGTCATAATAGATAAGGTAGCCGAAGGTCAAGACCCTCTTGAAATATTGAATTCCTGGTTGATTTATTTCTTTTTGGGTGAATTTATGTACCGCTATTTCATCCAAAAGCTTCCTGTGATTGAGCTGGAAAGTCTTTTGCATTTACCCATCGGTAAGAGAAAGATTATCCATATGTTATTGGGAAGGTCTTTTGTTTCCCCTCTCAACATTATAGCATTACTTCTCTTTCTTCCATTTTCAATCAGTCATGTTGCAGAAACGAATGGGGCAATGGGAATGATTGGATGGTTGGGACTCTTACTGACCTTTAGTTGGTCATTACACTGGTTTATGCTTTGGTTTAAACAGCGATTTGAAGATAGCTTCATCGGATTGGTAGTAGTCTTCGCAGTGCTCCTTCTTGGAGGGGGCTTGAGTTACATGGGGTGGTTTAATGTAGGAGAAATGGTGGCTCCGCTTTTCACCTTTGCTTCGAACAGCATTATTCCATTCCTGGGTTTCCTCGGATTATGTATTGGGAGCTACTTAATCACCTATAATTTCTATCTAAACAACGCTTATCTGGAAGATCTTTCTGAAGAAGAAGAAATTCGATTTGCGAATCAAAGTCTAGGGTTTCTGTCAAGGTTTGGGGATGCAGGAGAGATGGCAAATTTAGAATGGAAGCTCATCATTAGACATAAAAAAAGTAGGACCTATCTGATGCTATCTGCATTCTTTCTCCTTTATGGACTGATCTTCTACACGAATCCTGTATATCAGAATGAAGGGGTTAACTTCATCTTTATTTTTGTGGGGGTGTTTATTACTGGGATTTTTATGATTCAGTATGGACAGCTTTTCTTAAGCTGGAATTCAGCGAATTTTGACTTCTTCATTAACCGCAAGGATGGGATTGAGTCTTTGGTAAAAGGGAAGTATCTCCTTTTTGTCGCGGTGTCGATTCTCTGTTTTGTATGTTCAGTTCCTTATGCCTATTTCGGCTGGAAGTTTCTTTTTATTCACTTTGTCACATTCCTTTTCAATGTGGGTATTCTGATGCATGTCATTATTTATCTGGCACTTTGGAAACCAAAACCTATGGATTTGAACAAAGGAGCTATGTTTAATTATGAAGGGGTAGGTGCAGCTCAGTTCCTTATGATCATTCCTATGATGATCTTACCCTACGTAATCTATTTGCCATTTGCATTTCTTATAAGTGATTATGCTGGCCTGATTGCCCTTGGTGTTCTTGGGGCAGTTGGAATTGTGTTCTTTAAGCCGCTTATGGCTATAAATATAAAAAGACTGCTCGGGCAGCGATATGAAATTTCATCATCATTTAGACAAGAAGTATGATAAAAGTAGAAAATCTTAAAAAGCAATATAAAGAGGCAGTCGTTCTTGATGTTGAGACCCTCGAAATAGCCAAACAGGAATGTTTTGGTCTAGTTGGGAACAATGGAGCAGGAAAAACCACTCTATTTCGGATCATGCTGGACTTGGTCCGTTCTACATCTGGTTCAGTCACCATGGGAGAGGAGGATGTAAGTAAAAGTGAGGATTGGAAGGCCAAAACAGGTGCTTACCTGGATGAGCATATGCTGTTGACTTATCTTACTCCTGATGAGTATTTCGAGACCCTCAGGAAAATCTATAATATGTCTGAAGCTGACCTGGAACTTCATCTGGAGAAGTTCACTGAGCTCTTCAATGATGAAATCCGCGGCAAAAAGAAATATATTCGAGACCTCTCAAAAGGTAATTTGAAAAAGGTCGGAATTGCTGCTGCATTAATGGGTAATCCCGAGGTAGTTTACTTGGATGAGCCCTTTGAGAATCTGGATCCGAGCTCTCAGATTAGATTGAAAAAGCTTATTCTTCAGGAAAAAGAAGTCTCGGAGACTACGTTTCTGATTTCATCTCATGACCTTAATCATGTTACTGAGATTTGCGACCGAATTGTTCTTTTGGAAAAAGGAAAAATCATTAATGATCTACGGGATCGAGATGCGATGATGAGTGAGCTGGAAGCTTATTTTATGGGATAAATCTTGCTGAAATAGAAGATAGTAGCTCTGGTAAGGGCTGCTATTTTTTTATGTAATCAAATAACTTTTTCGAATTGACTCTTGCTTCACCAGAGTTTTCAGAAAGATCTAAATACTTAAAGCTTCCAGAGTAAATAAAGACTAATTCTGTTTCGGTCTCAGGAAGAAAAGCTTCATTCTCATCATCGAATTTTTGGATTGTTGCCTCGAATTTCAAGGTGTAGTTTAATTCTGAATTTTGTTCCACAGTAATGGTAGCATCCATGGCTGAGAAATAGGTGATTTCGTCTGTTTTCTTGTCTATTTGAAATAGTGAGAAGTCATATGCGAAAAATTCTCCTACCAAATCTTCAACTGTTTCGTCATCTCCAATAAGTTCAAACACTCCAGGTTGAAATTCCCCTATCCCTGGAGATTCAAGCCATGTGTAGGCCAAAATTTCGCAATCGACACAGTTAAAGAATTCGGAATTTTCTGTTGTTATCAGTTGAAACTGATCATCTCCGATGGTGAAATCGAAGTGGTAGTGATTTACTGAAAGAAAGTCAATGCCATAGTCCACAATCAGGCCATCCACTAGCTCGTAATTTTTACCATAAAATTGGAGTTGGTTGGTTTCATCGACATCCAGAAGTTTAATCGTTATAGTTGCAGAATTGGATTTGTTTCCATCTGAGACAGAAACTACCAAAAAGAGTAATGGGTTGGACTCAAAATCTAAAGAGACAGAGTCTTGAACAGTCAATTCCCCCGTGGCAGGATTTAATTCGAAAGTTGCATTTTGATTGCCCGAGTTTATCGAATAAATAAGGGCTTCGCTATCTAAATCATTTGCCTGAATAAACCCAACGGATGTACCGGAAAACGAATTTTCAGGAATTTCGAAAACCTGTTTGGAAATGGTAGGTGCGAACATGGTGTTTGAAGGGTCTTCATCGCATGCAAAAGTCATGGTCAAAAAGATCAGAGCCATAAAGAATAGTAGCTGCTTAAAAAATGCACTTTTCATGTTGGTATTTTTTATTTGATTTTTTTTAAAAATTCTATCGGACCTCCTCTAAAAAAATGATCTAAGAATTTCGTTGATTTATTAAAGAATTCAAAATGTAGCTTTAAAATCCCTAATCCCCTATGGGATACCCAAGGCTGGTGATCAGTTCATTAGACAGATTCCAGAGCTTTACACCATTCGCCTGTTCAGTTGCTTTTGGATCCACGTTTTTGCGTTCCATTAGAAACATATAGTCCCACGATTTATTATTTAAATCAGCCGAAGCGCTCATATACAGAACTGGTTCAGCGGCTTTCTCGGGAGAACGAAAAAAGAGGCTAAAAACAAGTTTTAATAATGGCTGGAAGATTGCTGGGGCCTCACGGGCGATATTTGAATTCACAGGTCCAGGACATAAAGAGAAGACGGACACGGTGGTCTGTTCGTCATTTAATCTTCTGGATAATTCATGAGCAAAAGTTACCAACAGTAGTTTGTAGTAGCCATATAGCGAAACTGTTTGTCCGATTTTATGCTCTTTGAATTTGCCGAAATCATCCCAATTGAAAGCTTTTGGATCTCTATGGCTTTCCGAATCTACGATTACAATTCTTGAGGCTGGGTCATTCTTTTTGATGAGATTTTGAGCAAGTAAAAGTCTGAGGAAATAAAAGCTCGAAACATAATTCACCATGAACATTTCTTCGAGGCCGTCTTTGGTTTTTCTTGCCTTTCCTGCGACGATTCCTGCGTTGCAAATCACTACATCTAGTGGCCCAATTTTTCCTTTGACCTGTTCCACCAGATCTTTGATCGAATTAAAGTCTAGTAAATCCACATAAAGCATTTGAATTTTTTCGGAGCCTGAAGCCTTTTTTACCTCTTCACCCTTCTCAGGTATCCCGCTCCTCACGGCCATGATTACTTCTGCCCCCAAGGAGGCAAGTTGTTTGGCTGAGGCAAGACCTAATCCAGAACTTGATCCTGTGATTAAAACCTTCTTCCCGTCTAAACGATCTGATTCCTTTAGTTCTCCAACTCTTTCCTTGGACTTGAAAAGGTTAGTGATTCCTGTCAATGTGGCCTTTACAGGGTTGTTGTATTGGCTATTCCCTTCCATTTTTTTGGTTCTCGTAAAATGCCTGATAGTTCTTGGTTACCGAGTTTATGGATTGATGACTTATCTCTAATTCCTCATGACTGTAAATATGCTTTCCGTATTTGCCTGGTGGATTCAATTTTTCATTAGCATCCAGTAGTGCTTTCTTTTGATCGTTGAACTCGACTTGTGTTTTGGTATAAATCCGTTCAAGCTCGTTCTCACTTGAAGAGATTAGGTCTTTGAAATGGATATCCAGGAAATCTTGCTCATGGGTTAGCTGCTTCCTGACTTCTATAGCTTTATCTAACATAAAACCAATCTTTCTTATCCAGTGGTCTGAAACAGATTTTAAGGTTACATGATCACTAAACATTGCTCTCGCTGATGCAACCATGCTTAAAAAAGAAGGGATACATTCATGTACATCTCTATGGGTCCATATAAAGGTGGTTTCACTCAACTCGTCTTTGATTTCACGAATGAATTCTAAATGATGGGGAGATTTCAATACCCATCGCTTAGCTGGCCTTTGCCACTGTAAAAGCTTCAACAACTTCCTACTGTAAGCGTATGCCTGGTGCTGATCTGTTTTTTCGAGCCAGTCTGAATAACTGGGAACATGCATAGTAGCCTCAGCCGTAGTGCTCAAAAATGTGGTGTCCAAGAGAAGGATGTCTTCCTCTGGAGCCAGGTGCTCTACCGGGTGTATGGCAAAAAATCGAGGGGACATGTATTTCAATGCATTCTCACTCATCCTGGCGAACTTAATTCGATTATTACCACTTCTTTTGTCTCCATTTATGGGAGCAGGGTTCAATGCTTCCCAGCTTAAAAGTGCCCTGTAATCTGGATCTGCTGCTAACAAGCGCTGGAGCTTTGTTGTACCCGTTCGTTGAAGACCCACTATCATTGTCACTGGATAAAGCTCCTGCTCAAGGATTTCTGGATTTTTTTTAAAATAGTCCTCAGCCCGTAGTCTTACGCATAAAAGGTTTTCTAATCTTTTTTTTGTGATAAACCGACCAATGGGATGGAGTTGGGCTTCTGTGTTTATGGACTTAATCAATCTTACGAGAGGTTCTTCCCAAAAATCCGATCCAAGGTCATGAAGTTTTGTTTGCTTTCTTGCAGAACCAATTAGGGTATCAGCATCGATTCTAATTTCTGTTCCAGCCGGATAGGTGATATGCCAAAGGCGATTGATTCCATTAAACCAAGCTGGTCTTTTGTCGAAATCCTTAGCATGAATTTCAGTCCCGCTTTTCATAATTCATTTACAGAAATTACTTCACAAGTGGGTTGTACAGGTAGTTCTCCGACTGCAAGTCTATACCATCTCCAACACATGGTTCCTTCTAAATGACCGCAGGTATCAAGACGATTAGGATGGTTTAATTCCTTATGAGAAACTAATACCTGAATACTTCCATCAGATTCATATTTGGCACTAGCCTTATTAATGCATACCGAAAAATACCTGTAGTCAAGGGATTCCATCCAATAATTGTTCAATTGGAAATTCCATGTATCACATTTGGGTGGGGTCACAGTTATTTTGAGGCATTCACCTTCAGCTAGTTTCCAGTAACTATGGTAATAAATGATGTCTGCATCGCCGCCTGCGGCATTAGATACTTCTGGATCAAATTGAGGTAATTGATTGGTGTGTTTCTGAAATCCTTTTGCCCATCGGGCAAATAGAAGAGGTGCCCCCGCTACGAACATTCCCGCCATCTTTAATCCAGATTCAATCTGTTGTGGGGTGATGGGTGAGGGGAAGGCTTTACCAGATAAATTCTCAATTTTTAATTCTGCAGGAACCTCGGTTTTTCTGTCCAGGAAGGTCTGCCGTACCATGACTAAACTTGATTCATCTTCGATTTTCAACCAATTCTCTCCTTTCCGTTCTTGGCTAAGTATAACCTCGAAGGTGTCATCTTCCCTTACTTTGAGATCCGAACCTTGAAGGACTCCACAAGGAGCTAAACCACCTGTGGTTCCATAACTCCCATTTTGAGTAAAGAAGCCGATGTAATCAATGGTATTTCTTTTTCCAGTGATTCTATACTCGTTATGACCATTAATCTGGGCATTGAAATAGTAGTTATCTGGATTATCTGCTCCAAGTTTTACGGTCTCATGAACCATTCTCCTCAAAACGGGGAATTCCGGATCGCCATACTCCACATAAGCCTCTAACCCTGCGCGCGTTAACCTTGTGAGGTACCGAATACCCTCGGCTTTATTGAAGGAATCCTTTGGGGTTCCAGGATAAGCTAAGGTAGCTCCAGCTAGTTTCAATTGATCACAATACTCATCCCAAGCCTTTCCTGAGATAATTCTTTCTTCCTGAATATCTGATACGTTTTTTCCCTTCAGAGAATAGATAAATTGCTGAAACGTCTTTAGAACTGATAGAAAAGCGAAGAGGACTTTTTGCATGAACTAGCTTTTCAGTATGTATTCAGAAGTAAAATAGGTTTCTATGGTACCATAATCGAGGAAACTTTTAGTATCCGAATAGACCTGCCACATTCTGTAGGGCATTATCAGAGGATTCCCAAAGAACTTGATTGGATTCAGTAATTCACTTTTCGTTCGAAACTGTTCTTCGACGATACCATCCCAGTCTTCAGAATCTGTATTTTCTTTTGCTCGAGCCACATTTCTATTGTAATTCCAAAGTGGGTGAATTTTTAGTGAAAGTGGTGTATGGCTATTGTGCCAACGATCTAAAAATTTTTCATAGGGGATATCTTTTCTTTGCTTAAAAATGGTCAGCAGACAAATTCCAGGTGTTTGTGAACCATCATCCCATGTTTTTTCATATCCAATCGGTATAGCTTCATCAACATCATATACTCCCATTGTGTCATTTGTCTTGAGATTCAGATTATCTACATCACTCTGATAAGTAATAGATATTGCAGCTATTTTTTTCTTGCTAAATGGGATAATAGAGAGACCAGGAGGCTTTTCCAAAGTGTGGGTTACCTTGACCTGGGAGGTCTTGGGATTAGCCACGGCATTTTTACCTAAATCGAGCATTCGCTGAGAAAATTTTTCATAGCTCTCGTCATTCGAACCTCGAATCAAGTATATTTCTTTTTTCATCCTTAGCAATTTATGAATCCAGAAGATATAAAATAATGGGAAGCGAAATATCTAACCCTGAAGAGCAAGTGGTTTTAATAACCGGTGGTTCTGGATTTTTGGGTCTGGCTTTGGTAGAGGAGTTTTTGGCCGAAGAAGCTCCTATCCAGGTGAAAGAAATCCGGATTTTTGATTTAGTCGAGCAGAATGAAGTTTCAGATTCCAGGTTGAAATTTATCCAAGGTGATGTTCGTGATCTTAGCAGTTTGGTAGATGCTTTTGAAGGTGTTGATCTGGTTATCCATAGTGCAGCCGTGATTGATTGGGGTGCAAAGGATGAAGAGGAAGTGATGGGGGTAAATGTTGGAGGGACCAAAAATGTCATCGAAGCTTGTAATCAATCTGGAGTTGGGCGATTGATTCTTACCAGTTCTCTTGATTCGGTTTACACTGGAACTAGCCTGATCGATATTGATGAAAGCCAGCCATATCCGGCAAAATCAGCAACAAGTTACTGTAAGAGTAAAACTTTAGCCGAGAAGGCTATAATCTCAGCCAATGATGAGAAGCTGATGACTTGTGTACTTAGGCCGGCAAGTATCTTTGGTGAACGAGATCCGTATCATATCCCGCCTTTGATAGAGATGTCCGAAGGAGGGTTTTACACTCGTCTGGGCAATGGGAAGTCGGTTTGTCAGCATATTTATGTACGAAATATGGCTTGGTCCCACCTGCTTGCGGGGAAGGAACTGCTTGAGGGTAACAGCAAGGTGTCAGGTCAGATTTACTTTATTACCGATGGAGAACCAGTAAACTTTTTTACTTTTTTTGATAGGATAGTCAGGGAATCTGGGTATAAGATTTGGCCAAGCAATCTCTGGTTGCCAAAATGGTTTGCCTTACCCATAGCAGCGTTAAGCGAACTGGGTGCATGGGTGATCAGGCCTTTTATGCGGGTCAACCTGAAATTCAGCAGGTTCGCTGTTAACTATACCTGTACAGATTACACCTTCACAAGTGAGAAGGCGAGAAAGGATTTTGGATTTATCCCAAAATATTCCGGTGAGGAGGCTATTAAGAGAACCGTCGGTTATTTCGCCAAATTAGATACGAATTAAAAATTGATTGGACCCTGTGGGTACCTGAGATGGAGGGGTGACTTTAATTTTCTCTACGATTCAATTTCAATTACACTGAATCCTGTTCATTTACGGGTTACTCGTTAAAGATGAAGTAGATATTCTCTGTGTCGTGGATGCACTTTTTTCAGACGCTGATTTAGAAACTTTTCGCCTTTTTTTATGCTACCCCAGACATTTGACTCGCCCAGTAATGGGAATGCATTTCTCAGGATAAATCCACAAAGTGAGTACTTTAAGTACTCACTTTGTAGGGCTACTCAACAATTACGAAAGTGATTTAGGTAAACAAACTGATCCTCGAAAAGAGTTGGCTTGATGTTTTGGGAAGTTCTAGGCTACAGCTAATTTTTTCGATTCTTTTTTCACCAACCGTAGACCAAATAAGGGTCTAAGGAAGTTGACTCTCCTTATCAGTTCATAGGTCGCGAAACATCCGACGAAGGTTCCTAAAACAACAAGGACGTACTGCAACTCAATAGCTATATCCAATCCAAATATCAGAGAACATGCCAGGTTAAGATAAACCATATGGAGAATGTAAACTGGATAGGCGGCCTGACTCAAATAGGACAAAGTCTTGCTGTCGGAATTAAGAAATCGATATCCCAGACCGAATACTGCCAGTACCCAAAGGAATGATTCTAAAGCGACCAAGTAATAAGGAGCCACGAGCTCATAAACGAAATACCGTACGAGGAAAAGAGCAATGCCCATGCTTAGGAAAGCCAAAGCATACTTCTTGATCATGTTCGTGAATCCTTTACCGGCATAAACGAACATAAAGCCAGCCCAAAAGCAAATAATCCCTAGAAAGAATCCATGCCAGTTCATGGCATAAATCTCAAAGTTCAACGGGTTAATGACCATTACTTCGACAATCAGTAAGGCCAGAACTATTAATAGTCCCAGAGGGCTGCCGAAAAATCTCTTGATCTTTCCAGAAATTTCAGTTCCATCCATTTTCTTAAGCCAAAAGAATAATGGGCTAAGAATCACCACGTAGATGAATATGTTTCCCAGGAACCACAAATGGTAGGGCATTGGAATATAACTCAAAATCTGATTGTAATAGTCCTGCCAGACATATATTTGGAGGGGTACAATCGCTACCATCCCAAAAAGGAATGGCAGTAGGATTCTTAAGGATCTTTCCTTTATCAGAGCTTTCCAATCTCTTCTCCTAATAGCGAAACATACACCCATTCCTGATACAAAGAATAGTAATGGTATTCTCCATACATTGATTACGGACATTGGAATCCAAAGAGCTTCAATAGGCTCGCTGGATTTCATAAACATCAGGAGTGGAGCCCAGGGCTGAAAGGTGATCGTGATATGATAGATCAACAACAGCCCAATCGCTATCACCCTAATCCAGTCGATATCGTATCTTCTTTCAAGAGTTTCCATTAGTCCTGAGATTCATAGGTTGAAATCATCTCAGCTATTTGAGGACGCAAGACTTGAATTTCTTCATAGTCCATTTTCAAGCCTAATGGTCCAAGGTCTCTTCCCATTTGATCGTAGATAGCTTTTACAGCAGAAAACGGAGCAGATACAGATTCTCCTGCCGTTCCACCGAAATTATTTCGGATTGCTGGGTCAGCACCACCTTCGAGCAAAGACTGCACAATGTCCTTATAACAGAAAAAAGATGCGGAGTGCAAAGCCGTGGAGCCATCTGAATTTTTCACGTTTGGATCTGCTCCGCCTGCAATCAATGCTTTGGCTATTTCTGTATGACCAAATGTGGAAGCAATATTGAGTGCTGTAGATCCATACGCATCCTTCACGTTTAGATCTGAACCGAAAGCTATATGGGCTTTGATTTCGTCAAGCTTACCCATAAATGCAGCAGCATGGATTTCCATTTTAGGAGGCTTGTTTTCTTTTTTTTCTTGAGCGCCACAGGAGGTCAAAAGACCAATTGCTATAAGAAGTACAGTGGCTAAAAGTAGAGTTTTCATGTGATTTTTCATTTCTTCATTTTTTGGTTACAAACTGATATTCCAAAGGTCTGAAGAATGGGTAGGCAGATGATATCACGAATCAATCAGGTTCTATTAGCTATGCTGAAAGGCTATAATCTATGCTCAAGGCATATAAACTATGACGCAAAACGCTTTTTTTGAGAAAATTTGAGCACTTTTAAAGGGAGATGGATATTAGGGATTCACAGGACGAATTTTTACAAAAACTCATAGCCCATATCGAGCAAAATATGGCTGATGAGGATTTTGGAGTTTCCGAGTTGGCTGAGAAAGTGAGCATGAGTCGCTCAAACCTTCTAAGGAAGATTCAAAAAGCGAGCGGGCTTTCAGCCAGCGTGTTCATCCGCAAAATAAGATTGCTTGCCGGACGAGATGCTTTGAGGAAAGGAGGGGAGAATGTCTCGCAAGTATCTTTTCAGGTAGGATTTGGCAGCCCATCCTACTTTGTAAAGTGTTACAGAGAGGAGTTCGGCTATCCACCAGGGGAGGAAAAAGAACGCTTTCTTAATGCTGAACCCATTGGTGAGATTTCTCCAAAAACAGAAAATAAGAATTGGATTTGGTACCTCGGGGCTTTGGCAGCAGCTATGCTTACAATGTGGATCATGTTCTTCTATCCAGAATCAAAAGAACCAGTTTTAGAAAAATCTATTGCGGTTTTACCCTTCAAGAATGATAGTGGTGATTCATCAAACGTGTATGTGGTGAACGGACTCATGGAAGCCATCATAAACAATCTTCAGAACATAGAAGATTTGAGGATTGTGAGTAGAACGAGCACTGAACGCTATCGAAATAGTGATCTCTCAATTCCCGAAATCGCCGAGGAATTAGGTGTGTCTTACTTCATAGAAGGGAGTGGTCAAAAACAGGGAAACCAATTGATGCTCAATGTTCAATTGATAAAAGGTGTTGGGGATGACCAAATATGGTCAGAACAATATAGGAGGGAGGCAAAAGATATTTTTGCACTCCAGGCCGAAGTGGCAAAGGATATTGCCCAACAAGTACAAGCGAAGATTGCTCCTGAAGAAATTGAACTAATTGAGACTGCACCAACCACAAACCTACTCGCATACGATTATTATTTAAGAGGATTAGAGGCAATCAATCAGGAGAATTTTGAAGGTATTGTCAAAGGCATTGAGGAATTTAAAAATGCTATTGAGGCTGATGATCAATTTGCGGAAGCTTATGCCTATATCGCATTAGGGTATTATTATGACGATTTTTTTAGAGGTCGCCAGGAACATACGGAGAAAGTCCAAAGTTTTGCAGATCAAGCTTTTGCTTTAAAACCTAATTCTACACTGGTCTTAAGTTCTAAGGGACTTGCTGCCATGAAATCAGGAAAATATGAGGATGCCATCAATTTCTTTGAGGAGGTTCTTGAGGAAAACCCGAACTCACCAAGAGCTTATAATTATTTGACTGAAATTTACCTCTACTATATCCCGAACGCTAGAAAATATCTGGAGTATGCGCTCAAGGGTATGAAGGTTGACAAGGTGGTGCAGGATTCTACCAGTCAAAGTATAGCTTACCTACACATTGGCAATGCATTCATTCAAACAGGCTTCTTCAAATTATCTGAGGAGTTCATTCAGAAATCTATCGCAATGGACACCAACAATTTGTTCTCACAATATTTGGATGCCTACATTAAGTTTGCTCAGGATAGGGATTTTGATTTGGTAGACCAAAGAATCTCCGCGGTTCTGGCTAAAGACACGAATAGAATTGATATTCTTCAGGAGCTTGGAAAGGTCAATTATGTAAGACAGAATTATGACAAGGCCGTTGAGTACTACGATCGAATGGAGCGGATAAAAGCTATTATCGGAAGTAACTTGTTCGAAACTGAAGATGTAAAATATGCATTCTCACTTGAGCAAATTGGAAGGGAGCAGGATGCTAATTTCTTTTATGATCGATATAAATTTTACGCTGAAAACGATCAATCCATATACGGTAATTTATCCTTAGCGGCTTATTATGCGAGTCAAAATGAGATCGATAAGGGGATGGACTTCCTAAAGCAATTTTCTGAAGCTGAGGCGCTATCTTATTGGTTTATCCTGTTCATTGAAGACGATCCAATCCTGAGTAAATTAGCTGTACATCCAGATTATGAATCCACACTTCAGAAGATTAATGATAATTTCTGGAAGGAGCACGAGGAGATTAAGGAAGAGCTGTCGAATGCTCAAATAATTATTGGTCCATAAGCTCTTTTATATATTCACTTATTTCTGTAGCAGTTTGCTTCGCTGTTTTACCCACACCATAAAGTGTGGCAGAAGCATATCCAGTCCAATTTGCATATCCCACTAACCAAAGTCCTGGTTCTTCAATGGAGCGAGTGTGCTTGGTTCTAATCTTTCCATTCTGAATTAGACCTAAACCTTCCAAGTGGTCCAGATCTGGTTTAAATCCAGTGCACCAAATCACTGCATCAAACTCTTCCTTACTTCCATCTGGCCAAATAATTCCATCTTCATAAAATGAATCAAACGGCCGGTAAGAGGTGTAGATTCCTCGCTGCAATCCTTCTTTTACCGTAGCTACCTGGACTATGTCACTCAAAGAGGCTTTGGTCTTTTTGGTTGCAGTATTTCCTGAGAGGTATTTTTCTGTGGCAGCATTGAAAAGATAGCGTCCATCGATCTCTTCAGGTAAAAAATTAGGTTCATCAAGGGTAATCCATTTGGTCTCAGCTACCTTAGAAACCTCAGCGAGAATCTGTGCTCCTGAGTTACCACCACCTATAACCAGAACCTTTTTTGACTCCAGATCTTTGGGATTTACATAATCAACGGAGTGAACCTGTTTTCCTTTAAAGTTGGCATGTCCTTCATAATGAGGGATTGATGGATTTTGGGCAGTACCAGTGGCACTCACAAGGCATCGAGAATAGAACACACCTTGATTGGTAGTAAGCTTGAATAGCTCACCTTGCTTGGTTACCTTTTTGACCTTAGTCTCCCGCTGAATCGGAAACTTATAACGCTCTTCATATTTTCTGATATAATCTAGGAGATAATCTTTTGTAGGATATTCGTCCGGACCAGGAGGCATGAGCCAGCCTGAAAGAGAACTGAATTGCGAAGGTGAAAATATACGTAGACTATCCCATGTTCTTTGCCATGCTCCACCAGCTTCTTTCCTATCATCAAGAATAAGATAGTTTAGTTTGGCCCTCCTTAAAAAATATGCAACGCTGAGCCCTGCCTGTCCACCTCCAATGATGATAACATCTAATTCTTGACTCATGGATGGAGAAACTTTACGAATTCTGATTTACCTAACTTTTCAGCTAATTGGATGGAGGTTGAACCACTTTCCATTTCCTTAATATCAGGCTTGGCTCCATGTTCCAGAAGTAGTTTCGCGACTTCAACATGCCCATAGCGAATACTCTCACATAGTGGCAAAGCCATATATTCCGGATGTTGATAATTCGGATCAATTCCTTCGGATAGGTAAAACCGAACCAATTCAAGGTCATTTTCCTGAATTCCTTTAAACATTTGTTTCCAATCTCCTCCAGACATCTTTTTTGAATTTGGGTTCTACTTAAAATACCGATTCGTTAGCTTATTTCCCTTCAAGTTTTTGAGAAAAATTTCAACATCTAATTGGACATGTGCCTCATTTTGATTCACTGAAATATAAGTATGCCTCATGACCTTGCTCAGTATTCTAAAATGATCCTTCGATTCAAAACCAATTTCAACAACAGTAGAAGATTGCTTCATCCAAATGATATTGGATAGCCCGGCACCATGTTGACCAATTACCATGATGGCCGAATCAAAGCATTGAATTTGTTCTGAGAAATTCATTTCCTCTAATTGGATGTTTTGGAAATGAAATTCGGGTTTTAAAGCTGATCGAATAGCGATCTTGAGCTCTTGATGATTTTTGATAGAACGTCTTGTAGATCCTGCACCTTTATGAACTGCTTCCTTTTGAAAGTATTCCTGAGGAGGAATTCGTTCAATCAGCAGAACTTTGTTGGGCTTGTGATTTGGTTCGATTTTCAGCTTTTCGCAAAGTTTTCCTTTCAAAGATTTCAATACTGAATAGTGAATTTTTACAAATCTTGGGTCCATGCCCCGGAGTTTGAAGGCATCTGTTCTTTTAGCATTTGACCTGTCAATAATCTCAACACGATTACCAAATATTTCATCCAAAATTGGCCTCAGTATTCCAAAGTCTGAGATTGAGAATGATGTCTTATCGTTTGCCTTGAGGAATAAAGTGTGTAATGGAAGAAGTAAATCAAAGATGAAATGGTAATAGTGTTCCACCTGGCCTCCAGAAGGTGGTGAAGGAATTAAATGAAGTTTTCTTTTTGATTTAGAGCTCCTAAGAATTGAGTTCTGATTCTTTGTAGCACGAATACTTTGAAGTCGAGGAGACTTAGCTAATTGATTGGATAAGATTGATTTAAATGTATGAGTCTTTAAAAAAAAAGTGATGCCTCCAGCAAAAGAATACTTCTTTGTTTTCGTCTGGATAACTTAAGAAAAAAACTACACATGGACCTTTCTCCGAAAAGATAGAGATTCAATCAAAAATAGAAGTAAAAGGATCACCCCAACACCAGCAATCATCAAAACAATCATCTTTTCTTGAAGCATTAGAAACAAAAGGTTATCCACTTTACCAGTCTTCAGGAAAACCCAGTCGCTTGCAATTCTTGTGGCTAAATCAGCATCCCCAGTTCCCAAAATAATTATTCCGTCTTTCGTAATCGGATTTAAGCGAAGTGCAGTGTTGATGGGGGGAGTACTTTTTCCGTCATGGCCAAAAATGTATTTACCATCATCAAGATTAACATAATGGAAAGTCCCGAGTCCATAGACTGAAGAACCAAGAATATCCCAATGGGATTCCTGCATGGTAGTAAGAGTTTCTTCCTTTACAGGTGAACTCGCAGAATTTCCCAGGAACATTTGGGAAAACTTCTCCAAATCTGATAATGAAGTATACAGTGATGTGGCTGCAAGCGAGGAATAATAAAAGTGAGGAGCCGAAGTTTTATCCAGATTATAGAATTCGCAGAGCCTATAATTTAAGGAATCTGACCAAAGAAATGTTGAACTAGTCATGTCCAGAGGTTGAAGAATAGACTCTTTCATGTAGACATCAAAATTCTGTCCACTTACCTCTTCCACCATTAGTTGCAATAGTGTGAAACCTCCACCTGAATATTCCCAGCTTGTGTTCGGTTCGATTCCAACCTTTACAACTCCGCTTCGGCCCGGGTCAGCATCGATTGCCTTCGTCAGAGATTCTTCTAGCGTTTGAACGGAGTCAGGATGAATAAAACCTGAATACCCCAATCCATCGGTTAGACCCGCGGTGTGACTGAGTAAACGTCTTATCGTAACTTTTTCGTTATCAAATTCACTTGGCGGTAACTCCCACCTGCTCAGGTATTGACTCACTGGAGCGTCCAAATCCATTTTCCTGGATTCTACTAGCTTCATAACTCCCGTTGCCGATACAAATTTAGATAAGGATGCGACTTGAAAGATGGTATGTCTATTCACCTCCTGACCTATTGAGTGGAAAACCTCTTCCTTCACTTCCCCTTTCTCGATCAGTGCCATAGCGAAATTTCCAGGTGGATTTTCATCCAGGAGTATTTCAACTGCTTCAATGAAGGATTTTATATTCTTCTCCTTTGTGATAGGCTTGTGTATCCATCCTTTATCTACCGCCATGTAGCAAAATGAAACCCACAAGAATGAGCTCAGGATGAAGATTAAGAATGTTTTGATATACCTTTTCATTGCGATGGCAAGGAAAAGTAAGTGGAATTAAAAGAGAAGGTTTGAGTGAGACTTAAGCCCGACTTTTGCCCGACATTTTGTACGAAATAGAGAGCTCTTCAGCGATCATTCGCTTAAATTCTTGAAGCATCATAAAAGACAAAGGCCTTTCGATTGCTCTGAATAAAAAATCCCTCATAACTAGAGAATTATGAGGGAGTAGTGTGGAGCTGGCGAGATTCGAACTCGCGTCCAGATAAGGAAACACCGTACCGTCTACATGCTTAGTCATCGATTGGTTTTCGACTGGATTATGGTGGATGACACACCTTGCACCAGCTTAGCGATTAAGTCTTAGGCCCAATAAATCACATCATGAGCAGCAGTCCCATCTGTCGACACCTCTTAGTCCACCCCGAAAGGACGGAGGGCGGAGAGATGTGGCTGGGGAATTCCGTTTGGGAACTCAACCCTTTAAGCGGTCTGTCCTTTTAGGTCAGATTAGGCAGCCATGGCGTAATTAGATTCGCCAATTATGGTTTGTATGAATGATTCAAGGCCGTACATACTCCAGCCTGCATGCGAGCCCGCTATTTACACTTCCTGTCAATACCGGTCAGCCCCATTTATTTGGAATACAAAGTTAAGTCAATTTAGGTTCAAACGATAAAGCTTCATTCAGAAGTTGATTCTCTGCACTCTGCTTCTATCCACTCACTTCTGTCGACCATTGACCATCGACAGCCGACTGACAACTGTCGATTGTTGATTGTCGATCGAGTATTCACTGATTACTGTGACTGAAAACTGCAAACTTCATAAATCCATCTGACTCTCAGTAGCTTGACAAAAAGCTTCGCAAAAGGAAGATAATTTGGGTTCTTAAAAGGCAGTTTTTTATATCTTGCAGCGATGGAAAATTTTGTCGTTTCGGCAAGGAAATACAGACCGCAGAATTTCAAAAGTGTAGTAGGCCAAGAGCATATTACAACCACCCTGAAAAATGCGATCAAGAATAATCACCTCGCTCAGTCTTTTCTCTTTTGTGGTCCCCGTGGAGTGGGTAAAACCACCTGCGCGAGAATTCTAGCCAAGACCATCAATTGTACAAATCGAACAGAAGATTTCGAGGCATGCGGAGAATGTGAATCATGTAAAGCATTCGCAAACAATGCTTCTTTCAATATCTACGAGCTGGATGCGGCATCGAACAACTCCGTGGATGATATTAGAAACCTGGTTGATCAGGTCCGGTATGCTCCTCAGCAAGGAAGCTATAAGGTCTACATCATTGATGAGGTTCACATGCTATCGGCGGCAGCCTTTAATGCCTTTCTGAAAACGCTAGAGGAGCCTCCTAGCTATGCTATTTTCATTTTGGCCACTACGGAGAAGCATAAAATTCTTCCAACGATTCTTTCCAGATGTCAGATTTTTGATTTCAACCGAATTCAGATCCGCGATATCTCAAAGCACCTGGCTTACATCGCAGAGCAAGAGAATGTAGAGTTTGAAGATGAGGCGCTTAGGCTTATTGCCACTAAGGCAGATGGAGCTTTGCGTGATGCCCTGTCTATTTTCGATCTGATTGTCACCTATTCCGCCGGTAATCGTGTCACCTATGCTGAGACCATAGAGAATCTCCACATTCTCGATTACGATTACTATTTCAAGGTGGTGGATGCCTTTATGGCTGAGGATGCTAGTCAGGTCATGTTGATTTTTGATGAGATCTTAAAGAAAGGTTTTGACGCTCATAATTTCATCGTTGGATTAGCCTCTCACTTGCGAGACTTGCTCGTGGTGAAGGATCCTGCGACGGTTGAACTTTTAGAAGTTTCCGAGGATGCTCAAAACAAGTATCTGGAGCAGTCAAAAAATGCCACTGTTTCATTTTTGCTTTCTGCTCTGAATATCATCAATCAGGCGGATGTGAATTACCGCATGAGCAAAAACCAGAGATTACATGTAGAACTTGCACTGATGAAAGTTTCTAAACTTCAACGTGCATTCAAGCTTACGGCTTTGGCGGCAGCCGAATCAAAAAAAAAAGCTTAAGTAAGCCTGATTCTAAATCCGAACCCCTACCAGTTCAGAAGACCAAGTCTGCTTTGGCTGGAAGCCAAAAACCCATTCAAAAAACCCTGAGTATTCCCAAAAGTCTTTCAGAAACCAAAGAGCTTCTGAAAGAGGAAATGCTCGAGATAGCAAAAGAAGATGTAATCTCAAAAGAGGAAAAGGTGGGGGAATCTATTCCCGAAAAAGCTCCTCTTACACAGGAGTTATTAAACGATCTGATTTCTCAGATAAAGACTAAATGGGAAAGAGAAGAAAAAAGCCTGGAGCTTGCTGTGATTAATCAAGAGCTGAAGCTTGAAGGGTCTGCCATTCAAATGTCGGTGGTAGGTCATGTGCAGGAAGAGCGAGCGAATAAAATGATTCCTGAGCTGATTGGCTTTATCAAGAAGGAGGGAAATGTAGCGGAGGTTTCGGTCAAGCTAGAGGTGAAGGAAGAACAAGATAAGGATAAGAAGAAGGCTTTTACCGATTCGGAAAAATTTGAATTGCTGAAGCAGAAGCATGGTGCTCTGGCTGAATTACAGAGAAAATTCGGATTGGATACGGATTACTAGAAATCTAAGGAAATACCGAAGTTTATAAGATTTTGGAGCTGAACAGCCTGTTTCGATGTTCCATCATCCTGTTTTATAAACACCTCTTCATCATAGATGATCACTGTCTCAATTCGAGTGGAGATGTATTTGTTCACCTTCAGCTGAATAGTTGAATTAAAATTCACCACCATATTTCCTAATCTCTCATAATTTGAAAAGAGGTTAAGGTTTGCTTTCCAGGTCACATTCTCCATAATTTTAAAATTGGAGATGGCTGTATTCAGAGAAACTCCTGCTTCAGCACGAACATTTTCTCCAGGTGTCACGCCAAAAGCTCCAGCCCGACTCAAGGAATCATCCATGACAATGGTAAATCGACCTGTGAAAGGAGAGAGGATCATAGAAACCTTGCTCTCATTATCATAGGTTTTTCTATAATTCAATCCTGTGGAGGATTGAAGATATCCTGGAGAAAGGAAATCTGATATTTTCTCCCTTTGTTCTATATCCCCTGATCGACTGTATTTATAACCTTCCAGAAGTTGAGTTCTGAAATCAATCTGGGTGGAGAGATAATAGACCTCGGAGAGTTCGCGACCATAGTTACTGACGAACACAAAGTTGTCATTGGTTTTCCGAGTTTTGAACTGCCGATCTTCCTGACGGTTGAATCCCATATTCAAATTCAACTGTGTGTCCCAGATGATCTTTTCCTTCTTATAATTTGCGTAAAGTGAGAGGCCTGAATTAAGAGCAAAAGAACTGGCTCCACCAGCTGCCCAATTGCTTAAAGTAACTTGCTGGATATTCAGATTGTAGTTTCCACCAGTACTCCAGAATCTCTCCTTTACGGGCTCTTCAATTAAAAGGGAATCTCCTAACATAAGAAGGGTATCCCCATTAATTAGAACCGTATCAGGAATTGCTGGGGTATCCTGCCCAAATGTGGAAGAAAGACCCAGAACAAAAAGAATGGAAAAGAGTGCTAGGAACTTCTGCATTCAAGGTTTGAGGCATAGCCCAATTTAAGGCGTGAAGATAACCAATTTCTGACCTATGCTGATCAGATTATCACTGCCGATTTTATTCCAGTTTTTAAGTTCATTTACTGATACTCCGTACTTTCTGCTGATCGCAAATAGGGTCTCGCCTTGCCTTACGGTATGGAAAGTTTGACTTGGCTCCTGAGGTTTATTCTGAGCAGTAACCTGAGGTTCTGGCTGAGAAATTGACTTTGCCTCCGCCATTACCGATCTGTTCTTCACAGGATCTGGCTCGATCTTAACTATTGGAATTTCTTCCCCTCGCTTTCTGTGTTCCTGAAGATTCAATACCATTCCAACTTTTAAATCCTTATCCTTCCGGATTCGGTTTTTATTTTTCAAGGAGCTTAGCTTGATTCCATACTTCTGGGAGATACTCCATAGGGTTTCCCCAGGTCTCACTATATGTGTTGCCACATCAGCTTTCGACTTCTTCTTTTTGGTGTAGTAGTATTCGCCAGCTTCTACTCGCTCACCTTTTTTCAAGTCATTTAATCGACGGAATTTCTTCTCTTTTATTCCAAGGTTATCCGTGAAATTGGCTTGAGTGGTAGTGTTTCTGGCTTGAACTGCCTTGATGTTGTTCACCTTGATCTGATTCACTTCAGCAGCCTTGCTGGTATTTCCGGTTACTCTGGGATAGCTATCTGCTACAGCGTATTTCGGGTAGTTTTTGCTTTCAGTTTCCTTTGGTTGAGAGCGGATAATGGCAGGCTGAGTTTCTAACTGCCCATCTGAGACATAAACCAGCGTGTAGGTCTTTCCAGAGGGGATCTTGCCATTGCTGGTCCATTTGTTGTATTCTTCCAGATGATCTTCAGAGACATTATATTTTTTGGCCAGAGCGGCCAAAGTGGTTGGACCATTAACCTTAACTTCGACTAGTCTTTGGTTACTTGTGAATTGACCAATTCCTCCTTCGAATGCCACTTTATGCGCAAGGAATTTCTTGAAATACCAATGGGTATTTCTGTCTACATTCACTACGCGCCTTCCATTATACTTGTCACCAAAGTACTTTTTAGCACCCCCTAAGCCCATCTGGTAGGAAACCAAAGCACACATCCAGTTGTCAAAGTAGTTATTATGCTTTTTCAAATAAAGTGCGGCACCTTTCGTCGAGGAGTTAATGTTCTTGCGTTCATCGATCTGCCGATCTACCCGGAGAAATACTTCTTCAGCAGTCCCTTGTTTGAACTGCCAGAAACCCACCGCATTTGAGGTTGAAACGGCATCTGAAATCAAGCTGCTTTCCTGGATCACCAGATACTTCAAATCTTCAGGAGCATTGTTTTCTCTCAGAACCCGCTCAATCGTAGGCATGTAAAGATTCACTCGATCAAGCTTTACTTTGAAATGCTTTGCGCTTCGGTATTGAGCATCCACATCCAGCTGGATTTCTCTACGGGCTTGTGGATTAATTCGAACCAATAAATCAGCAAATTCCATTTCTGCAGGAACTTGAGGAATTTGGGCTAAAAGATCCCCAGCCATTAAGGCTAAAAACAGAATTGAGAGTAGAACTCTTTGAATATATTTCATACGAAAAAAGGCTTTAACTCAGAGCTAGCCTCTACTTCGCAAAAATGATTCCCAATTTTAGCGTTTTACTTTTTTCTCAGCATCATGACCCCGTCTCTGAGGGGTAGGAGAGCATTTTCCACTCTGGGATCTTCTTGAATTTTCTTGTTGAACTCAATGAGAGCCACTGTATCTGCATCCGATTTTTTGGTCAGCGGGGAGAGGACTTTTCCTGACCAAAGTACATTGTCAGCCAGAATGAATCCACCGGATGAAATCTTATCGATGAGCATATCAAAATAGTTGCTGTAATTCACCTTATCTGCATCGATAAAGACCAAGTCAAACGGTCCTTCCAACTCGGGTAAAATCTCCATCGCATTACCAAGGCGATAATCGATTTGGGATCCCATTCCGCTTTCATCAAAAAACCCTCTGACCATAGTTTCGAGCTCATCATTAATATCGATAGTGGTCAAGGTTCCATCTTTATCCAAGCCACGAGCCATGCAAATCGCGGAATAACCGGTATAAGTTCCCAATTCCAAGATTCGCTTCGGTCGAATCATTTTTGAGACTAATTCCAAAAACTTTCCCTGAAAGTGCCCGGAAATCATTCTCGGTAAAAGAACCTTCGCTTGGGTGGTTCGGGTGATCTTTTTTAGCAAGGCATCCTCTTCTGAGGTATGCTCCTCGCAGTATCTATTCAGCTCTTTATCTATGAATTCCATGTGCTTAGTGAGGTAGATAGGTTAGCGTACTGAGCATCCCTTCGTCGAAGGTTTCCTTGGCAATTTCCTGAAGTTCTGTTGCCTCGGTTTTACGAATCAATTCAAAAATATGATCCAGTGAATCGATCTTTCCATGATCCAGAAGGCTTTTTCCATAGACTAGCATCAGGGCAACATAATTTTCTTCAGCCATGGCCATCTGTCCAATCACCTGCTCCTTAGCCATATGGAGCTGTTGAGTACCAAGCTTCTTATTTCGAAGGTTAGCCATTTCTTTAAGAACTAGCTTTTTTGCCTTCGGAAGAGTCTTCTTTTCTGTGCCAAAGTAAACCCCGAAAAAGCCTACATCAGAGAAAGGTTGATAGGAGGATTCTATGCTATAAACCAATCCATGCTTTTCCCTCAGCGTCAAATTCAACCGACTATTCATGCTTGGTCCACCAAGAATGTTATTTAAAAGAAAAAGCTTGTAACGGTTGGGATCATGCAAAGAATAAGTTGGACGGCCCATGGCGCAAAGGGACTGTGTTACTTCCCTCTGAATAGTCTGATTCTTTGCTTGATAAGACTGGAAATGACTTCGAGCGTAAAGGCTCTTCTTTGGCTGAATTTCACTTAAGGGACCTTCGATAACTCTTAAAGCTTTGCGAAAGCTGATATTCCCAACTACTGAAAATACCAACTGCTCAGTGTCTAAATGAGTGCCGATAAAATCGAAAAAATCATTCTGACTGAAACTGGCTACGGTCTCTTCGGACCCCAGAATATTTCTTCCCAAGGCATGATTCTCGAATACCAATGCATCTAATTCGTCCTGAATGGAATCTTCTGGCGAATCCCTGTACATGGCCATTTCCTCCAGAATAACCTGCCTTTCTTTTTCTATCTGTCTTTCTGGAAAAGTGCTATTAAAGGTAATGTCAAAAAGGAGCTCCGCAGATTTAGGGTAGTGATCCTTCAGAGTGGAAGCATAAAAGCAGACCTTCTCCTTTGTGGTATAGGCATTTAATTCACCACCGAGGGATTCCAATCTATTCAGGATATGGAAAGTCTTCCTTTTTTTGGTGCCTTTAAACGCCATATGCTCCCAAAAGTGAGCTAGCCCTTCTTGCTCTTTGGTCTCATCCCGGCTTCCAATATTTAGGATAAAGCCACAGTGAACCAGTCGCGTATGCGATACCTCCTGATGCACGATGCGGATGCCATTGTCTAGCTCTTTGATATTGACCATTTTGTGAAAATAAGGGAGGCAAATCTACGTAAAATTGCCTGCTTTTAAAGGGTTGGGAATAATGTTAAGTTTGTAGAGACAGGTGGAGATAAATCCATTTTTCTCATCAATTGTTTAAAAATCCAATTCATGAAATACACACCACTTCCCAAAGGACTCTATAGTAAGAATCGAGCTAAGCTTGCTAAAAAGCTTTCACCAAAAAGTGTTGCCATTCTGAACTCTAATGACCTCATGCCGACCAATGCGGACGGTACCATGAAATTTAGACAGAACAACGATATCTTCTACTTATCTGGAATAGATCAGGAAGAAACCATATTGCTTTTGGCTCCTGATTGCCCTGTGGAGGATTATAGAGAAGTCTTATTCCTTAGAGAAACCAATGAGCATATTGCCGTTTGGGAGGGGCATAAATACACCAAAGAAGAGGCCTTTGAAGCTTCAGGGATTGATAATATCCAATGGCTTTCAAGTTTCGACCAAATCTTCAATACGGTCACAGCTCTTTGTGAAAACATCTACTTGAATACCAATGAGCATCTGAGGGCCGGAGTTGTAGTAGAAACCAGAGATGCCAGGTTTATTGAGCGATGCAAAGCTCAGTTTCCCCTTCATGAATACAACCGGCTAGCACCCATCATGCATGAGCTTCGAGGGGTAAAAGAGCCGGAAGAAATCGCACAACTTCAAAAGGCTTGTGATATCACAGAATTGGGTTTCAGAAGAATTCTGGGCTTTGTGAAGCCAGGAGTCACTGAATATGAGATTGAGGCTGAGTATTTACATGAGTTTGTAAGAAACCGAAGTAAAGGTTTTGCCTATGAGCCGATCATTGCTAGTGGAGGAAGTGCTTGTGTACTTCATTATTTGGAGAATAATAAAGCTTGTAATGATGGAGAGCTTCTTCTGATGGACGTTGGGGCAGAATATGGGAATTATAATGCGGATATGACCCGAACCATCCCGGTTAACGGTCGATTCACTGATCGACAGAGGGCTGTTTACAATTCTGTGTTGAAAGTGAAAGACGAAGCAAATAAAATCCTATCTCCAGGAATCACAATCCAGGACTATCACAAGCAGGTAGGTTTAATCATGCAGGCAGAGTTGGTGGAATTAGGGCTGATTTCCCAGCATGATATTGAAAAGCAGGACCCAAAGTGGCCAGCTTATAAAAAATACTTTATGCATGGAACGTCACATCATTTAGGTTTAGATGTCCATGATGTAGGAACCATGCACGAGCCCATTTCTGAGAACATGGTGTTCACGGTGGAACCTGGTATCTATATTCCAGATGAAGGTTTTGGAGTTCGACTTGAAAATGATGTTGTGGTCAAATCTGGTGCTAATGAAGATTTGATGAAAAATATCCCCATTCATCCGGATGAGATAGAGGATTTGATGAATGGATAAGGAATTAGTTGCCTTTGGATGATTGGGACTTGGAAGTCAATGGGGGTATTTCATCCAAAATTTCAGCAATATCTTCCTGCCCATTGAGGGGATAGATAAGGATATTTGTATCTACAAAAATCTTATTTCCATTCATCTCGAATGGTTCTTTGGTAACCGATAGGGTCCTTAATTTTGGGGAGCTTGCCAGAATACTTCGAAGCCTTTAGACCGTCTTTTCTCGAGTTCAGCTCTTGAAGTTTCTTTGTGACTTTTTCTTGTGAATTACCTTTTTTGATAACCATTACCATACTTCAAATATATGGGTTTACAAAAATTGTGTTGGTAAGTATATCTGAGACAATTTTTTTGTTTCTTCACGCGAGCTATTCATTCCAAAACCTTTTGGTATTCAACTAGCCTAAAAGTCAGTTCGTTTTCTTTGTTTTTGGGATTTAAGGGATGATTTATGGATAGATAAATTCCTTCCTCTGAGATAAAATAATCAAATGGATGATATTGATTCGAAGGAAGAGCGGTTTCGGAAATGAGCTTTAAACCCTTATCGAAAACTTGGATAGAGAAGGGAGGAGAAGGAACTCTTCCATCAATAGTGGCGGATTTATCAACCTCATTCTTTTGAAAGGCGAAACGAATAAAAACTTCCCTGAAAGGGTCATAGTCCAAAGTTCCATAGTGTGGACTGTATAACATGTAATCTCTAAAACTGGAACCACTTGGGTTCTCCGGAATATACGGGAGTAAATCGGGTAAAAAATCACTCTTACCTTTTACGCTTTTTAATTCGTTTTTGTCATCTTCTAAATAAAATAGACGATGATCTCCAAATAACGAATAGACGGTCTTATTTGGACTATGAGCGATCGAAGTTTCGAACTGTTTAACTCCATTTGGCATATAGTCCTTTGGGAATTTGAGATTCTTGAATTCTGTTTCGCCAGATTTTAGATCTATTTCATAAATCACGTCAACATCCTGCAATTTTTCCTGCGTCATATCTGTGATCCGAATTTCATACCTGGTCTTAACCGCTAGTTTTCCATTTTGAAGTTTCGGTGGGCTGTGAAAATATGCGTTGTGAACGAAGGCAGGCTGATAAGCTTCTGGTGGGGTGTATTCGAAACGATCAATGATAGCCCCAGAAGAATCGATCATGGTTATAGCAGGAAGACCTGCATTAAAAATGAATATGCTATCTACAGAGTGTGGATGAATTCCAAAAATTTTTCCAACCCCTTTTGGTCCTTCTTGATCAAAAAGTAAATTTTTAAGTATTGTCTTCGAATTCAGATCATAAATCTGAATTGCATTTTCATTCCAATTAAGATTGAAAAGTAAATCTTCTTCGGCGAGATATGTGAGGCCATGGCTAACGTTTGGCGTAGTACTGCTTAGGGGAAGTATGATTTGCTTGTCAGTTTCAACGAGTGTCGTGATGAAATTTTGATTTTCCGTTTTGCCGCAGGCAGAAAGAGCTACAAAAATTAGAATGGAAAGTTTCCGCATTAAAGAATTATGTAAAATCAACTATCTAGTTAATCTAATTAATATTTAACGAAAAAAACCCCTGCGATTAATAATCACAGGGGTTCTGGTTGATTGCCCGGAGGCTATATTTCGATTATCCGATGGATACTCTTTTGAAATCTGCTACAGTAAGGCCTTTACTCACACCGTCAAGGTACTGAGCGATAGACTTCTTATTGTCTTTCACGAAGGCCTGGCTTAGCAAAGTGTTCTCTTTGTAGAACTTGTTCAGTTTACCCATAGCAATTTTCTCAAGCATTGCTTCTGGCTTACCTTCAGCTTTAGCCTGCTCCATTCCTACAGCGATTTCTCTTTCTACGATAGAAGAATCAACACCGTCTTTATCCACAGCTACTGGATTCATCGCAGCGATTTGCATAGCCACGTCTTTTCCAGCTTCTGTAGCGTCAGTTCCGCTAGTGTTAGTCAATCCTACCAATACACCCAATTTACCATTGGAGTGGATGTAAGGAATTACGCTCTCAGCATCTACAACCTCGAAGTGAGAAATAGCAATCTTCTCACCGATCTTTCCGGTCATTTCCACGATCTTCTCACCTACTGTGATTCCCTCGAAAGGAAGAGCCATAATTTCTTCTACTGAAGTAGCGCCACCAGCTACAGCTGCATCAAGGAGAGACTTTGCGAAAGCGCCGAATTCTTCGTTTTTCGCTACGAAGTCAGTCTCGCAAGTCAAAGAAAGGATAGTTCCTTTTGCTCCGCCATCAGCAACATCAGTTACTACCACACCCTCTTTAGTTTCTCTATCAGCTCTGGATGCAGATACCTTCTGTCCTTTTTTTCTAAGGATGTCCACTGCCTTTTCGAAATCGCCTTCAGCTTCAGTCAAAGCCTTCTTGCAATCCATCATACCGGCACCGGTCATTTGTCTTAATTTGTTTACGTCTTGTGCAGTAATTGCCATTTTTTTATAGGTTTATTTTACACGAAAATTTTATGAGACTAAGCCCAAAATCGAGCTTAGAGCTATTTTTATAAGGTTTTAAACAAAAAAATTGAACATAGACCAGAGCCTGATGTTCAATTTTTTTTGAATCAAATCATGCAGTGGATTATTCCTTTGTCTCTGCTGCGTCTACTGCCTTCTTCTCTGCTTCTTGCTCAGAGAGTTTTGCTTCTTCTTTGTCCTTCTTACGCTCAGAAAGACCTTCTTCGATAGCGGCACCAAAAGCTTTAACTAGTAAGGAAACTGATTTGAATGCATCGTCATTGGCAGGGATTGGGAAATCTACCTCATTTGGGTTAGAGTTCGTATCTACCAATGCGAAAACAGGGATACCAAGCTTTTTCGCTTCGGCAATTGCGATGTGCTCACGCTTGATGTCTACCACAAAAAGAGCAGCTGGAAGTCTGGTAAGATCAGCGATCCCGCCAAGTACTGTTTCCATTTTATCTTTCTGACGGCTAAGCATCAATCTCTCTTTCTTCGCCAGATTCTTGTAAGAATCCTCTTTGGTCATTTTCTCCAAAGTGGACATTTTCTTCAAGGACTTTCTGATAGTCGCGAAGTTGGTAAGCATACCACCCAACCATCTTTCGGTGGTATATGGCATATTAAGTCTTCGTGCTTCTTCAGCTACCAAATCTTTGGCTTGCTTCTTCGTAGCGACGAACATCACTTTTTTACCGGAACGTACGATTTGCTTCACTGCGTTAGATGCTTCTTCGAGGCAGGCAAGCGTTTTATTTAGATCGATAATGTGGATCCCGTTCTTCTCCATAAAAATGTATGGAGACATTCTTGGATCCCACTTTCTCGTTAAGTGTCCGAAGTGAACACCAGCATCTAGTAAGTCTTTGTATTCTAGTTTGGCCATTATTAAATATGTATTCTATTGATAAAGAATGATTCTGATTATCTCTTAGAGAACTGGAATCTTCTTCTTGCTTTTCTACGTCCTGGCTTCTTACGCTCGACCATTCTAGGGTCACGAGTAAGGAAACCTTCTTTCTTCAATGCTGGTCTGTGCTCTTCGTCAAATTCGCAAAGTGCTCTGGAGATCGCCATTCTGGCTGCTTCAGCCTGACCTTTGATTCCGCCACCGTCTACATTGATTTTGATGTCATAGTTTCCATCCACTCCTACTAGGGCAAGTGGTTGCTTAACTACGATCTGGTGTAAGTCAAATGGGAAGTAAACGTCAAGCTCCCTATTGTTTACACTAATTTCTCCCTTACCTGGAGTCATATAAACTCTGGCAACTGAAGTTTTTCTTCTACCGATTGTGTTGATCACGTCCATGATTTATTCGATTAAAGGGTGATAGTTTTTGGCTGCTGTGCTTCATGCGGATGCTCAGCTCCTTCATATACATATAGGTTGCCATAAAGCTTTCTTCCCAATCTGTTCTTTGGAAGCATGCCTCTCACTGCTTTTTCTACCAAAATCGCTGAAGATTTTTCCTTCAATAATTTCGGAGTAGAGATTCTTTGTCCACCTGGATAACCTGTGTGTCTCACATAAACTTTAGAGTTCCACTTATCTCCAGTTAGTCGGACTTTGTCGGCGTTGATTACGATTACATTGTCACCGCAATCCACGTGAGGAGTGTAGCTAGGCTTCACTTTACCTCTCAAGATTTTTGCGACTTCACTCGCCAAACGACCTAAAACTGCAGACGAGGCATCCACTACGACCCACTGTTTGTCTACGGTTGCGGCATTGGCTGAGATGGTCTTGTAACTCAAAGTATCCACTGCGTAACTGTTTAATTTTTAGCTTGTTAAATATATTTTCCCCTCAAAAAGGGACACAAAGATAGAAGTAATATTTTTTTCATCCAAAAAATACTCAATACTAAGTCCTAATTTTCATTGGCTTAGCTATCGCAAAGCAGGGAGTCGAAAAATTATCTTTGGAATCAGGGCTAAAATTACAAGGATTTCTCCAGTTGAGCCACCAAAACCCGGAAGTCTTTAGGGTAGGGTGCTTCAGTAAATATTTGCTCCCCGTCCATGCCCTCAAACCCAATGGAAAAAGCATGCAATGAGACTCGCTGCATGATAGGTAACTCCTCAGTATCCTTCTTCAGATTAAAGCGCTTTTTTAAAGAAGAAAGGTAGAGTGGTTTGCCTCCATATAAGGTGTCTCCACAGATGGGAGAATTCGCAAATGCCAGATGAACTCGAATTTGATGCAAACGCCCTGTCAAGGGTTTGCATGCCACTAAAGAGTATCGATGGTACTGCTTCAGCGTTTGCACAAAGGTTTGTGCCGGCTTGCCTTCCTTAGAGACTTTTGCTACGCCTTTATTATTTGCAAGAAGATTTCGATCGATCAACTCATTGTCAAAGTCCTTGGACCCCTGCACTACGGCATGATAAACCTTATCAACCTTCCTGTTTTCAAATTGGATGGCAAGATTCCTGTACGCCTCCGGATTTCTGGCAATCACCAAACAGCCTGAAGTCTCCTTGTCCAGCCTATGGCAAAGCTGGGAATTCTGTTCATGCTTTCGAGCAAGGTCAAGGATATTTTGTGCTTCATGCCTATCATCTAAACTGCTCAGGTAAGGCGGCTTGTTGATGACAAAGTAGTCTTTGTTTTCAAATAGGATAAGCTTTTCGAAATCTACTTTTTTCATGGGGATTCAGGACCTCTGGAAGGGTTGCCAAAGGTATAGAAATGAAAAGGCAAAAAAAATCATTCCTAAGCTCAAGACTTAGAGTTCAGTCTCTTGAGACACTTCACTATTCGGAATCCGTTCTTGTTTTACGAGTGGAAGAGAAAAGCTAAAATTCGAGCCTTTACCCAAAGTTGAGCTAACTGAAATCTTGGATTTATGCCCTTCCAAAACATGCTTTACAATGGCTAGTCCAAGGCCGGTTCCTCCTTTTTCTTTGGACCTACTTTTTTCTACCCGGTAGAAGCGCTCAAAAATTCTATTCAAATCCTCTGCAGGTATTCCTTTACCATTGTCTTTTATGGAGACCTGGATGTTTGATTTTCCTGCTTTGAGTTCCACCTCTACTTCGGCTCCTTTCTTCTTATTGTTGTACACAATGGCGTTGTTCAGGAGATTCTGAATTACTCGGTAGATTTTGTCTTCATCTCCATAAGTGAAATGATTCGCTCCTTCATCAAATTTGAACTTCAGCTCAACACCTTTCTTGGAAGCCTTATGTTCAAGCTGATCAATTACCTCGTTTGTCAACTCTTTAAGGTCGAATTCACCAAAATTGAAATGGATGTCACCTGTTTCAATTTGGTTCAGCGTTAGCAGATCCTTTACCAGTTTATCTAGGGAATCCAGATTTCGAGCAGCACGCTTGAGGAATTTCATTCGAACATGCTTGTCATCAATTGCCCCATCTAATAAGGTGTGTATATAGCCCTGAGTCGCGAAAATTGGAGTCTTTAGCTCATGGGAAATATCGGCAACGAATTCTCTTCTATATTCAGCGTTTTTCTGAAGTGTTTCAATTTCTTTTTGCTGGGCAATCGCGTAGTTATTGATCACCTTATTAATCTTCCGAAGAGGAGATACTGAGGTATTAGCTTCTTTTCCCTCAAATTCAGATAGATTTTTTTTCTGGATTTTTTCGAGTAGGGTGTAGATATTACCTATCTCTCGGAATACCAGGAATTCTAGCGTAATAGTGATCAGGATATACGCAGCTGAAAAAGCTAGGCCACTCGCTACCAGGATGAGGGTCAAAGTCGCATCATCCATCAATGATAGAAAGGCCGCCACCATCAGAGCGATGACAACCGATAGAATCAGAGAGATACCACGCGAGGACCCAAGCATATCAGCTTAAGTCAAATTTATATCCAACCCCCTTGACCGTCTTGATATAATCGTCACCAATTTTCTCTCTGACCTTTCTAATATGAACATCCACAGTTCTGGCTAATACAAAAACATCAGCCCCCCAGATATTCTGCAATAGTTCATCCCGCGAGAATACGGTGTTCGGATTTTTGGCCAGGAAGTAAAGCAATTCAAATTCCTTCTTCGGAAGAGAAATCTGCTTACCCGCTTTGTCCACTGTATAGCTTCCTCTGTCAATAGTCAGATCTTTAATCTGGATTTTGGTTTGCTCTTGTTCCTTTTTCGCTTCTCTGCGGAACAAAGCTGCAATTCGACTCATTAAAGCTCTGGGCTTAATGGGTTTCGTAATGTAGTCATCTGCACCCACGTCAAAGGCCGCTACTTCTGAATACTCTTCCATTCTCGCCGTTAAGAAGATGATAAAGGTATTTTTGAGTTCAGGAATGGCTCGAAGCTGAAGACAGGTTTCTACACCATCTTGCTTTGGCATCATGATATCCAGTAGTATGACATCTGGCTGAAATTTGGTTGCGGTTTTCACTCCTTTTACGCCATCTTCAGCGGTTTCTACCTGATAGCCTTCTTTCTCAAGGTTGTATTTAAGTATCTCGATAATATCTGGTTCGTCGTCTACAACCAGTACTTTGATCTTACTTTTTTTCCCCATGGGTTCAATCCTGTTTGTTTAAAAATAGAGAATTTTCAGACAAAAAATTTGCCTTGTTAACAATGATCACGAAAGAAAACCAAAAGCGCTAAGTGATGGAAATAGAATAGATTAACATAATGTTAACCTATTCTTCAATATGGCTTCTTAAGACCTTTTGCAGAAACCAGATCCAGGTCGATGGAACCTATGAATAGATTGGCTTTAATCTTTACGGGGATTTTGTTTTCGTCTTGGGTCACCCAAACCTTAATCGGAAAGTCACCTCTAAAAAGTTTGTTTTCTGGAATCTTGGGACTGAATACGAAAGTCTGTTGCCTTCCGAAAACTGTCACGAGGTTTTCAGTTCCTTCATAAATCAGTTCAATCTTATAAACTTCCTTATCAAAGAATCCCTGAATAACGATTGTCTCTCCTTTATTTAAGGCAGTTAGATCTTTGCTTCGCAAAAAGTAAAATCCGCTCACGATATCCTGCACTTCACCGGGAAGGTTAAAGAATCTCTTTTCCTTCACTTTCTTATTGTCCCGATCGTAGAGTGTGGTGTAGGCTACTTTGGCCTCCTGGCCAAAGTCAATCACCTCATGCTTTCTATAATTTCCCTCTTCTATATGTCTGTAGGATTGAATCGGGAGCATTGTTTCTGGATTGAGAATGGAGCCCCAGTTGTCTTTAACCTTTCCAAAAACTTTTGCCGCACCTTTGGTCTTCCCATAGGCATCGATCCGCATATGTTCTGCATCATTAACGAATTCAGGCTTTCTATGAATTTCCAGCTTTGCGTCAGCGAGATTCAACCATCCATAACTCACCTCAAAATCCAAAACCTCTCCATAGGTGAAGGGTAAATCTTCAGTTTGACTATCCTGGGCATAGATGGCTCCAGAGCACAGCAAAAGAGCGATCAATATAATTGTGGTGTATTTGGGCTTCATTACTTTGACAATACCTGACAATAACGTGAAAGTCGAGTGGTAAGATTCAAAAAGTCATGGTGAAAGGTTCGGAAAATTACGAATTTAGGGAAGTAAAACAATAGGCCCTTTTCCATCTTGGTTCTAGGGCAGGGTTTGATTAATTTCACTCAAATATTCTTAATAAAAATTAACTCATGAGTAACAACGCAGAAAAGTTAAAAGCTTTACAACTCACCATAGATAAACTGGAAAAAACCTACGGAAAAGGAACCGTGATGAAGCTTAGTGATAATCACGTTTTGGATATTCCTGCGATTTCCACAGGTTCTCTTGGATTGGATATGGCATTAGGTATCGGAGGAATTCCTAGGGGAAGAGTGGTGGAAATATATGGGCCGGAATCTTCTGGTAAAACCACTTTGACTATGCATTGTATTGCTGAAGCTCAAAAGGCTGGAGGCTTGGCTGCATTCATTGATGCTGAACATGCTTTCGATAAGTCTTATGCAGAGAAATTGGGTATCGATATTGACAATCTTCTGATTTCCCAGCCGGATAATGGTGAGCAGGCTTTGGAGATTGCCGAGCATCTGATTCGATCAGGAGCTATCGATATTATTGTGATCGATTCCGTGGCTGCTTTGGTGCCAAAGGGAGAGCTTGAAGGAGATATGGGGGATAGTAAAATGGGACTTCAGGCTCGTTTGATGTCTCAGGCACTAAGAAAACTGACAGGAGCAATTAACAAGACAGGATGTGCTTGTATTTTCATTAACCAGTTGAGAGAAAAGATTGGGGTGATGTTCGGAAACCCTGAAACCACCACTGGAGGCAATGCCCTTAAGTTCTATGCGTCCGTGAGATTGGATATTCGAAGAATTGGTCAGATCAAAGAGAGTGCGGATAGCGTTCTTGGAAACCGAACTAAAGTGAAGGTGGTAAAGAATAAGGTAGCTCCTCCTTTCAAAATCGTAGAATTCGACATCATGTACGGTCAGGGTATTTCCAAAGTGGGAGAAATCCTGGATCTAGGAGTGGAGTTTGATATTATCAAAAAGGCCGGTTCTTGGTTCTCGTATAACGGTGAGAAACTAGGTCAGGGACGGGACGCAGTGAAGAACATCTTGCTCGATAATCCAGAGCTGATGGAAGAGCTCGAAGCCAAAATCAAAGGAGCAGCTGGTTTGATTCCAGTCGATCCGGAGATGGAAGAGGATTGATATTATTTATAAAGCATAAAAAAGGGCGGTGAATTCACCGCCCTTTTTTGTATACCAAGCATTCAAACGTTATGCTCGAATAGCTTCCACTGGATCAAGTCTTGCAGCCAGTGTGGCGGGGACTATTCCAGATACGATTCCTATAATAGATGAAACTCCTAAGCCGAGAACGATATTCTTGAAGGAGAGTATTAAGTCTAAACTTCCTAATTGCATAAAGCTTAGGAAGTATACTAAAATGATCCCCGTTAATCCTCCTATCAGACTTAAGCATACGGCCTCAAAAAGGAATTGGAAAAGAATGAAGTAATTCTTTGCTCCAAGGGACTTTTGGATTCCGATGATGTTAGTTCTTTCCCGAACAGATACGAACATGATATTTGCAATTCCAAACCCTCCGACTAGAATAGAGAAACCTCCGATTACCCATCCTGCAGCAGAAATAACATCGAATATGGAACCAATGGTGTTTTGAACAAACTCAGTCTTATTCAAAGCGAAGTTATCCTCTTCCTTTGGCTTTAGACCCCGCTTCGCTCTAAGTAACCCGGCCATTTCATTTTCTAAAGCGACTAACCCTACATCATCTTCACTACCCTTAGCAGCGATGGTGGGTTCCACTCCACGCCTTCCTCCTACATAGTACATTTTACTAAATGCACCGAAAGGTATAAGTACAGTTTCGTCTTTTGATGAAATTTCAAACAGACCCTCTCCTTCTTTTTCAAACAAACCCACGACAGTGAATTTCATCCCCCTTATTTTTACTTGCTTACCGATAGCACTTTCATTGGGGAATAGGGTGTTGGCTATTTCATCTCCTATAATAGCTACGTTTCTGGCAGATTGAATTTCAGAGCCAGTGAAAAATCTCCCCGCTTCTATGGGAACATCAAAAACGTCAGGATAGGTATCTACCACACCAGTGATTTGAGTCCCCTCAAATGCGCTCGATCCAGCCTTAACTGTAGTACCTGAGGATACAGAAATTGTAACAGCTTCGGCTGATTTAAGTCGCTCCTGGAAGAATTCGTACTCTTCAAAGGACCCAGGTGGTCGACGAAAATATTTCCACCAGGGATAGTCTCTTCCATCGTTAGTAAATGGAAATCTACCCACATTTATTACGTTGGTTCCCAGAAAATCAAATGATGATTTGATGCTTTTTTCAAGCGAATCTACGAGGGTGAAAACTGCGATAATCGCAAAAATACCCACCGTGACCCCAAGAAGGGATAGTACTGTTCTGGTAAGATTAGTCCTCAAAGCGCTAAAAGCGAAAAGGAAGCTCTCCCAGATTAGGCTGAGGGTTTTCATTGTTTAGTTATAGTTGGTTTGAAACAATTTGTTAAGTTAGCGGAATTTAGGCATTTTTCTTACTATCTTTGCACTTTTTAGAGAAGCAAAAAGCAATATTCAGTACTGAATTTCCACTAAAATATCTATATGAAGTTATCAAATTTCAAGTTTGAAGTTCCCCAAAAACTAGTAGCTCATTATCCTGCTGATAATCGGGATGAATCAAGGCTTATGGTCCTACATCGCGAGACAGGAGATATCGAGCACAAAGTTTTCAAGGATATAACAGATTACTTCGGTGAAGGAGATGTATTCGTCACCAATGATACCAAAGTGTTTCCTGCAAGACTTTACGGAAACAAAGAAAAGACAGGTGCAGAAATCGAAGTTTTTTTACTTCGGGAGTTGAATCCTGAGCTGAAACTCTGGGATGTATTGGTTGATCCGGCAAGAAAGATTCGTGTAGGAAACAAGTTGTATTTCGGAGATAGTGATTTGGTGGCGGAAGTTATTGATAATACCACCTCAAGAGGAAGAACTATCAGATTCCTTTTCGATGGAACTGAGGAAGAGTTTCACAGAACTATCGATTCATTGGGAGAAACACCGTTGTTGAAGGAATTTATTGATAGAAAGGTGGAAGCAGAGGATAGGGAGAGATATCAAACGGTCTTTGCTAAAAATGTTGGGGCTGTGGCTGCACCAACAGCAGGGCTTCACTTCACGCCGCATTTGTTAAAGAGATTGGAGCTTCAGGGAGTTGATGTGACTTCCATTACCCTACATGTTGGACTTGGTACTTTTAGAAAAGTGGAGGTAGAAGATTTGACCAAACACAAAATGGATTCGGAGAACTACTTCATTCCAAGTGAAACTGTTGATTTGGTAAATAGAGCTTTGGACAATAAAAAGCGTGTGGTTTCAGTAGGTACAACTTCTTTGAAAACAGTTGAATCTTCAGTAACTGCGAATGGCCATTTGAAAGAAAGCTCTGGATGGACCGATAAATTTATTATCCCTCCATACGAGTTTAAGATTGCAAATTCGCTGATCACTAATTTCCATTTACCAGAGTCTACGCTTCTTATGACAGCGGCGGCATTTGGTGGATACGACTTGGTGATGAAAGCTTATAAAGAAGCGATCAAGCAGAAATACAAGTTCTTCTCCTATGGAGATGCAATGTTGATTCTATAAAACATTTAGCCCCGAAAGGGGCTTTTTTTATCTCTAATTTGAATTGATTTGAAAAGGTATGCTGTAATAGTTGCGGGAGGAAAAGGTACTCGAATGGGTAAGGAGCTCCCTAAGCAATTTTTGCCTCTGGGAGGCAAAGCGCTTCTGATGCATACCTTGGAAAAATTTCAGCTCGCAGATTCTGAATGCGAAATCATTTTGGTCTTACCAGCTTCAGAAATTGAACTTTGGCAAAGCCTAATTCAAGAACATGATTTTAAAATCCCACATACCTTAGTGGAAGGTGGACAAAGCCGATTCCAATCCGTAAAAAACGGGATTTCATCCATCCCTTCCAGTGAAGGTTTAGTAGCTATTCATGACGGGGTTCGCCCTTTCGTTTCTGAAAAAGTAATCAATCAAGCATTTTTAACAGCAAAGCAAGAAGGAAGTGCGATTCCTGTAGTTACTCTGAAAGACTCCATACGTAAGGTAGATGATGGGGCTTCAATTTTTCAGGACAGAAATCGGTTCAGGCTTGTTCAAACTCCTCAAACTTTCAGACTAGAAGAGATCAAGAAGGCATTTGAAGCAGAGGAGTCTGGGTTATTTACAGATGACGCCACCGTCTATGAGTATGGTGGCAAGCAAGTGACTTTGATTGAGGGAAACCGGGAAAATATAAAGATTACCACACCTGAGGATTTGGACTACGCCGAGTACCTTTTGAAGAAATAGGGAAAACCTCCATTTCATTTACCGACTTTTTTGATTGCTTTACCGACTTTTCGGAGTGTATCGCCTATTGGGTCTCAGCCAGCATGTACTTCTGATGTAAGTTTGAGCATCATTAAAACAAAAAGAGACATGCCAGCTAATAAATCATCAAACGACTCAGGAATAATCTTCGGATTTGTAATTATCGCGATCGGAGTTTTGATACTCCTCAGCAAGCTAGGATTCTTTGTCCCAGGCTGGATTCTTTCATGGCCCATGATATTAGTGGCCATAGGAACCTTCACTTTAATCAAGCACGGGTTTAGAAGTTTCTTCGGATCCTTAATGCTCGGAATTGGATTATACTTCCTCTTTGAAAGAGAGTTTGGATTTGATTTCGGAATTGAACGCTACATTTTTCCAGTCGCGCTCATACTGCTCGGAATTTATTTTGTGACTCAAAGAAATCGTGATAATAAGATATTATCTGATATCGATAAGGAACTCAAGAAAAGCATGAAGGATGCAAATGACTCATTAAACAGCTCGCTCGGAGGGACTTCAAGCACCGGAAGTAGCCAATCCAATCCTTTTATGTCAGCCGGATCCACTTTCAATGATCGTCTAAATATTGATGCCATCTTCAGTGGAGTGAACAAAAGAGTAATGTCCAAAAACTTCCAGGGAGGTAAGATCACTGCAGCCTTTGGTGGAGCGGACATCGACTTCTCACAAGCTGATTTTAATGGGATCGCCACTATTCAGGTGGATGTCATCTTTGGAGGAATGAAGCTAATAGTACCTCCGCATTGGGACGTGAGAACAGAAGTTTCAAATATCGCTGCAGGCATAGATGATAATAGAATTTATCGTGAAGCAGAGGTAGATCCTGAAAAGGTCCTATTGTTAAAGGGTACGGTACTATTCGGTGGTTTGGAAATCAAATCATTTTAACGAGATTCCACGAGGCTAACCTATAAAGACTTGTTTTCAAAAGCATTTACTAAACCAACTACTGCCAACTGGATCATCCAGGGAGCCAATTTGATTTGGTTCCTTGGATGTTTTCTTTTGCTCAGATGGTATGGAATTGAAATCGAGTATGCTATAGCAGATGCCTTTCTTTTTGCACTGGTCTTTTTCGCGGGAGTCAGTATTCTGGATCGGATTTTTAGCTTTTACATGCCGAGAGGTGGCAATAACTGGTTGCTTCTGGCAGTGCCCTTATTTCTAAGTGCTATTGGTATTGCCATTCATTTTTATTCCTTGAAGTTTTTCTTTGAAGACTCTGAATTCATGGAGTTTCAAAGTCTTGTGATTCCAATAAGATGGTCCGTCCTTTGGGTCAGTTTTACCCTTGTGACTTTGATAGCTTTGGTGGTAGCCAAACTAGAGCTTCAAGAAGAATCCCAAAGAAGGGAGAACATGATGAAGGACTTATCAAAGGAGGCAGAGCTCGCTCAGCTTCGTCAGCAGCTTCAACCTCACTTCCTTTTCAATAGCCTTAATTCCATCAATGCCCTGGTGATGAGTAAGCCTGAGAGAGCCAGAGAAATGGTGATTCAGCTTTCAGATTTCCTCAGGGGAACCATCAGGAAGGATTCTCAAGAGGCGGTTACTCTAGAGGAGGAGCTCGGGTATCTAAGACTATATCTCGAGATCGAGAAGGTACGATTTGGTCATAGATTAGAAGTCGAATTTAAAATCTCTGAGGATGCTGAAAGCCTTCTCGTTCCACAGCTATTAATTCAGCCACTATTAGAAAATGCGATAAAGCATGGCTTATACGGAGTCACTGATGATGTCAAGATTTTATTTAATGCGAAGAAGGAGGGAGGCTATCTGAATATAACCCTGGAGAACCCTTTCGATCCGGATCATGCTGCCCCAGCCGGAACCGGCTTTGGATTAAGCTCCGTGGATCGAAGATTATTTTTACTTTATGGACGAAAAGATCTCCTAACTACTGAGAAACTGGATGACACTTTCCGAGTAAATCTTAAAATCCCACAATCCAAATGATACGAACACTGATCATAGATGATGAGCCTTTAGCTGCGGGTGTGGTGGAGGAATACCTATCTTCTTTTACCCAGTTTGAAATTGTGGGTATTTGCCACAATGGATTCGAAGGGTTAAAAAGCATTCAGGAATTGAAGCCTGATTTGATATTTCTCGATGTCCAGATGCCCAAAATCACCGGCTTCGAAATGTTGGAACTGGTGGACGACCCACCGGCTGTGATTTTTACCACAGCCTTTGATGAGTATGCGGTCAAGGCTTTCGATGCCAAAGCGATCGATTATTTATTAAAGCCTTTTTCGAAAGATCGATTCACTCAGGCCATCGATCGGTATTTGGCCCAATCTAAATCCGAGGATTCGGAGGGGCCTGAAGACATAACGGCTTTGGCAGAAAAAAGTAGCCGACTAGTTGTGAGGGTAAAAAATGAAATTAAAGTCATCGCAACATCAGATGTGGTGTACTTTGAAGCTCAGGATGATTACGTGGCGATACATACTGAAGACGGAAAGTATCTGAAAAAGATGACAATGAAATCCCTCGAAACTTCTTTGGGCGAAAGCCCTTTCGTCAGGTCTCATAGATCCTATCTGGTCAATATGAATCAGATTTCGAAAATCGAGCCATACGAGAAGGATCACTACATCCTGAAACTAAAAAGTGGGGATTCTATTCCTGTGAGCAAGTCGGGCTATTCCAGACTTCGCCAGGTTTTAGGTATATAAAAAAAGCCCCTCGAAAGGGGCTCAGATTTAATATTCGTCTTCGTTAAAGAAGAAGTCGTCTTTGGTCGGATAATCCGGCCATATCTCCTCAATGGTCTCGTACGGCTCACCGTCATCCTCCAGTTCCTGAAGGTTCTCCACCACTTCCATGGGAGCGCCAGATCGAATTCCATAGTCGATCAACTCATCCTTAGTGGCTGGCCATGGGGCATCTTCTAAATATGAAGCTAGTTCAAGTGTCCAGTACATAGTTATTTGTTTTTAATCGTTCCGGATTTTAAAGTGTGCAAAAGTATAAATTTTTTGAAATATCTAATCTTCTACTGATTATTTATAAGAAAGTTGTCTAAGTATATAATTTTTTACGTCAACTTTTCTCTTCAAGCCAGCCAATTTTTTCATCATCGCGATTTCAAAATCTTTGGTCTGAACGCGGAAATTTTCAGAATTGTTCTGAGCGTTCTCTAATTCAGTTTGATCCCTTCTTAATAGGTCTTTCAGCAAAGCCGTTTTCAATCTTTTCTGATCATCTTCAGGCCTCTCATGATAGTCCTCGTACTTATTATTGATCAGTCTTTCTAGGAATGACTTTTCGAAAACGATATCCGTAAAAAACTGATAGGACTTGGACGCCATTTTGGCTTCTCTCGGTTTTCTGTGAGGAAGCTTTTTCCAGTCCTGCTGGATCGCTTTGGCACTTTCGATCACCTCTCGACTATTTGGCTGATTAGCCAGATCTTTCATCTTTTGGCTAAGCTCTTCCACCTTTCTCATGACCTCACGCGGATGCATGGTAGGCCCAGGGTTCAGGGCTCGCTTATATTTAGAGAAGATTCGATTATTCAATTTTGAAAACTCATCCCAAAGTGGCTGTCTTCTTTCCGCTGGGACTTTGCCGGAAGCTTTCCACTCCTTCTGAATTCTCCTGGATATTTCAAAAGCCTGTTTCACATCCGTCATAGCAAAAGCATCTCTTGCCTGCACCACTAGAGCTTCATAAACTTTGATATTCTCATCCGCCTGAAGTGAAAGTCCCTCGTAATAGTGCCGTCTGCTCTCGAAGAAAGTCTGAACCGCATTCTCGAAAGTTTCCTCGATCTCCTCCTGAAATTCCTTATCCACGGGACCGGTTTTGATCCATCGTAACTTCAGGTCTTTATAAAATTCGGTGGTTTCTTTCCAGTCGGTATCATGCATTTTGGATTCAGCTTCCTGAATCAAAGCTTTTTTCAGCTCCAGATTCTTGGCTCGATTTCCAGCGATGATTTCATTGAGATACTTTTCCTGACCTTCCAGATCTTCGATCAAAGGCACAAAATCACCTAAGGCATCAGCCTGCAGCAAAGACTCCTTTAAATGAACCAGTTTCATTAAGAAAGAACCCTTGTTTTGATTTTCTGAGATGTCAGATTTGAGCTTTTCTACCTTGTCCACAAGCATGGAAAATCGGTTCTCAAAATAGGCGATGGTGGAGGCTTCATCTTCTTTGACTTCTCCTATCTCACGATCTTCCTGACCCAAAAATCCCTTCAAAAAAACTTTATTGTCTTTAATATATCCGTAGGGATGCTCCATGTACTCAATAGGTTAGTTGGTGGCTTTCAATTTTTGCAAATTAATTAATTCAAATGCACTTATCCTAAGAAAGGGCTTTTTTTGCCATCTTTGGATTTTAGGCTAAAATCACAACGAAAAAATAACCCATGAGTGCAGAAAAAATCATCTTTTCCATGGCCGGTGTCTCCAAGATTTATCCGCCACAGAAAAAAGTCCTGAACAACATTTACCTCTCCTTTTTTTATGGTGCCAAAATCGGTGTTCTTGGTCTGAATGGATCGGGTAAATCATCTCTTTTGAGAATCATTGCTGGTGTGGATAAGGAATACCAGGGAGAAGTGGTTTTCTCACCAGGTTATTCCGTTGGGATGCTAGAACAGGAGCCTCAGCTGGATCCAAGCAAAACGGTGAAGGAAGTGGTGGAGGAAGCAGTGGCTGAAACGGTTGGGCTTCTCAAGGAATTCGAAGAGATTAATGAGAAGTTCATGGATCCTGCGGTCATGGAAGATCCGGATAAAATGAATGATTTAATCGAGCGACAGGGAGAAGTTCAGGAGAAGCTGGATGCTGCAAATGCCTGGGAGCTGGACGTGATGCTGGATAAGGCTATGGATGCGCTGAGACTTCCTCCGGCAGAAGCCAATGTAGAAAATCTCTCTGGTGGTGAGAAGCGAAGAGTAGCACTTTGTCGACTTTTACTTCAGGAGCCAGATGTATTGCTTCTGGATGAACCGACTAACCACCTGGATGCCGAGTCGGTGCTATGGCTGGAACAGCATCTACAGCAATACAAAGGAACTGTCATCGCGGTAACTCACGACCGGTATTTCCTGGATAATGTGGCCGGTTGGATTTTGGAGCTTGACAGGGGAGAAGGGATTCCATGGAAGGGAAACTATTCTTCATGGCTGGATCAAAAGCAAAATCGATTAAAGCAGGAAGAAAAGACAGAATCTAAGAGACAGAAAACCTTGCAGCGAGAACTGGAGTGGATTCGTATGACACCAAAGGCCAAGCAGGCCAAAGGAAAGGCACGACTCAGTGCTTACGATAAACTGATGGGAGAAGAGGCCAAGGAGAAAGAAGCGAAGCTGGAGCTTTTCATTCCACCTGGTCCAAGATTAGGTTCTAAAGTGATTGAGGTAAACGGGGTGTCCAAAGCATTCGGTGAAAAGTTGCTTTTTGAAGATCTGACTTTTGCTTTGCCGCAAGGGGGAATAGTGGGAGTGATCGGACCAAATGGTGCCGGTAAGTCCACACTTTTTAAATTGATCACGGGTCAGGAAACACCCGATTCCGGGAATTTCGAAGTAGGAGAAACGGTGCAACTGGCCTATGTGGACCAGGGGCATGATAATCTGGAGGCTGGGAAGACAGTTTATCAGACCATCTCGGAGGGAAATGAATTTATCAAGCTCGGGAATAAGGAAGTCAATGCTCGGGCTTATGTTTCCAAATTCAACTTTGCCGGGTCGGATCAAGAAAAGAAGGTGGGTGTGCTTTCAGGTGGAGAAAGGAACCGAGTTCACCTTGCCTTGACCTTAAAGGAGGGTGGAAACCTTTTGCTTCTGGATGAGCCAACCAATGACCTGGATGTAAATACGCTAAGAGCGCTTGAGGAAGCACTTGAGAATTTTGGTGGATGTGCTGTGATAATATCCCACGATCGTTGGTTCCTGGATAGAATCTGTACGCATATTTTGGCTTTCGAAGGAGATTCTCAGGTGTATTGGTTTGAGGGAAATTTCACGGACTATGAGGAAAACAAGAAGAAGCGTCTTGGGGATATAGCTCCGAAAAGAATTCGATACAAGAGTTTGAAGTAAGAATTCTGAAGGAAGAAGCTCTCTTTTCTAGCTTGGTTTCAATGTTGTTCGAGATTTGTAATCTCGAATCACAAGTAACTGGTTTTTTAAGAAACCGAAGAACCTATATTTTCAGTAGCGCCTTTCTTCTTTAAAGTAAGTACGGTAATCTCTGGCCAGATTCCCACACGGCCTGGAAAGGCTAGAAAGCCAAAACCTCGATTGACATGGAGGTATCGGCCGACTTCCTTATATAAGCCTGCCCATTTTGGAAAGCGGAATGAAACGGGGCTCCATTTTACAAAGACGGGGATTTCAATTCATTTTTTGGGAATTGGCAAAATTTAAGTTTCCTCGAGCCAGCCTATTGTTGGTGTCTAATTTCAAAGCTTGATTACAAGCTTCAATAGCTTTATCATACTTTCCGAGCTGATTGTATGCTGCACAAATATTATTAAATGCAGCACTACTAGGTGAAATTTCAATTGACCGCTGTGCGGCTCTTATACAAGACGAAAAATCACCATTATTATAGAATTTTAAACTCAAAGCTAAAAAATCTTTTGCAGATGAATTCTTAATATCCGAATTATGATTTTGTAATTCAACAGCATTAATTGCGTCGGATAAGTTGTTTTTCGCAAGTGCAAAATCTGGTTTAAGGTTTAATGCCTCAGTGTAAGCTTCAATAGCTTTATCATATTCACCTAATCTAAAGTGAGCAATTCCAATGTTATTATATGCTTCTGGGTAATCCTTTTTTAAACTTAGAGCTAATGTTGCTGCAGAAATGGTTTCTTCAAATTTGTTCTCTTTATAATAGTGGAGGCTCAAATTAAGATATTTTTCCGCTGAAGGCTCAATGTGTGCTTCTTCTTCCAAAATCATAGAGATAGACTTCTTATTTTTAGCTATATCTAAATATTTCGTGGCTAAGCTACTATTTGGTGATTTGTTCAAGATGCTTTCAGCTAAGCTTTTTAATTTATCCCAGTCTTCTGCTTTATGATGGAGGTTTAATAACAGCGCCTGTGCATGAGTATAAGTAGGTGAAATCCTTAGGGCCTCTGATAACAGATTCTCAGCTTCTTCAAATCTATTGTTCTCGTTCAAATATTTGGCATAATAATATAAGGCAGTGTGACTACTTGGGTTTAATTCTAAAGCTCGTTTAAAATAGTTTTCCGCCTCAGTTTTATCTCCCATTGCATTGTTTAAAATGCCTAGATTAATTTGTAAAGTCGCATAATTTGGGTTTAGTAGAAGTGCTTTTTTGTAGTAATTCTCAGCTTCAGCATACTCTCCTTTAGCCATTAGTGCCAATCCGTAATTCATTAAGCCGCGCCCATTGTTTGGACTCTTAATGGTAACATCCTTCCACAGACTAAGCGAATTATTCCAAACTTTATTTCGTTGTCGTACACCATAAACGTTAGCTGCTAAAAAGATAATTATTCCAAGAAAAATGATAGTCTTTGCTTTTTGGTTTTTTAGAATATGGTGTAAATATTTATTCAAGAGATAATTTGCACCAAACACAAAAGCGATTGTTAATCCGATGTATGGAATAAAAGTTCGATGGTCATTCAATACTTCTGCAAAAGGTATAAAAGAAGATGTTGGTAACAAGGATATAAAAAACCATAAGAACCCAAACGAAAAGAGTCGAGTTTCCTCCTTGTTAGAAGCTCTTAATGCTACATAAACCAGTATAGTTATAATTCCAATTCCAAGTATTGCCCTATAGTCTAAAATAGAAGTATAGACTTCCCAATCCGTGTCCGCTGATAAATTATAAGGAAAAAAGTAGGTTGCGATATAGTGCACCATAACCATTGGTTGAGTTATCAAATAATTAACCGTGCTTAATCCTCCTGGATTAAAGGTCATTGGTCGCATGTTTGCATAGAAGATATAAAAAATGATTGTTAATATAAATGCTGGTAAGGCTTTGTAAAAAGACTTTAATGTTTTTTTGAATTCTTCTTTTCTATAAAAGTGTAATAGATCTACCTGTTCTTCGAATATTAGAAAATAGATTAATAACAACGGAGCAAAAACAAAGGCCATCTCCTTGGCAAAAAAGCCAATAAGCGGAAATAAAAGATAGATATAATTTTTCCTCCAAATGCCTCTGCTGAGAAATGCTACAAATCCAGCAAGTACAAATAGTGCAGCAGTAATTTCAGCTCTCTGAATGATGTAATTCACGGTCTCTGCATTAACACAGAGTAAACCAAAAATTACTGCACATAATAGTGCCCAATACTTATTATCTTCTGAGAAGTTGATTCGATCTAATAGCTTTTTGATAAAAGAACCTATTAAAAAACAAGTGATTAAGAATGTTAGAAATATATGGATATGAAATACTTTGGTGTTAAGACCATTTCCAAGTTTGTAATCAATTGCGTTTTCTAATGTTGTTAAAGGACGGTAGCTTTGATTAGAAGGTAATGAGCTAAACGTAGTTGCATCAGTAAAAAAAAGTTTGAAATTGATTTCACGAATAGCACTGTTGTTTTCAATCGTATGACTATCATCAAAATGAAAAGAATTTGAAAAATGATTTGAATAGGCAAATATCAATGTGGCCAATGAAATACCTACCAATATGAGAAAACCCTTCTTTTTGATATAACTTGAGTCGCTTTTGCTTGAAATGTTACTACCTTTCATTTTGATCGATTCGTAATGCCTACAAATAACTCAAATTGAATGGATATCTCCATGGAACCCGAATTTTAACATAAGAATTAAGCTGGAAAGAATATTTTTTTGATCAAAAAGACACAGATCGAGCCTTACGACGAAAGCCAGAATACAAGAATGACTCTATGCATTTGGGGTAAGTCACAGGCAGAGCTGTCGGGAAGAGGGTGTTCAGCTCTTTGGAATTTCCACACTTCAGCAGTTACATCCGTCTAAACCCAATCCTAGACCCGTCTGGTGTAACAGACTGAAAAGAAATATGACTTATTCGGATCATCAGAGTTTGCGGAGCTCCTGAATTAAATGTGCTCGAACCACAGTCCAACTTGATCTGGTGATGCTGACTCGGTTCCATGTACTTTGTCTATAAAATACTAAAGAGTTAACCATTGTAGTTAATGCAAGAAATTTACACCCAAGAATCTATCTTGTGCTTAAGATCAAAGAAGAGAATAAGATGAGCTGTTCAATTAGTTCTCATCAGAGATCCCTGAAAAAGCCGTTAAAAATGCTGCAGACATCTGAATCCCATACAGGTGTCGATATGTGACTTCAATGTGCGGAAACTGTTATGCAATATTGGGCTTGAGTTTTTTGGGAATACTGTTAATATCTATACTAATGGCTTGTAACAAAAATTGTATTCCTAAAATGATAGGTAAAGCTGCAAGCATTATGGTGCCAGAATTATTTGCAGTATTTTCCATAATCCCCAATATCCATCTATAACCTCCAAAGATCAAACCAAATAATAGTAAGGGAATGGCAATTAAAAAATAGATTGAGGCCATGTTAAAATTATAAATATAGTATTTGTAAAATATTCTTTTGATCAACCCTTTTAAAATTTTTATAGGAAAATTTAAAATAACCCTATTTATGTTTAGATTGCTAGTCTCCTCCCCATAAATTGCAGAAATAGAAATATCCTCCACCACTTGGTTTAATAGATTTAAATTTATGAGCATGTCAGTCTCAAAAAAATATCTGTTATCAATTTTATTTAGGTTTAGTTTACATAAAGATTCCTTAGAAATTGCACAAAATCCATTTGTTGGATCCATAATGTCCCAATAACCTGAAGCCAATTTTATAGTAAAAGACAAAAAACTATTCCCAAAAAGTCTTATTTTAGGCATTGTTTTTAGTGCTTTGAAATCATTAAAGCGATTACCCTTTGCATAATCAGCCCTATCATAGAGTAAAGGGGTTATTAATTTTATAATTTCATTTGGATTCATTTGACCATCTCCATCCAATTTAATTATAATATCACTTTGTAGTTCCAGGGCTTTTTTATATCCACTAATTACAGCCCCTCCAACACCTTTGTTTTTTTTATGAAATAAAACTTGCACTATACCTATATTCATTCCCTCTACTAAGGTGCCAGAATTTTCGGGGCATGCATCGTCTACAACTATTATGTTATCGACAAACTCTGGTATTGAGTGAATAACATCTCTAATTTGTTTAGAGACTTTATAGCAAGGAATCACAACAGTAATTATTTTATTCAATTTCATAAACACTTCCCGTTATTTTCCTAATTATGATTTCATTAATATTTTGATTTTTATTATACTATTGTTTTACGAATCTTCGTTTGATAAATTTTAGATGTTGTTAAGAGATTTCTTTTGGGCAGTGAATAGTTCAAATAGAACCACAGGGAATAGCAATTTTTTTATGGAAAATACTTTCATTTTCTTTTTAAATGATTCTTTGATTATAGAAATATTTGTAACGTGGTAATCCCCGGTAAATCTACTTCCAGCCATCTTGCGACCAAATTTGTAGAAAATATTTTCCGTTGGTCCAGATATTAAAATCACCCCATTTGGAGATAATAATCTATTAAATTCATTTATATATGGATCTAAGTTTTCAATGTGTTCTAGTACATCCATAGCAAAAATAATATCAAACGAATTATTCGTTAAATTCTTAGTCAGAATATCTCCTTCGATAAAATTGATAGTTGTTGGAAATTCTATTTTACTTTTCACTAATTCAAGTGGACCAAACTCAATATCACATGCAGTGACTGTATAATTTTTTTCTGCTAACATGTAACTCAATACTCCTGAACCACATCCAAAATCAAGAATTTTCTCTGCTGATTTATGTTTGTTTGCAAGTTTATAAGCGACTTTTATCCTTTCCCAAAATAGCCAATCGATAAATGGATTTTTATGTGAGTAGGCTGGTAAAGCAGCTTCTCCGATTTCGTAAGCGTCTCCTTCTTTAAGGATTCTCCTAAAAGCATTTTTGAATCGTTTTTTTGAGTTATTAAACTCTTTCATTTCAAGGTTATTTCAAATGGTCGTTCAGACTCGTCTTTCGAACAAGGTAAAGATTTGGATTAAAACCAATTTCGTTTAAAACCTTTTCATTGCTCTCGGGTTCTAAAACGTTTTCATGGAAGTGTCCTAAAAATACGTTTCGTTGGAAAACTCACCAAATTCTATTTCCTGTCTTGATAGTTGCGATTTTATTTCTCTTGTAGGATGAATCAACAATTACCCAATCATATGGCTTGATTTGCTAGGCCCAATTTCAGCTGGCCTCAAAACAATTAATTCTGGATCTTAATTGTAGTTTGAAATTTTTCTAAGTTGATTGATTGTTGGACAAAATCTGTACAGGCATTTTAGCTTATGAAGGGGATTCTCAGGTGTATTGGTTTGAGGTGAATTTCACGGATTAGAGGAGAATAAAACAAGACATCTTGGTGTTTTGGCTCCGAATAGAATTCGATACAAGAGTTTGAAGTAAGAATTCTGAAGGCAGAAACCTTGTTTTCGGGCTTTGTAGGAATTTCGTTGTTGTTCGAGATTTGTAATCTCGAACTCTGACCAACATCGTTCCTTAAGAAACCGAAGAACCTATACTCTCAGTAGCTCCTTTCTTCTTCAAAGTCAGCACCGTAATCTCTGGCCAGATTCCTACTCGACCTGGAAATGCTAGGAAGCCGAAACCTCTGTTGACATGGAGGTATCGGCCGACTTCCTTATACAAGCCTGCCCATTTCGGGTAGCGATAGGATACGGGACTCCACTTAATGAAACCTGGAATTTCTATTCCAAACTGCATCCCATGCGTATGGCCACTGAGGGTTAGGTGAATAAATTTTGAGAAAGACTTGACCTGCTCGTCAAAGTGAGAAGGGTCATGACTCATTAAGACTTTGAAACTTTTATCCTTCAGGTTAGAGGCAGCCTTAGTTAGATCCCCATGCTGAACGAAACCTTTTCCCCAGTTTTCTACCCCAATTAAGTCAATACTTGCACCTGCTTTTTCTAGTTGTATGTTTTCATTGCGAAGCAGTCGGAATCCTACTTCTTCATGTATTTCATAAAGACGCTCCATATTGGCAGCTTTCGCTTCGGGGCTTGGCCATGACATGTAATCGCCATAGTCATGGTTTCCGAGGATAGAATATTTGCCCAACGGGGCTTTAAGTTTTTTGAAGGTCTCTATCCAAGGCTCCATTTCCTTGGAAGTGTTATTTACCAAATCACCAGTGAATAAGATCACATCCGATTTTTGTTCATTGATCAGGTCAATCCCGTACTCAAGTTTTTTCTTGTTATCAAAACTGCCGGAATGGATATCAGAAATCTGGGTGATGGTAAATCCATCAAACTCTTCAGGCAAATCGTCAAATTCAAGTGTATGACTGATTACCCGATATCGATACTTTCCAATAAGAACCCCATGAAGAATTCCAACGAAAGGAACTGCCGAAACGGCCAATGCCAATTGGCTGACGAATTTCCTGCGGCTAGGTAAAAAATCCCCTTCTCTTGTACCAGTTGCTGATTTAAATATCCCGGTGAAAAACCGAATGATGTCTTCCCCAAATAGCAATGCGAGCACAATAAGCTTTGGCACCAAAGAAAGAATCAGCAAAGACGCCATGGTGGAAAATGTGGGACTGGCCGCACCTCGATCGAAGGTTAGAAACGCATAAGCGATAAAAACATAAACGGAAATGGAGAATAGCCAGAAAGCGAGTTTCGCCCAGGGACTACCCGGGAATGAGGTCTTTATGGCTTGGAAAGAATACCAATCTATTAGGAATAGGAATCCTAAGAATAGGAGAATGCGGAAAAGGACAGCGAGCATTGGGTAGGGTAGTGGATGTGGTGTTTAAAGGTCTATGGTTCAAATAGCTACGGGCACTTCTCTAGTTGGTTGGAGAGAAGAGTAAATAAAGAAGCTAGTATCCAATACAAATGTTTAATCTGGAGCAACAAGTTCCATCTTTCACAATTTTTAATAGGCTTAATCGAGAAACATAATTTCAACATACCAATTTCCTATTCAAGCTTTTTTAACCTCCGAACTTCAATTTCGGTGAGGATTTTGTTTCTTTAATTTTTCGGAGACTATGAGACAGGAACTTTTACGTCCGGGCGCTGAAGAGCTTTCTTATGAAATCAGGGCGATTGTAAAGAAGGCAAGACAGATTGAGGCTTTGGGATTCCCTATGACCTGGGAAAATATTGGCGATCCGATTCAGAAGCATAATCGCATTCCAAAATGGATGAAAGAAATCATCACTGATTTACTAAAGCAAGATCGAACCTATGGCTATGCAGATTCCAAAGGGGTACTAGAGACTCGTGAATTCCTGGCCGAATTAAATAATAGTCATGATGGCGTTCAGATCACACCTGAAGATGTACTCTTCTTTAATGGCTTAGGAGATGCTATCGCAAAGCTCTACCAATTCCTGACTCCTACTGCTAGAATCATAGGTCCATCTCCTGCGTATTCTACCCATAGTTCAGCGGAAGCGGCTCATGCCAATACTGCGCCGATCACCTATAAGCTTGACCCGGATAATCAGTGGTACCCGGATGTTGAGGACCTTTACATGAAGGTGAGGTACAATCCTTCGATTGTAGGAATACTGATTATCAATCCGGATAATCCCACAGGAATGGTCTATCCGAGAGAGGTCTTGGAGAACTTTGTGAAGATCGCGGAGGAATTTGACCTATTCCTGATTATCGATGAGATTTATCAGAATATCACATATAACGGTGCCAAAGCAATTCCTCTTTCTACCCTGATCAGAGAAAGACCAGCAATTTCCTTAAAAGGAGTTTCCAAAGAATTTCCATGGCCAGGTGCCAGGTGTGGATGGATGGAGTTTTATAATCGAAACTCATCTACAGAATTCGCAAAGCTTTGCCAGACACTGGAAAATGCAAAAATGATTGAGGTTTGTTCTACGATTTTACCGCAGCTTGCCATTCCAAGAATCATGAAACATCCACTTTATGCCGGCTATAGAAAGGAGGCCAATGATCAAATTGGAAAGCGTAGTCGATGGATGGAAGAAATACTTGGTGGGATTAAAGGAATCCGATTTAATCCCACCCGAGGAGCTTTTTACAATACAATTGTCTTTGAAGAGGGTGTACTGAATGAGAATCAATCTTTGCCACTGGATAATCCTGAATTTAAGAATCTCGTGGAAAACTGGGTGAAGGATAAAAGCATGAAGCTCGATAAGCGTTTCGTGTACTATCTACTGGGTTCTGAGCGAATTTGCGTCGTTCCGATTTCGTCGTTTTGTTCCGATTTACTTGGATTCCGGGTTACTTTGCTGGAAGAAAATGAGCAGAAGTTTAAGGATACTTTTAGGCGGCTTGGGAAAGCGATAGAGGTGTATTTGAAGTCAGAAAGATGAAGACTCAAGGCTGAAAGGCTGAGATCTGAAGTCTCAAGACTGAAAAAGTAGGAAGTTTCAGAAATCAGTCGGCAGTTTTGGAGACTTATTGATTTCCCTTAACAGATGGCTGAAGTAGGAAGGGAGAAGATAGAAGGCTTGGATCTTAAATTTGAAGTCTCGAAGTATGGCCTTAGAAATGCTCATTTTCTGTTCTTCTTGGCGTTGATAACCATCGTAGTGAAAATAGCGGTTAGCTGATTAGCCTCGTCAATTAACTCTAATATTTTATCAGTATCCATGGTTCCGGATTCATGGAGTAGCTCGAGCCAAAAAATCGTTTCATCAGCTTCTTCCTGAACAATGGATAGTTTGGAGATAAACTCAGCCTTCGATCTTCCTCTTTGGGCAGATCGGTAATTCGCGCCTATGGAAGTTCCAGATCTTAGCAACTGTTTTCCGAGTTCAAAGCCGATTGTGCTCTTGGGTAATTCGTTTACGAGTAGAATAATTTCTAAAGCAAATTTCTTAGTTCGTTTTTTCAAATCTCTGTCCATCGACTACTTAGTTAGGATTTTTTAGATTTCATCCCTCATCTTTCAGAGTTATCGTGTTTCCTTACCTTCAGCCCAGGAACCACTACCAGCTCCTCTTCCTCAATTTCGATTTCGTCTGGGGATCTTAAATCTGGCTGACCTGCATTGATCCATGCGGTGTACCAAAAGTCAGCGATCATTTTGATGGATTTTTTCATTTGTCTTTCTATCTGGCCATCGAGTGCATTTTCATAGGCATTAGAAAAAGCTTTAGAATAAACCCGTACCGTCAGGCCGTTTCGTTCTTCATAGCTGTACTTTTCATCTTCTGCGAATTGTTCAGTTAGTCTTTGTTCCATAATCAAGACTGAGTCAACTTGGGTATGCGCCTGCCAAACCGCTTCCCAGATAGCTAATTGTGGCTTTTCGATATATTCTGCCTTCCCGACCCAAAGCGCATAATTATGCGCATTAAGCTCTGGAATTCTACTCTCCCAAAAGCCGTGAATTCCTTCTTGATTGGTGAGTTGTCCATTGTAGTTTCTTGTCGTATGTAAGGGGACATTCATATCTGCCAGATAATGGCCAAGATCAGCTGAGAGTCTAAGGATCGCTTCGTGATTCCTTAATTCGAAAGCTTTGGTCAAGCTCAGGAAAGTCTTGTAAGCGGCCCAAGGTCCGATTCCATGTGCACGAAGTGAATCTTCATGATATTCCTCGATAGCTTGATCCCAATAAAGGGGAAGTGAAAACTTCAGACTATCTGGATAATGATCAAGGTCGATGAAATGCTTTTCTGCTTCTCCTTTTACTGCATACCTTCTTCGATCCGGATTTACAGCCTTGGTTTTGATGAAATCCTGATTGACTTTATAAAGAACCATCATCTCAGGAGGGAGAGAATAAGTCGCGATTTGATTAATCAAGGAGTGCGCATAGAAACCCCAAAAAATGATGCTGATTAAAAAAGTGAGCATAAAAGCAGTAAAAAATCAACTATAATTTAAGGAATAATGATTAAAACTCCTTGATATTGAGCTGATCTTCGAATCCTAAATGAGGATCTTGGGAGTTGATTTTCAGAGGAATGTTTGAATTTACTTTTGCAGTATGAATTATTTACAATAACTTTGCACTCCCAATCAGTAAAGGGTAAGAATAGGTAATTCAATTAAAACTAGATATGGCAAATCACAAATCAGCTCTAAAGAGAATTCGTGCAAACGAAGCTAAGCGTTTGAGAAACAGATATCAGGCGAAAACTACTCGTACTTTCATCAAAAGACTTAGAGCTTGCACTGACAAAATCGAAGCTCAGGAGCTTTACAACAAGGTTTCTTCTATGTTGGACAAGCTAGCCAAGAAGAATGTGATCCACAAAAACAACGCGAACAACAAGAAGTCAAGATTGGCTAAGCTTGTGAACTCGCTTGGATAAGCCACCTTGACATGAAATAAGGAGTCCCGAGAAATCGGGACTTTTTTTATGCTTTTTATTTCTGTATTTTTAGTTGAATCATTTTTTCTTTTACCATGGATCAATTTTTTTCCATAAAGATTTCTCAGCTGGCCGAGGAGGACCGTCCAAGAGAAAAACTCCTTTTCAAAGGTAAGGCAAGCCTCAGTGATGCTGAACTGATTGCCATTTTGATTGGCTCGGGTAGTCAGGAGACCAGTGCAGTAGATTTGAGTCGATTGATCCTGAATTCGGTGGATCATGATCTATCCAAACTTTCCAGGTTGAGCATTGCCGATTTGAAAAAGTTTAAGGGTATTGGTGAAGCTAAAGCTATATCCATCGTAGCTGCATTGGAATTAGGTAGAAGGAGGAAAGAATCCGAACCAACGAAAAAACCAAGGATCACAAGCTCGCGAGATATCTATGATTTGATGAAAAGAGAACTTTATGATGAGCCAGTCGAATATTTTTACCTCATCCTCCTAAGCCGATCCAATCAAGTGATCAAGAAAGTTCAAATCTCTAAAGGCGGGACTGCAGGAACTGTCGTTGACTCAAAGCTTATATTTAAATCAGCTTTGGAACATCTTTCCCAATCCCTGATTCTGGTTCATAATCACCCTAGTGGAAACCTTAAGCCTTCTCATCAGGATATCAAACTCACCGAGCGACTGGTACGAGCCGGGAAGGAATTGGATTTGCCCATAATAGATCATGTTATTTTTGCTGATGATGGCTATTTTAGCTTCGCAGACGAAGGACTGATCTAATACATGAAAGCAAGAACCGTTTTGCTCCTCGGGGTACTCATTGTAGTAGCCGCGGCAGTGACTTATACCTTTACCGGGTCAGAGGATCCGGAAGATTACATCGAGAGAATTGAAGATGAGCGAGAGCGTCAGTTTAAGTTCATTCGGTTTAACATTGACTCCCCGCTTACGGAGGAGCAAAAGAACAATTTCAAGGAACTCAGTTTCTTCCCCATCGATCCGAAATACAAGGTGACAGCCAGGATGGTACCTATCGAAATCAAAAAAGTACGAAATGTAGCCATGACGGATGGGACCACGCAAAGGTATATAGAGCATTCTTACGCTGAGTTTACCATCGATAATATTCCTTTGCGCCTCTTACTTCTACAGGATGTGAATGAGGCAGATAAGCGTAATTTCTTTGTTGCCTTTGCAGACGATACCAGTACGGTGGAAACCTATGGAGGTGGGCGATATATCAATGCGCGCCAAACCGGAAAGAATAGCATCACCATCGATTTTAACTTGGCGTATAACCCTTATTGCGCCTACAATCCTGACTTTGCCTGCCCCATTCCGCCTCGGGAGAACCTCATGAACATTGCGATTTACGCAGGCGAGAAAAATTATGAGGAATAAGCTCAAAGCAGCCCAATTCCCTTAAATTTGTCCCTTATTTCTTTTTGGCTTCCGCCAAAGCAAATCTGTCTACTGAAGACATAAGAAATTCATTATGAAAATTTCGATTAATCGATTAAAAAAATATATTCCGCTGGAGCAGGAACCTGAAGTGATCGGAGATATGCTCACGCAATCAGGCCTTGAAGTTGAAGGGCTGGAAAAATTTGAGTCCATCAAAGGGAGCTTGGAAGGAGTAGTCATTGGGGAGGTTTTGACTTGTGTGAAGCATCCGGATGCAGATAAGCTAAGTTTGACCACTGTTGACATAGGAGAGGAGAACCCTTCTCAGATCGTGTGTGGAGCGCCAAATGTCGCTGCTGGTCAAAAGGTTCTGGTAGCCACGGTGGGTACCATGCTTTATCCGAAAGATTCTGAAGGCTTTAAGATCAAAAAGGCCAAGATTCGTGGACAGGAATCCTTCGGGATGATCTGTGCCGAGGATGAGTTAGGTCTGGGAAATAGCCATGATGGCATTATGGTTTTAGATACCGATCTTCCGAATGGTACTCCGGCTTCGGAATTCATTGATGTTGGAAGTGATGATATTCTCGAGATTGGGTTGACTCCAAACCGAGCTGATGCTGCTTCACATTTGGGAGTGGCCAGAGATTTGAAAGCTCTGTTGGGTAAAGATTTGGATATTGATTCCGAACCAGAATTGACGATTGAGGCGGATGGTCCAGCTATTTCGGTGGAGGTTGAAGATGCTAAGGATTGCCCAAGGTATACAGGAGTTGTGGTGACGGATTTGAAAATTGCCCCATCTCCAACCTGGTTACAAAACTTCTTGCGAAGCCTGGATTTAGAGCCTATCAATAACGTGGTGGATATCACCAATTTCATCCTTCATGATTTGGGACAGCCACTGCATGCATTTGATGCGGATAAGATTGCCGAAGGCAAAGTGATTGTTGGTAGGATGCCAAAGGGAAGTAAGTTCGTTACCCTTGATGAAAAAGAACGCGAGCTTTCAGGTGAAGAGTTAATGATTCAGGATGCCAAGGGTGGAATTTGTATCGCTGGAATTTTCGGTGGAATCCATTCGGGAGTTTCTGATTCTACTACTTCGATATTTCTCGAATCAGCTTATTTCTCACCTGATATCACTCGAAAAGGAGCCCAATTCCATGGTTTGAAGACTGATGCATCTTTCCGATTCGAGAGAGGTACTGATCCAAATATGCCGGTTTATGCGTTGAAGATGGCGGTTAAGCTACTTCAGGAACTAGCTGGTGGAAAGGTCTCAAGCGAAATCATTGATGTTTATCCTGAACCTGTGGAGGATTTTGTGATCGATGTAGATTATGGAAGAATCAATAGACTGATTGGTAAAAAAATCGATCCTGCTGAGGTGAAATCAATTTTGGAAGGATTGGAAATAGCCGTCAAGGATGAGACAGAAACCGGATTCACCGCTGTGGTAAAACCCTATCGTGTGGATGTAATCCGTGAGGCTGATATCATCGAAGAGATTTTGCGAATCCATGGATTCAGTCAGGTGCACCTTACTGAGAATTTGGATACTGATTATTTGGCGGAGCATCCTGTAAAGGATACCGATAAACTTCAGTTCAGATTAAGCGAATTCCTCGCGAGCCGTGGATTTTCGGAGATAATTACGAATAGTCTTACAAGCTCTGACTATGCCGAGAAAGCTGATTTTCTTGATCCAGACATCAATGTTGAAATCTATAATAAGCTAAGTGAGGATCTCGATGTGATGCGACAAACGCTGCTTTTCACCGGTTTGGAAGTGCTTGCGCATAACATCAATCGAAGACAAAGCAATCTTAAGTTCTTTGAATTCGGTAACACGTATAGAAAAGATGAAAAGGGTTATTCTGAGTCTCCAAGGCTTTCAATATTCTTGAGCGGTAGTAAATCTGAAGAAAGCTGGCTGGGAGAATCTAAGCCCTTCGCTTTCACGGATATGTATTCAGTGGTTTCTGACGCACTCGGAAAATTGGGTGTTGCCCCATCCTCTGTGGATGTGGTAGAATCTTCTCCATTTGATTATGGATTGGTTTTGAAGCAAGGTCAGCAAGAGCTGGGAAGATTTGGTTTGCTTGATAGCCAAAGCTTGAAACTCGCAGGTGTTAGACAAGATGTCTGGTATGCTGAGCTTGACTGGAAACTGATAGCTAAGAGATCTCAAGGCTTGAAGAAGTATCAGGCTATTTCAAAATTCCCTGAAGTTCGTCGGGATTTGTCACTTGTGATCGACAAGACAGTTTCCTATCAGGAAGTAGAGGCTATCGCCAAAAAATCTGGCGGACGACTGCTGAAAAGGATCAATGTCTTTGATGTCTATCAAGGCGAAAAGATTGCTGAAGACAAAAAAGCTTATGCTTTGAGCTTCTATCTTCAGGATCAGGAAAATACTTTGACCGATAAGGTTATTGATAAAACTATGAGTAAATTAATCTCAGTATTTGAGAAAGAAACAGGAGCTCTTATCCGAACCTGATATGATACACGATGAACTGCAAAAGCTTGAAAAGCTAGCTTCCAAAGTCCAGGCTAAGGTGGCCGAACTGAAATCCCAAAATGAGCAACTTCTCAAGAAAAATTCGGATTTAGAGGGTGAATTGAAAGCCAAAGAGCAGGAAATCGAGCACTTTAAAAATAAGATTAAAATTAGTAACATTGTGGATAACCGTAGGATGAACCCTGAGGATTCCACGGAAATGAAAGACTTAATCGATAATTATATAAAGGAGATTGATCAGCTGATCACTCACTTGTCAGAGTAAGATGGAGACACTTTCCATACGTTTGAAAATTGGCACCAGAGAGTATCCCATGAGTGTAACCATGGAAGATGAGGCCAAAATTCGTCTCGCTGGCAAATTAATCAACGAAAAACTAAAGAAGTATAAGGAGGAGTACGGGTTGGACGATAGCCAGGATTTGCTGGCAATGGTTGCATTTGATTGCATGGTAGAATCCCTGGAATCAAATGAAGTAAACGCTGAGGATAGCGCTAAAATTAAAGAAAGCCTCACCCAAATCAATACGCTCCTTACGGATTCTCTATAGTTCCCTTTCATTTTCTGGATAGCAGGTAAATCCACGGGATTATTCATACCAAAATAACCCATGGGAGATACACTTTATATAATAATAGCTGCCGTAGTCGGAGTGCTAGGCGGGTTTGGTTTTGCCTCAGTTCTGATTAAAGGCAAAAACAAGAAGATGGAGGCTATCGCCAAAGAAAAGGCAGATGCCCTGATTCGAGAAGCAGAAATCAATGCTGAGTCCATAAAAAAGGATAGAATTTTCCAAGCGAAGGAAAAGTACCTTAAGCTGAAATCGGAGTTTGATGAGGAGATGTCAAAGAAGAAAAACATCATACTCACCAATGAAAACAAGATCAAGCAAAGGGAGCAGCATACCAGTAAAGAGCTTGAAAAAGTAAAGCGAAAACAAGCTGAGTTAGACAGCTCAAAAGAAAACCTACAGGCCCAGCTGCAGGCTGTTCAGGTGAAGAAAGAGGAGCTGGAGAAAGTAACCAATCGAAGAATTGCTGACTTAGAAAAAGTTGCCGGATTGACTCGCGAGGAGGCTCGAGAGGAGCTCGTAACCATGCTTACCGAGGAGGCACAATCGAAGGCATCTTCACAGATCAAGGATATCGTCGACGAAGCGAAATCCACTGCCACAAAGGAAGCCAAGAAGATCGTTTTAAATACTATTCAGAGAACGGCAACCGAGCATGCGATCGAGAATTGCGTGTCCGTTTTCAATATTGAAAGTGACGACATTAAAGGGAAAGTAATTGGTCGGGAAGGTCGAAATATTCGTGCTCTTGAAGCAGCCACTGGTGTTGAGATCGTGGTCGATGATACACCAGAAGCCATTATCATTTCAGGTTTTGATCCCGTAAGGAGAGAGGTCGCGAGGCTTTCCCTTCACAGATTGGTTCAGGACGGAAGAATACATCCAGCCAGGATTGAGGAGGTAGTAGCGAAGACTAAGAAGAATATCAATGAGGAAATTATGGAAATCGGTGAAAGGACCTGTATCGATTTAGGTATTCATGGATTACATATCGAGTTGGTGAAGATGGTGGGAAGGATGAGATTCCGGTCTTCTTATGGCCAGAATCTGCTTCAGCACTCCAGAGAAGTTGCTAACCTCTCTGCAACTATGGCGGCAGAGATGGGGCTTAACGCAAAGCTCGCGAAGCGTGCTGGATTGCTTCACGATATCGGAAAGGTTTGGCATGAAGAGCAAGAACTCCCACATGCGATTCTCGGGATGGAATTGGCCAAAAGATTTAAGGAGCATCCAGAAGTCTGTAATGCAATTGGAGCTCATCACGATGAGATAGAAATGACCTCGATGATTTCACCAATTGTTCAGGCTACTGATGCGATTTCAGGTGCAAGACCTGGTGCAAGAAGAGAGATCATGGATAGTTACATCAAGAGATTGAAAGATCTTGAAAACCTTGCCTTGAGCTTTGACGGAGTAAATAAATGCTTTGCTATGCAGGCAGGTCGTGAGCTTCGGGTTCTGGTGGATGCTGAAAATGTGGATGATGGAACTGCAGGCCAGCTTTCATTTGATATTTCTCAGAAAATCGAAAAAGAGATGCAATATCCTGGACAGATCAAGATCACGGTGATTCGAGAGATGAGAGCTGTGAACTACGCGAGATAGTTTTCTCGAGGAAATAATTCCAAAGGCGATTAGCGAATTGTTAATCGCCTTTTTAATTTTCATTCATGCGGTACCTTTTGAGCCCACTTTCCATTTTTGAATTTTTTTATAACGCATTTGAGTCAATGCGACTTGCCCTATTTCCCAGGAAGGTTGAAAGGTCAGATTTACAGGTCTTAGAAAAGCATTTCCCGTATTATGCCCGAATGAATCCTAAGTTCAAAAAGGAATTTGAACGAAGGCTGCAATACATTCTTTCCAGTAGGAATTTTCATCCCAGAGGAGGACTGCAAGAAGTGACAGAGGAAATGGAAGTGCTCATTGGTGCTACGATCACCATGGTGATTTTTGGTTGGAAAAAGGTACGACTTCCGCATTTCCGAAAGATTCTGATCTATCCTAATCAGTATTACAGCAGTATAACCAGGACTTATCACAAAGGGGAAGTTAATCCCAAGTTTGGGATAATAGTTTTGTCATGGAGAGCATTCTTGGAAGGGTTGGTAGATGAAGATGATGGCATAAACTTAGGAGTTCATGAAGTGGCTCACGCCCTAAAATTAGAAAATCAGATTAGGCATAACGATGAGTTCAATTTCATCTCAGCAAGTATCAGTCAAGACTATAGGACGCATATGGCTTCAGAAAAAGAGAAAATGAAAGCCGGAGAGAATTCCCCGTTCAGAGAGACTGCTTTGATCAATGATGATGAGTTTTTTGCAGTGGTGTTGGAGAATTTCTTCGAAAGGCCAGAAGTATTTTCTGAGCAAAGACCTGAATTCTATAAAACCATGACCTTGCTTATGCAGCAGAATCCTTTGGTGGTAAGTCCAAGGGTTATAGTGGAGAAGGCATAAAAAAACCGTCCCGATATTATCAGGACGGTTCATTCTAATTTCAATTTTCTTAAGCTCCTACACCAAGAGCTTTAGCCATTGTCTCGCCGATTTCAGCAGGGGATTCAGCTACGTAAATTCCATTCTCGCGCATGATTCTCATCTTGGCCTCTGCAGTGTCATCTGCTCCACCGATGATCGCACCGGCGTGCCCCATTCTTCTTCCTGGAGGTGCTGTCTGTCCAGCAATAAATCCAACCACAGGCTTCTTATTTCCAGTCTCTCTGATCCACTTTGAAGCTTCTGCTTCATAATTTCCACCGATTTCACCGATCATTACGATGGCATCGGTTTCTGGATCTTCCATTAGAAGTTGTACCGCTTGCTTCGTAGAAGTCCCGATGATTGGGTCACCACCAATTCCAATTGCAGTGGATACACCAAGACCAGCTTTGGCTACCTGGTCGGCAGCTTCATAAGTAAGAGTTCCAGACTTGGATACAATTCCGATGCGGCCCTGCTTGAAGACAAAACCTGGCATGATACCTACTTTGGCTTCGCCTGGAGTGATAACTCCTGGACAGTTAGGGCCGATCAGCGTAACGCCTCTTTCCTTGATGTAAGGCTTAGCCTTGATCATGTCAGCAACTGGAATCCCTTCTGTGATTGCGATCACCACCTTGATTCCTGCATCTGCTGCTTCCATAATTGCATCAGCTGCAAATGCTGGTGGAACAAATATAATTGAAGTGTCTGCGCCAGTTTTTTGAACTGCCTCTTCTACAGAGTTGAACACCGGGCGGTCAAGGTGAGTATTGCCCCCTTTGCCAGGAGTAACTCCGCCTACCACATTGGTGCCATACTCTATCATTTGCTGGGCATGAAAGGAACCTTCAGAGCCTGTAAAACCCTGTACAATTACCTTTGAATCTTTATTGACTAGTACACTCATGATGCGTTGATTAAAGTTTGCACAAAAATAGAAGAAACAACCCTCTGACAAAAGAAAAGCGCAACATTCTGTGAGGAATTCAATGAGTTATTTTCTGGTAATATTGAAGTCCAATGAGTCGAAAATTTTCAATTAGCCATTCTGCCGTTAAAGTAGTTTTGGGCCTGTTTAAACTCAATATTTTTGTATTTTCCCTTCCTTAAAATTAAAGCTCCAATAACCCAACTCTCGGATGTTTAGCCTGAAAATTTTAATAGTAGAAGATGACTCGGTTTCTGCTTTGCTCTTGCAAAGAGCTCTAGAGAAGAATAATCATCAAATTATAGGAATAGCGGATACCGGAGAAAAGGCTCTGGATATTTTGGCAGCTAATCCTGCCGATATCGTGATGATGGATATAAATCTCGCTGGAGATTTGGATGGGATTAAAACCACGGAAATCATCAATGAAAAATACGATATCCCGGTGGTGTATTTGAGTGCTAGCTCTGATGCGGAAACTCTGAATAAGGTGGTGGGTACGAATCCAAGTGCTTATGTAATCAAGCCTTTCAATATCCGGGAACTAAACATGGTGATCGAGCTCGCCATTTTTAAGGATAGAAAGGAGAAAGAGCTTCAAAAGCTAAACAACGAATTGGAAGAGAAGGTAAAGCAAAGAACGGTGGAGCTCTATGATGCGAACAAGGAGTTGACGAAAGCACTGGAAAAGGAAAGGGAAATCAATGAATTGAAATCAAGAATTGTGCTTAACGTTTCTCATGGATTCAAAACTCCTTTGACTTCAATTCTCAGTTCTGCTCAGCTGCTTCAGGTTTATGCGGAAAAGGATCACCCGTTCAAGCCAAAAATTTCAAAGCATGCAGGCAAAATTGAAAATCAGGTCCGTACGCTGAATAACCTTTTGACTAGTGTCCTTTTCTTTGGCAAAGCCGATGAAAATAAAATGGAATACAAGCCCAAGAAGATGTTCTTGGGAGCCTTTGTGAAAGATCTGACCGCAGGAATTAAGGCAGGAATTGAGAATGACGTGAAGGTGAAAGTTGAACTTGGCGATCTGCCAAAGACCATCACCACAGATAGCGAATTGCTCTATCAGATTTTTGATAACCTACTTTCAAACGCAACGAAGTATTCAAAAGACGGCCAGGAGGTTCTTTTCAAATTAGACTTCAAGGATGATAAATTGATCGGGAAAGTAATCGATAACGGTATTGGTATTCCAAAGGCTGAACAAGGCCAACTGTTTGAGAGATTCTTCCGTGCTAAGAATGTTGGAATTGTGGAAGGATCGGGTCTCGGTTTATCGATTGTAAAAAAATGTATAGAGGTGATGAAGGGAGATATTTCCTTTAAAAGTGAGCCTTTGAAAGAAACGGTTTTTGAGGTAGTGATACCTGTGAATAAATAATGATGCTAGAAGCTAAAAATCTGAAATATACCTACAAAGGAAGTCAGAATATTGACTTTCCTGATGTGGAGCTAAAGCAAGGTGAATCCCTTTTGATTCTGGGAAAATCCGGTAGCGGGAAAACTACTCTTTTGAATATGCTGTCCGGCTTGTTAAAACCTGAGTCTGGCACTATTTCCATCGATGGAAAGGATATTATTGCTTTCTCACAGAAAGAAATGGACCAGTTTCGTGGTAAGAATATTGGGTTGATTTTTCAGAAACCGCATCTTTTGGGTCCCCTCTCTGTGAAAGAAAACCTACAGGTGGCCCCATTCTTCGCAAAAGTCCAAGGAGAAAGTCCAACTGGGATTTTGAAGGAGCTCGACATCGAAGATAAAGCAAATAGCAAGGTCCGAACCCTCAGTGAGGGCGAAGCTCAAAGAGTGTCGATTTCCAGAGCATTAATGAATAAGCCGAAGCTGATTTTGGCGGATGAGCCCACTTCAAGTCTGGATGATGAAAATGCTGAAAGAGTGATCAATCTGCTGAAAGATCAGGCAAAACGAATCGGAGCAGGCCTAATCATCGTCACGCACGATCAAAGAATAAAGAATCAAGTTTCAAAATTCATTGAGGTCAAGAAGAATGAATCTGTTTAAAATCAGCCGAAAGTATCTTTCTTTCAAGCCTCTATCAACGGGCTTGAATATTTTGCTCTTATCCTTTGGTCTAGCCATTATCACCATGCTTTTGTTGGTTCAAAATCAATTTGAGTCCGTGGTCAGCAAAGATGCAGAAGGGATTGATTTGGTAGTTGGAGCCAAAGGAAGTCCACTTCAGATTATACTTTCCGGAGTATATCATGTAGACTTTCCAACCGGCAATATCCCAATAAAAGAAGCTATTGGATTACAGCGTAACCGCCTGGTGAAATCAGTATTGCCTTTGGCTCTAGGGGATAATTACAAGGGCTATCGAATCGTAGGTACAAACCATGACTACCTAGATTTTTACCAGGTTGAATTTTCAGATGGTGCTAGCTGGACAGAGTCTTTTCAAGTAGTGGTAGGTGCTGAAGTTGCCTTAAAGCAGGGGCTTAAAGTAGGGGATAGTTTTGCAAGTAGCCATGGCATTAGTGAAGGAAGTCATTCCCACGATGAGCATTTACTTCAAGTGGTAGGAGTACTTAAGCCCACAGGAAAGGTGATAGATCGTTTGATTACCACAAGTGTTGAAACGGTTTGGTACAGCCATGATGAACCAGGTGAGGATGGAGAGCATACTCATGATCATGGGCAGATTACGCTCAACGGATTGCCAGAAGGGGATGAATCACGGGAGTTAACAACCCTTCTACTACAATTCAGAAATCCAATGGCGGCTGTTCAGCTGCCAAGGTTTATTAATTCAAGGACCTCCATGCAGGCTGCTTCCCCTACATTTGAGATGGCCAGGCTTTTTGAGCTACTTGGTGTAGGTATTAAGCTTCTTCAAGGACTCGCGGTTGCTTTGATTGTAATCGCAGGTTTGGGGATTTTTATAGCCCTGTACAATTCACTTAAGGAGCGTAAATATGATTTGGCCGTATTGAGATCCATTGGAGCAACAAGATTTCAACTCCTTCAGCTTATCCTTATCGAAGGAATCACCCTGACATGGATAGGAGCTATTTTAGGTTTGGTCCTTGGTCATGTATTCCTCTTTTTCTTATTGAAAACTTCAGATCAAGGTCTTGCTGCATCGCTTCAAGCATGGACATTCTTACCAGGAGAATTATGGATTTTGGTCTACGCTACTGTTGTTGGTTTAGTCGCCTCCATTATACCCGCTATTACAGCTTATCAAACAAGCATTGCGAAGCAATTAACAAAATCGTAAATAGTGCGTAACTTAGTGGTGTAAAAGAAAAGATGATGAAGAAAATACTCGTCAGTTTGTTTTTCGTGGCAGGAATCGCTTTTGCTGTAAAAGCACAGGAAAGCGTTTGGGGAAGCTTATCTGAGGTTTCCTATAAAATCAGTGAAGATGAGTGGGGAGAATTATATGTTCCAGTATTCTCCGATAACATCAAAAGTTTAGAAGGGACCGTAGTCGAAGCGGATGGTTACATTATTCCTTTCGAAGGGATGTTTAAACCTGAGCATATCATTCTTTCAGGACTTCCAATTGCGGAGTGTTTCTTTTGTGGGGCAGGAGGACCAGAAACGGTTATGGAAGTTTTATTAACTGATCCTATAAAGTATACCTCCAATCGAGTTCGAGTAAGAGGTACTTTGAATCTTAATAGTGATGATCCAGAAAAGTTGATGTACATCCTAACGGACGCACAACTTTTGGATTAATCATCCAACCAATTCAGTTTCCAGGTTTCTGAATTTTTCCAGTAAGGCCGACGTGAGAGGACCCGGCTTACCCATTCCTATTTTATTATCATCAATCTGAACTACAGGAAGGATAATCTTGGTGGTGCTGGTAATAAAGGCTTCATCAGCATCTAAGGCTTCTGCCATGGTTAGATCCCTGATTTCTTTGTTTTCAGCCAGTTCGAGAATATGATGGCGTGTGATTCCTTGAAGTATATTCTTCGATGGAGTAATCAACTTTCCATTTTTAAAAATGAAAAAGTTACTTCTGGAGCTTTCACTTATCTCGCCATTTTGGTGATATAGGACATCCTCTGCGCCTGACTCCTTCCAAATCTTACTATGCCAAACGGGATAGGCATAATTCGTCATTTTTATTTTTGCGACCGCTCTTACATGTTCCAGACTCAGAAGCTTTATTCCATGCTCATATTTCTCCTTGGCCGGCAGTGACAGCTCTTCGGCAAAAATGAAAAGGCTACCTTTCTCCGGAGAAAAGTGATTTGAGGAAACGCCACCTGTGAGAACCATTCTAAACCCACCAGTAATCATTTCATTCTTTTCGATGAGCTGAAGGATGGTACCCCTTAATTCATTTCGGCTCAATCCTAGCTCCATGTAAGTGTCTTTTGCAGAGTTAATGAATCGATCCAGGTAATGTTCCAGAAATAGCGGCTTGCCATTGCTGACTCTGAAAAAGTCAAATATCCCATATCCTCTGATTACAGCTAGATCCATTGGATGGATTCTGGCCTCATCTGTAGGAATAATACGATCATACGCGAAAGAATACTTCATGATTTACTCTTTATTTTTGGCTAGCCTAAAATATAGATTGATGTGGTCAGGTGGAATTTTTCCAACCTAAATAGTTTTAAAATTTTACCTGAATTAACTTCGCATTCTAAACGAAAAGCACATGAAACTTAGTACCAGACTTTTATTCGTAATACTAATCCTTATCGGCTTTGCCTGCGGTCCGAATGCCAAAGAGGAAAATCAAAAGCTTCGTGATGAGGTGATCGCGATTCATGATGAGGTCATGCCTCTTATGGGCAAATTAAAAAGCTTGGAGAAAGATGCGAATTCCTTGATTGAAGAGATAGAGGCAGCTGAAACGGTCGATTCTGTAAGAATCACGGACTTGAAAGCTTTAGCCTATGATTTGAATCAGGCGTATGATGGGATGTTTGTTTGGATGAGGCAGTATGAAACTGAAGATGGCGAACTCTCTGATGAAGAGGTTAAGTCTTATCTGGATGATCAGATGGTCAAAGTGACCAAGGTAAATGAAGATATCACCGCGGCATTAGAGAAGGCGGATCTTCTACTTCGGGATTAAAGACTAGGTTCCTTCCGAAGGTATTTTTCGACTTCGGAAGAGGAAATCACCCCCTTGTTCATTCCCCAGATATTGTACAGGTATGTACTTATCTGGGCTATTTCAAGAGGCTTCAAGACAGGATTTGCAGGCATGGGCTGATCATATTTTTGACCATTTACCACTATTTCTCCCTTCTGCCCATTCTTCATGATCCAAACGGTGCGATGCACGCTGGCTTGAAAGTAGTCGGAGTTTTTAAGTGGAGGAATTAGCTTTCCTAAACCTTCTCCATTCGATTGATGGCAATTCCCGCAATAGTTTTCGTAAAGCGTTTTCCCGGCGATTGCATATTTCATCACATCTGGATCGGAGATCTTGGCCAACTCATTCTCATCATTTGTAGATTTGGGAGAACATGCGGCTAGAACTACTATTGCCAAAAAGATAAATCTGGTGACCATTACTCAAGTAGCTTAGGAATGTCGTTCATCAGTCGCTCTACTTGATCGCTCTTGGTTCCATCATAAACTCCTCGGATGTGCCCCTCCTGATCAACCAAAATAAAGGCACCAGTATGAATAAATCCTCCGGGCTCACCCGGATCTGCTGAGGCAGAGGTGATATAACTGGTTTGGGCTATTTCAAAGATTTTTTCCTGATCTCCAGTCAGGAAATTCCAGGTCTTTGCGTCATTGATACCGAGCTTAGTCGCATAATCATAAAGTACCTCCTGAGTATCATACGTCGGGTCAATGGAATGACTTAGAATCAAGAAATCAGGAGTATTTTCATACTTCTCGAATACCCGAAGCATTTCCTTCTTCATGATCGGACAGATGGTAGGGCAGGAGGTGAAAAAGAAATCCGCCACATAAACCTTTCCATTCACTGTCTCTTTATTCACGCTTTCACCCATCTGATTGGTGAATTCAAAATCGGAGATCTTATGGAAAACGGTATCCATTTTAGTCTTTCCATTTTCTTCCACTTCATCCACATAGAAATTTCCTAGTTTAGGAAGAGCAGTTTCTTCTGGGGTTTTGTTTTGGGCGCAGCCCAAAGCCAAAAACAAGAAAAGGACCAGGGAACCAAGGCTTTGAATTCTATTCATTATTAGTTCGATATTTTTTGTAGAGTCTAATTGCAATCATGAGTACTACTGCCAAACCAACCAGTCCAACAATTCCCCATATCATGTCTACCGTACTTTTCAATACGATCAAGAAAACGATGGCAAAAAGGAGTAAAGTTGATGCCTCATTCCACATTCTTAACTGAGTGGAAGTCCATCGGGTTTTGCCATTTTGGAGTTCTCGAAAAAGAACGTGGCAAAAGAGGTGGTAGACGTAAAGTAGAAATACGAATCCCAGCTTTGCATGCATAAAACCAAGCTCCAGCCAGCTCCATCGATAGCTCAAGACCCAAAATCCAAATATTAGGGTCAACACTGCTGAAGGCCAGGTGATGATATACCAGAGCCGGCGAGCCATAAGGTCTAGCTGTGGTTTGAGAATCAAACGCTCTGCTTCGGGTTTTGCCATCGCCTCAGTTTGGTAGATAAATAGGCGGACGATGTAGAATAGTCCAGCAAACCAGGTGACGACAAAAATGATATGAAGCGACTTGATATATTCGAATATCATTCTCAGAATTTTCGGCTAAATTAAGGCCTAATCCTTACAACCCCTACCTTTTTGAAAAGCAGCAGAGCGATTTTCTGGATTATCTCAATTTTGATTTCAATCTTGACCATCTACATAGGGATAGAAAGTTTTTCTCAGCCTGGTCTAGAAGAGTTTGAGGGCAAAATTCAGGAATTGGATTTTTACAGAAATGAGAATAACACCGGGCCGATTGTTAGAATTTATGCCGCCCAAGTTTTTGAAGTGAATAATGACCTAATGGAAGCCTATGGGAACGCCATGCCTCATAGCAAATACGGAACAACGAAGGTGTATTTCTTTCCAGAAAACTCATCGGAACAGGTTAAGCTTAATCCATCCAAACCATTTTTATCTAACGATTTCCAGAAATTGGTTTTGGCGACCTATACAAAATCATCCATGGGGACAACCACATTTGTAGAGCGGTATTCAGAATGAAAAAGAGAAAAAGTCTGGAAGAATATACCATTGGAATCCTGAAAGGAGATCGGTCTTCTCTTGCACAAGCGATCACTTTAGTCGAGAGTACCCTCTTTGAAGATCGGAAGATGGGAACTCAGTTAGTTCAGGATTTATTACCGCATACTGGAAATTCCATTCGGATTGGAATCACAGGAGTTCCAGGAGTAGGTAAAAGCACCTTTATCGAAAGCTTTGGCATGCACCTTTTAAACTCGGGTAGAAAGGTGGCTGTGCTGGCTATAGACCCAAGTAGTCAGAAGGGAAAAGGAAGCATTCTCGGGGATAAAACCCGGATGGAAAAACTTGCCGCTGATGAGCGAGCCTTCATCAGGCCCAGTCCTTCTGGGCATTCCCTCGGTGGTGTGAGTGCCAAAACCAGAGAGGCCATGTTGCTTTGCGAAGCGGCTGGATTCGATACTATTTTGATAGAAACCGTGGGAGTGGGTCAGTCGGAAACAGCGGTAAGGAATATGGTTGATTTCTTTCTCCTTCTTATGCTTTCAGGAGCTGGAGATGAGCTTCAGGGAATAAAAAAGGGGATCATGGAAATGGCTGATGGTTTGGTTATTAACAAAGCGGATGGCGATAACATAAAAGCCAGTAAGCTGGCCCGTCAGCATTATTTGCAAGCTTTGCACCTATTTCCACCAAATGAAAGCAACTGGTATCCAAAGGTGGAATTGGTTTCTTCAACGGAGGGAACTGGCCTCGATGAAACCTGGGGGATGATTGAGGCCTTTGAGCAAAGCACCAAATCCAAAGGATTCTGGAGAAAAAATAGAGCTAGTCAACGAAGTAAATGGCTGGAAGAAAGCATGTACAACTTACTTTTGGAGGAGTTTTCTAAAAATCAGTCGGTCAGGAAGGTTCTGGCTGAATTTGAGAACGAAATAGAATCCGGTAAAGTCAGTCCCCAGTGGCTAGCTCAAAAAGCCTTGGAATCTTTCCTTTCCAATAAATGAGCGACCCTATGAAAAATTCTGTAAGATTTCTTCTATTCCTATTCTTGGTGTCCTGTGGAGTAGGATCCCAAAGTGATAAACTTTCTTTTTCGACCAAAACCCTATCAAAAGAAGGTTGCGTAGATGAAGACTGCGCCAAAATCGATTTTTCTTGGCCACACATTATGTCGAATCCGGATTCTGCAGAGATAAATGGACTGATTGAAAAAAGGCTGGCTAATTATATTCTTCCTCAAGATTCCACTTTTAAGGATGATTTCGGGGCACAGGATTTTGTAGATGAATTCAAGGAGATTAAGGAGGAGTTACCAGATATGCCGGGTAGATGGTTTATCAATGCGAAATCTGAAATTACTTTTGACAGTCTAGGCCTTTTATCCATTCAGTTTTATCAGGAAAACTATATGGGAGGAGCCCATGGAAATTATTCCTGGGAGTTTTTGAATTATGACCTTGAGATCGGTCAAGAGTTAAACAATGAGGATTTGATTTTGGATGAAGAAGCTCTTTTAAAAATTGCAGAAAAAGAATTCAGGTCATTTCATGAGGTGGAAGAGGGTGCCGATCTGAACGCTACAGGCTTCTTCAATATTCCCGAATCTGGTTTCTTCCTTCCCCGAGCCATGGGCTATTCAGGTGGTAATTTCAAGTTGGTTTACAATTCTTATGAAATTGGCCCGTATGCTTTGGGGCCAACCGAATTGGAAATTGACCTAGCTGAATTAAAAGGGATCGTCCGGATGGACTAGTAAGAGCGCATCTTGAATTTCTTCTTCAGCTCATTTACTGAGTTTCGGAAATTCGAGTCGGTCTCCATGATATCATTCACCGTGTGAACCGCATGGATTACCGTACTATGATCTCTGCCTCCAAAATGATATCCGATGGATTTTAAGGAGTGGTTTGTAAACTCTTTACAGAAGAACATCGCCACCTGTCGAGCAGTAACGATTTCTTTCTTCCGAGTTTTTGCCTTCAGATCATCAAGCTCAATTCCAAAATATTCCGAAACGGTTTTTTGGATGAAATCCACACCCACTTCGGTCTCAATATCCTTGATGATATTCTTCATAACCGTTTTGGCCAGATCAAGACTGATCTCCACTCGATCAAGAGAAGCATGTGCAATCAATGAAATCAAAATACCTTCCAGCTCCCTGACATTTGTGTCAACCGTGTAGGCGAGGTACTCAACCACATCATCAGGAATGATAATTCCTTCAGACTGCATCTTCCTTCTAATTATAGCAACCCTGGTTTCAAAGTCCGGCATTTGAAGATCAGCCGTCAGTCCCCACTTAAATCTAGATAGTAATCTTTCTTCAAGGCCCTTGAGATCTCTCGGGGGACAATCAGAAGTCATAATGATCTGCTTCTTATTCTGATGCAGGTGATTAAAAATGTGGAAGAACATTTCCTGAGTTCTATCCTTTCCAGCCAGGAATTGAATGTCATCAATGATCAAAACATCCACCTGCATATAGAAATTGGTAAAGCTTTTCACATTTCCATCCTTGATGGAATCCATGAATTGATTCACGAATTTCTCTGAGGAGACATAAAGCACAAACTTGCTGTCAACCCCATTTTTTATCTCGTTTCCGATCGCTTGCACCAAGTGAGTTTTCCCAAGACCAACTCCTCCGTAAACCATGAGTGGATTAAAGGAAGTAATTCCTGGCTTGGTTGCTACCGCAAAGCCAGCAGATCGTGCTAATCGATTACAGTCACCTTCGATGTAGGTATTGAAGCTGTAATTCGGATTTAGGTTACTTTTTGTGAGTGCCTCTGCATTTAGCGAAGGAATCTCGAATGGAGTCACAGACTTTTCTTCTTTTGGTCCAGGCTTACCATTTTTCGCTCCTTGATTCCCCTGAGGATAGGAAACGACGTAGGGTTGGTTAGAAGAATTCCCTTTATCCACAACCACCGCATATTCCAATCTTCCACCCGGGCCAAGAGTCGTTTTAATCGCTTTCTTTAGGACTTGGACATAGTTGTCTTCCAGCCATTCAAAGAAAAACTGACTAGGAACTTGGATGGTTAAGGTCGTGGCTTCAAGTTTAACGGGATTGATTGGCTTGAACCAAGTTGAGAAGCTTTGCTCATTCACGTGATCTTCTATCACGCGAAGGCATTCGTTCCATACGGCATTAGCTTCTGCACTCATTCGAAAGACTTGACAAAAAAGGTTTTCTGTTTAAAAAGAAGGGCTTCAAAATTGAAGATTTTTCAGAGAAATAAAAATGATTTTCTTTCATAAAATGTAAAAAATAATCGCTCTGGATTAATTGATTTTTTTGTTGAACAAAAAAGGGAATTTTCTCTTCATTTTGATGAAGCTCCAAGTTTTTGACCCAATGAATAAATTAGCTTTCACTTGTGGAATTTTTTAAGTCAAAAGGGATCAATTGACTACTTTTGAGCAGAATAAGAACCCAAATAATGATCGATTCGGATTTTTACGGATTTAAAAAGCAAAGCAAGGAAGAGTGGCTTGCCAAAGTAGATAAGGACCTTCGAGGAAGAGATTTCGATGAGGCTCTGGTTACTACTCTCTGGGATACGATTAAAGTGGATCCCATGTATTTCCATGAGGAGGAAGATCATGAACTGCTCTTCCATTCTGAATCCGAGATTCCAGGCCTTCCGCCAAGAAATTGGTGTAACCTGGCGGCAGTGGAAGTCACCGAAGAAAAAGCGGCTAATGAAAAAGCGTTGAAACTCCTTAATCAAGGAGCTGAAGGTTTGATTTTTTTGACAAAGGCCGGAACGGATTTCGAAAAGCTTTTTGAAGGGATACAGCTAGCCTATATCGAAGTCTTTGTCCAACCACTTGATCATCCCAATGAGGTGGTTTCAGACTTCAAGAAATATCTTCAGGATTCAAACGCATCTGGGGAAGATCTGAAAGGAGGTTTTCTTTGGTCTCCAACGAGCTATGCAATTAAAACTGGTGAAAGCCCAGATATAGTAACAGCTAGAGAAGCCATCGAAGCTTTCAATCCCTATCCCAATTTTAAAGCCTTATCGATTGATTTCTCAAGATATGCTGAAGCAGGTGGGAATGGGCTTCAGGAATTGACTTTTGGATTGGGTGAGATTATTGAAACTCTGGATCAGCTGGGAGATATGACTCCAAATTCTATTTGGTCAAATCTTTCCTTTCATCTCTCCAGCGGTTCCGAGCACTTCGCAGACATCGCCAAACTGAAAACGGCAAGGAGGATGATCGCTGAATTGGCGAGGTTGTATGAGGTCGATTTACAGATGGAGGATGTTCGATTATTGGTGAGTAATAATTCCTTCACAAAAACTGAAATGGATCCGTACTCCAACCTTATCCGGCAGACCTTTGAAGGGATGGCAGGTATTCTGGGTGGTGCGAACTCCCTTTGGATAAAGCCGGAGATTTTAGATGAAAGCCCAGAGCTTTTTGAAAGAATGGCTATAAATGTGTCTACCATCCTCAGAGAAGAAAGCCAGCTGGGAAAGGTGATGGATCCTTCTGCGGGTTCTAACTACATCACTTCTCTAAGTAAGGAAATAAAAAGAACGGTCCTTGAGCAGCTATCTGAACTTGAAAAATCAGGCGGCTGGATGGCATCATTCGAAAATGGTACTCTTCAAAGTCAGATCAGAGAAAATCGAAAAATGATTCAGGAAAAGGTTTTAGAGGGTGAACTGACCAAAGTTGGAGCGAATAAATTCCTAAGACCGGGTACTGAAAATACACCGCTCACTTTGGGTAATTATCTTGAAACCGAGCTTCAATTGAAGCCTAGTCGAGCAAGTCTTTTGGTTGAAAAAGAAAGAGAATCATGAGACCAGATTTAAAAAAATGGCAAGAAGCTGCCACAGACATAAAGATCGAATCAAAAGTCTGGACTGCTCCTGAAGGGATTAATGTCCCTTCCATATTTGAGGATAAAAAGCAGCCGCTTCCTCATGAAGGCTATGTATCTGGAATGCCTCCGTATTTACGGGGACCATACAGCACCATGTATAGCCTAAGGCCATGGACTATCAGACAGTATGCTGGCTTTTCTACAGCAGAAGAATCGAATGCTTTTTATAGAAGAAACCTTGCCGCTGGCCAAAAAGGACTGTCGGTAGCCTTTGATTTGGCAACGCATCGCGGTTATGATTCAGATCATCCTCGTGTGATTGGAGATGTGGGGAAAGCCGGGGTGGCTATCGATTCGGTGGAGGATATGAAGATTTTGTTTGATCAGATTCCATTGGATAAGATGTCTGTGTCTATGACTATGAATGGGGCTGTGATCCCCGTTTTGGCATTTTATATCGTGGCTGCTGAGGAGCAGGGGGTAAGTCCGGAAAAGCTTAGTGGGACCATTCAAAATGATATTCTTAAGGAGTTTATGGTTAGGAACACCTATATCTATCCCCCACAGCCTTCCATGCGGATCATTGCAGATATTTTTGAATACACTGCTCAAAACATGCCGAAATTCAATTCTATCTCCATCTCCGGATATCACATGCAGGAGGCTGGTGCTACGGCAGATTTAGAATTAGCTTATACACTGGCGGATGGTCTGGAGTATTTAAGGACGGGTATAGCGGCTGGTCTTGATGTGGATAATTTTGCCCCGAGGCTTTCCTTCTTCTGGGGAATAGGAATGAATTATTTTATGGAAGTGGCAAAGCTCAGAGCGGGCCGATTGCTTTGGGCTAAAATCGTCAAAGGCTTTAACCCGAAGAATGAGAAGTCAATGGCTTTGAGGACACATTCTCAAACTTCAGGCTGGTCACTTACTGAGCAAGACCCATTCAATAACGTAACCAGAACAGCTGTGGAAGCACTGGCGGCCACCATGGGACACACTCAATCCCTGCACACCAATTCTCTGGACGAGGCGGTTGCACTTCCTACGGATTTTTCAGCGAGAATAGCTCGGAACACCCAAATTATTATGCAGGAAGAGATGGGAATTACTAAGGTGGTGGATCCTTGGGGAGGCTCGAACTATGTGGAATATTTGACGGATAGGCTGGTAGAGCGAGCCTGGACGTTAATTCAGGAAGTTGAGGATTTAGGGGGCATGGCCAAAGCTATTGAGGCAGGAATCCCAAAGCTCAGAATCGAAGAAGCAGCCGCCAAAAAGCAAGCAAGGATTGATAGCGGTCGCGATGTGATTGTTGGGGTGAATATGTTCCAGGTAGAAGAAGAGGATGAAATCGAAATTAGGGAAGTCGATAATCAGACTGTTCGTAATGATCAAATCAAAAGGCTGGAGCGAATAAAGTCTGAGCGAAATTCGGATGAGGTTCAAAAGACGCTCGCTAAACTTGAAGATGGAGCAAGAAGTGGTGCTGGAAATTTATTGGCTTTGGCAGTTTCTGCAGCTAGAAAAAGGGCTACTTTAGGAGAAATATCCACAGCCATGGAGAATGCGTTTGGCCGTCATAAAGCGGTGACACAAACCATTTCAGGCGTTTATGCATCGGAAGTGAAAAATCAGGATTCCTTCAAAAAAGCCATAGAACTCTCAGATCAGTTTGCTGAATCAGAAGGCCGTAGACCCAGAATTATGGTTGCAAAAATGGGTCAGGATGGACATGATCGCGGAGCCAAGGTGATTGCCACCGGCTTTGCGGATTTGGGCTTTGATGTAGATATTGGGCCGCTTTTCCAGACACCAGAGGAGGTCGCCAGACAGGCAATAGAAAACGATGTGCATATCGTGGGAGCCTCTTCTTTGGCAGCAGGACATAAGACCTTGGTGCCGCAACTAATTGAAGAACTTGCCAAGCTTGGTCGAGAAGATATTATGGTAGTGGCTGGTGGAGTGATACCTCCGAAGGATTACGATTTTCTATATGATTCTGGCGTGGCAGCTGTTTTCGGTCCTGGAACGGTACTATCAGAAGCGGCGATACAGATTTTGGGGAAGTTGATGAGGTAGGAAGGGATTAGCCTCTCTAGGTTTAGTCGAAAATAAGTTTGGACTTGGTGGAATTTACATTTCTACCCTAATATCCTCATCAATTTGCAATTGGTTTACATTCATATCGTCTTTTATCCTAAGCGAATTACAAATTTGCTTGGAAAAAAAGGTAGGAATGAGCGTTACAAAAAGCTTTCGTAAGGCTATTTAGAGAGGCCGGTTTGCCGCGCAGACAATCTACACCTAGTCCCAATCAAGCACCTTCTACACCCAGAAGAGTGGATGGATATTCATTCAACTATTATCAGTTATCCTAAAATAAACGACCACAATAAAAGCAATCAGTGAAATCAATAGCGAAACCAGAAGGATTATTAACTTTTTCTTTCTTTCAGGGTCTTCTGTACGGTTAATAAGCGAGACAAAATCGATGATATCAGATATATGACCATATAGAAGGTGGCTGTCTATTCCGTTTTTTACAAGGATTCCTTTCATTTTGTAGAATAGTACATTTACAATCAGGGCTAAGCCAATTAGGACAAAAATTGAGATAATAGACAAACTTTCCATTATGGCTGATCACAGTCAAAGTCTAACATCAATTCCCTACTAATACCATCCCTAATTAAAAATAAATTGAGCTGACCCTTTGGTTTAAATATGGAATCTCCTACTGCTAGCTCTGAATGTATCCCACTTACTTCAAGATCAAATATTAAGCTTTTTTTCAATTTTCCACGGCTCTCAAATTCTACAGTTTTAATAATATGATTTTCCTTATCCCTAAAAGACTTAATGATAATTCCACTTATCTCCTCTTCTATCGCTGTTTCTTTCGCTTCACATCTAATTTTTTGCCAATCTCCTGAATGGAGGTCTATTTTCCCCGTGAAAATTAAGGTTACGAAAACCAAAAAAATCAATACCCCAATTAGAATCTCGAGTTTTCTTTTCATCATTTTCCTAGGACAAATCGTTTCAAATCAGAGGCATAATTTAGCCCCCCTCGGCATAGTCAAATCATGGCGTTGACTGGGTGAAGTTTGTAACTTCACCCTAATATCCTTACCATCCCGATAGCTATCGGGATGTAATTGGTCTTCTTTCATATTGTCTTGTAGCAATAAGCAAATTACAAATTTGTTTGGATAGAAAGGTGTAGATGCAATCTAAACCTAGAGGGGGGATTCGGTTTGAACAGGAATTACTGATTCGCTAGTTATTAACGAGGTTTCGAACTATCAAAGCTCAATTACAATCCTCTTATTATCATCCAGGGTAAATAGACAATCTTCGAAGTCGGGTGGGCCGAAAGTGGTGCTTGGATTGTTCGAAAAGCCATATTTCTCAGATGGAATAGGAATAAGCTTACCTACATTCAGTTTTCCGTTTTCATCCTCGTCTTGATATAGGCTCACTGCATAATCCCCGGCTGGCAAGCCGTCAAATACGGCGAAAAACTCCTTTGATTCGATTGAAATATTCCTCCCCTGGAAACAGTCTGAAAGAAACTGCTCCTCTTTGTTCATAATACAAATGCTAATCTTACCCTCCATCTTCTTGATGTTCTGAACTTCTATGGTCAGGCTGTATTTTTCCTGGGCAAAACCCGAAAAAGTAAGAAAAACAAGGGTAGAGAGAAGTAAGAAATTTTTAAGCATAAAGAAGATTACGACAAAGATTTAAAAAGGATTTATCGAGCGGGGAGCATATTTCGAATGGCCGCGATTTTCCATTCTTTTTCAATTTTCTGAACCACGAAGGTGCTCCACATTTTTCTGATTACTTCCCCATTATTAATGATTTCATATTTGGCGTCCACCAGAGCCACATCCTTTGAAAGGAATCGGATTTTATCAACAGTAAGCTTTCTATCCCCGGGGTTAGAAGTAGAGCTTCGAAGCATTCCCTTCATGGATTCCTCTTTACCATTTCGCCAAGTTCCAGAAGAAACCAGCTGATCCAAATCCTCCATGAGTATCTGATCGAGCAAAACTGTATCCATGCTTTCCCTGGCTTGAGAATATTTGCTAATCAAATGAATGATATCACTTGATTCTGATTTTTCTTTTTCAGTGACTTGAGAGAAGGCTAATGAGCTCACAAGCCATAGAATGAGGAAAACAGTATATTTCATATTCATGTGACTGCAAATAAAAAGCCATCCTTCTGGATGGCTTTACTATTTATTGATCTTCACCTCGGAGTTTTATTACCGCTCCGTCTAGCATATCACTTACACGTATTTGGCAAGCTAGTCTGGAGGTATCGAAATACTCAGGTAGATTTTCCAATTGATCCAATTCCGGATCTGTTGCTTCACCTAGTTCATCTTCCCCTTCCAGAATTTCACAGTGGCAAGTTGCACAAAGGGCCATGCCTCCGCAGGTAGCAAGAATAGGATATTCCAGAGCTTTAAGAATTTCCATTAGGCTAAAGCCCATATCAGTTGGAGCTTCATGCTCTACTCGATTTCCTTCCTGATCTTCAACTGTGAATTTTACCATGCCGCAAAAATAGTATTAAAATGCATTTACCCCATTCACGGTGGTGTATTTGAAGCTCAGCTTCTGGTCCGGATACACATACTTAAATGCAGAATGCATCATGATCGCAGCCTCATGAAATCCACACAGAATTAACTTCAGCTTTCCAGGATAGGTGTTAATGTCTCCAATGGCATAGATTCTTTCCACTCCGGTAGAGTAATCGCGGGTATCTACCTCGATGGCATTTTTATCAATACTAAGTCCCCAATCAGCGATCGGTCCTAGCTTTGGGCTAAGCCCAAAAAGAGGAATCAAATAATCTGTTTCTATCTCAGAAATCTCCTTCTTTTTATTCTGAAGGACAATCTTCTCCAGATGACCATTTCCAGAAATCTCCTTCAGATTTGAGGAAAGAATCAAATCAATTTTTCCTTCCTGAGCCAAATCAAAAACCTTAGAAGCTGAATCTGGAGCACCTCGGAAAGTCTCATTTCGGTGTACCAAAGTCACTTTCTTTGCCACATCGGCTAGGAAAATGGTCCAGTCCAAGGCTGAATCTCCACCTCCTGCAAGTACCACTCGCTTATCTCTAAACTTCTCAGGGTCCTTCACCATGTAAGTGATCCCTTTCCCTTCAAAATCTCCAAGGTTTTCAAGAGCTGGTTTTCTCGGCTCGAAACAACCTAGCCCACCTGCAATGATGATCACCTGTGCATGCACCTTAGTCTTATCACTGGTGGTCACGATGAAAGATCCATCCTCTTGCTTATCCAAATGATCCACTCTCTCCCCAAGCGTGAAGGTTGGTTTGAACGGCTTCGCCTGATCCATCAGATTATCCACTAAGTCCTGAGCATTAATCTCAGGATATCCCGGGATGTCATAAATCGGCTTCTGAGGATAGATTTCGGAAAGCTGCCCACCCACCTGAGGAAGGGCATCTATCAGGTGACAACGCATTTTGAGAAGTCCCGCTTCGAATACTGCGAAAAGACCTACAGGTCCGGCTCCGATGATGCAAAGGTCAGTAGTAATCATGTTCTTTTTTATTTATCAGAAAACCAGAGAAGTTTTCATTTTGTTCGTTTAAATATAATTAGTGTACGAAATAAATTTATTCGATCTTTTCGCCACCTAAATTCATGTAAATAGTGTCGAGAATTCGCTTGAATTCCTCAAAGTCCTCAGCATCGAGATTTTCCCAAGCCTTTTCCCGGATTTCAAGTATTTGAGGTTTTAGGTTTCTAACCTTGAACACACCTGATTCTGTCAGGTGTAGCTGAAAGCTACGTCTATCCTGAGGATGTGGAACACGCTCCACATACTCCTTTTTGCATAGCAAATCCAGAATCCTAGTCAGCGTAGGATGATCTTTAAAAACAAGATTTGCCAGCTGAGTTTGACTCATGGGGCCTTTTTCGGATAGGTTTTTAAGCACAATCCATTGGTCCACGGTGACATCAAATTCCCCGGATTTGAATCTTTGCTGAGCATACTGCTTCACTTTTCTGGCAGTGCGATCAAGCAGGAAAGAGTACTTGGCAAACTGTTCTTGTGTCATACAAATAATTAGTACAACAAAGATATAAAAAATGTTTATTGGAAATATAAATGAGAGGTCCGGTTCTGGATATTTAACTTTTGATCTGATCGATCAAAGCTTTGATGGAATCGAAAGACTGACCGCCATAATGAAGTGAAAATGGCTTCGATTCTATCTCAATAGTCTGCTCAAGCTTTTTTATTTGGGCTTTTTCTAAAGCCTTCTCCACCCAGAATTTCAGATTTTCAGGTCCGCTAACATTGAGATCCAGATTTTCTGAAGGAAATACGATTTTGCCTTTTTCGAGGTCAAACTTAAAAGTCTCTCCTGGAATCAGACTTTTTATTTTTCCTGCAATGATCAGATCCTCAGGAGTTCCCAGAAGCATTTCATTTTGGTCAATCAAAAGCCAAAACTCTTGAGCAGATTCTATGGCTAGTTCAATGTTATGAGTCACCACAAGGATGGCCCTCCCTTCCTTCATAGCGAGTTCCTGTAAAAGCGCCATGATTTCATGTCTTCCTAAAAGATCAAGATGTGCGGTGGGTTCGTCTAAAATCAATATTTGGCTCTCCTGAGCAAGTGCTCGAGCTATCATCGCTTTCTGCCTCTGACCATCACTGAGTTCAGAAATTCTTTCCTTTCTCAGGTCTAGGATTTTGGTAAGCTCAAGCGCTTTTTCTACCGCTTCATAGTCTTTTTCGGATAGTCGACCATGCCATTTGAGATGGGGAGTTCTACCCAAGGCAACCAGCTGCTCCACCGTCAGATTTCCTGGCATGGCATATTCCGTTAAGACCACAGCAATTTCTTTTGCGATCTCCTCTTTAGATAATTCCAGCAGGTCCCTTTCTCCCAGAAATATCTCACCAGAACTTGGTGCTAACTGTCCCAGAAGACCTTTGATCAGCGTGGATTTTCCGATACCATTTCTTCCGAGTAAACAGGTAAGTTGATTTGGCTTCAGCTCAAAGCTCAAATCTGAAATCACTTTTTTTAGACCTGATTTTCGGGGATACCCAAGATGAATATTCTTTGCTTGTAACACCTTCATCACCCCTAGAATTCTTTACTGAAATTTTTTCGAATCACAAGACTGATGACCACAGGAGCACCCACGAGAGAAGTTACCGCATTAATCGGTAGAGATTCCGCAAAGCCCGGCAATTGACTCACTGTATCACATAAGAGAAGCAGCAGTGCGCCGACTAGGGAAGAGGCTACGAATAGAACTTTATGATCTGCTGTCTTCCAAATGATTCTGGCCAGATGAGGCACCGCAATTCCTACAAAGGCTATAGGACCACAGAACGCAGTGATGCTACCTGCCAAAATTCCAGTGCTGATAATCATCAACCATCTCAGTCGGATCGGATCGATCCCCATGCTTTTAGCGTAGCGTTCTCCAAGTAGCATCCCGTTGTAGGCTTTGATGGAGGCGATTACTGGAATCAGTCCTAAAGCGAGCATGGCTAGCAAAGCATAAACTTGTGCCCAGCTCATACCTCCAAGGGAGCCCATTCCCCAAATGGTGAAAAGCTTCAAAGCCTCAGCTCCGGCAAAGTAAGAGAGAATTGAAATAACTGCCGAGACGCCAGCACCAAACATAAGTCCAACGATCAATAAGGTCATGCTGTCATTCACTCGCCAGGCTACCAGACTAACCAGAAAAAGTACCAAGGCTCCTCCGATAACTCCTGCAGTCACCACAGCCCAGGGACTGAAAACAGCACCATCTGCCATCAGGCCGAATGCAGATCCAGCTAACATAAGCAAGGCGACACCCAGGCCTGCTCCAGAACTAATCCCCAAAACGTAAGGTCCCGCCAGGGGATTTCTGAAGAAGGTTTGCATTTGAAGTCCACTCACTGAAAGGCCTATCCCCGCGATTATGGCGACCAGGGCTTTTGGCAGTCGAAAATTCAACACGATTTGCTTTGTGGATTCTTTTTCCCAGTTGTCCGAAAGTAGGCCTGAGATTATCTCGGAGAAGGAAATGGAAATGGAACCAAAACTAATGTTGATCAGGAAACCAATCAGCAAAACCAGAAGCCCGGCAAGAAAAAGCCATATCGTTGACCTAGTCTTCATTCAAGCTTTGATAAAAATACAAGTCGTAATCAGGGAGAATGTCTGGATGCATGATTTTGATGAGATCCTTCAAAATCAGATCAGGTCGCATGTATCCGAGTTCAAAATACTCCAATCCACCGGTTGGGCCTTTTTTCAGGGTATAGGTGTAAACCTTTCCACTTTTAAAAGCTTCGAAATTCGTATATCTCGGGTCAGATTTACCCATATCCTGCAGAGATGGGAAGTCGGCTGATCCAATCCAAAGGTCTGCATTAATACCCTTGTCAAGGACGTATTCATAATTAAGCTGAAGACTCCCTGTTCCTTCCTGATCCTGAAAAATATATTCTCCTCCCGCATCATTCAAAATCTGCGCCCCCCAGCTATCATTCCCGGGTGCATACCAAATTTCCTTATACATGATGCCGCTGAGCACAGTAGGGCGGTCCGACGAATTGATTTGAGTCGTTGATTTTTTTGCTTCAAAGTAGGCTGACTTTATCTCATCATAGACTTTCACTGACTCTTCAAATCGACCTGTCAAAATACCTGTGAATTTGATCCATTCGGCTCTTCCCAATGGATCTTGTTCTACATATTCGCCATTGATCACGGCTGGAATTCCTGCCTGCTTGAACAGATCAAGATACTTCAGATCATCACCTAAAGTGGATATCATCATCAAGTCTGGATCAAGAGAGATAGTTACCTCAGGATCAGCATATGGACCCGATCCTAAATCCTGAACCAATCCTTGATCAATTAGATCTCTAGTAGTTTTTGAAGAGATCAAATCGGTATTTGGGAAACCGGCCAGTCTTGTGGTGATTCCGAGCAAATCAAGATGTGGAATATGCGTGGTCGAGGTAAGGATGAGTTTTTGAGGATTTGGATTAATCACCGCATCGAATGTTCCATCGGGTTTTTGTCCTCCCTCAGCCAAAACTAAATATCGAAAGGATTCTTCTGCTCCGGTCCATGGTTGATTTACCTCGAGTATATAGAACCCCTTGCCTTTTTGAATGGAAAAACCTTTTGCGAAATCCAGTTCAATTTTTTCCTTGGGGCTTTCTTCGACTACCGTTTTGGAACAAGAAAGTAGTCCCAAAAGAAAAATCAGAGAGAATATGAGCTGGAAAGTGGAAAAGACTTTGGCCTTCATGCTGTCGGCAAAATACAATGCTGCACAAAGGTATTCCAAAAAAAATCCATCTGTATTTTTATTTCCTTGCGCCTGAAACTACTTTTGTACCGGATTTGGGTTCTCAATCTCACTCGTTGAGCTCTTGAGATTAAAAGGGAATCCGGTGTAGAACCGGAGCTGTCCCCGCAACTGTAAGCCTAGTGTTTTCACTATCGATTTGCCAATCAGGCCATTGTTCAGATTTCGATAAAGATCGAATGGAATGAGAAGGCGGCAAATTGGGCAAGCCAGGAGACCTGCCTGAATCTGTTGATTCTGTCCTTTCGGAGGAAAAGTGACGAAGAAAATTTACTCTGTCGTGGTTTAAGTACTATCTGCACGTAATTCTTCTAATTTTCTCGGCAAGACTGAATCGAATTTTAATTGATTCGATCGCATGTTGCTTGGGTTTGTATTTCTGTGGCTGGGGTTAGCACCTCTTCAGCAAGACACTGTTCAGATGGACGCGGTAGAAATCTATGGCCAAAATCTAGAGAGGTTTTCTAAAGGAATGAAAGTCAGTGCGGTTGACGATAGGGACCTGGAAAACTACCAAAGCCGATCACTGGGTGATTTACTTCAAGAGACCACACCTATTTTCATTCGACAGTACGGTGCAGGAATGTTGGCTTCTCCATCTGTCAGAGGGACATCCGCTGGGCATACAGCGGTTTTCTGGAATGGCCTTCCCATTAACTCACCTTCGCTTGGCCAGTCAGATCTTTCGATTTTACCCGTTCAGGCCTTCGATCAGGCGCAGGTTCAGTATGGTTCGAATGGATCCTTCCTTGGTAACGAGACGATTGGAGGTTCTATTCTTTTGCAGAGCAAAGCTGATTTCGATAAAGGTTTCAAAGCTGGAATCAATACAAGCGTGGGTAGTTTCGGCTTATTCAACTTAGGCCTGACTGCGGGGTACTCAAATGAGAAAGTCAGTTTCAAAACCAAAATCTACAATCTTGAAGTAGAAAATGATTTTCCATTTCAAGACCTTGGCCTACCGGGTACTCCTGAAAGAAATCAGGATCATGCTGCTCTTTCCCAAAGAGGCTTGGTTCAGGATTTTTCATGGAATGTGAAGTCGAATCATCAGCTTAGGCTTTCCTATTGGTGGAATGAAACAGATCGGGAAATCCAACCGGTGATGGGTTCCGCTGGCATCGATACTCAGAGAGACCGCAACCATCGTGCAGTACTTGATTATTTTATTTTTGGACAGAGTTCCACTTTGAATTTTAAAGCTGGAGGGGTATTCGACCAGCAGGAATTTAATTCTAACCTGAATGAAACTGATCAATATTTCCTGAGTGCAGATTGGGAAAAGACATTCAGTGAGAAATTTACCCTTAAAACAGGAGCAAGATATTCTAGAGCCGAAGGAAGACTTTCTACCTACACAGAATCCGAAAATAGATTCGAGGCATACCAATCACTGCTTTTTAATCCAGGTCAAACCCTCAGTCTTTCTGCAAATTTCAGGGAGCTAAGCTACTCGGATGGGAGTTTACCCTTCGTTCCTTCCTTCGGGTTGGATTGGGTTATGCATCAGGATAACCGCAGTCAGCTCACATTAAAATCCAGTTTGGGAAGAGGATATAAAATCCCAACGCTCAATGATCGCTTTTGGGATCCCGGAGGGAATCCGGATCTGAACCCTGAAAGAAGCAATAATGCAGAGCTTGGATTTCTGTACTCGAGAGAAGGAGATATAGCCTTTAAAGCTTCAACCACTTACTATCATATGCTGGTGGATGATTGGATTATCTGGCTTCCACAGGGGTCTTTCTGGAGTCCGGAAAATATCAGAAAGGTCCGGAATCAAGGAGTGGAATTCGATTTTGGTCTAGATGGGGAAGTGGGAGAATTCCATTGGGAATTTAGTGGAGCCTATAATTGGGCCAAAGTGGTCGCTCTGGAAGATTTCGGAGATGAAGCTGCTGGTTCAGATCGTCAACTTCCTTATACTCCCCAACATCAGGCTAACGCTAGTCTGCGTGTAGAAAGAGGAAAAGTCTTTAGCTATTTCCAGGGATTTTATACCGGTCAAAGAAGCATTTCTACAAGTTCAAGCCAAATTCTTCTAGGTTATCAGCTATTCAACTTTGGCCTGGGCCATAAAGGAATTTCCATCGGAAGCGTTTCCATTCCCCTCAGCTTTCAAATCAATAATTTATTCAATACCGACTACCAGGTGCTCTATTTAAGAGCCATGCCCGGAATTTCTTATCAATTAAACACCTCAATTACATTATGAAACTAAATCGCTTATTTCTGCTTTTTCTCGCCTTTTCGGTCGTCATTGTTTCCTGTGATTCGAATGATCCCGAAGAGCCAATCGGTCAGTACGAGACCGGAATTCTAATCATGAACGAAGGCGCTTTCGGTGTGAATGATGGTGAAGTATACCACCTTAATCAGCGATTGGATGAGCTAACGCAAAATGTCTTTGAGACGGTCAATGCACGACCTTATGCCGGACTTTTAGAAGATATTGTCTGGATAGATGATCGTCTTTATTTGGTTGCCAATACTGGCAAAGTTGAGATCGTGGATCCGGGTACATTTGAAAGTATCGGTGCGGTGATTGGCGATCTGGATTTACCAAGATCAACCGATATTGCTGCCGGCAAAATGTTTATTAGTGACTACGGACCTTTTGATGCGAATTTTGCTACGCCTGATTCCTATGTGGCGGTAATAAATAATGTCCTTGGAGGCACAGTACGTTCCAAAATCCCTACCTCCAGAAAGCCAGAAGACTTGCAGGCGGTAGGGGATTTTATTCTCGTTGCTGGGGCAGAAGAATCGAAGCTAGAGGTGATTGATGCGCTAAGCGAACAAGTAACTCAGTCTATCGATGTTTTAGGAAATCCGAGAGAATTCGTCTTTGTGAATCAGGCTCTTTGGTTGTATTCCACTGCCGCTGATGAGGTCTATTTCCATCAAATCAACACCAGCAATTTCAGCATTCAGAACACGGTGACTTTACCCGTGGCCAGTGCAACCGGAAGAATAGCTTTGGGCAACGGAACGGAAGCCTATTTGATTACAAGCTCAGGATTTCCGGATTACATCGATGGGGTGGATCGAGTAGATATTGCCTCAGGGACTGTAGATACAGACTGGATTGAAGGCTCAGGCTTTTATGGCATTGGGTTCGACCGAGTGAATAGAGAGCTCTATCTGGCGAATGCCAATGGATTCCAGGGTAACGGAGATGTATCGGTTTATTCCGATTCCGGACAGTTCATCGAGGAATTTGAAGTAGGGAGAGCTCCATCAGGTTTCTTCTTCTATTAAAAAAGAAGATCAAAGAATCTTCCTCATGTTCTCTTCAAATCTGTGAAAGAGATAGACATAATTGCTTTCTATCTTTTCCAAAAGTTTGTCCTGAGGTTCTAATTCATAGACCGGGTTATATTGAATCCGGTCTATGATCATATCCAGCCATGACTTGCCGTCATGGATAAGTTCTGCATGAAAAGCCTCTACGGTTAAGTCTCTGGACCCAGAAAACCCGCCTTTACCGATCTTTTTGAAATAGGCCTTTAGAACTTTGAGCGCCAGCTCATGTGTCACCTCAAAATCCACAATCATCTCTTTCGATTGTACAGGATTTAACCCTTCGGCATGTGCTTTTTGGGCAAGAACCCATAGATCATCCAAAGCTTGGCTAAATTCTTCCAGACATTCCTCGCAGGTTTTGGGTAAAGACTTCATATTGAGTATTTACCATAAGTTACCAAAATTTGGCAAAGCTACCTTACGGTGTACCGCTGCATAAATGGCTGTCCATTTGGAGCCACTCCTTCGAGTAAAAGCTTTCCGCTAAAATCTTCCAGATACTTGCCCACCTCTTCTGGGTCACGGGCTGGGTTTTCATTGATTTGAGTTAGCACAAAGCCATTTCGTAAACCTAAGTCTCTTAAGTATCCACGATTCAGCGCGGTAATCTTCACCCCAAAGTCAATTCCAAGCCGATCTTTTTCAATGGTATTCACGGCTTCCAATCTCGCCCCAAGAAGGCTAGAGCTATAATATTCTCGCTTCAAGACGCCATCTCCACCTTCCAGATTCTGAAGACTTAAGGATGCTGATTTAGGATTACCATCTCGTAGATAATCGACTTTTACCTTATCCCCAGGATAATAATAGGAGAGGGCCTCCTCAAAGCTTCCCATTCCCGTAATTCCTTGCCCGTCAATGGTGGTGATGACATCGTTCTTCTGAAGGCCAGCTTCTTCTGCGGATCCATTTCGGAGTACATAAGTCACAATGACACCATCGAGGGTATTGATATTTAATTCCTCGGCCAGTTCAGGTGTGATCTCCACCGCTTCAATTCCCGGGATGGCTTTCTGTACTTCTCCATACCGGATGAGGTCATTTGCCACCTTCATGGCAATATCCACAGGCACAGCAAAACCGTAACCGGTATAAGAACCTGTTCGAGAAAGAATGGCTGTATTAATTCCCACCAACTCACCTTCTACATTCACCAAGGCACCTCCTGAGTTTCCGGGATTAATGGGAGCATCAGTTTGAATAAAACTTTCCAAGGGAAAATCACCGCCAAGTATATTGATCTGCCTTTCTTTTGCTGACACAATTCCAGCAGTAACCGTGGAGGTGAGGTTGAATGGATTTCCCACTGCAATCACCCATTCTCCGATGGCTAAATCGCGACTGCTTCCTCGTTTAATCGCCGGAAGTGATTCCCCTTCCACTTTTAATACTGCGATATCCGTATTCTTATCCGTACCTACAAGCTTGGCTTTATAGGTTCGCTTTTCATGGATAACCTCGATGGTTTCTGCCCTATCGATAACGTGATTATTTGTGATGATGTATCCATCTTCGGAAATAATTACTCCTGAGCCAGTGCTGACTTGCTGAGTTGGTCCGTTTCCAAAGAAGAAATCAAACATGGAGTATCTTCTGGGATCGGTGCCCGAGAAATTCTTAATAAACACCACAGATTCGGTACTTGCCTCCGAAGCTTCTACAAATGAAACGGGTGGATTCGTTCTTGCCGGAGGTGTCGTATTTGGTAATTCCCGATCTGTCGAAACCAGACTGATTTCAGTTTTTTCTGGTACTGAAGTTGGCGCCTGAACAGGCTCAGGGGTCAAAAATAAAGTCCAAGTAGCAGCTCCAGCCAACCCAGCCAGAAATGCCAATCCGGTGTTTTTGATGGTCTTCGTCATAACTATACTATCGCTAAATTTGATTTTGGGTTCGATGTGAAGTTTCAATTCACATCTTTTAGCATTGTCAATATGCTCTAACGGGTTGCTGAGACACAAAATTTTAACCAATTCACAAAAACTGACGATTTGTACAAGGAAAAGTCTATTCATCTTGTAATTTTGTCAGCCTATCTAGAAAACCTTCGCCGACTGGCGATGTTAAAACCTCAGCCTTAGTTTATTGTCCCTAATGAATAATCCCAAAAGAGTAGCCATTTTAGGCTCAACCGGAAGCATTGGAACCCAGACCCTGGAGGTGGTGAGGCAGCATAGAGAAGAATTCCAGGTGGAGGTTTTAACCGCACAGAATAATTTTCAACTTCTTATCGAACAGGCTATTGAATTTGAGCCAAATGCAGTGGTCATCGCTAATGATGAGCATTATGCGGCGGTAAGAGATGAACTTCAACCCAAAGGAATCAAGGTTTTTGCAGGAGCCAAGTCGATTGCTCAGGTTGTTGAGATGGATACCATAGATGTGGTTTTAACTGCATTGGTTGGGTATTCCGGATTGATTCCGACGATTCATGCGATAAAGGCTGGAAAGAACATTGCATTAGCAAATAAAGAGACCTTGGTCGTGGCTGGTGAAATCATTACAGCCTTGGCAAAGGAATACGGAGTGAATATTAATCCAGTAGATTCTGAGCATTCCGCCATTTTCCAATGTTTGGTTGGAGAATTCCATAACCCTATTGAGAAGATTATTCTCACCGCATCTGGTGGGCCTTTTCGAGGAAAGGATAGAGATTATCTTTCCACTGTAACCAAGGCTCAAGCCCTGAAACATCCGAACTGGGATATGGGTGCCAAGGTCACTATTGATTCGGCTTCTATGATGAATAAGGGGCTGGAGGTGATTGAAGCTAAATGGCTTTTTGGATTACAGCGAGAGCAGATAGATGTGGTGGTGCATCCGCAAAGTATTGTGCATTCCCTGGTTCAGTTTGAAGATGGATCACTGAAAGCACAACTTGGTTTACCGGATATGCGTATTCCCATTCAATTCGCTTTGAGTTTTCCAGATCGATTAAAAAGTGATTTCGAAAGATTCGATTTTGCTAATTTCGCCTCTCTTGATTTTGAGGCTCCCGATATGGATACCTTCAGAAATTTGAGATTGGCTTTTGATTCGTTGGAAAGGGGAGGAAATGCACCGTGCATTTTGAATGCTGCTAACGAAATTGTGGTTGAGGCATTCTTGAAAGACCAAATAGGATTTTTGGAGATGTCAGATGTGATCGAAGAAGCTTTGACCAAAGTTGAATATCTAAAGGAGCCGAGTCTTGAAGATCATATTGAGACAGATTCCAGAACAAGAGAACTAGCAAAAGAACTATTATTAAAGATTAGCTAATGGATACATTAATTATGGTTGGGCAGCTGCTACTAGGATTATCCATCCTGGTAGGCTTACACGAGATGGGGCACTTGCTCGCAGCCAAAATGTTTGGAATGAGAGTTGAAAAATTCTCTATCGGCTTTCCGCCAAAGATCGCCGGATTCCAGTGGGGTGAGACCGAATATTCTATCGGAGCCATTCCTCTCGGTGGGTTTGTGAAGATTTCAGGGATGATTGATGAATCCATGGATAAGGAGCAAATGGCTTCTGAACCACAGCCATACGAATTTCGATCTAAGCCAGCCTGGCAAAGACTGATTGTGATGCTTGGTGGGATCATTGTTAATGTGATCACTGGAATCATCATTTTTGTCTATTTGGTGTACCAAAATGGAGAAACCTACTATTCCAGAGACCAGGTAATGGAGCATGGAATCGTGGCATACGACATCGGGCAATCTATCGGTTTCAAGGATGGCGATCGTATTATGGACATCAATGGTGAGCCATATGAAAAGCTAAGTGAGCTTAGCAGTGGTTCAGCCTTGCTAACTGAGAATGGATACTACACGGTTGAAAGAGATGGAGAGGTCATCCAAATCGATATTCCAAGAGGCTTCATCAACTCCTTTAGCGAAAAAGAAGATCTGGACAACTTCGTAGACATCCGGTATCCATTTGAATTAAGAAGTATTGATCAAGGTGGTTTTGCTGAAAAAGCTGGACTTACTGCGGATGATGAGATTCTTACCATAAATGGAGAAGAAATAAACTATTTCAATGATCTCCAAAGAACTCTTGCGGATGCTGCCGGTGAGCAAGCAAACCTGGTATTTTTATCTGGTTCTGATACCGTTAGCACAATGGTGGATGTTACGGAAAGAGGAACCATAGATTTGGTGGTTACCCCGCTAATTGAGCCAGTAGTTCGAAAATTTGGGTTTGGTGAGGCTGTTGCTAATGGAACTGAACGAGCATTTAAAGTGGTAGCTGTAAATGCGAAAGCTCTGGGTAAAATGTTCACAGGAGAGGTTTCTGCGAGAAACGTTTCTGGTCCTATCGGTATGGCATCCATTTACGGTGAGACTTGGAACTGGGCTAAATTCTGGAGTATCACTGGTTTGATTTCCATGATTCTAGCTTTTATGAATTTACTACCAATTCCAGCTTTGGACGGAGGACATGTAATGTTCTTGCTTTATGAAATGGTCTCAGGTCGGGCACCATCTGATAAGTTTTTGGAAAATGCCCAGAAGGTAGGAATGGTGCTTTTATTGGCTATTATGGTCTTCGCAATTGGCAATGATATACTGAAGTTATTTACGAGCTAGGTAGGTTTCCTGCCAAACTGACTTCTTCTGCCAATTGGCATAACACTTGACATTTATAGAAGAACCTTCAGAAAACGAGGGTTCTTCTTTTATTTTAGCTTTAAATCGACAGCCTGTCTGTCATTATGTCTATATGAGTCAATTTGATAAATCCTTATTTCCTGATCTAATGGTCGGTGAGTTCGCCTCTGAAGGTGATCTCATTCAGCTGATTACAGATGACGAAGATGAGGATCAGGGTAAAGAGCCGATCTCGGACGAATTGCCCATACTTTCGGTAAGAAATACCGTGCTCTTTCCTGGAGTAGTCATACCGATTACGGTGGGGAGACAGCGTTCCATTAAGCTTGTAAAAAAAGCCCAGAAGGGGAATAAGCTTATTGGAGTATGTGCTCAGAAAAACCCCAATAATGATGATCCCGGATGGGATGATATCTATCAGGTAGGTACGCTGGCGAAGATTGTTAAGATGATCGTACTGCCTGATGGGAATACAACCATTATTATTCAAGGAAAGAAGCGTTTTAGAATTAAAGATCATTTGTCGGATGATCCATATTTCCAGGCAAAGGTTGAATATTTGAATGAGAACTTTCCTGAGAGCTCCAAGAAAATTGAAGCCTTGGAAGAATCTCTTAAAGAAGCTGCGACTAAAATTCTACACCTGAATCCAGAGATCCCTCAGGAGGCTCAGGTTGCTTTGGATAATATTGACAACACTGCATTCCTTACTCATTTCCTTTCTTCCAATGTCAATGCTCCTGTAGAGTCAAAGCAGAAGCTTTTGGAGATTAATGACGGTTTAGATCGAGCGACAATTCTTCTTGAGCTCATGCTTAAGGATATCCAGATGCTTGAGCTCAAATCAGAAATTCAGAAGAAGGTTCATACGGATATAGATCAGCAGCAGAGAGACTACTTCTTGCGTCAGCAAATGAAGGTTCTTCAGACTGAACTTGGTGAAGAAGGTCCTGAGAAGGAAGTGGAGATGCTTCGTAAAAGAGGGGAAGCTAAGGATTGGCCACCTGAAGTCGCTAAGCATTTCAATAAAGAGCTTGAAAAAATTCTAAGAATAAACCAGCAAGCGGCAGAATATCCAATCGCCTTAAATTATGCTGAAACCATGGTAGAACTTCCATGGAATGAGTTCACTCAGGATAATTTTGATCTAAAGCATGCGCGTGAAATTTTGGATGGAGATCACTTTGGACTAGACAAAGTCAAAGAGAGAATCATCGAATATTTGGCTGTTTTAAAGCTGAAAAATGATTTAAAGGGCCCCATCCTTTGTCTGTATGGACCTCCCGGTGTGGGTAAGACTTCTCTTGGTAAGTCAATAGCCGAATCTCTCGGAAGGAAATATATTCGAATGTCTCTAGGAGGGCTTCATGACGAAGCAGAAATCCGAGGGCATAGAAAAACTTACGTGGGCGCTATGCCTGGTAAGATTATCCAAAATATGAAGAAGGTGAAGATTTCTAATCCTGTTTTTGTTTTGGATGAAATCGATAAGCTCTCTTCAGACTTTAGAGGAGATCCTAGCTCAGCATTCCTCGAGGTTCTGGATCCGGAGCAGAATAGCAAGTTCATGGATAATTACCTGGAAGTGGACTATGACTTGAGCAAGGTTCTTTTCATAGCTACTGCAAATTCACTCGATACCATTCAGCCGGCATTAAGGGATAGAATGGAGATTATTGAGGTGACTGGATATACTCAGGAGGAAAAGGTAGAAATTGCGAAGAGGCACTTGGTGCCAAAGCAAAGAAAAGAGCATGGCCTTAAGGCCAAGGACATTCGGTTTAGCAAAGCTGCTTTAGTCAAGCTGATCACTGATTATACCCGGGAGTCGGGTGTAAGAAATTTGGAAAGAGCCGTTGGAAAGGTCATCCGGAATGTGGCTAAGTCCATTGCTATGGAAGAAGAATACAATCCGAAAATCGATCCAGAAGCAATCCGAAGAATTTTGGGCATGGAGATTTTCGATAGGGAAACCTATGAAGACAATTCTACTGCGGGCGTGGTTACCGGCTTGGCCTGGACAAGCGTAGGAGGAGAAATTCTTTTTATTGAAACTAGTTTGAGTAGAGGAAGAGGGAAATTAACTCTGTCCGGTCAGCTAGGGGATGTAATGAAGGAATCTGCCATGACTGCTTTGTCTTTCTTAAAGTCAAGAGCTGAAAGTTTGGGGATTGATCATAGGATATTTGATCAGTACGATCTTCACGTCCATGTTCCTGCAGGCGCTGTACCGAAGGATGGACCCTCGGCTGGAATCACCATGGTCACCGCAATGGCTTCGGTATTTACTCAAAGAAAGGTAAAGGCAAAACTAGCCATGACTGGTGAAATAAGCCTTATCGGGAAGGTGATGCCTGTGGGTGGAATCAAGGAAAAAATCCTGGCTGCAAGACGTGCAGGTATCAAGGAGGTAATCCTTTGCAAAAAGAATAAAAGAGACATTGAGGAGATTGACGATCAGTATCTGAAAGGGATCAAATTCCACTTTGTGGATAGAGTGGATGAGGTTCTGGATTTGGCGTTACTAGATTCCAAGGTAGATCGACCTCTGAAATTTAATCTGGTTAGCGAAGAAGCGAAGCGTGCATAAGCTGAGAATTTTGGGCTTGCTTTTTCTGGTGCCAATGGTGACTGCCTTGGCTCAGGATCGAGAGCTTGCTTTTCAATTCTTGGATCAACCGAGTTTTACACGACTTTCCTCCATGGGAGGAGTCAACGCGACTTCTAATTCAGAGTTACTCTTCTTTATGCAGAATCCAGCGAGTCTTGAAGAGGAAAATACAAATGTGGCTTCTTTCCATTATTTGAATTTTCCAGGAGGGATAAACTGGGGGAGCGCCGGGTACCAATGGACGCCTGGTTTCAAAGGACAGATGGCCGTTGGATTACAACTAGTATCCTACGGAGAGTTTGAAGGTTTCGATCGTTTTGGAGTTTCTACAGGAGATTTCTCCGCTCAGGAATTCAACCTTCAAGTGAGCTATGCTCGGAGGAAAGGAGTATTCAATTATGGTGCCTCTGTTAAGCTTTTGGGCTCCATTCTGGAGAGCTATCAGGCCTATGCCGTAGCCATTGATTTAGGAGTGATATATGATCACCCTGAAGAAGATTTGAGATTTGGTTTTGTAGTAAAAAACCTCGGTGCACCGATAAGTAGTTATTTGCCGGAGCAAAAATTGAGATTGCCTACAGATGTAAGGTTTGGGGCTAGTTTCAAACCAAAGTATATGCCTATTCGATTCTCTTGGACCTTGAGAAATTTGAATTCAAATGAAAGAGGAATTGAAGAACCGGAAAGCTTTGGCCGACAGGCCCTGGAAAAAATGGTATGGGCAGCGGAGATAATCCCTTCTGAAAATTTCAGCCTTCAGGTAGGCTATAATCAGTTAATCAGAAGGCAGTTTAGTGGAAATTCAGGTGCGGGTGCTTCTGGGTTTTCAGGTGGTTTTGCATTCAGGGTGAAAAGCTTTGAGCTGTCCTATGCGAGATCATTTTATAATGTGGCCGGAGCTTCCAACGTATTTGGTGTCTCCACAAATTTGAAAAAGAAAAGATCATTTTAATCTAAAGATATGAGTAAGGAATTATCATTAACGCCTCGACAGATCGTAGCTGAGCTTGATAAATACATCATCGGGCAAAACGATGCGAAGCGAAATGTGGCTATCGCCTTGAGAAATAGAATTCGACGACTTTTAGTCACCTCTGAAATTCAAAAGGATATTGTTCCGAATAATATCCTGATGATTGGTAGTACGGGTGTGGGTAAAACTGAGATCGCCAGAAGACTGGCAAAAGTTGCCAATGCTCCATTTACCAAGGTAGAGGCCTCAAAATTCACAGAAGTTGGATATGTTGGACGTGATGTGGAAAGCATGGTTCGTGATCTTGCGGAACAGTCTATCGCTTTGGTCAGAGAAGTGAAAAATGAGGAGGTGAAGGAAAAGGCTGAAAGCGCTGTAGAAGAAGCAATCCTGGATATTTTGATTCCACCTGTCAAGGGTGCGGGTTTCAGACCAACTACCTCTACTGTGGACGTAGGTGAGGAGGTTCCGACCAGTGATGAAGATTTGAATGAAAGAACTCGTGAGAGATTTCGCGAGAAGCTTCAAAGAGGAGAGCTGGATGATCGAAAGATCGAGGTAAATGTCAAAGCATCCGCACCTGCAGGCGTAGGTATGATTGGGAATGGAATGATGGACGATGCAAGCATGCAAGGGCTTCAGGATATGATTTCCAACATGATGCCGAAGCGTACTAAGAAGCGGAAAATCGCTATTTCAGAGGCGAGAAAAATCCTTCTGGAAGAAGAGATGTCAAAGCTTATTGATTTTGATGAGGTGAAAGAGGAGGCTGTGAAGCTTGCCGAGAATAACGGAATTATCTTCATCGATGAAATTGATAAAATCGCATCTAAATCCGGAAAAGGTGGAGGTGGTCCTGATGTGAGCCGTGAAGGTGTTCAGCGAGACCTTCTTCCAATAGTAGAGGGTTCAGCGGTGAACACAAAATATGGTGTGGTCAATACAGATCATATTCTTTTCATTGCAGCTGGGGCATTCCATGTAGCTAAGCCATCAGATTTGATTCCTGAGCTGCAGGGTAGATTCCCAATTCGAGTGGAACTACAAAGTTTGACGCAAGAAGACTTTGCCAGGATCCTAAGAGAGCCTAAAAATGCTTTAACGAAGCAGTATGAAGCACTTTTTGGAGCTGAAGATGTCTCCCTGGAATTTAATGAAGAGGCGATTGATGAAATTGCGAGACTAGCATTTTTGATTAATCAGGAGGTAGAAAACATAGGTGCTAGAAGGCTTCATACCGTTATGAGCCATCTGTTAAATGATTTCCTGTTTGATGTTCCGGATACCATTGAGGCGAACTCGAAGATCATGATTACCAAGGAAATGGTTCAAGAGAGATTATCTACTCTTGTTCAGAACAGAGATCTATCCCAATATATCCTGTAATGAAGAAGGTTCTCATTCTTACCGGGCATAGTCAGGGTTTGGGAAAGGCTATAGCAGAGCTTTACCTTGAAAACCCTGATTTTGAGGTAGTCGGTATTTCCCGAAGAAGTTCTGGGATAGACCATGATCGGTTGAGTGAGATTTCGTTGGACCTTTCTGATTTGACAGCTGTCCAAAGCCATTTGGATTCATTATTTCCAGAAGGTCGGTTTGAGGAGGTATTTTTGATTAACAATGCTGGTTGGATTGGAGAAATTAAGCCTTTGGAGATGGTAGATCCTTCCAATATAATTAAGGCTCAGAATGTGAATTTCACCTCTCCAAGTCTGATCACCGGGGCTTTCGTAAGAAAGTATAAAGGAAACCAGACCAAGAAAACTATCTGTAATATCAGCTCCGGGCTAGCATACAGACCTGAGTCTGGACTCTCAGGATACTGCTCGAGTAAGGCTGCCTTAGCGATGCAAAGTGAAATTCTCGCCATGGAAGCGGATGAGGACACGCAAGTATTCAGCGTTGCTCCGGGAGTAGTGGATACTGGAATGCAGGATGATCTGAGGGATACGAGCCCAGAGCAGTTTCCAAAGCATCAGGCATTTGTGAACTTGAAAGAATCGGGAGCGCTTGTAACTCCGGTAGCTGCTGCAAAGAAGATTAAATACATGCTTGATAATGCAGCTGAGTTTCCTGATGTCGTTCAGGATATCAGAAAGTTTTAGATTTCGAATTCCTTTTTTGGATAGTCGAAAAACTCCCCCTTTGCCACTACTGGCCTAAGTTCAGACCAATTATCGATTTCAGCTTGGAAGCAAAATTGACCAGAGGTAGGTAGGTTATAGATGTCATAGCCGAAATCCTCGATGAAGTCATTGAATCCAGGATTATGTCCAAAAACCAAAACCGTATCATGCTTGGAATCCAGTTTTTGGATTTCACGAAGAATGCTTGAGGAGCTTGCGTGATAAAGATTTCGCGTGATTTCTATCCTGTCCTGGGGATAGCCCATCACCTCCGCGGTGATTTCAGCTGTTCGCTTTGCCCGGAGGGCCGTAGAAGAAAAAAGAAGATCGGGTGAGATACCTCTTTTGATGAGTCTTTCTGCCATGATGGGAGCGTCACGATTTCCTCGTTTCGCTAGAGGCCGATCATGATCTGCCAGGGAATAGTCCTTCCATGAGGATTTTCCATGTCTCACCAAAATAAGTTTTTTCATTTAGGGGAAAAGAAAAGATAATTTTGTTTTAAATAGACAAATATTTACATTTATCGTCAATTTAATTACAATTTATTTTATTTCATTATGTCTACCGGAACAGTAAAATTTTATAACGAAGCGAAAGGCTTCGGATTCATCGTGGACGACGAGTCTCAAAGCGATGTATTTGTTCACGCCACCGGACTAGTTGATCAGATCGGCCAAAACGACAAAGTAACATACGACGTCAAAGATGGTAAGAAAGGATTAAACGCCGTCAACGTCAAAAAAGCATAAAGCAGTTTTGAAGTTTAAGTAAATACCCTTCAGGTTATTCCTTGGAGGGTTTTTTATTGTCTTTTTCTTCAGGTTTGTTCTCCTCTACTTCTTCTGAGCTCCCTTCATTTTCTAAATCCTTTGGAGCTAATATAGCTTCCTTTACTTCAAGGGCTTCCGCTATATTTTCAAGATTATTTGGAACAGATTTCAGGTACAAATCCCTCTGAGGGAATGGGATTTCGATATTGTTATCCTTAAAGGCTGAGAAAATTGCATTCATGACTTCTGACCGCATTTCTAGCCAGATGTCCATGTTTTCCACCCAGAATAAAAGGCGAAAGTTAACGGAGTTATCCCCGAATTCCTGCATAAATACTTTTGCAGGTGGATTTTTTAGAACTCGTTCTCTATCAAGGACATCCTCCAGAACCTGATTTACCAGGACCATGTCTGACCCATATCCGACTCCAATAATCAACTCAATTCGTCTCCTTTTATCTGAGAGTGTCCAATTGATCAAGCTTTGAGAAAGCAAATCCCCATTGGGCAGAATTATTTCTGATCCATCATAAGCTCTTATTTTACTTGCTCTTATACCCACTTCCTGAACCGTACCGAGTAGTTCACCAACTTGAATATTATCTCCAATCTGAACGGGTCTTTCAAATGCGAGAATTATACCTGAAACCAGATTATTAATGATGGTTTGAAGACCAAATCCAATACCTACAGACAAGGCACCTAATACAATAGTAATCTTATCTAGGGGGATTTTCGCTGCTGCCATGGCAATGAATAAGCCGATCATTATAATCCCTAGTCGAATCAAAAGAATGGAGCTTCCAAGCCTTTTATTTCTGGAGCTTCCTGATTTCTGATCAAAGACAGATGCGAAATAGGCAATGTTGTTAGCAACAAAGGCGGTTGCAATAAGAATGATAAAGAACAAGAGAATAGTGGAGAACTCATACTCTAGATTTCCGAGCGTTCTTGGCTCTACTAAAAAGGATTGTACCGAATCGAAAATAGGGTTAAAGAATCCCAAATAGTAGGTCACACTGTAAAACCATAGCGCAGCAGCAAAAACATTTACAACGCTTTCTACCCTTTGCTGAATTTCCTGAAAGTCAAAGAATGAGGTCAGTACATCACTTTCTTTCTTAGATGCTTCCAGCCAGATGTAGACTAATTTTAGGATTATCTGTACAAAAAGGAATAAGGCGATTCCTCTGTAAAAATTGCTAATTCCTGAAATAACATAAGTTTTGGCAAGACTTACTCTACCAAAAACATTCAAGCCGAGGGAGAATAAGGAAAAGCAGAGTAGAAATATAGATAAGTACCGAATGACGTTGGAACCAGAGAATTTATTTTTGGAAGTTTCTCTGAGCATTAGAAAAGCCAATACAATCCCAGCAATTGCAGCGATTAGGTCAAAATAGCGTTCGTCGTAATTTGTTCCCCACGCTAAACCCATGGTGGGAGATAGAAGATAAAAGGGAAAGAAAACCAACCAAAGAGTGAATACGCGTTTAGGTAATCTGTCTTTGGCGACAAAGCCTGAAAAGGTCACAAAGACCAATGAAATTAAGGACCCAAACACTATGGTAGGGTTATCAATAAAAGTGAATACAAAGGGTATTACCGCTATGGTACAACTAATAAAGAGGTTCTTTTTCAGGAAGCCGATTCGTCCCAATATCTGGTCCGCGAATTCTTTTTGGGTTTCTACCCTTCGAATCGTGATACGCGTGAGAATGTATACGAATAGGAGAATCCCAAATGAGATTAGTAGATAAGTCCGGTTAATCGTAAGATATCTGACAAAAACGAATTGATTGGTAGTAAATGACTCGCTGTACAGCTCATTGTAAGACTTTTCGCTGGAGTAAGTTTCAGGCTCCCAGAGGTAATTAACCTCTTTGTTCCACGATCTTCTTTGTACACTTCTTTCGCTTTCTCTGAAGAACTGCCTGAGGTTAAGAAACTGAATACTTAGATCTGCTATTTTGGCTTGGTATGTTGCGATTTCAAGTTCCTGACTTATAAGGGCACTATCCAGCCTCTTTATTTCTGACTGTATAAGTTTAAGCTCATCATCGATCTCTGGAAGGATCTCCCGGTTTTTTAGGGTTAAGCTCATGATGGAATCCTGACGAATTTCATCTAGTCTATTTCCGACATCAATTAAATCTTCAAGTCTCTTATTTACTATTTCATCCAGGTTTTCCTGCTCGTTTTGAAAGTAATTCAGAAAGTTTTCGACACCATTTAGAAATCGATTATTTGCCTCCTCCTGATTGTCCAGAATAACCTTTTCGAGATCCACTGCTGTTTGGCGAAGAGTCGGAATTCTGGAATCCAGAGTGGTGTAGTCAGGTCTATCCCGTAGAATGAGATTTAACCTTCCCATTTCGATTGAATAGTTTTTGGCTTTAGTGACTATTTGATTTAATAGTAGGCCAATCTTGGGAATGTTTTTCCTCGCAGTTTCTTCCTCACGAATAAAGAGGCTATCGATGGCCTCATTTGTACCTCTTTCCTGATTCTCGATTTTAGCCGAATCCACCACTTGAAATGCAGTGGTGTCCGATGACACTTGGGCTTCGGCTCCGAAACCAATTAATAAAGCGAAAAGGAGAAAGGTGATATTCTTTGTAAAGGACATTGCCTAGGCGAACTTTTGATTTAAGATGCTATCAATCTTTTTATAATGCAAATGGCTAGCAGGAGACTGTGATTTTCTGAAAGAGGTGTCATTCGATTCTTATATAAAATCAGCCAAAATGACCGATATTTTAAGTGATCTGAAAGGAATTAAGACAAAATGGCTTAAAAACTCAATTGGAACAGATTTTACTTATAGGTGCTCGTGTTCAATCATAAAAATATTCAAACCATGAAACTTGTAAGATATAATCATTTACACAGTCCAAAGACTGATACATTTTCTAACATGATCGATCAGTTTTTCAACGATTCTTTTCCAGCTGGCGAAAGACATTTCAATCCAGCAGTAGATATTTCTGAAGACGAGAAATCTTACGAAATAGACCTTTCTGTCCCAGGAGCAAAAAAAGAGGATTTCAAAGTAGACCTAACGGATGGAACTTTGAAGATCTCTGGTGAGAGAAGGAAAGAAGAAAAAACTGAAGGAAAGAATTTCCACAGGGTTCAAAGTCAGTACGGGAAATTTGAGAAGAGTTTTCATCTTCCGGATGACGCCACCTCGCAAGGAATCGAGGCGAGCTATGTCGATGGAATTCTGAAGATTCGAATCCTTAAAGAGGAAAAGAAGATTGAGAAATCAGTAATTGAAGTAAAATAATTCGAAGAGTGGGGCAACCCACTCTTTTCTTTTTTGTTAAATTCAAGTGGGCTGTAAAGGCGGTTAATTGATGTTAATTTGGGTGATTCTCTAATTCATCCAGAACATTAATTCAGACGAATCGCTTTAATATGCGTTGTTAATGGACAATTAAAAATTTGAATTCTATGAATAAGAGACAATTCTTCTTTGGGATGATTTTAGCCTCCGTAATGGGAGGTTTGGTTGTGTTGGCCGGACTCAGGTTTTTTGTTCAACCAGATGCTGGGCAAACCTTTGACGAAAAGCAACAGGCAAGCTTTGTCAACTTATTATCCGATAAGGATTTTACCATACCCGATGGAATAAATTTCGTGGCTTCTGCGGAGGTGGTAACCCCAGCTGTGGTCTATGTGAATAGTAAAGTGAATTATCAGAGAAGGGGTAACCGAAGTGAACTCGAGGAGTTATTTGGATTTCCTCCAAGAGAGTTTAATCAGGAAGAAGGAATGCCACCGCAGGGCATTAGTTCAGGATCTGGAGTAATCATTTCCTCTGATGGATACATAGTTACAAATAATCATGTGGTAGAAGGGGCTAATGAGGTTAGTATTTCCATGGAAAATAATAAGCGCTATCAAGCCAAGATTATTGGAACTGATCCTACCACGGATCTGGCCTTACTTAAAATTGAAGATGAGGGATTACCATTTGTAAGATTTGGTGATTCAGATGATACGCAGATTGGAGAGTGGGTTCTAGCGGTAGGTAATCCTTTTAACTTAAATTCTACTGTTACTGCGGGAATTATTTCTGCTAAGGCAAGAAATATTGGAATCCTCAGAGGGGTAGAGAATGACTTACAAATTGAATCCTTTTTACAAACTGATGCAGTTGTTAATCCTGGTAATTCAGGCGGTGCACTAGTCAATCTCGCTGGAGAACTAGTTGGAATTAACACGGCTATCGCGACGAGAACAGGGACATTCAGTGGATATTCATTTGCTGTACCGAGTACTCTGGTAAAAAAGGTAATGGATGATCTAATGGAATATGGAACCGTTCAAAGAGGACTTTTAGGAGTCAGAATAAATAATGTAAGTCCTGAACTTCAGGAAGCTCTGGATCTCAATTTATCGGTAGATCAAGGAGTTTATGTTGCCGGTGTGAACGAAGGAAGTGGAGGAGCTGAAGCTGGATTGAAGGAAGGCGATGTGATTGTAGGAGTAGATGGTAGAGAAACTAATAATGTGGCTACTCTTCAGGAGATGGTGGCCCGTAAAAGACCGGGTGATCAAGTGGAAGTAGATTTCATCAGAGATGGAGAAAAAATGTCGGCTAAAGCGACTTTGAAGAATTTCGATGGAGATACCAAGATCGTAATCAAAGAGCAGCCTAAGGTTATGGAGTTTGCTGGGGTGACCTTCGGAGATCTTGATGAGGACCTCATGGAAGCGCTTGATCTGGATGGTGGTGCTATGATTGATTCGGTTACGAATCCTGAGTGGAGAAAATCAGGTGCTCGAGTAGGCTTTGTCATCACTTCCTTAATTAGCGAAAGTGGAAGAGTAAGAATTACTTCACCTGAGCAATTAATCGAAGAATTGGCGGACTTGGAAGGTGAGGAGATAGTTGTCTTGGGGACGTTCCCTGATGGTACAGAATATTACTTTGAGGTAACTCCTTAAAAAAAGATTATTATTTAAATGAAGCCGGCAGAAATGTCGGCTTTTTTTGTGCATTGAATAATTCTTACTTTCAATTATTCCATTTACATACTCATGAAAACCCTTACCTCAATTCTCAGCCTTTCGGTATTTCTAAGCTTTGCCTCTCAGGCACAAATAATTCAAGATAGAGTACAGAAACTCGATGCCATGCTTGAAGAAGCAATTGCAGAGCAACAAGTCCCAGGATTGGTTGCTATGGTGATGAAAGATGGAGAAGTGGTATACCATGAAGCTAAAGGTTTTTCCGATGTGGAATCTGGAATTGAGATGAGTAAAAATTCCATTTTCAGAATTGCTTCTCAGACTAAGGCCATTACTTCTACGGCTGTAATGATTCTTTGGGAAGAAGGTCACTTCAGACTTGATGACCCAATTTCAAAGTATATTCCAGAATTTGAGAATCCCACAATTTTAAAGGACTTCAATGAGGCGGATAGTTCTTACACATCGGTTGAGGCCGAAAATCAGATTACAATTAGACATTTACTTACCCATACTTCTGGGCTAGGTTATGGGGTTATTGATGGGGATTCCAGAATGAGGAAGATTTATCAAAAAGCTGGTGTAGTGGATCTTTTTACCACTGAGAATGTAACGATCAAGGAAAGTGTAATGCGTTTGGCAGAGCTTCCTCTCCACCATGAACCAGGAGCTCGATTTACTTACAGTGAAGGCCTTGATGTTTTGGGTTATTTCATAGAAGTAGTCTCAGGAATGCCCTTTGATCAGTTCTTACAAGAAAGGATTTTTGATCCCCTAGGCATGGATGATACTCGATTCTACTTGGATCAATCACAAGGGGATCGATTGGTATCTGTACATACATATCAAGAGGGAGAATGGGAGGCTTTTCCGGTAACTTTTTACGATCCGGATTATCCAAAAACTGGAGCGAAGGCCTTTTTCTCTGGGGGCGCTGGACTTTCAAGCACCACTGCAGATTATGCGAAGTTTCTTCAGATGTATCTAAATGATGGAGTGCTGAACGATGCACGAATTCTGAGTCCCACGACTATTGAAACTATTATGTCAAATCAAGTTGGCGATTTCCTAGGTGATGGAGGTAAAGATTACGGATTGGTATTCGGTCTTGTGGACCAGAAAGGAGTAGCACTTGGCGGCATTGGAGGGCTTGGAACTTTCGATTGGGGCGGTTATTTCAATACTCAATATTTTGCCGACCCGAATGAGAACTTAATTGGTTTGATTTTTAAGCAAACCAGCGAGTCTGGTAATGGCGACCAGACCGGGTGGAAATTTCGTCAGATGGTGTTTGCTCTTGTAGAATAGGAATTAATCATTTGCTTCGAAATACTCCATCAAATCGCTCTCTGCGGCGAGATAGCCAAAAGAAGTATAAGAAGATCCATCCATCATTTTCCACATTAATTCCTTTGCTCTGGCTGTATCTCCATTGTATAAAAACCAATTCGCGACTCCATAGCGAACCGCATCATTCGAAGGATTAGCCGGGCCTTCCTGAAGCAGAGAATCTACAGGTAACCAACCCTTATAAAGCTCACATAAATCAGCATAGCTTTGGTTTTCTATCACAGTGCTATCAACATTAATGGGAGCTAACATCAGGTCAGCTTTTTCTGGGTCCTTTAACCTCTGCTGAATCATATAGAGCCAATGAGTGCTGGATACGATATTGTCATATCTGGAACCACTTTCCCTGCACTTGAGATAGGATTCATAGGCCTTTTCATAATCATGTGTCAGATAGTAGGCCAAGCCCAAATGATAGTAGATATTTCCATGAAGAGTACTCACTGGAATATTCAGGGCATTGGGCATGCCGTCAGGCTCGATTTCATTTTCTGTTCCCTGAATCAACTCGGCAGCTTTTTCAAGGTCAGCAATGGCCTTGTCAAACTCCCTTAGACTAATGAATCTATGCCCTCTGTGTCTGTAAAGTTTTGGTTCGCTAGGAAAGGATTCTATCCCCTCGGAATAAATATCAATCGCATCCTCATATCTTCCTAGATAAGCCGTTCGCCTCCCATACCAAATGATCTTTACAAGATCATTTGGATCGCCTTCAAAGTTAGCCTTAGCCTCTTCATATTGCTCCAAAAGCCTTGCCGAAGGTTCTGAAAGCTCAAAGGTCTTACCTAAAGGAGTTATATAGCTCCCTTTGGCGATGATTACCTGGTCAGTTTTTTCTACAGCCTCATTACTTTGGCTACAAGAAAAAATCAAAATCGATAAAAATAAAAGAGGAATGATTCGATTCATTTTAGTGGAGGATTGATTCCCCTAAATATAGAATCTTCCTATGGAATTAGATTTCGTCTACCACCAACTTGTAATTCGGGTCCTCCATCACATTTACATCCACAAGTTTATCTGCATTGGAAATTAGCTTTTGACAATCTGGACTCAGGTGCTTTAGATGAAGGGTTTTTCCAACTTTCTGATATCGATCGGTGAGTTTATTTAATGCCTCAATAGCTGACATATCGACCACCCGGCTTTCAGCAAAATCAATAATTACCTCATTCGGATCATTTTGAACGTCGAACTTTTCCGAGAAAGCAGAAACTGAACCGAAGAATAATGGGCCATACATTTCATAGTGCTTGACGCCATTTTCATCGATATGCTTCCTTGCACGAATTCGCTTAGCGTTATCCCAAGCAAATACAAGAGCGGCTAAAATCACTCCAATCAACACAGCAAGCGCAAGGTTATGGAGCACTGCTGTGACTAAAGTAACTAGCACCATCAGAAAGACGTCAGACTTTGGCATTCTATTGAAAGTCCTTAAGCTAGCCCATTCGAAAGTACCAATTGATACCATTATCATTAGTCCGGTGAGTGCTGCCATCGGTACCTGCTCAATTAAGCTGCTACCAAACATGATAAATACTAAGAGCATCACAGAAGCAACAATTCCAGATAGTCTCGCTCTGGCTCCTGAGGAGATATTGATCAAACTCTGACCGATCATCGCGCATCCTCCCATACCCGAGAATACACCGGAAAGCATGTTTGCGACACCCTGAGCTACGGCTTCTTTATTTCCCCGACCGCGGGTTTCGGTGATCTCATCAATGATATTCAATGTCAAAAGACTCTCAATTAATCCTACTCCGGCTACGATAGCTGCGTAGGGGAAAATGATCTGTAGCGTCTCAAAAGTGAAAGGAACCGCGGGGATGTGAAAAGGAGGGAAGCCACCTTGGATACTGGCCATATCACCAACGGTTTTGGTGTCTAGCCCTAGAAGTTTTACTACGGCAAAAATTACCAGAATAGCAGTTAATGAAGAGGGGACTACTTTGGTGAGCTTTGGTAATCCCCAAATGATCAGCATAGTGAGAAAGACTAAACCCAACAGGATATAAAGCGTGCTTCCGGTCAGCCAGTCCCCAGCAGCGTTCTTGAACTGATCCAATTGGGACATAAAAATGATGATCGCCAACCCATTCACGAAGCCAAAAATCACTGGATGTGGGACTAATCTCATGAGTTTACCTAGTCGCAAAGCTCCTGCAGTGACCTGTAGAATTCCGGCTAAAACCACGGCAGCGAAAACATACTCAACGCCATAATCGGCTGCGAGGGAAACGATCACCACGGCCACAGCGCCTGTAGCTCCAGAAATCATACCCGGGCGACCACCAAGAATGGAGGTGACCAAGCCCATCATAAATGCAGCATAAAGGCCTGTAAGTGGGGATAAGCCCGCAATGAACGCGAATGCTACCGCTTCTGGAATCAGAGCCATGGCCACTGTTAAGCCGGAGAGCACCTCAGTTTTGTAATCAACCTTCTGGCTGAAATCGAAAAGATTCAGATACTTTTTCATAGGTATAGGTTTGAGCAATCCAACAAAATTTGGATTCACTCCAATAGGTTTGGCAAAATGAAGCCGCGAAGTTACGAATTTTGGTTTACACCAAATTTTATTCTGGAAACCTTCCCTTATTTTTTATCAAAACTCAAAGGATGCAGCAAGGGTAGGATCAATGAGCTCGCACACCGCAACTGGAAAGAACAAATGTTGGATGCGCTTAAATACGCCTTTAATTCATCCGATGAAACCCATTTCCCTTTAGCTTCTGATGGTTTTTGTTCAACCTCTATTACTTGGTAAGTAGAATCGTTCTGGTAGAATCTACCTCCTTCGTCACACTGAATAATCTCGTATTTCACTTGTCCTTCTTTAAAGGGTGCTTTAGGATTAGGTTCTTCTGGGGTGGATAGATAACTAGGATATAGTGCTGTTGGGGTGGAAATACCACACTCATGGTCAAAGCGAACAAGAAATTCTAATTCGCCCGTCGAACGAGTATACAATAATTGAACAAGGCCCTGTCCATCTATTTTGTACAAAGGTTGTGACCATGCCTTGACCTCTCTATTGGTAGCAGAGAAATGAAACATGCCAATGCTTGAAGATTGACCATTAAGAGCCTTAACTCCATTAGAATCGACTTCCCATTCCTTTAAATCATCGAGAGGAATCATTTCAAACTCCTTCAGTGTCGAATAATCTCCACCTGGAAAATTTAGCTGGAAAGGCTTCTTTTCACCCTCTTTCCAAAACCCATCCCAATCGAAGACAGCCAGCAAGGAACGAAGGTCAGCGTTCAGGAAGTTATCATTCCAAAGTACTCCCCAAAGGGATTTTAGGGATGCCCATACCATATTTTCCTGTGTAGGGATAGGAGAGGAGCTTTGTAAGTAATGATGGGTTTTGCTCTTTTGATAGTACTTACTTCCAAGGTCATGCTGCATACTGTGTGTAATCAAATGACAGCCTGGATAGAAGCTGGTAAAGTTCTCTACGTAAGCTGTAGCCTTTCCACCATGTAGCTTAAGGTAGTTTGCAGGAGTGCTCTGTATCGTAGGACCAAACTGAATCACCCCAGTATTTCCAGGTTCAACGCGGGCTTGAAGCAAAGTATAAATTTCATCACCTGATTTAAAGAAAATAAGTCCTGTTAAGGCGCTCTGAGGTTGGTAAAGCATTAGTTTCTCATCGGCTGGATTGGATCTGTTTTTAAGCCCAGTTACCTGAAAAAAGCCTTTACTTTTATGAGAAAGAACCCCATCTATGATAGACCACTTGTCCTGTTCGGACAAAGCTATTTCCTTAAGCTCATATTCAGATTTCGTTCTGGTATCCTCGATAAATTGAATTAGCTCTTCACTCGTTTGAGCAAAAAAAGTGTCTTCCGGTAGTTTACTCATGTGTGATATGACTTATAACTTCCTTTGGGTTTATACTTGGTGAAACTTCCCCACCATGTGGAATAATTATTAATTCCATACCTAGTGCTTTTGCAAGCTTGATCTGAATCGGTTCATTCTTAAAATCTGCGCTTTCCTGAATGATCACTTTGCTCTTAGGTGCCATCCAAATCATATTCAAAAGCTCAGCGCCTCGAATCCCAATGATAAGTTTTGCATTCGAAAAAACCGAAATCTGAGATTTTAAAGATTCATCCCCAGGGTAATACCTATTTACTTTGAACCCTTTCTCAACTAGAAATCGATGGATTTCCTCACCATTTCCAAGTTGCCGTCTTTCTGTTCCATAACCGGGGAACCATCTGGCTTCTTTGCCTTCTTCAGAATCTAGAATTTCAGGAGGTTTGGACCTTTCTATTACCACAATATCATGAGAATTTGAAGTTGAAACACCCCAGTTTTTAAGATGTGAAATAGTTTTTTCGAGATCTAACTTTATTGTTTCTATTAGATTTTCATACTGGTCAAGGTATCTATCCCATCTTGGAATCAGGATTTCATTACCCCTGATTCTGAAATCATGGTAGGTAAATATCGATGCATTTTCCCCTCTTGCCGATAGCTCTAATTTCAAAAATTGTCTTTTGATTTTTCCGCTGATGGATTTCCAATCAGCCCTTGGAACATCCATCCCTTTGTTGGTCATTTTCTCAAAAGAGAAAGGAATTTCTTGCTCCTCCAGATACTCACTGAGGATGGCATCAGTCAGAGGATTGCATGAATCAAAAATTAAATCCTTGGATGATATGAAATCCTGGTTTTTCCTTAAAAAAGTGACTACGGGCAAAAAATAGCCAAGCATATAATGCCAGTAATTTCCCAGATCACCACCTCTTTTGGTATCGGCTATGAAATATAGTTTTTCCAAAAAAATGCCCTTTACTAACTAAGAACAGAAAGAAAAGCGAAAATTGAAAAGGAAGAATTAAATCAATTCATTTCACCGCTCACATATTTCCTCCAATTATGCTCTTCCTTGAAGCCCAGAACCTCTTTGATCTTCCTATTAGAGAAGAGAGCCTCATGTTCTTCTAAATCTCTTTTTAGTGGAACACCTGGAAAAAATCGTTCTGCCAATTCCTTACTTGGGATTATCGCTCCATTATGGTCATTTCCTGCATTGAATACTTCGAAACCCAGCCCATCTTTTTGTATGCATAAATCCACAATTTGCCCCAGATCTCGGGCATCGATATAGCAGAAAGCATTTCTTCGCCTAACCTCCGGATGCTTGAAATAATGAGGAAAGAGTTCCTGATACTCATGCGGCTCAATGACATTTCCGATCCGTAGAGCATAAATATCAACCCCTGATCGTCGCTGAAAAGCTCTAGCTGTTTTTTCGTTTATCACTTTAGATAAGCCATAACTATCCATTGGATTTATATCATAGTCCTCATCTAGTGGGAGGTAATCCGGATCAGTCTGCCCATCCGAAAAGCATATACCATACGTAGTCTCTGATGAAGCGATAATGATCTTTTTGATCCCAAGCTTTACCGCCGCTTCTATGACATTATAGGTGCCGATGGTATTCACCCTGAAGGTTTCATTATCAGGGTTAATAAGAATTCTGGCTACTGCTGCAAAGTGAACCACCACGTCAAATTTCGGAACCCCAGTTCCAGGCTCCAATTCGTCGAATCCGGCATAAGAGCTCATGGCATTGAACATTTGGCCGGAGTCTGTAATGTCCGCGATCAAATTATCCACTCCGGGATGATCGAGTGGCTTTAGGTCCACATTCATTACCCTGTGTCCTTGGTCTAGCAAATAAGGAATGACATGTTTGCCGGCTTTTCCCGAGCCACCCGTGAAGAAAATTCGTTTAGGGTTCATTTATATTTCGATTTGACTATTTCCTATCGGGTCATTTTTTCCTACTTCCCAAAAAGTACTCCAACGCCCATTTCACCAGCCATCTTATTGAAGGCAGGGACTTCCGTTTCAATCAAGTTCTTTCCTTCTTTTTCTAATTCAAGCCACTCTTGCCAAAGCTCCGCATAGCGCTTCTTGGAGCCTCCTGTGATTTTGGGAATGCTACTTTCGGATTGGTTGATCATAAAGAGGTAATTGGCTGTAAACTTATTTGGGAAATTCTCCACATCATCATAGGCCTTGCTTCTTCGCTGTACCATTTTTTCGTCCCATGCTTTTAAGGATGCCATTAATTCTTCTCCAGCTGATCTGAGTTCTACTTTATCCTCCATGCCCTCCAATTTTCCTAATAGAGTTTGAAGTTGATCCTGGTAGGCTTTGGCTTGGTTCACCATACCATGCATCACTCTGATTTCCTCTTCCCGGGCCGTCATAAATTCATCATACTCCTGGTATTCGGCCATGGTGATCTCGAAGTCTGGATTTGGATTGACTTTGGCGGTAGCCGAAACCTCTCCTGAATCCGTAATTAAGGTGATTTCATAATCTCCGGGTATCACCGCGTGTCCACCGAAGCCCGCTTCGATATAGGCCGTAGGAATACCGGGCATTCCATCATGGCTAAGGTTCCAGACAAATCGATTCAAACCGGGTTTTTTACTTAAAACTGGTTCCGGAGAAGGGCCACCGGCATAGCTCTGAAAATCGGTATCTACCTTGGAAGTCAAGTTTCTGATCACCTTTCCAGCTGAATTTTTAATCTCAATTTGAATATCGGTGGAATCGGCAAAATCATCAGGGAGCTGGTAATAAATAACCGAACCAAAGGCAGGATTGACTCCTTCAAAAGGATCCATGCCATCAAAATCTGAAATATCACTGGAGGACAACGGACTATAATATGGAGCCAGAATTGCATCATCTGGAGTAAAAATTTTCAAGTTCTGATCATTTTCATCCCATTCTCTGAGCAGATTCAAGTCGTCCAATATCCAGAAAGATCTTCCCGAGGTAGCTACGACTAAATCATTATGAGCAACCTTTAAATCTGTTATCGGGCTGACGGGAAGATTGAGTTGAAGAGGCTTCCAGCCTTGTCCACCATTTTGAGAGAAATAGACACCAAGCTCAGTTCCTGCAAATAGTAAATCCGGATTGCTGGTATCCTCGCGAACTACCCTAGTAAATGCTCCGCTTGGGATTTCACCTGAAATATTGGTCCAGGATTTACCGTAATCAGTGCTTTTGTACAGTCCCGGAGTGTAATCATTGAATTTGTATCGAGTGGTGGCAATGTACACCGTGGCGGGATCGCTAGGAGAAACTTCGATGGCATTGATCAGGCATTCTTCTAATCCAGCGGGCGTGATATTCTCCCAGTTCTCTCCACCATCTCTAGTCAAGTGGACAAGGCCATCATCGCTACCTGCATAAATAAACCCTTTCTCATGAGGAGATTCAACCAGGTAGGAAAGGGTTCCATAGTTTTCTGCCCCAACTGCCTCATTGGTGTAGGGGATACCACCTTTTCCTTGCTTCTCCTTTTCATTTCTTGTCAGATCAGGTGAAGCGAGCTCCCATGAAATCCCACCGTCTCGAGAGCGCTGTACATATTGTGACCCATGATAAAACGTTCCAGGTTCATGTTGTGACCAAATGATCGGTGCATTCCAGTTATAGCGATATCGCATATCGCTGGCATCACGACCGAGGTACTGAATTGGATCAATCATTACCTTCGTTGAGCCCCCAGATTTCATATCCAGAAGCTCCACAGTGCCGAGATAGCTTCCGCCCATCACGTATCTGGGATCATCAGGATCAAAGGCTAAGAATGCGGATTCCCCTCCTGCGGAATGATTCCAGTGCTCATGAGAAATCCCTCCTCTACCTATTCCAATGCTTGAAATAACTACCGAAGAATTATCCTGCTGACCGCCGTAAATTCTGTAAGGGAACTGATTGTCCGTATTGATTCGATAGAACTGAGCCGTGGGCATGTTATTCTGTGGTGTCCATGTTTCCCCTCCATCGAAAGAAATAGATCCGCCGCCATCATCTGCTAAAACTATATTCTGAGAGTTTTTTGGATTGTACCAAATATCATGGTAATCACCATGTGCCCCAGAAAGTCTTTCAAAGGTTCGGCCTCCGTCAATGGATTTGAGCATAGGAGCACTTTGGACGATTACCGTATTCTCATTTTGCGGATCAGCAAAAACTTCAATGTAATACCAGGCTCTTTGAGTGAGTCTGTTATCCTTATTTATTAGCGTCCAGCTTTCTCCCGCATCATTTGATACAAAAAGTCCTCCTGTATCCGCATAGGTGTCACTTTCGACTAGAGCGTACACCTTGTTTGAGTTAGCTCTGGAAACTGAAACCGCCATTTTTCCTTTTGCCTCTGGCAAACCATTATGAATCATGTTCCATGTTGCTCCACCATCCGTGGTTTTATATAAACCAGAACCAGGACCACCTGAAATCACCTGCCAGGGCTTTCTCTGATGCTCCCAAAGTGCGGCATACAGAACTTCAGGAGTGTTCATATCCATGCTTAATTCAACTGCTCCAGACTTCTCATCCAGGTAAAGAACCTTCTCCCAATTTTCGCCACCATCAACTGATTTGTAAACTCCTCGTTCTTCATTTGGCTCGAAAAGAGCCCCTTGAGCAGCTACATAAACTATGTCGGGATTGGTAGGGTGAATTTGTATTCTGGAGATATGCTGGGTTTCTTCAAGCCCCAGTTTCTTCCAGGTTTTCCCTGCATCGGTGGATTTATAAACCCCATCTCCATAGGAGGTCATTACTCCTCTGGGAGCGTGCTCACCCATTCCTACATAAACGATGTTTGGATTGCTCTCTGAAACGGCCACAGCCCCGACTGACCCTGTACCAAAGAATCCATCTGATATATTTTCCCAATGCTGACCTGCATTACTTGTTTTCCAAACACCACCACCGGTGGTTCCAAAATAGTAGGTCAGCGGATCGTCGACTACTCCAGTTGCGGTAACCGATCTACCTCCTCTGAAGGGACCGATATTTCTGTACTTAATGGGTAAAAGGTTTTCTACTTCTTGAGCAGAAGCAAAAAGTGAGGTGAAAACAAAAAGTGAAAGAATGACCTTCTTCATGATCTTGGTTGATGGTTAAGGACATTCAATAAAAGAAAAAAGCATGACTAATTCAGCCATGCTTTTTGATTCGAGGTTAGTTTCTACTTCCTGACCTTCGGGATGAAGGTCGGGAAGTTCGACTACTTTCCTTACTGCTAGTTCTGGATGAACTCCTGGCTTTTGTGCTGGAAGACCTGCTTTTTGAGCTACTGGAATTTACCCTTGGAGAACTTGATCTGGATGAAGATCTGCTCACACTTGACCTTTGAGATCTTTGTGGTTTTGAAACGCTTGATCTGCTTTGCGAAGCTCTTGAGTTCACTCTAGGTGAAGAGGATCTGCTTGAAGCTGTACTTCTTTCACGTACTCGCTGGCTTTGACTAGGTTTTGCCGCAGTGGAATTCGATCTGCTTGATCTAGAGCTTACGCTGCTTCTGCCAGGACTGCCTGAAGATCTTGGATTACTTGATCTTGAACTCACGCCGCTTCGAGAAGAACTGGACCGTGAGGAGCTACTTCTAGCCGTAGATCTTTGGTTTCCGCTATAGGGCTGAACATCAAATCCACGCTGTGGACTGGAGGTTCTCACGTCTGAGTTTCGACCAGAGTTTCTGTTAGAAGTGCTTCTTTGCACTCCTGATTGGCGACTTGAATTCCGTGAAGAATTTCTACTATAAGAAATACCTCTGTCGGAAGGGGTTCTTGAACTTCTGCTGTTCACCTGTGATCCAGATCGTGCCAGAGGTCTTCCGCTTTGTGAAACAACCTGACGACCTCGGACGCCATTGCTTTGAGTTCTGTAGGTCGGGACTCGATTATTAGTCACTCGTTGAAGCTCTCGTCTGGATGGACCCGCGATGTACCTATTATCATTGTAGACTACGGTATTATTGATGATCGTTGTCTGATTATAAATCCTTACGCGATTTCTCCTTGGTGGGCAAAACCTAAAGACATTATATGCATAGAGATTTGCTCTTGGAAGGAAAATAAAGCTTGAAAATGGAATCCCGAAGGAAACGCTGATGGATAAACCAGGTCTGAGCGGAGCCCAACCGTAATATCCGCCTCCGGTTCTCCAACTTACCCATGCGGGACCCCATTCATAGCCAGGTACCCATGCCCAGCTCCTATAATACTGGTCATAATACCATCTTCCATAATGAAAAGGCGCCCAACCCCAGTCGTAATAGGATACCCAAGTGTTACCGAATTCGGTCATTACCCAGTGTCCATCTGTAGCATAAGGGTGGAAATCGGGGCCTACTGCTGGAAGCCATACATATCCATGTCTTGAATCTCTTACCCAATCACCATAAGGCAATAATTCCGAGTAGAAGACATCGAATGAGATTCCTCGATTGTAGTGGGGGTTGGCTTTAGCCTTGAGGCCAAATCCAAAAATCAATAGGAAAACCAGTATGGGTGGGAGCCACCTGTGGGTGTTTTTTAGCCTTTTCATAATAGTTTGGTTTAGTAGTGGAAAATGTGGTGGTGGTTTTCCTTTATTCAATAGATGCAGAGTTCTAATGAATGGTTGCTTTAGTCACGACTAAAATCAGACCAAAGTTCTGATATTGATTAAAAAAATAGAATAATCTTCTAAAAATTGATTTAAAACTAAATTAAATAGCTTAAAAAGCGCTGAGATATTTAAAATAAATTATTTTAAAATTAGTCTTGAATAAAAATTTTATTAAAGTTGTTTCAAGGTTAAGTCTTTAATGACTGTGATAAATGTCGGGTATTTAACTCAACTTGTTTATCATAAACCATGTCGAGTTTGGAGCGTTCATTTTGAGGCTAATCCTGTTTCTCCTCATGATAGATAAAGTTTCCTTTATTATTCCCGTTCATAATGAAGAGAGTGTCATTGGGGAATGCCTGACTGCGATTTTTGAGATGGATGAGAATCCATATGAGGTGCTGGTGGTTGACGCGAATAGTGCGGATGGGACAGTGGAAATCGCGAGTAATTTTGATTGTAGAATTCTACAAAGCCCAACCAAGGGAAGAGCCGCTCAACTGGACTTTGGTTCGCGTCATGCCAGAGGATCTATCTTGGTTTATTTACATGCGGATACTTGCCCACATCCTGAGACCATTTCTCTGGTTACTCAAGCTTTAAAAAATCACGAGGTCGTACTGGGTGCATTCCAATCTATTATGCAGGGTGAAAAAAGTAGAAGGTTAATTAGTTTTCATAATGCCATTAAAACCTATTACGCCCCCTTCTTTTATAATCCTTATCGAAGTCTATTTAAGGGATTGAGGCTGCTTTTTGGGGATCAGGTGATGTTTTGCCGCAAGGCTGATTATCTAAGGTCTGGCGGTTTCGATTTGACCGAAAAAGTAATGGAGGAAGCTGCCTTTTGCCTTAGAATGAATCAACTGGGTAGGATCATTCAGTTGAACGAAAAGGTTTTTTCCTCTGATCGTCGCGTTGTCGAATGGGGTCCTTTGAAGGCACATTTCTTATACATTGCCATTTGTGCCGCGTGGGGTTTAGGGGTTTCTTCAGAAAGACTGGCAAAGCTTTATCCTGATATTCGATAGCCTTTTTATTGCTGAACCGAATTCTTTTCTAGTTTTTGCTTTTTGTGATTTCATCCATTACCCAATTGGCTCTCGAGCCTGAAATCCCGGTTGAGTAGCACTTACCTTTACCTCTTAATTCAGAAATTATGGACGCGATCAAAGGTTCTTGAATGTGGGCAGGTAGCTCATAAGACTCTCTCTCCCAATCCTTACCTTCTCTTTTGATTTGAAATTCTCCCTTTCCAAAAGTGGCGAAATGAATTTCACCCTTACTACCTATGATTTGGGTTTCATCAGTTTCAGAACCAGTGGCCGTGGTGAAACACCAATTACCCGAACCCAAAATCCCATTCTCAAATGCAAAGCTTCCCACGACCATATCCTCGGCTTCGTATCGACCGGCTTGGTTCGTGGCATAACCAGAGGCTTTTTGGATAGGGCCAAAGAAAAAGTCCAATAGATCCAATTGGTGAGAGGCTAAATCAAAAAAGTAACCACCACCTGATATTTCCGGAATGACCCTCCAGTTTGAGTCTGTATGTGCCAATAGGTCCATGGACAGTGATTGCTTGAGATTGATATGGACAGTTCTGACGCTTCCTATTTCACCTTGGTCTAAGAGCTCTTTTATTCGAAGAAAATGAGGCAAGGCTCGGCGATAGTAAGCTACGAAGAGAGGAACATCGTTCTCTTCACAAGCCACGATCATCTGTTCGCATTCGGCAAAGGTTCTGGCCATGGGTTTTTCGACATAGACCAGTTTTCCTGCTGTTGCAGCCTTCACCGTAAGCTCCAAATGATACTTTGGAGGTGTGGCAATGTAGATCGCATTCACCTTTGGATCATTGATTAATTGATCCGCATCCAAATACCACTTATTTATTCCATGTCGTTTTGCATAGTCCTCAGCTTTGGCAGCATCCCTACGCATCACAGCTTCTATTCTGCTATGAGGGATAATTTGCATGGCAGGGGCTGATTTTACTTCACAGACATTCCCAACACCAAGAATTCCCCATGAAATATCAGAAAGACTTCCCATCTTAATTGAATCTATTGATCATCAACATTCCTTGATCTTGAAATTCACCAAGGTTTGGAAGGGCCTCGACCGCTTGATCCAAGCTTATGGAAGATCCTATTAGCTTTTGAGGCTTGAGTTTCCCAATATTGATCATTTCAATCATTTCCGGATAGGCGTGAGCTTGCATTCCATGACTTCCAAGGATTTCTAACTCATTGGCTACGACCAGATGCATAGGAATTTCAGGGTTAGCCTCATCGCCGGCTAATAAACCTATTTGAATATGCTTTCCTCTTTTTTGAAGAGATGCAACAGAATTCCAACTCGTAACCTTGCTTCCAAGTGCATCAATGGAGACATGTGCTCCACCTTTTGTGATTTCATGAATCGACTCGGGAACATTTTTGAAAGCACCGTTTATTGTGAAATTTGCTCCGGCAGCTTTGGCCATAGCCAATTTATCTTCAGAAATATCGACTGCAATCACTATAGCTCCTAAAGCAGTTGCGATCATAATGGCTGACAGGCCAACACCTCCGCACCCATGAACTGCCACAAATTCTCCTCCTTTTACCTTTCCCTGTGCCACCACACCACGGTATGAAGTAGCAAATCGGCAACCCAGAGCAGCGGCAGCGTCAAAGCTGATTTCATCGGAAAGCTCAATCAAATTGGTGTCCGCTCTAAATACTGCTACATATTCTGCAAAAGAGCCCCAATGTGTGAAGCCTGGCTGAAATTGAAAATCACATATTTGTTGGTTTCCGCTTTGACAAGTGGGACAAGTACCACACGCGCAGACAAATGGTGCAGTGACTCGATCCCCTACTTTCCAGTTTTTGACCTCACTTCCAACCTCTGCAATCACTCCTGAAAATTCATGTCCCGGGACATGGGGCAGAGCAATATCGTGATCATGACCCATCCATCCATGCCAGTCACTTCTGCAAAGTCCAGTTGATTTAACCTCTAAAATCACCCCATCTTTTGAGCAATCAGGATCATTTACCCTTGATACTTTTGGCTTCTGACGGAACTGCTCTACGAGTAAGGCCTTCATGCGTTTTATAAATTAATTCTCAGGGATATACCAAACATCCTTTACAAGGTCAACCCCACCTTCCATGCGTTCCTGAACCATTCGGTCAACAATGAAGACTCCTGTCTGAGCCATATTTTCAAACGAATCTATTCCATCATTAGGGAAACCTCCACGAGTCCGATGAATATTAAATGTTTCTGAAAGGTCCGTTCCAAAGGCTTTTTCTACACCCTCCTTACCTATCATAAATCCCAGTAAACCGCCCCAGGTAGCCGTAGGATTATCCGAATCCCAGCCAGCCAAAACACCAATTTTTATTGTTTCTACTAAATCTCCTTCTCCATAAAATAAACTCACCATACTTGCGCCAAAATTGATGCCTCCGGCAAAGCAGCCATGACAAACCGGGTCTTTTTCATACCAGTCATATCCAGCCTCCTGATTGATTTGATACTTAATGTGTAAGCTATCTCTTGTTGTTTCCCAGGCCACTCCTTCTTCATAACTCTTCTTCACGAAATCATACATGCTGGCTACAGCAGAGCCGTCCGGTAAAGTTTTTCTTCCTTCTTCAGCAAGCCACATCACTTGATCTTTCATGGACTGACTTTGATCGACTGAAGCTGCCAGCGAATACATGGTCACGTAAAACTGAGCAGCCCATTCGGCATTTTCTCTCGCTGTGGTTCTAATTGGAAGTTCTGCGATTTCCCTAGCTAGTTCAGGCTTGGTCGGCGCAAAGAAACCAAAGATTTCCGTGGTGAGTTGAGCATCGATCATTTCGTAATCTTTGTTGTTTTCAGGATCACTTGTCGCTGGAGGCACAAGGCCTTGTTCTCTCATCAAATCATGCGCAGTTTGATTGGAAACCCAGAGATAGTTTTCAGGCGTTTCACCGTCATCAGCTCTGAATGGGGTGTTTTCATCAGAGTAGATATGCTCCATCCAGCCATCCTTAATCTGCTCTCCTGAAAGCTGAGTGGTCTGGTTGGTATACATAAGCCATTGATAGATATATTCTATATCTGTGTCATCATCAGCTCCCCAGGGCTCGCCACCTTTAGTGAGAACAAAATCTATGGTTCTCTCTTGAGCAGATTCTTCCCAAATAGCGGGTCCATCGGGACCGCCCCATGCTTCTCGAGTATAAAATCCCGCTCCTTTTCCATTGATTCCTTCACCCCCGATCTTGTCCATTTCTGTGACTAATCCAGTCCAGTTTGCAATGCATTGGGCCAGCCAAAAGCCGTAAAGTTTATCCGCATATTCTGATCTTGAAATCACTAGGTCGTTTTCACCCGGGCTGTAATCTGCGTAGTTCAAGTTTGGGTCTTTTGCTCCGGTTATTTCTTCTTTAGGGGCCTCACAGGCCAAAGCCAATGCGTATATCAAAAGGAGTGAGGTGATTTTACTTTTCATGCTTCAGGGTTTTGGTTTTATTTATAATTCAGCCAATCCGCAGCGGGTTGGGGATCAGTCATAAATTCACCCACAAATTCGCGAACAGGAATCAATCCGTTCTCACTATTTGTCAGGTAAATTACCGCATCTTTGGTTTCAATATTTGCTGTGAAATAGCCTCTAAAAGTCCAATTATCTCCCCATTGGAAAATCTGAGGACCCCCTTCGGTCATCTGTATGCCAACTCCTAGTCCCCAAAAAATCTTTGGTTCATCTTCTTTAGGTTGGGTGGTTTTCACAGGAGTAAACATAAGCTCTCGTGTCTCATCTGAAATGGCGTCCCCAGACATCAAAGCGATAAGAAACTTACCATAATCTCCAGCTGTGGTTTGCAAAGAAGCGGCTGCATTTTCCTGGCTAATTCTGTTCTTCTCTCGAGAAACCCCATTCTTTCGATAAGAAATGCTGTAGTTGTCTTCGAACTCAGGGCAAAAAACGTAGCTGGAGCGGGTCATTCCCAAGGGACCGAATACATATTCCTGAGCGATTTCATCGAGGCGTTTCTGCTTTAAATGCTCTACCACTCGCTGCAACCAAACATAACCCTCGCCGGAATAGCTGTATTTCTCACCAGGTTCGAATAAGAATTTGAGCTTCTTTTTTCTCCAATTCGGCAAACCACTTGTATGGCTCAGAATCATTTTGGCGGTGACGCCAAGGTGTCTCTTTTCATTAGCAACATCCGGATACTCGTAATATTCATGAAGAGGTCGATCCAAGTCTATCGTGCCCTCATCGACCAACTGCATCACAATGTAGGCGAAAATCGGCTTGCTTAAGGATGCCGCTGAAAAGACCGTTTCCTGGTCCACGACTTCAGAATCATTCTTCTTGCCCTGACCTGTTTCAAGATTGATTTCTCCAGATTTCACATAGGTCAAAGAAATCCCGGGGATTTCATTCTCCTCCATAATCTCTGCGAGTTCAACCACTTCATTTAAGCCTTGCGAAGCCGCTTCTCCAACAAAACCAAAGAGAAGTAGAATCACTAGAAATTTGAGCTCATTCATTTATGCGTTGGGTTTAGTTTTTCTGAATTTAAGGGTTTTAGTCAAGGACATTTCGAACGTAGGGAAAAATCTCTAGATCCTTCCATTCTAGCCCTCAGCTTAGCTTTTTCCGAAACGACTGAAAAAGTTTCTAGTGGTTTGTGAAGACACAAACCACGGCTGGAGTGGAAATTGCGCCTTTACCGCCACCATCCATTTTGTTTCCTGATAAAAACCATTTGCCCGGTATGATAAGCATTATGAGAGGCAATGTTGGCCAGGGTGGCAGCCCAACCCTTCATTTGCTCAGGATTCAAATCTCTACTTACCTCTTCAATCCCAGTAAGAATTTGATCAAGTCTTCCAGCTAATTCTCCAAAATCATCCTCGCTGTACGCTGTGAAAGTAGCATCATTATTTCCATCGAATTGAGGGACTTCTTCGCCTTTCATTGCTTTGAGCATTCGCTCATTCCAAAATACCAGATGCGAGACCAATTCCGCGATGGAGTGATCGACTGAATTGCCCTTGAAACTGGCTTGCTCATCTGTCAGGCCATCCACGGCCACAGAAATAGGAGGGAACCAATTTTCCTGATTGTGAGAAAAAACAATGTTTTGTTCCAAAAGGGGTTGAACTTCCTGTGCTTTTAATTGCTGAGAGGTGCAAAGGCAGGCAAATAGCATTAACCCCAAAAAAGTTAGCTTCTTCATGATAGTGTTAGGTTTAGTGTCTCTGAAGGTAAGTTTTTTCCATCTTTCTTCTTCAGTATCAACCTAATCCTTCAAATCCAATCACTTCCATTTAGGAAGCATTCGCTCATCTTCATCATCAGAAGGAATATATGGCAAGCCTTCTGTCATCCATTGCTTTGCTTCAGCACCTTTCAGATGATGATCGAAATACTCTTTTAGTCGGTTTTGGATATCAAGTCGGTTACCCTCCTTTCTCAACCCATGTCCTTCTCCTCGATAGGAGAGAAAAACCACCGGCTTTTGCAAATACCTGAGTATACTGTAAAACCCATAAGAATGCTCCCACTGTACGACTTTGTCAGCGGTGCCGTGAAAGAGTAAAAGAGGAGTATCCATGGTGGCAGCATTGAAAACTGGAGATTCTGAAATATACATTTCGGTGTTTGAAGTGGGGTCAGTTCCAAGTCTGCCCTGACCTGTCATGTAGTAATCCTGCTCATTGCTACCATCTCTCACGATATCCAGATTAAAGCCTTGCACCAAATTACTGACCCCTGCACCAGCTGCTATCGCAGCAAATTTATTCTCCTGCGTAGACATATACATTCCGCAGTGCCCACCGAAGCTAAACCCTTCATAACCAATTCTATCCGCATCCACATATCCGAGCTCGATGACCTTTTCAATCGCGGCATCAATACATTCGTGCATGTCTGAGTGAGGGGTGCCAACATTAAAATGGATATCGGGTCTCAAAAACAAATAGCCTTCAGAGACATAAAGCATTTCAGGAACGGTAGCACCATTCAAATATGGGATCGTGTAATTGTATCGGCTGTCTGATAACTTTTCATAAGAGTAAACGATCATAGGAAGTTTATCACCTGCTTCATATCCATCTGGAATACTAAGCACTCCTTGAAGAGGGACTCCATCATCATTTTGATAGTCAAGCAGAATTCGATTCCCCCACTTGAATTGCTCTTGTTGCGGGTTGGTATCGGTGATTTTCCGAGGATTTTCGAAAGCTGAATTGCTTAAATGAGCCTCCGGATAATACTCGAAGTCTCCCTTTAAAAAGACAATAGCTTCCGAATCTTCGCTTTTAGTGATTGATGCCCCTCGATATGGAGCCGAATAGGATTGGGCCCCATAAATGAGCTCAGTAAGCGAATTATTCTGCAAGTTGAAGTATCCTGATTCTTTGGTTTTTGGGTCAAAGCCATACAAGAAATTCCTTTCAGATAGATCGATATATCTGTCCTCGATTTCTTCTTCATAGGCGAATGAATAATCTTCCAAACGATAGCGAATCGAATCTCTGGTACTGAGACTTCCCGTTAGGTTAGTTAAGGTATTGCCTCCCTCGGTCGGCAAAAGCCAAAGGTCATATTTGTGCTGAACCAAAACTGAATTTTGGTCTTTCACCCATCCAAGGATTCCGTAATCGGGTGAAAATCCAAATAGATCATAGTCTTCATCTACAAAAGAAATATCCAATCCTTCGGTGATATTCCTTTTCGAATCACTTGCAAATTCATATAGCCAATAGTCCTTTCCATCCCACATGATGATCTCTTCTCCATCGGGCGAGAATTCTAAGCCAGAGCTATAAAAAGAGGCATACTTTTCCTCGATCAAATTTCTCTCACCAGTATTGAGATTGACTCGGTAAAGGTCATTTTTTGTGACGTCCCAATCTGAGATATATTCCCTATTGTCTCTTCCGATGGCCCAGGTATCCGTTCCTTCAGGGTAGAGAATATTTTGCATGGATTTATCCGTTAGCTGGATTAGTTTTTTGGAATCCGGGAAAAAGACAGCATCAAATACCTCATTATCCTCATCGTCATATTCCATGATGCGTTCGGAAAGAAGCTTCTTATCCTTCCAATGCCATACCTGAACGCTTGAATCATCATTGATCAAGCTATCTGCTCCAGTTTCTTTTTCTGAATAATCTTTGATCTTTACAAATAGACGATCCCCACTGTTACTCCAGGTGATATCTCCCAATCCCTTTTCGACAGTAAATCCCATGTTTTCAGCCAGTCCTTCAATTTCCTCAAAAGGATATTCAATAACTTCAATTCCATCAGAGCCTATTCCCCTGATTATCAAAACACTAATAGTTGTCTCGTCTATCTCTCCATCTTCTGTTTCATATTTAAAGGCAGCTAATGAGGCTTTGTCCTTAGACCAAGACAATTGGGAATAGTTAAAATTTCCTGATTCCAAGGAACGGGTGATCATCCTAGCAGGATCATAGAGATAAATACCATTGCCTCTTTTGTCCTCAGAAGAGATAGTGTAAGCAATTAAATCCGATGACTTATCTATCAAATATTCCCCAATATTCCCAATGTAATGCTCCCTTCTATTTTCCAGATCATAGATCAAAAGACTGCTTTTGTCACTCGTGACAAAGAAATTCTTATCCTCAAGAAAGCGGTAGGAGGCACTGGATTCATATTCCACAGTGAACCCTGATTCCAAATGTTTCAACTCGATCTTAGTCTCTTCCTCGTCATCAGATTCTGTGTCAATCCGATAGGCAATCCAATCTGAGGCTGAAGAAAATGCTGGACTGCTGCCATCCGGGACTTGGTATTTCATCCCATCCGAGACGCTGCAGATATAAAGAACATCAGTTTGATTTTCCTCACCGAAGTATTTTTCAGCTTCTTTCTGAGCAAGGGTGTCTCTCTTCGGGTCTGGCTCGTCAAAAAGGCTGTATGACTTAGTATACCATAAACCGTCATCGGATAGGGTAACTGAGTTCGTTCGCCATTCCCTCACATCACTGAAAGTCAATGGCCTTTTATCGCCTTGACCGAGAAGATCATGAATCTGAAAGATGCAAAATAGCAGGATGCTGAGTTTAAAAATTGTTCTCATTTGAATGGATTAACTGGGTTGAAAAGAGTTAATTCTGAAGGAATTTAATCACCGACTTTCACGATAGTCTTCGGCCATGGATCACTGAATTTTTCGCCTTGCTTCCAAAGATCTATTTCATCTTCAGTTAGAAAGCAGGATTTCAAGGCATCTGTAAATCGATCCACATGGCCAGCGTCACCGATTACTGTCAGATCACATCTCCGGTCTCCAAACCTTCCTTTCTCCTCTTTGAGCATTTCCTTCAACTGCTCAATCTCGGTTTCCAAAAGGCCATTATTCGGATCTTCTAATATTCCAGCTCTCCAGGAACCAATGACTTCCAGGTTAATTCCACCTGCTGCTTGGTTCCAAAGAAGGGAAAGCTTATCCCGGCTTGCCAGCCAAAAGAAACCTTTGCTTCTATAGATTCGCTGATCTAGATATTTATGACAGACATCCCAAAGTCTCTGGGGATGAAATGGCCGATCATCCTTGATCACCCGAGTTTCTAAGTTGTAAGGCCTGTTTTCCTTTTCTTCAGCTTCGATTTCAGGTTTCAGCTCCTCAATCAAGCGGCCAACCTTGTGGTAGTCATAATCTTCCAGCTCAAATAGAGATTCGATCTTTAGCTTGCCGAAAACCACCGAATGAGTCGTGGCAAAAGGATTGATATTCTGAATGTAGGAGGCGATTACAGGCAACTTATCCTGAGGAATTCTATCCGTTTTGGTGAGAATCAAATGGCTGCAAAACATGATTTGTTCTACGAGTAAGCTAACCGTATTCCTAATTCCTTGTGCCAGATTTTTCTGCATTTCAGGTACCAGATTTTTTCCATACTCATAGTCATGAGCCAGCATCAAACTATCTACCATTACAAAAACTCCGGTAAGTCTTACTTCTTCATGACCCTTAAAATACTCTACTAATGGCATAGGGTGGCAACTCCCAGAAGTCTCGATGATTATGAGCTCAGGATCTTGATTGAACATTAATTTTTTCAGTGCCGAATCCAGTTTGTGAAGTCCCATTTTACTGCTCAAAACACAATCATTAATGGACTCAAGGATGTGGCTATTATGCTCCACAGATTCGCTGGCCCCGATCAACTCCCCATCCACATCCAACTCACTCATGTCATTCACAATCGCCCTCACTTCTATATTTTTCTTTTTGGCCTGGGAGAGCAGCTTTCTGAAGAGAGTGGTTTTGCCAGATCCCAGAAATCCGTTTAAAATGACTACCGGAACTTTGGTTTGTGAGCTCATGAAGGTGGATTGAGTAGTAGAAAAAATTAATGTTCTTAAGTATGAACAAGGTACTGTGGATAGGGGATTAATCAAAAGTGGTTTGTGAAGACACAATCCAAGGCGTTTTAGTAAAAATCTGGTCACTCTGACCTTCGATCTAAAGTTTGATCCGAATTGAATTCTGCGGGTGGGTGGTCATCCCGATGGCTATCGGGACGGACCATGCGATAGCCGTGCGCGAAGAAGCTTTGCCGTTACTTGATTTTTTGGTGCTTTTGTATCAAGGCAAGAGCACGTAAAAGAACAATTTTTCACCCGTCCAATTATGCGATTTTGGGCTTTAGTGAAGACAGTGGCTACTTCTGAGGGTTGGTGATGGTCCGTGGAGACACGGATCAAGAACATAATATTATCACCTCTCCAAAGTCCCATTGCCTCCTTCTTTCAGCGCAATGATCGGATTGGCCTTGTAGCTTCGAATAGCCTGAATAAGGATTAAACTAAAGGCAAGAACGCCGAAGGCAATCAAAGGAATAGCGAGAATCCACCAGCCTATGGAGATTCGGAAAGCATAGTTTTCGAGCCAGGTTTGGCCGAGGAAATAAATGGCTGGAAGACTGAAAATCCCAGCGATAATCAAAGAGCTCAAGGTACCCTTGCCAAGAATCCGAACCACATCCGAAAAGTCAGCTCCCAGAGTTTTTCTGATTCCAATCTCCTTAACCTTTGAGGCAGCGAGGAAATAGGTAAGCCCAAAGAAACCTAGTGAGGCAACCAGAATACCTAAAGCTGAGAATACCTGGAAGACGGAGTAGAAATTTTGATCCTGCTGATACTGTCGATTATAAAACTCATCCAGATAAAAGAAATCAAATGGGTTTCCAGGGAAAGTCTCTAACCAAGATGCCTGAAGCTGATCCAAAAGCTCTGCCTCATTCTTTGTATTGTACTTGATATAGACAAAGCCATCTGGAAGTCTTCCTTTTTCGAAAATGATTGGCTTATAGGCTTCCTGAAGAGAATACTGATGGAAATTGGAGATTACTCCAACGATCTCAGGTTGCGTTTGACGTCTGTAATAAATTCTTTCACCGATAGCATCTTCAGGTGTTTCAAAGCCGAGAAACTTTGCTGCTTCCCAGTTGACTATAATGGCATCATTTTCTTCTTTTCCAGGAGAAAAGCCTCTGCCTGCCAATACCTCAATATCAAACTCATCCAAAAAGCTGCCATCTACCTGGGTGAAGTAATAGCTCAAAGCGGATTCTTCAGGTTCTGAAATTCTGCGAATGTATCCTTCTGCTTCACCGCGAATACCTCTACCAGGAATAAAATTCGCACTGCTTACACTATTGATTTGAGAATTTTTGGCTAGCTCATTTTTAAAAGAAACTAGTCTCGCGCCGAGTTGATAATCATCACTTTCCACACTGGGCCCAACTAGCACCATGGTCTTTTCTAAATCCAATCCTGGGTCGGACTTCTTCATAAACTGTAATTGTGAAGAAATAAGGAGGGTAAAGCCAATTACAAATACAGAAACCGCAAATTGGAAGATCACGATAGGACGCTGAATCTTCATTTGCCCTTGTGCCTTGGCACTTAGACTTTTTAGGGTACTCTTGGATACAAACCATGCAGGATAAAGACCTGATATAAGAATAGCTCCAGCCACAATGGTTATCAAAATAGATAAGTTCAAACCGCCCAGCATCTCCCCGAGTAAGTCTATTCCGGTTAGATTAATCAGAGAAGGGTTGATCAAAACAATGATGATCAAAGCCAGTCCCAATGCAATCAAATTGATAAAAATGGCTTCGACAAATAGCTGAGCAAAAAGCTGTGACTTCCCTGCCCAAAAGATCTTTCGAAGATTAACTTCCTTATCTCGCTGAAGTAATCTTGCAGTAGCAAAATTGATATAATTACAGCCCGCTACTATGAGTACCAAACTTGCCAAAGCAGCCAATAGAATAAGCAATTGCTCGCTTCCATTTGGCTTGATTTCATTTAGAAAATCTGACTTCAAATGGATATCCCTTAAAGGCATAGGGTATAGAGTGAAACCCGTATCAGCAAAGGTTGTCTCTCCCAAATTTTCAAGATTGGCAGCCAGATTTTCCGATTGGCTTGGATCTGTAAGCTTCACATAGGTGTAGAAGGATTCTCCCCAGTTTGGGAATTCTCTTTCAGGATTCGTATAAACACCAAGGGAAATAAGAACACTGAAATCCAAATGGCTATTACCTGGGACGTTTTCAATTACTCCTGCAACCGTATAGTTTCTGAACTCCTCATATCCATTTTGTCCGTAGGCACCATAAACTCCATTGATGATAATGGCTTTGCCCAATGGGTCCTCATCACCAAAAAGCTTTTGAGCTACTTCTTCCGTGAGCACTACCGCTTGAGGAGTTTGTAGCCAAGTTTCTTCTGACCCAGAAATAAAATCCATGTTGAAGAACTCAAAGAAGTTATTTTCCACACCCATCATTCCATCCTGTGAGAGGATAGTCTCTCCGTATAGTAGACTGGTGTTTTGGCCATTTAGGTGCATTCGCAAAACCGATTCCGCTCCGGAAAACTCACTGCTCAGGCTTTGCCCCACTCGGGAAAAGGTACTTGCCGAGCTGCTTATTTCTCCATTTGGAAGCGCAAACTCCTGATAGACCCGATGGATGCGATCGGCGTCTTCATAAAAAGTATCATAGCTTTTTTCATAGGACCAGTAGCTGAAGATCAAAAGGCAGGATGCTAAACCAATGCTTAATCCCAGTATACTAACGATAGAATAAAAGGGATGAAATTTGATTCCCCGAAGAGTGGTTTTGATGTAGTGGAAGAGCATGGTTGGGAATTCGGTGGTGTTTGTGGTACCAAAAAATACCAAAGTCCTGCCAATTATAAAGGGTGATTTTAGAGCTTATTCGCACTTTCTGCCCTGAGCTTGAGTGTTTTGGCGGTCGAAAACGTCCGGTTTTGGGACTTTTGAAAGTCCTTTTGGCTTGACCCAAAAGAACGAAAAGGTCAAGGCTGTGATCTTTGTTATCTGTCTGGGGACAGATTTTTTGATCAGTCGCTCAGCCTAAAAATGCACGGATTCCCGAAGCAAGTTCGGGACTAGCACATTTTTTTTACGGCTTCACTCCCTCCCAAAAACCACAAATATCAAGGCCGACTCTTCCGCATAAATTAGACGAATTGAATTCAGCGGGTGGGTGGTCACGGCAGCGGGCCATGCGATGGTCCCGATAGCTATCGGGAGTGGGAGGAAGCTTTGCCGGGACTTGATCTTTTGGTGCTTTTGCATCAAGGCAAAAGCACGAAAAAAAAGAAAACTTAAAGTGGTTTGTGGAGACATAAACCACGGCGAAGAATGCGTGAAAATTAATTCTTAATCAACTTAATAGCCTCTTCTGCTAACCTCTCTCCAAAAACCTTATAACCCTTTTCAGAATAGTGAAGGTCATTTTCAACGGGCGTTCCTTGAATACCAATTCCATCATTCAGATCATCAGTATCTACCCAGGAGAACTTCTCTTTTGACTCACCTAGCTTTTGGTGAATATCACGAACCATGGTCCAATGGGGGTATCGCTCGTTGTTCATGTCGAAGTCACTTAGTCGACCGATCACCATATTAATATTCTTTTCCCCCAGGTCTTTCTGCAGCTGCTTATAAAGTCCCTTCAGACTCTTCTCATAGACCTCACCTAGTTCTTCTCTTGCATCTCTTTCTCCCTGCATCCAAAGAAAAGTGATGCTTTGAATTTCTTCTGTAGCCATGGCTAGCTCGACCTTTTGCATTAGGCTATCATAAAGATCGGGTTGGGCCGCAATATCTTTTCCTTTCGGCGCCTTCCATTTCTTATACCATCTCCGAATGGGTTGACCGCCCCAGGCATCTTTCACTATCAGAATATTCTCCGCTCCGAACTCATCTTCCAAAGCAGGCCGAAAGCTCTCATCAGGATCCAGCAATTCCATATTGGATTGGCCCGAAAGAATAAAGAGGTGTTTGGCTTCTTTTTCCTTTTCAATTGGATTTATTAGAAGTAGGGTAGTTAGGAGGAGGTTAAAGAGCATTGGGTTTTTCTTTGCAGAAGATAGCGAAGATTAATTTTTTATTGTCCTTTTGGCTTGACCCAAAAGAACGAAAAGGTCAAGGCTGTGATCTTTGCTATCTGTCTGATGACAGATTTTTTGATCAGTCGCTCAGCCTAAAAATGTACGGATTCCCGAAGCAAGTTCGGGACTAGCACATTTTTTAAAGCCTTCACTCCCTCACAAAAACCACAAATATCAAGGCCAATTATTCCTCATAAATGATACGAATTCAATTCTGCGGGTTGGTGGTCACGGCAGCGGGCCATGCGATGGCTAGCGGGTGGAAGCTTTGCCGGGACTTGATCTTTTGGTGCTTTTGCATCAAGGCAAAAGCACGTTAAAAAATAAAAGAGAAGTGGTTTGTGGAGACACAAACCACAGAGAAGACTACTTTAACTCCCTAACCTTAATATTCCTAAAAGCAACCTGTCCACCATGATCCTGAAGGGCGATGTGGCCTTTTTTGGCCATGCCGAAATTCGGCCAGTCTTTAAACCCGGAATTGGCGATCATGGATTCCCAATCAGGGCCATTAACAGGGAAACGAAGCGTTTCAACACCATTGAAAATCACAAAACCTTCATTCAGATTATGATCGATATGAAGCACAAAATGATTCCATTCCCCTGCTGGCTTACTCACCACCTCGGATGGTGCCATCAGGTTAAATATGGAACCGGCTCGCTGAATATCTCCTCGCTCATCTACATACTCTGACCAGTTATCGTCCAACACCTGTATCTCAGGACCGGTAGAGTAAGTGTTTGAATACTGCTCATCCTCAATCACTCCCCAGAAAACACCGGAATTACCTTTTTCGGAAATCATCCATTCCAGTTCCAACTCAAAATTCTCAAACTGCTGATCAGTCACCAGGTCGGCATTCGTGGCATCCGTTCTTTTGCTTGGGTCGAAAACCAGAACTCCCTCCGATACATACCAGCCATTGAAGTTTTCTTTACCTTTAAGGTAAATGTGCCAGCCCTCCAGATCTTCCCCATTAAAGAGGTAGGTCCAGTCTTTATCTGAGCTGCAGCTGCATAGAACAATGACAAGTAAAATCGATAGGTAATTTTTCATGGTATAATCTGGTTCTTTGGATGAAGTGTAATGTATTAAGCCTTTTTCTGATCTCAATTCTCGCCTTTCAGTGCCAACAGAAGGAGGTAAAAGGTGATTTCTCTTTCGCGAAAAAAGAAAGCACAGAAGCAGTACAGGCATCAAAAATAATAGATTTAGAAAACAAGGGGATAGGTCCGATCCAATCTGTTCCGCTCGGAGAAGAAATCGATGAAGAACTGGCAGGCCAGGGCAAAACCATTTACGAAACCAAATGCAATGCCTGCCACAAGATAGGTTCAACTTTTATAGGTCCACCACCAAATGGTATTCTGGAAAGAAGAACACCTGAATGGATTATGAATATGATTCTAAATCCTGAAGAAATGCTTCAAAATGATCCATTAGCTAAAAAGCTATTTATGGAATTTAATGGTCAGCTAATGACCAATCAGGGATTAACGGAAGAAGAAGCCAGGGCGGTGGTGGAGTATTTTAGGCTGCTTTAAGGCGGATTCTTGAACTCTTCAAAAAGAGAGGGAATAGCCTGTGATTACGGAATTACAAATTCCAATTAATAAAAAAGCGTAGTTAGAAACTACGCTTAGAGGGGTGATGTGTTAGAGGAGTTTGTTAAGCTAGATTTAATCCGATTTTCAAGATTTGTAATTGATTTAGTTTTGAAGAAACTTTAAATTCAAGAAATAAAATGTCTCCTGATACTATTTCCAAGGGGTGTCAAATTAAAGTGAGAAAACCCATTTATGGAATCACCCTCTTGTTCAATGATTGACTTGGTCACTAATAATTGTACCAGAGCATTTTTGGAGTCAATCACATCGTTATTATTAATTTTCTCAACTACCTCTTTGAGAAGTTCTTTTTCGGCATTGCTTAGTTGTCTATATATCGCTCTGCTGAAGGGACTTAGATCCTTGGGTGGTTTAAAACTTTCAGAATTGGATGAAGAAATTTCATCTGGATTGTTATCCACTTGAATATTTTCAATCTCACTTTCGGCTTCAATTCTATTTCTCTCATCCAATTGTTGATTGAGTTTTTCAAACTTCTGTTCCCATTCTTCTATTTTTGATTCAAGTACAGTATTCTCTTTTAATTGTTGTTCCAATTTTTCCTTCGTGCTTTTACCCCAAAGAAGTGTTTTATCATAAGTCTCTCTGGTTACAATTGAAGCCTTTCCCGCTGTCCATCTATACACCCAAGGCGAAACAATTTTTTCCCAAAAATTTGAAATAATCCTGGCTAAATTTAAAAATAGGTAGCTTGCAAAGATTACAAGGAATGTAAAACCAATGGTAATTAAAAAATCATAATCAGGTCTACTGGTAAAATAACATTGCACCCGATATAATTTTGCGTCAAGATGAAAGTTATCGTCAAAATTTAAAATAATGAATACTACTTCCCAATGCCTAATCAACCATGTGGCAATGAATGCACCAAAAAAAGGGTTCTTTGATTTGTCTTGTACCTCACCTTTTAGGCCATCAATTAATTCATTCCAACTTATCATTTATTGAAAGAGCTTGTTTTCACTAAAGTTAACTTAATTTTAAGTTCTGAAGAAATTGATCTTTAAAGATCGCTATTTCTATAAAAAAAGCCACTCATTTTGAGTGGGATAGTATAGCTTGTTAAAAGGGGATAAAGATTCCCGATTTTATAAAAAAGTACTTAGTTAGGACTAGAAAAATATTTCAGGATATTGCTCAATTAGAATTTTCGTCTTCGGTATGTAGAATTCCAATATCCTTTCTGAGTCCACGCCTGAATTCATTTCTCAAATTCCAAATTTTGTTTACTTGTTCTTGGGAATACTTTTCTCCATGGGCTGTATTTTTCGCCAAAGAATCAAGAAGTTCTAACAAGGTCCCATATGCCTTGTTAGAAATAATTAATCTAGTAATCCCAGTTTTCCATAGATATAATTCATTCTTGACTAATTCAATTTCTGATTTATTAAACTGATTCCCAGTACGCTTTTGAATTTTATCGGTTATTTCAAAAGCATCAGGATACTTTTCCAATCTCAAGGCAATAAGCTTATCTGTGGATCCCCTCGATCTTGTTTTTTCAAATTCTGATTTCAATCTATTTTCAGTTCTGTACAAGTTAATAAGCGTAAAAACAGATATAACTATAGATGAAATTGCGGTGATATTAGCGAAATCCATAAAACCTTTTTTTATTCAGTTCATTTTACCATTCTCCTTTAAGTTCTTGGTAGTAAAGATGAGATAATCTTTCATCTAAAGAATCTTTAATTTTTTCTATACTTGATTTAAGATATTCAAGATTCACTTCAACATTATCAGATGTATTAAGGTAAAAGTGATTATCCCCTGCCGTAGTCAATGGATAACGAGAAAAATCCATTTTTGATCTACCTCCCACGGTCGAAATTTTAGCATATAATTCATCTAAATATTCAGCCAAATTTGCATTTGAGGCATCGAACGTTTTTAGGTATTCTTTACCCTTTAATTTCTTTATTTTCGCTTTCACCATCGAATAAAGCTGCATTATATCATGAGTTTCCTCGAATTTAATATTGTTTCCATTTAACAAATTTAATGTCCATGACATGGCCTTGAGGTATAATTCGATGCCATGGTTAAGGTTGTGTAAAATTGGAAAAATAAGGATGTCAGCCTTTTTATCATCATTATTGGCTAAGCATAAATCAGCTAAACTCAACGCAGATCCTAAAAAGCCCTCCCCGATATTCATGAGATTAACTATTGCTTCTTCTTTTCCCAACCTCCAATTCAAAAAGGCTGATTTATTGTAATCCTTATTTCCTTCAAATATTTTCATTAAATCGTTGTCCGGTGATCAGAATACTGGGTTTCTTTTGGTTGGGGTAGATGTTGTTTTTGTAAGCGACTTAGAGGACCCAATAGGACTTGAAGAAGATCACCTCTATTTTATACTATCTCAAAAAAAAATAAAATGGTGTTTTTGGGAATATTTGTAATTCACCCCATTCCAAAGCCATCTCGGTACTCCCGAGTCACAAATTGATTGGCTTCTTCAAGGTTGGTAATTCGCATATTCTCTCCGTCCCATAGGAGCTTCTTTCTAGCGAAGAATTCTTGGCGGCCTTGCTCATTTTCTCTTCTCAGCATATAGCTTCGGATGGCAAGATTACCCATCAGCACAGTTTCGGTCATAGGTCCGGCATAGTCGAAGGAAGAAGTCAAGCCTTTATGCTCATCACTTCCGAATCCGGCTTTACAAGCCTCTACCCATAGTCGCTGATGTCCATACTCTCTTTCGAATCCTTCCTCAGACTGAGGGCCTTCTTCGGTAGTGCCATCATTCAGATAAAGCCTTGGCATAAGAGGAGAGGAGTCATTGATATTGGTGGAGATAATTCCTTTTTCTCCGATGATCAGAACCCCATTGGCAGAGCCTGCACCACCGATGTCGTCATTGGCTGGAATGATATCAGGATGGGAAGGGCGGATACCTCCATCGCTCCAGGTCATCTCGATTCTTGACTTGCTCTTTGCTGTTTCGTCGAAATGCAAGGTGATAAAGGAAGATGCCGGGCATCCTTCTGGATGATAATCCGGAGTCCACATCTGACTAAACACTGATCCCACGCTACACTCAGCATCGGTTGGATATTTCAGTCCAAGAGTCCTAAAAGGAATATCGATCAGGTGGCAACCTACATCTCCAAGAGCTCCTGTTCCATAATCCCACCAGCCTCTCCAGTTGAATGGGTGAAGGTTTGGCGTAAATGGTCTTTCCTTAGCAGGGCCGAGCCATAGATCCCAGGCCAGATCATCAGGCTTCGCGCCAGCATCTGCTGCTGGGAAAGCTCCTCCCTGTGGCCATACAGGTCGGTTGGTCCATACCTGAACTTTGCTCACCGCACCGATTCTATCCTCATCTACCCACTGCTGAACCAGCTTAAGAAGTGGATTGGAACCACCCTGATTTCCCATTTGGGTTACTATCTTATTTTCTCTGGCCAGCTCAGTAAGCGTTCTGGCCTCCGAGATATTATGTGTCATGGGCTTTTGCACATAGACATGCACTCCACGGTCCATGGCGTACTTTGCCGCAGGCCCATGCACATGATCCGGCGTGGAGATGGTCACCGCATCGATATCGGTTTCCTTATCCAGCATCTCGCGGTAATCGGCATATCGCTTGGCATCCGGGAACCTGTCGGTTGATCTTTTGGCAGAGCCTGAAAAATCCACATCACAAAGTGCAGCCACTCGCTCTCTTCCTCCCACGGAAGCCAGCTCGATATCTGAGGAGCCTTTGCCCCCGGCACCAATGGCGGCCAGCACCAGCTGATCAGATGGGGCGGTATAGCCCACACCCCCAAGCACATGGCGGGGAACGATAAAAACGGAGGAAGCCATAGCGGCATTCTTTATGAATTCTCTTCTGGACTGTCCAGAATTAGGATTTTCAGCACCTTTCATGATCGGTAATATTTTAGGTTTAATTGTATTTCGGAATTGAATTCAGAAGATAGTTCCTCAGGGGCAAAATCTGAAATTTTATCCTTTGAATGGTCGATTTAGGTTTTAGTTTGCCTTCCGGCAAAGCTTAAAAAGCGTTGATAATCTCAACCTCGGCCTTGAGAAGTATTAAAATACCTTCTCCACAAACTCCAGAAAAATGCTCCAGTCTTCCCAGGTCAAACCATGTTCTCCTTCTCGGATATGATAGCCCAGATCTTTGGAATGAACCGGGCCATCGAGCTCTTCCCAGGATGATATCAAAGGACTTTTCTTTCCATAAATTTTGGAAAAGACCTGACTCCCAATCTGCAGGCTGAGGTATTCTCCTTTGGGATCGGCCCATTCATCATCTCTGGCACTTGCAAAATAGACTGCCCTCGGGGCTATCAATGCTGGAAGCATATGCTGATCCAAAGGAAGGTTTTCCTCGGCCCCATTGTATTGGTTGAAATTATCGGAGAACCAATGGGTGAATCGTTTATTGATGATCTCTACCGTTTCACCAAACTTCCTTTTCGAAAGAGCAGCTCCGCCACAGCCCGATTCATTGGAGTAGGTGATGGCCCAACGTGGATCATTGGCCGAGGTCCAAAGAGCCGATTTCCCCGATCTGGAGTGACCAACCAAAGCTGATTTTTCATGGGCTATGGATTCATGCTGCTCAAAATAGTCCATGGCCCTCATGGCTCCCCAGCCCCAGGCTCCGAGTGCTTTTAGACCATCAGTTTTTTCTATTTGCTCGGGGTATAGATTATTCAAGATTCCATCCACATATCTTACCGTATCATCTGGAGCCACTGTTTCTGCATGGAAGGAAGCCGTTGCAAACCCTCTCTCTATCAGCTCTACCACTGGCCAATAGCCTTCCTCGGAAAGAGATCCATCCTCCTCAGGGGCACGATGGTTTATAAGCAAAATGACGGGAGATGCCTTTTTTGCTTTTTTTGGTAGAAAGACATTCAATCGCATGACATGTGAATTCTCTCCTCGCTGGATGCTAATGTCTACTTCCTCAAGAATTGCAATCTCTTCGAATTCATGTGCGCTGCTTTCCTGAATTTCAAAACTCACTTGATCGAAGTCTTTTGGGATTTCACCATAAACTTCCGATTCAAAAAGCCTGAAAATCTCGGCACGCCGAATATTCTCCCAGTCCTCTTGAGTTTCGATGACTTGGCCCTTCTCAGAGACAAATAAGGAAGGAAGATGCAAAGGAGGAACCTTGCTTTCATCGTAGTTGACCTGAGATTGGACCATAGAGGCAGTGAGTAAAATGGGTAAAAATATACTTAGGAATTTCCAGCAAGCTTTCATGGACTTTCTGAGTTGTGGGTTTATGCTAATTAATCGGTAAAAACAGATAATTTTAGTCTCCATCAAGGGAGGAAAGTATCGATGCTCCTTTTGAATTTAAAAAAATTGACCAGCATGAAGTTGAAATACAGCTATTTAATCATTTTTCTATTTGCCTGCACCACTGTTTTCAGCCAGCAGCTAAAATCTCCATCGGGTACCCTAGAGATGAATTTTAGCCTGAATGAAAAGGGTCAGCCTCTATATGATCTTACCCTTTCGGGCAAAGCTGTGATTCTTCCAAGTACTTTGGGATTGGATTTGAAAGATGAGGATACCGATCTGAAGGACGGCTTTGAGATAACCAATACTGAAACCAGTAGCTTCGATGAGACCTGGGAGCCAGTTTGGGGAGAGGAAAGCAAGATTCGAAATCATTATAATGAGTTGGCCATAGAGCTAACGCAAGGCTCAACCAGAAGAAAAGTCATTCTTCGATTCCGAGCCTTCGATGAGGGTTTAGGCTTTCGCTATGAGTTTCCGCTTCAAGAAAATATGGGCTATTTCGTGATTTCAGAAGAACTTACGCAGTTCGCCATGACAGGTGATCACACGGCTTTTTGGCTGCCCGGTGATTACGACACTCAGGAGTATGATTACACCACTTCCCGACTGAGTGAGATTCGGGGATTGATGCAGGGAGCCATTACGGGAATTGCCTCGCAAACTCCATTTTCAGAAACTGGAGTTCAGACGTCCTTGATGATGAAAACTCGGGATGGTTTGTATATTAATTTGCACGAAGCCGCCTTGATTGACTTTCCTGCCATGCATCTCGATCTGAATGATGAGACGATGGTTTTCACTTCTCACCTCACACCAGATGCTCAGGGGGACAAGGGCTATCTTTACACTCCAACCTCTACCCCATGGAGAACCATTATCGCTGGGGAAAGTGCTGGGGATATTTTGGCTTCCAGAATCACATATAATCTAAATGAGCCATCGAAAATCGAGGATACCTCCTGGATTAAGCCCATGAAATATGTGGGCGTTTGGTGGGAGATGATTACAGGCCAAAGTTCATGGTCGTACACCAATGATTTCAAAGCGATCAAACTAGGAGAAACGGATTATGAATCGGCCAGACCCAATGGGATCCATGGTGCCACTACCGAAAATGTGAAGAAGTACATTGACTTTGCTGCCGAACATGGCTTTGACGGAGTCCTGGTAGAAGGCTGGAATGTAGGCTGGGAAGACTGGTTCGGAAACTCTAAAGATTATGTGTTCGACTTTTTGACGCCTTATCCGGATTTTGATTTGGAAGGTATTTCGGCTTACGCCAAAGAAAAGGGAGTGCAGATGGTCATGCATCATGAGACTTCATCCTCTACTCGAAATTATGAGCGGCATATGGATGAGGCCTATGCCCTGATGAATGAATATGGCTATCCGGCGGTGAAGAGTGGCTATGTGGGGGATATGTTGCCAAGGGGTGAGCATCACTACAGCCAGTGGATGGTGAATCACTATCAATATGCCTTCGAAAAGGCCGCGGAATACAAGATTATGGTGAATGCCCACGAGGCTGTTCGTCCAACAGGTGTAGCGAGAACCTGGCCGAATCTGATTGCTAATGAATCAGCACGAGGAACGGAATATCAGGCCTTTGGAGGAAACAAAGCCAATCACGTGACCATCCTTCCATTTACTCGTCAGATCGGCGGACCTATGGATTACACCCCTGGGATTTTTGTGATGGATGTGCACAATGGTTCTCATGTGAATAGCACCATTGCGAATCAGCTGGGACTGTACGTGACGTTGTACTCTCCACTTCAGATGGCTGCGGATTATCCAGAGAATTATGATCGATATCCTGATGCATTTCAGTTTATCAAGGATGTGGCTTTAGATTGGGAAAAGAGTGTGTATCTGGAAGCAGAGCCAGGTCAGTATGTGACTATTGCCCGTAAGGCAAAGGAAACCGGAGAGTGGTTCATTGGGAATTCAAATGGACTGATGGCCAGAACAGGGGATGTTTCTTTCGATTTCCTGGAGGCAGGGAAAACCTACACCGCTCAAATCTATGCGGATCGATCTGATGCGCATTTCAAGGATAATCCTCAGGTGTACGCGATTTCTGAGATTGAGGTAACGAGTGATTTTGTACTCAAGCAATTCTCTGCTCCGGGTGGAGGATATGCGATTCGAATTATTGAGAAGTAATAGATTTCATGAGTAGACTTTTTTCTTCTGTTAAGAATAATTTCCGAAAACTTTCGGAGGAGCGTTTCTTTCGCATGAAAGATCGTGAGCATGAGGCCGTGGCAAAAAAGTCCATTGCAGCAACGCTGAAGGTTTTACCAGATCATCGCTTGTCTGAAAAAACGGAGAGGCTGATTGAATCTTATGCGAAGGAAAAGCTAGGCTCTATTAATAATGCCCCCTTGCTCAAAGCATATTCAGTTTTTCAGGGTGAATTTAAAGAAGGTTGGATTCCAGATAATTACTTCGGTCGTTATGTTTTGCCAAGAACCAATGGCTTTCACAGAAGCTTAAGTGATCTCAGGCACCTTGCCAAGCGAATTTTAGTCTCGGATGAATTTCCTGATTTGGGATATTGTGTACGGGGATCATGGATGACAGTAGAGGGAGAGTCTATGTCAAAATCCCAGATAAAGGATTACTTTTTTTCAAAAACTGATAAAATTGTAATTAAGCTAAACGCATCCATGCGAGGAGTTGGATTTTTCAAGCTTGACGCGAAAGGCTTTGATGAATTCAAGGAGAGAGAAATGACTGATTTTGTGGTTCAATTTCCTATCCGTCAGCATGAGTGGTATGCTCGATTTACAAGAGAAAGCGTGGCTACAGTACGGATTACCACGGTTAAACCTTATGGACAACCTGCGAAAAAAATGTCTGCATTCTTACGCTTTGGAAGAGATGGGGTGGATCATGTGACGGCGGCTTCAAGACTAGTTGTGGGCATAACTTCTAACGGAACCTTTGTGAAGTACTCTTTAGATAGCGATTGGGAGCTTTTAACAGAACATCCTGACTCAGGAATTACCTGGGAAGGCAATCAGATTCCAGAGTATGAACGAATGGTCAAGCGATGTGAAGAGCTTCATGACCAGGAAGGAACCATGGAAATTCTAGCCTGGGACTTGGTAATGGATGAGGATAATAAAATTCAAATAATGGAATGGAATACGGGTTATCCGGGTATTGTGCATTCCGAGATGACCACAGGACCAAATTTTCTGGAAACGGATTGGCCCGACTTATGGAAAAATGAGAAACGAATACGACATGAATAGAATCTTCAATTTAAAATCAGTTATAGGTCTGGGGGCTTTTTCCCTATTCTTTATTGCTTGTGCACCTGTTCAGGAAGAACAGACCCAAGAGCGACCTAATATCATTTTCATCATGTCTGATGATCATGCCTATCAGGCTATCTCAGCTTATGATAATAAACTCATAGAAACCCCGAATATCGATCGGATTGCTGAGATGGGTATGCTTTTCACGAATGCCACGGTGACCAATTCCATTTGTGCACCAAGTCGGGCAACCATTCTCACGGGTAAGCATTCCCATATCAATGGAAAGGTGGATAATCACTTCCCATTTGACACTACGAATGTGACTTTCCCACAGCTCTTCAAGGAAGCAGGATATCAGACGGCGATGTTTGGGAAGCTGCATTTTGGAAATAATCCTAAGGGCTTTGACCAGTTTAAAATCCTTCCTGGCCAAGGCAAATACTACAATCCTGAATTCATCACAAAGGATGAGGGTAGAGTACAAATCGAGGGTTATGTGACGGATATCATTACCGATATGACCTTAGACTGGCTGCAGAATGATAGAAATGAAGAAGATCCTTTCTTGCTCTTTTATTTGCATAAGGCTCCTCATAGAGAGTGGTTACCTGCTGGACGTCACGTGGCTGAATTCACGCAGAGGACTTTCCCAGAGCCCGCTACCCTTTTTGATGATTACTCAGGTCGCGGACGTGCGGCGAGTGAAGCAGAGATGAATTTGCTTGCTGATATGCATTGGAGCGGAGATTCTAAAATCACTCCTGCCGTCATGGATGAGCTTGGAATTCCACCAAATTCCGGTTGGGATAAAGCCGCATTCGAAGGAGAAGTCGGTCGAATGAATCCAGAGCAAAGAGCAGTGTGGGATGAGGCTTATGATAAGGTTATCGCGGATTTCAAGGAGGCTTATCCGAACATGACGGAGGAAGATAAAATGAGATGGCGATACCAACGATACATGCAGGATTATCTGGGAACGATTAAGGCGGTGGATGAAAATGTAGGACGAGTTTTGGATTATCTGGAAGCAAATGACATGATGGAAAACACCATCATTGTTTATACTTCTGATCAAGGTTTTTATCTAGGTGAGCACGGATGGTTTGACAAGAGATTCGTTTACGATGAGTCTTTTAAAACTCCACTTTTGGTCGCCTGGCCAGGCAAAGTTGATGCTGGTTCCAAGACCGATGAGATGGTTCAGAACCTTGATTTCGCTCAGACCTTCCTGGATGCTGCTGGAATTAATGCCCCTTCTGATATGCAAGGGGAAAGCTTGTTGCCTCTTTTAATTGGGCAAGGCGATTGGACTCGGGATGCGGTTTACTATCATTATTACGAGTACCCTTCTGTACATATGGTGAAGCGTCACTATGCCATTGTCACCAAGGAATTCAAGCTGACTCACTATTATTTTGATACGGATGAATGGGAATTGATCGACCGAATTAATGATCCTATGGAGCTCAAAAATGTCTACGATGATCCGGCCTATGCTGAAAAGAGAGATGTGCTACATCAAAAGCTTGATGGCTTAAGGGAGAAGTATGGCGATAACTCAGAAATTTCTCAGCGATATCTTCAGGAGTATTTGGACTACCTCCAAAAGAATAATTCCTACGCCGGTGGCAAAAACAAGGAATTATTGGATGACATTTTCAAGGATAGAGAACTGAGTTCAGAGCTTGATGAGTAAAGACTATTCTTTAATTGATAAAACACAGTTATGAAAATTTCCCATTCATTTATTGCGTGTCTTTTTGGTTTTGGCTTGATAGCCTGTCAGACTGAGGTCAAAGAAGAAGTCAACGAACGACCCAATATTATTTTCATCATGTCTGATGATCATGCATATCAGGCAATTTCAGCTTATGATGATAAACTCATCGAGACGCCAAATATTGATCGGATCGCAGAGATGGGGATGCTATTCACCAATGCTTCAGTAACGAATTCCATTTGCGCTCCTTCTAGAGCAACGATCCTGACTGGAATGCATTCGCATTTGAATGGGAAGATTGATAACCATTTTCCTTTTGACACCACGAATGTGACTTTCCCTCAGATTTTCCAGCAGGAAGGATATCAAACTGCCATGTTTGGAAAGCTTCACTTTGGAAATAATCCAAAGGGCTTTGATGAGTTCAAGATTTTGCCCGGCCAGGGCTCGTACTACAACCCTGACTTAATCACCAAGAATGAAGGAAAAATTCGCGTGGAAGGCTATGTGACAGATATCATTACTGACATGACCTTGAACTGGCTGGAGAATGATCGGGTGGAGGAAGATCCATTCTTACTTTTCTATTTGCACAAAGCACCCCATCGAGCCTGGCTGATGGCCGAGCGTCATTTAGAGGAATTCACCACTAAATCATTTCCTGAGCCTGCAACGCTTTTTGATGACTACTCCGGAAGAACTTCAGCCGCTGGGGAAGCGGAGATGAACATTTATGAGCATATGAGTTGGGCAGGTGATCATAAAATTGCTCCTGCAGTCCTGGATCAGCTAGGTTTACCTGATTTAGGCTCCGCGGATAGACGCAGATATACCAATTTCTGGGAGCGATTTACTCCGGAGCAGAGGGCGAATTTTGATAGTGCTTATAAGGAAGTCGAAAAAGATTTGATTGGGAAATATCCTGACATGACCGAAGAGCAGGTTGCCAGCTGGAAATATAATCGATACATGCAGGATTACTTAGGTACCATCAAGGCGGTTGATGAGAATGTGGGTCGCCTGCTGGATTACCTTGAAGAGAATGACATGATGGAAAATACCATCATCGTGTACACCTCAGATCAGGGATTCTATCTGGGGGAGCATGGCTGGTATGATAAGCGGTTTGTCTATGACGAATCTTTCAAAACACCTCTTTTGGTAGCTTGGCCAGGAAAAACTCAACCTGGGGCTACTTCGGATGCTCTGGTTCAGAATCTTGATTTTGCTCAGACTTTTTTAGATGCCGCAGGCATTGAGGAGCCGGAAAATATGCAAGGGGAAAGCATGATTCCACTACTCACTGGAAATGAAGCCGAATGGGATAGGGAAGAGGTTTATTATCACTATTACGAATACCCTGCCGAGCATATGGTGAACAGGCATTATGCCATCATCACCAAAGAATACAAACTCATCCATTACTATTTCGTGGAGGATGAGTGGGAGCTTATCGACCGCAAGAATGATCCTATGGAGCTGAAGAATGTGTATGATGACCCAGCTTATGCGGAGATTAGGGCTGACTTGCATAATCGCCTTGATGCCCTTCGGGTCAAATACAAGGACAGCCCTGAACTCAGTAAGCAATACATTGATACTTTTCTTGAGGATGCAGAAGACGGTAAGGTCTGGGGAATGACTCCTGAAAGAGTTCAGAAGATTAAGGATAGGAGAAAGGAGATAGCTGAGGCTTTAGATTAATGATTTTCTACTTGCCAGATGCGAAATTGTCAGTTTCAGTTTTGAAAACGTATTAGGTACCTGAGCGTCATTGCGAGCAAAGCGAAGCAATCTTTTTTCTTGCCTTGCTTTTGTCTTGATACAAAAGCAACAAAAGATCAAGACGAAAAAATGCTTCTGCGCTACAGGCCAACGCTTGGCCCGCTTTTTCGTCATCCCGCCCGCATGGAAACGATTCAAAAAATGATAAGAATCAGTGGGTACTTTAATGGTTCTGGTTTCTAACCAAACATTAATCAAATGCAAATCTTTGTGAATGAGACCTCTTAATCGGACTCTAATTAAAGCCCCTCAAGAACCTTTGAAAAAATTGGTGCTACCGATGTGTCTTCCCAAATCGAAGAATAATTGGCTGCCATGTACAAATCTATCTCTGGAATATAGATCACTTGAGTACCCCAGAAGCCCGTATGGGTGTAGGCCAGTATGTTATTAATCTTGATTCGATACATCCCCATTTGATAATCCATTCCGGCTCGCTCGGCATAAGTTACGGGCTCAAGCATGATCTGGAGGGTTTCTGGATCTTTGAAAATCTTATCAGTGAATAAGGCTTCAAAAAATAAAACAAGCTCTTCTGTAGTTGATAAAAATCCTCCACCTCCGTAATAGTCGATGGTTGGGCTGAAGCCATAAGTGTCCATTCCCTGATAGTATTGATGGATTCTGAGTTTATCAGTTTCATTATCTATCAGCTCAAAGTCGGTTCTTTCAAGCCCGTGAGATTCAAGATTTAAAAGTTCCTTTAAGCCTCCATCAAGGACCTTTCCAGTGTATTTTTCGATTATCTCCCCAAGAATTAAGTATCCGGTATCGGAGTATCTGAATTGCTGACCAGGAGGGCCGATTGGATCTCCTTGATCTACACACAATTGGAGTTGCTCAGTACGTGTCCATTTGTATTCAGGTGATTCAAGAATTTTACCAAAAAAATCTGGGGCATTCGTGTGATCAAAGAAACCTGCCGAATGACGCAGAGTCTGTTTGATGGTTATTACATCCAGGTCATAATCCTGAGACAGAATCTTTTGATGTTCCTCACTGATATGAGAAGATATGGGGTCATCCAGCTTGAGCTTACCCTCTTCCATCAATCTTAAAATTCCAGCGGCAACATACGTTTTGGTCACACTCGCAATTCTAAATGTGTTTTTTGCTGATAACTCTACCTCGCCTTCTAAGGAAATAAGTCCTTCTGCACCTGACCAATTAATCTCATTATTACCAGATTTGATTGAAAAGAGTATTCCAGGGATTTCTTCGCTTAACTCACTCTGAAGAATTTCAGAGTAATTCTGAGCAAGGCTCATTTGTGAAATCAGCAAGAGTCCTGTTATAAAAAATTTGACCTTCATATTGTGGTGGTTTTTAAGCTTTATTCTAATGATCACTAAGTTAAGGGTATTTGAAAAGTCGAAATAGCCTTGGCTCTATCGCATTTTGGAGCTGTTGATCTATGAGGATGAAGGAATCCAGTATTTTGGGTCCTTTTGGCTTGACCCAAAAGAACAAAAAGGTCAAGACGAAAAAATGCTTCCCCGCTGCAGGCCTACACATGGCCCGCTTTTTCGTCATCCGCCCGCAAGGAAACAATTAAAATATTTGAGTAGGATCTAGACTGCCCTTAAAGGTTCTGGTTTTTGAGAAATCGATGAAGGCTGTGAAGAATTTCAATAGTCCCAAACTTGTTTTGGGAATCCTTGAAATTTAAGTCGGAGTGATAGATCAAAAATCAAATTGGGACAATTTGAAAGAAGATTTACGGCTAGTCCCGATAGCTATCGGGATGGTTACTTTTGGTCTTCAAAAGTGACAGAAAATAGATTTAGGCTTATGAAATACGCTTTCTAATAAACCCCTTTAACCTCTCCATTGCAACCTTTAGCTCTTCGGGTTTTAGACTGGTAATTACTAATCGGAAAAGACCTTTCTTGGAATGGCCAAAGCCATCTGCCGGGGTAATCAGGATTTTAGTGGAGTCATAGATTTCCTTCCAAAGTGCAGTTTCTCCTTCAGAGCTTTCATCTGTTAAGATGTTGGATAGGTCCATCCAGACGAAAAGCGATCCATAGGATGGGTTGAAATTAATGCCAACTTCATTCAGTGCATTTCTCACAGTTAGATAGGCCTGCGTAAGTGCTGCTGATTGGTTTTTGAAATAATCCTGAAGAAACTTTTCATCTTGGAGAACTTCGGTGATTATCCATTGGGTATGGTTAGAAATGGAATGGCTCAGCCCGGCATTTTTATATCCATTAATTAAATCCTGGTTTAGTGAATGAAGTACTCCGATTCGGAAACCAGAAATACCAAAATCCTTTGAAAAGGAATACCAATAGTGAAGAAATGGGCTTGTATATTCTTTCATAATCTGGCCAAAGGAATAAAAGGTAATGGGGTCTGAATAATCCTCTACCAATTCGGGATGATCAATTTGAATTCTACTCATTCCATAAATTTCATTCACAATCATGTGAATTTCATTCTTAATGCACCATTCTGTGATTTCCCTCAGCTGCCTTTCAGAGTAAATCATCCCTGTGGGATTATCGGGAGAGGTGAGAATTAAAATTCTAAACCGGCTTCCAGATTCTTCAATATCAAGTTTGGCTTTTTCTAATCCATCAATAGAAATCGGGATTCCATTCTTCAAGTCACTCAATTCTTGATGTGTCTGAAGATCATATCTATTGACATCGGGAATGACTCCAATATCAGCAGTGTAAACCGGATAACTAGGGGCTGGAATAACTGCGGTATCCCCCGGGTTGGCCAGTAAAAAGGAAGTCATTTCTATTACTCCTGTCGCCCCACCTGAAATGGCCAAGGTATCGGCATCAATTTGGGCCTTGACTATGAAATCACTCATGAACTTTGCGATAGCTTCACGGAATGGTTCCACACCTGCAGGGTCACCATAACCTGCTACCCAATCAGGAATGTCCTTGGTTCTTGTGACCTCTTGAATTTTCTTTTTCAGCTGATTCCAGCAAAGCTGATTTTCCGCCACATTCATGGGGAATGCCCCTTCTGGATTATCCGTGGCATGATACAGATTGTCCATAACCTCGAAATAGAATTCTATATCTACTCGGGATGTGTTTTCAGCTACAATTTTCCCTTTATCAGAAAGGAAAGAGTCATTGTTCATGAGTTCATCTTTTCTTTTATGAACCCAAATTAGAGAATAAAATCAGATGATTTTAGCTTACTTTCTTTACCATAACCTTTTCGAGCCTGGTGTGCTGTGAGATTTTTTTGGTAGTGGTTTCCTTCACCTCCTTGGACTCAGCTTTCCAGATAAACCAACCAAGAGAAATAAGTGCGAAGTTCTTGATGATATACTGACCCACTAGGGTGGGAGTGAACCAGGTTTGCCAAGTCGCCTCAGGTAAAAGCAGGGTTGGCAAAAAGGTCATAACCATATGCGCGATCAGGATGTAAAATGCTGGTTTGGTTAATCTTGGAAATAGCCAAATTAGTCCCACAAAACATTCAAATAGCCCAAAACCCAGGCTGAAGATTTGAAAATCTACGAGGGATCCAAGAGTTTCAGAAAAGAGGTTTTGGACAAGTCCTTCGGCCGGGGAGATTCCAATGACTTTCAAAATTCCGAACCAGAAATAGATGATAAAGAGTGAAACTCTTCCGAAATAGTTGGGATAGCGCATTTTGGGTGTATTTAATTTCGAAACGTATGGCTATTCACAGAACTGTCCAATGATAAAAATCAGGTTTAAAAACTTTCTTAGACTAATTGTATTGGATCAAGGATGGAGCAGTCACGAAAGTGTCTGAATCTCTAAACCTTAAGTTTTGACGAAAACTAAAGCCGAATTTTGATTCTCCAGATTCATCGTTCGGGATGTAAGTCATTCTTATTTCCATCGTTCCGAAAATTAAATTTTCGTTTCTGATCCGAATACCTCCACTAAATCCGGTGAAGTCTCTGGTTTCGTTTTCGCATAAAGAGCAATTCATCCTGGCCAAATTAATAGCAAGAAAGGGTGCGACTCTAAATCCCAAAACTGACCATGGGGTGTATAGTGTGGTGGTTGTTCCAAAATTCACCCTGCTTGAGGCTTGAAAATCTCTGACCCTTAAATCGGGTATTATTGAAGAATCGATTTGGAGCCAGTCAGAAGCGAAAGGGTAAAAGATTCTGGCAAAGCCAATATTCGCGGAATTCCTCACTTTATATGCACCAAGGTTCCAGGCCTGAGTGAAATAGGAGAAGGTGGAAGAGATTATTGCGTCTTCAAAATTTGAGCTTTTAAAATAGCTAGCAGCATCTACGTTTATGGAATAAAAGCCTCCATTATTGAATGCTTTCGAGTAGTCAAAGTCAATTCCCAAGTAGGGACGCTGACTATTCAGCTGTCTCACTATTCCAGCTGTTCCAGTAAAAGAGTAACCATACGGCACGTCTTCGGTTCGTCCAAAACCAAATACATATTGAGTCTTGAAGAAGTCCCGTTTGTAGAGCGTAATTGCACCTAAGATTCCTCTTGAATCGTTGTAAATTCTATTGTTTCGAGTAGCATCAGTTTCAGGACTTTTCGTGAAATATCCATCAAAAATCCTCAATGCCAAAAAGGTCCTCTTTCTATTTGAAAAGGCCTTATTTACACCAAGATTATATCCCACCCATAAATCGAAAAGATCATAGGAATAATCTAGGAAGCTAGAATCAGGTCTTGAATAGACATTCTTTGACCAATTCCGACTCCATTGGGCTCCACCAGCTATCCTTGAATACGGTGAAACTAATTTTCGATCGATAATTATTCCTGTTGCAAATTCGGTTTCTTCTCCAACAGACGATCCTTCATTCAATTCTGTATAGAATAACTCAAGGTCTGCGAAGGTTCCTAAAAAGCTACTCTTTTGGAAGGATACGCCATATCCAGATTTTGGTGATCGATCCTGATCTAGAAGGAAATTGACTTGGATTCTCTGTGCTCTGCCCCCGAGATTGGCATGATAAAGACTTAGCCTGGGTGCAGATGGAAAACTACCTCCTGCAGACATGCCAATGGCAAATACATCCCGGGTTATGACCGTAATGTCCACGGAATCGGTATCCTCAACCTGAGAAACTACTAGCCTTGAGTCCAGAATAAAGTCTCTTTCCCTTAGGAATCTTTCATTATCACCTAGTTTGTATGGGTTTAAGCGTTCATTTGGCCGGATGAATAAATGTTGCCTTATCGTTCGCTCACGAGTATTGGTGTGAACCTTATTTGCCGCTCTGCCGATCTTTTGATTCAATGGCTTTTCATTCCCATAAATCGACTTTTCGAAACCTATGCTTTGCACATAAATATTTCTAATGACCTTTCCCTCGAAAGGGAGGAATTGTTCAGTACTTTTTTCGACCAATACGCTGTCCCTGGAGGAACGAGTGATTAGTTTAATTCCTTCATTCAGCGCCTTTTTCGTAACTGACGTCTTGACACTATCATCCTTATCCTGCGAGAATCCTCGGATACTAAAGAAAAGTAAAAGAAAGATGATTAGTGGTGTTCTCACTTAGGGCGGTAATAAATCTTGGCAATCCAATCTAGCCTGTATTAATGCAAATATAGTCTAGCAGTAAATGTAATTTGATACCTATGAGATGTGGTCTTGACACTTAGAGCTTGGCAAATAAATCCCCGCCATTTGGTCACTGAAAAAGATTGCTCAATCTTAGAATTGAATTGCTCTGAAGACAATTTGCTGGTAGTCATTCTTTTCATAGAGTATGCCCAGCTTATTCTCGCCTAAATAAACCAAATCACTATAGGCTGTCCACGACCCACCTTGCAAGGAATGATTAAAATCAACAACCCGTGGGTTTTTCCAAGTGCGGCCTAAATCATAACTGAATTTAAGGGTCAGGTTATTTCGTAGAGACGGGTGGTCATTGTTTGAGTGAGCCAGAATAGTTTTGCCTCCCTCATTTTCAAAGGAAAGTATGGAACCTTGACACACTGGATCCACTAGACTGTTATCAAAGTATTCTTCAGACCAACTTACCCCTCCATCTTCAGAATATGCGATTATTCGTTGCCGGATATCTCCTTTTTGATTCCGTATGCTCATAATCATTCGACTATCCGGTAGCTCGGCTGCTATTGATTCATTCGACCCAGGAATATCCACAGACTCCGATAGATGAAAAGTCTCCCCATGATCATCCGTGTAATAGCCATGAGCAAAGTAATCCTCTCCTTTAGCATTTATCTCTCCTTTGGAATGATTTGCTGGTATGTAAATCCTCCCTTTGAATTTTCCCTTCTGAAATTGGAAGGCATGACCTGGAGTGTTGGCATAATGCCTCCAGTCTTCTTCGAAATTATATTCTGAATTGAATTCGGGCTGGTTTGGCCGGTGGGTTTGACTTGTGATATTAACAGGAGCTCCCCAGGTTTCCCCCATATCAAAAGATTTAATCATCCAAATTTCCCGAACACCATTTCCCGTCCGAACTTCATACTCATGATTGTTTCCTGTATTGTAGAATAGATAAATCACTCCATCTGGGAAATCTGGATTGTGTAGGTCTACTACGGGAGCTGGGTTCCCTGCCTGAAGTGAATCATAATCAATCAGAGTTTGAATCTCTGACCATGATTTTCCATCGTCAGTGCTTCGTTTCATCACCAGATTGATATCACCAAAGTCATCTGTACCATTTACCCGGCCTTCGGCAAAGGCAAGTAAATCATTATTCGGAAGAGAGATGATAGCAGGTATTCGATAGATCGCATGTCCTTCCTTTCCACTTTCGAACACGATACGCTCTTGAGCTTTGGCCGAAAGGCCAAAAAGGAAAACAAGAACAAGAAGTCGAATCCGCATGAGGTGGTTAGGAAAGCTAACTCTAAAATGCAGATAAGATAAATTTATTCAAACTATGCTCGGCTCACGGCACGGAAGGGAAGCATAAATATGTTTCTCACCAAATCGAAGGAAAGCTCTATGGCAAAACCTAAGAGTCGAAATGGCAGCAAAAGTAACCAGACGATTGGGTAAAGAATTAACGCCAAAATGGCGATGGGCCAGCAGATAATAAATAGGAGCAGCCAGACAAGAAATGTGAGCATAAATAGGTATTTGACTGAATAAGTTCAAATCCTATTCCAAAGCGATTAATGGCCCTATTGAGCTCAATTCGCCACTTTATTCAAATAAGCATGTCCGATTTGGAACAGCTTTTCTGAAGAAGTGAACAGGCTCATTTATTTCTCTTCAACATCATAAAAGTACTTTTCACGCGTGTATTCTGGTTGCCATCTATCGATCCAGCGTTCGATCTTCGTGTGATCGTACTCAAGCGGAAGAATGGTTTCTGCTGTCCATGCCACGGTATCACCGGCTGCTATTTGTTCATTAAGTAATACCTCTTTCAGTTGCTCGATTTTATCCGAATAGCTTGGGTCTTCAGCAAGATTATTTTGCTCTAGCGGATCCTCTTTCAAATGATAGAGCTGGGTAAAATCCCGTTCGGGATATCGGATAAGCTTCCAATCCTCATCACGAATAGCTCTGACGGTATGTCTGTATGCGGTGAACACATGGCTTCTAGGATTTTGGTCAGGGTTTTTCATGGTCGCTACCAAACTTTTCCCATCTATGCCCTCGGCCGTGGGTAATTCTGAAAGCTCTGTTAGGGTAGGGAAGATGTCGTAGAGATAAGTGAATGAATCGTTTTCCTGGCCTTGGGGAACTCCTGGTCCTGAAAAAATCATGGGAACTTTAGTAGAGTGTTCATACATATTTTGCTTTCCAAGCAAGCCATGGGATCCGATTGCGAGGCCATTATCTGCCGCATAAACTATGATGGTGTTTTCGTAAAGCCCTTGTTCTTTTAGAAGTTGAATTAATTCCCCGACTTTCTGATCCAGATGAGTAATAAGACCATAATAGTCAGCCAAAGCCATTTTGACTTTTTCGGGATCACGAGGCCAGGCCATCAAATTTTCATCCCGAATATTCAGCTGATCAAACTGAAAAGGATGAAGGGGGAGGAAGTTTTCAGGAAGAGCCATATCATCAGGCAGATAAGTATCAATCAAATCCTCTCTTGGAGAATAGGGGTCATGAGGAACCGTGAAGGAGACATAGGCGAAAAATGGATTATCACTACCTGATTCCACATGGCTACTGATAAAATTCTTAGCAGCATCGGCGAATAAATCTGATGAATAGCCTCTTTCCTCCGGGGCTGAGAGCGTGTCACCTTCAGTCATATCTCGTAGAGGAATTGCATAGTGGTTAGCCATCCCTCCCAGGTATACATTTTCCGCATGTTCGAAACTCTTCTCAAAAGCGGATTTCTCATTATGCCATTTTCCAGTTCCGAAGGTGCTGTAGCCTTGCTCAGCGAAATGCATGGGCATGGTCTTCTCCTTTGCTAACTTGTCCAAAACCTTGAATAATCCTTTTCCGGACATGAGCATTGCCCTACTTGCCGCGCAGATAGCTCCATGGTTGCCCCCCATCACATAGGCATTGGTGAATCGGGTACCAGAGGTTGCCAAAGCATCAATATTTGGTGTTTTGAGATTAGGGTTTCCAGCGATTCCAAGTGCGTCGGCCCTTTGATCATCTGTAAAAATGAAGAGGATATTGGGTTTTTGTTTTGGGGTTTCTTGAGGCTTTGGTCCGCAGGACCAAAGCAAAAGAATGCAGAAGCATAAGGGTAGGAGCCTATTCATATTTTAAAAAGTAAAGATTTTTCCGCTCCGGTTAAAGCCATTTTATAGGATGTGGGCAAATTCAACTCAGGTTTTGGGTATTCAGATTGGGAAACATTTAGTAATTTCTGCCTGCTTTTATTTTTCGTCTGTATCGAATCAAAATCATGAATCGAAGAAAATTCATTAGTAAAACTGCTCTAGCATCCATGACTTCAGTGCTCGGAATGGATATCGTTTTTGGAGAAAAGTTACCGAAAGGATTATTGCCAATTGGCTTAGATCAGGATGATCCTTATGCTCTCTTCAAAAAGGACAAGGACATGATTTTGCTGAATGATAAGCCATATAATATGGAGGCTTTGGCACATCAGCTGGATGATGATATTACTCCTAATGAATACATTTTCGTCAGGAATAACGGACTGATACCTCGTGAGATAGACACGGAAAGCTGGACGCTTACCATAGATGGTGAGTCAGTCAGTGAGCCAAAAACCTATACTTTAGCGGAGCTTAAATCCAAGTTTCCTACTCATTCCTATCAGCTAACCTTGGAGTGTGGAGGAAATGGTAGGGCTGAATTTGATCCTCCGCCTAAGGGAAATCAATGGTCACTAGGAGCTGTGTACTGTGCGAAATGGACCGGGGTCAGACTAAAGGATGTTTTGGAGGATGTGGGGATAAATTCTGATGCAGTTTACATTGGATATTATGCTGCAGATGAGCACCTGACCCGAGATCCAAATAAGGAAGCTATTTCTCGTGGAGTACCGATTTCTAAAGCAATGATGGAAGAGACTCTGATCGCTTATCAAATGAATGATCAGGATATTCCTCTAGTTCATGGACATCCACTGCGGCTCGTAGCAGGTGGCTGGCCAGCTTCAGCTTCCGGCAAATGGCTTCAGAGAATCAGCGTTCGAAATAAGGTTCATGATGGTGAGAAAATGGGCGGAACGTCCTATCGAGTCCCATGCACTCCAGTAGCACCCGGAGACAAGGTAGAAGATGAGGATATGTGTATCATTGAGTCCATGCCTGTGAAGTCCCTGATCACCTATCCAAAAACAGGTGCCATGATTTCAGATAAGAAATTATCTATTCGAGGTCACGCCTGGGCGGGAGAAAACAGTGTGAGAAAAATGGAGTATTCCATAGATTTTGGGTCTACATGGAAAGAGTGTGACTTAAAGGATGCCCCCAACAGGCTCGCCTGGCAGAGATTCTCTGCGGAAGTGGAATTTCTGGAAGAAGGATATTATGAAGTTTGGGCCAGAGCCACCGATTCAGACGGCGTTTCCCAGCCCATGCTGGTGCCAGGATGGAATCCAAAGGGCTATTTGAATAATGCCTGTCATAGAATAGCAGTAAAAGTGAGCTAAATGGGATCCTCTAAAAACTCTGGAAAGGAATTTTTTGAAAAGCTGGGCCTTATCTATGGTATGCTTGCTGGGACCATAGTGCTGGTTTTGCTTGTGATTGGGGTTCTCAGTTATGCTTTGATCGATCCGAGTCTTGCCCTTTTTTCGGGATTTATGGAAGGGGAACAAGAAACTACACAAGAACTGGTTGCTGAGGTAAGTCCTGATGAAGTAGTGGATGGTATCCATGTGGAAACAGGATTCATTGATGCTCCTGGCATGATGGTGACCATTCAGAATTGCACAAGTTGTCATTCTTCAAAGCTTGTCATCGCTAATCGAATGAATGAAGAGCGATGGGTAGAAACCATCCACTGGATGCAGGAGACCCAGGGTCTCTGGGATTTGGGTGAGAATGAAAAGATCATCGTGGATTACCTGGTAACGAACTATCCGCCGAAGAAGATTGGCCGGAGGTCAAAGCTCGAAAACATAGAATGGTATGAGCTTGAGGAGTAAGTTCCTCCAACTAATTCTGACTGGTTACCAATTATCAAATCTCAAATCCTTGAACACGAAAAATGAATAGTTTAAAGTCATGATTAAATTTCTGAAGATTACCGGGATAGTAATTCTAGTCTTATTTGTTTTGGCAGGTACAGCTCTTGGCCTATTTGTTTACAAGGTCAAAAATGGATTCCCAGTAAGTTATGAGACTGAGCCTGCAGAGATAACTATTCCAGCTGAAGGCAAGAAGGTTTTGCTATTCTCAAAAACCACAGGATTCAGACATGAAGAATCGATTGAAGCAGGAAAAGCGAAGTTCGAAGAATTAGCATCTCAGGAAGGATGGTTTCTTCACAATACTGAGTCGGCAGGAGTTTTTAATGGGGACCAGCTTGCCAAATTTGATGTAGTTATTTTCAATAATTCTACGGGAAGAGTACTTACCGATGAACAGCGGGTTTTGGTTCAGGAATACGTGGAGAATGGAGGGAAGTTGATTGGGATTCATGGAGCGGGGGATGATTCACACCATTGGGATTGGTATCAGGGTAAGCTGCTTGGTGCAAAATTCTCCCATCATCCTTTGGATCCACAACTTCAGGAAGCACAGGTTATGTTAGATGATGGAGCAGAATCAGTTTTGGCCGAAGGCCTTAGCAAAGGGTGGAAACATACTGATGAATGGTATATTTTTTTTGAAAACCCGAGAGCTAGTGATTTTGATATTCTTTATACCATTAATGGTGATCAGATCATTCCAAATGGAAATCTACTTTGGATCAAGGATAAAAACTGGGGAATGGGCGAGGATCATCCGGTGGCATGGTCAAAGAAAGTTGGAAATGGGAAGACGTTTTATACCTCTATGGGTCACCATGCTGCAGTTTGGGAGCAGAAAGCTTTTGTAGATATGCTGGTGAATGCCGTGAATTGGTAATAAAAAAAGGGGCTAATGCCCCTAGTTGGTTTAGTTTTCATTATTCCTGATTAGTTCGCCCTACTTCTTTTAGAATCTCTAAGGTCATAGAGAAGTCCTGCAAGAGCACCGAAGCAAATACCTAAACTTATCCAAAGAATCGGCGAGCCGGTGAGTGAACCTATAGTGCTACCGATAGCGAGGCCGAATCCGGCTCCAGTCACCATCAATAATTCCTTTTTCATTTCATTCGTTGGTTTATTCGTAGATAAATATCTCTTCTATTTTTCGATCAAAAAGCTGTGACATTTTGAACGCCGTCGGCAAACTGGGGTCGAATTTTTGTTTCTCGATGGCATTCACTGTTTGCCTTGAAACTCCTATAATTTCGCCCAATTGTTCCTGAGTGAGTCCTTTCTCCACTCTGAGGTCTCGTACCCGATTTTTCATTTGAACCTCCGCATATTGATGAGAAGAGCGGTCATGTAGCATATCCCAATAAAGCCTACCAAAAAGCCGATTTCAGCATCGAAAGGAATAATATCTTTCTGATCGAGGAGCGAAAAAGTCAGCCCCACCACTACTGTAAGCCCAAGTGTAATGGCCATGGCTTCCAGGTGAAGCTTTTTCTCCAATTCATCAAAATGATTGAATAAATCCCGGTTGGCCAAAATCATCAGGACGCCGTTCGCGAGATTCACGATGATCGCAAAAGGAGTGAGAAATGAATGATCATCCCATATGAATATGGGACCGAATGTAGCTATGGCTAAAGTGGCTACCCAAGTCCAGGTCCAAACTGCCAGTTTTCGTACTCTTTTCTGTCGTTCTAGTTTCATTGTTTCCATTGTGTTTATGTAAAGTTCACTTTACAAATGTAAATAATACTTTACATTTGTCAAGTTTTATTTACATTTTCTTTTCAAAAAGTTTGAATTAGACCCAAGAATTGAGAGTAAATTGAATTGACTTAACACCAGAATTATGAAAGCACTAAAAATTATCGGAGGCCTTTTGGTAGCTATAATAGCCTTGGCCTTAATCTCAGCAGCTCTTATTTCGAAAGACTATTCAGTAGAAGAGCGTGTGACCATCGATCGTCCGCTGGATGAAGTTTATGGCTTTGCTAAGCTTCTAAAGAATCAAGGTCAGTACAGCAAATGGCAACTTATGGACCCTGATATGGAGCATTATTATGAAGGGGTGGATGGCACCGTTGGTTTTGTTTCAGGTTGGAAAAGTGACAATCCCGATGTTGGGGAAGGTGAGCAGGAAATAATCGCCATAAAAGACAAGGAAAGGATCGATTATGAGCTTCGATTTTTTGTGCCTTTTGAAGCATCAGATAAAGCTTATTTAGTCTTTAAAGAAATTACTCCTAATCAGACTGAAGTTTCATGGGGTTTTGAAGGTAGGATGGAGTATCCCATGAATCTTATGATTCCATTAATGGGAATGGAAACGATGATTGCAGATGATTTTCAGGTTGGTCTTCAAAACTTAAAAGGCCTGCTTGAAAATTAAGGAGTATAAAATCCAGTTTCCATCTGAATCTTCTTAGGGACGTTTAGCTCATATTTGAAAAATCAAATGAGAAAAGAGTAAGGTCTTCAAAAGTAGAAATGATTAGATTTGGGTTACAACGATTAGATTTTCAATCTTGACTCTTATGAATAAGTATCTCTTTGCATTTCTCTTTTCTTCCCTGTTTTCTATTTCCTTTTTGGGCTTAGCCCAAAAGGTAAAAAGAGTAGAACCTGGGGTAATGTACATGGGTGGAGAAACCCTGAGCTCTCCCAAGTTTGGTTTTACCACACAAGTTCCACAGAACTGGGTGGGTACTTTGCCTAGAGAAACCGAAGTGTTTTTATTAAATCTGTCCACCGGTCAATTCGGTGAAATCTTTGTAGTGGGGAGGCCAGCAGTAGACCTGAACGAAGTTGCTGAAGAATGGAAAGCTGGGGTGGATTTGACTGAGACGCTGAGGCTCCAGGCCGATAATCCTCAAATCCAGGATAATGCATTGTTCTCAGAAGTAAAGGCTGTTGGGAATTATATTCCAACCAAAAAGCGAGCCTTTGCCATGGTCCGTTGTGGAGATACGGGCACTTGCATTACCGTTCTTGCTGTTTCTAGCGATGAAAATTACGACCTAGTCTCTCAGGCTGCTAAAGACTTTTTGGCGAATGGTAAATTTCAGGAACCGCGGGAGATTGATCCCTTTGAAGATTTTGACTGGCAAGAATTTCTATCGAATAAGATGCTAATCGTTTATAACGATTTTAAGGGAGGCGAACGCAAAACCAGGGTAAACCTTTGCGCAGATGGTAGCTTTAATGCTAAAGTCAAGAAAAAGGGATTCATGAAAGACTTTAATCCAGAGTATAAAGGAAATATGAGTGGTTCCTGGACCGTGGAAAGCAATAACTCAGAAGCCACAATGAATATAACCTTTTCGAAAGGGGACCTAAGGCCTTTGACGGTTCAATTGAAGTTTGTGGATGAGCAACTCTATGTCAATGACGAAAGATTCTACGCGAGTCAGTCGGAAAATTGTAAATAGAGCCTTAATCTTTGTGATTTAAGGGGTCAAAATCTTACTGACCATAATCCCAGATTGCTTTTTATTCCGAGCCAGATAATCACTGAGAGGCAATTCTGAGATTTCCACTTCCATACTTCCTGAGCTAGCGTGAAGAAGGTGAATGCGATCTTGGTGTTCTATTGCAAAGCCTACATGAACCATATCCAGGTTATCAATGGATGTGGTGATGGCAATAAGATCACCTGACTCGATTTGGTTTTCAAGCTCTGCTACCTTCTCTTTCGGGATGAAAAAATAATCCCGATTAGCAATGATGGCTTCAGCCTTCTTTATTTCTTCAACATTTTCAGGTTCAGAAAGCTGCGGATAGAATTGAGGGTTGGCGGACATAAACCCCGGCTTATTTTCATAGGGTTCTCCACCAATTTGCTCTGTGATATCTGAGAAAAGGCCCTTCTCGCCATTCGTAAACATCCAATCAGAAAAGTAGTGTAGCCGGGAAGGATACCCCTCGTTTTTCCCCGATCTGTATCGAATCAATTCCAGTTCTCGTTCGAAGGCCTCAAAGCTGTATTCCTCCAGTTTTGCCAGGCGAGTCAAAGCAATTACAGACTCCAGATAGGTGGTGCAGTCCAGACCCACCAGGTTGATCACAAGCTTTTCGGGACCGGGAAGCTCTAGGGTTTTGGCAACGTATTCTGTTCCTAAAAACCATTGTCCTATTTCTATAGCAAGCTCATTGGTTGACTTCCCCTGCGTATCCAAAGACTTCAGCTTTTCCAAACTCTGATCAACGACTTCACGGCTTTCAGCGGTGCAGACGGTTTGTGCATTCAATGAAATGAAACTGAAGAAGGAAAGAAGAAGAAGGTAGGTTTTCATCATGATTCTAGGCTCTTAATCAAATGTAAATAGGAAAGGAGAAAGGGCAAAACAAGGATCCCTTACTCCTGCCTTAGTAAGAATTAAGATCAAGCACATTTTTCTTAAATTATAGCAGAGTAAAATTTGAGAAAGTATGAGCTATCCAAGCATTTTCAATGACGTAGTAGGCCCGGTAATGAGAGGACCGTCAAGTTCTCATTGTGCGGCATCCCTTAGGATTGGTCGAATTTGTCATGATATCATGGGAGGTAAGATCTCTGAAATTGATATTGACTTTGATCCCAATGGATCCCTTGCTACCACGCATAAGGATCAGGGTTCGGACATGGGCTTATTCGGTGGTTTCCTCGGATGGGAGGCACATGATGAACGACTTGTAGATTCAGAAATGCATATGGGTGCTGCCGGTATTTCTTACACCATCAATATCAAGGAGCTGAAATATGATCATCCGAATACCTATCAAATTTCCTTGCGAAATCCCTGGGAGAAACATGAAGTGATCGCACTTTCCACTGGGGGAGGTATGATAGAGCTAATTGAGGTTGATGGGGTTAAGGTTTCTTCTCTTGGAGATTCGCATTTGAGTCTGATCTACACAGATGATCAAAAGACCGTTAGGACTTATTTTGATCATTTGGGTTTATCCACTAGTATCCAGCAAGGGTCAATTGAAGATAGATTTCTTATGCTCTCCACTTTCGATCCCTTGGATAGTAGCATAGTGGCTGAGATAAAAGAGCTGGAGGTAGTGAGCGATGTCAAGCAGATTCGTCCCGTGGTGCCGATTTTAGCTTCTCCTGATATGGAAGTTCCCTTTATCACGGTTGAGGAAATGCTCCGCTACAATGGAGATAAAAACTTGTCTCTATGGGAGCTAGCGCTGAAGTATGAAAGTATGCGTGGAAATATATCAGAATCCGCAGTCATGGACAAGATGGATGAGATCCGTCTCATTATGAAAGATGCGGTAGAGACTGGTCTCAAAGGAACCAAGTTTGAAGACCGAATTCTTGGACCTCAGTCAGTGAAGTTTAAATCCATGATGGAAGAAAAGAAGCTGGTGGATGGAGATGTGCTTAACAGAATTATCATGTATGTCTCTGCGATTATGGAAGTGAAGAGTTCCATGGGAGTAATAGTAGCTGCCCCAACAGCCGGTTCCTGCGGAGCTATGCCGGGTGCTGTGCTGGGAGTGTCTGATTCCTTGGGCTTATCCGATGAGGAGACGGTAAAAGCATTGCTAATTGCGGGGTTGATAGGTGTATTTATAGCGGCTCATTCCACTTTCGCAGCGGAAGTAGGAGGCTGCCAGGCTGAATGTGGATCTGGGGCAACGATGGCTGCGGCTTCTCTTGTTTTTATGGGTGGAGGAGATTTGAAACAAATTCTCTCCGCGTCGTCTATGGCCTTGCAAAGTTCTTTGGGAATGATTTGTGATCCGATTGGGAATAGGGTAGAGGCACCTTGCCTGAATAGAAATGTGATGGCTGCTTCAAATGCTCTTTCCTGCGCAAATATGGCCTTAGCGGACTACGATCATTTGATTCCTTTAGATGAAGTGATAGAGACCATGTATGATGTGGGAAAAAGTATTCCCAATACACTGCGTTGCACCAACCTTGGAGGCCTATCCATCACCAAAACGGCAAAGGAAATCGAGGCCAAGCTGGTCAACAAGCAATTTTTTAAGAGTTGCTAAAAAATCAAGTGTAAATCGTACTTCTTCATTTCAAGAACATATATATCAATGAACATTGACCAAATATTAATGTTGAATTCAATACGATTCGAAAATGAGGAAAAATAAAAATTTAGATTAATGGATATTCAAGATTTTACTAAAGTCAAAAAGTGGGTATTGACAGGGTTGGCCTCAGATGATGATTTAATTGAGTCCTTAGTTTTAAAAGGGGGGAATGCAATACAGATTGGCTACTCTGATACTATTGGAAAGGTTTCAAGACCATCTTTAGATTTGGATTTTTCTATCGCTAATGGTGATTTTAAGGATGAAATCGATTCAATTGAAAAAAGAATCAAAAATGTTTTGACTCAAACATTTGCTGAAAATGGGTATGTGTTATTTGATTTTCGGTTTGCGATTAAACCGAAGAAGGTCAACGAAGAAACGCATGATTTTTGGGGTGGATACAAAGCTGAATTTAAACTTATCCAGCAGGGTAAATATGATTCTTTTAGTGGTGATTCTGATAGAATAAGGAGAAATGCTATCTCCATCAACCGAAATAATGGGTCTCCCAAATTTGAGATTGAATTCAGTAAGCATGAATACGCCGATCAATTTAAGAAGGTAGATGTTGACGGGTATACTATAAAGGTTTATACCCCAGAGATGATTGTTTTTGAAAAGGTTCGTGCATTATGTCAACAACTCCCAGAATATGCCGATGTTGTAAAGAGTTTTAATCCAAGGGCTAGGGCAAGAGATTTCTATGATATCTGGCTAATAATGACTCATTTTGAAATTGACCTTAAAAAAGAAGATAATCTAGAAACCATTAAATCAATTTTTGAGGCGAAAAAAGTTCCGTTGGACTTTTTGGGAAATTTAAGTTTAAATAAAGAACTACATCTTGAAAATTGGAAAGATGTCAAAGACACTCTTTCTATTTCTGAAGAAATTGAAGATTTTGATTTTTACTTTGAATTTGTTCTTTCAAAATTTGAAAGGCTTAAATTCCCTTAGGGAAAAAGATTTTCCAACGCTCATTAAATTCAATGTCCTTCATGGAATAGGTAAGATAAAAATTATTCAATTTCTCAATTGATTCAAGCTTTGATAGATTTTTTTCGTCCATACCAACGCGTTCAAGGTAGAAGCCGATTGCCTGATGATATGGGTATATGTAGTTCAATTTTTTGAGAATTGCACTCAGTTTGTTCATAGAAATTCTATCAACTGAATTTTCAAAAATTTCCAAGACTCTGGTCACGCCTCCTGCGTATGCTGGCCTCACCGTTATATCGATTAATGTTCTCTCTAGATTTGTATAACTCAATCCACCTTTACTAAAGACTCCCAGTTTATTGGAAAACATGCCATTGTGTAAAACAATTGAATATTCTTTATGGATTCCTATTGCGCCGGATTTTCGTTGCGGTTTCTTAAACGCGTTATCGATGTCTTTCTGCTTTAATAGAATATCAGTTGTTCGCTCTTTCCTGGATTGTTCTGAAGTCAGATAAATAGTTTTTGGCACCTGAGACGTTAGCCCTAATAGAAAGGCGGCGGTATAATGTGATAAATAAGATTTTGAAGCCAATGAGAGAGCCATATGAAAAACAGTTGAATTATTGGTTGCATATCTGATTTTTGTTGGATAGTAGCCTGAAAAATTGATTGTATTTTTTACAAGTACTTCTCTTTCAACCAGTTTTTCAATGAATTTTGTATGATTCATGGATATTGGTAAGTTCCAAATCATCCTTTTTTGATTTAGAATTTGCTTGAGTTCTTCCTCTGAGTAAACCTTATCCTGCTCAAAGAAATATTTTTTTATGTTTGACTCAGCTATAATGAATCTTGATTTTCCGGCCATCAATCAAAAGATTTATCTTTTGATTGAAAGTTAAAGATTAGAATTGATAAAGTCAAGTCTTATATTGCTATTTGGCTTTTTGGTAGATATTAGCCTGCGAAAGAGGTTGGAAAGGGCTTTAATACCATTATTACATAAAGTATTTATACTTTATGTAAATTTAAAGATCAGAATTGATAAAGTCAAGTCTTATATTGCTATTTGGCTTTTTGGTAGATATTAGCCTGCGAAAGAGGTTGGAAAGGG